>CANJLH010000005.1 GCA_947475415.1 Caulobacteraceae bacterium
CAGCAGCGCACCCCGCGGCGATGCGCTGCGCTACGCAATGGCTCCACGCATCGCCGCTCAGACGCCCGGGATGGGTGACCAACGCGCACCGCCAGTGGCCTGGTTTTACACCGCCACACTGGCCTGGTTTTGCTCCGCCGTTGACACTCAGGCGAGCTCCGGCCCGGAACCGACCCTCAAAGCAGTTCCTGCGGCCTCAGTGCGCGAGAGTTTGCCGCCAGATACCGCCGTCGTGACGCCTGAGATGCGACAACTGGCGCTGCGCAAACGTCGGCGCGGCGCGCAGCTTCGTCGGCGTTGGTGAGCGTTGCATACCGCCAACCGGGATTGGCCCGTCAACTGCAAGGACGTTCGGTACGACGGTGGTCGTGAAAACGCGATCCCAGATGGCCTGTCAGACCGGCCAGACGACCGGAAGACGCGGTACAGCGACCAGGCCCGGCACCGCCGTGCGATCCGATCCGGGCTTTAGGCCAAAGGTCGGGAGACGGCGCAGAATCTCGGACAGGGCGATGCGCAGCTCGCGACGCGCCAGGTGCGAGCCGAGGCAGCGGTGCGGGCCGCCGGCAAGGCTGAAGTGGCGGTTCGACGGCCGGTCGAAACGGATTTCGCGCGGATTCTCGAACTCAGCCGGATCGAAATTGCCCATGGAATTATAACATTGGACGTTGTCGCCCTTCTTGATCTGCACCCCGCGGATCAGATGATCGGCCTTGACCAGCCGGGTCGAATTGACCAGCGGCTCGGTGCGAAGAAACTCCTCGATCGCATTGGGTATGAGCCCCGGATCGTCGCGAAGCACCTTCTGCAAATCCGGCCGAAGCGCCAGCCTGCGAAACATCAACGAAGTAGTGGCCGCCACCGTGTCGAGTCCACCCACCCACAGGAAGGTCATGGTGCCGATGATCTCATCCTCGGTCAGCGGCCGATCCTCAATCTTGCCGTGGACGATGTGGCTGGCGAGATTGTTTTGGGGCGTCTTCCGAACTTCCTCAATGAAGCTGCGCAGGTAGGCTATGGCGGAGCCTATGCCCCACTTGATCCGCTCCTCGACGAAGTCCGAATGCAGGATCGCGTATTCCCACTGCAGGAACTCCTCCAGCTTTTCGGCGGGAAAGCCCATCAGGTCCATGAACACCCGAACGGGGTAGAGCCGGCCGAAGTCGTAGGCGAGATCGGCCTCACCCTTGTCGACAAACTTGTCGATCAGGTCATTGATGGTGGCCCGGATCTTGGGCTCCATCTCCGTGATTGCTCTGGGCGAAAACCATGGATTGAGCAGCACGCGGTATTTGCCGTGCTCCGGCGGGTCGACCGCCAGGGGCAACATTTTGAAGGTCTCGCCGACCAGAACCTGGAAATTCGCCGCGTCCTCCGTCGAGTAGAGGGCGTCGTTCTGATAGACCTCGCGGATGTCCTCATAATGGGTGACGACCCAGCACCCGTCGTATCGCCCCGGAACTCCCTCGGTTGACCAAAAAATCGGGGGGAAATCCTCATACATCCGTTCGGTCAGGCTGAACGGGTCATCCAGCGTATTCGGGCGCTTGTGAAAATCGATATCTCGAACCAGGGATGCAGGCACGTGATCGGGAATCTTCGGCGTAGCCGGAAGTCCGCCGGCGCCGGCAACGTTGATCGCAGAATCGTCGGCCATGATTGCTGTCTCCATCCCATTCTATCGCGCCGCCGCTCGAGCGTATCGGCGGCGGCCATTATGCAATCCGCTTTGACCGAAGTATATGTTGGGTCAATCTTCGCTTGAGGAGCCACGCCCAGCGGCGGGTCTAACCGACAGCGCATTTGAGGGTTGACCGAAAGAACAAAACCGGAATAGAACGAACCACGAACAATTTTCTGGGGTTGAAAGTTCATGGTTCGATTGGCGCGAGAATCGCTGGCGTTTGCGTCGGTGGCGAGTTTTGTCTGGATGGTCTGCGTGCTTGCGAGCGTCGTGGTCTGACAGGTCATGGAGAATGCAGGTGAGCGGGACTGGCGGCGGTTTTGTTCATCTGCGGGCGCGATCCGCCTATTCATTGCTTGAAGGGGCGATCAAGGCCGACAAGCTGGGCAAACTCGCCGCCGCCGATGGATCGCCGGCCGTGGCGCTAACCGACCGGGCCAATCTATTCGGCGCGCTTGAATTCTCAGTGACCACCAAGGAGGCGGGGGTGCAGCCGATTATCGGCGTGGCGCTCCCGGTCACGGGCATTGGGGAGGGACCGTCTGAGCGATGGGCGAAGCTGCCGTGTGTCGTGCTGCTGGCGCAGAACGAGGTTGGGTACCGTAACCTCTCGGAGCTGTCTTCAGCGGCCTATCTGGAGATCGACGCCAGCGAGGACCCGAGTGTCCCCTGGGCGAAGGTGTGCGGGCACGCCGAGGGCCTCATTCTGTTATCAGGGGGTGTCGATGGCCCGGTGGACTGCCTTTTCGCGGCGGGTAAACACGCCGAAGGGCGCTTGGCGCTGGCCGAAATGCATCGGGTGTTCGCCGACCGATTTTATGTAGAGCTCCAGCGGCATGGCCTGCCGGGACAAGCCGCCGCCGAGGCTGAACTTGTTGCCTACGCCTATGATCAGGAGGCGCCTCTCGTCGCCACCAACGATGTCTATTTCGCTAATCGCCAGATGCACGCCGCTCATGATGCGCTGCTCTGTATCTCGGATGGCGCCTTCATCGGCCAGGAAGAGCGGCGGCGTGTGACGGAGGAGCATTGGTTCAAATCGCCGGCAGAAATGCGGGCTCTGTTCGCAGATCTGCCGGAAGCCTGTGACAACACCCTCGATATCGCCCGGCGTTGCGCCTTCATGGTCAAGAAGCACGAGCCGATCTTGCCGCGGTTCCCTACCGACGGCGGGCGCTCGGAGGCCGATGAGATGGCCCATCAGGCGCGAGAAGGCTTGCGCGTTCGGTTAGGCCAGGGCGCGAGCGCCGCCCCTGAATCGGAATACTGGGCCCGGCTTGAACGGGAAATCGGTGTGATCACCCAGATGGGTTTTCCCGGCTACTTCCTCATCGTTTCGGATTTTATCAAGTGGGCCAAGGCGCGCGGTATTCCCGTTGGTCCCGGGCGCGGGTCGGGAGCCGGCTCTCTGGTGGCTTGGTCGCTGACGATCACCGACCTTGATCCCCTGCGGTATGGCCTGCTTTTCGAGCGCTTCCTGAATCCTGAACGTGTGTCGATGCCGGACTTCGATATCGATTTCTGCCAGGAGCGGCGTGAGGAGGTGATTTCCTACGTCCAGCAGCGGTACGGCCGCGACCGGGTCGCCCAGATCATCACCTTCGGCACCTTGCAGGCGCGCGCGGTGCTTCGTGACGTGGGCCGGGTGCTTCAACTGCCGCTAGGCCTGGTGGATCGTCTGGCCAAGATGGTCCCGGCTAACCCCGCCAATCCGGTGACCTTGGCCAAAGCCATCGAGATCGAGCCGCGGTTGAAGCAAGCCAAGCGCGATGACGAGGCGGTGGCGCATCTGCTGGATATCGCCCTGCAGCTTGAGGGGCTCTACCGCAATGCCTCCACCCACGCCGCTGGGGTGGTGATCGCCGACCGTCCGCTGACGGAGCTCTCGCCGCTCTACCGCGACCCGCGCTCAGAATTGCCCGCGACCCAGTTCAATATGAAGTGGGTGGAAAGCGCCGGGTTGGTGAAGTTCGATTTCCTGGGCCTCAAGACGCTCACCGTGATCGATCGAGCCCTGAAATACCTCGATCAGCGGGGCGCGCGGGTGTCGATGACCGACCTCGATCTGGATGATCCTAAGACATACGAATTGATGTCCCAGGCTCAGACGGTCGGCGTGTTTCAGCTCGAAGGGCAGGGGATGCGCGATACGCTGCGCCAACTACGCCCCAACTGCATCGAGGATGTGACCGCTGTGGGGGCGCTCTACCGCCCCGGCCCGATGGACAACATTCCGGCCTTCATTGACTGCAAGTTCGGCCGCAAGCCCATTGACACTCTGCACCCATCGCTAGAGCCGGTGTTGCGGGAGACCTACGGCATTATCGTCTACCAGGAGCAGGTGATGCAGATCGCCCAGATCCTGGCGGGCTATTCGTTGGGCGAAGCCGATCTTCTCCGGCGCGCCATGGGCAAGAAGAAGCAGGAGGAGATGGACCAGCAGCGTGCGCGGTTCGTGTCCGGCGCCGGGGAGAAGGGCGTCACTGCGGAGCAGGCCGGCGCAATCTTCGACCTGGTGGACAAATTTGCGGGGTATGGCTTCAACAAGAGCCACGCGGCGGCCTATGCGGTGGTGTCCTACCAGACGGCGTGGCTGAAGGCGAATGCTCCGGTCGAGTTCTTCGCGGCGTCCATGAGCCTCGATATTTCCAATACCGACAAGCTGGCGGTGTTCTACCAGGATGCAAAGCGCTTCGGCGTGACGATCCGCCCGCCCGACGTGAACCGCTCTCGCGGCGACTTCGCGGTGCAGTCGGGCGAGGTTTACTATGCCTTGGGGGCGGTGCGTAACCTCGGCCTCCAGGCGATGGAGCATCTGGTGGAGGTGCGGCGCGAAGGCGGGCCGTTCCGCGATCTGTTCGATTTCGTCGAGCGGGTAGATCCGCGTCAGGTCAATCGCCGGGCGTTGGAGACCCTTGCCCGGGCCGGGGCCTTTGATTCAATTCATCCGAACCGCGCCCAGATTGTTGCGGCTGCCGAGCAACTTGCAGCCTACGGCCAGAGCGTCGCCGCCGAGCGGGCCTCCGCTCAAGGCTCCCTGTTTGGCGCCGACCAGTCCGATGCGGCGCGTCCGAGGCTTCCCACGGCCGATCCCTGGAATCCCGTACAGCGTCTGGATGAGGAACTGGCTGCGGTGGGCTTCTATCTCTCTGGCCACCCGCTGGACGATATGGTCGAGGCTCTGCGCCGCCGTCGCACCGACCTCTACGCCGAAGCGGTTCCAAAGGCGGAGGCGGGCGCGGAGGCGCTGCGAATGGCCGGTGTGGTGCGTCGCAAGCAGGAGCGGGCCTCTGCGTCCAGCGGCGAGAAGTTCGCCTTCGTCACGCTATCCGATCCAACTGGCGAATATGAGGTGCTGTTTCCGCCGGAGGCGCTGCGCCGCTGTCGTGACGTGCTGGAGCCCGGAAAAGCGGTGGCGATCAAGGTCCGCGCCAAGGCCAAGGATGGAGATGTCCGCTTCTTTGGCGATGACGCCGAACTGGTGGAGCGCGCGGTCGAAAATGCAGTAGCTGGGCTTCGCCTATATGTGGCGCCGCGCAGCGCCGAAATCGAGGCTCTCAAGGCGCGCCTGCAAGCCGTCACCACCCAGAAGGGCGGGGAGATCGTTCTGGTGGCTGGCGTTGGCGGCGGTCGCGAAGTGGAGATGAAACTTCCCGGACGCTTCCAGATGGACGCCTCTGCGCGCGGCGCCTTAAAGACTGCGCCAGGCGTGATGTTCGTCGAGGAGCTGTAGGGCGCATCTGTTCGCCACGCCCTTGCAATTACGTCCGTTTGTCCGTACAGCGCCCGCTCAAATCCACACGCAGGCGTTTGGCTGCGGCGGGGAGACATCCCGCCATTTCCATTCCGGTCCTCCCACGGGAGGGTTGTCTGCGGCGGTTAACCGGAAGAAGGATAAATAACGCCCATGGCGCTTCCCGATATTTCTATGCGTCAGATGCTCGAATCCGGCGCCCACTTCGGTCACCAGACTCATCGCTGGAATCCGAAGATGGAGAAGTTCATCTTCGGCAGTCGGTCGAACATCCATATCATCGACCTATCGCAATCCATTCCGCTGTTGCACCAGGCGCTGCTAAAGGCCCGTGAGACCGCGGCGGCCGGCGGTCGAATCCTGTTTGTCGGCACCAAGCGTCAGGCCTCGGAGCCGATCGCCACCGCCGCGCGTCGCTGCGCCCAGTATTATGTGAACCACCGCTGGCTGGGCGGCACCCTGACCAACTGGCGCACAGTGTCCAACTCGATCGCACGCCTTCGTGAGCTGGAAGGCTTGATCGAAGGCGAAAGCCATGGCCGCACCAAGAAGGAGCTTCTGCAGCTGACCCGCGAGCGCGACAAACTGGAGCTGTCTCTGGGCGGGATCAAGGACATGGGCGGCATCCCCGACCTGATGTTCGTGATCGACACCAACAAGGAGGACATCGCCATCCTGGAAGCCCGTAAGCTGGGCATCCCGGTGATCGCGATCCTGGACACCAACTGCAATCCGGACGGGATCAACTTCCCTATCCCGGGTAACGACGACGCCGCTCGCGCGATCCAGCTCTATTGCGACCTGCTGGCCGACTCGATCCTGGATGGCCTGGACGCCGGCCAAGCCGCCGCAGGCGTCGATCTAGGCGCGGCGGTTACCCCGCCGGTGGAGCCTGTGCTGGCGAAGGCGCCGGAACCTGAGCCCGTCGCGGCGGAACCCGAGCCCGCCGCTGTGGACCCGGAGCCCGCGGCCGAAGCCGCAGAACAGCCGGCCTCCTAGGCTCGGCCGTTGTCGTGAAACCTTGGGGCGCGGCGCTTATAACGCCGCGCCGACACCATAGCTGAAGGAGCCGACCATGGCGGAAATCACCGCTTCTCTGGTCAAGGAACTGCGCGAAAAATCAGGCGTTGGCATGATGGACTGCAAGCGCGCCTTGCAGGAAAACAATGGCGACTTGGAAGCCTCGATGGACTGGCTGCGCACCAAGGGCCTGGCCAAGGCCGCCAAGAAGGCTGATCGCGCCGCGGCCGAAGGCCTGGTGGCCGGCATGGTGAGCTCGGACGGCAAGACCGGGGTGGCGATTGAGCTCAACGCCGAAACCGATTTCGTGTCGAAGAACGCCACCTTCCAGGAGGCCGCGCGCGAGATCGCTCGGGTCTCCCTGAACGTGGACGGCGATGTTGACGCGATTTCCGCAGCGAAGACCGCGAAGGGCGAGTCCGTTGCTGAGATGATCACCAATATGATCGCCACTATAGGTGAAAACATGCGTTTGCGCCGGTCGGCGCGTCTGACGGTGAGCGAAGGCGCAGTAGCGCTCTACCTTCACAACAAGGAAGCTGACGATGTTGGCAAATTGGCTGTGCTCGTGGCGCTTGAGGGCGCGGGCGATCAGGCTGTTCTGAAGGACCTGGGCAGGAAGATCGCCATGCATGTGGCCGGAACGCCCACGCCGCCGCTGGCCCTGACTACCGACGAACTTGATCCAGCTGTGGTGACAAAAGAGCGTGAGATTCAGACCCTTACCGCCATGGAGTCAGGCAAGCCCCGCGAGATTGCTGAAAAGATGGTCGAGGGTCGAATCCGCAAGTGGCAGGAGGAGGTAGTCCTTCTGAAGCAGCCGTTTGTCATGAACCCTGACCAGACGATCGAGCAATTGCTCGCCGATACGGGCAAGCAACTCGGATCGCCCATCGCCGTTAAGGCATTCGTGCGCTTCGCCCTTGGCGAAGGCGTGGACAAGGGAACCGGCGGCGACGATTTCGCGACCGAGGTGGCGAAGCTCTCCGGCCAAGCCTGAACCAATTTCATTTCAAAAAAGGGCGCGACCGCGTTCGACGCGCGTCGCGCCCTTGGTTTATGGTGGCCCGTTCTAGATTCGGGAAGAGCTGATGTCTGCGCCCCGCTACAAGCGTGTTCTACTCAAGGTTTCGGGCGAAGCGGGCCTTGGTGGCGACAGCTATGGCATTGATCCGAAGACCGTCCATGCGGTGTGTGAGGACATCGCCCAGGTGGTGCACACAGGCGTTGAGGTCTGTCTGGTCGTGGGCGGTGGCAACATCTTCCGCGGCAAGGCCCTGGCTGAAAGCGGCATGGAGCGTGCCAGCGCAGACTATATGGGTATGCTCGCCACGATCATGAACGCGCTGGCGCTGCAGGCGGCGCTGGAGAAGATCGGAGTTTTTACTCGCGTTCAGTCGGCCATTCCCATGGATGCGATCTGTGAGCCTTACATCCGTCGCCGCGCACTGCGTCATCTGGAGAAGGGACGCGTTGTGATCTTCGCCGCGGGCTTGGGCGCGCCCTTCTTCACCACCGACACGCCGGCTGCTCTGCGCGCCGCCGAGATGGGATGCGACGCCCTGTTCAAAGGCACAAGCGTGGACGGTGTCTATACCGCCGATCCAAAACTCGATCCGAACGCGAAACGCTACGAAACGCTCAGCTATCACGATGTCCTGTCGCAGGACCTGAAGGTGATGGACGCATCGGCGATCTCCCTGATGCGCGACAACAAGATCCCCATCGTGGTGTTTTCGATCCGTGAACGCGGAAATTTCCTGAAAGTGCTAATGGGCGAGGGGGTCTATACCACCATCGCCTGAGGCCGAAAAACCAATGGAGACAAGCCCATGGCCGCAGCCGAAAAGCCGGTGCTGGCGAGATACAAAGATCGTATGGAAAAGGCCGTCGCCTCTCTGAAGGAAGAGTTCGCCTCATTACGAACAGGGCGCGCCTCATCCAATCTGCTCGATCAGGTCATGGTGGAGGCCTACGGTTCCAAAATGCCGATTAATCAGGTTGCTTCGGTGAGCGTACCTGAACCTCGCGCGATCATGGTCAACGTATGGGACAAGTCCATGGTCATCCCGCTGGACAAGGCGATCCGCGCCTCCGGGCTGGGTTTCAATCCTGTTGTAGAAGGCCAGACCTTGCGCATCCCGATCCCGCCGCTCACCGAGGATCGCCGCCGCGAGTTGGTCAAGATCGCCGGAAAGTACGCCGAGCAGCAGAAAATCGCCGTGCGCAATGTGCGACGCGATGCCATGGATGATCTCAAGAAGGCCGAAAAAGACCACGTCATCGCCCAGGATGAGCACAAGCGAATGGACAGTGATGTCCAGAAGCTCACCGATGAGTCTGTGAAGCGCATCGACGAAGCCTTGAAAATCAAAGAACAAGAGATCATGCAGGTTTGACGCGCGCGCGTCCGACGCTATCAGCAAAGGCGCCGCATGTCCGTGGCCGAGACCCCGCACAAGACCTCGAACGATCGCGCCGAGCCTGTGCAACTGCATGTGGCGATCGTCATGGACGGCAATGGCCGTTGGGCGAAGCGACGGGGTCTGCCGAGAACATTTGGCCATACCAAGGGGGTGGAGGCGATCCGGCGAACTGTGGAGTCCGCTCCCGACTTCGGGATCCGCTGGCTTACCTTATACGCTTTCTCGACGGAGAACTGGCGCAGGCCCGCCGGTGAAGTTTCCGAAGTCATGCGGCTTATGAAGAGCTACGTGGACAGCGATCTTGAGCAGCTGGCCCAATCCGGCGTGAAGGTGAAAATTCTTGGTCGCCGCATAGGCTTGACGCCGGACATCGCCGAGATCGTGGCGCGCGCCGAGGCGCGCACCGCACAAAATGACCGGTTCTGGCTGCAGGTTGCGTTCAACTACGGCGCGCAGGCCGATATCGTTGACGCAGCGCGTGGACTTATGGTCGCGGCGGTTCGCGGAGAGCTTGCGCCAGAGCAACTCAGTGAAACTGAATTCGCCGCGCGGCTTTCCACGGGGGGCGCGCCGCCGCCTGATCTGGTGATTAGAACCAGCGGAGAACAGCGGCTGTCCAATTTTCTGCTCTGGGAGTCAGCCTATTCGGAATTCGTGTTCCAGGATGTCCTCTGGCCTGACTATGGCGCTAAGCATCTGAAAGCCGCGGTCGACGAGTTCCATACGCGTGAACGGCGCTTCGGCGGCTCCGAGACTGGTGACATACTTGCCGCCGGCTAAGCGCTTCGACTGGTCCAACCTAGGTGTCCGGGTCTTGTCGGCGACCGTGCTGGTGCCCGTTGTTCTGGGTGCGATATGGGCCGACCAGCCGCCACTCAACTGGTTGTTCCTGATCATGCTTGCCGTGGCCGTGGCGCTTCTGGCGATCGAGTGGGCGGGAATGTCGGCCCCCTTGGCGCCGATCCGTGTCGCCTTCGTCGTGGCGCTCGCGGTTCTGACTGGTCTGTTCATCGCCGATACAGGCGCGACGGCGTTAGCCTGGGCTGCAACGTCGATCGGGGCGGTGACCGCCGCGCTGATCGCACGTGGGGTTGCAGAACGCCCCGCCGACGCCGCGCTTGGCGTTATATACATCGGAGTTCCCGGCCTTTGTCTGATCTGGCTGCGCTCAACCGATCAAGGCCAATGGTGGACGTTGATGCTGTTCGCGATCACCTGGTCGGCGGATATCGCAGCCTATGCGGTGGGAAACGCCCTGAAGGGCCCCAAGCTCTGGCCACGCTTTTCCCCAAACAAAACCTGGTCCGGATTTTTCGGCGGCCTGCTGGCGGCAATGGTGACTGGCGCCTTGGTGGCGGCGCAGGCGAGGTTTCAGTTGAATTTGACCGCGGCTGCATTCGTGGGTCTCGCTGGTGGTCTGGCGACCATGGGCGGCGACCTCTGGGAATCGATGTTGAAGCGGCGGTTTGGGGTAAAGGACTCCGGCGATCTGATCCCCGGGCACGGCGGCTTGCTCGATCGGGTGGATGGTCTCATGTTCGCCGTGGTGATCATCGCAGGTGCGCGTCTGGTGAACCACTTGGGATGGGGACATTGAATCTGCCACGGAAGATCAGCGTGCTGGGTTCGACAGGATCTGTCGGCGTCTCCACGCTTGATCTGCTGGATCAGGCTGGCGGTGAGGTAGAAGTCGTGGCGCTCTGCGGTGGGCGTAATGCGGCGAAGCTTGCCGAACAGGCATTGAAGTGGCGACCGCAGATCGCTGTCATAGGTGACGAGGCCGCGCTGCCGGAGTTGAAGGATCGGTTGGCGGGCTCAGGAATCGGTGTGAGCGCGGGGACTTCCGCCGTCACGGAAGCCGCGTCCTCAGACGCCCAGTGGGTGATGTCAGCCATTGTCGGATTTGCAGGCCTAGCGCCAACCCTTGCGGCGGCGCGGTCCGGAGCTGTCGTGGCGTTGGCCAATAAGGAAAGCCTCGTATGCGCGGGTCCGGCGCTGCTGCGAACCGCCAAGTTGGCGGGCGGGGCGGTCATCCCGGTCGACTCCGAGCATTCAGCTATTTTTCAGGTGCTCGAACCGCAAAACATCGCACATGTTTCGCGCCTGATCCTGACGGCCTCCGGTGGACCGTTTCGCACCTGGACCCGCGAGCAGATGCGCTGTGCGTCGCCCGAGCAGGCGGTGGCCCATCCGAAATGGAACATGGGCGCCAAAATTTCGGTGGATTCCGCCACCATGATGAATAAGGGCCTGGAACTGATCGAAGCGGCCTATTTGTTCGCCATGCCCGCGGAGCGCATCGATATCCTGATCCACCCCCAGTCGATCGTTCATAGTCTGGTGGAATACGCCGATGGGTCAACGTTGGCCCAGCTTGGACCTCCCGACATGCGTGGGCCAATCGCGTGCGCCTATGCTTGGCCCGACCGTCTGCCTTGGCCTGCGCCCAAACTCGATCTCGTGGCGGCCGGCGCATTGACCTTCGAGGCGCCGGACCCGGAACGGTTCCCAGCACTAAAGCTCGCTAAGGCCGCGTTGCTGTCGGGAGGCGGCGCGCCTGCTGCTTTGAACGCCG
The DNA here is from genome assembly GCA_947475415.1 of Caulobacteraceae bacterium. Classification (GTDB taxonomy): domain Bacteria; phylum Pseudomonadota; class Alphaproteobacteria; order Caulobacterales; family Caulobacteraceae; genus Phenylobacterium. Next base: position 11,460 of record CANJLH010000005.1, read on the forward strand.
CCAATGAATGCGCGGTCGCTGCGTTCCTGGACCGGCGGATCGGCTTCCTGGATATCTCCGCCGCCGTTGCTGAGACGCTTGAGCGGATGGAGGCGGGAAATCTATTCGGGAAATCGAACGATCCGCTGGTCTGCGCTTGGGAAAATGATGGCGCCGCTCGGCGTGTGGCCGACGAAGTCGTCCTGAAACTAGGCCGCAAATGACGCGGCGGAGAGTTGATCGACGATGAGTGAATTCCTACAGACCGCTATCACCGCCATCGTTCCGTTCCTGATCGTGCTCACGGTCGTAGTTACGGTGCATGAACTTGGCCACTTTCTGACAGCGCGGGCCTGCGGTGTTGCGGTGGATCAGTTTTCGATCGGGTTTGGACGACCGATCGTCAGGTGGCGCGACCGGACGGGTGTCGAATGGCGCATAGGTTGGCTGCCTTTGGGCGGATACGTAAAATTCGCGGGTGATGAGAACGAGGCCGGCGTACCCGATCAGGATGGCCTGGAGGCCTTGCGTCAGGAGGTGATCTCCCGCGAGGGTGTGCAGGGGTTGGCACGATATTATCACTTCAAGCCGGTCTGGCAGCGCGCTGCGATCAGCGCCGCGGGCCCAATCGCCAACTTCCTGTTGGCGATCGTGATGTTCACGGCTCTCTTCCTCACCCTTGGCGAGCATGTGGCGCGCCCTAAGATCGGCTCGATCCAGCCTGGAAGCGCGGCCGCGACGGCCGGCTTCAGGGTTGGCGATGTCGTCGTCGAAGCCGGCGGTCATCGGATCGACAGTTTTGGCGCCTTGCAGGAACTCGTGCAGGTGCGCGGAGACGCGGCGCTGGACTTCGTCGTGGATCGCGATGGCCGGCGCGTCATCATTACCGCACGCCCCAAATGGGAAACGACGCAGCACGCGATCTTCGGGACACAGCGTGTTGGTCGGCTTGGCATCGGGTCGTCGGCGGACACGCGGCGCGACTATTACTGGAAGCGGTACGGCCCGATTGAAGCGGTTGGGCATAGCGTGCAGCGGGTCTCGAATGTGATTTCGACCACGGTTTACTATTTGGGCCGCATCATGAGGGGCGAGGTCTCCGCCAGCCAGATCAGCGGTCCGCTGGGCATCGCGAACGCTACCGCCAAGGTCGCGAAGTTCAGCGCGGCGGATGCGCCGAATCTAGGGATGATGCTGGCACAGGTAACGGTAGGCCTCGTCGAATTGGCCGCCGTGATATCTGTTGGATTAGGGTTCATGAATCTATTGCCAATTCCGATCCTGGACGGAGGTCATCTGCTATTTTACGCCTACGAGGCCGTGGCGCGTAAACCACTGGCGGCCAAGGTTCAGGCGGCCGGGTATCGCGTGGGCCTTGCGCTAGTGCTCGGATTGATGTTGTTCGCCACCTGGAACGATCTGCATCAGCTGCGTGTGTTCAACATCATCGGTCGTCTCTTCTCCTGAAGCGACGCCCCATCCCTTGACGGCTTAACCCCATGCATAAAACCCGCGCCCGGCGCGCCGCGCTCGCCACAGGCTTAGCATTGCTGATGGGCTCCACGGCCCTGACCCATCCAGGCCAGGCGCTTGCGCAGCAGCAACAGCCGGCTGGTGTGGTTCAGAGGATCCTGGTTCGCGGCAATGAGCGAATTGAGCCTGCCACAGTGGCGTCCTATCTGCCGATCCAGGTCGGAGATCAGGTTGACCCCGCCAAGATCGATTTGGCGCTGAAGAGCCTGTTCCGAACAGATTTGTTTTCGGACGTCCGCATCGAACTCGAGGGCGCTGACCTGGTCGTCACCGTAGTCGAGAACCCGATTATCAACCGGGTGCTGTTTGAAGGTAATTCCGGCCTCAAGGAGGAAAAGCTTCGGGATGAAGTGACCGTCCGGCCCCGGGGTATTTTCACCCGCTCAAAGGTCCAGCAGGACGTTCAGCGCATCATCGAACTCTACCGTCGTTCCGGACGGATCTCGGCCAATGTGACGCCGCAAATCATCGAACTTCCCCAGAAGCGGGTCGATCTCATCTTCAAGATCGATGAGGGTGCGAAGAGCGGTGTGCTTCGGGTCAATTTCATGGGCAACAAGGCCTATTCGGATAACGACCTGCGCGATGTCGTCCGAACCGAGCAGTCGAGCTGGTACAAATTCTTCTCCAACGACGCCAACTACGACCCTGATCGACTGGAATACGATCGCGAGCAGTTGCGTAAGCACTACCGGAACCGGGGCTACTATGACTTCCGGGTGGTGTCCGCGGTGGCTGAACTGGCGCCGGACAAGAACGGCTTCGTTATCACGTTCACCATGGACGAGGGTCCCAAGTACCGGTTTGGCAAGGTCGACGTGGAGACGGAGCTGCAAAAGCTCGACAAGAACGTCCTCAGAGCCCTGCTGCCCATACGCAGCGGACAGACCTTTGAAGACGAGAAGATCGAGAAGGCGACGGACTCACTGACCTTCGCCGCCGGTGCGGCGGGGTTCGCCTTCGTGGACGTTCGACCGCAGTATACGCCGAACCGCGAAACCAAGACCGTCGATCTGATTTTTAATGTCCGCGAGGGGCCGCGGGTCTACGTCGACCGCATCGACGTCGTGGGGAACTCCGCGACACTCGACTATGTGATCCGCCGCGAGATGATGGTTTCTGAGGGGGACGCCTATAACCGCGCGCTGGTCGATCGCTCGAAAAACAACATCAAGGGGTTGGGCTTCTTCAAGGAAGTGGAGATCGAGGAAGTGCCGGGTTCGGCGCCGGACCGCACCGGACTGCAGGTCAAGGTCGAGGAGCAGCCGACGGGTGAACTGTCTTTCAGCGCCGGATATTCTTCGGTGGACAAACTGGTTCTCGACCTAGGCGTCAGCCAGCGCAATTTCCGCGGTCGCGGCCAGAACGTGCGCGCTAGGGTCTCTGTCGGCGCCCTGCGTAAGCAAATCGAGTTTTCCTTCACCGAACCGAGGTTCCTGGGGCGTGATCTCGCTGCGGGTATGGATGTCTACAAATACACCTACGATCTTACCGACTTCTCCGCCTACAAGACCGACTCGATCGGATCGGGGTTGCGGCTGGATTTCCCGTTGACGCTTAATTCGCGCGGATCGGTGAACTACACGCTGCGGCGCGACAAGGTGAGCATCGACCCCACCCTGTGTGACCCAAACGCGCCGGTGGTCTCGCTGTCGATTTGCGAGCAGCGGGGCAACTTCGTGACCTCGATGCTAGGGTATGGCTGGCGGATCGACCGCCGCAATGATCCGATCAATCCGACGCGCGGCTTCACAGCCGCAATCGCCCAGGATGTCGCTGGCCTTGGCGGTGATGTGAACTACGTCAGCACACGCGCCACCGGTAGCTGGCACCACGGCTTCACCAAGAACATCATTCTGAATGTGACCGGCGAAGCGGGCTACATCGTCGGCTGGGGCGGCGACACTGTGCGGATCAATGACCGCTTCTATAAGGGCGGCGACTCGTTCCGGGGTTTCCAGGTCGCAGGCATTGGCCCGCGCGACACCAATTTCACGCGTTCGGATGCTCTCGGCGGCAAGGCCTATGGGATCGGTTCGGTGGAATTGATGATCCCCACAGGCCTGCCTGACCAATATGGCATCAAGGCCGCATTGTTCACTGACTTCGGCACCCTCGGTCTGCTCGACAAGAAGGACAAGTTGAACGCGTCGGGGGTACGCGATCCGCTCATTTTCGACAAGCTAGCGCTGCGCGCCGCGTCAGGGGTGAGCATCTTCTGGAAATCACCCATGGGCCCGATCCAGTTCGACTTCTCAAGGGTTCTGAAAAAAGAACCTTACGATCGCACCGAGACCTTCCGTTTCACTCAGACAACCAGGTTCCAATAGTCATGAAATTCAACATTGTAGCCGCCGCTTCAGGCTGCGCCGCGATGGCGGTTAGCGCCATGGCGATCGCCCAGACCCCGCCTTCGGCGCCCACGACGCAGCATGGCGCACCGATCAACAACCTTTGCATCCTCTCGATCGAAGGCGCCATCGGCTCCTCGACCGTGGGTCAATACGTTGACACGCGGATGCAACAGATCATCGCACAGGTGAATGCCGAGCTGAACGCAGAGCGCACAGGCATCGACAACGAGGCCAAAACCCTGGACGCCCAGCGTGCGACCATGGACCAAAGCGCGCTGGAGAAGCGCGCCGCGGACCTGCAGGTGAGAGCCAATTCTCTGCAGCGCAAGGCGCAGCTGCGCGATCGGGAAGTGGGCGCGACTGAGCAGAAGGCCCTCGGCCGCGTAAGTCAGGAACTGGAACCGCTGATCCGGCAGGTTTATCAGCAGAAACAGTGCAGTGTGTTGCTGCGGCGCGACGCAGTTGTGATCGCAAGCCCGGCCATGGACATCACTCCGCAGATCGTGACGGCCCTCAACGCCAAGATCACTCAGTTCGCCTTTGATCGAGAGCGCATGGATCAGCCGACCACGGCGGCATCCGCACCGGCGCCGGCCCCGGCGCCTGCTCCCGCGGCGGCGCCCGCCGCCCGTCGGCGATAAAGAGAGTATCGGGCGCGCCATGACGCCCGACCCGCGATTTTTCGACGCCTTGGGACCGGTTACGCTGGCGGAGTTGGCCAGCCTCACCGGCGCCCAGCTGGTCCGCTCGGGCGATGGCGGACGTGGCATTCAGTCAGTCGCGGTTCTTGCCCACGCGGACCACGATTGCGTCACCTATGTCGCAGAACGCGGCCGGTTGGCCGCTCTGAACAATTCCACGGCCGGGGCCTGTTTTCTTCGACCGGAATATGCGGAAACGGTTCCGGCCGCATGTGCGGCGTTGCTCACGCCATTTCCGCAGGCGGCCTATGCACGAGCGGCTGCGCGTCTGCACCGATCGAGGGGTGTCGATAGCAGGGAAGCGATCTCCAGTCGGGCGCAGATTGAAGAGGGCGCTGTTCTGGGGCCTGGCGTAGTGGTGGGCTTCGATGCCCGCATTGGCGCGGGCACGGTCATAGGCCCCAACGCCGTCATCGGGCCTGGCGTGACCATCGGGCGCGACTGCGAGATTGGTCCGGGCGTATCGATCGGGTTTGCGATGATCGGTGATCGCGTTCGCATTCAGGCGGGCGCGGTCATTGGCGCGGCGGGATTTGGGGCTGCGGCGGGCGCTCAGGGGCTGATTGACATGCCTCAGCTTGGCCGTGTGATTTTGCAGGACGGGGTCACGCTCGGAGCCAACAGCTGCGTCGATCGAGGCGCATTCGAGGACACAGTTATCGGCGAAAACAGCAAGATCGACAATCTGGTCCACATCGCCCACAACGTCCGGATTGGACGCAATTGCGCAATGGCGGCATTCACCGGCATATCGGGGAGCGTCTGGATCGGCGACGGCGTGCAGTTTGGCGGCAAGGCGGGCGTCGCCGACCATGTCGTTATCGGTGATGGCGCGCGCGTTGCGGCCGCAGCCGCGGTGATGCGGGACATTCCCCCTGGCGAAGTTTGGGGCGGATTTCCGGCGAAGCCGATAAAGCGTTGGATGCGCGAAACGGCCTGGCTTGCCCGCGAGGTCGAGCGGCGCAAGGGGGGGGATTCATGAGCCGCAAAGCGCCGGTCGTTGAGAGCGCTACAGACATCGACATCACCGAGGTGCTGAGGCGGATCCCTCACCGCTATCCATTCCTGCTCGTGGATAGGGCGGAGGAGTACAAACCCAGCCAGTCAATCGTCGGAATCAAGTGCGTAACGTTCAATGAGCCCTTCTTTCAAGGCCATTTTCCTGACTATCCCGTGATGCCGGGTGTGTTGATCGTCGAAGCTCTGGCCCAAACCGGGGCGGTGCTGATGTCGAAGTCGCTGGATGTTGATGTGGCTGGCAAGACCATCTTCTTTGTGTCCCTCGACAATTGTCGCTTCCGCGCGCCGGTGCGGCCGGGCGACGTTCTGCGATTGTGTGTTGAGGTCGTTCGCGCAAGGGGAGATTTGTTCAAGTTCCGCGGCAGGGCGATGGTCGGTGAAAAGGTGGCCGCCGAAGCTGAGTTCGCCGCCATGCTTGTGGAAACTCCGTGAGCGTCGCGATACATCCAACCGCCATTATTGAACCCGGCGCCCAACTGGCGGACGGCGTGGGCGTGGGGCCATACTGTGTTGTGGGAAAGGATGTGGTCCTTGGGCCGCGTACGACGCTGCTGTCCCATGTCGTGGTTGAAGGGCACACCCAGATCGGCGCCGACTGCACAGTTCGTCATTTCGCCAATCTCGGGGCGCCTCCGCAGGCTGCCTATCATGGAGAACCCACGCGACTGGTGATCGGTGATCGAAACCTGATCCGCGAGCACGTCACCATGCACATCGGCACAGCGGCCGGCCGCGGCGTCACCATGGTGGGTAATGACGGACAGTTCATGGCCACAGCCCACGTCGGCCATGACTGTGTTGTTGGAAACAATGTGATCCTCGCCCATTCCGCCACCCTCGGCGGCCATGTCCATATCGACGATTACGTAATGGTCAGCGGCCTGGCTGCGGTGCACCAATATTGCCGCGTGGGGCGTTATTCCTTTATCGGCGGCCTGGCGGCAGTGACCAAGGATGTAATTCCCTATGGCCTGGTTTGGGGGAACCACGCCCACTTGGAGGGACTTAATCTGGTGGGCCTCAAGCGGCGGAATTTTTCGCGCGAGACGGTCAATGAATTGCGCGCCGCCTACCGATTGATGTTCGCCCATGAGGGGACCTTTCAAGAGCGCATCGACGACGCAGCGGCGACCTTCGGGCATAGCGCGCCGGTGATGGAGATCATCGATTTCATCCGCGCCGACGCATCGCGCCCACTGTGCCTTCCGGAGCGCGAGGTCTAGGCCGGTGCGCAAGTTGGGTTTGATTGCGGGGGCGGGGGGGCTCCCGATCCGCATCGCCAGCCATTGCGAACAGATGGGGCGTCCCTATTTCGTTTTGCGCCTCAAGGGGTTCGCCGGGCAGGAACTCGCGGCGTTTCCAGGCGTCGAAGTTGGTCTGGCGGAAATTGGCAAGTGCCTCAAGGCGCTGCACCGCTCCGGTTGCGAGGCGGTCTGCCTTGCCGGCGCCGTAACGCGGCCCGACTTTGCGCAGCTGAAGCCAGATTTTCGGGGTCTGACGGCGTTGCCCGGTGCGATTGCAGCGGCGCGGCGCGGGGATGACGCACTGTTGCGATATCTGGTGGGCCTATTCGAAGCCGAGGGCTTCCAGGTGGAGGGGGCCCATGAAGTGGTGACCGATCTCAGCCTGCCGAAAGGGCTCCTAGGGCGCCATGCGCCCGCGTCGTCGCATTCTTCTGACGTAGAGCGCGCATTAATTGTCGCCCGCGCAATCGGTGAGCTGGACATTGGCCAGGGCGCGGTGGTTTGCGACGGACTGGTGCTGGCGGTTGAGGCCCAGGAAGGCACCGATGCTATGTTGGAACGTGTGGCCCTATTGCCGGCTGCCCTCCGCGGAGTTCCTGGTCAGCCGCGGGGTGTGTTGGCCAAGGCGTCCAAGCCAATTCAGGATCAGCGTGTCGACCTGCCCACGATCGGCGTCGGCACCGTGCGGGCCGCGGCCCAGGCAGGCCTAGCAGGTATCGTTGGAGAGGCCGGTCGCGTTCTGGTTTTGGATCGCGAGGCCTTGATCTCATTGGCGGACGATTTGGGGATCTTTGTCCTGGGCGCGCCATGACCCAGCAACTCTGCGTCATGCTTGTCGCCGCGGAGGCCTCCGGCGACGATCGCGGCGCGCGTCTTGCTCGAGCGTTGCGTCAACGATTGGGGCAGGGCGTCCGCTTCGTGGGGACGGGGGGGGAGAAACTCGCCGCCGAGGGCGTCGCCAGCCCCTTTAATATTGCCGAACTCTCAATCGTTGGCGTGTTTGAAGGCCTGCTTGCCTATCGCCGCGTGATGCGCCGTGTCGCCGATACAGCGGCCCTTGCTCAACGTGAGAACCCCGACGTCGCCGTCCTTATCGATTCCTGGGGATTCACTATCCGGGTCGCCCGGGCGCTACGGCGGGCCGCGCCTGGATTGCCGCTTGTGAAGTACGTGGGGCCGCAGGTCTGGGCCTGGCGTCCGGGGCGCGCCAGGATACTCGCCAGCGCGGTGGATCACCTGCTGTCGATCAACGCCGTCGATCCCCCGTACTTTGCGGCGGCGGGCTTAGCGACCACATTCGTGGGCGACGCGACGCTGGCATTGGACTTCACGGATGCCGACCCGGCATGTCTGCGCGCCGAAATCGGCGCGTCCGTCGAAGCGCCTATTCTGCTGGTGCTCCCCGGAAGCCGGCCAGGTGAACTGAACCGGATGCTACCCCCATTCCTCGATGCGGCGACAATTCTACTCAAGGCACGCCCGGACCTCGAGGTCGTGATCGCGGCTGCGGCGACCATCGCCGAGGATCTGCGCGGTCGCCTATCCGGGGCTTCGGACCGTATTCATCTCATCGAGGGCGAAGAACTGAAGCGCGCCGCTATGAAGGCCGCCACCGTCGCCCTGGCCTGCAGCGGTACTGTTACGACGGAACTTGCGCTGGCGGGTTGCCCCTTTGTCGTTGGTTACAGGCTAGGGCCGATGACCCACGCGGTTCTGAAACCGCTGCTTCGGACCCGCTACATCACTTTGGTCAATATCGCCGCTGGGCAGGAGATTGCGCGCGAACGATTGCAGGGCGCCTGTACAGGACCGCGCCTGGCGTCTGACATCGCCGCGCTGCTTGACGACCCTGCGGCACGCAGGTGTCAGGTCGAGGCGCAGAACGTCGCCCTTTCAAAAATGGGACGCGGTGGCCCCAATCCGTCCGAAGCAGCCGCCGACGCGATTCTGGCGATCCTGGAAGCGCGCGAAGCTTGATCAGCCCCGTTTGCTGACCGGCACAAAAGCGCGCTTCGCAGAGCCGGTGTAGATCTGACGCGGGCGGCTTATCTTGTAGTTCGGATCGTCGATCATTTCCTTCCACTGGGAAATCCAACCGACCGTCCGGGCCACAGCAAACAAAACGGTGAACATTTCCGACGGGAAGCCCAGCGCCCGGAGAGTGATGCCGGAGTAGAAGTCGACGTTCGGATAGAGTTTGCGGCTCACGAAATATTCGTCGCTCAGTGCGATGCGCTCCAACTCCAGCGCCACCTTGAGCAATGGATCGTCGTCGCGCCCGACTTCCTTGAGGACCTCGTGGCAGGTGGTCTGCATCACCTTCGCCCGTGGATCATAGTTTTTGTAGACCCGATGTCCAAAGCCCATCAGGCGATAGTCGCGCGACTTCACGCCCTTCACGAATTCAGGGATCTTGTCGACGGTGCCGATTTCCTGAAGCATGTTCAGGCATTCCTCGTTCGCGCCGCCGTGCGCCGGTCCCCAAAGGCAGGCGATGCCCGCCGCAATGCAGGCGAAGGGATTGGCGCCGGATGAGCCGGCGTTGCGCACCGTCGAGGTGGAGGCGTTCTGCTCGTGGTCGGCGTGCAGGATGAAGATCCGGTCCATGGCGCGGGTCAAGACCGGATTGGGCTTCCAGTCTTCCGCGGGAACAGAGAAGCACATCCGCAGGAAGTTCTCGGCGTAGGACAAATCGTTGCGCGGATGCACGAACGGTTGCCCCAGGGAGTATTTGTATGCCCGAGCCGCGATCGTCGGCATCTTGGCGATCAGCCTGTGCGACGAGATCAGCCGCTGGGTCGGATCCTCCACATTGGTGGAGTCGTGGTAGAAGGCCGAAAGAGCGCCAACCGCGCCGACCATGATGGCCATCGGGTGGGCGTCGCGCCGGAACCCCTGGAAGAACCGGTCGAACTGTTCATGCAGCATGGTGTGGTAGGTGATGGTGTGCTCGAAATTGGCGTACTCAGTCGCGCTCGGAAGCTCGCCATGCAGAAGCAGGTAGCAGACCTCCAGGAAGGTCGATTGTTCCGCCAATTGCTCGATCGGATAGCCGCGGTGCAACAAAATGCCCTCATCACCATCAATGAAGGTGATCTTGCTCTCGCAGCTCGCGGTGGAGGTGTAGCCGGGGTCGAAGGTGAAAACATCCGACTGCGCGTAGAGTTTACGGATGTCCACGACGTCGGGGCCGACCGTCCCCTTCAGAACGGGTAGATCGACGGACTTGTCTCCGATGGTGAATTTCGCCGTGTCCGCCATGTGATCCCCTTCCGGTCCCGCGACTATGAAGCGTTCTTCGGCGAGCCTTATAGCGACTTAGTTGCTGCTTGAAAGGGCGTCGTCGATACGTCCCAGGCTTTCGGCTTTTCCGAGGCTTACAAGGGCGCCGGCGAGGTCGGGTGCTGGTGATCCGCCCGAAAGTACGGCACGCAACGCCGGGCCGATTTTGCCGAGGCCCACGCCTTCGGATTCTGCGAACGCCCGGTTCGTGGATTCGAGGCCATGAACCGACCAATCTTCCTGGCTGGATAACACCGTGCGAAGCCGGCCGAGGCGCCCTCGGGTTTCCTCGTTTAGGAGGGACAGGGCCTTTTCCGGGAGCTCCAGAGGTCGGTTCTTCAAAGCGAAAAGAGTGAGGTCTGCGAGCTCGAGCATGGTTTTGGCGCCGTCGCGCACGAGCGGAATGGTGCGCTGCAAAATCTCCGCCTCATCAGCTCGTCGCGGCCAGTCGCGGCTCCGGTGGATGACGGCGGTAAGTTGCGCCAGTCGCGCTGGCTCCGCCTGCCGGATCCAGTGGTTGTTGATATGATTGAGCTTGGCCCAGTCCAGACGGGCTGGCGCACTCACGACGTCCTTCACGTCGAACCATTGAATTGCCTGTTCAACCGAGAAGATTTCGTCATCGCCATGGCCCCAACCCAGGCGCGCCAGATAATTTCGCATGGCCTCGGGTAGGAAGCCCATCGAATCGAATTCGCTTACCGCCTGGGCGCCATGGCGTTTGGATAACTTCGAGCCATCGGGTCCGTGAATTAACGGAAGGTGCGCCCAGGCGGGAACGTCCCAGCCTAGCGCCTGATAGATCAGGGTCTGGCGCGCGGCGTTGTTGAGGTGATCGTCACCGCGGATCACGTGGGTGATCGCCATGTCATGGTCATCCACCACGACGGCGAGATTATAGGTCGGCCCACCATCACTGCGCAGCAAGATCAGGTCGTCCAACTCGCGGTTGCGGAAGGTCACCGGTCCCTTGACCATGTCGGCGATAATGGTCTCGCCGAACGCAGGCCCCTTGAATCTCAACACGAATGGGCGATCTTCCCCTGAGGCGGGGTCACGGTCCCGCCAGGGGGAGCGTATCGCACGACCCTCGGCGCGGGCCTTTTCACGCTCAGCGGCCAGTTCTTCAATGGTCATGTAACAACGGTAAGCGCCGCCCTTGGCCAACAGTTCATGTGCGACTTCCCGGTGACGGTCCGCACGAGCAGCCTGGAATACGGGCGGTTCGTCCGGATCCAGTCCCAGCCATCTTAACCCTTCAAAAATCACCTCCACGGCCGAGGCGGTGGAACGCTCTCGATCGGTGTCCTCGACGCGCAACAGGAACTTCCCACCGGTGTGGCGGGCGTAAAGCCAGTTGAACAGCGCCGTGCGTGCCGTTCCTATATGCATATCGCCGGTGGGCGAGGGGGCGATCCGGGTGACGACGGGACGGTCAGGCATGGCGCTCGAGGGGGCTGGGGAAACACCCACGGACGGGGCGCGGCTGCATACCACGCCGTGGCGCATGGGTCCTAGCCTCACCGGAGCCTGGTTAAGCGCCCAGGCTGCGCTGCAAGTGGGACGGCTAATCCTGTGGGCCCCGGTGGCCCTGGGTTGCGGCGCGGCGATCTATTTCATGCTGCCGAAGGAGCCCCGCTTTTGGGTCGGCTTGGCCCTCGTCGCTGTCGCCGTCGGCCTCGTGTCTTTCACCAGGTCGGCCTTGGCGACCCGACGCGTAAGCGTCGTCGCAACGCTGTTGGCCTGCCTTTTCGCCGGATTTGGCCTCGCTAAAATCCGTACGGAGCGGGTCAGGGCGCCGGTGGCGCACTCGGCCGAACGGCCCACACGCATAGAGGGGTGGGTTGTCGATGTGGCCAGCCGGGGCGTCGGCGGTCCGCGCATCCTGGTGGCGCCGGTTCAGATTGGCGGATATTCGCCGGCTGAGACGCCGATCCGCGTCCGGATCACGCTGCGCGACGATGCGTCCATCCCAGGTCCGGGCGAAGCGATGAGTGTGCTCGCGATTCTGAACCCGCCGCCACCGCCGTCTAGCCCCGGGGCCTACGACTTCGCCCGTGACGCCTATTTCGAGAGCGTTGGAGGCGTGGCCTACGCCCTAACGGCGCCGGGCCACTTTGAAGCGGAGGCGCCGCCCCCATGGCGGTTGGGTTGGACAATGCGGGTGAACGCCGCACGCTGGAGCTTGGCGCGGCGAATCTTCAATGAACTGGGACCGCGCAGGGGCGGACTTGCGGCGGCGATGACGACAGGTCACGAGGCCTTCATCCCGCCGGAACAGGTGAATGACCTGCGCGCTGCAGGTCTCGCCCACATTATCTCCATCTCCGGCCTGCATATGGCCATCGTCGGCGGCTTCGCCTTCGCCGCGGCGCGAATGGCGGTGGCGGCGTGGCCGGGGCTTGCGCTGCGCGTCAACGGCAAGAAGCTGGCGGCCGGCGTCGGCCTGGCCGCGGTATGCGGCTATCTGGTGCTCTCTGGGGCGCCGGCGCCGGCGCAGCGGGCGGCCATCACAGCTTCGGCGGCCTTTGCCGCCATACTTTTCGACCGGCAGGCAATCAGCCTGCATTCCCTGGCCTTAGCCGGCCTGGTCATTCTCATTTTGCAGCCGGACGCCGTCACCGAGCCGGGATTCCAGATGTCCTTCTCCGCGACGGCCGCTCTTGTGGCGTTGGCGGAGCTTTGGCCGCGTCCAGTGCGTGAGATCAACACTCCCTGGCCACTACGCGCGGCGCAAGCGGCTGGCGGGTGGATCGTGGTGAGCATTGGCGCCAGTTTCGTGGCCGGCCTGGCGACCGGCCCATTCGCCATGCAGCACTTCAATCGTGTCTCCACCTGGGGACTTGGTGCGAACCTGGCTGTGGCGCCGATTTCCAGTTTTCTGATGATGCCCTCTTTGGCGATCGGCGCAGCGCTGACGCCCATGGGACTGGGACATGCTCCCCTGGCCGCTGCGGGCGTCGCCATTGAGGCCATGTTGCGTGTCGCCCATCTTGCGGCTAGCGCGCCGCACGCCATGGTGACGACACCGAGCGGGCCGGCCTGGACCTTGGCCGCCGCGTTTCTCGGTATCCTGTGGTTATGCTTATGGCGAGGGGGGGTGAGATGGTTGGGACTGCCGGCCGCTTGCGCGGTGGCGTTGGCGCCCCGGCCTCCAGCGCCGGAAATCTGGGTTGCGGCCGACGGCGCCGCCGCGGCGGTGCGACAAGGGCAAACGGCCGTACTTTTCCGGCCGGACGTGCGTCGGTTTGCGGCCGAACTCTGGGCGCGCCGCCGAGGCTTGGTCGCTACGGAGGACTTCGCGCCGCGCGACGCACTTTACGCCTGCGATAGGTGGAGCTGTGCGCCGAAGGGCCGATCGCGCGCGTCCTCCGTTTCGTTGGTCTGGAGCCGAAAGCCCGTGTTCCACGAACGTCTTGACGCGCTTTGCGCAGTTTCTCAGGTGGTGATCATCCGCGGACCTGCCGAGCCGGCGGCTTGCCCCGGCTCGCTTGTGTTGTCGGCGGAGGACTTCGCCCGAGGCGGTTCAGTGGAACTCTACCGCGCGAACCAAGGCTGGCGCGCGGTCTGGGCGCAGGATCTCCGCGGCAGGCGGCCCTGGACCTGGGACTTCGGTCGTTGAGATCAGAAGATCGTGTAGCCCCCGTCGATCACGATCGAATCGCCAGTGTGGAACTTCGAGGCGTCGGAAGCGAGGTAGACCGCGATCCCGGCGAAATCCTCCGGTTCGCCCCAGCGCCCAACCGGAACCCGACCAATGGCCTTTTCATTGAAGGTGTCCCAGGCCTGCAGCGGCGCAGTAAGGTCCGAGCGCGCCCAGCCGGGAAGCAGGGCATTCACGCGAACGCCGTGTTTGGCGTGCTCCACCGCGACGCTGCGAACCAGGGCGCAGACACCAGCCTTGCTGGCGGCGTAAGCCTGATTGCGCGGCGCGCCATGGAAGGCGGCAGTAGACGACGTCGCCACGATCGAGCCGCCAGGATCGCCTGCCTTGGCGCGGGCGACCATGTGGCGGCAGGCTTCACGCAGGGTCCAGAATACCGCGTCGAGGTCGATGGTGATGACCCGCCGCCATTCTACGTCAGTGGTGTCCGTAAAGGCGCTGTTCCAGCCCCCAACGCCGGCATTCGCCGCGACGAAATCGAGCCGTCCCATGGCCTCGAGTGCTTCAGAGATCCCCTTGACCACGGCGGCCTCCGACGCCACGTCAACGGTCTGCACCAGAACTTCGCCGCCATAAGCCTCCAACCTGGCCTTGGCGGCGGCGTTTTTCTCCGGCTTTTGCCCCCAGATCACCACTTTGGCGCCCGCCTGGGCGAGCCCCTCGGCCATACCCAGTCCGATGCCGCCATTTGCTCCTGTCAGGAGGGCGACTTTTCCGGTGAGGTCGAAGGGGCGGTAGCTCATTGGCAGGTCCTTGGGCTAGGAGGGGGGAAGACGTGTCAGGAATTGGACCGGCGCGGCGCTGGCGGCAAGCGAGGTACGCAGATGGACCCGGTAGGGATTTCGAATTTCCGCGATTTCGGCGGCTATGTTGGCGCAGGTGGCCGCCGGATCCGAACCGGCGGCTTGTTCCGCTCCGGGCACCTTGGCGCGCTGACTGACACGGACCGGACCGACCTGGGCGCACTCGACTTCGCACTCATCGTGGACCTGCGCCGGATCAATGAGCGGACACGCCACGTCTCGATCCGACCCGAGCCGTTCCGGGCCAAGGTGTTGGAGCATGCGGCGCCGCCGGTGGATGCAACCGCGCCACATCTTTCATTCCTGGACGTGCCCGACGTCACCTCGGAGCTAATCACCCAACAGATGTCCACGGGCTACCGCAGCTATCCATTCGATCCCTGGTACGTGCGACTTTATGGGCAGTACTTCGCCGAACTGGCGGATCTCGACGGTCCAGTGCTCGTCCATTGCCATGCAGGAAAGGACAGAACCGGAGTCCTATGCGCCCTGACCCACCATGTGCTTGGAGTTTCAAGCGATGACATCATCGCCGATTATCTACTGACCAATCAGCGAAACCGCGCCAAGCGGCGAATGGAGGAAGTGCGGCGGCTGTTCCCGAAGGGCGGGAAACCCGTGCCGGAAGACGTTCTGCGCCACATGATGTCGGCGCAACAAGTCTATCTGGAGTCCGCATTCGACGAGATGACGAAGCAGCATGGCTCGGTCGATGGCTACCTGACCGAGGTGCTTGGTGTCACGCACCGGGTGCGTGACGCCATTCGGGAGCGCTGGCTAACGTAGTCAAACCTAATGGTAGCGGCGGATCAGCCCGACCAATTTACCCTGGACCGCCACCTGATCGGGTCCGAAAATCTGCGTCTCATAGGCTGGGTTCGCTGCTTCCAAGGCGATCGAGGCGCCCTTGCGCCGCAACCGCTTCAAAGTAGCTTCCTCGCCCATCACCAGGGCCACGACGATATCGCCCGTATTGGCCGAGTCGGTGCGCCGGATGACCACGTAGTCGCCATCCAGAATTCCCGCATTGATCATTGAATCGCCTTGGATTTCGAGCACGAAGTGTTCGCCGGCGCCCAGCATTGATTCAGGTACAGGCAGACGCTCGCGCTCCTGCTGGATCGCTGCGATGGGCGTGCCAGCGGCGATGCGTCCCAGGACAGGAAGTTCACGCACATCATTGGCCGCGACCGCCGGACCGGCGTCGACGAGCTGCGGTTTGAAGGTTTGGCGGCCCTGCGGCGGGGCCGTTGTGGTGGCCTGTTGTGGCAGCTTCACCACTTCAAGCGCCCGGGCCCGGTGCGGAAGACGCCGCAGGAATCCGCGTTCTTCAAGCGCCGTGATCAAACGGTGGATTCCGGATTTGGACGCAAGGTCCAAAGCATCCTTCATTTCGTCGAAAGACGGTGAGACACCGCTTTCCTTGATCCGTTCGTGGATAAACATCAGGAGTTCGTGTTGCTTGCGGGTCAGCATGGGGTAGCCCTCGGAGAACAAAGCGCAAACGCTGAGGATGTTCTCTAGACGTTCCGGGTTAATGTCAAGTTACTCGTTAGGCTATTGAAAGAGCGTCGAATTTTCGAACTTTTCATAGTCTCAGGCGAGAATCGCTCGGGTGGCGGCCTCGACATTCGGCTGACGCATCAGGCTTTCACCCACCAGCATGGCGCGGGCGCCGCAGGCCGCGAGTCGCGCGGCGTCACCGGCTGTGGAGATTCCGGACTCAGCCACCAGCAGGACTTCGGCGGGAATACGCGGAGCCAGCCGTTCGGTGACGGCGAGGTCGGTGACAAAAGTCCGCAGGTTTCGGTTGTTCACGCCGATCAGACGCGCGCCAAGTTCAAGCGCGCGATCGACCTCCGCTTCGTCGTGGGTTTCCACCAGGGCGTCCATGCCCAGGCGCGAGGCCTCGGACATGAGTTCGGCGGCCAGGATGTCGTCCACCATGGCCATGATCACCAGGATCGCGTCGGCGCCAAAGCCTCGTGATTCCGCGACCTGCCAGGGATCCACCAGGAATTCCTTGCGAAGGCAGGGCAGGGAAACGGCATCGCGCACAGCGGTCAGGTAACGATCTGCGCCCTGAAAACTTGGCGCATCGGTGAGCACGGAGAGGCAAGCCGCGCCAGCTGCGGCATAGGCCCGCGCCAGCGCCGGCGGGTCGAAATCTTCCCGGATCAGGCCCTTGGAAGGCGATGCCTTCTTGATCTCGGCGATCAAGGCAAGGTGGCCAGGTCGCGTGGCGCGTTCCAGCGCAGCCGCGAAGCCGCGCGGCGCGCTGGCATTGGCGGCGGCGGCGTCAATCGCGGACTGGGAACGGGCGGCCCTGCGTGAAGCGACTTCCTCGCGCTTGTAAGCGGCGATCTCGTTCAGAATATCGCTCATGCCTAGGTCTCGCCCTGGGTGATCGCCACGAGGCGATCCAGGGCCGCCAAGGCGCGGCCGTCGTCGATGGCGCGTGCCGCCAGCGCTACGCCTTCGGTGAGGGTCGCGACCTTGTCGGCCACCACGAAAGCGGCGGCGGCGTTCAGCAGCACGATATCACGATACGGCCCCGTTTCCCCCGCCAACAGAGCCCGCAGAGCCACCGCGTTCTGCGTGGGCGCGCCACCGGTGAGGTCAGATAGGGCGGCGCGGGGCAGTCCGGCCGCCTCCGGATTCACCGAGAACCTGCTCACCGCGCCATTGCGCCATTCGGCCACATCGGTTTCCCCGGCCGTGGTGATTTCATCCATGCCTGCGCCGTGCACGACCCAGGCCCGCGCTGCGCCCAGCGCGCCTAGCACCTTGGCAATGGGCTCCACCCACCGGGCGTCGAACACGCCGACCACCTGCCGGCGCGCGCCGGCGGGGTTGGTGAGCGGTCCCAACAGATTGAAGATGGTGCGGAATCCGAGTTCCGCCCGGATCGGCGAGACATGTCGCATGGCGCCGTGATGGGCCTGAGCGAACAGGAAGCAAATCCCAGCCTCGGCCAGCGCCCGCCTCTGTTGATCGGCGCTGACGTCGAGGTTGACCCCCAGTTCGGCCAGGACATCGGCGGTTCCGGATTTCGACGATAGGGCCCGGTTGCCATGCTTGGCTACTTTCAGCCCGCCGCCCGCGGCCACGAAGCCCACCGCCGTCGAGATGTTCAGCGTGTGCAGGCCATCGCCGCCGGTGCCGCAGACATCGATCACATCAAATTCGTGCTCTAGCTTTAGGGCCGAGGCGCGCATCGCCCGCGCGCCGGCGGCGATCTCGCTGATGGTCTCGCCGCGCATCCGCATCGCGGTAAGAGCGGCGGCCACCTGGGCCGGAGTCGGTTCGCCGCGGAGGCAGGCCGCGAAGAAGGCTTCGGCGTCTGAGTCGCTAAGCGTCGCACCGTCCGCCAACCGGCCAAGTAACGGCTTGAATGCGTCCGCCATCAGGCGCTCGCCAGGGGCTCGACGCCGGCAAGCCGCAGGAAATTGGCCAGCAGGTCATGGCCGCATTCGGTGGCGATGGATTCCGGGTGAAACTGCACCCCGTGTACTGGCCGCCTGGCATGCTGTAGGCCCATCACTTCGCCGTCCTCGGTCCAGGCCGTCACTTCAAGCTCTGGCGGCAGGCTTTCCCGCGGCGCGGCCAGACTGTGGTAGCGGGTGGCGGTGAAGGGGTTCTTCAGACCTTTGAACACGCCGCGTCCGTCGTGATGGATCTGGCTGGTCTTGCCGTGCATCAGCGCCTTTGCTCGGGTCACGACGCCGCCGAAGGCTTGGGCGATGGACTGGTGCCCGAGACAGACCCCGAGGATCGGCAAGTCCGCCGGGGCGGTTGCAATCAACTCCAGGCAAATGCCGGCCTCATTGGGCGTGCAGGGCCCCGGCGACAGCAATAGGCCCTGCGGCTTCAACGCAAGAACTTCGGCGGCCGTCATCACGTCGTTACGGCGCACAAGAGTCTCCGCCCCCAACTCGTTCAGATAGTGGACGAGGTTGTAGGTGAAGCTGTCGTAGTTATCGATCACCAGGATCATGGGCACGCTCTAACCGCGTGCGCGCCCCGCGCCAAGTGCGGGAGTTGCCGACAGGCTGAATTGCGCGGATCGTGGCGCATGCCAAATGGTGATTCCACCCTGGATGCTTATGAGATCGCCCGCGCCCGCGCGCTCCTCGAAACACCCATGCGGCGGCGCATGGGCTTTCGCCACACGCTGGCGGCCGGCGCATTCATAGCAGCCTGCATGCTGGTTTTGGCCATCACCCTTCTGGCGCAGTTGCCTTTTTAAACGACAAAGATGCCCGCACTTTGGGAGCGCGCAAGCGCTGTCATGCGGGCAGGAAGATCGCCGTGTCCTTTACGGTCAAGCGTTGCGGCGTTGGACAAATCCGCAGCGCATACGTTATGGCGCGCACCATGGTGTTGGACGCGCGACAGGCAAGGCGGTTGCGACCGGTATGCATAGTGCTGGCCGCGCTTGCGATCTTCGTGCGTCTGGTCGTGCCATCTGGCTTCATGTTGGCCGGCAGCGGTGCGGCGAACGGCCTGCCAACCCTGGTGATCTGCACCGGCCAAGGCGCTATGGCCATTGCGGTCGATGCGCAGGGAATGGCTGTTCGCGGCGAGCCTGGCGGCGAAAAAGGCAAGAACAAGGGTGGTGACCATCCCTGCGCCTTTGCTGGCGCCTCCACCGCCCAGACCGCGCCACTGCTGGTCGGCAGTGAGCACCCTTTTGAAATCGCACAGGTCGATCAGCTTCTGTTGCGGACTACCCAGCGGCCGGGACTTGGACTTGCGGCGCCGCCGCCCCCGACGACGGGACCTCCCACGATCTTTTGAGCGCCTTCACCGCCCACCGCACCGTGGCCAGGGCCTGCCCTCATTTGATTGGATTCATTCATGTTCCGCGATCTCAACGCCGGCGTATCGCCGCGCGCTTTCCACGTCGCCCTCGGCGCATCTCTATTATTGACCTTCTCTTTTGCCGCCGCCGCCCATGCGGAAGACTCCGTTCAAACCCGGCGAGAGTCGCTAATTCGCCAGATCCAGGCACTGCAAAACGAACTGGCGGCCCTGGACGGCGCACCGACCGCTCACTTCAAGCCAGCGATGGATAACTTGACGTCGGTGGCCACGTCAGATGGCGGCGCAACACAGGTCAGCGAAGTCCTTATCCAGGGCGCAATTCGCGGAGTGCTTGAGCGGCCTTCCGGGCAGACCATAATGTCTGTCACGGACGAACAATTCGAGCATAGCGCGGCGACAAATATCGGTGACATCTTGGTCATGGTTCCAGGGTTCACGTTTGCGATGGGCAATGGTCCGCGCGACGTCTCGGTATCGGTGCGGGGTTCAAACGCGCGACAGACCTTCGGTATCCGGAACATTCAGGTCTTCGAGGACGGCTTCCCCGTGACTCAACCTGACGGACTGGCGCGGACTGATCTGACCGATCCGCACGCCTACTCCCGGATCGACGTGGTGCAGGGGCCTTCATCGGCCCTCTATGGCAACTACGCCACAAGCGGCGCGGTGAAATTCCACACCCGGACTGGGCGCGAGCTGCAGGGCGTGGAGGTCGCTGTCGATGTCGGAAGCGACCGGTACCGCAACCTGTTCGTCAGCGGTGGCGCGCTAGGCGTGCGCTCAGAGTTTTCGGGCTTCGCCAGCTATGTGAGCGGCGACGGCTACCGCCAGCACACAGGCTACCGGACCACGACCATCAACGCGCTTATCACCTACGCGCTGACGTCGGCGGACCGACTCACGGTGAAGTTCATCAACAACGACACTGACGCTGATCTGTCGATCCGTCAGTCGCTGATCCAGTTCCGGCAGAATCCTTACCAGACGGGCTGTGAGGCCCTGGCCGCGGTCGGGTGCGCTTCAGTCAGCCTGTTCACCAACGGCGTCAACGGAACCCGGCAGAACGTGAGCGCCCAGGTGGCCGATCTGCAGCGCAACGACCGGCGCACGATCGTGGGCCTGCGCTGGGAACACGACTTCACTGAAAACGCCACGGGCCGCGCGCAGCTGGTCTGGGACAACCGAGACATCAAGCAACCCACCGGCGCCACATCGGCCGTCGGCACGTTCCCGTCTTTCAACCTGATCAGCGAATTCACCCGGATCGGGACCTTCGCCGGGCGCCCATTGGTGCTGTTTGCTGGCGCGTTCTTCAACTATGAGGACATCAATTCAGCGACCTACAATGTTCCTGCCAGCGGGACCGGCACGCCGGGCGCGCTGACGGCCTATGTGGGGGGGACCCACGCGAACTATGGTCTACGGGCCCGCGTGGAATTCGATCCGATCGAGCGGGTCACTCTCGCGGCCGGAATTGGCGTGGAGCGCACGCGACTGCGGGCTCTACAGACCATCTATGCCTATCCGACCAACGCCACCGTGACCCTTACCCGGATCACAGGGGACCGCGACTACAGCAACGTCGCCCCGGACGTCGCGCTAACCTATCGCGCCAGTGATGCCCTGACGCTTCGTGCCCGTATCGCGGCCGGCTACGGCACGCCGCAGGCGACAAACCTGTTCATCACCTCCGCCGGAGTCGCGGGCAACAACACCGATCTAGACGCCCAGACGGTCGTGGGCGTGGATGTTGGCGCAGATGTGAAACTGGGCCAGAGTTTCACCGGCAGCGTCACCCTATTCAACGAGTCCTTTCACAACGAGTTGGTCAGTCAGTCGGCCGGCGTCAACCTGCAGAACTTCACCTTCAACGCCCCGCGCTCACGTCACCGCGGCGTGGAGGTCGCAGCGGGCTGGCGGCCGCTCCCGGAGCTCCTCCCCGGCGCGCGGTTGAACCTGTCGTACCTGCATAACCAGCAGACTTACCGGCGCTATGTCGAACGCCTCAGCGCCGGCGCGTTCAGCTCATCCTTCGACCGCTCTGGCAATTCGATCCCGGGCGTCGTGCCGAACTACCTCAATGCGCGGGTGTCCTACGCCCAGCCCACCGGGGCTCTCGAAGGCTTCGGCGGTTACATCGAATGGAACATCAAGGACGACACCTACCTCGACAATGCCAACCTGCTGAAGGCCCCCGGCTACAGCATCGTGAACCTCGGGGCGCACTACGACCCGCCCGAAGGTCTGGGCGTAGTCTCGAAACTCAGTTTCTACTTCACGCTGCAGAACATCGCCGACAAGGTCTACGTCGGATCGGCCTCCAATATCACCAACGCGATCAGCGCCACCACCGGCGCGCAGAACGGAGCGAGCGTGCTCGAGGCCGCGACCGGCTCCATCTACTCCGGCACGCCTCGGACGCTGATCGCCGGCGTCCGGGCCAAGTTCTAGGAGGCGGAGATGGCGACGCTCGATGCTCCAGGCCGGCCCGCGCGGGCGGGGCTCTGGCCTGACTACCGCACGGTTTGGCGCTGGCACTTCTACGCCGGCCTATTCTGCATTCCCTTTGTGCTCTGGCTCGCGGCCACGGGCTCGATCTACCTGTTCAAGCCGCAAATCGAGTCCTGGCTGGAGCGGCCCTACGACCGACTGGTGATGTCCGGTCCACCCCAGGCGCCCTCGGCGCAGGTGCGGGCCGCAATCGCCGCCGTGCCAGACGCCGTGCTGCGCGCCTATGAACTGCCGGAGACACCATCCTCCGCGGCTCGGGTGATCGTCAGCCAGGGGACGAAACAGATGCGGGTCTATGTCCGCCCGGACGACCTCAAGGTGCTCAAGGTGCTCAACGAGGACGACCGCTTCATGCGGGTCATCTTCCGGCTGCACGGCGAAATGATGCTTGGCGACCGCGGGTCCAACCTGGTCGAACTCGCCGCCTGCTGGACGATCATCATGCTGCTGACCGGGTTGTTCCTGTGGTGGCCGCGCGGCGGCGCCGGACTGGCGGGCGCGGTCTGGCCGCGCTTCGGCGGCGGGTCCAGTCAGATCCTGCGGGACCTTCACGCGGTCACCGGGGTCTGGGTGTCATTTTTCGCGATATTCCTGCTGCTGACCGGCCTGCCCTGGGCGAAGAACTGGGGAGGCTACTTGAAGGACGTCCGCCGGCTCGCCGGCGCGAGCGCCGCCAGCCAGGACTGGACCAATGGCCGTTCGGCGGAACTCGCCCAGCGCCGTGCGCTCGACGCCAGTGTCCGCGCCGCCGCGAGCGACGAACACGCGGGTCACTCCGGCATGGCTGGAATGTCGATGCCGGGAATGGACATGGCGCCCGATCGCTATGCGCCTCTGAACCGAATGGTTCCCACCGTCGCGGCCCTCGACCTACCCGCGCCGGTGCTGATCTCGCCGCCGACCCGTAGGAACGGCGGATGGACGGCAAAATCGGATACGCCAAACCGCCCGCAACGGGTGGACCTAACGCTGGACGCCGCGACAGGCGCCGTTACGCGGCGCACGGATTTTAACCAAAGGCACTGGATCGACCAAGTGGTCGGGACTGGCGTGGCTGCCCACGAGGGTCAGCTGTTCGGTTGGTTCAATCAGGCGCTGGGCGTGTTCACCGCGCTCGGCTTGATCACCATGGCGGGAAGCGCCGTGCTGATGTGGTGGCGGCGGCGGCCGGATGGAGCGCTCGGCGCGCCCCCGGCTTTAAGCGGCCAGAAGGTGGGGCCTGGCCTCCTCATCGTTCTGAGCCTGCTATGCCTATACCTTCCGCTGCTCGGGCCTTCGCTGTTGCTAGTAGTGGCGATCGAGCGGCTCATCCTGAAGCGTATCCCGTCGGTCGCGCAATGGCTGGGGCTGAGCCCACTCAAGCGTGCTCCGCCACATTGAAAGACCGCGACAGCCTCAAATGAATCGCCAGCTTTCCTCCGCGGCCCGGCGGAGCGCGCGGGCTTTGTGCAGGGTCTCGTCGTATTCTGCGTCGGGATCTGAGTCCGCGACCACTCCGCCGCCAGCCTGGACGTACATCATTTCGTCCTTGAAGCAGGCCGTGCGCAGGACGATGCAAGTGTCCACCGCCCCGTCGCAGCCGAAGTACCCGACTGCGCCGGCGTAGGCGATGCCGCGCTTCTCGATCTCAAGCTCGTCGATAATCTGCATGGCCCTGACCTTGGGTGCGCCCGAAAGCGTGCCGGCGGGCAGGGCGGCCATCACCACATCTACTGGGTCGAGACCCTCGGGCGCATCTCCCTCGACGTTGGAGACCAGGTGCATCACGTGGCTGTAGCGCTCGACGAAGAAGCTATCGGTCACCCGCACATGGGCGCCCTTCATGGCCGAGGACGGCTCATTGCAGCCCTGGCTATTCAGCATCGCCACGCGCCCAACGTCGTTGCGGCCAAGATCAAGCAGCATCAGGTGCTCCGCCCGTTCTTTGGGGTCGGCGATCAATTCCCGCTCAAGGGCGGCGTCTTCCTCAGGGGTTGCGCCGCGGGGCCGGGTGCCGGCGATGGGGCGAATGGTGATCTTGCCGTCGCGTAAGCGGACCAGAATCTCCGGCGATGATCCGGCCAGCTGAAAATCGCCGAAGTTCAGATAGAATAGAAAGGGCGACGGATTGGTGCGCCGCAAAGACCGATAAAGTGCGAAGGGGTCGTGAGTGAAGGGCGCGCGGAACCGATGGCTCGGAACGACCTGGAAGATATCGCCGGCGCGGATGAACTCCTTCGCCCGCTCAACGATTCCCCGATAGGTCTC
Organism: Caulobacteraceae bacterium; assembly: GCA_947475415.1. Classification (GTDB taxonomy): domain Bacteria; phylum Pseudomonadota; class Alphaproteobacteria; order Caulobacterales; family Caulobacteraceae; genus Phenylobacterium. The sequence goes on from CANJLH010000005.1 coordinate 35,625, forward strand.
TCGGTCCACCGGTGTCGTAAACCGGTCGGGCTCAGGTGAACCGGTCCCGCTGAGCGGCGGCGCGGGTTTCTGCAGATCAGCCACCACCTGATCCAGGCGCGCCTGCGCCGCCGAATAGGCCGCGGCCGCGGGGGTAACGTCTGGACGCACGCTGGTGGCCAGGATGATCTCCTGGGCGATGGCGTCGAATACGGCCACCACGGATGGCCGAGTCATGACGCTGTCGGGCAAATCCAGCGGATCGGGGTTCACGTCCGGCAGGCGCTCCACCAGCCGGATCATGTCATAGCCGATTGCGCCGAACACGCCGCCGGCCATAGGCGGTAGGCCGGCGGGAAGGTCGATCCGCGAGGCCGCCAATAGATCTCGAAGCGAGTCCAGCGCACCGCCGACCTGGGACGTGAAGCGCCCGGCGGCGATGTCCGCCCCCTCGGCGATTTCCGCCTGATCTCCGCGGCAGCGCCACACCAGATCCGGGCTGAGGGTGATCACCGAATAGCGGCCGCGCCAGGCGCCGCCTTCCACTGACTCGAAGAGGAAAGCGTAGGGCTTGCCGTGACCTATTTTGAGGTAGGCCGAAACCGGCGTCTCAAGATCGTCCACCAGACGGCGGCAGACGATCTGGGAGGCGCCGCTGGCGTATTTGGCGGCGAAGGCCTCGAAGGCCGGCTCGATCGTCACTTCTTTTTGCCCTTTTTGGGCTCATCGAGCGGCTCCAAGCCGATCGCGGAGCGCGCGAGGGCGTAGTTAGTCTTCACTTTCATCTCCGAGCGCGCGGCCGTCGCCGCGGACTTGGAAATTTCCTGAAGCACGGCCTGTGACAACTGCGGACGCGCCGCTTCGGTCAGGCGCACGAGGTCCGGTCCGGGGTGAATTGCGACCGACTCGACCTTGCCGATTAGCACGCCCAGATGGGGGTCATCGGCAGTGAACACCTCGCCAGGTTTGGCGGCGAATGCCTTGCCCGCCAACTCCTGGGGCAGGTCCTTGTTGCGTGCTGCGTTGACCCGATCCAGGGCCACGATGCGGGTCACCGAAGATCCGGCTGCACCTGCGACGGCTTCCAGGGTTTCGCCCTTGCGCAGGCGTTCGGAAAGAACCGCTGCGCGTTCATGCATGCGCTTCATCAGCTCGCGGCCCATCCAAACCTGGGTTAGCTCCCCCTTGACCTGCTCCATCGGCGGAAGGGCCGTGGGGATGATCTTTTCGACGCGCAGCGCGAAGTATTCCCCGTTCCCCAGTTCCTCGATCTCGCTCTCGCCGCCTGCCGGCAGACCATAGGCGATCTCAAGAATTCGCGGCGGAAGGCCCTGCATGGGCTGGCGGTCGGGGGTGGCGCCTTCCTTCGACAGCGGCGGCAGGGTCATCAGGGCGGCCCCGGATTTGGCCGCCGCTTCCGCAAGGCTGGCGCCGCCGGAGTGGGCGTCTTCATAGGCCTGGGTCATGGCGTAGACCTTCTCGCCGGCGGCGTCCTTGCGCAGCTCTGCCTCCAGTTCCCCGCGGATCTGTTCGAGGCTCGGCGTCACGCCGGCGGTGATCTTGCTGACACGCACGACGGCGAGTCCGAGGTCGCCCTTGATCGGTGCACTCACCTGGCCCTCCGCCAGTTTGAACGCCGCCTCGCCGACGCCGCGGTCGGGAATGGCTGACCTTGGCTTGTCCGTATAATTGATCACATCCACGCCCAGGCTCTTGGCGATCGCCTCCGGGAGATCGCCCTTGCCGAGTCGCGCGATGATTTGTGCGGCGGCGGCGGCGTCCTTCGCGGGGATCTGAACCAGCGAACGTGTTTCCGGCTTGGATAACGTGTCCTTGCGGAATTGATATCGCTTCTGAAGTTCGGCTTCGTCGATTTTCACAGATCCGGCCGTCATGGCGGGGCTGAAGCGGGCCAGGGTGATGATCCGGAATTCGGGCTGCATCAGCACAGCCTGGTTTTCCTTCATGAACGCCGCCAACTGCGTGTCCGTCGGCGGGGTGACAGCCGCCACGCTGGTCATTGGCACGGCGAAGTAGCCGACGTTGCGGCCTTCCATGGCATAGATCGCCGCCAGGGCGCCGTAGGCCCGCGGCGTCTGCATGCCGCCCTCAAGCGCTGCGGCCAAATGGTTCTGGGCGATCTCGCCCTGGAGCAGTTGATCGAACTTGGTGGGCGTCAGACCATTCTCCGCAAGCTTCTGGGCGTAGAGCTCCTTGTCGAATTTGCCGGTCACGGGGCTGAAGAAGCCTTCGATCTTTTTCAATTCACCTGCAACCAACTGGTCAGATGGCCGGATCCCAATTTTATGCAGGAAGGCCAGCATCCCCTCCTGCGTGGCCACCTGCTCCAGCAGCCGCTTGTCCAGGCCGTTCTGGGCTGCGACTTCCGCGGTCAGGGGCTGGCCCGCCTGCTGCTCGGCCATTTTTTTGAAGTTGTCGAACTGCTGGCGGAAGTCACCCTCGGTGACCTTGCGGTCGCCGGCGCTGACAACCGCGTCGGCGTTCGGGCGACCGCTGAAATAACCTTGGAGGCCAAAGAAGCCGAAGCTGATCACCAGCAGGGTGATCAGGGCCTTGGAGACCCAAGAGTTGGCGAACCTGCGGAATACGGCGAGCATATGGTCCCTTTCGGGGCGCTGTGTTGGGCGAGGGTATAGTGGAGGGCGCTTGCTCCCCGCAAGCAGGTGACACAGACCTGCCTTTGCCTTAACCGCGCGTCCAGCACCAGAGATGAGAGACACGATGCCTGCGCCCACACCCCTGATCGCCGGAAACTGGAAGATGAACGGCCTTGTCGCCTCGCTGGATGAGGCGCGCGGCGTGGCTGCGGGCTTAAGCGGGGTGACGGCCCGGGTGGCGCTCTGCCCCCCCGCTACGCTTGTGGAGCGGATGAGCCGCGCGCTGGCAGGAACCGCGGTGCTGGTGGGCGGCCAGGATTGCGACGCCAGGGAATCGGGCGCCTATACGGGCGATGTGGCCGCCGAGATGCTGTTTGACGCCGGCGCGACCATGGTCATCCTGGGTCACTCCGAACGCCGCGCCGGGCATGGAGAGACCGACGCGGTGGTGGCCGACAAAGTCCGCGCCGCGCTTCGGGCCGGCCTTGAACCCATCGTCTGCGTCGGGGAAACCCTGGACGAGCGCCGCGCCGGTCAGGCGCTGGCCATCGTGACGGAGCAGGTGAGGGGATCTTTGCCACCCGAACTCGCCGGCCACGCGTTTTCCGTGGCCTATGAGCCGGTCTGGGCCATCGGAACCGGCCTCACTCCCACCATTGCGGAGATCGAAGAAGTCCACCAGGCGATACGCACCGCCTTGATGGGCGCCTTCGGGGGGGAGGGCGGCGGCGTGCCGATCCTTTACGGCGGCTCTGTGAAGCCGACCAACGCCGCAGAGATCCTGCACGCAGCTGAGGTGGGCGGGGCTCTGGTGGGCGGAGCCTCCCTGAAGGCTGCGGATTTTCTGGGGATAATCCGGGCGGCCTGAACCGGACTAGAGCAGCAGCCCGAACAGGCGACAGTCGCGGCGTTCTCCGTCGCGCAGCACATGACCGCGCAATAGGCCTTCGGGCTCGAAGCCCAGGGTCGCCAGCAGATTTTCCGATCGGCGGTTGCCCAAGTGTGTCCGCGCGCCGAGTTTTCGCACGCCGTTCGCCGCCGCAAAACTGATCACCGAGCGCATTGCTTCAAGGCCGAACCCCTGGCCCCATGACTCCCGAGCCAGCATGAACCCGATCTCGGCGCGCCGATGCCAGCGGTTTATATCGGAAAGGTCGCAGCAGCCCGCGAACTGGTCGCCCTGCAGGGTGCTGATGCTCCAATGCAGCGCCTTGCCGACCGCCATGTCGGCCAGCTGTCCGGCGACGATCTCTTCCACCAGCTGCGGGTCGTCGATCTCACCGATGTCCCAGTGCGCCATCACCTCCGGATGGTTCATCATTGGGAAGATGCGGGCGGCGTCGGCCTGCGTCAGGGGCTCAAGGCGCAACCGGGAGCTTTCCAGGATTGGACGGGGGGTGTTGGGTGCAAGCATCAAGCGCCTCCGGGACGGGGGTTTCCCAGCTATGGCCTTGCGCGGCGCGCGGTGGTAGATCGCGCGCTTCATTTCGGCGCGGTGTGACCCGCCGAGCGCACCGGACCCGCCATGCTGATCACCATCCTTCTCGTCATTCACATCACGGTGTGCATCGCGCTTGTCGGCGCGGTGCTGCTGCAGCGGTCCGAAGGCGGCGCTCTGGGGATGGGCGGCGGTCCGTCAGGGTTCATGACCGCCCGGGGTGCGTCAAACCTAATGACCAGCATCACCTGGTGGCTGGCGGCGATCTTCTTCGTACTCAGCCTCGTCCTCACGCTTCTCACCAGCCGCACCAGCCAAGCTTCCTCTGTCGTAGACCGGGTGAAAGTCGAGTCGATTGATCCGAGCAAGCTCAATCAGCGGCCCGCAGCGCCGGTGCAGCCTGCAGCGCCGAACCTCCCGACCCAGACGGCGCCGTCGCCCGCGCCCAGCTTAGAAAATCCGTTCGGCGCGCCGCCGCCGGTGCAGAAGTAGGTCCGCGCCGCGCTTCACCCACAGGACTTATCCGCCCGATCGAATCGCGGGCGCGCACACGCCCCGAATCAGGGCTAATCTGGACGCCCATGGCCCGGTACATTTTCATAACCGGCGGCGTGGTCTCCTCGCTTGGCAAAGGTCTCGCGTCGGCGGCGCTCGGCGCTCTGTTGCAAGCGCGCGGATATCGCGTCCGCCTGCGTAAGCTCGACCCCTATCTCAATGTCGATCCCGGGACGATGAGCCCGTTTCAGCACGGCGAGGTGTTCGTCACCGACGACGGGGCCGAGACCGACCTCGACCTCGGTCATTACGAGCGGTTCACGGGCGTGAACGCCACGCGCGGCGACAACATCACCACCGGTCAGATCTACAAGACCATCATCGAGAAGGAGCGCCGCGGCGATTATCTGGGCGCCACTGTGCAGGTGATCCCCCACGTCACCGACGAGATCAAACGCTTCGTGCTTTCCGATCCGGGGGAGGGGGTGGACTTCGTCCTGGTGGAGATCGGCGGGACGGTGGGCGATATCGAGGGGCTGCCGTTCTTCGAGGCGATCCGCCAGCTCGGCCAACAGCTCCCCCGTGGCCACGCCTGTTACATCCACCTGACGTTGCTGCCCTATATCAAGACCGCCGGTGAAATGAAGACCAAGCCGACGCAGCACTCGGTCAAGGAACTGCGGTCCATCGGCATCCAACCTGACATCCTGCTCTGCCGGTGCGAACAGCCGATCCCGGCGGGCGAGCGGCGCAAGATCGCTCTGTTCTGCAATGTCCGGGAAAGCGCGGTGATCCAGGCCATGGATTCCGCCAACATCTACGGCGTGCCGTTGGACTACCACGCCCAGGGTCTCGACGCCGAGGTTCTAGAGGTCTTTGGGATGACCGACGCGCCGGCGCCCGATCTAGCGCGGTGGCAGGAGATTTCATATCGGCTTCAGAACCCAGACGGCGAGGTAAACATCGCCGTGGTGGGCAAATACACAGGGCTGACGGACGCCTATAAGTCTCTGGTCGAGGCGCTGATCCACGGGGGCGTCGCCAACAATGTGCGGGTGCGATTCAACTGGATCGAAGGTGAATCTTTCGAGGGCCAGGAGGAGAGCCTGATCGCCGAGCGGCTGACCGATGTTCACGGCGTGTTGGTTCCCGGCGCGTTTGGCGACCGCGGGTCTGAAGGAATGATCCAAGCGGTTCGTTTCGCCCGCGAGCACGAGATACCCTATTTCGGCATCTGCTTCGGCATGCAAATGGCCATGATCGAGGCTGCCCGGAACCTTGCCGGCATCAAGGCCGCGTCTTCCACCGAGTTCGGCCCGACCTCTGAACCTATCGTGGGCCTGATGACCGAATGGGTGCGCGGCAATGAACGCGAGGTCCGCGGCCTGGGCGACAATCTGGGCGGCACCATGCGCTGCGGCGCCTATGACGCGGTGCTGGCGCCGGATTCCCGAGTGGCGGCGATCTACGGCGCCACCGCCATCAGCGAACGACACCGCCATCGATATGAGGTCAACATTGACTACCGCGCGGCGATCGAAGCCGCCGGTCTGAAATTTTCGGGCCTATCCCCGGACGGCGTGCTGCCGGAGCTCTGCGAGCGCGCCGACCACCCCTGGTTCGTGGGCGTCCAGTTCCACCCCGAATTGAAAAGCCGCCCCTTCGATCCCCACCCCTTGTTCGCCAGTTTCATCGGCGCCGCAAAAGAGCGGAGCCGTCTAGTTTAGGGGTGAAATTCGCCGCCAAGCGTGTTTTTTCGCGGAACGATCCCATGCACCTTGTCGTCAAGTCACAAATTGAGGGTTGCGTCCGGGATTGGCGCGGGCCGAGTTGGCTATCTTCCGGTCGAGTCGGGGCGTCCAATTCAGCGTTGATGCAACGCTGATTCGTTGTCATTTCCGCGATTTTCGACCCCGGCGCGCCCGTTCCGTTGGCTTTGTCGGAAGTCTGGAGCGCTGCGTCGCCGAGGCGAAGTCGATGACGTTGCAGGCGCGCGCGCCGCCATCCGCCTCGCTAGCCAACGCCCGCCAAGCATGGGCGAGTTGCAGGATCAGGTCTCTCGTGGAACCGCTGGCGTCCTTGGCGGCGAGGGCCAGGGTTTCGGAGAATTGTCGGTACCGGTCTGCTTTCTGCATGGGGATTGATAACCGATCGCCGTAAAGCCTTCGTGAGCGAGAGGAGGCTGCGTTTGAACTTTTGCTGGCGATGCCATTCACGCTGTTGCGGCAGAGTTCGGAGTCTCGGGCGCAAACGTGAATCTGAGGAACCGGCCGACTAGGCTAGACTGGACCCATGCTTAGCCGCGAAGATATCCGGCATACGGCGCTTGCGCTCCCCGAGGCCTTTGAGACGCCGCATTTCCACATGGCGTCGTTCCGAGTGAACGGGAAAATCTTTTGCACGCTGCACGATCCGGAACCGCGCATCATGCTCAAACTCAATCCGGAGGATCAGCACAACCTCTGTGACGGCGAGGTGATCCAACCCGTTCCCGGCGCCTGGGGCAAACGGGGCGCGACCTTCGTCTATTTCGAAATGCTGGAGTCGCATCGGTTGCCAAGCCTAATGCGCCTGGCCTGGGCTAACGTCGCACCCCGGCGGCTGCTGCGTTGACCGAGGCGGAGGCGATGGCGCGCCGTCTGGCCTTGGCACTACCCGAGGTCACCGAAGACCCCCATCGGGACAAGCCGGCGTTTCGGGTGAACCGACGAATATTCATGATGATGCGTTCGCCGAAGCCAACACCTTCTGTTAGCCGCAGCATGTTTGCGCCGCTGGGCGGTGAGCGGCCGGTGGTTCTGTTGAAGCTGGACCGGGAGGATCAGGTCAACCTCACCGCGGATCGTCCGGACGCAATCGAGCCGGCGCCGGACTACCCGCACCACGGATGGACGCATGTGTGGGTGCAGGATATCGATGCGCGCGAACTGAGCGTGATTATTCGTCTCGCCTGGGCCAACGTCGCGCCACGGCGTCTTCTCAAGGCTTCGACTTGAAACCCGGCGCCGATTGCGCCATACACCGCCGCTCATGACGGCGGCCCCCGCGGCCGCCGCGTTCGTTTTCACGCCTGAGAGACTCTCCCATGGCCGTTCCGAAGAGAAAGGTTTCGCCCTCGCGGCGGAACATGCGCCGGTCCCACCACGCGCTGGCGCCGAACTCCTATGTTGAAGACAAGGAGACCGGCGAACTTAAGCGTCCGCACCACGTCGACCTGAAAACCGGCATGTACAAGGGCCGTCAGGTCCTGACGCCCAAGGAAGACTAGGCTCAGGCCGCCGCGCATCTTTACCGCGCGGGCTCCCGTATGATGCAATGTGGCTTCCGCCATCGCGGAGCCGCATCGCCATGGGAGGGCGCCAAATGCCGCAGGATTCGTTGTCCGTCGTCCAGGACGTCTACTCGGCCTTCGGGCGAGGGGACATTCCAGCCTTGCTGGCGGCGCTGACTCCGGACGTTCACTGGGAACTGGTTGGACGCGCAGGTGAATATCCGACTTTCGGAGTCCGCTCCGGGCCAGAGGGCGTGGTCGGCTTTTTCACCGCCCTGGCCGAGGTCGAGGACATCAGCGAATTCGTCCCCGAGCGGCTGCACGCCGCCGGGGACACGATCTGTGTCGAGGGCCGCGTGGCCCTGACTTTGAAGAATAACGGGCGGCGGCTGGCCTACGACTGGCTGCACGTCTTCAATGTGCGCGACGGCAAGGTCGCCAGCTTCCGCGAGTTCTACGATACCGCAGCCGTGGTCGAGGCCTACCGGGGCCGGCGCGCCTGAGCCTTAGTGGCGCCGGTCAAAGGCGATCCCGCGCTCGACCTCGGCGATGGCGTTGTTGACCATCCGTAGCGCAGCGCCCCGATGGCCGCCCTTGTCGCGGTCGGCGGCTTGCAGGTCCTCGCGGGCGGCGCGCAGGTGATCAAGCGCCGAATGCATGCGGGGCTGGTCGGCGCTGGCCTGGCCGATGGACACGCCGAGCGCCAGAGTCGCGCCCATTAGGACGCCGATGCCGAGGGTTTTTTTAAGGGCTGTCATGAACGATCTCCATTGTGTGGTCGGTTGCAGATTCGCCGCCGCGCAAGTTAAAGCCAGCCGCCCCGCGACCGCTAGACCCCAGGAAAGACCATGACCGAGATCGTCGATATCGAAGCCCGCGAAATCCTCGACAGCCGCGGCAACCCCACCGTCGAGGTCGACGTCGCTCTGGAGGACGGCGCAATGGGCCGCGCGGCTGTTCCTTCGGGCGCCTCCACCGGCGCCCATGAGGCGATGGAGCGACGCGACGGCGACAAGGGCCGCTATGGCGGCAAGGGTGTTCTCCAGGCGGTGGAGGCGGTGAATGGCGAGATCTTCGACGCCCTATCGGGTTTTGACGCCTCTGATCAGCGGCGAATCGACAACGTGCTGATCGGCCTGGACGGCACACCCAACAAGTCTCGTCTGGGCGCCAACGCCATCCTGGGTGTCAGCTTGGCGGTCGCCAAGGCGGCGGCCCAGTCGCTGGGCCAACCGCTCTACAAGTACGTGGGTGGGGTTTCCGCTCGCGTCCTGCCGGTGCCGATGATGAACATCATCAATGGCGGGGCCCACGCCGACAACCCCATCGACATCCAAGAATTCATGATCCTGCCTACGGGCGCGTCCAGCTTCGCCGAGGGCCTTCGCATGGGTGCGGAAATCTTCCAGGCGCTGAAGAAGGCGTTGAAGGACGCCGGCCATAACACCAACGTCGGCGACGAGGGCGGCTTTGCGCCCAACATCGGTAGCGCGGTCGATGCGCTGGCCTTCATCGTCAAGGCCGGCGCCGCCGCCGGCTACAAGGCCGGTGACGATTTCCTGCTGGGATTGGACGTGGCCTCCACCGAATTCTTCAAGGACGGCAAGTATATGATGGAGGGCGAAGGCAAGACCGTCGACCCGGCCGGCATGGTCGATTATCTGGCCGGACTCGTTGACCGCTTCCCGATTGTCACCATCGAGGACGGCTGCGCGGAGGACGACCTGGACGGATGGAAGTTGCTCACCGATCGCCTGGGCGGCAAAATCCAGCTGGTTGGCGATGACCTTTTCGTGACCAATCCGGTGCGCCTGTCCATGGGCATCGACAAGGGCCTGGCCAATTCCATCCTGGTGAAGGTCAATCAGATCGGCTCGCTGTCGGAAACCTTGGACGCCGTCGATATGGCGCACCGGGCCAGCTACACCGCGGTCATGAGCCACCGATCCGGCGAGACCGAGGACTCCACCATCGCCGACCTCGCGGTCGCCACCAACTGCGGGCAGATCAAGACCGGCTCGCTCGCTCGCTCCGATCGCACGGCCAAGTACAATCAACTTTTGCGCATCGAGCAGGAACTGGGCGACCAAGCCCTCTATCTGGGCCGCAAGGCGGTCAAAAACGCTTAAGCCGCTTAGCGGCCCGTTAAGCATGCGTGGGTCAGTTTTGGGGGTCTTCAAGGACCGCTGATTCCCGCTGTGCTCGCCAAAATTCGCCCTTACCTGCCGACCGCCGCCCTGGCGTTCCTGATCGCCTATTTCGCGTTCCACGCCCTGACGGGCGAGAGCGGCCTGCTGATGTCGCGCAAACGTGACGAGGCGCTGGCGCTGAAGACCGCGGAACTGACGCGGCTGCAGAATGAACGCGCGGATCTGGAAATTCGCGCTCGCCTGTTGCGCGATTCCAGCCTGTCACGCGATTTGCTGGAAGAACGCGCACGCTCCCTCCTAGGCTACAGCGATCCAAGGGATTATGTGATCCGGATACAGCGCTGACCCGACCCATCGAGTCGGTTGGTTCGCTGTTGAACTAGCTGGGAGGACTCGATGGCGCGAGCGCGGGCGGCCGAGAAGACCAAGAGCACGCCGGCGAAGCCGGGTCACAACGCCGACCGGGACGAACTTCTCGGCTATTATCGCTCCATGTTGTTGATCCGACGCTTCGAGGAGCGGGCGGGACAGCTCTACGGGATGGGCCTGATCGGGGGCTTCTGCCACCTCTACATCGGCCAGGAGGCGATCGCGGTGGGCGTCCAGGCGGTGAAGGAATCCGGAGACTCGGTGATCACCGGCTACCGGGACCACGGCCACATGCTGGCTTGCGGCATGGATCCCAACGAGGTGATGGCGGAACTCACCGGCCGAGCCACCGGCGCCTCCAAGGGCAAGGGCGGGTCGATGCACATGTTTTCCACCGCCAGCGACTTCTACGGTGGCCATGGCATCGTCGGCGCCCAGGTTAGCCTTGGCACGGGCCTAGCCTTCGCCAATCGCTACAAGAGCAACGGCAAGGTGTCCTTCACCTACTTTGGCGACGGCGCGGCCAATCAGGGCCAAGTCTATGAGAGCTTCAACATGGCCGAGCTCTGGCGCCTGCCGGTCGTCTATGTGATCGAGAACAACCAGTACGCCATGGGCACCTCCATCGAACGCTCCTCGGCGGAAACGGATCTTTACAAACGCGGCCTGTCGTTCCGCATTCCTGGCGAGGAAGTCGACGGCATGGACGTTGAGGCGGTGCGCGACGCCGCCAGCCGGGCCGCAGCGCACGCCCGCTCAGGAAAGGGGCCCTACATCCTGGAAATGATGACCTACCGCTACCGGGGCCATTCCATGAGCGACCCCGCCAAGTACCGCACCCGCGAGGAGGTCGACCAAGTTCGCAAGACCAGAGATCCCATCGAGCATCTGGAGCATCGCCTGTCGGAACTGGGTTTCGCCGACGAGGCGGCGCTGAAGGCCATCGACGCGGACGTGAAGCGCATCGTCGCCGACGCCGCCGAATTCGCCCGCATGTCGCCGGAACCGGATCCCGCCGCCCTCTACACCGACGTTTATCTGGAGGCGGCCCAGTGACCGATGTGCTGATGCCCGCCCTGTCGCCCACCATGGAAGAGGGCACGCTGGCCAAGTGGCACGTCAAGGTCGGCGATACTGTACGGTCCGGCGATGTGATCGCCGAGATCGAAACCGACAAGGCCACCATGGAGGTCGAGGCGGTCGATGAGGGCGTGATCACCGAGATTCTGGTGCCCGAGGGCGCTGAAGAAGTGAAGGTCAACACCACGATCGCGCGCCTGAACGGCGGGGCAGCGCAAACCAAGACGGAACCTGCGGCGGCGCCTGAACCGGCCGCCGCGCCAACACCCGCACCGGTCGCCACCCCGCCGGCCGCCGTCGCGCCTGCGGCTGCGCCGCGCGACCCCGAACTTCCCGCCGGCGCGACCCTGTCGAGGGTCACCGTCCGCGACGCTCTTCGGGACGCCATGGCCGAGGAAATGCGCCGTGACGAGCGCGTGTTCCTGATGGGCGAGGAGGTCGCTCAATATCAGGGCGCCTATAAGGTCAGTCGCGGCCTGCTGGAGGAATTCGGCGAGCGCCGGGTGATCGACACTCCGATCACCGAGCACGGCTTCGCCGGGCTAGGCGTGGGCGCCGCCATGGCGGGTCTTAAGCCCATCGTGGAGTTCATGACCTGGAACTTCGCCATGCAGGCTATCGACCAGATCATCAACTCCGCCGCCAAGACTCTCTACATGTCCGGCGGTCAGATCCGCTGCTCGGTGGTGTTCCGCGGACCCAATGGCGCGGCCTCCCGCGTCGGCGCCCAACACAGTCAGGATTATTCTAACTGGTACGCCCATGTGCCGGGCCTGAAGGTGGTGGCGCCCTATGACGCCGCCGATGCCAAGGGGCTTTTGAAGGCCGCCATCCGCGACCCCAATCCGGTGGTCTTCCTGGAGCACGAGATGCTCTATGGGACCGAATTCGACGTGCCGGCCGATATCGACTGGGTGGTTCCCATCGGCAAGGCCAAGATCCGCCGGGAAGGCTCCGGCGTCACCATCACCGCCCACGCGCGCATGGTCGGCCTGGCGCTGGCGGCTGCCGAACAGCTGGCTGCCGAGGGGATCGACGCCGAGGTGGTTGATCTGCGCACCCTGCGGCCGCTGGATCACGAGACCATCGTCCAAAGCGTGATGAAGACCAACCGGCTGGTCTCCGTCGAGGAAGGCTGGGGCCCCATGGGCGTCGGCGCCGAGGTGGTGGCACGGGTGATCGAGCACGCCTTTGATTATCTGGATGCGCCGCCGGTGCGGGTCTGTCAGGAGGACGTGCCGCTGCCCTATGCGGCCAATCTGGAGCTCCTGTCGCTGCCGTCAGTGGACAAAATCGTGGCCGCCGCCAGGGCGGTTAGTTACCGATGAGTGGCCCCGCCATGAGCTGGCGCGCCGGAGGGTGTCACTGCGGCGTGGTGCGTTTCGAGGCGCAGGTGCCGGTGCGCGTCGAGGTTCAGTCCTGCAATTGCTCCATCTGCGCAATGACCGGGTACATGCACATCATCGTGCCTCAGAGCCGCTTTCGCATCTGTTCTGGCGAAGACTTACTCACAACCTATCGGTTCAATACCGGCGTGGCCGAGCACCTCTTCTGCCCCCGCTGCGGGATCAAATGCTTCTATCGTCCCCGTTCCAACCCTGACGGCTGGTCGGTGAACGCCCGCTGCCTGGATTCGGCCGACGACCTGGAAATGGACCTGAGCCAATTTGATGGGCGCAACTGGGAGAAGGGCGCCGCCGCCCTGGCCCACCTCTCGCAGGAGCCGGCATGACGATCGACATACTGATGCCCGCCCTTTCGCCCACCATGGAGGAGGGCGCGCTGGCCAAGTGGCGCGTCAAGGTCGGGGATGCTGTCCGCTCCGGCGACATCATAGCCGAGATAGAGACCGACAAGGCGGTCATGGAAGTCGAGGCCGTCGATGAAGGAACCATCGAGGCGATCCTGGTCCCCGAGGGAACCGAAGGCGTCAAGGTCAACAGCACCATCGCGCAGCTGAGCGGCGGCGTAGCGACTTCGCCTGCACCGGCGCAGGCCGTAGCACCCGTCGCCACTCCGACTCCGCTGACGGCCACAGCAGCGGCGCCCGCGGCAACGGCCTCGCCAGCAGCGTCGTCCCCGCGACCCGCGCCCCGCGGTCCCCGCATCTTCGCTTCGCCACTCGCCCGGCGGCTGGCCGAACAGAAGGGAGTCGATCTCGCCGGCCTCAAGGGTTCAGGTCCGCACGGCCGAATCGTTCGGGCGGACATCGACGCTGCGACCCATGGGCTCCGCGCTCCGGCGGCAGCCGCGCCATCCGCCGCGGTCGCGCCACGCCAGGCGGCTTCCCTGCAGCAGATGGGCATTCCCGCCGGCACGTACGACCTCGTTCCCCTGGACGGCATGCGCAAGGCGATCGCCCGGCGGATGACCGACAGTTTCCGCGACGTGCCGCACTTCCCGCTTAACATCGACCTGGAGATCGACCGGCTGCTGGAGGCCCGGTCCCGGATCAATATGTCGCTGAAGAACGAGGGGGTCAGGGTCAGCGTCAACGACCTGGTTATCAAGGCCGCCGCACTGGCGCTGAAGCGCGTGCCCGAGGCCAACGCCTCCTACACGCCCGAGGGCCTGGCGATGCACCATCACGCCGACGTCGCCATGGCGGTGGCGGTTGAGGGCGGCCTGATCACGCCGATCATCCGCCAGGCGGAGCTGAAAGGGCTGGCCCAGATCTCCGCGGAAGCCAAGGACCTGGCCGAACGGGCGCGAACCCGCAAACTTCAGCCAGACGAATTCCAGGGCGGCACCTTCACGATCTCCAACCTGGGTATGTTCGGGATCCGCAGTTTCGCCTCGATCATCAACGAGCCGCAGGGGGCGATCCTGTCGGTTGGGGCAGGCGAGAAGCGTCCCGTTGTGCGCGGCGATCAACTGGCGGTGGCAACGGTCATGACCGTCACCATGACCTGCGACCATCGGGTGGTGGATGGCGCCACCGGCGCACGCTGGCTGCAGGCGTTCAAGGGTCTGATCGAAGATCCTGTCACGATGATCCTCTAGGAGCGCGTCATGGCGACAGATTTCGACGTCATCGTCATCGGCGCCGGCCCCGGCGGCTATGTGACCGCCATCCGCGCCGCGCAACTGGGTCTTAAGACCGCCATCGTCGAGCGCGAGGCCCTGGGCGGGGTGTGCCTGAACTGGGGCTGCATTCCCACCAAGGCCCTGCTCAAGTCCGGCGAGGTTTATGAGAACCTAGGCCATCTGGCCGACTACGGCATCCAGATCGGCACGCGCGCCTTCGACTTCGCCAAGGTGATTGAACGCTCCCGCAAGGTGGCCGCCCAGCTGGCCGCAGGCGTCGCCTTCCTGATGAAGAAGCATAAGATCGAGGTGATCGAGGGGACCGCCAGGCTGGAAAAGGGCGCGCCAGCGCCAAAGGTGACCGTGGCGCTTAAAGCCGGCGGCTCGCGTTCGCTGCAGGCCAAGTCCGTCATTCTTGCCACCGGCGCCCGCGCCCGCACCATCCCCGCCGCCGGACTTGAGCCGGACGGTGAGCGAATCTGGACCTACCGCGAGGCCATGGTTCCCAAGGCCTGTCCGAAATCCCTGATCGTGGTTGGGTCGGGCGCCATCGGCATTGAATTTGCGAGCTTTTATAGAGCGTTGGGTGCGGATGTTACAGTAATCGAGGCCCTGGACCGCATCGTGCCTGTCGAGGATGAGGAAGTCTCCGCCGCCGCCCGGAAGGCGTTTGAGAAGCGGGGCCTGAAATTCCGCGTCGGCGCCAATGTGAAGAATTTAAGCCGCACCGCGACCGGCGTTTCCGTGGCCATTGAGAGCGCCGGCAAGGCTGAGACACTGGAGGCCGAGGTCGCCATTGTCGCCGTCGGTATCGTCGGCAATGTGGAAAATCTGGGCCTCGAAGCCCTGGGGGTGAAGGTGGATCGCACGCACGTGGTCACTGATGCTCACGCCGCCGCCAATGTTCCCGGCCTCTACGCCATCGGCGATGTGGCCGGTCCACCCTGGCTGGCCCATAAGGCCAGCCACGAAGGCGTCCACTGCATTGAGCATATCGCGGGCCTGAAGTCGTCTGGCCTGAACGCCCCCATTCCCGGCTGCACCTACGCCACTCCGCAGATCGCCTCAGTGGGTCTCACCGAAGCCCAGGCCAAGGAAAAGGGGATGGCCGTCAAGGTCGGTCGCTTCCCATTCCGGGTGAACGGTAAGGCCATCGCCGCCGGCGAGACTGAGGGGTTCGTCAAGACGGTGTTCGACGCTGCAACCGGAGCGCTCGTCGGCGCCCACATGATCGGCGCCGAGGTAACCGAGATGGTCCAGGGCTTCGCCCTGGCCATCACCATGGAGGCCACAGAGGCGGAGCTTCAAGCCACCGTCTATCCGCACCCGACCCTGAGCGAGGCGATGCACGAGTCGGCCCTGGACGCCTTCGGGCGGGTACTGCACCTCTGAGGCTGTCGCCGCGCACAGGAACCTGCCAATGACTCCACCGTCCGGCCCGACGCTGAGCTTTGACGACGTCGTCCTGGGACGCCGAAGCATCCGCGGCTTCAAGCCCGACCGCGTGCCCAAGGCGTTGATCCAAGAGGTCATCGCGCTCGCCCTGCGCGCGCCCTCGTCGCTGAACACCCAGCCCTGGAACATCCACGTGGTCTCCGGTGAACCGCTGGACCGAATCCGGGCGGGCAATACGGAGCGCAACCTGGCGGGCGTGCCCGACTCACGGGAATTCCGCAGCCATGGCGACTACGCGGGCGCACACCGCGAGCGGCAGATCTGCATCGCCAAACAATTGTTCGCGGCCATGGGCATTGCCCGGGATGACAAGCAGGCGCGCCAGGACTGGGTGCTGCGGGGCTTTCGGCAGTTCGACGCGCCGGTGTCCCTGGTGGTGACCTATGACCGTTCCATCCACGGAGGCGACATCGGCCCCTTCGACTGCGGCGCGTTCACCAACGCCCTGGTCAACGCCGCCTGGTCGCGGGGGCTCGGCTGCGTGATCAACAGCCAGGGGATCATGCAATCCCCCGTGGTGCGCGAGCACGCGAACATCCCCGACGATCAGGTAATCATGATCTGCATCGCCATGGGCTTTCCCGACGACACCTTCCCGGCCAATGCGGTGGTCTCCCAGCGTAAGTCAGTCGAAGAGGCTGCGGTCTTCGTAGGGTTTGAAGGGTAGGGGCGGGGCCCGGTCACCCCGGTCGAGCCTTTCGCCTCGGGTCGGACGCCTTGTGACGAAAGACGATTTCGCCCTCCTTGAGGGTTTGTTCAACCCGCGCCGTGTCGAGGTAGAATCGGCCGAATTCGGCCCGCGCCATCCGGGCGGCATAGTCGGGGTCGCGGTCCAATTGAGGGCTCTGGGCCCTGGCGTGCCGGGGCCTGGATGGGTTTTGATCGCTCATCTGTGTCTCCCAAGACGTCCACCGAGGAATTCGGCGGGCTGGATCGACGCGCACGGGTTCGCGCTGCGCCGATGAGGGAGACGAGAGGCCTGACGGCCCAGATGGATCAGGATGACATGTTGCTGCTAAAACGCGGGAAATGCGGCGAAAATGTGGCGATTTTCGCAATCAGACCGCTACGGGAGGGAGGCATTGCGACATGGCGGCGACAGGCGCACCCATCCTTCCGGCCTCGAATCCTGGCATGGAGACCGCGTCACAGTCAGCGCAGTAGGTCACTTAGCATCTCGGCGTCGCTGAGGCGCCGCGCCCTTAAGCCGCCTGCGCCTTGATCCACTTTTCCAGCCAGTGGATGTCATATCGCCCGGCCAATATGTCGGGCTCGTGCAGCAGATCCTGGAACAACGGGATGGTGGTCTCGATTCCGCCGACCACCATTTCCGACAGGCAGCGCGACAGGCGCGCCAAGCATTCCTCGCGGTCGCGGCCGTGGACGATCAGTTTGCCGGCTAGGCTGTCGTAATAGGGCGGGATCACATAGCCGGCGTAAAGAGCCGAATCCAGTCGCACTCCCAAGCCGCCAGGAGCGTGGAAATCCGTCACCAGGCCGGGCGACGGCGTGAAGGTGCGAGGGTTTTCCGCATTGATGCGGCATTCGATTGCGTGGCCCTCGAACACCACCTCGGACTGCTTGAACGACAGGGGCAGGCCGGCGGCGATGCGGATCTGCTCGCGCACCAGATCGATGCCGGTGATCGCCTCGGTCACCGGATGTTCCACCTGCAGGCGGGTATTCATCTCGATGAAGAAGAACTCTCCGTTCTCCCACAGGAATTCGATAGTGCCGACGCCCAGGTAGCCGATCTTCTGGATGGCCTTGACCACCACATCGCCGATTGCGGCGCGAGCCACGGCGTCAAGCGCCGGGGAGGGGGCTTCCTCCAGCACCTTCTGGTGGCGGCGTTGGAGCGAACAATCCCGCTCGCCCAAGTGACAGACATTGCCGAATGAGTCGGCGATCACCTGCAGTTCGATATGCCGCGGGGTCTGCAGATAGCGCTCCATGTAGACCGCATCGTCGCCGAACGCGGCCTTGGCTTCGGAACGCGCGGCGCTCACCGCCTCAGCCAGTTCCTCCTGCGTAGCCGCCACCCGCATGCCGCGCCCGCCGCCGCCGGCGGCGGCCTTAATCAGCACGGGAAAGCCGATCTTCTCGGACGCCGCGAACGCCTCATCCTCGGTGGTCACCGCGCCATCGGACCCCGGCACCACCGGGATGCCGGCGCCGATGGCGGCCTGCTTGGCGGCGATCTTGTCGCCCATCATGCGGATGTGTTCGGGCTTGGGTCCGATGAAAGTGAAGCCGTGAGCGCCAACGATCTCGGCGAATCGGGCGTTTTCCGACAGGAAGCCATAGCCGGGATGGATCGCCTGGGCGCCGGTAATTTCGGCCGCGGCGATGATCGAGGGGATATTTAGGTAGCTCTTGGCGGCGGGCGCCGGGCCGATGCAGACACTCTCGTCGGCCAGCCGAACCCACATGGCCCCGGCGTCGGCTTCGGAGTGAACGGCCACTGTGGAGATGCCCATCTCCTTGCAGGCGCGGTGAATCCTGAGCGCGATTTCGCCGCGGTTGGCGATGAGGATCTTGTCGAACATCAGCCTACTCGATGATCACGAGGGGCTCGCCGAACTCCACGGGCTGGCCGTCAGCCACCAGCACCTCGACGACTCGGCCGCCCCGGGGCGCCGGAATCGGGTTCATGGTCTTCATGGCTTCGACGATCATCAGGGTTGCACCCGCCTCGACCTTGTCGCCTACCTGAACGAAGGAGGGGGAGCCGGGCTGTGGCTGCAAGTAGACAGTACCCACCATCGGCGACTTCACCACCTCGCCCCGGGCGGCATGGTCGGGGGCTACGGCCTCCGCGGGAACCGCAGCGGCGACTGGCGCGGGCGCTGGAGCGGCGACTGCATGGGTCACGCTCGCCACGGCGGTGAGGGTCTTTACCACGCGTATGCGCAGCCCGTCGCGCTCCACCTCAATCTCGGACAGACCGGTCTCGGTGAGAATGTCGGCCATCTTGCGGACCAGACGTACGTCGATCGCATCGGCCGGCGCCTTTGGAGTGCTCGCCATCGAATATTCCTTATGTTTCGTAAGGCTAGGCGGAAAGACCCGCCGCGGCCTCGACGGCCAGTTCATAGCTCGCTGCGCCAAAGCCTGACACCAGGCCATTTGCGGCGAGCGAGACATAGGTATGCCGGCGGAATTCCTCCCGCGCGGCGGGGTTGGACAGGTGACATTCCACCACGGGGATATTGGCGGCCTTAAGGGCATCGAGGATCGCCACCGAGGTGTGCCCATAGCCCGCCGGATTGATCACCAGGGCGCTCGCCTTGGTGCGCGCCTCCTGGATCCAATCGATAAGCTCGCCCTCATGATTGGACTGTCGGAACTCTATCGTGCGGCCAAGCGCCTTCGCTCGCGCCTCACAGAGCCGCCTGACGTCCTCCAGGGTCGCCTTTCCATAAATCTCCGGCTCGCGGACACCCAAAAGGTTGAGGTTCGGTCCGCTCAGCACATAGATCGGTTTCGACATTCGGCTCCGCCGTCGATTCAGCTGTCTTGTAACGGGGCTCGCCTAGGGTCACAAGGAGCCTTAAGCGCATGATCCTGAGCATCAACGGCGAACAGCGGAACCTGGAGGCGGGCTCGACCCTGGCGGGCCTGGTGGCAAGCCTTGGGTTGGACCCGCGCAAGGTCGCGGTTGAACGCAACCTGGAGATCGTTCCGCGCGCTTGTTATGCGCAGACGCACCTCGCCGAGGGCGACCGCATAGAAATCGTGCACTTCATTGGAGGCGGCTGACATGGACGGATCCGCGCAAGGCCAAGACACCTGGACGGTGGCGGGGCGCACCTTCCGCTCGCGCCTGATCGTGGGCACGGGGAAGTACCGCGACTATGCTCAGAACGCCGCCGCCGCGGAGGCGGCTGGGGCGGAAATCGTCACCGTGGCCCTGCGCCGGGTGAACCTGTCCGATCCAAGCCAGCCGATGTTGGCAGATTTCGTGAAGCCCGAGCGCTTCACCTATCTTCCTAACACTGCGGGTTGCTTCACGGGCGAGGAGGCCGTGCGCACCTTGCGGCTCGCCCGTGAGGCCGGCGGCTGGGACCTGGTCAAGCTGGAGGTGCTCTCCAACACCAAACACCTGCTCCCGGACATGGAAGAGACCCTGCGGGCGCTGAAACTTCTCATCGCCGACGGTTTCCAGGTGATGGTCTACTGCAGCGACGACCCGGTCTATGCAAAGAAGCTGGAGGAGGCCGGCGCGGCCGCGATCATGCCGCTGGGCGCGCCCATCGGGTCGGGGCGCGGCATCCAGAACGTCCTCAACCTGGGCCTGATTATCGAACAGTCGACGGTGCCGGTGCTTGTGGATGCAGGAGTCGGCGCCCCCTCGGATGCCGCGGTGGCCATGGAGATGGGTTGCGACGCGGTCCTGATGAATACCGCCATCGCTGAGGCCCGCGATCCGATCCGAATGGCCGTAGCGATGAAGCATGCGGTGATCGCCGGGCGCGAGGGTTACCTGGCCGGACGCATGCCCAAGCGGATGTACGCCGATCCGTCCTCGCCCTTGGCAGGATTGATCTGAGGGCTTAGCCGGCCTTGGCGATGCCGCCGTCAGGCCGCTTGAGGTCGCCGCGTCGGGCGGTCGCTATTGCCGCGGCCAGGGATTTCATGTCTGCGCCAGGCACGACCTGATCGCCGACGATGAAGGCAGGCGTGCCGCGCAGCTTCAGGGCGATCGCCAGGTCGCGGACGTCGGCAAGCTGCTTTGTGATCTCTGGAGACTGTGAATCCGCTCGCAGTTTTTCGGAATTCAGGCCCGCCGCCGCCAAACTGCGATCGATGGCCGCTTCATTCAGGGGCTTTTCCGCCATCCAGGCCTTATAGAGTTTCAGGCCATTGGCCTTTCCTGCGCTCGTGAGCGAGATGCGCGCGGCGCTGTCGGAAGCCTCGCCGAAAATCGGCCATTCCTTGAATACGAACCGGATATCCGGGTCCTGTTCGATCATTCGCAGGATCTCGGGGGCGGCCAGTTTACAGTAGCCGCAATTGTAGTCGAAGAATTCCACAACCGTGATGGCGCCGTTCGGATTGGCGACAAAGTCACGCGGGTCGCGCTCAAGCGCCTGGCGCAATTTGGGGATGGCTGACCGCGCAGCGATCATTTCCGCGTCATGCGCCTTGGCCTCGGCGGCGTCCTTCGATTGCTGCAACCGTTCCACCGCTTCCTCGATCACCTCGGGGTGCTCCAAAAGATAGCTGCGAACTTTTTCGCCAAATGCGACGTCGGGGTTGAGGCGCTCGACGAAACTGATCTTCCGCGCGCTCGGCGCCTGGTTTTCTACGGCCGCGAGATCCGCAGTCGTGCTGGCGGACTTCTGGCAGGCGCTCATCGGGAACGCGGTGAGTAACGCCGCAAGGGCGGGGATCAGGAGCTTCATAGCCATGAGATAGCCGGTGCGCGATGATTTGCGAAGCTCAACGCAAAGAGCCGACAACCGAGCCTTCCCGGGCGAGATTCTTCAAGTCGTCCTTGCTGGGACCCGAAACGAGCACGATATCCGTGGCTCGCCGCCATTCCGGCGAATTCTTCTCGAGCTTTTCACGGGCGCGCATGGCGAACACCAAGGCTTGGCGATTGTCCCCCACCGAAAAGCTGTATTCCGCGGTCGCAAGCCGGGCCATGCCTTCCTTGCCTTGCTTGTCATAGGCCTCCGCAAGGACACGCCAGGCGAGGGCGTTGTCCTCTTCCTGGGTCAGGGCGCGGCGAAGTTCGACGACGCCCTCTTCGACCTTGGTCTTGTCATCGAGCGCGATCAACGTCTGGCCCAGGTTGATCCGCAACAGCGGGGCGTCGGGTTTCAACGCCACTGAGCGGCGCTGGGGCGCCTCGGCCTCGGCGGCGCGGCCGTATTCGAATAGCACCTGCCCCTTAAGCTCCCAGAGGTAGGGGTTTTCTGGGTAGTCAGTCAGCAAGCCGTCCAGCTGCTTGAGCGCCTTGTCCGGTTCCTTGAGCTGGTAGTAGGCGATGGCGCGCGCATAGCGGGCCGGATAGCCCTTGTCCCGTTCCGTGTATTTCACGATCGCGGTTTGCGGGCTCATGAATCCGGTCAGTTTCGCCTTCATCACCTCATGTTCCGAGATGGCTTCGGGCGCATCGACCTTTGCATAGCTTGGAAGTTTTTCCACCCGCAGGCGAAGCGCCTCGATCCGGTCGGAGGAAAGCGGGTGCGTGCGGAAGAAGGCGTAGCGCCGCGCCTCGTCAAAGACCTCCTGGTAGCGGAACTTGTCGAAGAAATCCGCGAGTCCCTTACCGGAGATCCCCGCCTTTTCCAGGATCGTCGCGCCACCTTGGTCGGCTCGAGACTCCTGCTCACGGGAATAGCCAATGGCGCCCAAGGTTCCGAAATAGCCGGCGCTTCCGACGAGGGCCGCGGCCCCATCGGCGGAACCCGCGAGTGCGGCCAGTACGCCCAGACCCATGGTGAGCAAGAACGGCTTCATGCCAGCCGCGGTCATCTCGCCTGAGCGGGCCGAATGGCCCGCGGCCAAGTGGGCGACTTCGTGGCCAAGAACTCCCTGCAACTGATTGGGGTTATCCGCCTCCATGATCAGGCCGGTGTAGACCCCCATGGTCTTAGGACTGGCGAAAGCATTCAGTTCCCTGGAGCCGATCAACAGGATCTGAATATTCTTGGGTTCAATGCCCGCCGCACGCAGGATCGGGTCTGCATCCTTGTGCAGCGTGCCCTCGATCTCCGTGTCGCGGATCAGCGACATTCCGTCGCTCTGCGCGGCGGCGGTCTGGGCGAACAGACTGGCGGCCAAACCTACGGCGAGCGCCAGATGGGACAGAACGCGGGGAGGGGACATCCTGACTCGCTATCCACGCATGCCGTTGATTCCGAGTTGGTTCGGAAACCGCTCATGCGATCGCACGACGTGAATGTAGCAACGCCCGCGGCTTTTGTAAGGCTCAAGCAGGTAATTGGCCCAGGGGTCCCTGGGCCAATTGGTCATTTCATCGCCGCCACCAACCGCGCCGCGGCGCCGCCGGAGGCGCAGATATCTCCGCGGGATCAGGCTGTGGCGGCACTGGAGCGCTGGTTGTCGCAATGGGTTCAGCCTCCGGCGCAGCGGTGATCACCGGTTCGGGTTCTGGCGAAACGGCAACCGTCGATTCAGGTTCCGAAGCCTTGGCGGCAACGTTGGCTTCAACATCCGGCTCGACCACTTTGGCGCGTGATCGCCTGGCGCGCGGCTTGGGGGTCGGCGCCTCGACCTCTTCCACGTCCCTTGCGACTGGAGGTTCGGGCGCCTGTGGGGCCTCGACCACCGCAGGTTCGACGGTCTCCACCTCAGACCCACGTCCCCGACCGCGCCCGCGGCTGCTCCGACCACGCTTCGGTTTTTCCTCAGACGCAGGCAATTCGATCCAGACTTCATCCCCGGAGCCGCTGGACGGAGTGACATCGGGTGGGAGAGTGGGTGCGGGTTCACTGACAGGCTCGGGCCCGGTCGTTTCGGTGGAGGGCGCGATCTTCAGATCCTGAGCCGGATCGTACCAGACAAAGGGGTCGTCGCCATACGGCACCCAGGGGCGTGTCCAGGCGAAAGTGTCCGACGGTCGGGCATCGTCGCGCATCCGCCGTCCGCCGCGCCGACCACGCCGCCGCCGCCGGGCGCCGGCGCTATCGTCCTCCGCATCTGCGGGGCGTGGTTCAGTCGCCCGGGGGGCGGCGCCTTCGCGGGGCTCGTCGCCCCGGCGTGGGCGCCGTCGCCTCCTGCCGCGACTCCGGCCGCCGTTGTCGGCATCCTCAGCACCCTCGCGATGAGGTTCCCTGGACTGGTCCGCTTCCGATTCGTCTTCGTCAGTCTCGATGCCGCCGTCGTCTTCGGCCTCGTCCTCGTCCTCGTCCTCGAAATCATCATCCAGATCGTCCGCCACGGGCTCGTAGGGGACAAGCGGCGCCTGGAAATATCCGGTTTGATCGGCGCGCGGTTCCGTAGAGGTTCTTTCGATCAAGGTTTCGGCGTGCGCCAGGCTGTCGTCGGCCTGTACGGTCACGAACAGACCCGACCCCTGGTGCAAACGAGCCAGGTGGCCGCGCTTTTCATTGAGAATGTAAAGCGCCACTGCGCGAGGCGCCTTGAGTGTCGCCTCTCCGCCGCCTTTGAGCGCCTCGATTTCCAGGGCCCGCAGCGCCGATAAGGTGCTTGATTCCACTGAACGCACCCGTCCGGTGCCCGCGCAATGTTCGCAGACAAGGGTGGTGGCCTCCAACACGCCTGAGCGACGGCGCTGACGGCTGATTTCCATCAGGCCAAAGCCGCTGATCTTGCCCATTTGCACCCGCGCGCGATCGTCCTTGAGGCAATCCTTCAACTTCTTCTCAACGGAGCGATTGTTTTTCGCCTCGTCCATATCAATGAAGTCGATGACGATCAGGCCGGCCAGGTCACGAAGACGTAATTGACGCGCGGCTTCCTCCGCCGCCTCCATATTGGTCTTGAGCGCAGTGGCTTCGATGTTGCGTTCGCGGGTCGAACGGCCGGAGTTCACATCGACGGCCACCAGCGCCTCAGTCTGGTTAATCACCAGGTAGCCGCCCGATTTCAAGGGCACGACGGGTGAATAGATCTGCGAAAGGTGATCCTCGACCCGGTGCTTTACGTACAGCGGCGTGGGCTCACGATAGAGCTGAACCTTCTTGGCCTGTGACGGCATGAGCATGCGCATGAAATCGCGCGCGCTCTTGAACCCGGCGTCACCCTCGACCCAGACCCCATCAATATCCTTGTCATAGAGGTCGCGGATCGCGCGTTTGACGAGGTCCTCTTCCTCGTAGATCAGGGCCGGCGCGATGGAATGCAGAGTCGTCTCTCGGATATTCTCCCAAAGTCGCAGCAGATACTCGTAGTCGCGCTTGATTTCGGCCTTGGTGCGCTTGGCGCCGGCGGTGCGGACGATCAGTCCCATGCCCTGTGGAACTTCAAAGCTCTGCACCACGCCCTTCAGGCGCTTTCTGTCGGTGATTGTCGTGATCTTGCGGCTGATCCCGCCGCCGCGCGCCGTGTTGGGCATCAACACGCCGTAACGGCCCGCGAGCGACAGATAGGTGGTCAACGCTGCGCCCTTATTCCCGCGCTCTTCCTTGACCACCTGCACCAGCATGATCTGGCGTCGGCGGATTACTTCCTGAATTTTATACTTGCGCATGAGGCGGCGACGGCGGCGCGCCACCTCCTCCTCCATCACATCATCGTCGACGTCGGCCTCAGCGTCGTCGTCATCGTCGTCGTTTTCCCGAGCGGCAGGTGGGTGCGGCTCATCGTCTTCCTCCGCCTCTTCGCGAAGCAAGGCCTCGCGGTCAGCGACCGGAATCTGATAATAATCCGGGTGAATTTCATTGAAGGCCAAGAATCCGTGGCGATTGCCGCCGTACTCGATGAACGCCGCCTGCAGGGACGGTTCGACCCGAGTCACCTTGGCGAGGTAGATGTTACCCCGAAGCTGTTTGCGATTCTGGCTTTCGAAATCGAATTCTTCAACACGTGATCCATCGATTACGACCACGCGGGTTTCTTCCGGGTGGGCGGCGTCGATCAACATCTTTTTGGTCATGGGATTCTCCGCGGCGCGGCCTCGGCGCGAGGCCGGGGCGCCGCCAGTCTGGGAAAGGGGCGCGCGCATCGAGCGCCGCAGCGCCAACGAGGGCGTTGCGGGCGGCGAAAAGCCGATTAGGGGCCTGAGCAGCGCTGCCCATTTGATTTGTTCCTAGGCGCGCGGTGAGCGCGGATCGGAGGAAGCGTCGCAGACGAAGCCTGATGCTCCGGCGCCGACACAAGTTTGTGCGGCGAGGTGACCCGACCAACGCCGGAGCGCCACCCTCGCGCCTTCCGACATTGCAACAGTGTGACGCAAAAGGAAAGCGCCGCAGACGCCTGACATGCGCTTAACGCTTTGTTACCCTCAAGCCGCCGTATAGTGGGAAAATCATTCAGTGAGTTGTGGTGACGGTGGACCGGCGGATGCTCCCGAAGCTGGGCGACGTCTTCAAAGGTGCGAGGCTTAAAGCGCTGGCGTTAGCGGCGGGCGCCGCGGCTTGCCTGGGCGTTTTTGCAGTCTCCCATGCAGAATCCTCAGGCGCAGGCGTCCTGAAGGTTCGCCTCGGTGGGAGTCCTACCGAAACCCGTATCGTTATCGACCTGGCGGCCCGAGCGGTTGGGCGCGTAACGGACGATGGCGGATCCGACCGCAGGATGGTTGTGTTCCTGTCGGGTGTACGGGCGGATCATCCCCTGCAAGGTCAAGGGCAGGGTTTGGTGCGGGCCTGGATCGTGGACCAAGCCTCGGGCGGCGCGCGCCTTCGCATCGATCTGGCGTCGGATGTTGTCGTTAGGCGCCGCTTCCTGCTGCCGCCTGCTGATGGCGTCACCAGCTACCGATATGTCCTGGATCTGGCGGCTGCGCCAAGTCGTGCGGGTTCAATGCAGGCCCGCACGGGTCTACGTGGGCCAGCGCAAGTGTCTCCGGCGACGCTGGTCAGCCGGCCGGTGCGAGCGGTGCCGCTAAGACTTAAAAAAGTGGTCGTGATTGATGCGGGCCACGGCGGGCGTGACCCGGGCGCCAAGGGCGTATCGGCGTGGGAAAAGCACGTAACCCTCGCGGCGGCGCGGGCGCTGAAGGCGCGGCTTGAGCGCACTGGGCGATATCAGGTGGTGATGACCCGCGGCGACGACGTCTATGTGCCGCTTGACAGCCGAGTTCAGATCGCCAGGCGGGTCGATGCGGATCTGTTCATCTCGCTCCATGCGGATGCAGGTTCGAGTCCGTCCTTGCGCGGAGCAAGCGTCTACACCTTGTCTGAGAAAGCCACGCCGCGATCCGCCAAGTTCGTGAACAAGGACGACTGGTTCATGCGGGCCAACAACAGTGGCGACCGTGGCGTCAGCGCAATTCTGCTGGATCTGACACAACGGGCGACAAAGAATCGGTCCGCGGCTTTTGCAGATATGCTGCTGCCGCAGGTGGAGAGGCATACCTCGCTGCTCCGGCGCAGCCACCGTGACGCGGGCCTCGTGGTGCTGCTCGCGCCTGATGTGCCGGCCGTTCTGCTGGAGATGGGATTCCTGACCAACGCAGCCGACGAGGCGAACCTGCGCGACCCAGCAAGACGGGCGCGAATGATGGACTCGGTTGGCGACGCCATTGACCAATATTTCGATCGCGAGATTCGAATCGCAGCACGTTGAGCCGCGCTGAAAAGCGCGAGTTGGCGCCCGCCGCGAAGCCGGTTAGACACCGACGGGCGGGATCGCGCCCGCGGAGGCCCCGGTGCTTTGAACTCCCCCGTTAAGTGGTTGGCGATTGCGGGCGTGACGGCGTTCAGCGCTGTTGCTGTGGCTGCGCTGGCCGTCGCAATTTACGCTGGGTTCCTGTTTCACGACATGCCGGATGCGGGCGATCTGGTGGACTATCGCCCGCCTACGGCGACGCGCGCCTATGCCGTTGACGGCACGCTAATCGGAGAATTCTCCAACGAACGGAGGATTTTCGTTCCTTACGATCGGATCCCTCCGCAACTTGCGCAGGCCTTCATGGCGGCGGAGGATCGAAATTTCTTCAACCATGGCGGCGTGGATGTCGGCGGCCTGACGAGGGCCATGGTCAAGAATATCGGCAATTTGCTGCAGGGACGTCGATTTGAGGGCGGTTCGACGATCACGCAGCAAGTGGCGAAAAACGTGCTGCTCACCAATGAGGCGACCATCGGGCGAAAGGTCAAAGAAGCGATCATCGCGGCGCGCCTTGAGCAGACGCTGACCAAGGAGCAAATTCTCGAACTGTATTTGAACGAAATCTGGCTTGGCTACCGGTCCTATGGCGTCGGCGCCGCCGCCTACAACTACTTTGGCAAGTCGATCTCGGATTTATCGTTGGCGGAATGCGCCTATCTGGCGGCCTTGCCGAAAGGACCGGATAACTATCACCCCATCCGCCAAAAGGCGGCGGCGATGCATCGCCGTAATCTTATTCTTGAGCAGATGGCCGATCTCGGTTGGGTCAGCCGTGCTGAAGCTGACGCGGCAAAAAAAGCTGACCTCGTGGTTCAAACCGAGCCCAGCCGCGCGAAGTATAAGGACGCCGACTATTTCGTCGAGGAAGTCCGCCGTCGCGGTCGGATTGTGCTCGGTGACCGCCTGAATGAGGGTGGATATTATATGCGTACGACGCTGGATCCGCGCCTGCAGACGGCGGCCCAAATCGCGTTGATGGATGGACTGGAGGCCTACGATCATCGCCATGGCTGGCGGGGGGCATGGGCCAAGGTTGGCCCCGGCGACGACTGGGAGGCGGTGGCCAAGCGCAAGAAGCGACCGGCTGAACGCCGCGACTGGACCACAGCCATCGTTACCGCCGTTGGCGGTGGAGGCGCCAAAATTCAGCTGCGTGGCGGCGCCGGGGTGGGAAACATCGCCGCGGCGGACGTCAGCTGGGCGCAGGCGGGCAAGGGCCTGTTCGTTGGCGACCTTGTGTTTGTGGTGCCGTCGGACAAGGGCGATTACCGGCTTAAGCAGATCCCAGCGGTGAATGGCGCCCTCGTCGCCATGGATCCATATTCGGGCAAGGTCCTGGCGATGGTCGGTGGCTATTCCTTCTCCCTGTCGAATTTCAACCGCGCCACCCAGGCGGAACGACAGCCGGGTTCCGCGTTCAAGCCGCTTGTCTACGCCACCGCGCTGGAAAACGGATTTACACCGGCCAGCGTGGTCATGGATTCTCCCATCAGCTTACGGGGGGCGACTGACGGTGAAGTCTGGTCGCCCGAGAATTACAGCCGCAACTATCTCGGGGCGCTGGTCTTGCGGCGCGGCCTTGAGCTCTCGCGCAACACAATGACTGTGCGGCTCGCCCAGAGCATCGGCATGCGCAAGATCGTGGATACGGCGAAGCGCCTGGGTGTGGTTCAGGACATGGAGCCGGTGCTGGCGATGTCCCTGGGCGCCGGAGAAACCACACCGTTCAAGCTCACGGCGGCCTACGCCTCCTTCGTCAATGGCGGACGCAAGATCGACCCACACCTGATCGAACTGGTTCAGGATCGCGAAGGCAAGACCATCCTTCGAGCGGACATGCGCAACTGCCCGCGCTGCAAAGCCAGCTTCAACGGAGATGAAAGCCCACGAGCGCCGCCAGTTGGCGCGCAGGTGTTCGACCCCATCACCGCATATCAGATCACGTCGATGCTGGAGGGAGTGGTTCAACGCGGAACGGCCGTGTCGGTGTCATCCCTGGGTCGGCCCCTGGGCGGCAAGACGGGCACAACCAACGAGTACCGGAGCGCCTGGTTCGTGGGATTTTCGCCCAAGATCGTCGTGGGAACCTTCGTGGGCTTTGACGATAATCGCACGCTGGGGCAGGGCGAAACCGGCACCCAGGCGGCGGTGCCGATCTTCATCTCCTTCATGAAGGAGGCGATCAAGGGGACGAAACCTGAGGAATTCAAAGCGCCCGCGAACGCCAAATTTGTTAGCGTGCGCGGCATTCGCGAGGCGTTCCGTCCGGGCACCGAGCCAAAGGTCGAGACGGCTGCGCCGAACGTTGTCCGCTCTGTTACGTCTCGACCCAGCGCAGGTCCGCAACCCTATACGCCCAGCAGTCCGGGCATCGCCTCGCCGCCAAAGAAGGCGGACGAAATGAACGGATTGTTTTGATCTCGTTCCCGCGCTATCCGGCGCGCCCCATCAGTCGGAGCAATCCATGAGAGCGGATGTCGAGGCCGGAAAGGCCGACGTCGAGCAGTCGATCGAACTGCTCAGGAGGCGTCTTTGACTGGGAACCTGCGCTGCGGCGACTTGATGAGCTGAACGCCCGCGTCGAGGACCCGAGCCTTTGGGATAACGCCAGCGCCGCGCAGGCGCTGATGCGTGATCGCCAGCGTCTGGCCGCCCAGGTCGAGGCTGTTCAAAGCCTCGAGCGTGAACTTATGGACGCACTTGGCTATGCCGAGATGGCGGAGGTGGAGGGCGATGAGGACGCGTTTGACGAGGCAGTCGAACAACTCAAGTCCCTGAAGGAGCGCGCCGCGCGGGCAGAGTTGGAGGCGCTGCTATCGGGAGAGGCGGACGGCAACGACGCCTACATGGAAATCAACTCCGGCGCAGGGGGGACGGAGTCCAACGACTGGGCGGGCATGTTGCTGCGCATGTACAGCCGCTGGGCCCAGGCGCACGGCTACGAAGTGGATTTCATTGAGGAGACGAGCGGCGAACAGGCGGGCGTCAAGTCGGTGACGCTGCAGATCAAGGGCTCCAATGCCTACGGGTGGCTGAAGACCGAAGCCGGCGTCCATCGCCTGGTGCGCATTTCACCTTTTGATTCCAATGCCAAACGGCATACCTCGTTCGCATCAGTATGGGTCTACCCGGTGGTCGATGATACCATCGAGATCGAGATCAATCCGGCGGATGTGCGCACGGACACCTATCGCGCCTCAGGTTCCGGCGGCCAGCATATCAACAAGACGGACTCCGCCGTTCGACTTACCCACATTCCGACCGGGGTCGCGGTGGCCTGTCAGGCGGGCCGTTCACAGCACCAGAATCGCGACGAGGCCTGGAAAATGCTTCGCGCGCGTCTTTACGAACTGGAACTGCAAAAACGCGAGGCGGCTCAACAGGCGCTTGAGGACCAGAAGACCGATATCGGCTGGGGGCACCAGATCCGATCCTACGTCTTGCAACCGTATCAGATGGTCAAGGACCTGCGCACCGAGGTGGAGACCTCGGATACGCAGGGGGTGCTCGACGGCGACCTGGACGCCTTCATGGCGGCAAGCCTCGCGCAGCGGGTGGGTGTCACCCGCGACGGCGCAGAGTCGTAGCCGGGGCCCCGTCCCCGCAGGGGGCGGGGGCGGACTCAGGCGGCGGGCTTGGGGCCCACGTCAGGCTTAATCAGCGGAACCGCGGTGACTGATGGCACGGCTGCGCCGGCTTGGCGCTGGAACTTGAGGCTGCGTCCCTGGAAGAAGGCGCCGATCTCCATGGCGAGTTGCTCATGCGTGATGTCGCCGTCAACGTGGGCTGTGCCGAACAGGCGGACCTGTTTCGCTGTCACCGTCCCGACGATCTTGCCGCGATTTTCCACGGACTCGGCGACAATGGAGCCTTCCACATGACCTGACTCGCCGATGGTGAGCCGGGAGACCTTCACGTCGCCGCGAATGACGCCATCGACGTGGAGTTCACCATCGCCGGCGATGCCGCCGTCGATGGTCATGTTTTCAGCGATCAGAGTCGCGACCTTGGGCTTGCGCGCGGCGTTCGCCGGCTCAGGCGTCTGGTTCACCGCGGGGGGGGGACCCTCGGGCTTGGTAAGGGGTTTTGTGGGTTCAGCTTCTGTTTTGATTGTCTTTGAGAACATACTCGCCAGCTCTTAAAAATCGTTCCGGATTGATAGCCCGCCCATTCACCCAGACTTCGTAATGCAGATGGGGACCGGTCGACCGTCCGGTCGAACCCATGCCGCCCAGCCGCTGGCCGACCGCGACGGTCTGGCCAACATAGACATTGATCGTTTGCAGGTGCGCATAGCGGGTCTTCAGACCGCCACCATGATCTACCTCGACTGCATTTCCGTACCCGGCGCGCGGGCCCGCATAGGACACCACGCCCGGTCCGGTCACCAGGACCGGGGTCATAAGACCACCCGCAAAATCCAAGCCGGAATGAAACGCCGGACGGTGCGTGAAGGGATCAAACCGAACGCCAAACCCACTGGAACGTTCAGGATTTTCAGTGGGCTTCGCCAATGGAAGCGAATTGATCGCCTCGGCCATGCCTCGCGCCTCTGAAAGACCAACCGCGGCGCGGTGAACGCGCATGGCGAAGTCTTCGTCGATATCGAGAACCGCAGCGAGGGCGCGCGGGTCCTTGGCCTCAATGAGCGGACCGCCCAGGGATTCTCCGGCCGGCATGAATGCCGACGGTGTCAGGCCCGCCAGGCGGAAGGCGACGCGCAGGCGTTCGGCGCGGCTCCTGGCGTAGGTATCAGCGGCATCAATCAGTCGGTCCTGGCTGAGCCGCACAAGCTCAACCCGGCGCATTGGATCGGTTTCCGGCGCAGCCAGCGCTTGGTTGATCGCAGGGGTCAGGGCCTGGGCCGCGCCCGGCTCACCCTTAATATCGGACAACAGCAGGGCCAGCGCGGCGTGGCGCTTCTCAACGCTGGCCGCGACGTTGCCGACCGTTCCGTCTGAGAGTTGCGCCATGGCTGAATTGAGACGGGCCTCGCGGTCCGCGATCCAGCGTTCATACTTGGCTTCGGTGCGCGCGACCTCGCGATCGCCGCGGGTTAGCTCGAGGACGTTGACCAATAGCGCGGCGGCGCCAATTCCCATCCACAGGGCGCAGCCGGCGACGATCCCGGCGATGGTCATCTGCTTCCTGGGCGACAGGACATAGGTCGACGTTTCGCCACCAGACCGCACGTAGAGGTGCCGTTCCGGGAACAGGTCCTTTAGCGATCTATGAAGGCGCGCTACGCGTGTCATGCTCACCGCTTCGGATGTTCAACGGGGAAGTCCGCGCGATATGCAATCAGAACAGTCAAGCGCGCAAGGGACTTCGCGTCGCAGGACGCAAATTCCGGAAGTTTAACCCGTTAATATCAAATGATTAACGCTCAACTAACCTGAGTTCTGCAGCCACCGGCTGCAGTTCAACTTCCGTTCGATCGAGGGGCGACGAAATAGACTGGGGATCGCCGTGCCGCCGGCGCACAGGTTGCCCGCGTCGACCTTTTGGGGCATCGGATTTCGATCCGACGACGGCGGAAATTCTGGAAATTACAATGAAAGCAAGGCCGTAAGCACATCATCTGCATGACCTGCCCCCTTCACTTTCCGCCAGATCCTGCGGACCACGCCCGCTCCATCAATCAGAAACGTGGAGCGTTCGATGCCCATGTACTTGCGGCCATACATATTCTTTTCGACCCAAGCGCCATATCGCTGGATGACGGCGCCCTCGGGGTCAGAGCCTAAGTGAACGGCCAGGTCATACTTCGCCTTGAATTTTTCGTGAGATGCGAGGGAATCCTTCGAAACTCCCAGCACGACGGCGCCGGCCTTGGCGAAATCAGCTGCGACGGCCGTGAAGTCCTGGGCCTCCCGCGTGCAGCCGGAGGTGTCGTCCTTGGGGTAGAAATAGAGGACCACGGACTTGCCCCTGAGGTCCGCGAGCCGGATCGGCCCGTCCGCGCCGCTGAGTTCAAAATCCGGCGCCATTGCGCCTTCGGTGACTGCGGACATTGGACTTGCTCCCGTTGAATTTCGGTTGCGGCTCTTAAGTGGGCCGAACCACCACAATCTTCTTCTTGCCCGCGGCGAGTTTGATCACTCCGCCGACCAAATCGGCGGCGTCGATCATCCGGTTGGCGTCGGATTCCTGGGCGTCGTTGACGCGCAGGCCGCCGCCCTGGGCCAGGCGTCGCGCTTCCGACCGGGATGCGGCGAGGCCCGCATCGACGACAAGGGCCGCTAGCTGCACACCGGCTTCCAGGTCTTGGCGGGGGAACTCGAATGTCGGAAGGTCAGCGGAAAGCGCCTTTTCTTCAAACGCCGCACGTGAGGCGTCCGCGGCGACAGCCGCGGAGTCTGCGCCGTGCAGTAGGGTGGTGGCGGCATTGGCGAGCACCTTCTTGGCCTCATTGATCTGAGACCCAGGAAGTTTTTCCAGGGCTGCGATCTCGTCGAGGGGCAAATCGGTGAACAGGCGTAGGAATCGTCCCACGTCGGCATCCTCGGTGTTGCGCCAAAATTGCCAGTAGTCATAGGGGCTGCGCATGTCGGCATTCAGCCACACCGCGCCGCCAACGGTCTTGCCCATCTTCTGACCTGAGGCGGTGGAGAGCAGCGGGGTGGTGAGGCCAAATGCGGGCTTATGGTCCACGCGACGGATCAGTTCGACCCCATTGACGATATTGCCCCATTGATCGGAGCCGCCCATCTGCAAAAGACAACCGTAGCGGCGTTCCAGTTCCAGGAAGTCAACTGACTGCATCAGCATGTAGTTAAACTCTAGGAAGGTCATCGGTTGTTCGCGTTCTAGGCGCTGCTTGACGCTGTCGAAGGCCAGCATCCGGTTGACGGTGAAATGCACGCCGTACTTTCGCAGGAACTCCACATATCCGAAGCGGGAAAGCCAATCATCGTTATTGACCATGATGGCGTCGGTGGGGCCATCGCCGAAGGCCAGGAACTTTTCGAAGGTCCCCTTGATGGCCGCCATGTTGGAATTGATCTGCTCATCGCTCAGCAGCGGCCGCGACTGGTCCTTGTCTGTAGGATCGCCGATCTTGGTGGTGCCGCCTCCCATGACGACGATGGGTTTATGACCTGTTTGCTGAAGACGGCGCAGGGTCATGATCGAGAACAGGTGCCCCACATGCAGGCTTGCCGCGGTGGCGTCGAAACCGATGTATGCGGTGATGGGACCAGCATGGGCGGCGGTGTCCAGCTCCTCGGGATGAGTGACCTGGTGGATATGGCCGCGCGCCTGCAAGGTTTTCAGGAACTCGGACTTAAACGGCTTGTCGGCGGACATGGCGCACTCTTGCGGATCAGCTCGCGGCTCTAACACAGTCGCCGCGTCTCGCCCAAGACGGGCGCTGTCAGGACGGGAAGGGTTCATGGGTCTGTCTCCGGGCGTGGGAGCCGGAAACCGTCGCTATTCCTGACGCCGCCGAGCCCCGAGGGTGGCGGTGAAATCGATGTGTTCGATCGCCCGCCGGCTCAGCGCAGGCGGTAATAGGCGCGGGTTTGTGAGGGCGCGGCGACCATGGCGGACGGCTACCATCGTGATATCTTATCGGTCAAGGCTTCGCCCCCGCCGGAGAATTCAACTCCGCAGAGTCACAAATAGTTCGCTCTCGATCACCCACTGGCCGATCACCTTGCGCCAACAGGCTAGGTATGTCCCCGACATCTCGCCGGATTTCCATTGCGCCGCCCAGCGCCCGGACTCAGAGGCGCGCTCGCCGCGACCATCGAGTTCGATCGCCTCTGTGTTTCTCACATAGGTAATGAAGTCCGGATCGCGAAACTGGGCGGCGAAGGCTTCCACGACAGCGTCGGCGCCGAGGATCAGGCCGCCATCGCCGGGTATGAGCCGAACGTCGGGGGCCAAAAAGGGCTTCAGACGCGCCGCCTCATGCGCCGCGATCAGCTTGTTCGTCAGTCGCCGCCGCGCTCGTATGGCGCCTTCCGGGGCCGTCACCGCC
The DNA here is from genome assembly GCA_947475415.1 of Caulobacteraceae bacterium. Lineage (GTDB taxonomy): Bacteria > Pseudomonadota > Alphaproteobacteria > Caulobacterales > Caulobacteraceae > Phenylobacterium. The sequence continues at coordinate 70,759 of CANJLH010000005.1, forward strand.
GTCAGTCGGCCGCCAGGCGCTTGTCCAGATATCCGCCGACGTTGCGTTCCACGTCGGGCAGGTTCTCGGCCCAGAAGTGGCTGGCCCCGGGCACGACTTCATAGTCGATGACGATACCCTTCTGGGTTCGCAGTTTGGACACCACCCGCTCCACCTCGACAGGCGGCACCACCGTGTCGGCCGAGCCGTGCAGAATCAGACCGGATGCGGGGCAAGGAGCCAGGAAGGAGAAGTCGTACATGTTGGTGGGCGGCGACACCGATATGAAGCCATCGGTTTCGGGACGGCGCATCAGCAGCTGCATCCCCACCCAGGCGCCGAAGGAATAACCCGCCACCCAGCACTGGCTGGCGGCCGGATTGGTGGTCTGCAACCAGTCCAGGGCGGTCGCCGCATCAGCCAGTTCGCCGATTCCTGCGTCGAACTCGCCTTGACTTCGGCCAACACCCCGAAAATTGAACCGCAGCACGGAAAAGCCGCGCTTCATGAACAGGTGGAACAGCTGCACCGCCACCGGATTGTTCATCTGGCCGCCGGCCTTTGGATGCGGATGCAGGATCAGCGCGATAGGCGCAGCCTCGCTCTTGCCCGCGGAATAACGTCCTTCAATCCGTCCGGCCGCGCCGGTGAGAACCACCTCTGGCATGAGCTCGTCCTAGCCTCCCTGCGTGCAAATACTTGACTAACGCGCTTGGTCTTCCTAGATCGCGACCATCCGGTCCGTCGTTCCAGGCTTGGCGCGAGCGCCGCGCCTTTAGCACAGGCGGGCGTGGATGCGCGCGAAAACTGAAATCGATCGGACCCCATGCGTTTGTCCACCAAAGGCCGCTATGCCGTCATGGCGATGGTCGATCTGGCGCGCCGCCAACAGGAGCGCTCGGTCTCCCTGCATGATATCGCCGAACGCCAGGAAATTTCGTTGTCCTATCTGGAACAACTTTTCGCTCGCTTGCGTCGCAGGGGCCTGGTCACCAGCGCCCGTGGCCCGGGCGGCGGTTACAGGTTGGCCCGGGAGGCGCAGGCCATGACCGTCGCTGAAATCGTGTTGGCGGTCGATGAGCCGATCCACGCCACCCGATGCCGAGGCAAGGGTGGCTGTATGGCTCGGGGCGAGCGATGCCTGACCCACGACCTTTGGGAAGAGATGGGACGCCAGATTCATGATTTCCTTGCGGGGGTTTCTCTGGCCGACGTCGCCGAGGGAAAGCTTGGCGCGGAACGGAGGGCGGCGTGAGCGGCGTCTACCTGGACTATAACGCCACGGCCCCGGTGCGACCGGTCGCGATCGAAGCGGTTGCCGATGCCCTTAGGGCGGGTGGAAATCCTTCATCAGTGCATGCAGCCGGCCGCGCCGCGCGTGCGCGCATTGAAGCGGCCCGTGAGTTGGTGGCGGACTTGGTGGCGGCGACGCCTGCCAATGTCATTTTCACCAGTGGAGGCACCGAAGCCAACAATCTGGCCATCTCCGGCGCCATTGCGGCCGGTTCACGCAGGCTGATCGTCAGCGCAGTGGAGCACCCCTCTGTTCTGGAGTTTGCTCGGGCGAGTGGGGTCGCGGTGGACACTTTACCCGTCGGAGCAGACGGTGTGGCCGAAGTCGGCTGGTTGGACGGCCGCCTCAATCACTCTGAAAAGCCCTTCGTCGCCCTGATGCTGGCCAACAACGAGACGGGCGTGATTCAACCGGTCGCTGAAGCCGCTGAACGTATACGCGCCGCCGGCGGCTGGCTGCATGTGGATGCGGTTCAGGCGGCGGGCAAGCTCGTCATCGAATTCGAAGCCCTTGGCGCCGATACCTTGTCGATCTCCGCCCACAAGCTGGGCGGGCCTCAAGGTATCGGCGCGCTGGTCGCGTCTTCCCGCGCCACGATAACCCGCCGGCAATTGGGCGGAGGCCAGGAGCGGGGCTATCGCGGAGGGACCGAGAACGTCTCCGGCATCGCAGGATTCGGCGCCGCGGCCCGTGAGGCGGGGGCTGAGGTCGCCGCCTTTCAGGCCCATGCCGCGTGGCGAGACACTGCGACCCTGCGCCTGGCCGCCGCTGGCGCGGTGGTGATCGGCTCGGATGCGCCACGGCTCGCCAATACCCTGTGCGTCTCGACGTCCGGATGGACTTCCGACCTACAGGTGATCGCGCTTGACCTGGCCGGCGTGATGATCAGTGCGGGCGCGGCCTGTTCGTCGGGGAAGGTCAAAGCCAGCGCGGTGCTCACCGCCATGGGCCTGGACAGCCTCGCCGATGGTGTGATCCGGGTCTCCGGTGGATGGGCCAGTAGCGAAGCTGACTGGAACCGTTTCGCCGACGCCTGGGTGGAGGCTCACCAACGCCACACCGCGCGCCGTCGCGCGGCGGCGGCCTGAGGATCAAGCATGGCCGCCGCCACCAAGACCGTCGATCAAGTCGCCGCGCTGGAAAGCTATGAGCACGGCTTCGTCACTGATATCGACCAGGAGTTCGCGCCAAAGGGCCTGAACGCCGACATCGTGCGCTTCATCTCTGCGAAGAAGCAGGAACCCCAGTGGATGCTCGACTGGCGGCTGGAGGCCTTCGAGCGCTGGCTGGCTATGGATGAGCCCGACTGGGCCAAGGTCAGCTTCCCCAAGATCGATTATCAAGACGCCTTCTACTATGCGGCGCCGAAAGCCAAGGACGGCCCCAAGAGTCTCGACGAGGTCGATCCCGAACTGCTGGCGGTCTACGCGAAGCTAGGCATTCCGCTAAAGGAACAGGAGGTTCTGGCCGGCGTCGAGGGCGCGCCGCGTTATGCGGTGGATGCGGTGTTCGACTCCGTCTCGGTGGTCACCACCTTCAAAAAGGAACTGGCCGAGGCCGGAATCATTTTCTGCCCGATGAGCGAGGCGATCCGCGACCATGGCGAGCTCGTGCGCAAATACCTGGCTAGCGTGGTGCCGGTTTCCGACAACTATTTCGCCTGCCTGAACTCGGCGGTGTTCTCCGACGGCAGCTTTGTCTATGTGCCGCCCGGCGTACGCTGCCCGATGGAGCTTTCCACCTATTTCCGCATCAACGCGGAGAACTCCGGTCAGTTCGAACGCACCCTGATCATCGCCGACAAGGGCGCATACGTCTCCTATCTGGAGGGCTGCACGGCGCCCATGCGCGACGAAAACCAGTTGCACGCTGCGGTGGTGGAACTGGTGTTGCTGGACGATGCGGAAATCAAATATTCCACAGTTCAGAACTGGTATCCTGGCGATCCGGCGACGGGAAAGGGCGGCATCTACAACTTCGTCACCAAGCGGGCGGACTGCCGCGGCGATCGTTCCAAGGTGTCCTGGACCCAGGTGGAGACCGGCTCGGCGATTACCTGGAAGTATCCGTCCTGCGTGCTGCGCGGGGAGGGGAGCAGCGGCGAGTTCTATTCCATCGCCATCACCAACGGCCGCCAGCAGGCCGACACCGGCACCAAGATGATCCACCTGGGCGCCAACACCCGCTCGCGGATCATTTCCAAGGGCATATCGGCGGGCCGGTCTTCCAATACCTATCGCGGCCTGGTCTCCGCCCACCCGAAAGCGAAAGGCGCGCGCAATTTCACCCAGTGCGACAGCCTGCTGATCGGCAAGACCTGCGCCGCCCACACCGTGCCTTATGTGGAGGCGCGCAACGGACAGTGCGTGTTCGAACACGAGGCCACCACCACCAAGCTCTCCGAGGACCAGCTGTTCTACGCCATGCAGCGCGGGCTTTCGCAGGAGGAAGCGGTGCAGTTGCTGGTCAATGGCTTCGTTCGCGACGTGCTGCAGCAACTGCCGATGGAATTCGCCGTCGAGGCTCAAAAGCTGGTGGCGATCAGCCTCGAGGGGTCGGTGGGATGAGCGTCTTCCAACAGATCGTGGCCGAAGCCGCCCTACCCCAATCCTCGAACCCTCCCCCCGCCCGGGGGATGGGAGATGCGCGCTGGATGATCAGATGACGTGCCCTATGCTTTCCATTTCCGACCTCCACGCGACAATAGGCGGCAAAGAGATTCTGAAGGGGCTCGACCTTCAGGTTCCCGCCGGCGAAGTGCACGCCATCATGGGACCCAACGGCGCGGGCAAGTCGACGCTGTCCTATGTGCTGACCGGGCGTGACGGCTACGAAGTCACGAAGGGACAGGTCAAGCTGGATGGGGAAGATCTCCTTGCGCTGAGCCCCGATCAGCGGGCCGCCAAGGGTGTGTTCCTGTCGTTCCAGTATCCGCTGGAGATTCCCGGCGTGCCGGCGCTGACATTCGTGCGCACGGCGCTAAACGCACAGCGGCGCTCGCGGGGCGAGGCTGAGGCGAGCGCCCCGGAGTTTTTGAAACTGGCACGGGGCGCCGCGACAGCGCTGAAAATGGACTTCGACATGCTCAAGCGCGCGCTCAACGTCGGGTTTTCCGGTGGTGAGAAGAAGCGGATGGAAATCCTGCAGATGGCGATGCTGAAGCCGCGGTTCGCCATCCTGGACGAGACGGACTCCGGGCTTGATATCGACGCACTGAAGATTGTCGCTGACGGGGTCAACGCCTTGCGCGGGCCGGACCGGTCGATGCTGGTGATCACCCACTACCAGCGGCTGCTGGACTATATCCGGCCGAACCGGGTGCACGTGTTGTCGGGCGGGCGGATCGTGGATTCCGGCGGCCCGGAACTGGCGCTTGAGCTGGAGCGGGCGGGCTACGACAAATACGCGAGCGCCGCATGACGCTGGCGGCCGCCATCCGCACCGGTGACGCGGGACTCCTACCCTCGCGGCGTGACGAGGACTGGCGCTGGACGGATCTGCGCGGCCTGCTGCGGGTGTTGCCGGACGCCTCGGCGGCGTTTGCAGGAGATGCGGGGGCGGGGCCGTTCTCGGCGCTCGGCGGCGAGGACCTCGTCCTGGTCAATGGCGGGCGGGCCGAGATCGCCGTTGAGGCTGGCGAAGCGCGGCAGGTCTGCCTGCGGTTCGTGTCCCGGGGCGCAGGCCGACATGCAAGCGTGGTCAGGGTCACCTTGGGCGAGGGCGCGAGGCTGCGCCTACTGGAGAGTTATGAGAGCGACGGGGCCAGCCTGGCGCAGGTTGATCTGGATATCGTCCAGGCCGGACAGGCGCGTGTCGAACGCGTGGTGATCGCCGACGACGACGCCGACGCGGTTACGGTGAGCCAGACGCAGGTGCGTCTGTCGCCCGGGAGCCGGTTCAGCCAGAGCGTGCTCACGTCCGGCGCGCGCCGCCAGCGGCTGGAGACCCGGATCCTGCACCCCGGGGGGCAGGCGGAGCTGCGCCTGGATGGCATCTATCTGCTTGACGGCAAGCGTCACGCTGATCTGACCACGGTCGTCACCCACCAGGGTGTCGACGGAGCCACCGGCCAACTCACGAAGGGTGTCGTGCGCGATCAGTCGCGCGCCGTCTTCCAAGGCCGCATCACGGTGGCCGAAGGCGCCGACCGCACCGCGGCGCGGATGGCGCACCATGGTCTGATCCTTTCCGACCGGGCCGAGATCGACGCCAAGCCGGAGCTTGAGATCTACGCCGACGACGTGGCCTGCGCGCACGGCAACACCGTCGGCGCGCTGGATCAGGACGCCCTTTTCTACGCCCTCCAGAGGGGAATCCCCGCGGACGAGGCGCTTGCCCTGCTGACCGAGGCCTTCATCGGCGAGGTGGTCGACCGCATCGAATTCGAGCCGGCCCGGGACATCGCTCGCGCCTGGGTGACGGCCCGGCTGGGGGGGCGGCCATGAGCTTCGACGTCGCCGCCGCCCGCGCCGAATTTCCGATCCTGTCGCGACAGGTGCACGGCAAGCCGCTGGTGTATCTGGACTCCGCCGCCTCGGCCCAGAAGCCTCGGGCGGTGATTGAGACCATGACGCGGGCGATGGAGACTTCCTATTCCAATGTCCACCGGGGACTGCACACCCTGGCCAACGAAACCACCGAGGCTTATGAGGCTGCGCGGATAAAGGCGGCTGGCCTGATCAACGCCGACCCGGCCGAGATTGTCTGGACCAAGGGCGCCACCGAGGCGATCAACCTGGTGGCGGCGGGGCTCGGCCAGTCGCTGAACGCGGGCGACGAGATCCTGCTCACCGAAATGGAACATCACGCCAACATCGTGCCCTGGCACTTCCTGCGTGAGCGCAGGGGAGTTGTGTTGAGATTCGCGCCTGTGCTCGAGGACGGTCGACTGGATGTGGACGGGTTCCGCAATCTGCTTTCGAACAGGACGAAGGTCGCAGCCTTCACCCACATGTCCAATGTGTTGGGAACCGTGAACCCAGTGGCGGCTCTGGTCGCCATGGCAAAGGCGGCAGGGGCCGTCACCCTTATCGATGGCTGCCAGGCGATTGTTCACGGGCGCGTGGATGTGACTGCCCTGGATTGCGATTTTTACGTCTTCTCCAGCCACAAGCTCTACGGTCCCACGGGATTGGGCGTTCTCTACGGCAAGGCTGAGCGACTGGCTGCCCTGCCGCCATACCAGGGTGGGGGTGAGATGATCGGCACGGTCACGCTGGACGCGATCACTTATGCCGATCCACCGCATCGGTTTGAGGCAGGCACGCCGCCTATCCTGGAAGCGATCGGATTCGGGGCGGCCATCGATTGGCTGGGAGGCCTTGATCGTGAGGCGATCGCGGCACATGAGGCGGCCCTGTACGCCCGCATCGCCGATGGGCTTTCAGGGGCCAATTGGCTGAAGGTGATCGGCCAGGCGCCCGGAAAGGGTGCCATCTTCGCCTTCACTGTTGACGGCGCTCATGCCCATGACGTGGCCCAGATACTTGACCGCTATGGGGTCGCCGTCCGCGCCGGGACCCACTGCGCAGAGCCGCTCATGCGGCGCTTTGGCGTGACCTCCAGCGCGCGCGCCTCATTCGCACTATATAACACCGTCGAGGAGGCCGACGCCTTCATTGACGCCCTAACCCGCACGCAGGCCTTCTTCGCATGACACCCGACGACGCCTCCAACCTAGACCAGAAAGCGCCACCTCTCGCCAAGGCGGAGTTGGATGCCCTCACAGATCAGCTCATCGAGAAGCTGAAGACGGTTTTCGACCCGGAGATACCGGTCGACATCTATGAGCTGGGCCTGATCTATAAGGTCGACGTCTCCGACGATCGGGACGTAGCCATCGAGATGACGCTTACCGCACCGGGCTGCCCGGTGGCCGGCGAAATGCCCGAATGGGTGCATGACGCGATCGTGCAGATTCCCGAAGTCCGCTCCTGCAATGTCGACCTCGTTTTCGATCCCCCTTGGGACCAGTCGATGATGTCCGACGAAGCCAAGCTCGCATTGAACATGTTCTGACCATGACAGATCTCGTCACCGCACCGCGCACCCGCCGACCCCGACCACAGGTCGTCACCCTCACCGAGGCGGCGGCCGAGAGGATTCGTGAAATCATGGCGGCCGCGGAAAAACCCTATGCCGGCCTGCGTGTCGGGGTGAAAAATGGCGGATGCGCCGGCCAAGAGTATGTCTTCGAATATGCCGACAAGACTGAGCCGCTGGACGAGATTGTTGTCGACAAGGGCGTGACAATTCTCATTGAGCCAAAGGCGATCCTGTTTCTGATCGGTTCAAGTATCGACTACGAAACCGACCGATTGTCGTCGAAATTCGTTTTCCATAATCCAAACGAGACTGACGCTTGCGGCTGCGGCGAAAGCGTTACAATCGTGCCGGCCGGAGAGACGTCGTCCCCTTAATCGTCGTCGCCATCGCATAGCCTCGACGGGTAGGGCGCTTGAACCCTGTTCGCGCGACGTGCACTGAACACATTCTCATTTACGACTTGGATCAGGACCAGCCCTTGAAGATCGGCATCGTTTCGGACCTCCACTGTAATGTGGCCGGCCTGCAGGCGGCGCTGGACCTGATGGGTGATGTGGATGAGTTGCTTTGCTGCGGCGACATCGTGCTGCAGGTGCGGTTCTCCAATGAGGTGATCCGAATCCTGCGCGAGCGCGGCGCTCGCTGTGTTATCGGCAACCACGATGTGGAATACCTGAAGCGCGTGGCTCATCTACCATCACAGAGGGGAATCGTGGATGAGGATCTCGTCGCCTGGCTCGCCGAACTGCCAGAGACCATCGAAATGGATCCCGCCGGCAAGCGGCTCCTGATGGTGCATTCGACTCCCTGGACCTACGACTATGTGTTTCCCGGTTCTCGTGAGATGCGGAAATTCGCCGAAGTCGACGCTGATTTCGTGCTCGGCGGGCATACTCACGCACTGTTTTCCGGCAGAATCGGTCGCGCCCTGGTGGTCAATCCCGGCTCTACTGGCCACTCGGTGGTCCGCGGCGCCGATCCCACCCTGTCCTGCGCCGTGCTCGATACGGTCTCCGATGAAGTGCGACTCCTGGAGTATCCGGAAGTCTGACGCGCTCCGCGCAGGGCATAGGCCATTGAAATTGACGAGCCGACCGGCGGTCGCCATCGCCGATTGCATCGGCGTCATCTGAGTGCCTAGTCTCCTCACCATAGGGATGGACAAGGAAATGGCGGCGACATTGAAATTGGAGACGCCCCGGCAAACCTTCGGAGGTAGCGTCGAGCTTACTCCGTATGAGAAGGGCGCCGGACTACCGGTGTTCATCGCGCCAAGAGATCCGATGCTGAAACGCGACATTGGAACTGCGCTGGCCTGGATGGCTGAGCATCGCGATGCGATTGATGCATTGGTTATTGCGGCCGGCGGCGTGGTGTTCCGCGGTTTTCCATTTCCGGACACTGCAGCCTTCAACCGAGTCGTGGATCCCTACCCAGACGTTCCCTACGGTTACTCGGGCGGTGCGACGACGCGCGGAAACATTGCCGGGCGCGCCTTCGAGGCGACTCGTGCGCCACCGGATTTCCGCCTGATGCTGCATCAGGAGATGGCCTATCTGCCCAACTGGCCGACCAGGCTGGCGTTCTATTGCGCCCATGCGCCGGAAACCGGCGGTGAGACCATCATCGGCGATGTGCGCCGGTTCGAAAAAGCGATCGACCCGAAGTTTGTGCAGACGGTCCACGAGCGCGGTGTGAAGTATGTCCGCAATTTCCGCTCACCGGACTGGATTCCGCCGCATCCCACCCTGGTCCCCTTACACAAGACCTGGCAGGAAGCATTCTTCACCGATGATCCGCGCAAGGCCGAAGCCGACTGCAAGGACATGGGGCTCGACTTCGAGTGGACTACGAATGGGTCAATGTCGGTAATCTACGCAGCGTCCGGATTCACCAACCATGCTGTCGAGGGCCGCGAAGTCTGGTTCAACCACATCGCCAGCCAAACGATCACCGACTACAACTACGGCGCGGATCGGGTGGCGCTCTTCCGAGAATACTATGGAGACCTCACGCCCTGGACCTATCAGACCTACTTCGCCGATGGTGGCAAGATTCCACTTGAAGACGTCGAGGCGCTCTATGAGGTCCTTGAGGATTTCACCGTCGCGTTTCCGTGGCGGGCGGGCGATGTGATGCTGCTGGACAACATCTACAGCTTCCACGGCCGCAATGCCTACACCGGAACCCGTGATGTGCAGGTGGCGCTTATCGGTTAGCGGAAGCGTGCGCTTAGCGCCCCTTCCACTGAGCAGGGCGTTTTTCCAGGAACGCGCGCGGTCCCTCCTTCGAATCCTCGGTCTTCGATACGATTTGTGAGTGTTCCTTGGACAAGGACCTGAGTGCGGCGTCAGGCAAGTCGGACGACTGACGCGCGACGATCATGCTCTCGCGCACCGAGACGGGTGCGTTGACGGTGATTGAACGGGCGAGGTCAAGCGCGGTTTCCAGAACCTTGTCGCTGGGGACCACGCGATTGACCATGCCGAAGTCATAGGCGCGCTTGACGTCAAGCTGTTCGCCGGTGGCGACCAGTTCCAGGGCGATATTGCGGGGCAGAACGCGGGCGATCCGATGGACGCCTCCGGCGCCGGCGAACAGGCCGCGCTTGACTTCCGGCAGACCAAACTTGGCGTCATCCGAAGCAACGATCATGTCGCAGGCCAATGTCAGTTCACAGCCCCCGGCGAGTGCGAAACCCCGCACCGCAGCGATCCAAGGTTTCTTACGCTTGGCGTCCACAAATCCGCCGAAGCCTCCGTCGGCTGTGGCGATCCGGAAGCCCTGGCCATTGGCGATGGCGGAAAGGTCCGCGCCAGCGCAGAAGACCCGGTCATTGGACGACGTCAGAATGCCCACCCACAATTGGTCGTCGGCCTCAACCTTCTTGACCAGATACTCCACCGCCTCGGAGAGTTCAGGGCTCATGGCGTTGCGGACTTCAGGTCGATTCAAAGTGATGACGGCGATATGGTCGTCGACAACTTCGAAGAGGGCGATCTTGCCCACGCCTTCGGGTTGCTGGCTCATGCGTTAGCTCCTTCACTGGTTGGGTTTGGAGGACTTTAGCGCCCGGTGGGCATGTCCTTGAACGCCACGTCCTTGTCGACGCGAATGTCGCCTGGCAAACCCAAGACCCGCTCAGCGATGATGTTGCGTAGGATTTCGTCAGTCCCGCCAGCGATGCGCGACCCAGGACCGGCCATCCATTGATCCTGAAAGAGACCGCCCAGCGGAGAGATGTCCGGGTCGCGGATGATGCCGAACTGGTCGAGCATGTCGACCGCTTCGGCGCCGACGTCCTGCGCCTGTTTGGCGCTGATGATCTTGGCGATCGAGTTTTCCGGGCCGGGGGTTTGTCCCTTGGACAGCGCCGTGATCGTCCGCATCCGAGTGTGTTTCAGCCCCTCGGTCTGAACATACCAATCGGCGATTTTTTCCCGCAGGGTGGCGTCGCGCAGTGCCGATTCCCCATCAATGGTCGCTTCCCGCGCCAGCTGAATGAACGCGCCGGAGTCCGCGGCCGTTCCCGCGCCGATGGACAGGCGCTCATTCATCAGAGTGACGAGGCTGACCTTCCAGCCGTCGTCCACGGCGCCGAGGCGTTGGCTGTCGGGGATGCGAACGTCGGTGAAGAAAACCTCGTTGAAGCCCTTTTGTCCGGACATCTGGTGGATCGGCCTGACTTCGATGCCTGGCGACTTCATGTCCACCCAGAACATGGTCATCCCCTTGTGCTTGGGGACCTCTGTGTTCGTGCGCACCAGGAGAATGCCGAAGTCGCTGTAATGCGCCCCGGATGTCCAGATTTTCTGTCCGTTCACTACCCAGCCATCGCCGTCCCGGATGGCCCGGGTGCGGGCGGCGGCGACGTCGGAGCCGCCGGAGGGCTCGGAGAACAGCTGACACCAGATCTCATCTCCGCGTAGGCCAGGCCCCACAAAGCGCTTCTTGGTCGCTTCGTCGGCGCAGGCGATCACCGTGGGCAGGCACATGCCCAGGCCAATGGAGAAGTAGGCTGAGTTGATGTTATAGCGGGCTTCCTCCTGACTGAAGATCACCTGCTGAATCTGTGTGCCGCCTGGCCCCCCCCATTCTTTGGGCCAGCTAATCTGGGCGTAGCCGGCGGCGGCCTTCTTAGCCTGATAGGCGCGATGGTGATCAAGGTCTGCGCCACCCGTGCGATCGGGCTTGAGTCCTTCTTTCGGCGCGTTGGCTTCAAGCCAGGCGCGCGCCGTCTCGCGATATTCAGCTTCCTCGGATGTGTCGGAAAAATCCATCGTTCCGCTCCCTTGAAGTCAGGCTGCGTTGCGCCGTTCAAGCTGGCTTAACAGCCGTTCCTTCCAAGCCCGCGGCGCCCCGACCACGAGGCCGAGCTGACGCGAGCGGCGATAAAACAGGTGGCAATCGACTTCCCAGGTGAAGCCGATTCCGCCATGTGTCTGTATGTTTTCCTTGGCGGCGTACCAGTAAGCATCGCAACCGGCGATCCGCGCAGCGGAAGCCGCGATCGGCAGTTCGGGAGCGTTGGTGTTCAGCGCCCAGGCTCCGTAGTAGGCGTTGGAACGGGCAAGTTCGTTCTTCACATACATGTCTGCCAGCTTGTGCTTGATCGCCTGATAGGACCCGATCAAGCGGCCGAAGGCGTAGCGCTCCAGGGCGTAGTCGCGAGCCATCTCCAGGCAGCGATCCGCGCCGCCGGTCTGTTCGAAGGCGATCAACACCGCCGCGCGGTCATGAATTTGCTGCAGCAGATCGAAGCCCTCGCCGGCGCCGCCCAGCCGCTCCGCCGGGACGTCCTTGAAGGTGAGCTTCGCCGCATCGCGCGTAGGATCGAGGGTCTTCAGCATTTCACGGGCGACGCCGGCGCCGTTCAGATCCACGATGTAAAGGCCGGCCTGACCGTTCTCCTTGGCCAGTACGACAGCGGTGTCGGCGATGTCGCCGTCGGTCACCGGAAGCTTGACCCCGGTCAGTTTGCCGCCGCTCACCGTGGCCTGAAGGCTGGACGCCGTGGGCGCGCCCGGCCCCTCGGACGTAGCCAGGGCGCCGATGATCTCGCCCGCAGCGATCTTCGGCAGTATGGCCTGCTTTTGCATTTGGCTGCCGGCCAGCATGATGGCTTCGGCCAGAAGATAGACCGTGGAACCGAACGGGATCGGAGCGACAGCGCGACCGAGCTCCTCGGCGATGGCGCAGAGCTCCAGGTGACCCAGGCCCAGGCCGCCAAATTCCTCGGGAATGGCTGCGCCCATCCAACCCTGCCCGGCGACGGCCTTCCAAAGGTCCTCGTCATAGGCCTTTGCAGCGTCGTTCAGCACAACCCGGACCTTGGTCGTCGGGCAATTTGCCTCAAGGAACCGGCGCGCTTCGCCCTTGAGGTGTTTCTGATCGTCGGAAAAGTCGAAATTCATGGTTTCTGCCTCAGCGGACTTCAAATGACTTGGCGGTGGCCATCACCGCGTCGCGGTTTACAGCGGCGGTGCCGGACGCATTGCCGACCTGGGTATATTTCAAACCCATTTGCAGGGCGACGGATCGACCCACATCAAGGGATTCCCAGATCGCGCGGATGGTGCCCTGGGTGGCCACTGACGGCTTGTTGGCGATCTTGGCGGCCAGTTCGTGGGCGCGCGCCCACAAATTCTCGAGTTTGACCACCTCGGTGACCAGCGATATGCGCAGGGCGGTCTGGGCGCCGATGCGCTCGTCGTTTCCAAGAACGGCCATGCGAAGCACCTCTGACAGGGCGACACGCTGCCGTAGACCAATAGGTTCGAGGGCGGCCACCATGCCGTAGGTCACGTGCGGGTCAAAGAATGTCGCGTCCTCTGAGCATATGACAATGTCACCTTCGTTGACCCAGTAGAAGGCGCCGCCGGCGCACATGCCATGCACGGCAACGACGACCGGCTTCCAGAGCCGGTTCTGTTTCGGTCCAAGATAGTCGCCGGGGTCAACCTGGGCGAACAGGTCCTCATGCATCAGCACGCTTCCGCCGGTCCGGTCGCGCACATCGACGCCAGGGCAGAATGCGCGCCCCGGCGAAGCCCGCAGGACGATGGCGTTCACCTCATCGTCGTCGCGGATGTTCTCCCAGACGTTGCGAAATTCCAGACACATCTGGCGATTGAAACTGTTGAAAGCTTCCGGCCGATTGATCGTGACGGTGGCGACCTTGTCGGCGCCCTTTTCGAACAGGATCGTCTTGTAGTCACCGTAGCTCATCGACTTCCTCCAGCGGCTGATTTTCGGGCTCAGCCTTCGCCATATTCGGGTTTGTGCCATCCATCCCAAATCGGAGGAAGCTGATTGGCGACGCTATCTGGAAACTTGGCGTCGCGCTTTTCGAAGAACGATTGGATTCCCTCCACGCGGTCGTTTTGCTTGCCGCGTTCATAGAGCGCCCGGCTCTCGTAAAGGTGGGCGACCATCGGGTGCGAAGCGCCCATCATTCGCCAGATCATCTGACGGGTGAGCGCCACCGAAACCGGAGCTGAATTCTGGATGATCTCCTGGGCGATGGCCCGGGCCGCGGGCAGAAGGTCGTCCGGTTCATGGATCGAGCGGATGAGGCCGCGTTCAAGGGCCTCCGTGGCCGGGAATATCCTTCCGGTCGCGGCCCACTCCATCGCGGTCGATGGCCCAACGATGCGGGGCAGGAACCAAGTGGACGCGCCTTCGACGGTGATGCCGCGGCGAGCGAAGATAAATCCGAAACGGGCATTGGTGGAGGCCAGCCGAACGTCCATCGGTAGCTGCATTGTTACGCCGACGCCGACAGCCGCGCCGTTGCAGGCGCCGATGACCGGCTTAAGGCTATCATAGATGCGTAGGGTGACGCGACCGGCCGTGTCCCGGGGCGCGGGCTGCCCCTCGGCGGGCGCAGCCTTGCTAAAGGTGTCGGTGCCGCCGGAGAGGTCCGCGCCCGAACAGAAGGCCTTGCCGGTCCCGGTGACGATCACCGCCTTCACCGCGTCGTCGGCGTCCGTGGCGTCGAACGCGTCGATCAGATCCTGCATCATCACCGGATTGAAGGCGTTCATCTTGTCCGGGCGATTCAGGGTGATCGTAGCGATTCCGTCGTCGACGGCGTACAGCAGCGTCTCGAAGCTGGGCGCGGGCATGGAGTCTCCACTCTGATCCTCACCCACTCCATGTCGCCGGACAAGGTTGGGCCGGCACCCATTGCATCTTCCGGGACGTCGAGCAATATCGCCCGCCTAGGGCGGCCGGACCGCCAAAATCAACAAGGTCGAAGCGGATCCCGGAGGTTGGCCGGAGCCCGCGGTCAGGGAGCTGAAAGAGCGCGATGCATCCATTTGTGTGGGCCGAAAAGACTCCGGACAAGCCCGCTTACATCATGGCGTCCACGGGCAAGGCCACCACATACCGGGAGTTGAATGAGCGCTCGAACCAGGGTGCGCAACTGTTCCGGTCCCTCGGTCTGAAGTTCGGCGACGCGGTTTCCATCATGATGGAAAACAACGACATCTACTACGAGGTGCTGTGGGCGGCGCAACGGGCGGGGCTACGCTATACAGCCATCTCTTCGCGCCTGACCGCCGGGGAGGTGGAATACATTCTGCAGGACTCGGGCGCTCAGGCGTTCATTACCTCCAACGCCATGGGTGAGGTCGCGACCGCGGTAGCCAGGCTCATGCCGGGTCTGCGGTGCTATATGACCGGCGGCGCGCTGGAGGGGTATCAATCTTTCGAGGATGTGCGCGCGACATTTCCGGCGGCCCCTATCGCAGACGAGGCGCCCGGTGGGGCCATGCTCTACTCCTCCGGCACGACAGGGCGGCCCAAGGGGGTGATGAAGCCCCTGGTCCGCACCGGCCTGCTTGAACCCGGGCCTCTGGCGGCGCGCGGACAGCTGCTTTACGGGATGGATCAGGACACAATCTATCTGTCGCCGGCGCCGCTCTACCATGCCGCGCCGCTGGGCTGGTCCATGAATGTCCAGGCGATGGGCGGCACGGTGATCCTGATGGAGAAATACGACGCCGAACATGCGTTGCAGTTGATCGAACGCTACAGCATCACCCACGGTCAGTTTGTGCCAACGCACTTTGTCCGGATGCTGAAACTGCCAGAAGCGGTGCGCGACAAGTATGACCTCGCCAGCCTGACGACGATCTTCCACGCCGCCGCTCCATGCCCCGTTCCCGTCAAGGAGCAGATGATCGACTGGTGGGGGCCAATCATTCACGAATATTACGCCGGCACCGAGGGTAACGGGATCACCGTCATCACATCGGAGGAATGGTTGACCCACAAGGGTTCAGTGGGGCGTTGTACGCCGCCGGCTGAGACCAAAATCTGCGACGACGACGGCGAGCCGCTACCCCCGCGTACGGAGGGTCTTGTCTATTTCGCGGGTGGGGCTGAGTTCGTCTATCATAACGCGCCCGAGAAGATCGCCGAGGCCACAAACAAGTACGGCTGGACGACCCTGGGCGATGTGGGTTGGTTGGACGAGGAGGGCTATCTCTACCTGACGGATCGCAAGAGTTTCATGATCATATCAGGTGGCGTGAATATCTATCCGCAAGAGCTTGAAAATCTTCTCATTACCCACCCCAAAGTGGCCGACGCGGCTGTGGTCGGGGCTCCAGATGAGGAAATGGGTGAGAAGGTGGTGGCGGTCATCCAACCGATGGATTTCAATTCGGCTGGCGACGATCTGCGAGCGGAATTGATGGCGTTTTGCCGGGCGCATCTCTCCGGGGTGAAGGCCCCCCGCCAGATCGATTTTTCCGAGGAGTTGCCGAGGCATCCGACGGGCAAGCTCTACAAAAGGCTGATCCGCGATGCCTATTGGGGCAAGTCGGATTCGAAGATCGTCTGAACCCGATTCAGCAGTTGTCGAGCGCTCGCGGAATTCTGCGCGTCATAGGAAGTGACTACGGATGATCGATCTGGAGACCGTCAAGAGCGACCGCGAGGCGCGCAAGGCCTATTGGCGCGAGCAGGGAGTCTACGCTGACTACACCTATGCCGACGCGTTGCGCGACGGCGCCGAGAAGTTTCCCGACACACGGGTGGTCTATCATTCGAATCTGCGCCCTGCGGAAGCGACGGTGAGGGAAACCTATGAGGCTTCCGAGCATGTCGCCGCGGCGTTTCACAAGCTTGGTCTGAAGCGTGGCGACCGCATCGCTGTGATGTTGCCCACTTGGTACGATGCCGTGCTGGCCTATCAGGCCGCCTTGAAGCTTGGGATGGCGGTAATCCCGATTGTGGCGATCTATGGCGGGCGCGAGCTAGGATTCATTATGCGCCAGACGGGCGCACAGGCTCTGATGGTTCCCACGTCGTGGCGTGGTCATGATTACATGGAACGGGTGAAGGCCGCCGGCGATCTTCCGGCGCTGAAGCATCTGATCGTGATTGGAGAAGATCTGCCGCCCGGCGCCATTGCCTGGGACACCCTGCGGGCGGAGGAATCCACCAATTATCCGCGCGGCCAGGCTCAGGCGGATGATGTCTGCTGCATCATCTACACAAGCGGCACCACCTCCGATCCCAAGGGCGCCAAGCACACCCACAACACTCAACTCTGCGACATCAACGCGGCCCGGGCGGAGGGCGGCGTTGACCTGTCCAATCAGCACCGAGGGCCGGTAGGTGACGGTCCGGTGCTGCAGGTCTTCCCGGCGGGGCACATCGCCAGTTGGCTTGGGATGCTGCGTCCCTTCCTCTATGGGGGAGCGGCGGTTTGCATGGACCAGTGGGTGCCGGAAGAGGCCGTTAGGCTTATCGAGAAGTACGGTGTCTCGTCGTCAACTGGCACACCGATTTTCCTGTCGACGATCATGAAAGCTGCAGAAACCACAGGGGCGAACATTTCTTCGCTCAAACGCTTTGGGTTGGGCGCCTCGGCGGTGACGCCGGAGAACATCCGCTGGACCGATCAGCTGGGCTTCCCCTCCGGCCGCACCTACGGAATGACTGAACATCCGGTGGTGTCCACCGCCGCGCCGGATGACGACTTCGAGCGCCGCGCCAACACCGACGGCCTGATCACAGCGCGTAATCAGGTAAAAATCGTCGATGACGATGAACAAGAGGTGGCTGTGGGCCAGGTCGGCGAGGTCTGCACCCTCGGGCCGCGTCTGTTCATGGGCTACGTCGACGAAGACGTGGACAAGGTCACCTTCCTGCCTGGCGGTTGGTATAAATCCGGCGACATCGGCCGCATGGACGAGCGTGGCTATCTGACCATTACGGACCGAAAGAAAGACATCATCATCCGCGGTGGAGAGAACATCTCCGCCAAGGAAGTGGAGGACATGATGGCGACGATTCCGGGCGTTGTGGAGTCCGCGGTCACCGCTATGCCCGACAAGGATATGGGCGAGCGGGTCTGCGCCTTCGTGGTCATGCAGGCCGGCAAGTCTCTGACCCTGGGCGACGTGGACGCCCACTTCCGCGAAATCGGGGCGACACGGCAGAAGACGCCGGAGAGGGTGATTGTCGTTGACGACTTTCCCCGGACGCCTTCGGGCAAGATCAAGAAGGTCGACCTGCGCCAGCAACTGCGTGACGAAGCCGCCCGGGGATGAGCCACCTCAACGACAGAGTGAGGGATGTGCTTGCCGACAAGGCCCACGAACGCGCGATTCAATTCAAGGGTCAGTGGCGGACCTGGGCCGACGTCGAACGTCAAGTGCAGGCCGTCGAGGCTGAACTAGACGTGTTTGGGCTAGGCGAATGGGCGCCGGTCGGATGTGTGTTGCGCAATTCACCCGAACACGTCACCGCGATGATCGGGCTGGTCTCGAGTAGCCGGTGTCTCGTGACGCTCAACGCATTGCTGCCGGATGAAAAGCTCAGTGCGGACGTTCGCGCCATGCGGCCACCTGTGTTGATCGCTGCGGCCCAGGACTGGGCCCGGGAGGACCTGCGCAAGGCGGTCGCCGAGATCGGCGCGGTGGGTCTGTCGCTCACCGACGATCTAACGCGCCCCGTCGAGAGGGTCACCGGCTTGGCGACGCTTGGCCAAGGACCACACCTGCAGACGCAGGCGGGCGTCGCCATTCTAATGCTGACTTCGGGCACCACCGGTCCGCCCAAGCGCGTCCCGCTGCGCCATGCGGTGATCGAACGCCAACTCATCGAGGCTGTGAGCGGCGCGCGGCATAACGGCGGCCAGGACGCTAATACGCCGCGGGAGGGCGCCGCGATCTTGCATGGTTCCCTGGTGCATATCGGCGGCGTCTGGGGCGTGATGGGCGCGGCGATGGCCGGGCGGGCCATCTGCCTGTTGGAAAAATTCACCGTGCCTGCGTGGCGCGAAGCCATGGCCGAGCACAAACCCCAGGCGCTGGGCGCGCCGCCGGCGGCCCTACGGATGATCCTTGACGCCGACATTCCGCGCGAGGAGATGGCAAGCCTGAAGACCATCGGGGTGGGGACCGCCGGTTGCGATCCGGTGATCGTCGATGAATTTCTGGATCGCTACGGCCTGCCAGTCCTCGCCAACTATGGTGCGACGGAATTCGCGGGCGCGGTAGCGAGTTGGCCATTGCAGGCGTTCATGACCCGCTGGAAGGAAAAGCGCGGTGCAGTCGGCCGGGTGCATGGCAACAATGAAGCCCGCGTCGTCGATCCCGACACCGGCGAGATCCTCCCCTTCGGATCGGAAGGGATTTTGGAACTCAAGGGCTACGCCGTCAGCCCTGAAGGGGCTTGGGTGCGCACCAGTGACCGCGCAGTGCTGGACGAGGACCGGTTCCTGTGGATCAAGGGGCGCGCCGACAATGCAATCAATCGCGGCGGATTCAAGGTCCAGCCTGACGATGTCGTCAAGGTGCTGAACGAGCACCCGGCGGTTTTCGAGGCCGCCGTGGTCGGCATTACCGATCGGCGCCTTGGCCAGATTCCAGTTGCGGCGATCATGCTGAAGGCAGGCGTCGAGCCGCCGCCGCAGGGTGAACTGGACGCTCTCGTTCGCTCGCGGTTGATGGCCTATTGCGCGCCGGTGGCATACCGGTTTGTCGACGATTTGCCGCGCACGCCGTCTATGAAAGTCTCGACGCCCGCAGTGCGGGAATTGTTCGCGGATCGCGAGAACTGAGGATGGAAGCGCCACGGATCGTCTGCGACAGCCTGGTTTTCGGTGAAGCGCCACGCTGGAAGGACGGTCGGCTGTGGTTTTCGGACATGCATGGCGAATGGGTCTGCGCCGTGACCCCTGAGGGCGATCTGGAGAAGATACTGCACGTGCCGCGGCATCCTTCGGGATTGGGCTTCATGCCAGATGGATCGCTGCTTGTGGTTTCGATGGAGGATCGCAAGGTTCTGCGGCTGAAGGACGGTAAGGTCAGCGTCCACGCCGACCTGGAGGGGCATTACGCCCGCGGTCACCTAAACGACATGAGCGTTGATGACAGCGGTCGCGCTTATGTCGGTCAGTTCGGTTCGGACACCTATGGGGGCGAGCCTCAACAGGCCACAACCCTGATCCTCATCGAAGCAGACGGGAGCCATCGCGCGGTGGCCGATGGCCTGAGAATGCCCAATGGAATGGCGATCTCACCCTCGGGTGATTTCCTGTACGTTGCCGAGAGTTCCGGACAGCGCATCACACGGTTCCGCATCGCTGACGACGGATCGCTCGGCGCTCGAGAAGTCTACGCTCACCTTGAGGTGAGGCCCGACGGCATGTGCCTGGACGCCGAGGGCTGCGTGTGGTTCGGCGCGGCGATGTATCCGCAAGGGGGAATATTCAGGGTCGCCCCGGGGGGCGCGGTGCTTGAAACAATCCGGGACGATGGCTGGCGCGGCATCGCCTGCGCATTGGGCGGGGAAGGGCGAAACACCCTTTTCCTGATCGAGGCGCAGCGGATCGCGCCCGGCAAGATCGGCGGGCCGGGCAACAGCCGAATTCGCGCTGTAGGCGCGCCCGCCCCAGGTGCGGGCCCCCCATGACCGCCAAGCTCAAATTCGGCCTGGGCTACGACTTTCGCCGACCGCCAGGCGATGGCCGCGCCATGGCCGACATTTACGCTGAGACCCTCGACCTGATCGTCTACGCCGAAGATCTGGGCTTCGACTACGTCATGTTGACCGAGCATCACTTCGTCGAGGACGGATATTCGCCATCAGTGGCGCCGATCGCCGCCGCGATTGCGGCCCGCACCAAGAAGATCCGCATTACCAGCTATGTGGCCTTGTTGCCGTTTCACAATCCGCTGCGCCTAGCCGAGGACATCGCGGTCGCCGACCTGATCTCCAACGGACGCGTAGAACTGGGCGTGGGCGCTGGATACCGCAAAGCGGAATTTGACGGCTTCAATATCGACCGTGCCGAGCGTGGCAGCCGCATGGACGAGGGCTGCGAAGTGATGCTCAAGGCCTGGACCGAGGAAAACTGGTCCTTTCATGGCAGGCACTGGACCTTCAACAATATCACCATGCACCCCAAGGCGGTGCAGCAACCGCACCCGCGCCTGTGGATAAGCGGCCGGGCGCCGGCCCCGGCGAGGCGGGCGGGGCGGTTCAAGGCGCCATTGCAATTGCCGCCCATGCCGGACATCGGTCCCGAAGCAGAGCAGGCGAGTTACGCGGCCTATTGTGAGGCGCTGTGGGCGCAAGGCGCGGACCCAGCGGATTATCCGGTGATGGGCATGTTCGGCGCTGTCGTGACTGACAACCTGTCCGCGGTCGCGGCGCGCATGAGCGACGCAGTGCGATGGCGCCGCGAGCTCTATGCAGCCTGGTTCACCGAAGTCATGGACCTGGCCTTCGACGCCGAGAAGCATGGGAAGCCTTCGGCGGAAATCCGCGAACTGTCAGGAGCGGCGGGTGATCCGGAGGCGGTCATCCGGGGCCTGGAGCACTATGTCGGACGTGGCGTACCCTATAGCCACATCGCCATTGGGGGTTTGCACGAGCGATTCGAGGAAGGCGGCCGTAATCCTCAGATGGAGAATTTCATCCGCTACGTGGCGCCCCACTTCCGCTGATCCGCCAGCGTCGAATCAGGCGCCGACTTTGTCGTCCACCAGGGCCTTGTCGAGGCGGTTGCGGACGATGTCGATAGCATTGCCGATAATCCGGTCGATCAGGACCTGGACGGTTGGGATGTCCTGGATGTGGACTTGGGACATGGAAGCCCACCACATGCCGCCCTCGACATCGCCGCTGGCAAGCGCCTCGCGCCCGCGCTCGCCGGCGACCAGGTGGCGGATGTCCCTGAACTTGGCGCCTTCCCTTTCCAGCCGAACCACCTCGTCACTGATGGAGTTCTTCGCAACCCGGGCGGTGTTGTGCATGGTGCGAAAGACAAGGTTGGTTGAGCGTTCGTCATTTCTGACCATCGCTTCCTTGAAATTTTGATGGAGCGGCGCCTCCACCGTGGCGCAGAAGCGCGTGGCCATGTTGACGCCGTCGGCGCCCAGGGCCATCGCCGCCACCAGGCCGCGACCGTCGCCAATGCCGCCTGAAGCGATCATTGGAATCTTCAACTGATTGGCAGCGGCCGGAATCAGGATCAGGCCGGGGATGTCGTCTTCCCCCGGATGGCCCGCGCATTCGAAACCGTCGATGGAAATCACGTCCACGCCGGCGCGCTCAGCCGACAGGGCGTGGCGGACCGCGGTGCATTTGTGGATCACTTTGACGCCGGCGGCCTTGAAGGCCGCCCAGTACTCCTTGGGACTGACGCCGGCGGCGGTCTCGACGATCTTGACGTCGTTGGCGATGATCACGTCGCGGTAGAGTTCGTAGGGCGGTGAATTGATCGTCGGAAAGATGGTCATGTTCACGCCGAACGGCTTGTCCGTCAGGCTTTTGACTTTCTTGATTTCGGCGTCGAGTAACTCCGGCGATCCGGGTGTCAGGGCGGTGATGATCCCAAGCCCGCCGGCGTTGGAGACAGCCGCCGCCAACTCGGCGCGGCCGACTCCGGCCATGCCTCCCATGACGATGGGGTGGCGGATGCCGAACAATTCAGTGATGCGGGTCTTGAACGCCACGAGAGGCTCCTGCTCAGTCGAATTCGATGCCGCGGTGTCTGACGATGCGCGCGTATTGTCCAGGCGGACTATTTCTTCAGGAAACTGGAGAGGGGCGCGACCTCGCCGGAGTTGCGCCGCGGACGCTTATAGGCGCTCTCGAAGGCGAGCCCCTCATCCAGGCCGGTGTTCAGGGAGCCGCGATAAAGCATCTTGTAACCGGATATGGAGTGCGGCTGCATGACGCAGATCTCGCCCGCCAGCTCCAGGACCCTGGCCTCCAGGTTGTCGCCTGGCACATGTTCCAGGATCAGGCCGATCCGCTCGGCTTCCGCAGGGCCAATGCGCTTGGCGGTGAAGGACATGGCGCGAGCCCGCTGCACGCCGATCCGACGCGACAATCTCTGGGACAGCCCCCAGCCTGAGGTGAGGCCCAGCTTTGCGTGGGTGTCGGAAAACAGGGCGTCATCGCCGGCCAGTATGAAGTCGCAGCCCAGGGCCAGCTCAAGTCCGCCGGTGAAGCAGTAGCCGCGCACCATGGCGATGGTCGCCTGGGGCATTGTTTCCAGTAGCTTGATCAGCTCCCGGGCCTGTTCGCTGAACTTGCGGTGCACGTCTCGGTTATAATCCGGAGACGACGCGGCTTTCAGATCGACCCCGGCGCTGAAGGCTCGGCCGGCGCCGGTGAAGATCAACACCCGTAGGTCGCTTTCGGCGATCCCCTTTAGAGTGGACAGCGTTTCGTCGATCAGGGTTGGCGATAGCGCATTCAGCAGTTCCGGTCGATTGAGCGTGATGCGACCGATATCGCCCTCACGCTCATAACGGATGGTCGTCAAATCGGTCATCAGGATTCCTGCCGGTGATCTAGATTCGGCCCAAGGCCTTCAGGCGTTCCTTGTGGACGCCAAGTTGGCTCTCGAACAGGCTGTTTTCCGCCATCCAGTCGAGGGCCACCTTGCGATGCTCGATGTACCACTGGCCGTCCTCCTTGCGCATCTGGTCAGTGTAGAACCCCATGTGGTCGGCGCCGATGTCGGTGTAGACCAGGAAATAGCTCTTTCCCTCGGCGGTGTCCGGCCCGGTGAGTTCGTAGCGCGACGTGGTCAAGTTGTGGCGCACGAAGTTAGGGCGCCTGGTGGATGTCGATGGCGGCGGACCGCCATCCCGCGCGCCGCCGCTCAGGCCCGCCACGATGGCTTCCCGGCCGACCATGCGGCCGGTAGGGGTTTCCAGAACGCCGTCGGGGAGGAATGTCTCTGACAGCGCCGTCACCCGCATGCGATCGCCGGCCAGATTGTAAGCCGCGAGCGTGCGCTGGATGGCGACGTATTCGAGGTTGTCGTCGGACATGGTTGGGACTCCTTCAGGCTGACGCCGTTTGCGGTGTCGAGGGCGGCGCGCGGTCGAGCGAGGTGAAATTGTCCTTCATTGCCGGAAATACCTCCGAGAGGATCGTGCCTACGCTCCAGGCGTCCTTGGCGATCAGGGTCTGGATCGGCCGGGGCTGATTGTAAAGTTGCAGCTCCTCGGCCCGGGCGCCGAAGATCTGGCCGGTGACATCCTTGGCTGCGCAAAGGGCGACGGCGAGGCGGGCGGGTTGCTCGGGCCGCAGCGCCTGCTTGATGACCTCCAGCTGGGCGGCGCGGGCCTCGTCCTTGATCGGGATCGTGGCGATCAGCCGGGTCCAGGCGGTCGGTGCGATAACATTTGAGCGCACATTGCGGTTTGCGCCCTCCATCGCCAGCACGCGCGACAAGCCCACCACCCCCATCTTGGCGGCGGCGTAATTGGTCTGGCCGATGTTGCCGTAGAGCCCGGAGGTCGAGGTGAACAGCACATAGGCGCCGTCCTGCTGGTCGCGGAAATGCTCAATGGTGGCGCGACAGACGTTGTATGCGCCGCGCAGGTGGACATCGAGAACTACCTCCCAGTCCTCGTCGGGCAGCTTGTGGAACATGGCGTCGCGCAGGATGCCGGCTGGATTGACGACGGCATGCAGGCCGCCGAAGGTGTCCATCGCCTGCTCGAACATGCCCTTGGCCGAGCGCATGGAGGTGACACTTTCCGAGTTGGCGACCGCCTCGCCGCCTTGCGCCTTGATCTCATTGACCACCGCCTGGGCTGGACCTGGTGAACCCTCATCACCGCCGCGCTCACCGCCGCCCAGGTCATTGACCACCACCTTGGCGCCCTCGCGCGCTGCGATCAGCGCGGCGTCGCGGCCGATGCCGTTGCCGCCGCCGGTGACCAGCACCACCTTGCCGTCAAGAGCTCCCACGCGCGTTTTCTCCCTGGCAGGTTGTCAGATCGCTGCGGGTTATGGAGCCGGGGAGAAGTCGAGGTCAACCGCGCGACTGGACGCGGCCATACCGACTTGCGAACTTGATGATGTCCAAGACCGGAGATGGCCATGCAGCTCGCCACTGAGATATCCCAGCTCCAGCGCCGCTATGAAATTCCCCACGAGAAAATCCGACTGGTCGACCGTATCGGTTACGACGTCGTCTTCACCTCGGAGAATACCGGGTCGGACATCTTCACGCCGCTTGGCTACGTGCTGGCCATGACAGAACGGATCGGGGTGGGGGCCTCGATAGCCGTGACGGCGGCGCGGTCGCCGGCCTGCACGGCCAACTCCTTTATGACGCTGCACTATATGGGCAAGGGGCGCACGGTGCTGGCGGGCATCGGCAATTCAAGCCCAACCCGCGCGGAGGGGTTTCACGGCTTTCCGTGGGGCCGGCCCCAGGCGCGATTGCGGGACTACACAGCCATCATGCGCAAGGTGTTCGAAGCCGACTTTCCGCTGCGGTATCATGGCCGGGACATGTCGGTGCCCTACGCCGGGCCGGGCGCCTTGGGCCGGGAGTCCATGTCGGGGTTGCTGGACCCTGTGCCCGACATCCCGATCCTGCTCGGCACAGGCGCGCCCAAGATGGTTGAGATGACCGCCGAAATCGCGGAAGGCTGGCTGTCGCTGGGCTTCGCGCCGGGGATGATGGACGTCTATCGTCCGATGCTGGAAGCGGGCTTCGCAAGGGCGAAGAAGCCCAAGTCCCTCAAGGATTTCCAGATCTGGAGCCACGTAGACGTGCTGGTTTCCAATGATATCCGGGAAGCCATGAAGCCCTTCAAGCTGTTCACCGCCAACATGGTTGGCGGCTTCAAACAGCTGGGCAAGGACGTCTACAAGGATCAGATGGTCTGGCGGGGGTATCCGGAGGCCGCTGAGCGAGTCCAGGACCTATATCTCGCCGGCCGTATCGAGGAAGCCGCCGCCGCGGTGCCTGACGAGTACATCGACGACGGCTGGCTAATCGGCGACATCCCGCGTATCGCCGAGCGCGCTAAGCGCTGGGTCGGCGCTGGCCCCACTGGCCTGGTCATCCGTTGCGACAACCTGGATGTCTTCGAGCCCATCAAGCGGGCGATCGACGGACTGTGACCGTCAGACCGCCACCTTCGGACCCAAGTCGCGGGTCTTATCGATCACCTCGTCGCCGAAGCGCATGAGCTCGTCACGCAGGGCCGGAATGGTCTTGGCGTGGGGGGCGATGGTCAGGCGGTGGACGCCCTGATCTGCGAACCACTTGGCCTTCTCCGGTGAGCGGGTGCCGCCGGAGGTGATCTCAATGGCGTCGGGATTGCGGCCGGCCTCGATGGCCGCCGCGCGGACGATGGCCAGTTGCTTGGGCAGGTCCTCATAGATTCGCTCGGTGGGGAAGATGGCCGGGAAATAGCCGTCGCCGATCTTGCCGGCGCGGCGGCAGGCGGCGTCGGAGTTGCCGCCGATGACGATCGGCACCGCCCCACCGGGGGGCTTGGGGTCGGAATAGATCGGCTGGAATTTGACGAACTCGCCATCATAGCTGGCCACCGGTTCCTTCCAGAGCAGGCGCATGGCCTCGATATATTCATCCAGGCGCTTGCCGCGATTGGGCCAGGAGACACCCAGGGCGTCATACTCCTCCTTGCACCATCCGGCGCCGACGCCGAGCTGCAGGCGGCCCTTGGAGAGCATATGAAGGGTCGCCGCTTCCTTGGCGGTGTGCAGAGGACTGCGCTCGGTGAGCAGCATCACGCCGGTGCAGAACTTTATGCGGTTGGTGCGGGCCGCGACGAAGGCGAACCAGATCAAGGGGTCCGGCACGCCGCTGCGCTCCAGCTGGTCCATCTTCCCGGTTTTCGAAGCTTCGTACTGCGGGACGTACTCGACGGGGATGACGATGTGTTCCGGCGCGCATAGGACGTCGAAACCGGCCTCCTCCGCGATCTCGCCAAGAGCGGCGGCCTCGTCGGGGCCCGGGAAGATGGTGGATGAGAAAACGGTTCCCCATTTCATTTGAGTGCTCCTACTTCAGGCCGAAACGCTGGGCGCCGTCGATGCGGATGACCGTTCCATTGAGGTAGTCGTTTTCGCAGATCTGCATGGCCAGCTGGGCGTATTCGTCGGGCAGGCCCATGCGCTTTGGATTGGGCACTGTGGGACCCCACTTGGCCTGAATCTCATCGGGGTCGCCGCGGTAGGCCAGGGTCAGGAAGGTGCCCGGCGCAATGCACATCACCCGGATGCCCAGGGGCGCCAGATCGCGCGCGGCAGTGAGCGTAAAGCCGATCACGCCCCCCTTGGCTGCGGAATAGTCGGACTGTCCGACCTGGCCCTCAAAACCAGCGATGGAGGCGGTAGAGATGACCACCCCGCGTTGTCCTGAATCCAAGGGTTCTGTCTGGGCCATGGCCTCAGCGCAGAGGCTCATGACGTTGTAGGTCGCGTTCAGGAAGATATCGACGGTCTTCTTGAAGGTTTCATAGGGGTAGCGCTTGCCGTCGCGGCCGATAATCCGCGCCCCCGCCGATCCGCCGCCGTGGACAATGATGTTCACGCGCAGCGGACCCATTTCGCTGGCAACGTTGACCGCATTGCGCACTGAATCTTCATCGAGGACGTTGGTCTCCACGTAGCGCGAGCCGCCGCCCAACTCTTTCGCCAGGGCCTCGCCCCGTTCGCCCGCGAGATCAGCGATCACCACCTTTGCGCCCGCCGCGTGCAGGCGGCGTACACAAGCAGCACCAAAGCCGCCCGCCCCGCCGGTTACCAGCGCCGATGCATTCCTCAGGTCCATGGTATCCTCCACATCGATCCTTGCATCCAATGCTATCGGGCGACGGCGGCGCTTGGAAGCTCTGGCGTCCTTTGGACTCTGAGTTTACAGAAAACAGTTCCGAGATCAGGGGCGGGTTCGATCGCCCTTTCAACCAAGCCATTGCCGTTCAACAAATCTGCGAGAACCTCATGCCTGAAGCCGTAATCGTCAGCGCCGTACGCACGCCCATCGCCACCGCCCGCCGGGGAACCTTAGTCGATACGCCCGCCGAGACGATCGCCAAGCACGTGCTGGAAGCAGCCGTCGCGCGCGCCGGCATGACCTCAGATCAGGTGGATGACGTGGTGTTCGCCGAGTCCCAGTACGGCGGCGGGGTTTTGTCGCGGCACGCTGCGGTGGAGGCCGGCATGATCGGTGTGTCCGGCATGGCGACAAACCGCCACTGCGCGGGCAGTCTGACCAGCGTCGCCATCGCTGCGGGCTCCATTCGTGGCGGCATGGACCGGGCCGTTGTCGCCGGCGGCGTGCAGGCGAGCTCAATGGCGCCGCAGATGAAGCAGCGGATTTCTGGAACCGACGACCAATTCGCCGATTGGCGGCCGCCGTCGCATCCCGATCGCCCCGAAGCGCCGAATTCGGACATGACCATCCTGGTCGGCTGGAACACCGCCAAGGAATGCGGCATCACCCGTGAGGAGATGGACGCCTGGGCCGTACGTTCGCACCAGCGCGCCGTGGCCGCTCAGGACGCCGGACAGTTCGATAATGAAATCGTCCCGATTCTCGTAAAGCGGCGCGACGGTTCGACAATCGAATTCTCCAAAGATGAGCATCCGCGCCGTGACGCCAGCCTGGAGAAGCTCGCCAGCCTGAAGCCGCTGCATCCGGAAATCGACGGCTTCTCGGTGACCGCCGGCAACGCGTCGGGCGTCAATGACGCCGGCGCGGCCCTGATGTTGGTCAGCGACGAATACGCCAAGGCCCTTGGCCTTACAGTGCTCGGCAAGGTCCGCAGCTGGGCGGCCGTCGGCGTTGACCCCTATCTGACCGGTATGGCGCCGATCTGGGCGATCCCTAAAGTTCTGGACCGAGCGGGCCTGAAGCAAGGCGACGTGACCCTGTTTGAGATCAATGAGGCCTTCGCACCGGTTCCGATCGCGGCCTGCAAGAAACTCGGCATCAGCGAGGATATCGTCAATGTCGCCGGCTCCGGATGCAGCCTTGGTCACCCGATCGCGGCCACCGGCGCGCGTATGCTCGCCACCCTGGTGCATGATCTGCGCCGCAGGGGAGGCGGCATTGGACTGGCCACCATGTGCGCCGGTGGCGGCATGGCCGGCGCGGTGGTCATCGAAGTCTGATTGGGTCTCATGCCCCTTTCTCCGGCGACGGAGGAAGGGGCTGGACGGCCTACTGTGGTGCGTACATCGCTGCGGCCAGAGCCAGGATCTCGGCGCGGTCATCCGAAAGGATGAAACCAGCGGCGATCGACTGGTCGAGCGCCGCCTCGAACTTCCGTAGATATTCGGATCGCCCACCGGGATATAGGCGCGCCAGGGTCGCCGCGTCGAAGGGTTCGGTAACACCGGCCAGAAATCCAAACGGCCCGCCGGAATTCCCTATGCCGGACATCCGCGACGTTGGCACATCGACCCAGGGGGTGCGGATGCCGCCTCTGGCGTTGCCATTGGCGTCCAGCGCCAGGCTTGGCGGTTCACCTGGCTCACCAGCGATGGCCTCGAGCGGTCCGGCGATGGGCGGGGCCTTGCCGGTCATGACCCAGTCGGCGAGGCCGGCCAGTGCGGCCTGCATCACATAATGATGCTGCGGCGCGGCGTTCATCGGCTTGTCCATGAACGTGCCCAGCATCGTCTTGGTTGGCGTCAGGGCGGCCGCCAACATGGCGATCGGCTCGCGGCCCGAATCCGAGGCCGAAGCGGCGATCACGTAGTTGTCCGCATGGGCAGTGCCGGCGATTTCCCAGATCCGAAGCTTGTCGTTGTCGGGCTGTCGGGCGCCGTAGAATCCGCTAAGTCGGCTGCCCACCACGTCGGTCTCTGTGACCACGGTGATCACCGGAACACGGCCGTCGGTGCGCAGTTTCACCGCCGCTGGAAGCGATGGATCGGGCGCCGCGCCCATGATCCGGGCGCCCTCGATACTTGGCGCGCCACCAAAGCGGGAATGGACCAGATAGCCGTCGTAGGCCTTCGCCAGCGGGTCGATGGCGTTGATATAGGTGGTCAGGAACACCGCAGACTGGGACTCGCCCGCGCCCAGAATGCGTTTGGGCTTCAAAGGTCCCAGGATTTTACTCCAACGCGTCGCGAAGCCCGCCTGGCTGAAGATGTCAAAGCTGAATGCGTCGCCAGGATGGGTGAGCGGACCGTAGCGGAGCGGATCTGCCTTCTTGAGGAACGCGCCCTCCACCAGCGCCGGTCCGCCCTCAATTCCGACTTTCTGCACCGAGACGCCCACATAGGCGTAGCCGTTCCGAAGGATCTCCCGGTGAGTTATGCTCCAATCGGGAGACGCGTCCGCGCCGCCGCTCACGTTCAGCCACTCGACCAGCACGGTCCCATTGAATCTGATGCGTTCCTTGGGCCGTACGACAACGATGCGCGTTGTGTACGGCGCTGTCGCATCCGGCGCGGCGGTCCAGTGGCCGTCGGCTCCAGTCTCGCCGACCCGCTTGTAGCTCGCAGCAGTTCCCGAGAGGAAGTACTCCTTTACCTCGTAGCCGAGCTCAGCCAGGTCGTAGGTCCCGAGTCCCAACACCGGCTGGCCTGCTACGGGGGTGATGGTCGGCTTCGCCTGGGCGCTCCCGACGGCCACGATTATGGCGACAGCTGCTGCGGCTGTCAGGGCCATGCCGGCCCTGATGATCTTCGATGACATTTGCGGGCTCCTGCTCAGTAGCGTTTCGCCCAACCACCATCGATGACCAGGGTCTGGCCGGTTATCCAGCCGGCGTTCTCACTCACCAAATATCGTAGGCCATGGATCAAATCCGCCGTCGTGCCGAGGCGAGACACCGGGGTCGCCTGCTTGAGGCCATCCAGTCTCGCTTCGTCCACGACGCTTAGAAGAGCTTCGGTGGGGATCGGCCCGGGCGCGATGGCGTTGACCGTCACCCCCTTTGGGGCCAACTCGACGGAGAGGCCCAAGGTTAGTGTGATCACTGCGCCTTTGCTGACGCCATAGGGGTCGCCGGAATACATGTAGGCGGCCGTCGAGGCCTGATTGACGATGCGTCCCCAGCCATTTTCGATCATCAACGGCGCGAGCGCCTGAGTCATGATCAGGGGCCCGTCGAGGTTCACGCGAAACATGCGCCGCCAATATTCTATTTCGACGGTCATGCCGGTGGAGCGCTTGTTTCCCATGAACATGGCGGCGTTGTTCACCAGGACATCGCAACGACCAAAGCGCTTCTTCAGGAGAGCCGCGAGTTCGCTGGCGCTGGCGGGTTCCGTGACGTCGACCGTGGCGGCTTCAGCGGAGCCTCCGGCCGCGCGGATCATGTCCACAGTTTCGCGGGCGCCGTCTGACAGGATGTCAGCGCAGACCACCACCATCCCGTCCTCGGCAAGGGCTTTTGCATAATCGCGGCCAATTCCTCGACCGCCCCCTGTCACCACCGCCACCCGTTGCGCCACGCGCGTCTCCCTCATGTTTGTCTGATCGCCTGAACGGCGAAACGCCGACACCATCACGCCTTTGCGGGGGTTCGACAACCAATTCGCGACAGCAAGCTGTCCGGGTGGCTGTCATGTCGCCAATGAAAGTTGTTTGCGGCAATTCTTCAGAATTTAGGAATTCGGCGAAGCGCGACACCGGCGCTTCCTGCATCGAACCCCTAGGCTTTAATTTCACCCGCGGCGGCTAACGTAAGAGAATCAAGTTCCGGCGGCGACCGGGTTCGACCCTGCCAGCCAAGCCGCCAGATCAACTAGCGCTCGTTCGCTGACCAGCAATTTTTTGGCGCGAGTTTTTTCCTTGGCGCCGAGTCTGCGGCCATCTGCGTCGCGTTTTGGCGGCGCAATGGGGGGGATTAGCCCATAGTTGATGTTCATCGGCTGAAACGTGGCTTTGCCGCCCGACAAGTGGCCGCCGGTTATGTGACCAAGCAGTGCGCCCAACGCCGTAGTTTCTGGTGGCGCGGCGGACTGACGGCCCAACCAATCGTCCGCTGAGAAGCGTCCGGCCAAGAGTCCGATTGCAGCGCTCTCCAAGTAACCCTCGACCCCCGTCACCTGGCCAGCGAACCGCATTCGCGTATCAACGTTTAGGCGCAGGGAGGAGTCCAGCAGGCGCGGACTGTTCAGAAAGGTATTGCGATGAAGTCCGCCGAGTCTGGCGAATACCGCCTTTTCAAGCCCGGGGATCATCCTGAAGACCTCCGTTTGGGCGCCGTGTTTCAACTTGGTTTGGAAGCCCACCATGTTCCAAAGGGTGCCGAGGGAATTGTCCTGGCGCAGTTGCACCACCGCCCAGGGCTTCTCGTCAGGCTTGTGGGCGTTGGTGAGGCCGACCGGCTTCATGGGTCCGTGCCGCAAGGTCTCGCGTCCGCGCTCAGCCATCACCTCGATGGGCAGGCAGCCGTCGAAATAGGGCACATGCTCCCAGTCCTTGAACTCCGTCTTGGGGCCGGCCAGGAGGGCGTCGATGAAGGTGTCGTATTGCTCCTTATTCATAGGGCAATTGATATAGGCAGCGGCATCGCCGCCAGGGCCTTCCTTGTCGTAGCGTGACTGACGCCACGCGACGCTCATGTCGACAGAGTCGAGCTGGATGATTGGCGCGATGGCGTCGAAGAAGGATAGACCGTCCTCTCCGGTGATTTTGAGAATCGCATCGGAAAGGGCAGGCGAAGTGAGCGGGCCAGTCGCCACGACGACGTTGTCCCAGTCAAACGGCGGCAGGCCGGCGATTTCCTCCCTGACCACAGTAACGAGCGGATGCGCAAGCAGGCGTTCAGTGACAGCCAAGGCGAAGCCTTCGCGATCTACGGCCAAGGCGCCTCCCGCGGGCACCTGATGGGAGTCAGCCGCGCTCAGGATCAGGGAGCCGCAACGGCGCATCTCGGCGTGGAGCAGGCCCACGGCGGAGCTTTTCCAATCGTCGGCGCGGAATGAGTTTGAACAGACCAGCTCCGCAAGGCTGTCGGTTTGGTGAGCTTCGGTGGCGCGTACCGGCCGCATCTCGTGCAGCACGACAGGCGCGCCTGCCTGGGCGATCTGCCACGCAGCTTCTGAGCCGGCCAATCCGCCGCCGATGACATGAACTGGGGGTTTCGACATGCGGTTTCCTAGCAACGTTACGCAGCAATCGCGAGCGGCGCCTTGCGTCGGCTCCATTGAGACGACACTTTAGATTCAAAGGGCGGCCGATCCGTTGATTGGGGCGAATTCGGTGGCCAGGGGATGTGGATGGATCGGTTTTCGCCAAGCGACGCGGCGCTCGAAGGCTTTCGGCTGACCCGGGAGCGGCCTGGCGATATTGCGGTGTGGACGGGCTTCTATTTCCTGGCGCTGTTAGTGCTATTTTTGACCATGCTGGCAGTCCTCGGACCTGGCTTTCGGGAATTGATTCAAAGCGGTGGAGAGGCAACGGACGCTGAGGCCTTAGCGGATCTGCTGGCGAAATCGCCGCAGTTGGGTCCGATCCTGTTGCTAGCGGTCTATTTCTCGGCCGTTGTCCTGGCAGGTGTCTTTCGGGTGGTGTTGAGGCCGGGCGAGAGGGGTTTCGCACATCTTCGGTTTGGGGCTGACGAGTTACGCCTGACCGTGGTGTTCCTGATCCTACTGGCGTTTATCGCCATCGCGCTAGCCATGGTTGATTTCGCCGTGGTGGCGCTCGGTGAGATGACCGGGGCGGGCCAATTGATACCGGTGATCATGACCTTCGCCGGACTTGCGCTTACGCTGTGGATGGCGGTGCGCCTTTCACTTGCAGCTCCGGTCACGTTTGCGCGTCGCAAGATCGCAATCCGCGAGTCCTGGCGGCTCACCCGCGGCCATTTCTGGAGCCTGCTCGGCATGCTGGTCATGTCCAGCATCTTCTGGGCGATCGTCTGGATCATGGTCAGCATCATTGGCTATTTGTCGGTCGCCCTCGCCGGGGGGCCTGAGGCGATGGCGGATATCAAGGGGCTCAAGCCGCTCACCTTGTTCGCTTTGGCTTTGACCTTCGTCGTGCAGATTTTGCTGCCGGTATTGCAGATCGTCATGGTTGGAAGTCCGCTGGCGATCGCCTTTGAGCAGCTCACCGGCGAGCCGGAACCGGCGGCTTAGGCTCGCAAACGCTCCACGCCATTGCGTTCCGCCTGCCGGCGAAGCACATCGGCCAGGAACCTTCCGGTCCAGCTGCTCGGATTGGCGGCGACCTGTTCCGGTGACCCAACAGCGACGATTTCGCCGCCGCCGTCACCGCCCTCAGGTCCAAAGTCCAAGATCCAGTCTGCGGTCTTGATGACATCGAGATTATGTTCGATCACCACCACAGTGTTTCCCTGGTCGACCAGTTCGTGGAGCACCTCCAGGAGCTTCTTGACGTCTTCGAAGTGAAGGCCGGTCGTCGGCTCATCCAAAATGTACAGGGTGCGGCCCGTGGCGCGCCTGGACAGTTCCTTGGACAACTTCACACGCTGGGCCTCGCCGCCGGAGAGGGTGGTTGCCGACTGTCCCACCTGGACATAACCGAGGCCGACGCGCTTGAGCGTCAACATCTTGTCGCGAACCGAAGGCACCGCACGGAAGAAATCGGCGGCTTCCTCCACCGTCATTGCCAGAACGTCAGAGATCGACTTGCCCTTGAAAAGGATCTCCATGGTCTCGCGGTTGTAGCGCTTACCCTTGCAGACGTCGCAGGTGACGTAGACATCGGGCAGGAAGTGCATTTCGATCTTTATCAGACCGTCGCCCTGGCAGGCCTCGCACCGTCCACCCTTGACGTTGAAGGAAAAGCGGCCGGGGCCATAGCCGCGGGCCTTGGATTCCGGCAGGCCGGCGAACCAGTCACGGATCGGCTGGAATGCGCCGGTATAGGTGGCGGGATTAGAGCGGGGTGTGCGGCCGATCGGCGACTGGTCGATGTCGATGACCTTGTCGAACAACTCCAGGCCTTCAATGCGTTCGTGCGAAGCCGGTGCGTCGGCGGCGTTGTGTAAACGCCTGGCGGCGGCCTTGTAGAGCGTTTCAACAGTGAAGGTGGACTTTCCCCCCCCGGATACACCGGTGATACAGGTGAATGTCGCGGCCGGGATTTCAGCGGTTACGCCCTTCAGATTGTTGCCGGTGGCGCCGGTGACGCGGAGCACCTTGGATTTCGAGATCGGGCGTCTGACCTTTGGCACTTCGATCTCACGCACGCCTGACAGGTACATCCCGGTCACACTTTCCGGAGCGGCCATGATCTCGGCGGGTGTGCCGAAGGCCACGACCTCGCCGCCGTGAATTCCCGCCGCAGGCCCCATGTCGATCACGTGATCAGCAGTGAGGATCGCTTCTTCATCGTGCTCAACGACCAGGACCGAATTGCCCAGATCCCGTAGCCCGCGCAGACTTTCCAGTAGTCGCTGATTATCACGTTGGTGCAGGCCGATGGAGGGCTCATCCAGCACATAGAGCACGCCTGTCAGGCCGGAGCCGATCTGGCTCGCCAGCCGAATGCGTTGGCTCTCGCCTCCTGACAGCGTGCCAGAGGCGCGAGACAGGTTGAGATAGTTCAATCCGACGTTGACCAGGAACCGCAGTCGGTCGGTGATTTCCTTCAGGATGCGCCGCGCGATCTCCATCTGTTTGGGGCTCAGCGCCTGCTCCAGGCCGTCGAACCAGGCCTTGGCTAGGTCGATCGACAGGCGCGAAATTTCACCGATATGGCGGCCGTCGATCTTTACCGCGAGGGCCTCTGGCTTGAGGCGGAAGCCTTTGCAGGTCTCGCAAGGCACATCAGACTGGAAGCGGCCAAGTTCCTCCCTTACCCAGGCGGAGTCGGTTTCTCGCCAGCGGCGCTCCAGGTTGGGTAACACGCCTTCAAAGGTCTTGTTGACTTCGTACTTGCGGGCATTGTCGTCATAAATGAAGCGAACTTTTTCCCCGCCGGAGCCTTGCAGGATCACCTTGCGCGCTGACTCCGGCAGCTCTCGCCAGGGCGCATCCATGGAAAACCCGTAGTGCCGTGACAGCGCCTGCAGGGTCTGGGTGTATAGCGGTGAGGGGCCCTTTGCCCAGGGAGCGACGGCGCCCTTGTGCAGTGTCTTGTCCTTGTCGGGGATGACACGGTCCGCGTCGAACGACAATTTCGCGCCCAAGCCGTCGCAAACTGGGCAGGCGCCGTAAGGGTTGTTGAACGAGAACAGTCGCGGCTCGATCTCGCTGATTGTGAAGCCGGAAACCGGGCACGCGAACTTTTCCGAGAAGATCATCCGACGCGGTTCGGATTCGACCCCCTGCAAGTCAGAGAACTCAGCAAATGCCACACCGTCGGCAAGCTTCAGAGCGGTTTCGAGGGAGTCGGCGTAACGCCCTTCCTGGCCCGTTTTGGTCACCAGCCGGTCAACCACGATGTCGATGTCGTGCTTGTTGTTTTTTTCCAGGGCCGGGGCGTCTTCGATAGGGTAAAACTCCCCGTCGATTTTCAGGCGCTGGAAGCCCTGCTTCTGCCAACCGGCGATCTCCTTGCGGTATTCGCCTTTTCGTCCGCGAACCACGGGCGCCAGCAGGTAGATACGCTCACCTTCCGGCAGGGCCGTTAGCTTGTCGACCATCTGGCTTACGGTCTGACTCTCGATCGGCAGGCCGGTGGCCGGGGAATAGGGCACGCCTACCCGGGCCCACAACAGGCGCATGTAGTCGTGAATTTCGGTTACGGTGCCCACGGTGGAGCGCGGATTGCGGCTGGTGGTCTTCTGTTCGATAGAGATTGCCGGCGACAAGCCTTCGATCAGATCAACGTCAGGCTTGCCCATAAGTTCGAGGAACTGACGGGCGTAGGCGGACAGACTCTCCACATAACGCCGCTGGCCCTCGGCGTAGATGGTGTCGAAGGCGAGCGAACTCTTACCTGAACCCGACAGTCCGGTCAGAACGACGAGTGCGCCGCGCGGAATGTCCACGCTGACGTTCTTGAGATTGTGTTCGCGCGCGCCGCGCACGCGAATAAAGCTCTGCTGTTCGGCCATGCTGTCCTGGAACGTCGGCTCACCTCACCGGCAAGCTCTTCTATGTAGGCTCTGGGACTCAGGGATAACACGGGAACGGAGTGGGAACAAATCTGCCGGGCGGGCCAGAATTCGCTTATCGGAGTTCCACGCTCGCCAACTGTTGTGATTGCGCGCGAACACCTGAAGGCCGCTCGAACAGAGTTCTGTCCACAAATCGCCAGAGCGCGCGAATTTCTTCCGCTGCAGCGCCCTGGGGGTCAGCCTCCTCCACTGACTTGCCCGCCTCCAGCGCGGTCTGAAACCCGGTGCGGGCATGCAGGATCACCGGGACCACCGACAGGTTGATCAGCTGTATGGCGGTGAGCGCACGTTGAACGGCCGGCGCCTCTATGCCCACCCGCGCCGGTGGCGCCTGAGAAAGCAGGATGACCGCTGGTTTGCGCAATCGACGGGTGATCTCGGCGGTGTGCAGGGCGGAGGCGAGATCTAGGTAGGTTGGCCGCACCACCAGGATCGACATGTCCGCCGCGTTGACGGACGCGCATATCTCGTCGTCCAGCACCGCAGGGGTGTCGATGACGATCAGGTCGGTCTCTAAGCGCTGCTGTGCGAACTGCAGGGCGACCAACTTGGAGCCCGACGTCTCGGCATAAGCCGGCGTTGGACCCGTCCTGGCCTTTAGGAGATTGACCGCTGAACGCTGTGGGTCGGTGTCAGCCAACATGACTTGCAAACCCCGGGCGTGGGCGGCCAATGCCAGATGGGTGGCGACTGTTGTCTTTCCGGACCCGCCCTTTCGGGCGATGACGGCAACGGTGCGTATGCGACTACTCAAGAAAACCCCACCATCATTGTCGCCAATCACAGTCCCCGGCATTCAGGAAACTTGGAACCGCCCTTGTCCGCAGTAGCCACGTGGCGCTTCAGCAGTGCAATCGATGACAACTGGCGAGAGAATATTTAAAAACAATCAATAAGGCGGCGGTGGCGCTGGCCGGATTGGGCATCGTAGGGCAACGTGGATTCGGCGCTGGGCTTTGGCATATGAGGGTTGGAGAGGTTCCAACAATGACGGCGAAAGTTCGCGAAATTGGTCCTGGATTCGGCGCGGAGATCCGCGGCTTTGACGCGAGCCGGCCCCTTAGTTCGCAGAAGATCGGGTTTGTCGAAGCGCAGATCGCCGCCCATGGAGTCCTGGTGTTTCGCGAACAAATACTCACCGATGAGGCGCAAATCGCGTTTACGCGGAACTTCGGAGCCCTCCACCGG
This sequence comes from Caulobacteraceae bacterium, assembly GCA_947475415.1. Lineage (GTDB taxonomy): Bacteria > Pseudomonadota > Alphaproteobacteria > Caulobacterales > Caulobacteraceae > Phenylobacterium. The sequence continues at coordinate 108,586 of CANJLH010000005.1, forward strand.
TCGATCGCCTCCAACCGCACCGACATCACCCGTGCGGTGAAGTCCGAGGAGATTTCCGAAATCACCAATGTGGCCGCCGACGGCTCGATCATGCCCCGGGACAACGCCAGCCGCGTGCAGCAGCGGGCGAACCTCCTGTGGCATACGGACAATTCGTTCCGAAAGCCGGCCGGCGCCTACACCCTGCTCAATGCCCGCATCGTTCCGCCCCAGGACGGCGAGACGGAGTTCGCAGACATGCGCGGGGCCTACGACGCGCTTTCGGCGGAAATGAAATCCAGGATCGCGGACCTCAAAGTTCGTCATGATCTGGCCCGCTCCCGAGAACTGGCCGGCACCGGCGGCGTATTCGACGTCGCTGAGCGCAGCCGGTTTCCGCCGACGGTTCAACCGTTGGTGCGCAGGCACGAACTGAGCGGGCGCTGCGCGATCTATCTAGGTTCGCATGCCGACCAAATCGTTGGCTGGACACCGAAGGCGGGTCGGGCGCTGATCGCGGAGTTGCTGGCATTCGCCACTCAGCCATGTTTCGTCTACCGACATAGTTGGGAGGTCGGCGACCTGGTCATGTGGGACAATCGCATCACCCTGCACCGGGCCCTGCCGTTCGAGGACCTGACTTATCGGCGGGACATGCGACGGACGTCGACGATGATTGCGCCGGAGCAGGATGTGGGCGAAGAGGTGGCTGGTTAGGTCTGGGACGGTTCCTCGGCGGATTGTGGCGTGGCAGGTTTCCCAGTGGAAACCGGAATGTCCAGGCGTTCCGCCAGCAGCATCGTGACCAGCGCCTGGAGGACGCCGCCGGAACCGCCGGCGTCTCCGCCTCCGCCAGCGATTTGCACCTTTGGCACGACATCGACACCCGAGGTTTCCAATGCTTCAGCGAACCGCTCAGCCACCTGGCGAGCAAGCTGATAGCGTGGGCCGCCGGACGCCGCCACCTGGCTTTCAATGGCGGTGGCCTGGGCCAGACCGACTTTGGTAACCCGCTCCGCTTCAGCCGCCGCCAGGGCGATTACTTTCTTGGCCTCGCCTTCGCCTAGATAGCGCATCTGGTCGCCTTCGGCCTTGGCAAGGGTGCGGGTCTGCTCGGCCTGCTGTTCGGCACGGGCCAGGCTTGCGCGGCCCTCATTCTGCTGAACTTGTATGGAGAGCTCGCTCTCGGTAATCGCGGTCTGCTGCTGGGCCTGGGCCTCGGCTTCGCGCAGTTCGCGCTCCTTCTGGGCGGCCAGCTTTTGACGTTCATAGGTGCCGACCTGTTCGTCGGCGATCTGGCGTTGGCGCAGCTGGGTGAGGATGCGCTCGATCTGATCATCGCCGGCGGCGTTGGGCCGCGGCGTGCCAATAAGCACTTCCTGGAGCTCAAGGTTGTAGACCTGAAATTTGGCCTTCATGTCTTGCGACGACAGTTGCTGGATCTCACTGCGGTCCTGCAAGAGTTCGATCAGTGTGCGAGTCTGGCCGATGTTCTTGAAATAGGCCGAGACCATGGGGTCAAGGGTCTGTTCGACCAGCCGCTTGATGTCGCCGAACCGCTGGATAACCAGCGGCGCTTTGCGGTAATCAATGTGCACCACTACCGAAACCGGCAGGGTAGGTTCAAAGGCGTCCTTGGTGATCAGCGACACCTCGGCCAAGTTTTCATCGAACTTGTGCGAGCCGATGGCCTGGGCCTCCCACTTCAGGATGAAGTTGGTGGTTGGCACCATAGTGATCCGCCCGGCGTAGGCGTTGAAGGCGTATTTGCCAGGCAGTAGAGGTTCGCTCCACACCCCGCGGCGACCAGTCTCGACCAGCTCCCCGTGGCGGTAGGCCTCGCCAGATGTGTCGACGCCCGCAGCGCCGGTGTAGGACACCACCACCCCCACCTGACCCACCTCAACTACGGTCTTGGGGATCCGCTCCACCGTGGCGAACAGCCGGTTGATATAGTAGGCGCCCTCCACCAACACTTGCAGCTGGCGGCCCTTGCAGCCGCCGGCGGCCAGGAATTTCTCTGGGTCCTGAAAGCTGTTGTGAAAGGTGTCTGGATCGTCGGGATCAGCGCCCACCGTAGGGGCGATGATCTCTCCGGAGGGCAGGCCGGGCCCGTCATGCACTGTCACCACACCCATTAGGTCGTCGGCGTCCTTGATCACCACTGGCTCGAAGCCATCGCGGGACTCGATGATCTCGGCCATTTGCGCGAGGAGCTGGGCGTCGGCCGCATCTAGGGCCATGGCAAAGGTGTTGTCGCGGGTCACCACCACGAACTGGGCCAGGTTGATAGCATAGGCGCCTTCCCGCAATACCCGCCGTTGGGGACCTTTTTGACCACCAGCCATCAGGAAGGCGCGGGTGTCCTGGAAGTCCGCATTCGCCGGATTGCTGGCCAAAGCCTGATCTGCGCCCAATGGACGTCCGTCGCGGGCGAACACATAGCCTATGCGCCCCTGAGGAATGGTCACAAGTGATCCCACATGCAGGCGATACTGGAAGGGGAAGAAGAAGTGCAGGCCGCCGCGTAAAACATCTGGCTGGAAGCCAGCCTCGCCGGACATGGCGATGAAGCCGTCCTTGATCGAGCCGGTCGCGCTCCAGAGTTTCTCCACAACAGCAACGCGATCATTGCGGATGTAGCGCACCATTCCGGACGCCCACACCAGGGCGACGAGCAAGATCAGTAACAGGAACAGGCTGAGCCAGGGGTGTTCCGTCACGAGTTTTATGAAAATCATCGAGATCGCCCCACATGGCGGACGTTCCAACGCGCATCCGCGCTCGGCCGCCGCGCTAGAGATAGGATCAACCGGCGGTGGTTGTGAGAGCGATCTACAAGGAATCCCGAAATTGTGAAGCTTGGAGCGCAGGGCGGCAGCGAGGTTGCCTGGAACAGCTTCGGGGATTAACAGCCGCGCGACCCAATTCTCGCCAAGTGAGCACGCAATGTCCTCCACTCCAATCGCCGCTGACCGGCATCGCCCAATAGAGACTGGCGCGGCCGCGCAAATGTTCGAGAGTGCGCGCACCCACAACGTCTGGACGTCACGCGCCGTATCAGATGAGCTACTGCGGTCGATCTATGAGCGTTTGAGGGTGGCTCCGACGGCGTTCAATTCATCACCCGGCCGATTCCTGTTCATACGTACGCCTGAGGCCAAGGAACGTCTTCGCCCGCATCTGTCGCCCGGCAATCTGGAAAAAACCATGGCTGCACCGGTGAATGTGGTGATCGCCTATGACACCAGGTTTGCCGACAAGCTGGCGCAGCTTGGCGCACCGGCCGCGCTGGCTGAGCGCATGACCGCCGCGCCGCCGGAAATGGCTCACGAGACGATGTTCCGCAACGGGACGTTGCAGGGCGCTTACATGATTTTGGCGGCCCGCTCGCTGGGACTCGACTGCGGGCCAATGTCTGGGTTCAACAATGCGAGCCTGGATGCGGAGTTCTTTTCCAACGGGCGCTGGAAATCGAACTTCTTGTGCAACCTGGGCTATGGCGACGACAGCGCCGCCTATGAACGGCGGCCGCGGCTTGGGTTCGAGGAGGCGTGCGAGGTGTTGTGATACAACACCTCGCCGCGTGAGAGGTTACCCCCTTATAATCATCCCACTCGACGGGATCGGGCTGGGTCCGCCAGTCACCAATGCGATCTCCGCATCCTTCACCTGCGACGTAGACGTGCCTCGAATTTGGCGCACCCCTTCGACGATGTGTGTGGTGGCGTGGAGATAGACCTCCGACAGATTCCCGCCGTGGGTGTTGGTGGGGATCTTGCCGGTGTCCCAGCGCATGCCGCCCTCGGCGACCATGGGGCCGGACTCGCCCTTGCCGCAGAATCCGTAGTCCTCCAACTGCAACAACACCATGCCGGTGAAGTGGTCGTAGAGTTCGGCCACGTCGATGTCACCAGGTCCGACCCCCGCCATCTTATAGAGGTCGCGGGCCAGCTGGCCGTGGCCGGCCGTGGGGTAGATGTCGTCGGGCATGGTCTGCTGGGTGATCGACTGGCCCCAGCCGCCGGCGCCGCCCTGGGCGACGCCCATGATGTAGGCGGGCTTCTGCTTCATGTCCTTGGCGCGCTCGGCGGAAACCACGATCACACAACCCGCACCGTCGTTTTCGTTGCAGTAGTCAAACAGCCGGAACGGGTCGGAAATCATCCGCGAGTTGTAGTAATCGTCCAGGGTCATGGGATCGCGGCGCAGGGCCTTGGGATTGCGCCGGGCGTGCTCGCGCTGAGTTATGGCCACGGCGGCCAGGTGATCGGTGGTGGTGCCGTACTGATGCATGTGCCGGCGCACCATCAGTGCGAACATCTGGCCTGGCGCCATCAAGCCGTAAGGAGCGATGAAGTCGCGGCTAGCCATCGACACGGTGCCCGAGTTGGAGGGCGGTCGGGCGAATACCTCGCCGAAACGCTGACCGGTGGGTTGGCGGATGCCGTGATAGACGGCCACCACGTCGCAATAGCCGGCCTCGATGGCCGCCGCGGCCGCGCCAACTGCGGCGCAGGACCCGCCGCCGCCGCCGCCCCAGACCAGGTTAGAGAACCGCACCTCGGGACACCCTAGGGCGGGCGCCACGATGGAGGCGTTCATCTCATCCATGTAGGAGGAGAAGCCGTCGATCTCATGCGGATGAATGCCGGCGTCTTCGCAGGCGTTGAGGATCGACTCCAGGCACAGGTCCAGGTGGGTCTTCACCCCCGACTGGCCGCGCTTGTAATAGTCAGTGAGGCCGACGCCGACGATGGCGGTCTTGTCTTTGATGCTCATGAGTTTCCCCCTATTTGCCGGCCGGCCTGAAGCGCGGCAGCACCACGCCGGGCTTTGGTTCGTCCCAGCAGACCTCCACCGGCATGTCGATACGGATGTCCTCGTCGGCGACCCCGACCAGGTTGGAGACCATCTTCACCGGAGCGTCGTCGAGCTTGACCACAATGACGTTGTAGGTTCCGCCGCGCTCGCGCAGGGCCGGATGCACCGGGTGGTGGGGGATTGTGTAGCTGTACACTACACCCTTGCCGCTAACCGGCGTGAACTGGCTCTCGAAGGACTGGCACTTGGGGCAGGTGGGAGTGGGCAGATGCCGAAAGGTTTTGCACTTCACGCATTGCTGGATGGAGAGCACGCGGCGGGCGCAGGACTCCCAGTACCCCTCGGTGATCTCGTCGGGACTCAAGTTGACGATGTCGGCGGGTAGATAGGGCTCACTCATTTCTTGCTTCCTCCCTGGGCAGCGTTAGCCGCCGCCGCCGTGAACATTGATCTTTTCGCCGCTGACATACGGATTGGCGTCCGACACAAGATAGGTCACCACATTGGCGACGTCTTCCGGTTCGCTGACACGGCCGAAGGGCGATGTGGCGTCCAGATCGTGGATGTTGGGTGCGCCGCGGGCCTTTGCCAGACGCGAGCCCATCTCGGTGACTGTCAGGCTCGGGGCGACGATATTGACCCGCACTCCGTATTTTCGCTCCTCCTTGGCCATGGTGTAGGCCAGGGCCTCCATGGCCGCCTTGCCCATGTTGTAGGGCGCGCCGTTGGCGCCATATCCGACTGTGGCCACCGAGGAAATCATGATGATGTCGCTGCGGCCGGCCGCCCGCAGGTGGGGCAGGGCGAGCTTGGACATGTAATGCGGCCCAAAGGCGTGCACGCGGACCACCCGCTCCATTTCGGCCGGATCGGTATCGAAAACGGATTGACCGCGGCTGGCGATGCCGGCGTTGTTGACCAGGATCGACAGGGAGCCGAAGTCCTTCACGACGCTGTCGATCAGGGCCACGTCCTCATCCCAGTTGTCCACCGACCCCAGATACCCCTTGACCTTGCGGCCCATGGGCTCCGCCATCGCCAGAGTCTCCTTCGCGGCCTCTTCGTCGCGGCGATAGTTGAACGCCACGTCGGCGCCGGCTTCGGCCAGGGCCAGGACTATGGCGCGGCCTATGCCGCGGCTGCCGCCGGTGACCAAGGCCACTCGGCCCGTGAGGTCTACCTTCATCTTTATAACTCCTTATAAATCAAATAACTCTCGAGGCGATTTAGCTGTTGGTCCAGTTGGGTTTGCGCTTTTCGGCGAAGGCGGTGGCGCCTTCCTTGGCGTCATTGGAGGCGAACACCGGCGTAATATAGGGCTGTTGCAACGTGCGGGCCTCGCTCGCCTTCCAGTCCAGCGATTCGGTCATGATCCGTTTCGATGCGGCCACGGCCAGGGGGCCGTTGGCGGCGATCGTCGCGGCCAGGGCCTTGGCGCCGGCGAGTGCGCCGCCCTCGGGCGTGATCCGATTTATGACGCCATGCTTCTCCATGGTGGCGGCGTCGTAGTGGTCGCCGGTCAGCACCATCTCCAGCGCAACGCGCCAGGGCGCCTGGCGGGGCATGCGCACCAGCCCGCCGCCGGCGGCGGCCAGGCCACGCTTGACCTCCGGAAGACCGAACTTGGCCGTCTCGGAGGAGACGATGAGGTCGCAGCTCAGCGCCACCTCGAAGCCTCCAGCGAGACAGTAACCCTCGACCGCCGCGATCAGCGGCTTTTCCACATAGAGCGCATTCTCACCAGAGAAAGGAAGGCCTGTGCCATCGATCTTATCGCCGCGCGCGAAGGCCTTCAGGTCCATGCCGGAGCAGAAGGTCCCCCCGGCGCCGGTCATGACCACCACCCGGATCTTCGGGTCGTTGACCACCTGACCGAACGCGTCGCGCAAACCGTTCATCACGTCATTGTTGAGCGAGTTCTTCGCCTCGGGGCGGTTCAGCGTGATCACCGCCACGCCGTCAGCATCGACTTCGAACAAAACCGCGGACATTTCCAATCTCCCTGTGTGCAATGGCCTGTCGAGGGGCACACAAGCCTAGCCGGGGCCGCGCATCAATCCTTTCTGATCAGGAAACTCGCATTCGCCGCCTATGCGGATGGAATGGTTGGCGTTACGAAAGCTGGTGGAATGAGGAGCTAGGCGAATGGCGGGTGCGCTGCGGGTTGGAATCATCGGTGTTGGTTGGGGTAATCTGGTTCATGTCCCAGCGTTTCGCGCCGCGGAAGGATTTGAACCTGTCGCGCTGTGTTCGCGCCGCCGGGAACCCCTTGAGGCCGCCGCAGCCAAATGCGGAATCAGCGACCTTTCGACGGATTGGCGCGACTTCGTTCGCCGCGACGACCTGGACATGATCTCCATCACCGTGCCGGTCGAATTGCATCGGGAGATGACGCTGGCGACCATCGCGGCCGGCAAGCGCGTGCTTTGTGAAAAGCCCGCCGCCCTTAGCGCTGCTGACGCAAAGGAAATGTATGACGCAGCGGAGTCCGCGGGAGTGGCGCACGCCACGTGTTTCGAACTCCGCTGGTTGCCCGAGCGCCTGGCCGTGTGGGACGCCGTGCGCGCGGGCCTTGTCGGCAAGCCCTACAATCTTCGCAGCCTGCAGAGCGCCGACTACTGGCATCCAACACATGCTCCGCAATCGGAATGGATGTACCGCAAGGAAGTGGGCGGCGGGTATCTGATGGGCATGCTGTCGCACGACATTGACTTCGCCTGCACCTTGCTTGGCGAACCGGTGGCCGTGGCTGCAGATGTGCGCTCTAACGTGCCGCGCAGGAAGATGGCCGACGGAACGGAGATCGACGTCACCGCCGATGATACCACTGTGATCCTGGTGCGGTTCGCGAATGGCGCATCGGCCGTGATCTCTTGTTCGGTCGTGGGCGCGCATTCCGCCGGCGTTCGCTTCGACCTGTTCGGCGAAGACGGAACAATCCTGTTTGAAACCGGACCGGAAGGACGTCGGATTAGCGGCGGCGCGGCCAAGGGCGATGGCCTCCTTGAAATCCCGCCGTCAGCGCGGGAGCCGAAAGGCGCGCCAATCACAGCCAAGGGCCGTTCGGCCGGCATGATCCGCGCAACGGCCCTGTTACTGGAAGAATGGAACGCCAATCTCGCCAATCCAGATTCCGCCATACCGACACTGCGGGCTGGATGGCGGGCGATGCGGGTGGTGGAAGCTGCGCGCCGTTCCGCTGCTGGCGAGGGTTGGGTGGGGCTGGATTGAGCCTAAGGAGAACATCATGAGCGAAGACACCGGCTGGGAACGCATCAAGGCGCACCGCGATCTCTATCTTAGCAACCCTGACCAGGCCCACGATTGGAACCCCTATGGCCAGATGACCCAGGCGCTGCTGCTGACGACAATCGGACGCAAGTCCGGAAAGAAGCGCAGCTTGCCGCTGATCTACAAGAAGGTGGGGTCAAATTACGTCATCGCCGGCTCGAAGGGCGGGGCCGACGCTCATCCGGTCTGGTACCTGAACCTGGTCGCTAACCCAGAGGTGGAAATCCAGGTCCGCCGCGACGTCATGAGGGCCCGCGCCCGTACCGCAACGGGCGTCGAACGCGAGGCGCTATGGAAGGAGATGGTCGAGGTTCTGCCCCAGTACGATGAGTACCAGTCCAAGACCAGCCGCCAGATCCCGGTGGTGGTGCTGGAACCTGTCGGCTAGGCCCCTCGTCTCTGCATCACCTCTTGATTCACCACCCGCACCGGTTCGCCATTGGCGTAGGCGGCGATAGCCTCGGGCATGGAGCCATAGAAGGCTTCGTAGGTTTCGCGGGTCGCATAGCCGAGGTGCGGCGTCAGGGTGACGTTCGACATGCGGCGGAACGGATGGTCCAAGGGCAGCGGTTCCTGATCAAAGGTGTCCAGGCCCGCGCCGGCCAACCCGTGACTGCTGAGCGCCGAGATCAGGGCGGCTTCATCAACGATGGGGCCTCTGGAGGTGTTGATGAGGTAGGCGGAGGGTTTCATCAGACTTAGCTCGCGCGCACCGACCAGGCCGCGGGTGCGGTCGCTGAGAACTAGCCCGATGCACAAGACATCGGCCTGGGCGAACAACTCGTCCTTCTCCACTCGCGTGACGCCCACCTCGGCAGCCGCCTCGGCCGTGAGGTTCTGACTCCACGCAATAGGATTCATGCCGAAAGCCTTTGCGTATTCGGCCAATTGTTTACCAATGCGGCCCAGACCCAAGAGACCTAGGGTGCGGCCTCTCAAGATATAGCCCAAGGTCGATTGCCAGCGCCCTTTGCGCACGGCCCGGTCTTCGTGGGCGATGTGGCGCACCGTGGCGATCATCAATCCCCAAGTCAGTTCCGGGGTCGCATGGACAATCCGGCTGAAATCAGCACCGGCATGGTGGCCTGACCCGCTGACGACGATGCCGAGGTTCGTCGCAGCATCCAGGTCAAGATTAGCCAGGGTTGGACCTACGATCAGGATCAGTTTGAGGTTGGTCAGGCGCTCAAGCAACGTCCGGGGTAGGGCCATCCGTTCGCGCATGGCGCAAATGACGTCAAAGGGTTGCAAGACCTCGGCCCCATCGGCTTCGCTAAGGTGGCGGTTGAAGACCGTGATCTCCGCGACGCCGTCCAGGCTGGCCCAGTCCGCGCATTCTCGCGCAACACCTACATAATCATCGAGTATGGCGACTTTCAGCATGCGCGCAGCTCCATTGCGTTCCGACCTTCACGGCTAACGCCCTGGCGGGCCAGCTTGCAATCCCCCGATCTTTGCTATGGATGCTTTGGGAATGAATGGGAGCGCAAATTATGACCTCAAGGACGCTGGACGATAGCGCCGCAGGAACGATCACGCTGGGGGACCTGACGGTCCGTCGCCTGGGTTTCGGCGCAATGCGCATATCCAGCGCCAGAAATGCAGACGGCAAGGTTGACCGCGCCGCGGCGGTGAATCTCACCCGTCGGGTCTTTGACCGAGGCGTCAACTTTTATGATGCCGCCAACATCTACGGCTATGGGGCATGCGAGGAGATCATCGCCGAGGCCCTGCATCCCTATCCGAAGGACCTGGTGATCGCCACCAAGGCCGGCTACGCGACAATTCCCATGGAGCCCGGCATGCGCGTGCTGCCAGCGAATGGCGATCCGGCCCATATTAAGGGCGAATGTGAAAAAAGCCTGCGACGTCTGAAGCTCGACTGCATCGATCATTATCAGATCCACACCCCCGACCCCAACGTGCCTTGGGCGGATACGGTCGGCGCCTTCGCTGAGTTGCAGGCCGCCGGAAAGTGTCGGCACGTGGGTCTGTCCAACGTCAGCGTCGATCAGCTTCGCGAGGCCCAGGGCATCTGCAATATTGTCTCAGTCCAGAACCGCTACAATCTAGGCAACCGAACCTCCGAGGCGGTGTTGCAGGCCTGTGAGGCCGACGGAATTGCCTTCCTGCCGTTCCGCCCGGTGATCCTGAAAGATACCCCCGCTGCCGCTATTTCCGACGTGATCGCGGCCGCTCGCGGCATATCCCATCAGCAATTGGCCATTGCCTGGCTGCTTCAGCATTCAGCGAAGATGCTGCCAATCCCGGGGACCACCAAGGTCACGCATGCGGATCAGAACATCGATGCGGCCTGGATCCAGCTCGCCGACACTGAGGTGAAGCGACTGGATGCGGCAGAGGCGGGTTGACGCAGCAAATGCCCATCAAACGGCTGCTGATCGCCAACCGGGGTGAAATCGCCGTGCGGATCATCCGCGCGGCGGCTGAACTTGGGATCGCAACCGTCGCGGTCTACGCAAAGGACGACACGACAAGCCTGCATCGCCAACTGGCCGACAGGGCCATCGCCTTGGGGGGCAAGGGCGCGGCGGCCTACCTGGATGGGGAGGCGCTGATCGCGGCGGCAATTGAGTCGGGCTGTGACGCCCTGCACCCCGGTTACGGCTTCCTGTCTGAGCGCGCCGGGTTCGCGAGGATGTGCGTGGAACAGGGGCTGACATTTGTCGGTCCAGACCCAGGAACGCTTGAAACTTTCGGCGACAAGACACGGGCGCATGATTTGGCGGCGAGATTGGGTGTCCCACTTCCCCGCGCCACCGTTGGGGCGACCGAAATAGACGAGGTCCGCGCCTTCCAGGAGGAGGTGGGTGGACGTCCGATCATGCTGAAGGCGCTTAGCGGCGGCGGTGGTCGCGGTATTCGCTTGGTTGGGCCCGGAGACGACATCGCACAAGCATTCGAACTGTGTGTCCGAGAAGCGGTGAGCGCCTTCGGCGATGGACGGCTCTATGCTGAGGTCGCGATCGAAAACGCCAGACACATAGAAGTCCAGGTCATCGGCGATGGGCGCAGAGCCGTGGTCCTCGGCGAACGAGAGTGCAGCATTCAGCGCCGCCGCCAGAAATTGATCGAAATCGCCCCACCCCAAGCGATTTCGGCGTCCGTGCGGGCCCGTCTTTCCGAATCGGCCCTCGCGCTCGCTCAGGCCAGCGGACTGCGCAGTCTCGCCACCTTCGAATTCTTGATGACGCGGCGCGGGGAATTGGCGTTCATTGAGGCGAACCCGCGCCTGCAGGTGGAGCACACCGTCACTGAGGCAGTGACCGGGCTCGACCTGGTCCAACTCCAACTCCGCATCGCCGGCGGAGAGACGCTGGCTAAGCTGCAACTTTTGGATCGGCCTCCATCACGGGGCTGCGCGATAGAGTTGCGGGTGAATTTAGAGCGCCTAACCGGCGATGGCGGGCTGGCGGAGGCCGGTGGAACACTGAGCCGGTATGAACCGCCGAGCGGCCCAGGAGTCCGCGTCGATGGGTTCGGCTATGCTGGCTATGCGGCAAATCCGGCATTTGATTCCATGGTCGCCAAGCTGATTGTGCACACGACGGGCGATTTTGCCGCTTGCGCGGCTAAGGCGGGGCGGGCGGCGGCGGAATTTCAGATCGAGGGCGCTCCCCACAATCTCGGTTTGTTGCGTGCGATTCTAGAACGGCCCGAGTTTATCACATCGACCGCCACCACCGGGTTCTTCGACAGGCTCCTGCCGGTTTTGCTTGTGCGGGCGGAAGAGCTCGCGCCATCGCCGGTGGCGCGCTTCGATACATCCGGGAGCGCAGGACGCCCCGCGCCGCCGACGGGCGAGGTTTCAGTGTTGGCTCCCCTGCGCGGAACATTGGTGAGCCTTGAGGCGGCCGTGGGGGACAATGTGCTGAACGGTCAGACAGTGGTCGTGATCGAGGCCATGAAGATGCAGCATGAAGTCGCCGCCTCAACCTCGGGCGTTTTGCGGGCTTTCACAAGTAAGGTCGGCGATGTTGTCGATGCCGACTGGCCATTGGCTTTCATTGAACCCGGCGAGGCGGGGATCGCTGAGGCCGAAACGGTTGTCGTGGACCTGGACCATATACGCTCCGACCTCGCCGCAGTGATCGCCGCCCACGCCCTTACGCAGGACGAAAGCCGGCCCGCAGCCGTGGAAAGGCGCCGTCGAACCGGTCAGCGCACGGCGCGGGAAAACCTGGACGCGGTTTTCGATCCGGGGACATTCAAGGAATTTGGAGCATTGGCCGTCGCCGCCCAGCGAGGGCGTCGTACTCTTGAAGATCTACAGGCGAACACGCCAGCCGATGGAATCATCACCGGGATCGGAGCGGTGAATAGCGAGATGTTCTCGGAAGACCAGGCCCGATGCGTGGGTCTGTTCTACGACTTTACGGTGCTTGCGGGAACTCAGGGTCACTTCAGCCATAAGAAAACCGACCGGGTGCTGGAGCTGGCCGAGGCGTGGCGCGCGCCGGTGATCTGGTTCACTGAGGGCGGCGGCGGCCGACCAGGTGACGTAGATCTTGACCTTCTGTGGGCCGCCCGGCTCGACACCACAAGCTTCACGACCTTTGCGAGAATGTCGGGCGTCGCGCCACGTATCGCCGTGAATTCTGGTCGCTGCTTCGCCGGGAATGCGGTGTTCTTTGGGTGCGCTGACATCACCATCGCCACCCAAGATTCGAATATTGGCCTGGGCGGTCCCGCCATGATCGAAGGTGGCGGTCTGGGAGTCTTCAGCCCAGAGGACATCGGTCCCGCGCAGGATCTCTACGCTAACGGCGTGATCGACCTGCTGGTCGAGGACGAAGGGCAGGGCGCCGCAGCCGCCCGACAGGTGCTTAGCTATTTTCAGGGGACGGCGCCGAAATGGGGCTGCGACGATCAGCGTCTGCTGCGCCGCATGATCCCGGAAAATCGTCTACGTACTTACGATGTCCGCGCCGTAATACGCACGCTTGCGGACAATGAGTCCTGGATGGAGCTCCGTGGTGGGTATGGTCCCGGCCTGATCACCGGATTTTTGCGTGTCGAAGGCCGGCCGCTCGGCGTCATCGCCAACGATCCTGTGATCCTTGGCGGCGCGATTGATGCGGCGGGCGCCGAGAAGGGCGGGCGGTTCCTGCAACTCTGCGATGCCTATGACGTGCCGGTGCTGTCGCTATGCGACACGCCAGGATTCATGGTCGGGCCGGAGTCGGAGCGCACTGCGGCTGTCCGACGCGGATCACGCCTGTTCGTGACAGCTGCCACACTCTCGGTCCCGTTTTTCACCGTGGTGCTGCGCAAGGGCTATGGCCTGGGCGCCCAGGCCATGGCAGCGGGCGACTTCTCGGCCAGCGCCTTTACCGTGGCGTGGCCATCGGCGGAATTCGGGCCGATGGGCCTGGAGGGCGCTGTGCGTTTGGGGTACCGCAAAGAACTTGACGCCGAAGAAGACTTGTCGGTGAGGCAGGCGCTTTACGAAAGGTTGCTGGCCCGAATGTACGAGTCCGGAAAGGCTACCTCAGTTGCCCGTGCGTTGGAGATCGATGCGGTCATAGACCCCTCCGAAACCCGGGCATGGCTGCTGACAGGACTGAAAACCGCCGCATCGCATCCGCGCGATCCGGGCAAACGTCGTCCCTTCGTAGACGTCTGGTAACCTGGGCGTTCAACTCACCGGCGGTCGGCTGGTAAGCGGGTTGGCCTTCATGAAGGCGGCCGCGGCCCGCAGGATCTTCGGTTCGTCATTCGGTCGACCAATGATCTGCAAACCTATGGGTAGACCATTGATGAATCCGCATGGAACCGACACAGCTGGCCAACCCAACCAATTGAACATGTGAGTGTCGGACGTATAGGTCGGCGCAAAGGTTCCATGGGGATAGTTGGCCCCGTCGCGGTTCCAGGCCGCGTCCCAGCCTTCGACCGTGAAGGCGGTGAACTGGATCGTCGGACTTAGCAGCAAGTCGTACTTCGCAAGCAGTTGTTCGAAATGGGCGTAGTTGCGCGCCCGAGTTTCGAAAGCCTGTTCGATCTGCTCCGGCGTGGGCTTTGGCGTGCCGGGGGGCGGGGTGACATTGAGGTAGACTAGATTGGTCGTGAAGTAGCCTGACCAGAAATCCTCCCAGACATCCTGCACCGGTTCGACCGTTGCACCCTGACCGCCGAGGGAAAGGGCCGCCGCGCGAACTGCGTCAACCAAACGTGGCGTTTCATCAAGCGCGTACATAGAGGCGAAACCAAAGTCGTCAGTCCATGCCAGCCTCATGCCTTCGACCCCGCGGTCGAGATCTTTGAGGTAATCGGGCGCGGACTCCTGAATACAAATGAAGTCGCGGCCGTCAGCTCCGGCCATAACCTGCATCGCCACCGCCGCGTCGCGAACGTCGCGTGTGATCGGCCCAAATGTCACCGTGGTCATCAACATTGGAGAGTCATAGTTCACGTAGGGAATTCGCCCGCGGGTCGGATGGTAACCGATCACACCGGAGAGGGCGGCTGGGAGCCGAGTCGATCCGCCCCCGTCTGAACCAATAGTCATAGGAAGCATCGCCGCCGCCGTCGCCGCGGCGCCTCCCGCGCTGGAGGAGCCAGGAACCCTCGTTTCATCCCAGGGGTTGCGCGGATGGTTCGCCAGATTGCTGGCCATGCCGACGCGGATCGCCGGAGCATAATCGCCCATTCCCGGCATAGTGTTGGAGCCGACGACGATCGCGCCGGCCCTTCGAAGTCGCTCGGTGGAAATATCATCATGGCGCGCCACGGATGGCCCACCAGCGCCAAAGGCGACGGTGGGGAAGCCTTTGACCGGGATATGTTCCTTTAGGGAAATCGGTATTCCATGCAGAGGCCCCAACGGCTCACCACTACGATGAGCCTGATCGGCCCGCTTCGCTTGGTCACGCGCACCAGAGGCATCGAGGTGTTTGAACGCGTGCAGGCGCGGCTCCAGGGCTTCAATTCGTCCCAGGAAATGCTCCGTTACCTCGAGGGCGGACAC
This sequence comes from Caulobacteraceae bacterium, assembly GCA_947475415.1. Classification (GTDB taxonomy): domain Bacteria; phylum Pseudomonadota; class Alphaproteobacteria; order Caulobacterales; family Caulobacteraceae; genus Phenylobacterium. The sequence goes on from CANJLH010000005.1 coordinate 123,671, forward strand.
CTCAGACTGACCGATAAGTTCGCGGATGCGCCAAGCCGGCATCCAGGTCAGTTCGTCAGACATTCGATTTCCTCCATCCACGTCCTGATCCTGCCAACCAAAGTGTGCAGGATTGTTGCAAATCCAGTGGCGTCGGTTTTGGTCGCCCGAACTAATTCTTTGCGCCGAATGCCCCCAATTTTTCCTGGCCGGCGAAGTGGGCTGCAGAGTCGGCGTCAATCCGGGCGAGTTCTTCCGGTGTCAGGATCAGTTCCGCAGCCTGGATCGAATCCAGAATGGTTTCCGGCCGCCTCGCCGATGGGATCGGTATGACGCTGGTCCCCTGATGTAGGCACCAAGCTATGGCGACCTGTTGCGGGGAAACGCCGCGGTCCTTGCCGATAGCGGCCAGGGATGGATGTGTCAGCCCGAAGCCAGGTGCGCCTTGCTGCCCACCGACAGGGCGATAAGCGAAGAACGCGATGTCGTCGGCCTCGCAGATTTTCGCCAAGGGATAGGCCGCCAGGCGGCCGGGGGCGAGTTCATGTTCGATGGCGTGAATTTGGGTCATGGCGCGGGCCTTGGCGACCTGACTGCGCCCGACGTTGGAGAGGCCAATCATGCCAATTTTGCCCTCCGCCTGAAGCTCCATTAGCGTTCCGACAGCCTCTTCGAACGGCACCGCCGGGTCCGGGGCATGAAGCACGTAGATCGCCAGTTGTTCGACGCCGAGGGACTTTAAGCTCGTCTCGCAGGACCAACGCAGGTTGGCTCTGGAATTGTCGCGAACGGCGGCCTCTTCGACGGTGCGCCGGCAACCGCCCTTGGCGACCACCAGAATATCGTTTCGGTCGCCTGACCAGGTGTTGAGCGCCTTGGCCACCAACGCTTCGTTTTGACCCATCAATTCCGGCGCGACGACATAATTGATCGCCGTGTCGATCAAGTTCACGCCGGCGTCCAGGGCGGCGTGAATGGTGCGTATGGCCTGAACCTCCGGGATCGGGTCCTCATGCACGCCTGGCGGAGCGTGCGGGAGGGTCATCAACATCGCGCCGAGGCCGACAGGATAAACCTTACGGTCGCCGACCTTGCGATTTCGCGTCGAATTTCTCGTGGGCATGGGCCGTCACCTCGAAAGCGTTCACGGACCGATGCGAACCCTGACGAGGTGCTAAGTCAAGCGGCCGCCTGGCGCGCGCCGATTATTCGGCCACGGCGCGGGCCGCGAGTTTGAGCGCCCGATCCGCAGATGAGCGGCTCGTCTGTTGCTTCGGCATGCGGTTCCAGGCGTCCAGGGCCGCTACCTTGTAAGCCTCAGCAAGGGTTGGATAATTGAATGTATTCTCGACGAAATAGTCCAGCGTGCCTTCCAGGTTCAACACTGCCTGGCCGATATGGATCAGCTCGGTGGCGCCTTCGCCGACAATGTGCACGCCGAGCAGTCGCCTGGTCTCAAGGGCGAAGATCATTTTCATGAACCCGGAATCGAGACCCATGATGTGTCCGCGAGAGGTTTCCCGGAAGCGCGCGACGCCGCACTCGTAGGGAATGCGCTTCTCGCGGGCCTCCTCTTCGGTCATGCCAATCGTGGAAATTTCCGGGACCGAATAGATGCCATAGGGAAAGAATTCCGGTGGCTTATGCGCAGGCGCGCCAAACGCATGGCAGGCGGCGATCCGGCCCTGCTCCATGGATGTGGAGGCAAGACTGGGGAAGCCCACGATATCACCGGCCGCGTAAATATGCGCAACGTCGGTCTGAAAGGTTGCCCTGTCGACATTCAACCGCCCGCGCTCGTCTGGCGTCAAGCCGCAGGCCGCCAATCCCAATTTGTGAACCGCGCCCTCACGCCCGGCCGAGAATAGCACCATGTCGCAATGCAACTGGCGACCGTCCGACAATCTCACCAGGCATTCTTCGGGCGCGAGCGCTTCGGCCGCCTCGGCCTTGCATCCAAAACGCATTGAGACGCCGCGGTCGCGCAGATCGTGCATGAACTCATCGGTGAGTTCACGGTCAACGAATGGCAACAACCGTTCATTGGGCTCGATGATCGTCACCCGAACATCGAGAGCGGAAAAAATCGAGGCGTATTCGACACCAATGACGCTGGCGCCCACGACCACCAGGTGGCGAGGCAGACGATTGATCTCCAGAATTTCATCGGAATCCAGAATGTTCTCGCCATCAAACCCGATATGCCCCGGGCGATAGGGCCTGGTGCCGACCGCGATCAAGAACTTATCCGCGGTAAAAGTCGCCGTGCCGGCCTCGCCAGTGATGGCGACGGTGTGGGGGTCAAGGAAACAGGCGGATCCGAGAATTGTTTCGACACCATTTCGCGCGAACTGGTGCTCAAGCACCTCGACCTCGTGTTGCAGGGTGATGTGCAACCGCTTCAGCAGATCACCGGCGGTGATCTGCTGCTTGGCCCGATAGGCGCGGCCGTAGAATCCGCGTTCACGCCAACCGGAAAGATTGAGGACGGTCTCGCGTAGAGTTTTGGAAGGAATTGTGCCGGTGTGAACCGACACACCACCAACACGGCGTCCCCGTTCGACTACCAGCGTACGCTTGTGCAGCTTGGCCGCCTGGATCGCGGCGCGCCGGCCCGCCGGCCCGCTTCCGATCACAATCAGGTCGTAATGGGTGTCAGGTAGATCGGTCACGCTTCGTCCCCCACCTTCTGTGGCATGGTGAACATACGGCCCACGCGTTACAGAAAGATAATTGCCCGGCGCAACTCCGCTCGGGTGAGCGGCCCGCACCTGACACCTAATACCTTATGCCGGGAAGTGCGTCTTGAAGACCTTACTCATTGTCTTTCACTCCCGCACCGGCGGCGCACAACAGATGGCGCAGGCTGCGGCCCGGGGCGCGGGCGGGGAACTGGACGTTCGGACCAACCTCGTCACGGCGCAATTGGCGCGACCCCATGATATCCTGGACGCTGACGGGGTGATCTATGCCTGCCCGGAAAATCTCGCCGCAATGTCCGGCGAGATGAAGGCGTTCTTCGATGGCTGCTATTATCCGCTGCTGGATCGCGTGGCTGGCAAGCCATACGCTCTGATGGTCTGCGCCGGAAGCGACGGGGAGGGCGCTGTGCGGCAAATGCAACGGATCATAACCGGTTGGCGAATGCGGGCGGTGGCCGAGCCGGTGATCGTCATCACCGGTGCGCAGACACCAGAGGCGATCTTGGCGGCTAAAACTCTCACGCCAGAGCAACTTGAACCTTGCGAGGCCCTGGGCGCGGCCTTCACCGCCGGGATTTCGCTGGGCGTGTTCTAGCCGCCGGCTGCCGCAGCGGGGAGAACCCGGGCTAGAAACTTCGTCGCCGCGCGGGTCCCGCCGATATCAATGCTGTGGCCGAGTCCTGGCGACAGGTGGGTGGTTAGGTCAAAGCCCAGCGGCGCCAACGCTGTGCGCGCCTCCTCGAGGCGAGAGGGAGGCACCACGGTGTCGGCGGCGCCGTGCACCAAAAGGACTGGCGGCTTCGAACGGATGTGTGCGCCGAGGCTGTCGGGGTCGGACAGCATGCCGGAAAACCCAATTACGCCAGCGATAGCGCGTTCACGCCCCAAGGCGACGTGCAGCGCCGCTGTGGTTCCCTGGCTGAATCCCACCAGGACCAGTTGGCTTTCGGAAAGGCCATGGGTCTGCAACTGAGCGTCAATGAATTCGTCAATGATGGGGCGAGCGATTCTTAGCCGCTCAGCCCGATTCACGGTCCCTCTGGCGGCCGACCACCACTGGAATGTGCCGGGTGGTTCCCGAGCCGGTTCAGGCCCATTTGGCGCCAGGAAGGCGGCGCCTGGCGCGCCGGTCTTCCAGATCGACGCGAGTTGGATCAGGTCGTCGCCCTTTGAGGCATAGCCATGCAAAAGAATGACCAGCGCACGGGCGCGCGCGCCCGAAGCCGGCGCCACGATTGGTCCCGCAATCAGCGCCGCCAACTCACGTTGTGCGCCGGGCGCTGACTATCGGCACTGGCGCCTTCAACATCTGCCCCTTCATGGACCCGACACCTGCTGTCGCAAATGTGGGGAGCTTATGGATCGCATGGACCACATCCATGCCCTCGATCACCTGGCCAAACGCAGCGAAGCCGGCGTTGTCGCCCTTGGCCTTAGGGGCGGCGTCCAGATAGGAAGACTCGCCGATACAGATGAAGAAGTCCGAGGTGGCCGTACCCGGCGCCCAACGGGCGATGGAAACAGTTCCATCGGCGTGCTTGAGCCCGGTCTTGAGCGTGCTCTCATGGGCGATCGGCCGAAGTAGTTTCTTGGGGTCGTTCTGCAACCCGCCTTGAATCAATCCGATCTCGGGCGCGCCTGGCGCCGAAGACGCCCGGTAGATGGTGGCGCCATCATATCGGCGCGTGTCGACATACCGTAGGAAATTGGCCGATGTGATGGGCGCCTTGTCCGCGTAGAGTTCTATGACGATGAGACCCTTGCCCGTGACCAGCTTGACGCGCACGGGCTTTGCCTGGGCTCGGGCGCTGACCGCGCCAAATGCGCACGCGGCGGTCAATACGTCACGGCGTCTCATCGTTTCAGCCCGGGCAGGTTCGGCGTTGTTGCTCATTCGGTCTTATGCGCCAACCCGCTGAAAAGTTCATCATAGCTGCGGACCATCCGATGCAAGGCGTAGGTGTCACGTTGGCGGGTTCGATTGGCCTGTCCGATCCGCTCACGCAACGGCGCGTCGGACAGCACGCGGCCAAGCGCTTCCGACAAAGCCGAGTCGGTCAGCGGGGTGATGAATGGACGATTTTCCTCGCAAACCATGTCGGCGACATCCCCGACATCAGTGGAGACCACGGTGAGGCCAGCGTCCATGGCCTCCATCACCACCAACGGCATTTGTTCGGTGTCGCTGGAAAGCGCCAGCACATCGCACTGCATGACGAGATCGCGCGCATCGGTGCGCTGGCCAAGCAGGTGGACCTTACCCGCCAGTCCCAGCCGCTCGATTTCTGCTTCCGTGGGCGCTCGCTCGGTTCCGTCACCGATGATCAATAGGACCGCCTTTTCGCGGTGTGGCGCAAATGCGCGCAGCATCCGCGGCAAGTTCTTTTCAACTCGCAGGCCGCCAACCCAGACCACTCGAGGCAGATCCGGCGGCAGGTTCAGGCCCAGATCTTCAATGGAAGAGTCGAATTTATCCTGCGCAGCCATGCCGTTAGGAATGTGCCGCACATGCTTTGGATTGAGCCGCCAGACCCTGGTGGCGATGTCCGCCAGTGTCCGAGACGGCGCGACAACCTGACTCCCGCTCAGAACCAGCCTACGAGTCCAGACCCGGCGCGAAATTTGGCGTTCAGCCTCCTGCGGTCCAAAGCCGTCCTCATGATGCGCGTGACCAACGCCGCCCAGGTTCGCAATCGCCCATTCGATCGCCCCCCAGTTGTAGGTCGCAAGGACATCCGGCGCTGAGACTTCGATGACCCGGCGGTAACGAAGCAGCCGGGCGCCAAGCGAGCCGGAATTGTCTAAAGCGCCGAAAAGGGTGTGTTTGACACTACTCGGGATCATTTCCGCGGCAGCGTAGTTCCCCCCTATGGACACGATTGTATGGTGATAACGGGCGCCCAGTTCGGCCATCAGGATTACAGAACGCAATTGCGCCCCGCCAAACGCGAACTGCGGAAAGACATGCAGGATATGCAAGGGCAAGTGCGACCGCGTCCTCAGGGCTTGAGTTCGGTCTGCGTCTGCGCGCCGAGGTAGTTGTAGCGGCCGCGTTGAAGATCACGCGAAAGGGTGATCGGCGCTGTACCCCCGGCCAACTTGGCCCGGTAAACTTGCATCCCTTCCATGACGCGCATGACGTAATTGCGCGTTTCTCCGAAGGGGATGCACTCGATGAAATCGATCGGATCGGTCGAACTCGTTCGCGGATCGCCGCAAAACGCCGCCCATTGAGCGGGGCGGCCAGGCCCCGCGTTGTAGGCGGCTATGCCCATAACGTAAGATCCGGAAAAACCACCAATAACCTGTCCCAGGTAGGTCGATCCCAGCCGCATGTTGTAGTCTGGATCATCCAACATCCCGGCGGAAAACGCGACGCCGCTTTGCCGTGCGACAATCGCTGCGGTTGCGGGCATCAATTGCATCATACCCCGGGCGCCGGCCCCAGATCGGATCAGGGGATCGAAGCCGCTTTCCTGGCGCGTGATCCCGAGGATCAAGGCCGTCTCTGGCGCGCCTAGAACCTGGGGCGGGGTCCGGGTTGGGTAGCCGCGATCGGGCAGGATGAATCCTCGCTGCGCCGCGGTTCGAACGACCTTCATCGAGGTGTCCTGCTCGCCATATCCGCGCGCAAGGTCCACCAGCAACGCCTCCTCCTCGGCGCTGGGCAAAATGTCATCGAGGCCAAGGACCAGAGACCTGAAAAGTTCACGCTCGCCGGCTTCCATCAGCATCCGCGCCGCCTGCACTGGTTCGCGCCCCTCGAAGCGGGCCTTGTCTGCGGGCGTCACGGGAGCATCCGGTGGAAGGACGAGGCGTCCATCCCCGATCTTTTCGGCGGCGAGTTGGCCATAAAACGTGGTCAGATAGCGTGCGCCCAAGGTATAGAAGTTCTGAGCGGCGGCCTTGTCGCCCAGCGCTTCAGCCGCGCGACCCCGCCAATAGAATGCGCGCCCCTTGGTGATCGGTGACGACCCGATGCGTTCCAAATTTGCGAAGTGGATTTCAGCCTGCTTTGCGTTGTTCAGGCGCCGCAAGGCGATCCAGCCAGCGTAGAACTCCGCATCGGCGGCGTCGCCGCCAGACGTAAGGCCGCTATTGGCCGCCGCGCCATAGGCCGCGCGGGAATCGCCATTCTTCAGGGCGAGCAATGTGAGTTGGTAGCGCTCATCCCAGATTCGATCGGCCATGGCTGGCGTGGCCGATTCGGCTGGAAAATTCTGCAACAGCCCCAGCGCCAGGTTGTCGAGCCCACGCCGGCGCAGGTAGGCGGCGCGCTCGAAATTGAGCGCCGGGTTGTTTAACACTGACGCAGGCAGGGCGGTGACGATGGCGTTGGCGTTCGGCGAGTTGGCGCGCAGCGCGAGCCTGGCCTCAGCGAGTTGGCGCTGGTCGGCCGGGATCAGCGTCAACATTTCACGCGCAGCTGGTCCAATAGACCCGTACAGCATCATGTCCATTCGACGGGTGTGATCGTCGACCGATAGCGCGTCGGAGAACCGCGACAGCATCAAACGCTGCGGTTCGACATCAAAGATCTTCTCGCGCCAAAACCGGCGTACGAGTGATGTGGTGTCCTGGGACCGGCCCAGCACACGATATGCGCCCGCCAGAGCTAATGCGCCCTCTACCGTCTGGGGTTCGCCCCCTCCGAACCAGGCTACGGTCTGCTGAGCGGAAAGGCCGGCGCCTTCCAGGCGCTTTTCCGTCGCCGCCAACCGACGGGACTCCCGCGGCCATCCGCTGAGGTCGCGGCGTGCCTGCTCCAGTTCAAAATAACTGAGGGTGGGCGCCGCCACGTCGACGAACTGCCAGGTCGCGATTTTTCGCGCGATGGGATCGGCAATCGCCGGCAGGTAGGTGCGCGCAGCAGCCACATCACCGCGGCGAAGCGCATCCAGCACCTGACGCAAGGTTTGGGCGTCGGCGTCCGACATGCCGCCGCGCCGCATTGTCATTGCTGCTGACTGTGGGGCGGAGGAATACGGGACACCTGACGTTGTCGTCGAGCCCACCGATTGCGATGGCCCCTGCGGCAAGGGCTGGGCTTGACCCGACCGGCCAAGCGTCAGGATCAGGACGGCCAGAGCTATCGGTATGCGGGATTGCGAAAGCGGCAAGCGAAACTCCGGTAACGCAGGGAATCAACACGAGCGTTGCGGGCACACCCCACAGCGCCATATTGTCCGCTCAAACTGTGGCCGCAACGGTCTGCGGTGACTTCAAGGCAAATTACTGACCCATGTCCGAAAGCATGTTTAACGGCGTGTTGCCCGCCCTGGTGACGCCGTTCCGAGACGGGGCGGTCGACGAGGCGGCATTTGTGGCCCTCGTGGAGCGTCAAATCGCTGGCGGTGTGCACGGGCTAGTGCCCGTAGGCACTACGGGCGAGACTTCCACGCTGAGCCACGACGAACACCGGCGCGTCGTCGAACTCTGCGTAAAGACCGCCGCCGGACGGGTGCCGGTGGTGGCCGGCGCAGGTTCCAACGCCACCGATGAGGCGATCGAACTCGCACGCCACGCCAAAGCCGTTGGGGCCGATGCGACGCTGATCGTGACGCCCTATTATAACCGTCCCAGCCAGGAGGGCCTCTTTGCGCATTACGCTGCGATCAACGAGGCGGTTCAGGTTCCCATCCTGGTCTACAACGTGCCCACGAGGACCAGCGTGGATATATCCAACGCCACCCTCGCGCGGCTGTCAAAGCTGCCCAACATCGTTGGGATCAAGGACGCGACCGGAGACCTGACCAGGGCGAGCGAGCAGCGGTTGATGTGCGGCTCCGATTGGGTGATGTTGTCGGGCGACGACCCCTCGGCGCTGGGTTACATGGCGCACGGCGGCCATGGTTGCATCTCGGTGACCGCCAATGTCGCCCCATCGATGTGCGCGACATTCTTCAATGCCGCCATGGCGGGGGACTGGAAGACGGCGCTCTACTGGCAGGATCGCCTTATCCGGCTGCACAAGGCGCTGTTCACCGACGCTTCGCCGGCGCCCACCAAATTCGCGCTTTCCCACCTGGGCCTGTGCCGGCCAGACACACGATTGCCGATTGCGCCGGCTTCCGACGTCTCTCGCCAGGCCGTACTCGCGGCTATGGCCGAAGCCGGCGTCTACTGATGAGCGGCCGCCTCATCGCCGAAAATCGCCGCGCGCGGTTCGATTATTTTCTCGAGGACTCTTTTGAAGCGGGGTTGATGCTCACCGGAAGCGAGGTGAAATCACTGCGCAACGGCAGGGCGAACATCGCCGAATCCTACGCAGACGTGCAGGGCCGCGAGATCGTGCTTATCAACGCCGATATTCCGCCATACGCCATGGCAAACCGATTCAACCATGAGCCGCGCCGACACCGCAAACTTCTCCTGCACCGCAAGCAGATCGACAAGCTGATCGGCGCCGTGCAGCGCGAGGGCCGCACGCTTATTCCGGTGAAGCTCTACTGGAACGATAAGGGCGTCGCCAAGCTCGAGATCGCCATGGCCAAGGGCAAGAAGCTGCACGACAAACGTGAGGCGACCGCGGAACGTGACTGGGCCCGGGATAAGGCGAGACTGATGCGGGACAAGGGGTGACGGAGGTCGAGGCGATCGAGCGGGCGACGCTTGCGGCGGTGGCGCCGCCTGCGTCAACCGAGATCGGCGGCTGGTTGTTGGGGTTCGACGGTGGCGCGATCGGTCGCGCCAAGTGCGCAACTCCGCTGCATCATGACGGTTCCGCCAGCAACACACTGTTGGATGAGATCGAGTCTGCTTTCCGAGCGCGTGACCTCGCACCACTGTTTCGGGTCGCCGACGTTGCTGGTCTGGCCAAGGTACATGAGGCCCTGGCGGACAAAGGCTACAAGGACCGTCAACCGACACTCGTAAAGACAGGGTCCAGCCGTGTCATGAGGGAAGTGAGCTCTGAAACCGCGGAACTGGTGGGTCGCCCCGACGAGGCCTGGGCCGGCGTCTTTCTGGGACAAGGATTCGATCCCGTCGATGGCGCGTCCCGCGTCAATGCGCTTACCCGTGGTCAGGATGCAATCTATGCCCAGGTGCGTGATTCAGGCCGCACGGTGGCCGTCGGTGTCGCCGCGTTTGGCTTTGGCTGGATGAGCATTCATGGAATGCGCACGGAAATTTCACGGCGGGGGGAGGGGTTGGCCGGCCGAATTCTCGCAGCCCTTGCAGGCGCCGGGCAGGCCCGTGGAATAGAGCGTGCCTTCCTGCAGGTTGAGGAGCCAAACTTGTCCGCAAGGGCGCTATATCGTCGGGCGGGTTTGACGCCGATTTGGCGTTATCATTACTGGAGCCGTTGAGGCGGGATTGGGTTATTCCTCCACCAGCACCTGCGCCCGTCGGAAGACCGCTTCAAACATTTGCGGCGTCAGTCGTCCCGTGTTCGTGTTCAGCCGCGAGCAGTGGTAGCTGTTGATGATAGCGAAGGCGCCGGCCCGGAATTCTGAGCCGTGGCCTGGCGGGGCGGCGGAAGCCTTGAGACCAAGGGCGCGCAGGACGTTCCGGCGCGCTACATCGCCCAGGGTCACAATGACTTTGAGGCGGGGCAGGGCGGCGATTCGAGCGGCAAGAAACGGTCTGCAGGCGGTTTCTTCAGCGGTCTCGGGCTTATTTCCGGGCGGCGCGCAACGTACGGCATTGGAGATCATGCAATCGACAAGTTCGATTCCATCGTCAGTCCGCGCCTTGTATTTTCCGCGTGCGAAGCCGGTCTCGATCAGGGTTTCGTAAAGCAGCACGCCGGCGAAATCGCCGGTGAACGGTCGCCCCGTGCGATTTGCGCCGGTCCGTCCCGGGGCCAGGCCCATGACCAGCAGACGCGCTCCGGGATCCCCGAACGACGGGGCTGGTCCGTTGAACCAATCGGGATGGTCGGCGCGATTTGCCGCCCGGTAGGCCACCAGACGCGGACACAGCGGGCAATCGCGGGCGGGCTCAGGCCCGGCGTCAGACGTCGACATCCGCCTCGGCGTCTTTGCTGCGCGGCCGTTCGGCGACCTTATTTTCGTGCAGGAAGCGGGGGAGGCGCGACGGGCGGCCGATGATCTCGGATAGGTCGGCCAGATCGACGAAAGTGTCCGCTTGGCGGCGCAGGTCGTCCGAGGCCATCGGGGGCTGTGACTTGATGGTGGAAACCACTGTCACCCGGGCGCCCTTACGCTGGACGGCCTCAACCAGGCGGCGGAAGTCACCATCTCCGGAAAACAGCACAAGGTGATCGGCGTGGTCGGCCATCTCCATCATGTCAACGGCGATCTCGACGTCCATATCGCCCCGCCAGCGCTTGCGGCCCTGGCTATCGACGTACTCGCGCGCCGCCTTGGTCACCAGCTGGAAGCCGTTATAGTCGAGCCAATCTACAAGGGGGCGGATTGGGGAGTATTCCTGATCCTCGACCAGAGCGGTGTAATAGTAGGCGCGCTTTAACACGCCGCGTTTGCGAAATTCCTCAAGGAGCTTGCGATAGTCGATATCGAAACCCAGGCCCTTGGCGGCGGAATAAAGATTCGCCCCGTCTATGAAGAGCGCCAGCCGGTCTGTGGGATAAAAACTCATGGGCGTTGGAAATCCTTGCGGGTGGCGAGGTGACGAATCCCGACGACATGACGATTATCGCTGTTGGCGGCAACCTCGCCGGTGAGTATCCGTCTTCAGAAGAACTGCTCACCGCCGCGCTTGCGGGGTTCGGCCAGGCGGGATTGCCTGTCGTGCGCCGCTCAGGCTGGTGGCGCTCCGCCGCCTGGCCGGACCCGTCGGGGCCTGAATATCGCAATGCAGTCGTGCTTGTCGAGACACGCCACGATCCGGGCGAATCTCTTCGACGGCTGTTGGCGCTCGAGGCCAGATTTGGACGCAGCCGGGGCTTAAGAAACGCTTCTCGGACCCTTGACCTAGATCTTATCGCCCATGGTCGCACTCTGGTGAAACAGTGCAGACTGATCCTGCCCCATCCCAGGGCGCATGAACGCCTGTTTGTGATGGGGCCGCTGGCCGAAGTCGCGCCGGAGTGGCGGCACCCGGTTCTGGGCAAGACTGCCGCAGAACTTGCAGGGGCGGCTACGGTCGGCCTCGATGCGCGTCCGCTTTGACAAGGTCTTTTGCGTTGCACAAATGGGCTGGAAGCACTAGTTTCCCCGGTTCTATTCCCCGCCCGAGGATTTCATGGCCCGCGTCACCGTCGAAGATTGCATCGAACGAGTCCCGAACCGTTTCAATTTGGTTCTGCTGGCCGCCCATCGTGCGCGGGCGATTTCGGCGGGTTCCCAGTTGTTGGTCGATCGGGACAACGACAAAAATCCCGTGGTTTCTCTGCGCGAAATCGCTGAGGACATGGTCAATCCTGAGGAATTGCGGGAAAGCCTGATCGGCACGCTGCAGCGGGTGGATGAACGATCCGAAGCGGAGGAAGAGGCCGAAACCCTCGCCCTGCTGGCCGATCCCACGCACATGCAAATGAGCGAACTGGAACTGGTCCGCGCCCTCCAGAGCGACCGCGACGGCGGTCAGGAGGAGCGGTACTGAGCCCTGAGGGCGCAGATACCCTTCCTGCCGAGGCGGCGACCAAATCCGCAGCCCCGACTTCCCCGCCGCGCGCCGCAAAGCCCAGGCTGTTGCGCCAGTATGAGCTGATCGAAAAAGTCCGCTCGTACGATCCCACCGCCGACGAGGCGATGCTGAACCGCGCCTATGTCTACACCATGCGCATGCATGGGGCGCAGAAGCGCGCATCCGGCGACCCCTATTTCGCCCACCCCATCGAAGTGGCAGGCATCCTCACTGACTATCGGCTGGACACAGCCACTATCATCACCGCCCTCCTGCACGACGTCATAGAAGACACCCCTGTTACGCGCGGCCAGATCGCAGAGATGTTCGGCGATGAGGTCGCCGAACTTGTTGAAGGGGTGACCAAGCTTTCCAAACTGGAACTCACTGCCGAACACACCCGCCAAGCGGAGAACCTGCGCAAGTTCATCCTGGCGATCAGCAAGGACGTTCGAGTCTTGCTGGTGAAGCTCGCCGACCGGCTTCACAACATGCGCACGTTGCAACACATCGAAAGCGCCGCCAAGCGCGAACGAATCTCACGCGAAACCTTGGACATCTACGCGCCGCTGGCGCGATCGATCGGGTGCCATAGATTTTGCACCGAACTCGAAGAACTCGCCTTCGCCCATCTGAACCCCGTTGCTCAGGACGCTATACGTCGTCGCCTGGAGACCTTGCGCAACAATCAGGGGGGCGCGGTGGCGATGGTCTCCGGCGAGATCGCCACACGGCTGGAGACGGCGGGGCTGTCAGCGCGCGTGTTTGGCCGGGAGAAAAATCCGTTCTCAATCTGGCGCAAATTGCAGAAGAAATCGATTGGATTTTCTCAGCTTTCCGACATCTACGCCTTCCGGGTCATTGTCGATGGGGAGGACGATTGTTACCGCGCATTGGGCGTGATCCATCGTGCCTGGCCCAGCGTGCCTGAACGGTTCAAGGATTTCATCTCCACACCGAAGCGCAACAATTATCGCTCCCTGCACACCACTGTGGTCGGCCCTCGCGGGATGCGGATTGAGATGCAGATACGTACCGAGGCCATGGACCGCGTGGCGGAAGATGGTGTCGCCGCCCATTGGCGCTACAAGGACCAGTCCTACGGTTTCGACGCAGAGGCGCAAGCTGCGGCCGGCGGTCGTGATCCGCTGGTCAATTTGCGGAACCTGGTTCAGCTGCTGGAACATGGCGGCGATGCCGATGACCTGGTGGAGCACGCCAAGCTCGAGATGTTTCTCGACCAGGTGTTCGTCTTCACGCCGAAGGGGTCGTTGGTCAGTTTGCCAAACGGGGCCATGCCCCTGGACTTCGCCTATGCCCTCCACACTGAAATCGGCGACACCTGCATTGGCGTGAAGATCAATGGCGAACTAAAGCCACTGCGCACTCTGTTGCAGAACGGGGATGTCGTGGAAGTGATCCGCGGCGCAAATCCAGTGGCGCCTCCGGACTGGCGCTCCCTCACGGTAACGGGGCGCGCGCGCTCAGCTATCCGCCGGCATATCCGGTTGTCTGAAAAGGAGGAGTTCGTCCGCCTTGGACGCGCAAGCCTGGAACAGACCTTCGCCCGCGCTGGCAAGGCCTGGCGGGATGTCTCGTTACGCCCGGCGCTGGAGAGGTTCGCCGTTGCCGCTGAGGACGACCTGTTTGAGGCTCTTGGGCGCGGACGTGTGACGCCAAGCCAAGTCCTGGATATCGCGTTCCCAGGATTGAATGCCGCGCAGCGGGAGGCGGCCACGGCTCATCGGCGCATCGAAGATGGTAAGTCAGCGCGTTTATATGTCCGAGGCTCAGGACTGACTGCTGGGATTAGCCTGCATTTCGGCCCCTGCTGCAGCCCAGTGCCGGGCGATCGGATCGTCGGCATCATTGGGAGTGATGGGCGGGGCCTGACCGTCCACACCATTGATTGTGAGCGGTTGGCGGAATTCGAGGACAGCGAAGAGCTTTGGCGCGATCTTCAGTGGACGCCGGAAGCGGAGCGCAACACCATCGCCCGTGCCCGGTTGACCGCCACGATCCGGAATGCGCCGGGCGTGCTCGGTCAAGCCTGCACCATCATCGGCGAAGCAGGCGGCAACATCATGAACCTGCGGATGCACCACCGTCAGAAGGATTTCTTCGATGTCGATATCGACATCGATGTGAAGGATGCGCGGCATATCACAAATATCGCTGCGGCTCTCAGGGCCAACCCCAGCATTGAGACGGTTGAACGCGTCAAGACTTGAGGTCTTGCCCCCGAACGTTCGGTCAATCCGGGTGACAGGTCCGCGCGCTTTCGCTATCCCGCGCGCAGGAGAGGCCACACATGAACACTGAGCAGGTCCTGGAAGAATTCCGAGGGGCGGGCGCCTTGCGCGAGGGACATTTTATTTTGGCGTCCGGCTTGCACAGCCCGATGTTTTTACAAAAGAATTTAGTTTTTCAATACCCTGACCGCACAGAGCGCCTGTGCAAGGCGTTAGCCCAGATGATCCAGGAGCGGTTTGGGAAGCCGGACGTTATTGTATCGCCGGCGGTCGGAGCCATAATCCCGGGTTATGAAACGGCTCGTCACCTGGGCGTGCCAGCGATCTATGTGGAGCGTGAAGACGGCGCTTTCCGGTTGCGGCGGGCGTTTCGGATCGAACCCGGCGCTAAGGTCGCGGTGATAGAGGATGTCATTTCGACTGGCGGGTCGTTCAGAGAAGCGGTCGAGGCGGTGAAGGCGGCGGGCGGAAACGTGCTCTGCGGCGCCTGTATCGTCGATCGATCTGGCGGCAAGGCTGAGATTGGCGCGCCGTTGATCGCGCTCGCCACCATCGAAGTTCCCACATACCCCGCCGACGCACTGCCCCCGGAGCTTGCCGCTCTGCCGGCGGAGGAACCGGGTTCTAAGAGACTGAAGGCGTGAACCGCCTGCGCCTGGGGGTCAATATCGACCACGTCGCCACGGTGCGTAACGCCCGGGGCGGGTCCACTCCAGACCCCATGCGCGCGGCGGAGATCGCGCTGGCCGCGGGCGCCGATGGCATTACCGCCCATCTGCGCGAAGATCGACGTCATATCTCTGACGCGGACATGGATGCGTTGGCGGTAATCACTCGGCGCCGCGGCCTGCCCCTCAACTTCGAGATGGCGGTCACCGAGGAAATGGTGGCGATCGCCTTGCGTCACCGCCCCCACGCCAGTTGCCTGGTTGCCGAACGGCGGGAGGAGTTGACCACCGAAGGCGGGCTCGACATGGTCAAGGGCCACAATGTCATCGCGCCGCAAGTAGGGCGCCTGATCGCAGCGGGAATTCGCGTGTCCTGCTTCATCGATCCGGATCTGGCCCAGATCGCCGCGGCGAAGTCGGCCGGCGCGCAAGTCGTCGAGCTACACGTCGGACCCTATTGCGACGCCATACGCATGAATGCGGCGGAAGCCGATCATTTGCTGGAGAAGATAAAAATCGCGGCTGCCGAGGCGGCGCAGCTGGGTCTGGAGGTGCATGCCGGCCACGGAATTGATTTTGAATCGGTGCGTGCGATCGCGTCGATTCCGGAATTGGCCGAGCTGAACATCGGTCATTTCCTGATAGGTGAGGCGATCTTCGTGGGCCTCGCTGCGGCGATACAGCGGATGCGTGCGCTGATGGACGAGGCCAGAATAGGGCGGACAACGTGATCCTTGGCATTGGCTCGGATCTTTCCGACATCCGCCGCGTGGAAGCTACGCTGGCCCGGTTCGGTGCGCGCTTCAAGCATCGTGTCTTCACCGAGATCGAGCGCAATCGTTCGGAACGCAAGGCTGATCAGGCAGCCTCCTATGCCAAGCGTTTCGCCGCCAAAGAGGCCTGCGCAAAAGCGCTGGGCACCGGCATGCGGCGCGGCGTGTTCTGGCGTGATATGGGTGTGGTGAATATGCGCACCGGTCAGCCGACTATGTCGCTGACCAATGGCGCACTTTCACGGCTGCAGGCGATTACGCCCGGTGGGTTTCACGCCGTCATCCATCTCAGCCTGACCGACGACCACCCCTACGCCCAGGCATTTGTCGTCATCGAGGCGGTGCCGGATGACGCAGGTTTAACGGGCGCTACTGACGAATCTCGAGTAACCACCGCCTAGCCGCGCCAAATTCCCGACAACCAGGATCAGAAAATGACCGAGAGCGTCAGCGAGGCTGTCGAAAGCAAGCCCGGTTTCATCAGCGAGACAGTCGAAATCCTGAAAACCGTGGTGGTCGCGCTAGCGATCGCGCTGGTGTTGCGGGTGATATTTTTCCAGCCGTTCACGATCCCATCGGCGTCGATGGAACCCAACCTGTACGAGGGCGACTATATCGTGGTGTCGAAATATGCCTACGGCTGGTCACGCCATTCGATACCCTTCAGCCCGCCGCTACCGCAGGGGCGCGTCTTTGAGCATGCGCCGAAGCGTGGGGATATCATCGTGTTCAAGCTACCGCGGGATGGCCACACCGATTACATCAAGCGGCTGATTGGCCTGCCCGGCGACCGGATCGAGGTCCATGGCGGGGTGGTCTACATCAACGGCCGCAAGATTCAACGAGTGCGCACCGCCACGGTCAGCGAGGATTCGGGCTATGGCTATGTACGCAACGTTGAACGTTACACCGAGACCTTGCCCGAGGGACGTCGAATTCACGTCAATGACTATGGGACAGGTGGCGATCTTGATGACACCTCGGTGATGGTTGTGCCGCCGGGGCATTATTTCTTCATGGGCGACAACCGGGACAACTCGATGGACAGTCGGTTGGACCCATCCGTCGGTGTGGGCTTCGTGCCCGCCGAGAACCTTGTGGGGCGGGCGGAGGTGATCCTGTTGTCGTGGAAGAAGGGCGCCTCGCTCTTCAAGCCCTGGACCTGGGTCATGAACCTGCAGCCCAGCCGTTTCTTTACGCGGTTGCATTGAGCCGCCAGCCTTGCCCGCACTCTGGTGAGCGACTAGCACTCTGCGAGGCCGGAGCCCCGGGGACCGACCGCAGGAGTGGCGGATGAGTGAAAGCCCTCAAGATGTGCCCGCGCACACCAAAACGGGCGCGCTGCACGAGACGGTCGAGGTCACAAAGACAGTGATCTATGCGCTGGTGATTGCGCTCGTGCTGCGTGTGGCGCTGTTCCAGCCATTCACAATTCCAACTTCATCGATGGTCCCGAATCTACTTGTGGGCGACTATGTGATCATCACCAAATATTCCTATGGCTGGTCCCGCTATTCGATTCCGTTTGGTCCGCCGCTCATCGAAGGGCGCATCTTCGAACGTAAGCCCGTGCGCGGTGATGTGATCGTCTTCAAACTGCCTCGGGACAACAAGACCGACTACGTGAAGCGCCTGATAGGGCTACCCGGTGACCGCATCGATGTGCACGGCGGCGTAGTCTATATCAATGACAAGGCCGTGCCGCGCCAACCGATCGCCCCCGACCTGGACGGCGTGGCCCGCTTTCGCGAGACATTGCCGAATGGTGTATCCTATGTCGTCAATGACTTCGGCCCGGACGGCGACTTCGACAATGTGGGCGGCTACATTGTTCCGGAGGACCACTATTTCATGATGGGCGACAACCGGGACAACTCCTTGGACAGCCGCGCGCCCCAGGCGATTGGCGTGGGTTACGTACCGGCGGTGAACCTGGAAGGTAAGGCGCAGGTGGTTCTGTTGTCTTGGGAGGAGGGCGCTTCGGTTTTCAAGCCATGGACCTGGTTCACCAAGGCCCGCCCGCAGCGCTTCATCCATAAGGTCCAATGAACGCACGCGCAGCCGCCGTAACCGCTCTCGAAGCGATGATCGGATATCGTTTCACCGACCGAGATTTACTGGAACGCGCGCTCACCCACTCAAGCGTTGGCGATGGCTCCCGTGCGGTGAGCCATTACCAGCGGCTGGAATTCCTGGGGGATCGTGTACTCAACCTTCTCGCAGCCGAACGATTGATGGAAGATCTGCAGGCTGAGGAAGGCCAGATGTCCCGTCGCATGGCCGCCCTGGTCAGCACGTCGGCTTGTGCCAGGGTTGCGCGACGCATCGGACTTTCACCCGCCCTCAGGCTGTCCGCCAGTGCAACGAAAGTGGGCGCACGGGAGTCCGAAAATGTGCTGGGTGACGCCTGTGAGGCCCTGATCGCGGCGATATATCTGGACGGGGGACTGGAAGCGGCGCGAGCCTTCTTTAACCCTGTCTGGACGCCTGAGTTCGAGCAACTTGAAGATCCGGCTCTGCGCGAACCCAAGACCCGCTTGCAGGAGTGGGCGCAGGGCCAGCGCCTCCCCTTGCCGGCCTACCGCATCGCCGCGCGGACGGGACCTGATCATGCGCCCGCCTTCACCGTCGAGGTGAAAGTGGAAGGTCTTCCACCCGAACGGGCCCAGGGGCGCACTCGACAGGAGGCCGAGAAGGCCGCCGCGCTCGCCATGCTGCAGAAACATGTGATCGTCCCATGACCCACGCCGGATTTGTCGCCGTAATCGGCGCGCCAAACGCAGGCAAGTCGACCCTTGTCAATCGCCTTGTGGGCGCCAAGGTCTCCATCGTGACTCAGAAGGTGCAGACCACCAGATTCCCAGTTCGGGGCGTCGCCATGGAGGGGGATGCCCAGATCGTTCTGGTGGACACTCCTGGCATCTTCAGTCCGAGACGGCGTTTGGACCGCGCCATGGTGCGGTCCGCCTGGGGCGGCGCGGCGGATGCTGACGCTGTAGTGCATCTGGTCGATGTTCAGGCGGAGTTGGCTGTCGGCGAAAGTGGCGCGAGGTCGGCGGATCGCCGATCAGCACAGGACGTCCAGACAATCATTGAGGGGCTCAAGACCGCCGGCCGCAAGGCAATCCTGGTGCTCAATAAGATCGATGGCGTCAAGCGCGAGCGCATGCTGGCGGTCGCCAAGGCTTTGTTCGACGCCGGCGTCTATTCGGAGGCCTTCATGATCTCGGCCGCCGACGGCGCGGGCGTGGACGACCTTAAGTGTCGTTTGGCTGCCCTGATGCCGGAGGGACCATTTCTGTATCCTGTGGACCAGACTGCGGATTTACCCGTCCGCTTGATGGCCGCCGAAGTCACCCGCGAGAAGCTCTACCTTCGCGTCCACGAGGAACTGCCCTATGCCGCCGCGGTTGAGACCACCGCCCTGGAGGAGAAGAAGGACGGCTCCCTTCGACTGGAGCAGACAATCTATGTTGAGCGCGAAAGCCAGCGGCCGATCATCCTCGGCAAGAATGGCCAGACCCTGAAGTGGATCGGTCAGAAATCCCGCGAGGATCTTGCAGATTTACTTGAGCGGCCCGTGCACCTTTTTCTCACCGTCAAGGTCGATGAACGCTGGCAGGACAAGCGTGAGAACTACTCGGGCGTGGGGTTGGACTTTGATGCCTAGGGTGCGCCCCATCTATGGAGTTTGAAGACGACGCCTATGTACTCTCCGCTCGCCAGTTCGGCGAGAGCGGCGCCATCGTTGATCTGATCACCGCCCGTCATGGGCGATACGCCGCCCACATCGCAGGTGGCGCTTCACGGCGCATGAAGCCCGTGCTGCAAGCCGGTGCGCGGGTGCTTGCCCGCTATCGGGCGCGGGTGACAGAACAATTGGGTTCCGCCATGTTGGAGCCTGTAGGTGAGGGGCCCGCGGCCCTTTTCGATGACCCCCTGGCTTTGGCGGGTTTGGCTGCAGCGGCGGCGGTGACGGCCGGCGCGTTGCCGGAGCGCGAGCCACATCCAGGCGCCTTCCTGGCCTTTGAGGCGCTGAGCGGCTCGCTGAGCCAACCCGAAAGCTGGCCGGCCGTGTTTGTCCGTTTCGAAGCTGGCCTGTTGCAGGACTTGGGCTTTGGCCTCGACCTCTCCAAATGTGGGGCGACAGGCGCCGTGGATGACCTGATATACGTTAGCCCCCGTACGGGCCGCGCCATCTGCCGCGATGCGGGCGCCCCCTACATAAAGCGCCTGCTTACGCTGCCGCCATTCTTGCTCTCTGCTCAGAGCGGCCTGAATCCAGGCGACATTGGCGCGGGCCTGGCCCTGACAGCCCACTTCCTGGAAGCCTTCGTGTTCAATCCCCTGAATCGTCCTTTGCCTCCGGCTCGCCATTGGCTGGTGGATCGACTTGCGGACGCTCATCGCCTCTAGCCTCGTCCAGCTACGCCGCGGCGACGCGGCGCCCCTCTGACGTTACAAGCCAATCATGAAGCCGTCGGTGATTCGCCCATGACCCTCCACGCACCACCATCCGGCGATGGCGACCGGATAATCGACGAGCCCCTGGCCGAGGCGCTATCGCGCCGCTACCTCGCCTATGCGCTCTCTACCATCACCGGCCGGGCCCTGCCCGACGTGCGTGACGGGATGAAGCCCGTTCAGCGCCGCGTGCTCTACGCCATGAACGAGATGCGGCTGAACCCCGAGTCTGCGTCGCGGAAGTGCGCCAAGGTGGTGGGCGAGGTGATGGGCCAGTACCACCCGCATGGCGACCAATCGATTTATGACACCTTGGTTCGAATGGCGCAGAGTTTCGCCCTGCGCTACCCGCTGGTGAATGGCCAGGGCAATTTCGGCAATATCGACGGCGATAACGCCGCCGCCATGCGCTACACCGAGTGCAAGCTCACCGAGGCCGCCAAGCTCCTGTTGGACGGCATCGACGAAGACGCCGTCGATTTCCGCCCGACATACGACAGCCAGGACAACGAACCGGTGGTGCTGCCGGCCGGGTTTCCGAACCTGTTGGCCAATGGCGCGACAGGTATCGCCGTGGGGATGGCGACTTCGATCCCGCCACACAATGTCGGCGAACTGATCGACGCTTGCCAGTTGCTGCTGGACAATCCGGACGCCACCACCGCTGACCTTATGGCCTATGTACAAGGACCGGATTTCCCCACCGGCGGCATCATCGTCGAACCGCGCGCAAGCCTGCTGGAAACCTATGAAACCGGCCGTGGCGGGGTTCGGACACGGGCGCGCTGGACCAAGGAAGAGACTGGGCGTGGAACCTATCAGATCGTCGTCACCGAGATGCCCTATCAGGTAAAGAAGGCCGAGCTGGTGGAGCAACTGGCGAACTTGATCGACGCCAAGCGCGTCCCGTTGCTCGGCGACGTGCGCGATGAGTCGGCCGAAGACGTACGCCTGGTGCTGGAACCCAAAAGCCGCAACGTCGAGGCAGAGGTTCTGATGGAGAGCCTGTTCAAGCTCTCTGACCTGGAGACCCGATTTTCGGTGAACATGAATGTTCTCGACGCCCGCGGTACACCCGGCGTGATGGGGCTGAAGACGGCTCTGCAGGCCTTCCTTGACCACAGGCGCGAAGTTCTGGTCCGCCGCGCCCGCCACCGACTGGGAAAGATCGAGGCGCGGCTACACATCCTCGACGGACTGATGATCGCCTACCTCAACCTCGACGAGGTGATCCGCATCGTCCGCTATGAGGACGAGCCCAAGGCCAAACTGATCGCGGCCTTTGACCTGACTGACATTCAGGCCGACGCCATCCTCAACACCCGGTTGCGCCAGCTCGCCAAGCTGGAAGAGATGGAGTTGCGGCGCGAACACGCTGAACTCTCGGAGGAACGCGACGGTATTACCAGTTTGCTGGGTTCTGACACCCAGCAGTGGAAACTGGTAGGCGTCGGACTGTCGGCTGTGCGTGAGGTGCTTGGCCCCCACACCGAACTGGGAAAGCGCCGCACCGACTTCGCCGACGCCCCCGTCATAGATGCCGAAGCGGCCCTGGAAGCCATGGTCGTGCGCGAGCCGATCACCGTGATCCTCTCAGATCGTGGCTGGATCCGCGCCGCACGGGGCAGGGTGGAGGACCCCTCGGAACTGAAGTTCAAAGAGGGCGATTCCTTGGGCTTCATGGTCGCGTGCGAGACCACGGATAAATTGCTGATCTTCGCCTCCGACGGACGCTTCTTCACCCTGGCCTGCGACAAGCTCCCCTCGGCGCGCGGTCATGGAGAGCCGCTGCGCCTGATGATCGACCTAGATGACAAGGTCGGGATCATAGATGTTTTTGTTCACCGTCCGGGCGGAAAGCGCCTCGTCGCTTCCAGGGCCGGTTATGGCTTCCTGCTACCGGAGGATGAAGCCGTCGCCTTCCGCCGCGCTGGCAAGCAGGTGCTGAACGTCGACGCCAAGGGTGCGGCTGTTTCGCTGCCGATGATCGGCGACCAGGTGGCGGTCGTGGGCGACAACGGCAAGATCCTCATCTTCGCCGCCG
This sequence comes from Caulobacteraceae bacterium, assembly GCA_947475415.1. Lineage (GTDB taxonomy): Bacteria > Pseudomonadota > Alphaproteobacteria > Caulobacterales > Caulobacteraceae > Phenylobacterium. The sequence goes on from CANJLH010000005.1 coordinate 146,108, forward strand.
ACGAGTTGCCGGAGATGGCCCGCGGCAAAGGCGTCAAACTGCAGAATTACCGAGAGGGCGGCCTACGCGACGCGACGCTGTTCAACGCCGCCGAGGGCGCCACATGGATCGACGCCGCCGGGCGCACTCGCGTCTGGACTGAGTGGCGCGAGTGGGCGGGCAAGCGAGCCGGAGCTGGAAAGATGGCGCCCAAGGGCTTTCCGACGACAAAACGCTTCAGGCCGAAGTAGGCTCTTGCCTGCCTTGACATTCCCCGGGGCGCATGCGCCCTTCCGCGCCTCATTTTTTCCTGACGGTTCGCCACCATGCACGCCTACCGCACCCACACCTGCGGCGCGCTCCGCGCCGCCGACACCGGCCAGACGGTCCGCCTTTCCGGCTGGATTCACCGCAAACGGGACCATGGCGGTCTGCTGTTCATCGACCTTCGCGACCACTATGGATTGACACAGCTAGTGCTGCATCCGGGCGACAACGACTTTTCGGTCGTTGAGCGATTGCGGGCCGAAAGTGTGATCCGGATTGACGGCGCCGTAGTGGCCCGCACGTCCGAAACCGTAAACCCGAACCTGCCAACAGGCGAAGTCGAGGTCCGCGTCGTCGCCGTAGAAGTGCTTGGCGAGGCGGCCGAGCTGCCGCTACCGGTGTTTGGCGAGCCAGACTATCCTGAAGACATCCGGCTCAAGAACCGACACCTGGACTTGCGGCGCGAGACACTACACCGCAATATCGTGTTGCGCTCCAAGGTGATCCAATCGATCCGCACCCGCATGATCGATCAGGGTTTCCTGGAGTATCAGACCCCGATTTTGACGGCGTCGTCGCCTGAGGGCGCCCGTGACTTCCTGGTGCCGTCGCGCCTGCACGCCGGCAAGTTCTATGCGCTGCCCCAGGCCCCCCAGCAGTTCAAGCAGCTGTTGATGGTCTCGGGCTTCGACCGCTACTTCCAGATCGCCCCTTGCTTCCGCGACGAGGACCTGCGCGCCGACCGGTCTTTAGAGTTCTACCAACTCGACGTGGAGATGAGCTTCGTCACCCAAGAGGATGTGTTCGCAGCCATCGAGCCTTTGATGCATGGGATCTTCGGCGAATTTGGCCAAGGCAAACCGGTGACGCCGTACCCATTCCCACGCATCCCCTATCGTGAGGCGATCGCCAAGTACGGGACTGACAAGCCAGATATGCGCAATCCGGTCGTGATGCAGACCGTTTCTGAGCATTTCCGCGATGGTGGTTTTGGCCTATTCGCTCGGATCCTTGAGGATCCCAAGAACGCGATCTGGGGCATTCCCGCACCCAAGGGCGGTTCGCGCGCCTTTTGCGACAGGATGAATTCCTGGGCGCAAGGCGAAGGCCAGCCCGGTCTAGGTTACATCTTCTGGAGCGAAGACCAGGGCGGTTGGGGTGGACCGATCGCCAAGAACCTGGGAGCCGAGGGGACGGCAGCAGTCATGGGGCAACTCGGATTAGGGCAGGGTGACGCCGCCTTCTTCGTCGCCGGGGATCCGAAGGTTTTCTACAAGTTCGCCGGCGCCGCGCGTACGCGGGTTGGAGCGGAGCTGAAGCTGGTCGATGAAGATCGTTTCGAGTTCGTCTGGATCGTCGATTTCCCAATGTATGAACTGAACGAGGAGACCGGCCTTGTCGACTTCTCGCACAATCCCTTCTCGATGCCGCAAGGGGAACTGGAGGCCCTGGATTCCAAGGATCCCCTCGACGTCCTGGCCTACCAGTACGACATCGTCTGCAACGGCTATGAACTTTGCTCCGGCGCAATCCGCAACCATCGCCCGGAATTGATGCTGCGCGCCTTCGAGATCGCTGGATATGGCCCCGAGGTGGTCGAGGAACAGTTCGGCGGCATGCTCAACGCCTTCCGACACGGCGCGCCGCCCCACGGCGGCCTGGCGCCCGGCATCGACCGCATCGTCATGTTGTTGGCTGGCGAGACGGCAATCCGCGAAGTGATCGCCTTCCCGCTCAATCAGCAGGGGCAGGATCTGATGATGAACGCCCCGTCAGACGTGACGGAAAAGCAATTGAAGGAACTGCACATCCGAACGGCAATGCCGATCAGGGTCTGACGTCAGTCGCCGAGGATGATGGTGCGCGGCCCCCAGGCCGCCGGAGCAGTATCTGGACACTGGCGCACCCTCGCGCCACCAACTTGTTCGGCAGCCGTGTGCGGGCGTCGCCGCAGGCTTCTTCCAACTGCGACTGCTGAAGTCCTTGCGCTTTCGAGAGGTCCGTTCCGCCGATCAGGGCGCCGGTGAGATCGGCGCCTTGGAAATCGGCGCCCTCGAACAGACCTCCATTCAAGATGGAGCCCTGCAAGGAGGCGTCACGGAAACTGGCGCGGCGGGCGTCTGCCCCGCTGAGGCTTGCGCCCATAAGGCCGGCCTTATCAAGGCCAGCATCCGCTAATTTGGCCGCCGATAGGTTGACGCCTCGCAGTTCCGCCCCCTGCAGTTTCGCTCCGGTGAGGTTCGCCCCAGCGAAGCTGGCGCCGGTCATTCCAGCCTGACGAAGATCCGCACGGCTAAGATCTGCGTTGTCAAAGTTTGACCCTACAAAACGTGAGCCCCGCAGGTCGGCGCCGACCATGGAGGCGCCGGTGAATTTGGCTCCGATGAACTGCGCGCCGACCAGCTTACGGCCCGACAATTCACACCTGGAGCAGGCGCCGCCGAAGGACACTACGCGCGCCACCGCCCGATCGCCTGCAAACACGTTGCGTGGCGCGGCAAGCATTAGCGCCGAGGCGACAAACAGCAGAGTGGCGAGGCGGATCATCAAACACCTGAAAGGCAAGTTCGCGCCATTTCACGCATAACCTGGCCACAGCGCCACTTAATTCGCGGTAACGCGCCTCAGCAGGCCCGGATATGCAGGCCGGCAGGCACGGTGGTCGCAGTGTCGCCACAGGCCTGGTTCAGTTGCGCCTGGGTGACCCCCACGACGCGATCCATTTCCGCGCCGGAAAAATTGGCGCCGGACAAGTTCGCGCCACGCAGGTTCGCCCCCTGAAGGTATGTCCCAACGAATGAGGCGTTGGTCAGGTTCGCGCCCGCAAAATTAGCGCCGCCGAACACAGCGCCGTAGGCGTCGACATCCCGAAGGTCCGCGCCCGAGAAATTCGACCTGTTCATCACCGACAGGCTCAAGTCTGCTTGGCGAAGTCGCGCTCCGCTGAAGTTTCGACCATGCATTTCAGCTCCACCAAAGCTCGCCTGGAAGAGGTTGCAGCCTGGGCAACTTGCACCGCCGCGAGCGCGGCTAATCTGAGCCGCGTTTTGAGCCTGGGCGGGTAGAGCTAAAGCAAGGGCGCTGAGTAGGCCAACGGTCAAGTGCGATCTCATTATGGAACGCGCCTTTCAAATTTCGTCGTTTTCAGGCGGGCCGAGCAATTCTCCAGCCAACTAAAAGGCACCCTATCAGACGCAGATGAACAGGGCGTTGGCGGCGCGGTTACCCCGCCAGATCGTCATCCGCGCGCCCCGCGCGTGTCCCACAACTTTCGCAAATCAGGCTGGCGCCCTTTTGCACTACAGCCATATCACCGCAGGCAGGGCACGCCTCTGCAGGATCCGATCGACTACGGCGGCTTGTCGCGCCGACTGGCAAGAACACCAGGTTGTCAGGCGCCGCTCCGCGTGAAAAACCCCGAGAGATGAACCTCGAGGCGGGTTGCGGTTCGGCGTCCGCCGCACCCCGACCTAGTCCATCGGCGTTCAGGGCCGCAGCGTCGGCATTCGCTAGGTCGTGGCGCTCAAGATAGGAAACCCCAAGTTCTCGGAAAATGTAATCAAGAATTGAGGTCGCCGACTTCACCGAGTCGTTGCCGGTTACTGGCCCAGCGGGTTCAAACCGGGTAAAAACGAATGCCTCGACGAACTCGTCCAGCGGAACGCCGTACTGAAGGCCAATGGATATCGAGATCGCGAAATTGTTCATCAGCGATCGGAAGGCGGCCCCTTCCTTGTGCATGTCGATGAAGATTTCGCCGAGTTCGCCATCGTCATACTCCCCGGTGTGGATGTAGACCTTATGGCCGCCGACGCTTGCCTTCTGAATATAGCCCTTACGGCGGTCGGGCAGCTTGCGTCTTGTCCTGTCGCGCTCGACGACACGCTCCAACACACGCTCTGAAACCGGCTCGGGCCTGGGCTCAGTCCTCACCTCAGGCTTCAGTTCAGGTGTCGCTAAGCGCGGTTCCTTCGGTACAGTAATTTCAAGGTGCGCAGATTGAGGCGGGCTTCGTCTGCGTAGGTGGAGAGCCTCCACGCCCGCAGCGCACGCAGCATCGAACCATGTTTGCGCCAACCGAGGTGGGGCGTCCCAAGGAAGTTCAAGTTCGGCGATTGCCGGCGCGGCCAGGGCGGGCTGCAGGGCGCCCAACATTGCGAGATAAGGTCCTTCGCCCAGTACATCGCTGGTGCGGAGGACCTTGCGTTGTTCTTCACCAAGGAAGGGGGCGTTCGACAGATCGTGGGCGCCCAATGCGAAGGCTTGGGCCACCTCGATGTCCGCATCAGAGAATCCCCAGTATCGCAAAAGATCAAATCCTGGGTCCGACATTCGTTCCGGGTCGACATCCAGAACGTCCCGGAGGAAACCTTCGCCGATGACCGCACAATTGACTGCATCGGCAAGTTTCGCGGCGCCGGGCAGGGCCTGCTCAACGGCCGCGATCTCATGAGAGGTCAATCCTTTGCCTAGAAGCGCGTCGCGACTAACGCCAGGCGCGCCTTCAAGCGTCAAACAACCGATCAACAATTGGCGCGCTGCGTTGACATCCGCTCCGATGGCATGAAGCGCCCGCTCGGCGACGGCTGACAGCGCACCATCGACCGATTTAGGGGTCTTCCAGGGCCGAACGCCGATTTGTGAGACGCCAATGCGCGCGGCCAACTCGGCGTCCTCAAAAACGCCAATGCCGCCCTCAAGGGAGGGCGCCGCCTGCCAGACGACATCGCCCGCCCATGTCACCAACTCGGATGCCGCAGCGCGCGCGGCGTCCGAGTCATAATCCAACCCTTGAGATGTCAACCAATCGCCAAGCCCGGCCAACGCGATGAGCGCGGGCTCAGGACCGGCGGCCTGCAACGCTTGGGCTGTCAGCCTTAGGACAGTCTCAAGTGCGGCGTCATCCAAACCATCATCTAACCAGAAGGCGTCCAGCCGCACCGCAGCCCTGCGCGCAGTCGCGGCGCGTCGAACACGTTCTACCGCTTCATCCCCGGGGCTTAGCACCACACGGCCGGTTTCCCAGGCGGCAAGGATGGCTGTTTGCGTATCGGCGTCTGGTGAAAGCGCACAAACAAGGCTGAACGGCGCGGCCGGCGCCTTTGGCGGTCGGGCGCGCCAATGCTCCGCACCAGCTTTCGCTAGAGTGATCGCATCAAGGATTAGCGCATCGGATGCTCCACACTCTCGGGCTGCTAAGGCTGCGCGCGCCAGGCTGACATTGCGCGCCGGATCCGAGCAGGCTGCGGAATCGCCCTCACATCGCCGAACCGCATCGATGACTGCCTGTAGAGCTTCTGAGACTTGGCCGACCGCCGCCGTCGCCGCTCGACGTCCACGTTCTGTCAACAGGTGTCGGTCGATGGCTTCACTGAAGGAGGCGCCGCTCGCTGACTCGATGGGCGACGACTGGGGCTCAGCAATAGCAATGACCCGGCGATCGATCGCCTCGTTCAATTCTACTCGAAAGCGCGCCCGCGCTTGACTGTCATCCGCCTGAGCCCGCTCTGTGATCCTGCTTCCCAAGGGTTCCATTGCTGCGTCTTCCTGGGTCGTCGATTCGACGGGTGTTACCTTCGCCTCAAATTTGATGTTCATCATGACCGACTCCCGGTCGAGTAGGTTACCCTGACTGCTCGCATGGGCAATAGATATTGGGCTCAAGGGCTGACGCCACACCATATCTTGGCTTTTTGCGTGACTGGACGTCGCTGGCCGGCAGACCTATAGTCCGCCAGCCCTTGTGCAACGCAGAGTTCCGCCAATCGTGTTCAAGTTCCTGCAATCGATGTTCACTTGGTGGAATGGGGCGACAATTGGCATCCGTTTTACAGTCGGTCGCCGGGCCCGCTTTGTCGGCCAGGATGACGCCGGCAATCGTTATTTCGAAGCCCGAGACGACAAGGATTCCTTTGACAAGGGGCTCAAGCGCCGCTGGGTGATATATGAGGGCTATGCGGAGGCCTCGAAGGTGCCCCCTGAGTGGCACGGCTGGTTGCATCATACCTTCGATGACCCGCCGAATGTGACGCCACTTCCCGTTAAGTCCTGGGAAAAGGCGCATATTCCAAACCTGACCGGCACGATCCACGCCTATAAACCGCAAGGGGCCATCGCCCGCGGCGGCGAACGGCAGGCCGCGGCAGGTGATTACGAAGCCTGGGTCCCCTAGGAATTCAGATGTATTATCGTCCACCGATCACGGTCGCATTCGCACTTTGTCTCTGCGCTATGGCATGCGTCGGATTGGTGAATGCGCAACCCGCGCCTGGACCAGTTTCGGAAACGCCTCCCGGGACGGCAATTGTTGCGCCGACAGATCCCGGAATCCCGTCTGGGTCGCCGCCGGAAGAGACCGCGCCAGCCCTGTCTGGTGAAGAAGCCCCTCCCAGCGTGGTGACACCACCGATCGCAACCTCTGCGCCGGCTGTTCAAGCTAATGAAGTGGCGGCCGCTGCGCCACCAGAAGCGAAGGTCGCTGAAACCCCGGCCGAAGCGCTGAAGCGTACGCGTTCCAATGTCGCAATCATCCAGGCGCTCGACAAAGTCACCGCCGAGAGCATCCGGTTCGAAGCCGAGGTGGGAAAGCCGGTCCGCTATAAATCGCTAATCTTTACAGTTAAGGCGTGTGAAAATGCCGCCCCGGATGAAGCTTACGACGATTCAATCGTCTATCTGACAATCGATTCTCAGCCCCGCTCTGCGCCAGGCAAGTCCGCCCAACCGGCCAGGCAGGCATTCCGTGGTTGGATGTACGCCTCGTCTCCAGGGCTGAATCCCCTGGAGCACCCTGTCTATGACGCTTGGGTGATCACCTGCAAGGCCGTCGTGCCGGATCCCGGCGCATCGCCGAAGGGTGGAACACCTAAAGCCTGAAAATCCGCATCCTCTCTGAGCGCCAGTTTCAATCTGCGGCGATACTCACGGCGGCTGATCTCTTCAGTTCCAAATTGCGAAAGGTGTTCGGTCTGGAACTGAGCGTCCAGCAATTTGAATCGACCGGCGATCAGACGCGCCACAAGGTGCACGAGCGCCGCCTTGCTAGCGTCCCGCTCGATGGAGAACATGCTTTCACCGAAGAATGCTCCGCGCAACGAGACCCCATAGAGACCTCCCACCAATTCGCCCTCACGCCAACATTCAACACTGTGTGCGTGTCCCAGATGGTGTAGCGCGAGATAGAGTCGTTCGATCGACTGGTTGATCCAGGTGTCCGGATGGCCCGGACGTGGTGCTGCGCAGGCCGCCACCACATCCGAAAACACCGTGTCAATACGGACTTCAAATCGGTCGCTGCGGACAGTCCGGGCCAATCTACGGGAAATGTGAAATCGGTCGAAGGGCAGGACCCCGCGCCGCTCCGGATCGACCAGAAACACTCGATCATCATTGCGGGAGTCAGCCATGGGAAAAACTCCATGCGCGTAGCAGTTGAGCAATTCCTGGGGGCCGAACAGATCCATGGTCGTGGGGCCTAGCCTAGTGGATTGGAAGCCGCCATGTTGGCGGTGTGACAAAGGGTCGGTTCATTACATTCGAAGGCGGCGAAGGGGCGGGTAAGTCAACCCAACTCCGAAAGCTTGCTGCGCAAATGACTGAAGCGGGGCGCGAGGTCGTAATGACCCGCGAACCCGGTGGCTCACCCGGCGCGGAACGGATCCGCGAACTGCTGGTGAATGGCGCTGCGGACCGTTGGTCGGCGATGACCGAGACCCTCTTGATGTACGCCGCGCGACGCGATCACATTGAACGGGTGATCGCCCCCGCCCTGAAGCGGGGCGCCTGGGTGCTATGTGACCGATTTGCCGACTCAACACGGGCATATCAGGGCGCCGCGGGCGGCGCCGACCCGGCGCTTATCGCGGCCTTGGAGTCCATGGTGTTGGGGGATGTGCGGCCTGACCTCACTTTGATCCTGGACCTACCGGTGGAGGTTGGGCTGGTCCGGGCCGGTGAGCGCGGTGCGGCCGAGAGCCGGTTTGAGTCTAAGGGTGCGCCATTTCACCGGCGCCTGCGACAAAGTTTCCTCGACATCGCCAAGGCTGAGCCGGCGCGATGCCTCGTAATTGATGCGGCGAAGTCAGAAGACGTGGTCCAGACCGCGATCTTCAGGGCGGTTAGCCTTCGGTTTGGACCCAATGGCTGACGATCCCGTCCCACATCCGCGCGAAACATTCGCATTGCTGGGTCATGAAACCGCCGAGTTGAATTTTGCCGACGCGATAGCCCGCGGACGTCTCCACCACGCATGGCTGCTTGTGGGAAATGAAGGACTCGGGAAGGCGACCTTTGCCTATCGCGCGGCTCGGAGACTTCTCGGCGCCCCGACAGCCTCGTCGCTCGGAATCCTTGGCGCCGATCCTGAGCACCCTGTGAGCCGGCAAATTCTGGGGCGTGCGCACCCGGACCTCATGGTTCTTGAGCGGTTCGGTGACGACGGAAAGCCCCGCAAGGTCATCCCGGTGGATGACGCGCGCAGGCTGGCGGAGTTCTTCTCTAAGTCTCCCGCCATCGCACCGCACCGCGTGGCGATCGTCGATGCGGCCGATGATCTCAACAACAACGCGGCCAACGCTATCCTCAAGACGCTGGAGGAACCGCCCCCTAAAGGTATCCTTCTGATGGTGTCGCATGCGCCTGGCCGATTGGCGGCGACGATCCGGTCGCGTTGCCGACGTCTCGTTTTTCGCCCGCTCGAAGACGCGGTGACGGCCTCGTTCGTTCAATCACGACGCGATCTGAACCAGCTTGACGCCCTGCGGCTCGCGCGGATGGCGCAGGGAGCGCCCGGCCGCGCGTTGACTCTTGCTGCTTCTGGCGCGCTAGCCATGGACGATGCCGCCCGCGAACTGCTTCTGCAGGCGCCGCAATTTGACGAAACGCTGGCGCTGACCCTGTCGGATCGTTTCAAGGGTGGGGACGGCATGTTGCAGTTCAGTCTGTTGCTCGAACGCATTTCCGAGCAAGTGCATGAGTTGGTGCTCAACCGGGTGGGGGAGGGCGCCCATCCGCTTGATCGGTGGGCGCAAGCATGGGAGACCTTAAAAGGCATGCCGCGCGAGGTCGAAGCGCTCAATCTCGACCGCGTCGATGCGTTTTACACAGCCCTAACCGAGCTGCGCGAGGCGGCCCGCGCGTAGGATCCGATGCTTATCGACAGTCACGTCAATCTACACGCGCCGCAATTCGATGAAGACCGCCAGATGGCGATTGACCGAGCGCGGGCGGCCGGCGTCGCATTGATGATCAACATCTGCGACAAGGTATCCCACTTCGAAAAGGTGCGAGCTGTCGCCGATGCTCCCGATATCTGGTGCACGGTTGGGACACACCCGCATGAGGCAAGGGAGAACCCCGATCTGACCTCGGCGGAGCTTCTGGCGCTGGCGGCTGATCCGCGCGTTGTCGGAATTGGTGAAACTGGCCTGGACTTCCACTATGATCTCAGTCCTCGGGACGTGCAGGCACAAGTCTTCCGGGCCCATATCGCCGCGGCGCGGGAATCTGGCCTACCGCTTGTGATTCACACCCGCGAAGCCGATGCGATCATGGGCGATATACTCGAAGATGAGTTCGCAAACGGCCGCTTTAAGATGCTGATGCATTGCTACACCAGCGGCGCCGAATTGGCCGCAAGGGCCGCGGCGCTTGGGTCCTGGTTTTCCGTGTCGGGGATCGCTACTTTTAAAGCTGCAGATGACGTACGCGCCGTGATCGCAGATATGCCAGCGGATCGGATCATTGTGGAGACGGACTGTCCATACTTGGCTCCGGCGCCTTTTAGGGGGCGACGCAACGAGCCGGCATATATCGGTCACGTACTTGCCAAGCTCGCCGAAATTCGCGGTTGGACTTTAACTGAGGCCGAACAACGAACTGAGGTTGCATTTTTCAATTTGTTCAATCGGATACCCAGACATTGAGCGGGATCCTTGAAATCACTATCCTCGGGTCTGGCTCATCTGGCGGGGTGCCACGGGCGGACGGCGAGTGGGGAGAATGCGACCCCCATGAGCCCAAGAACAATCGCACACGCTGCGCCCTGCTTGTCCGTCGGCGCGGCACAGGCGCAGAACACGAGACAACCGTCGTTGTCGATACTTCACCGGATTTTCGGCTGCAGTCGGCGCAGGCTGGGGTCAAGCGGCTTGATGCGATCCTGCTCAGTCACGACCATGCCGACCAGATCCACGGGATCGACGATGTTCGAGCTTTCTTCCTGCGCCAGCGGACGAAAATCCCGTGTTACATGGATCCACCGACGACAATTTCCCTGATGCGCAGATTTGGCTACATCTTTGAATCCGAAGCCGGATATCCTGCGATTTGCACCGCCAAGGCGCTCCCCCCCCATGGTCAGCATTGGGCCGTGGAGGGCCCTTCAGGTATCATTCCGGTGGTGAGTTTTGACCAGGATCACGGGGGAATCCGGTCGGAAGGATTCCGGTTTGGCGATGTGGCTTATTCCAGCGATGTGGTGGACCTGACCGATGAAGCGTTCGAGGCGCTGGACGGCCTAGATGTCTGGATTGTGGATGCCCTCCGGCACAGACCGCATCCAACTCATGCTCACCTCGAACGAACCTTGGAATGGATCGCCCGGGTTAAACCCAGGCGCGCGATCCTCACCAACATGCATATCGATCTCGATTACAATGCCTTAGTCCGCTCTCTTCCCGATGGTGTGGAGCCCGGATACGACGGGCTACGGTTTGAGCATCAGCTCACAACGGTGTTTGGCTGATGTCTCAACGTCTTAGATTAGGATTTCTAGCCTCTCGGAACGGTACCAGCGCCCGCGCGATTGTGTCGGCCATTAGGGCAGGTGATCTCGACGCCGAACCGTGCTTGATGGTCAGTAATAATCGGAACGCTGGCGCGCTCACCTTCGCTGCTGAAGTGGGAATGCCTGCGCTTCACATACCAACCCAGACAAACCCCGAATCTGCTGATGAGATTTTGAGCCAAGCGCTTGAAACCGCAGGAGTTGAGTTGGTGATCTTGTCGGGATATTTGCGCCGGCTTGGTCCCAAAACCTTAACGCGCTATCGGAATAGAGTTCTGAACATTCACCCCGGTCCGCTGCCGCAGTTTGGCGGTCATGGCATGTACGGACGCGCGGTGCATGAAGCCGTTGCAGCGAGCAGTCTGGCAGAAACAAGCGCCTGCATTCACATTGTGGACGAAGAATACGACCATGGACCGGTCATCGCACTTAAATCCGTGCCGCTGGAGGAAGGTGACACGGCGCTTGATATCGAAAGGCGAGTGACGGGCGTTGAGCCGGAATTCTTTGTGCAGACACTGCGCCGGATTAGTGAGGGAGATCTGACGCTCCCGCCCGACTTCAGGACGCGCAATATTTCTGATAATATTCCTTAGGCGCAAAAAGCCGGACGCATTCCCGTCGCCCTTCAATCCCCCCTTCCTCCGCCAAAATCGCTTGTGCGAGAAGGCGTGGGGCGTCCACTAACGCCCGCGAACAAAACGCTACTGGGAGGGCCAATGGTCGAGGCAAGCAACTGGCGGATAGAGCCGCATGGGCTGGGCCAACTCCTGAGCCTGCAAGCGGCCTCCGATCCGCTTCGACCGGCCCTTACATTTGACGGCCAGACACTTTCCCGCGCGGAACTCGATACGCGTGCGAACAGAATGGCGCGGGCTTTGGAAAGGCTGGGTGTCGAGCAAGACGACTTCGTTTCTGTCGTACTACCCAACGGATTCATGCACCACATCGTGACCTTCGCGATCTGGAAGTTGGGCGCAACGCCGGTGCCGCTGTCTTCCAAATTACCGGATATCGAGTTGCGGGCGATCGTCGATCTCGCCAGGCCCAAGTTGGTTGTGGGACCGGACCCAGCGCGGCTGCCGGGACACCGGGTTGTCGCGGAGATTGTTCCGGACAGCGACCTGTCCGACGAACCGCTGCCCGAAAAAATCGCCAGGTCATGGAAGGCGATCACCTCTGGGGGCTCGACGGGACGGCCCAAATTGATCGTGGACGCCGGACCGGCAGCAAGCATCGCCGAAAATCCAAGCATGGTGCTCAAGATCGAAACTGACGACATCATGCTCCACCCGGCGCCGATCTATCACAACGCCACATTTGCCCAGACGAACTGGGGTCTCTGCTGGGGTTGCCATGTGATCGAAGTTTCCAAATTCGACGCCCAGGAATGGCTAAGGCTCGTGGAGCGTTACAAGGTGCGCTGGGCCTATCTAGTGCCGACCATGATGAGTCGGATCTGGGCCTTGCCGAAGGAGATTCGCGATGCCCACGATCTCTCATCCCTAAGGGTCGCGATCCACATGGCGGCCCCCTGCCCGCCTTGGCTCAAGCAGGCCTGGATCGATTGGCTGGGTCCCGAAAAGATATGGGAAGTTTACGCCGGAACCGAGGGGATCGGTGGCACTGTGCTGAGCGGCCAGGAGTGGTTGGATCACCCTGGAACCGTGGGCAAACCGTACGCTGAAGTGGCGATTCTTGACGAGGATGGGAGGCCCTGCCCGACCGGTGAAGTAGGCGAGATTTTCTTCCGCCCTCCGAACGGTCCTGGCTCCACCTATCGCTATATCGGCGCGGAGATGCGTCAACGGGATGGCTGGGAGACCCTGGGCGACATGGGCCGGCTGGACGAGGATGGCTACCTCTACCTGGCTGACAGGCGGACGGACATGATCGTGTCCGGCGGGGCCAATGTGTTTCCGGCCGAGATCGAGTCGGCGCTGGAGGAGCATCCAGCGGTGGCGACCAGCGCCGTAGTGGGTATGCCGCACCCGGATTTCGGTCGTGCGCCGCACGCGATCATCAGCTTGCGCCCTGGGGCTGTTCCGCCCTCCGCGGCTGATTTGGAGGCGCATCTGGCGGATCGGTTGGCCCGCTACAAACTTCCATATTCCTATGAGATCTCAGCCACACCGCTGAGGGACGATGCAGGCAAGATGCGGCGCTCAGCGCTCCGCGATGAGCGTGAGGCTCGCATGGCAGCCGGCGAAGTGTTCCTGCCTCTGCGGGCGGGTAAGCGCACGTGAACTTCGACGATACGCCTCAGGAGGCGGCGCTTCGCCGTCGGGCGCAGGACTGGATCGCGGCCAATGCGCCCCACGAGTTGCGCGAGGAGCTGCAGAACGCGCCGTTGTTCTCGCTGGAACTGAAGAGCGTCGACTCCATGACCGCGGCAAGGGCCTGGCAGCGAAAAAAGGCTGAGGCCGGCTGGGCTTGCGCGCACTGGCCCAGCGCCTATGGCGGCCGTGACGCGAGCCGGCTGGAACGGGTGATCTGGGACCAGGAGGAAGGCGTCTACGCCCGACTTTCGCAACCCTTCTCGATCGGCGTCGGTATGACCGGGCCGACCTTGATGGCCTATGCGAGCGAGATCCAGAAGCGTACGTTGCTGCCCAAGCTGGTGAACGGGGAAGAGGTCTGGTGCCAGCTGTTCTCGGAGCCGGGCGCCGGGTCTGACGTGGCGGGCCTGTCGACCCGGGCGGTCCGGGAGGGCGACGGCTGGCGGGTGCATGGTCAGAAGGTGTGGACCAGCTGGGCCCATGAGGCGGCTTGGGGGCTGTTGTTCGCCCGCACCGATCCCACCGCGCCCAAACACAAGGGCCTGACCATGTTCTTTATCGACATGCGCCAGCCCGGCGTGAGCGTGAAGCCGATTCGGATGATGAACGACAAGCGGGTGTTCAACGAGGTGTTCTTCGACGGCGCCTGGGTTCCCGATACACAGCGGCTGGGCGAGGTGGGCGGCGGCTGGCAGGTCTCGATCACCACTCTGATGAACGAGCGGCTAGGCAGTGGCGTGCCCACGGGCTTTGAGCAGCTGTTCCAGCTCTGCCTTCGCCTGGAGGGAGACAACGGTCCACTGGTGGACGACCCCGCGGTGCGCTCCAACCTGGCGCGGTGGGCGGCGACGGCTTCCGGGCTTCGCCACACGCTCAACCGCGCCCTAACCAGCCTGTCGAGGGGCGAGACGCCGGGGCCCGAGAACTCGGTGGGCAAGCTGGCCACCGCCTCGACCCTGATCAACATCACCCAGTACGCCATGGATCTTTTGGGCGAGCAGGGCCAGCTTTCGGCGGCGGCCAATGAGCATGGCGGCGGCTGGTTCCAGGCCATGGCGCTCAGGTCCCCCGCCCTGCGCATCGAAGCGGGCTCCGACGAAATCCTGCGCAACATCATCGCTGAACGGGTTCTGGGGCTGCCGGGTGACATCAGGGTGGACAAGAATGTGCCCTTCGACGCCATTCCCACACGCGGCCGACCGGGATGAGCGGAGAACCCCGCTCGGCGCGGACGTTGGCGGCCTGGGCCCTTCCCTGCCTACCCATGGCCGGGCTCAACCTGCCGCTGGTTGTCTATCTGCCGGAATATTACGCCAGCGAGCTTGGTCTCAGCCTGGCGGCGGTGGGAGCCACTTTCCTGATGGTGCGCCTGCTGGACATCGGATTCGATCCGTTCATCGGCGGGGTGATGGACGCCACCCGTTCGCCGATTGGGCGCTTCAAATTCTGGTTCCTGATCAGCGTTCCTTTGATGGTCGCCTCGTCCTACGCCCTGTTCATGGCCAAGCCGGGCGTGACCTCCGGCTATCTGCTATTCTGGCTGGTGGTGGTCTATGCGTCGGCGTCGATCTCGACTCTGGCGCAGTTGGCCTGGGGCTCGGTGCTGTCGGGGGACTACAACCAGCGTTCGCGGATCTACGGCTGGTGGCAGGCCGGCAATGTGGTGGGGATCATCCTGGTCTTGACCCTGCCCGCAGTACTGCCGCTGCTGGGCGTCGGCGGCCACGCGGCGGGCGTGCGGGCGATGGGCTGGTTCATCGTCATCCTTGCTCCGCTGACCATCGCCTACGCCACCTGGCGCGTGCCTGAGCCGGACGCTGGTGCGGCGCAGGCCAAGCCCGGCCTGGCGGACTATCTGAACCTGTTCCGCCAGCCCAATGTGGTGCGCCTGCTTTTGGCCGACTTCCTGATCGGGGCGGGACCGGCGATCACCGGCGCCCTGTTCTTCTTCTTTTTCGAACGGGTGAAGGGGTTCCAAAAGGACACCGCCAGCCTGCTGCTGCTGATCTATTTCGTTGGCGGACTGATCGGTGCGCCGCTGTGGGCGTGGCTGGCGACCCGGTTCGGCAAGCATCGGACTCTGGCGGCCTCCAACGTGCTCTATGCGGCGGCGACGGTGGGCGCATTGGCCATTCCGCCAGGCAGCGTGCCCATGGGGGCCCTGCTGATGTTCCTGATCGGCGTACCCTATGCGGCGGGGGCGTTCCTGTTGCGGGCGATGATGGCCGATGTGGGAGATGAGGTGCGGCTGCAGGCTGGGAAGGATCAGACCGGTCTCCTCTATGCGCTGTTGTCTGGCACTCTGAAGATCGGATCGGCGATCGCCGTGGGCGTGGCATTTCCGCTGCTTCAGGCGCTGGGGTTCGATGCGCGCCATGGGGGCGGCTCAGGCGGGCTTGAGGGGCTGAAATGGCTGTTCGTCCTGGCGCCCGCGGCGCTGGCGCTTGCGGCAAGCTGGCTGATCGTCAATTTCCCCCTCACCGCCGAACGCCATGCGCAGATCCGCCGCCACCTGGATGCCGAGGCCGCCGCCGCCGGAGACCCCCATGCCGTCCATTGAGCCCCCCACCGACGCAAGACCCATCGACCGGCTGATCGCCATCATGGCCCAGCTGCGCGACCCCCAGACCGGGTGTCCCTGGGACCGAGAGCAGACCTTCGCCACCATCGCCCCTTATACGGTGGAGGAGGCCTATGAGGTGGCCGACGCCATTGAGCGCGACGACCTGCCGGCGCTCAAGGATGAACTGGGCGACCTGTTGCTACAGGTGGTGTTCCATGGGCGGATGGCCGAGGAACAGGGAGCCTTCGCCTTCGAGGATATCGCCGCCGCCATCGCCGACAAGCTGGTGCGCCGCCATCCGCATGTGTTCGCGGGCGAGCGCTACGACAGCGTCGCCGAACAGACCGCGGCCTGGGAGGCCGGCAAGGCCGCCGAGCGGGCTGAAAAGGGCGCCGGCGGCCTGCTCGACGACGTGCCCGCGGGCATGCCGGCGCTGACCCGCGCGGTGAAGCTCTCCAAGCGGGCGGCCAAGGTGGGCTTCGTCTGGCCCACTATCACCGAGGTGCTGGCCAAACTGCACGAGGAAGTGGCCGAGTTGGAAGTCGAGATCGCGGCTGGGGATGTGGCGCGCTCGGAAAAGGAGCTGGGCGACGTGCTGTTCGTGGCCGCCAACATCGCCCGCACCTTAGGGATCGATCCGGAAGCGGCCCTGCGAGGAACCAACGCCAAATTCGTGCGCCGGTTCGGCTTCATCGAGGCGGAACTGGCCAAGCGGGGCCGCACCCCGGAACAGTCGGACCTTGCCGAGATGGACGCTCTGTGGGAGGCGGCCAAGGCGGCGGAGCGGGCGATGGAGGGCTGAGCGTCCTCTGCCACGCCGGGTCCCACGGCGGCCAGGTCTCGGGAGGGTTGGGGTCGGCGTTGAAGAGGCTCAGTCCGGAACCTTCGCCGTTCAGTTCGTCCGCGCAGTCGAGGCGTTCGTATTCGGTCCAGCGGGGCATATGCGAGGCCGGTCCACGAAACCCCGATCCTCCCCGCGAAGGCGGGGACCCAGGTGTTTTGTGTGTTTCAGCGGTCGGCGCCGCGATGGGCTTGATGTCAAGCCTGCCGGCGCCGATGGAGCCAGGAAAAAAGCCTGGGTCCCCGCCTTCGCGGGGAGGATCGGTGGGGGGCTGATTTTTGCGCCGGATTTCCGCCCGCCGCTCGCGGTTGGAGATGCGGCATTCCCGATCGAGGCGGGCCTTCAACGCCAGGGTCTGGCGCAATGACCGGGCGGTCTGATTGTAGAGCCGGCCGAACACGGCGGCTTGTTCCGGGGTGTCGGTTTCCAACGCGCGCTGCTGCTGATCTCGGGCCAGCACGAGGGTCATCTTGGCCAGCTCATCGAGATAGAGCTCGTGCCGTTCGATGATGTTTTCGTCTTCGTCGCGCACGAACAAAGAGAGAACATGGATTGGGGTGGAAGTCAAGGGTTTCGAGGGTTCGATCGCCCACGAACGAGTTGAAGGTGTCGTTGGGGGTGGAAAACGGGCCGGGGTTCAATTTTTCGAGGATCAATGCCATGCACCTTAGAAACGACCGGATTTGCCGTAGGCCAGTGAGCGGGAAATGGGGTGGCGAAAGGGTGGGATTAGGCCCGCCGCGCGGGCAGCTTCAGGCCTCTACCGCATCGGATCGGCCCAGGCCTACGCTGACATCGCCTCGGCTCTCAGCCCGTCAATCCGCCCTCACCCACCCATATACGCAATCGCCAGATCGGCGGCCTTCCGGCCGGTGTGGGCGCAGGCCTGGGTGCCGCCGTCGCCGTCGGCGATGACGGAGTCGCCGACATTCCAGAGGTTCGGGATCGGGGTTTCCTGGGGCATGTTGTACCCGGGACAGGTGCGCGAGGCGGGCCAGTCGCCGGTCATGGGGGTGGCGGCCAGCACCCGGGCGCCCTCGAAGGCGGGGTATTCGCGGCGTAGTTCGGCCAGGGCGGTGTCGATCTCCGCTTGAGGATCGAGGGGTTTGGCGCTGTCCTTGGGGATGGAATAGGCCACGTGCAGATGCCAGCCCGGGGGCGCCATCTCCGGGCAGGTGGCGGTGAGTTCTCCCAGAAGACACAGGCTCTCGGTGTTGGCCAAGGTGATGAGGGCGGGGGTTTCCAGAACCCGGGTTGGGGTGGCCAGGTAGAAGTTGAACATGGTGGTGGGGCGGATGGTGTGGGCCGCGCGGGCGGTGTAGTCGCCGCCCATGGCCGCCTCCCCCACCAGGGCGATGGTGGCGGTGACGCCCGCGTCGCTGATCACCGTGCGGGCCTTGACGGTGGACTTCGCGCCGTCGGCCTCAAGCTCAACGCCGGTGGCGACGCCGTCTGCGGTGAGAATGCGCAAGGCGCGGGTGTGAAGCCGGATCTCGCCGCCCTTGGCGCGGATGGCGCCGGCCAGGTCGTTCCAGATTCCGATCGTGCCCCGGGGGCAGAAGCCGATGGGGGTGGCGGCGCTGCGGGCGAAGAAGGACAGGAAGGCGCGGGCGGGCAGGTCCTGCGGATTGGCGGAGAACAGAACCGCACAGAGGTTGCGGAACAAGCCGTGTACAGTCCTGTTCCTGGTAAAGCCGTTGAGCCAGGCCTTGGTGGAAAGCTGTGCGTCGGGCAAGTCGCCGCGGCGGGCGTCAGCGAACTTGGCGCCGATCTTCGCCGCGCTTTTTGTGAGGCCGGACAACAGCAGGCCCAGCCCACCCTTCTCAGAGTCAACAATCTTGCCGTCCACCCGGAACACGGTGCGCGGCTGGGGCACGCGCACGTCGTACTCTAATCCGGACTCGGTCATGATCTGCTCAAAGAGGCCGCCTCGCTTGAGGGCGATGGCGCCGGCGTTGACGATGAATCCGTCGATCTCATAGGAGGTGGCCCGACCGCCGACACGATCGTGATCGTCGACGACCAGGACCGATTTGCCGGCATTGACCAGACAGGCGGCCGCGAACAGGCCGCCGGCGCCGGCGCCGACAACCACCGCATCAAATTGGTCCATGCTGAGCTCCCTCCTCCAAAACCGTCACAGGCGCGATAGCGCATCGGGAGGGTGGCCGTCGTCAAAACATTTCTCGGCTAGACCCTCACCTCAGACGCCGGAAACATCTGCTCGAACTGGCCGAGCGCCTTGGGCGTCAGCCGCACGGAGAGCGTCGTGGCGCCGTCAGGCAGGACGGAGCGGTTCATGACCCGGCCATGTCGGTAGAGCCAGGCGATAGCGGCGCCGTCGCCTGCCGGGACATGGGCGGCCACAGGAGGGGCTTCGTCAACGAGGCCGGCCACGGCGGCCAGAAGGGCCTCGCACCCCTCCCCCGTCACGGCGGAGACCACCAGGGCCGGCGGATGGGCGCGCCGCGCGTCACCGGCGACCTGGGCGCGGGCGTCGTCGTCCAGGAGGTCGGCCTTGTTCCAGACCTCCACCACCCGCCGCTCGTCGAGCTCCACGCCCAGTCGCTCCAGCACGGTGCGGACATCGGCGGCCTGAGCATCGCTCTCCTCGCTGGCGATATCTCGTACGTGCAGGATGACGTCGGCTTCCTTCACCTCCTCCAGGGTGGCGCGGAAGGATTCGACCAGTTCGTGGGGAAGGTCGGAGATGAATCCCACGGTGTCGGACAGGATGGCCGGACGGCCGTCGGGAAGTTTCAGGCTGCGCAGAGTGGGATCGAGGGTGGCGAACAGCATGTCCTGCGCCACCACCTCGGAGGCGGTGAGGCGGTTGAACAGGGTGGACTTGCCGGCGTTGGTGTAGCCGACCAGCGCCACGGTGGGATAGGGCTGGCGCTTGCGCGCCTGGCGCTGCAGGCCGCGGGTGCGGCGCACCTCGCCCAGTTCCTTCTTCAACCGGGCGATTTTTTCAGCCAGCAGGCGACGGTCGGTCTCGATCTGGGTCTCTCCCGGTCCGCCCATGACCCCGAAACCGCCACGCTGACGCTCCAGGTGGGTCCAGGTGCGCACCAGGCGGGAGCGTTCGTAGGAGAGGCGCGCGAGCTCCACCTGCAGGCGACCCTCGCGGGTGCGGGCGCGGCGGGCGAAGATCTCCAGGATCAGGCCGGTCCTGTCGATGACCTTGACCTTCCAGGCCTTTTCCAGATTACGCTGCTGTACGGGCGTGAGCGCGTCATCGACAACGGCGACGTCGGCCTCAAGGTCATGGCAGAGCTCGCCCAATTCCTCCACCTTGCCCTTGCCGAACAGGGTGGCGGGGGTGCGGCCACGCAACGGCGCGGTCAGGGCGCGGGCGACCACCAGATCGAGGGCCAGCGCCAAGCCCACGGCCTCGTCCAGTCGTGCAACAGCGCCGCGCGCAGGGGCGCGTTCCTCACGCTGGGGATGGACGACAATGGCCCGCTGGGGCGGCGCCTCACGGTCGACGGATTTTCTGGAACTCAATCTTCATCGTCCGCCGGCTCATACAGCTGCACGGGCTGAGACGGCATGATGGTGGAAATGGCATGCTTGTAGACCAGCTGCGACTGGCCGTCCCGGCGCAGCAGGACGCAGAAATTGTCGAACCAACTGACCACGCCCTGAAGCTTGACGCCGTTCACAAGGAAAATGGTCAGCGGGGTCTTGGTCTTGCGAACCTGATTGAGGAAGGTGTCCTGCAGGTTCTGTTTCTTGTCGGTCATGGCTTTTCGCCTCTTCGTTGATCGGGGCGAAGTCCGCCCCACACACAGAATGGCGGCGAAACCGATCTGATCAGACCGCCGCCGCCATCGCTCGTTCAATATATAGCTTCCGAAGGCGCATCGCCACAGGTCCCGGCGATCCATCTCCGATCATTGCGCCATCCAGCTTGACGATGGGCAGAACCAGGGCGCCGGCGCCGGAAATGAACATTTCCCGGGCGCCCACGGCGTCCGCCGGCGTGAATGGCCGCTCGCTGACCTTCAGGCCAGTTTCGCGAATGACGTCGATGAGCGTGTTGCGGGTGACGCCGCGAAGGATGTTGGCATTGGTGTCGCGGGTTCGCAGCGACCCGTCCTGGTCGACGATCCAGACGTTCGAGGCTGCGCCTTCGGTGATGAAACCCAGGTCGTCCACGAACAGCGCTTCGCCCGCCCCCTGCTCGGCTGCGGCTTGTCGGGCAAGCACATTGGGCAACAGGCCCACGGTCTTGATGTCGCACCGGCCCCAGCGGTTTTCCGGCGTGGTGATGGCGCCGACCCCCTTCGCAGCGCGCGCCTCGGCGGCGACGCGGTCGACGGCCTTGACGGTGATGATCACGCCCGGGTGCACAGGGGTCCTGGGAAAAGCGTGGTCGCGTGGCGCTGCGCCGCGGCTGACCTGTAGGTAGACCAGACCGTCGCGCACGCGATTGCGCCGCACGGCCTCCTTCAGCACATAGGTCAGAGCCGCGCGCCCCATGGGCTCGGCGATGCGCAGTTCGCCAAGGCTGCGGGACAGGCGCGCGAAGTGGCCCTCCGCGTCCACGAGTTTGCCGTCGAACAGGGCCCAGACCTCATAGACCGCGTCGGCGAGTTGCAGCCCGCGGTCCTCGATATGGACAGCGGCGTCGGCGTGCCGGACGAACCGGCCGTTCACATAGGCGATGCGCCCCACTAGTTGACCTCTTCGTCCACGGCCTTGGCGCTGGACAGCCCCAGGGATTTCAGTTTGCGATGCAGCGCGGAGCGCTCCATGCCGATGAAATTGGCGGTGCGCGAGATGTTGCCCGAGAAGCGCAGCATCTGGGCCGAAAGATACTCACGCTCGAACACCTCGCGAGCTTCGCGTAGAGGAAGCGCGATAATCTTTTCCGCGCCAACGCCGTTGGCATGATCGCTCACCGCGGCCTCGGCGGGCAGCATGTCGGCGCTGATGAGATCGGCGGGATCGCCGGAGGCCAAGATCAAGATGCGCTCGATATTGTTGCGCAACTGACGCAGGTTACCGGGCCAGGCGCGCACCTGCAGTGTGGCGAGGGCATCATCGCCGAGACGCCGGCGCGGCATGCCGGTGGCTTCGCAGATGCGGGCGATGAAATCCTCTATCAGTTCGGGAATATCTTCGCGGCGTTCAGCCAGGCCAGGGACATTGACTGGCACCACATTCAGGCGGTGGAATAGATCTTCCCGGAATCGTCCGGCGGCGATCTCGCCGCGCAGATCGCGAGAGGTCGAGGAGACCACGCGCACATCCACCTGTACGTCGTTGTCTCCGCCCACTCGCCGGAAGCGCTGTTCGACGAGGACCCGCAGGATGCGGCTCTGGGTTTCGCGGGGCATGTCCGCCACTTCGTCAAGGTAGAGCGTGCCGCCGTGGGCGCGTTCAAACACGCCAACACGCACCGAGCGACCGCCCTCCGCTTCTTCGCCGAACAGGGCCTCATCCATCCGTTCGGGCGCCATGCCGGCCGCGCTGATGGCGACGAATTCGTTCTTGGCGCGGGCGCTGGACTGATGGATCAGCCGGGCAACCGTCTCTTTGCCGGACCCCGGCGGACCTGAGATCAGGACGCGGCTGTTGGCGCCGGCGAGTTTGGCGACCAGTTGACGCAACTGCTGGGCGGCCATGGATTTTCCCAACAGGCCTTCAGGCGTGATTGCCTGCGTCCGCAGGTGGCGGTTCTCCCTGCGCAGGCTGGCCGCCTCCATCGCCCGTTGGGCCAGCAACAGCAGGCGGTCAGACTTGAAGGGCTTTTCCAGGAAGTCGTAGGCGCCGCGCTTGATGGCGGACACGGCGGTTTCGATATTGCCGTGGCCGGAGATCATGATCACCGGCAGGTCGGGGTCCATCTGCTTGACCAGGTCGAGCAGCTCCAGACCGTCCATGCCGCCGCCGTGCATCCAGATGTCAAGCACAAGCAGGGACGGTTTACGGGCGCGCACGGCGGCGAGTGCAGACTCCGAGTCGGCGGCGGTACGGACCGCGTAGCCTTCGTCCGCCAGGATTCCGGCAACCAGCTCGCGGATATCCGCTTCGTCATCGACAACCAGCACATCAGAGGCCATGTCGCACCCTTACTCCGCCGCCGCGGACGATGGTGACTTCACCAGCGCCTCAACGGGTAATTGCAGTATGGCTTTGGCGCCCGGACCGCTCGCAGCGTCGGTCAGGATCAGGTCGCCGCCGTGGTCTTCCAAGATCCGCTTGACGATGGCCAGCCCCAAGCCTGCGCCCTTTTCGCGCGTCGTCACATAGGGTTCCGCCAGGCGATGCCGGTCCCGAGCGGGCAGACCGATCCCGTTATCCTCGACTTCAAAGGCCGCGCCCTGATCGTCGCAGGTCAGGCGGGCCGTGATGCGGCCTCTGGGCGCGTCCGCGGGGCGGGCGCCGATGGATTCGGCGGCGTTCTTCAGGACGTTGGTAAGCGTCTGTCCCAGCATCCGGTCGTCGCATCGCAGGATTACCTTGGGAACGGGCTCCATTACCTCCACATCGATATCCGGCGAGGCGACGCGGCGAGCGAACACCGCTTCACGCAGCAGCTCGGCGGCGTCGTGGTCGCCAAACTTGGGCGCCGGCATGCGGGCGAAGGCCGAAAACTCATCCACCATCCGGCCAATGTCGCCCACCTGCCGTACGATCGTGTCGGTGCAGCGGTCGAAGGTCTCTAGGTCCTCAGCGGCGATGTTTCTGCGGAACTTGCGGCGGATGCGTTCGGCCGACAGCTGGATCGGGGTGAGCGGATTCTTGATCTCGTGGGCGATCCGGCGAGCGACGTCCTTCCAGGCGGCGTTGCGCTGGGCGGCGGCAAGGCGCGTGATATCGTCGAATGTGAGAACCAGACCGCGCTCAGAGGGGCTGGCGCGAACCCGCAGGCGTCGGGTCTCACGGCCCCGGACCACGTCCACCTCCGCTTCTGCGTCACCGGCCGCCATGGCCTGGCCAGTGACCTCGGCCAGCTCCGGCGCAACGTCGGCAAGGGTGAGGCCTCGGCCCTGGTCGGGCGCCGTGATGCTAAGCAGCGCCACGGCTTGGCGATTCGCCGCGGAAATTCGGCCGTCCGGATCAAGTCCAATGACACCGGCGCTCACTTCGGACAGCACCGTCTCGATGAATTGCCGTCGTTCCTGAGCCTCAAGGCTCGCACGTCGCAACGCGGCTTGCTGAACCTGAAGATCATTGGTCATGCTATTGAATGCGCGCGATAAAACGGCGATCTCCTCAAAGTCGCTGTCTGCCGCGACGCGAGCGGTCAGATCACCGGCGGCGACGCGTCCCGCAGCCTGAACCAGACGGCCGATCGGACCGGAAATCGCACTGGCCAGAGCCATGCCGAACCACACCGCCCCGACGAAGACCAGCAGCGCCGTTTCGACATAGCTGAGCACGAAAACGGTCTGGACACGCTGGCGGTTCAGTTTGGCGTCGCGGTAGGCGGCGAGGGATTCCGAGGTGTCGCGCAGGTGGGTGATGATGCCGTTCTCCACCGGACGGACGACATAAAGATAGGCATCGGGGAAGGACTTCAACCGGTAGACGCCGCGGATCAGGTTGGCGTTCTCAACGATGTCCATGTGAATGTCGCCCTCATCGGCGACGTTGAAGCTTGCGGTGGGCGGAATGGCGAAGGCCGGCGCGTCCTGGACCTCGGCGCGCGCCAATACGCGACCCTTGTGATCCACCAGATAGGCGGCGGGAAAGCCATGGTAGGCCGACAATTGAGCCAGGAAGTGGCTGAACGCCACCGGCGTCGCCTGCAGCGCGGGCGCGGCGTTGTTGAGATCGCCCGCCATCAGCGTCACGTGGTCGCCGATATAGCGTTTTTGTTCATCCACGTAGCTTTGAGCGGCCGTGGCGGAATTGCCGACGATGGTCTGAACCCGCTGGCTGAACCAGCTATCGACGCCTCGGGTGACCAGCGCCCCGTAGAACAGCGCCACCACAATGGCGGGGACGACGGCCGCGAAGGCGAACAGGGCCACAAAACGCATGTGGAGCCGGGCGCCCGCATCGTTCGCCTGAGCCTTGCGCAGGGCAAGGAACCGCAAACCGATCACCAGGGCGAGACCAAAGATCAGCGCCAGGTTGAAGCCCAGCACGGTCAGTATGATCGCACTGGCCCGGCCCAACGGCCCCGCCTGAGGCGGCGAGGCCGCCAGCAGGATCGCGAAAAAGGTGAGCAGCGCCGCCAGGGCGAAGCCACAGAACAGCCCAAAGCGCACCCGTGGCGAGAAAGGGCGCGGTGCGTGGATCGCGGCCCTGTGGTCGCGGTCAGTTGGCTGTGGCGACATCGCCCTTGAGTCTAGGCGCAAGTGTGTTGGATTCTCAACAGCTATGTTGCCGCAATGCGTCAGCGCCGCCCTCGCGCCATCTCGACTCCAAGATCCTGGATCTTCTTGCGAAGTGTATTGCGATTGAGGCCCAGGATGTCGGCGGCGCGCACCTGGTTGCCCCGGGTGGCGGCAAGCGTGAGCTGGATGAGGGGGCGCTCCACTTCCTCCAGGATGCGGTCATAGAGCCCCTCGGGTGGGATTCCGTCCGGCTGGGCGGCGAAGTAGCTCGAAAGGTGCCGCTCAACGATCTGAGCAAGAGTAAGGGGGCCTTCGTCTCCAGCGGCATGGATTTGATGGTCGGCCAGTTCGCGCTCGACAATTCGGGCGGTGATCAAGTCCTCGGCGTAAAGGGCGCAGATCCGACGGATCAGGTTTTCCAGTTCGCGCACATTGCCCGGCCAGGGGTGGAGTTTCAGCCGGTCCAGAGCTCCCGCGTCGATGGTCTTGGCGGGCAGGCCTTCCCGGTTGGCCCTGAGCAGGAAGGCGCGGGCCAGCTCGGGGATATCCTCCACACGATCCCGCAGCGGCGGAAGTCGGATCGGCGCCACATTGAGCCTGAAGAACAGGTCCTCGCGAAACAGGCCCTGCTGGATGAGGCCGCGAAGGTCGCGATTGGTGGCCGCGATCAGGCGTACATTGGGCCGGCGGCCTGTCTTGGGGTTGAGAGCGGGTTCCGAGCCGTCGATCACGCGCAACAGTCTGGTCTGAGCGTCCAGGGGCATGTCGCCGATTTCATCTAGGAACAATGTTCCGCCATCGGCCTCCACAAGTTTGCCGAAGTCGCCATCCTCACGACCGAACAATTCGGTTTCGACGCGCTCCCTCGGCACTGCGGCCAGGTTGATGACCACGAACCGGCCATCGCGGCGGCGCCCCATGTCATGTAGGGCGCGGGCCACCAACTCCTTGCCGGTGCCGGACTCACCCAGGATGAGCACCGTGAGGTCCGCTCCGACCAGGCGGGCGACGGTGCGATAAACGTCCTGCATAGGCGCCGAGCGGCCGATCAGCGGCAAACGTTCGTCGCGAACCGCGCGTGCCTGCGCCTTCGCCGCCTCGGAATCCGCGGGACGGGCCAAGGCGCGCCGTGCGGCCGAAGTCATGTCGTCCAGGTCGAAGGGCTTCGGAATATACTCAAAGGCCCCGATCTCGGCCGCGCTGACGGCGGTGAGCAGGGTGTTCTGCGCGCTCATGACGATGACCGGCAGCTTGGGACGCTCCTTTCGAATGCGCGGCAAGACGTCGAATACGTTTTCGTCTGGCATCACCACATCAGTGACGACCAGATCCCCTTCCCCATCAAACACCCACTTGAGCAGGGTTGTGGCATTGCCAGTGGCCCGCACCTGGTAGCCCAAGCGGGTAAAGGTCTGACTCAAGACCAGACGGATCGAGGCGTCATCGTCCGCAATCAGGATCTTCTTGTTGGCGTTGCTCACATTGGTCATGACAGTCATTCGGGCCGCTCCTCATCAGAGGCGATCGGGAGCGATACGCGAAACATCGTTCGCCCGGGTTCAGATTCGAAGTCGATGTGCCCGCCGTGGGCGACCACCAACTTGGCGACAAGGGCGAGGCCCAGACCGACGCCATTCGGCTTGGTGGTGACAAAGGGTTGGAACAGACTCTCGCGCAGGTGTGCGGGCACGCCGGGACCATTGTCGATGATGCGGACCTCCAGGGGAGCGCCGCGCAGGGATTGGCCGCTCGTTGAGCGCACTCGCACCCCGTGTCGGTAGGAGGTCTGGATCGATATCTCACCGCGCCCGTCACGGCGGGCATGGGCGGCCTCAGCAGCGTTCTTCACCAGATTCAGGAAGATTTGGATCAACTGATCCTCATCGCCTGATGTGGGCGGTAACGAGGGGTCGAAGCGTTCGCGGAAAACCAGGCCTTCGGCGACCCCATTGACCGACAGAGCGCGGACGCGGTCCAGCACCTGGTGGATATTGATCGGCGAGCGCGCCGGCGGCGCGTCATCGGCGAAAGCCTCCATCCGATCCACCAGCCGGCGCACACGGTCGGTCTCGTCGACGATCAACTGGGCAAGTGGAATGTCGTCGGCCCTGACACCGGTTTTCAGCAGCTGGGCCGCACCGCGAATCCCCGCCAGGGGGTTCTTGATCTCGTGGGCCAACATGCGTCCAAGGCCGACGACGGAACGCAGTCCCGCAACCTCGTTCCCACTGCGATCGCCGCTGCGGTCGTGGAGTGTAAGCAGCAAGGCGCCGCCCCCCAGCGGCGCGGCCCAGCCATCAGCCTCAAAAGGCGTTAGGCCGAACAGGTTGATCTCCATGCCCCGCTCGCGCACCCGGGCGTCCTCCGAAATGGCGCGGTTGATGAGGCCGAGCAAGGCGGAATCCTGCGGCAGGGCGGCGGTAAAGCGGCCGCGGGCAAGCAGGCCGAGGCCCTGGCCGAACAAGGCTTCGGCGGCTTCATTGGCGGCGGCGAGACTGCCGTCGGCGGCCAGTACGAAAGCCGGTTCGGGACTGGCGTCGAAGGCGGCGATTTTCATGGGATCATTGGAGAAGGGAGATGTGGCGGTGCGTTGCTGGCTCATCACGCGGCGAGCCTTTCCGGCGGGTCACGCCAGAGCGCGGAGAGCTCTCGCTCTACATCGCCGGGCGCATCAAGGCGGCAAAGCCGGGCGCGCTCACTTCGGCGCACCGCGGGATCCGCCGGCCAGGGCGCACTGTTCACGTAGGCGGCCAGATGCTTGCGAAACACCTTCAAGCCAAGCCTCTCACCATAAAATGCTAGACTGGCGCGGAAGTGGGCCATGGCTATCGACAGACGCGCCTCAACGCCGGGAACCTCAAATCGATTGTCTGAAAGTTCCGCTTCGATCTGAGCGGCGATCCAGGGCCGGCCATAGGCGCCCCGACCGATCATCACCGCGTCGGCGCCGCTTTCATCCAGAGCCTGGCGGGCGCTTTTCGCATCGACAATGTCGCCGTTGACGATCAGCGGCAGCCTTGTCGCCCGTCGTATCTCGGCCACGGCCCGCCAGTCAGCCTGACCGCTGTAGAACTGGCTGCGCGTGCGTCCATGCACGGTAATCGCCCGCGCGCCGCGCGCTTCGGCGCGGGCGGCGATCTCCGGCGCATTGCGCGAGCTGTCGTCCCAACCCAGCCGCATCTTGACCGTAACGGGCGTCTTGGAAGAGTCGACCGCCGCGGCGACGAGCGCCTCCGCGAGATCAGGGCGGCGCATCAGCGCCGAGCCAGACTGGATGCCGGTGACCTCCTTGGCCGGGCAGCCGAAGTTTAAGTCGATGATCTGCGCCCCCGCTTCAGCGGCGATCCGGACGCCGGCGGCGATCTGGGCCACTTCGCATCCGACCAGCTGGACAACCATCAGCGGCAGGCCCTCGCCAACAGCGGCGCGCCGAACGACATCCGGCCGACCCCGCGCGAATTCGGCGCAGGCGACCATCTCGGTGGCCACATAGGGCGCACCCAGGCGGCTGGCGGTTTGGCGAAACGGCAGGTCCGAAACCCCGGTCATTGGGGCGAGCCAGACTCTCCCAGGCACCTGGATTTCGCCCACCTGCACACAGCTGCTTATTTCTTGAACACTCATGGTGCCTTTGTTTTAGGCAGTTTGTGCGGCGCGGTAAAGCCTGGACTTCAGACTTGGCCAGCCTAAAGACGCTATCGTGAAATTTTCCGCCGTCATCGTCGCCGCCGGCCAAGGTCTTCGCGCCGGGCCGGGCGCACCTAAGGGTTGGCGCCTGTTGGGCGGCAAGCCGATGCTGCGCTGGTCGGCGGAAGCCCTGTTGAACGCCGGGGCCGATGAGATCGCCGTGGTGGTGGCGGGCGATCGGCTGGGCGAGCTGGATGGCGCGCTGTCTGGCCTGAGGCGCTGGCGGGGCGTAGCGGGCGGCGACGTGCGCGGCGCGTCGGTGTTGGCCGGCCTGGAGGTTTTGACGGGCGATGATCAACATATCGTCCTGGTGCATGACGCAGCGCGGCCGTTCCTCGGGACAGCACATGTGAAGACGTTGATCGATGCGATGGAGAACGGCGCCGCGGCCGCGGCCCCTGCCCTCCCGGTCGCCGACAGCCTGAAGCGTCGGAGCGCAATCAACGTCACAACGGAATCGCGAGACAACTTGTTCCGGGTGCAGACGCCGCAAGCCTTCCGCCTGGGGGCGCTGCGGGCCGCCTACGAAACGGGCGGCGTGCAGGCCACGGATGATCTGGCGCTGGTGGAGTTATCCGGCGGGCGGATCGAACTGACGGCCGGTGATCCAATGCTGATGAAGCTGACCTATCCGGAGGATTTCGTCATGGCGGAGACGTTGGCCGGCGGAGCGCGGCAGGTGCGGTTGGGACAGGGCGTTGACGCCCACCGGTGGGGTCCTGGCGATGGGGTTTGGCTCTGCGGCGTGCGCATCGCGCATGACCAGAGCCTTATCGGTCACTCCGATGCGGATGCAGGCCTGCACGCTCTGACGGACGCCATCCTGGGCGCTATCGGCGACGGGGATATCGGCCAGCACTTCCCTCCCTCGGATCCCCAGTGGCGCGGGGCGGCGTCGGCGCGGTTCCTGGCCCATGCGGCCGGACGGGTGGCCGAACGCGGCGGGCGCATTGTGAACGTCGATGTAACCCTGGTCTGCGAGCGGCCGAAGGTTTCGCCGCACCGCGAGGCCATGCGCGCGCGCCTGGCCGAGATCCTCAAGATCACTCCGGACCGGATCAGCGTGAAGGCCACCACCACTGAAGGCATGGGGTTCACCGGCCGCGGCGAAGGGCTCGCCGCCATGGCGCTGGCGACGGTGGAGTTGCCTGCCTAGCTGAATGTCAAGGCAACCAGCGCCAGGCCTCCTTCAAACGGGCATAGAGCGCGCCGGGAACGTTGGTGTAGTCATCTGTCCAGGCCCGGACCTTGGGTGGGCCCGGATCGGTCCAGCGGGAATCGGCGGCGAAGGGTGCGAGAGCGTGCGCGTCGCGGGCGATGATCAGGGCGTCCTCGGCAGATTCCCAAAGGACCGGAGACGAATCCGCCTTCTCATGTCGCTGAAGCAGGGCGACACCGCCCGCTGCGTGGGCGACCGCGATGGCCGGGCTGCGCAGCTCGAGGTTTCGGTTTGACAGGTGAAGGATCAGAACGCCGTCAGGCTTCAGGCGTTGGAGGTAGTTGCGTACCGCCTCAACCGTCAACAGGTGCGCCGGCACGCTGTCTGATGAGAAGGCGTCGATCAACAGGATGTCGAAGACCCCGGCCGGCTGGCGCGCCACCGTGAGGCGGGCATCGCCGATGACGAAGTCGACCCGGCCCTTGGCGCAATAGGTGGTGTAGCTGAAGTGAGCCGGATCGGTGGACACCTGCTTCACCAGCGGATCGATCTCGAAGAAGGTGAGATGATCACCGGGTCTGGTGTAGGCCGAAACCGTACCAGTCCCCAGGCCCACCGCACCGACATTGATCGCGGTCTTGCGCGCCCGTACCGAGGTGAACACTTGGCCGATCGGGGTTTCCGGGGCATAGTAGGTCAGGGGTCGGCAACGCCAGCGCGGATCCTGGGCCTGGGCGCCGTGCAGGGTGGAGCCGTGGGCCAGCATGTGGACGGTTCCGCCCAGCTGCGGGATCCCGCCCTCGGTCTGGCGCAGGACACCAAAGAAGCTGCGCCAGGTGTGGTGCTCACCGGTGGTGCGCTCCTGGAGAACGAAGGCGGAAAGGGTCACAAGGGTCAGTGCGATGAAATAGATTCCAGCATCCTTGCGCAGGATGAAGACGCCCACGACGGCGCCCGCCAACATCAACTTGATATAGATCTCGTCAACGCCATGTGACGACAGAACAGGCGCCGCGGCGGCGCCCAACACCACGATCGCCAGCCAGATCCAGCGCTGCAACTTGATGGGGCCCCTGTCCCAAGGCCGCGCAAGGGCCGATAGCACGAGCACCAGCGGGTATTCCCAGACATTGTTGAAGATTACCGGCGCCACGAAGGCGTTGAATCCGCCGCCCAGGACGCCACCCAGGGACATCCAGAAATAAAACTGGGTCAGCTGACCCGGAGGCGGGCGCCGGGCGACCATCGCCTGGTGACACATCAAGGCGGTGAGGAAGAAGCCCGCCAGCTGGACGAACATCAGGACCAGAATTGGGCCAACCTTGAAAGGCATCAACACCGCTGCCGCCGCAGCCGCAGCAGCCTGGAACATCAGGGTGGTTTCCGGCCTGATCAGCGGCCGATCCTGGAAGGCGATCACAAAGGTGAGCAGGTAGAGCGCCAACGGTAGCACCCAAAGGAAGGGCGCCGAGGCCACATCGGTGGTTATGTGGGTGGTGACGCCCAGCATCAGGCTGGACGGAATGGCGGCAAGCGCCACCCAGATCAGCCGCTCGCGCCAGGTGACGGGCCTTTCCGCCAAATCTCTGACGACTTCGGCCGGGCCCTGATCACGGGCGCGGGCGACCACCAGACCCAGGCTGGTCATCAGGATCAGGAAGGCGATGTACGCCGCGCTCCACCCCACCGTTTGTGTATGGACGGCGAGCATGGGCTCAACGACGATAGGATAGGCCAGCAGGGCGATCAGGCTGCCCAGGTTGCTGGCGGCGTAGAGGGAATATGGACCTTTGCCCTCGCCCACATGCATGACCCGCGCGTACCAGGCCTGGACCAGCGGCGCGGTGGCCGAAAGGATGGCGAAGGGCGGGCCGATGGACAGGGTCAGCACGCCCAGCAACCACATAACCGGGTGGTCCGAGGTGGGCGGTCCCAGCGCCTCGTGCACCCGAAGGGGCAGAACCAGGGCCGCGGCCGCCAGGATCATCGCATGGACGATTACCTGCGACCGCACCGAGCGCAGCCGCTGAAGCAGGTTGGCATAGCCGTAACCGACCAGCAGAGCGGCCTGGAAGAAGGCCAGGCTGGTATTCCAGATCGATGGACCGCCGCCCAGCAGGGGCAACACCAGCTTGGCGATCATTGGCTCCACCAGGAACACCAAGGCGGCGCTGGCGAAGATCGCCGTGGCGAAAAACGCCGGCGAAATGGCGGGGCGCCGCGGCGCTGCGGCGTCAACTGTCGTCATGAGCGCGAATCGCCTTGTGTCCAGGGGCGCAGAGATGTTGTGGTCTGCCCGCGAAGATGCCTAGCCCTGCTGGAGTTTGAGAGATCATGTTTTCACTGGAGATCGAAACCCTGGCCCGCCTGCTGATCGATGAGGCGCGGCAGCGCTCACTGCGGATCGTCACCGCAGAGAGCTGCACAGGCGGGCTGGTGGCCGGAGCGATCTCCTCGATCCCCGGGGCGTCGGACGTGCTGGATCGCGGCTTCATCTGCTATTCCAACCGGGCCAAGCAGGAGGTGCTGGGCATTCCCGGCGATCTGATCGCCGACCTGGGCGCAGTGTCTGAGCCTGTGGCGCGGATGATGGCGGAAGGGGCGCTGGAAAACTCCCACGCCCACGTGGCGGTGGCGATCACCGGGGTGGCTGGACCTGGGGGCGGCACACCGCGCAAACCTGTGGGCACGGTGCATATCGCCACGGCGCGGACCAATCAGGGGCTGCACCACAGGGAGGAATTCTTCGAGCTTGAGACCCGGGAAGAGATCCAGTTGGCCGCCGTGCAGGCGGCGCTGGAGGCGCTGCGGTCGCGGGTGGCCTAGAAGTCCCCGTAAAGTTGGGCCGCCCGGTCCTCGAAGCAGCCGATCAGGCGATCGACGGCGCGATGGAAGTTGGCCTGCAAGAGCCCGCTCAGCAGTCTCGACTTGAACTCGAAGTCGATGTCGAATTCGACCCGCGCGCCGCCGGGCTGTTCAAAGAAAGCCCAACGGTTTGCGAGGGCGCGGAAGGGCCCCGAAATCAGGCTGACATCGATGCGTCGGGCCGGAGCGTCGCGGCGGACACGGGTGGAGAATCGCTCCCTCAGGCCGGCGAACCCGACGCTCGCCTCGGCGTCGAGGGTGTCGATCCCCTGCCCCAGATTGCGCTCGTTCCAGGTGCGCAGGCCCGAGATCCACGGCACGAACTCAGGGTAGCGCCGAACGTCGCCGACCAGTTCGAACAGCTGATCGGGAGCGTAGGGTAGATGCTTGACAACGTGGTGGCGCAATTAGCCGGCCGCCTCGCGGTCCCGGCGCGCGGCTTGCAAGCGCTCAAAGTCTTCCCCGGCGTGGTGAGAGGAGCGGGTCAGCGGACTGGCTGATACCATCAGGAAACCCTTGGCGCGGGCGATCTCCTCATAGGCCGCAAATTCCTCGGGCGTGACGAAACGGGCGACGGCGGCATGTTTGCGGGTCGGCTGCAGATATTGGCCGATGGTGAGGAAGTCGACGCCGGCGGATCGCATGTCGTCCATTACCTGCATTACTTCTTCCTTGGCCTCTCCCAGCCCGACCATGAGGCCGGACTTGGTGAACTGGACCGGATCCTGCGTCTTCACCCGCTCCAGCAGCCGAAGGGAGTGGTAGTAGCGCGCGCCCGGGCGGATCGACAGATACAGGCGCGGAACAGTCTCCAGGTTATGATTGAAGACATCGGGACCGGAGGCGATCACCCGTTCATCCGCGCCTGGCTTGCGCAGGAAGTCCGGAGTGAGGATTTCAATTGTGGTCTGGGGCGCGGCGGCGCGGATGGCGGCGACGGTGGCGGCGAAGTGTTCAGCCCCGCCGTCGGCCAGATCGTCGCGATCCACAGAGGTGATGACGACGTGCTTCAGACCCATCTTGAACACCGCCTGGGCCACCCGTTCGGGTTCGCTGGGGTCCAGCGGACCTGGGCGTCCGGTCGCGACGTTACAGAAGGCGCACGCCCGGGTGCAGATATCCCCCATGATCATCATGGTGGCGTGGCTCTTGGACCAGCATTCGCCCACGTTGGGGCAAGCCGCCTCTTCGCAGACAGTGACCAACCCGTGAGCCCGCACGATGTCGCGGGTGGCGGCGTAGCCGGACGAGCCGGGAGCACGAACCCTGAGCCAGGGCGGTTTGCGCAACACCGGCGTATCCGGACGCGACTGCTTTTCCGGGTGCCTGGGGCGCGGCAGACCTGCGCGAGAGTCGATGACGACGGCCATGAACCCTAGATCGGCCCCCAAGCGGTTTCGTTCAAGCCGGTTTCGATCGAAACCCAAACCTGCGCGGGCTTGCCTATAACGCCGTTCGCGGGAACAAACGTCTGTATGCGCCGCGCCCTGACCGTTCTTCTTGCTTTGTTGCTGGCGGGTTGCGGCATGAAGGACGCCCGCGCGCCGTTCCTCGACAGCCAGGCGCCGCCAGGGCTGGCGCCGCGTTTCTATCCGCCAGAAGGCTGGGCCTGGGGCCTCGCTCAGCCGAAACGCCAGCCACCGCAACGCTACGGCGTCGCCAGTCCGCCGGTGGTTCCCCGGGCGGAGGTGCTAATTCTCCCGGGGCTTGGAGAAAGCGCCGAGGTCTGGTTCGAGACGGCCCGCGAACTGGTCAGCCGCGGCGCGACGGTGTGGATTTTGGAGGGAGCGGGTCAGGCGGGCTCCGCGCGCTTTGGCGGCCAAAGGGAAATCGCCCACACGCCGGGCTATGAACCCGATGTGGCGGGCCTAATCGCCGTGCGCGACGAGGTGATGCGGGGCGGATCCGGCGCGCCAGTTTTCATTCTGGCCAGTGGAGACGCGGCGCCAGTGGTTCTAGTCGCTATCTCCAGGGGCCTGAGGGCGGAGGGACTGATCCTGACCTCTCCACACCTCACCACCGGTGTGATCATGTCGCCGTTGCGGGCGGCGGAAGTCCGGTTCGGATTGGGCGGGTTGCCCGCGCCCGGCGCTCAGCGCTGGCGACGAGACGGGCTGGACGGCGTGAAGCTGCGACTGACCCACGACGCATGGCGCGGCGGGATTAATGGCGCCTGGCAACTCGCCAATCCGGATCTACGTTTTGCAGGCCCAAGCCTGGGCTGGCGCGCTGGCCGCTTGGCGGCGAGCCGCGCGGCCCTGAGAGGCGCGAATGGTATAAAGGTTCAAGTGCTCGTGCTTGCCCCCAATTCTGACAGCAAGACCGCTCGTGAACTCTGCAGCCGGCTGGGCCGGTGCGACCTGCGCCTTTTCGGCGACGCGGAACCTGCCTTGCATCTTGAAGCCGACAGATATCGAGCCGCCTGGCTGGACGCCATTACGGCGCGAGTGTTCAGCGCGAAGGGGGAAGCCGCGCGGCCCGCGAAAATCGATCTGTCGGAACCGAAGATGTCCAGGTGAGTATGCTTTTCAAGGCGCCGGCGCGCGGATAGGCTTGCGGCCCGACCCAGGGGAGGAGTTCAATTTGTCAGCGTTCGACGCGCAGGCTAGCCAAAAGGCCGTGTTCGACGCCCTGGTCGATGCGCGCGCGGAGTATGGCGCCAAAAAGCTGATCCTTGAGGATCAGGAACGCAATCCACTGAGCTACACCGATCTTATCCGCGCGGCCTTCGCCCTGGGCCGAAAGATCGCGGCGATCACGGATGTGGGGGAACACGTCGCCATCCTGCTGCCGTCGAGCGTCGGCGTGGTGATCACCTTCTTCGGATTGCATGCTTTTGGCCGTGTGCCGACGATGCTGAACTTCACTGCAGGACTTCGCAACATCCGCGCGGCCTGTGAACTGGCAGGCGTAAAACGGGTCCTGACGTCGCACCGGTTCATCGAACAGGCCAAACTGCACGACATCATCGATCTGCTCGAGCCGATGGCGGAGGTCACCTATCTTGAGGATCTGCGCGCCACCATCGGCTTGCGCGACAAGTTGGTCGCCGCGGCGGCCAGCGCCTTTCCCAAGGCGTTCCGCAAACCGGCGCGGCCCAGCGACCCGGGCGTTGTGTTGTTCACCTCCGGCAGTTTCGGGGCGCCCCGGGGCGTGGTGCTCAGTCAGGCCAATCTCACCGCCAACGTAGCCCAGATCGCATCCCACATCCGCCTCGACCCCGCCTGGGTGATGTTCAATCCCCTGCCCACATTCCACTGTTTCGGCCTAACCGGGGGCGTGATGCTGCCGCTGTTGACCGGCATGAAGGCCTTTGAGTACCCCTCCCCGTTGCATGTGAAACAAATTCCGCAACTGCTGAAGGCTACCGGAGCGTCGTTGTTGCTGGCCACGGACACCTTCCTCAACCAGTACGCACGGGTCGCGGAGCCGGATGAACTGTCCGGACTGCAGTTCATCGTCTGCGGGGCGGAGAAGGTGCGGGAGGAAACCCACAACCTGATCCACGAACGCTTCGGAGGCGTTCCCGTGCTGGAAGGCTATGGCGCGACCGAAGCTTCGCCAGTCATCGCAGTCAACACGCCGCTGGACAATCGACGGGGCACGGTGGGCGGGCTATTGCCGGGGATCGAGGCGCGTCTGGATCCCGTGGCGGGGATTTCAGGCGGCGGGCGGCTGTTCGTGCGTGGCCCGAACATCATGTCCGGCTATCTGAAGGCTGACGGCGGACTGGAAGCCCCGGACGGCGGCTGGCATGACACCGGTGATGTCGTCCAACTCAGCGACGACCGCTGGGTGCGAATTCTGGGTCGTGTGAAGCGCTTCGCCAAGATCGGCGGCGAGATGGTGTCGCTGACGGCCGCGGAGGACCTCGCAACCTCGATCTGGCCGGATAGCCGCCATGCCGTGGTGTCGATGCCGGACCCAAGGAAGGGCGAGCGTCTGGTCCTTATCACCGACCGTCAGGGGGCGGATTCCGCCAGCCTTACCGCTCACGCCCAGGTAATCGGCGCACCGGAACTGGCCGTGCCGCGCAAGATCATCATCGCAGCGGAAGTGCCGGTGCTAGGCACCGGCAAGACCGACTACGTTGCGGTCCAGCGGATGGCGGAAGCCGACGCGAGCAGTTCCGGCAAAGCTAAACGCGCCTGATCCCTTCCGGTCAAAACGGTCGGACGACCCGCGCGTCGGGATAACCGACGGCCGCGACGCGATCACGAAGCGCCCAGGCCTCCATTTCGTCGGCAGAGGACTGCACGATCACCCGGTAGATCGGCGATCCATTGCGGTCTGCTAGCTCCACATGCGCCTGGCCGGTCGCGCCTAGCGCCTGAGCGACGCGCTGCGCGCTGGCCTGGTCGCTGAAGGCGGCGGCCTGGACTTTGAACCTGGCCTGGGCCGGTTGCGGATAAGCTGGCGGATTGGAGGGCGGTGAATATGCCGCCGCGCCGTACGCGGGCGCTTGATAGCCTGGCTGCGGATAGACGGGTCGGGGATAGGCAGGTTGAGCGTAGCCTGGCTGAGTATTGCCCACTTGCGACGGATAGGCGCCGTAAGCCGATGCGGCGCCATAGGGCGCGGCGGCGGGTTGCGACAACGGCTGTGTCGAGACCGTCCCCGGCGGCGGCATGGGCTGGGCCGGCGGCATGGCTGGCGCCGAAACGGCGTACGGTCCGGGCGCCGAGGTGGTGGCGGCGGCGTATTTCACCCCATCGCCCACCCCCAGGGGCGCGGGACCGATGTAGCGGACCCGCACATTGGCCGTTCCATTCCGCTCATAACCCAGTTGACGGGCAGCCTCGCGGCTGAGGTCGATTAGGCGGCCGCCGACGAACGGGCCCCGATCATTCACGCGCACGGTCGCTTTGCGCCCATTGTCGAGGTTGGTGACCTCAACCAGTGAGGGCATGGGCAGGGTGGTGTGCGCGGCCGAGAGCGCATTCATGTCGAATATTTCGCCATTGGCGGTCGGCTTCATGTGAAAATCGTCGCCGTACCAGGAGGCTATGCCGGTCGCGTCGTAATTGGGCTCTTCGCGTGGGACGTACCAGATCCCGGCCACCTGATAGGGTTTGCCGACCTTGTAGACACCGCCCCGTCCCGGCGGCAGGGCGCCCGGCGCAGGCCCGGTGGCCTGTGGAGCGGGCATCTTGGTGGGAAGCGAAGGCTTCAGGGTCGCGCAGGCGGAAAGCGCGACGCCGGTAAGCAGGACGGCGGTTAAATTGCGGACGGCGGACATGGCGGGCTCCTTGGCTGGCCAGAGGCGAATAGGAAGTCCTGCCGACGTTTTCAGTCCATTAGACTTGATCGGCGGTTAAGCGGGTTGGTTAATGGAACCTTTCGCGGGTCGCTGATGCAGTGCTCCACCGCGCACCCAACTGCCGGGAGACAGGTCATGGATCGAATGCTGCGGTGTCTGGCGGTGATGGCCGCATTGTCACTTGGATTCGGATTCATGGGACTTTGGTCGACCTCGGCCTTGGCGGCGGAACCCGCCATCCCGACCGATTGCATGGCGGAGGGGCCACTGCGCCCGGTTTGCGGTTTTCGCGGCCCGGAGGATTTCGCGATCCTTCCGGGTGCAGGGGCGGTGCTCGTCAGTGAATTCCATATCGACGGCCAACCCAGCGCCATCAGCCTGCTCGACCTCAGGACAAGTGCGCGCCGGGTGCTTTACGAAGGCGGCGGCGGCCCAGCGCGGCCCGGCTGGGGAGACCCCGCCTGCCCCGGCCCGGTTGCGCGAGGTGTTTCGCCCCATGGCATTTCCATGCGTCGACGCCCTGACGGGGCGCTGATGCTGGCGGCGGTGCAGCATGCGGGCCGCGAATCCGTGGAATTTTTCGAAGTGCTGGGGGCGAAAGACAGTTGGCGGATCGAATGGCGCGGGTGCGTGCTCGCCATGCCATCGGGATCCTTCAACGACGTGGACCTGTTCGCTGATGGCGGTTTCATTGTGTCGCACACCGGCGCAGCGGATCGGCCCGCCGCGGTCTATCGCTGGCGCGCCGCCGATGGCTTCAAGGAGATTCCTGGGACCCGGGGGACCTATATCAATGGTGTCCTGCTCGCCCCCGGAGATCGCCAGTTCTACGCCAACGACACCCCGGAAAATGAAACGCGCCTGTTCGACCTTGCGACCGGTCGGCGATTGGCCGCCGTCAAGGTGAGTTCACCGGATAACCTGGCCTGGGGGCCAGGCGGACGCCTGCTGATCGCCTCGTTTGATATGGCGGCGGGGCCATCATTTCCGGACTGCTTCAAGGCGGACCGGGGCGCATGCGTGAAGCCCTACCGAATCCTTAGCTTCACGAAGACCCTTACAAATCGTCAGGTCGTCCATGAGGGTGGTAGCGCGCTGATGGGCGCGTCATCCATCGGCGTCATAAGCGGAGACGAACTCCTCGTTGGCTCCGCAGGGGGGGATCGATTGCTTCGCGTTTATTTAGGTCGGGGATCTTTGGTGCAGAAGGGGAGCAATTAAGGATAACCGGACGGTAGGCATAGATAGCTAATGAGTTCCAGTTCGGAAAAACTGGATAAATACAGAATATCCGTTTTTATTTGCTGCCTTCTAAGTGGATCATTGGTTCCAGTTGTGTTACATTAAAAACACATAAAAGTTAGGTCGGTAACAATGATGCTTAGGCGTTGATTCACGCCAAAAGCGTATAAACCGCTTCATGTGGTACGCGAAGAGCCAATCGCGAAACAAAGATCGCCGGCTTCTGCGCGATACACGCGGGAACATTGCGATGCTGTTCGCTCTGTTCCTGCCGGTAGTTGTCGGTGCGGCGGGATTTGGCGTTGAGACCACCTACTGGTATTATAAGCGGTTGAGCCTGCAAGCCGCCGCCGACGCCGCGGCCTATGGCGCGGCGCTGGAGCGCCGACAAGGCGGAACCAACGCGGAGATCCAGACGGTAGCCGAGGCCATCGTACAGGCGAACGGTTTCAACCCTGCGGTCACCGGCGTCGCCGTGAATCAGACCACGGTCAGCGGCGGCGGCACGACCAACGTGGTTCTTACAGACAAGGCGGAGCGCTTCTTCACCGCCCTGTTCATTTCCTCCGATCCGCTGATGCACGCGAGCGCGACGGCGGCGTTTGGAACCTCGGACACCGCCTGCATCCTCGCCCTGTCGCCGACCGCCGGCAAGGCGGCTGACTTTTCCGGCAGCTCCACCCTGACGCTCGATGGCTGCAGCGTCATGTCCAATTCCAACGCCACCAACTCCATCAATGTCCAGGGGGCCGCAACCCTCTACACCACCTGCACCATGGCAGTGGGCGGGATCGCCTACACGAGCGGCCTGCACCTGACCTCATGCAGTTCGGTGATGCCCAACACGCCGTCAGCCGCGGATCCCTACGCCAGCGTGCCGGAGCCCGCGATACCCAGCGGCGGCTGCAAGAACAAAAACGCCAACAACCAGACGATCCAGCCCGGGTATTATTGTAACGGCCTGGATTTCAAAAATAATGTCACCATGGCTCCGGGGGTGTATTACATTGATACCGCCCAGGCGTTCAATCTCAACAACAACGCCGTGGTGACGGGAACCGGCGTCACAATCTACCTCAAGGGCTCGGCCAGCCTCAGCATCAATGGCGGCGCCAAGATCACCGTCCAGGCCCCGACCACCGGAACCTATAGCGGCATGCTGTTCATGGGCGACCGCACCGCCGGCAGCGGCCTGATCAAGTTCAACGGCACGGCGGACTCGCTGATGACCGGGGCGATCTACTTCCCGCACCAGAACGTCACCTACAACGGCAATTTCTCGGGCATCAACGGCTGCACCCAGGTGATCGGTGACACCGTGACCTGGAACGGCAACACCACGGTTGGCGTCGACTGCTCCGCCTATGGGATGAACACCATTCCGGTGGGCTCCATCGTGAGGATGTCGGCGTGATGCGCGGTCTCCTGCGCCGCCTGGCTGGAGACGAATCCGCGTCCGCGGCCATTGAGCTGGCCTTTGTGGCCCCGGTGATCGCCGGCATGGCGGTGGTGTCCTTCGGTATCTGGCAGACCGCCGGCCAGAACCAGAACGCCCGCGCCGCCGTCGACGCCGCCGCCGGCTACTATCTGAATGGGGGAACCAGCGACACCGATGCCGCGACCGTCGCGGCCAACGCCTGGGACGCCAAGCCAGCCGATGGCGCGATCGCCACAAGTCGCGCCTACAAGTGCGGAACCACGGCCTCGACCGAGAACGCCACCTGTTCCGGCGGCCGCACGCCGGCCACCTATGTGACCGTGACGGCAAGCGGCACTGTCGCCCAAAGTCTGGGTCGCCCTACCGTATCGATCAGTCGGGTCGTCCGTGTTCGCTAGGTTCCTAAAGCGTCTCAGCCGCGACCTGCGCGGTGTCGGCGCGCTGGAATTCGCACTCTGCGCGCCGGTGTTTATGATGCTGGTGTTCGGCATCGTCCAGTTCGGCTGGACCCAGCACGAGTTCTCATCGATCCGCTTCGCCATGGAGCGGGCCTCGCGGTCGCTGATGATCAATCCCAACACCACGCAATCGCAGCTGCAGACCCTGGTGAACGGCTATCTGCAGGGGACCACCAAAACCACGGTCACCGTCGCCCTCAGCAGCGCCACGACCGCTCAGGGGAAAATCGCCACCGTGAGCACCAATTACACGGCGGTGTTCGGGGCGCCGCAACTGGCCAGCTTCAGCATTCCCTATAACGTCACCATCAACGTGCCCCTGCGCTGACGCCGCGCGCTTGGCTTTCTCGGCCACACGTGGCAACGGAGCCCCCGCACAGTCCCCAATGGACGGGTGGCCGAGTGGTTTAAGGCAGCGGTCTTGAAAACCGCCGTGGGTTCACGCCCACCGTGGGTTCGAATCCCACCCCGTCCGCCAATGTTCCCGCCTCAATTCATTCCCTGAGCTAGCGCCGTGACTTCCCCGGCCGCCTGTTAGTAGACTTCCATCCGTTGTGAGCGGGAGGAGATACAAGGAATGTTGACCGGAGCGGAATACCGGGCGTCGCTGGCCGATGGCCGCAGGGTCTACGCCGACGGCCGGCAGGTTGCGGATGTGGCGGGCCACGCCGACTTTGTAGTCCCTATCGCCGCCGCCGCCGGCGGCTATGATCGGTTCTGGAAGCCAGGTGACGCGGTCAATGAATATCTGAAACCGCCCGAGAGCGCTGACGCCCTGCGCGCGCATGGCGCCATGCGCGCCGATCAACTTACCCACGGCACTTTCACCTGCCTGATGACGCTGCTGACCGCGGGCGATCGAATTGCAGACGTACGCCCGCAGGGACAGGCTGCGGCGCGGAAGTTCGTGGCCGAGGCGCTGCGCCGGGACATCCGCATGGTGGAGACCATCACCGACGCCAAGGGGGATCGCGCCCTGCCCCCCGCCAAGCAGTCCGATCCCGACGCCTATCTGCGTGTTGTGGCGCGCCAGGCGGACGGCGTGATCATCCGCGGCGCCAAACTGCACGTATCGCTGGCGGCGATGGCCCACGAGCTGATGGTCATCCCCACCAAGGCGATGAAAAAGGACGAGGCGGACTACGCCATCGCCTGCGCGGTGCCGGCGAACGCCCCGGGGGTGAAAATCGTGTCGGTGGGCGCCCCGCCACATGGTGACCTCAGGGACTCGCCGATCGGCGCGGTCCGCTACAATCCGCAGTGCTTCATTATCTTCGAGGACGTGTTCGTGCCCTGGGATCGGGTGTTCCTGGACGGCGAGACCGAGCATGCCGCCAGCTTCGCCCATGCGTTGGGGCTGTGGTTGCGGGCGGGATCACTGGCGCAGGCGGCCAATGAGGCGGATGCAATCGTGGGCATGGCGCAACTGGTCGCCGAGGCCAACGGCCTGGAGAAGGTGGCCCACATCCGAGAGAAGATCACCGACATGGCGTTGCACGCGACCATGGTCCGCGCCGCCTACGAGGCCTCAATGGCCAATGGTCAGGTTCAGCCCAATGGCGCGGTGCTGCCCAATGAGCTCTACGCTAACGCAGGCAAATATCTGGCCGCCGCCGAACACGGGCTGATGCTGCGCCATCTGCTCGACATCGCAGGGGGATCGGCCCTGACGGCGCCCTCACATGCTGATTTCGAGAATCCGGAAACCGGCGATCTGCTGCGCAAATATATGGCCACAAAGCCCGAGGTCGACGGGCTGTACCGGACGAAACTGTTCCATGCGGTGCGCGACATGACAGTAAGCAGCTACGCGGGCTACCACGCCATCGGACAGCTTCTGGGCGGCGGCGGGCTGAACGCGCAGCGGGTGGTCATGCGCGGACGTTATGATTTTGACCGAGCGAAACAATTCGCCCGCGACGCGTCAGGATTGGGTTCCAACACCTGAAACCGCCAGGCGCTTCGACCGTGGCCAGGGCCACGGCCGAAGCGCGGCCGTGATCAGGTCCGCGACTTCCTGCAGGACCAGTTCGCGGCCTCATAAACGGCGCCCGGGACATTGGCTTTCGCCTTGTCGAAAACCGACACCATCGGGAAGGGGCAGATCAGGAAGTCGCGGGCGACGCCCACAGGCGCGGGTATCAACACCCCGGACTCGCTGGCGTTTGTGCGGAAGATGTATTGCGCCCGCTCCGCCCCCCGGTGGGTGATGACCGCGCCGGGCTGCTTACCCTCCTCCACCCAGGCGATCAGCGTCTGCATCAACTGGTCGGCATGGTCGATGGGACCCGTGCCGCCGCCGCAATGGCCCGCGCCGGGGATGTTGTAATAGGCGACGAACTTGGCCAGCCGATCGGCGCTCCCCAGCTTCTTTCCCTGGTCCTTGATGTAGTTTTCCACCGCGACGTTGGAGCAGCAGGGATCGCTGACGCCGGCCCAATAGATGGCCTTGTGACCGGCCTTCTCGAACGGGACCAGGTCGGGGTTGTTGTACTGGTTGAAGCCGATTTTCGCCTGAGCCGCGTTCATCTGCTCAATCTCCGCCTTGGTCAGCGGGTTCTTGACGATGTCGCGGTCGGGCTGGTTGAGGTAGGCCCGCGCCCATGTGGTCTCGATCACCAGGGCGCTGGAAGTCTTGGCCGAATTCTCGGGCGCGGGGCTCGGATCCCAGGGTGGCGGCACGCGGCCCAGGAACATCCACATGCTCATGTTTGAGATCGGCATTGCGGTCTTATTGAGCAGGTTCTCAATCGAGGTGATCTCGGGTTGGGTGAGGCAGTTGGGCGCGTCGCCGGCCTTGCACTTCAAGGTGTTGAAGTTGAATTTGCACAGACGGTGATCCCAGATGACGCGATCTTTGGCGCCGTCGGTCATGTCGCAGGCTTCGGTGACCTTCTCCTCGGCGAACTTCAGTTTCGCCGGAGACAGCCATGACCCTGGTTCGCGGGTCATTTCGGCCACCTGGATGTCAAAGGACGAACCGTTGCTGGGCGGCGTCGGGTGGCCCGGCTCATGGCGTCCGCCGGGCCAGCCCAGCAACACGCCGTCAAAATCCTCAGGATGCCTGGCGATGGCCTCCTGGCCCATCCGCCCGCCGCCGGAGCAACCCGAGTGATAGCGCCAGATCTTGTCCACGCCGTAGTAGGC
This sequence comes from Caulobacteraceae bacterium, assembly GCA_947475415.1. Lineage (GTDB taxonomy): Bacteria > Pseudomonadota > Alphaproteobacteria > Caulobacterales > Caulobacteraceae > Phenylobacterium. Next base: position 190,376 of record CANJLH010000005.1, read on the forward strand.
CTTTGTCATCTGTTGGGTGGAAACCGCCACCACATGGGCGCCGCGATGGATGTGGTCAGCCGCCATGGCGGGGTCCGACAGGAAGCTCCAGTCCAATCCAGGCGCCCTGTGACCGGTGTCGGTGCCGGCGGTGGCGAAGCCCTTGGCTACGGGATTGCCGCCGGGAATCTGCGAGTCCGTGGGGACATAGCCCGCTGAACCGCCCAGACCGATGAAGTAGTAGCGTCCTTTCCAGGCCGAACGCTCCGGCAATTGAAGGCGGAAGTAGTTGCGGTTCGGACGTGGATCGTTGGTGGTGACGAAACCCTCCACGCGACAGTTGCGCACAGGCGTCTCGACCATGTCGGCGGAGAATACCGTGGTGTCAGCCGGCGCGGCGGCCTGCAGGCTGTCGACGTTGCAGCTAGCTGTGGATCTGGCCTGTCCGAACCCGTGCGAAGCCAGCGCCAGAGCCCCCAGGCCCACGGCCGCAGCCAGCAATGACCCACGCGCAATTCGTCGATTCAATCCCATCAGAATATCCTCCCGTTCGCTATTTTCGCCATCTTCCGTCCCCTATTCGCAAACTCAATAGGGAAAACGCGCTGTGGCCAATCTTAGCCGGCGCTCATCTCAAAGATCGGTGGTCTTTTGGATCACGTCGTCTGCGAACCGGTGAAGTTCATCGTGGATTTCGGGCGCGGTGCGGCCCCGAACGGCGAGCGTGATCCGATGGACCCCGACGTCGGCGTACCAGCGCGCCTCATCCGCCGACCGCGCCCCGCCGGAGGTCATTTCGATGCTGTCAGGGTCGCGACCATAGGCCCGGGCCTCATCACGCACCCCGTTTATCAGACGCGGCAAGGCCTCATTGAGATCTTCATCCGGGAACACAAACGGGAAGTAGCCGTCGCCCTTTTCCGCTGCGCGCCGGATCGCGGCCTTGGAATTGCCGCCAATGTGAAGGGGAATGGCGCGATTGACCGGCCAGGGCCGGCATTCCATCTGGTCGAACTGGACATAGCGGCCCTTGAATGTCGCCACGTCCTCGCGCCACAGCAGCCGGATGGCGTCGATGTACTCGTCCATCCGCTTTCCGCGGTTGGTATACTCCATGCCGACGGCCTCATATTCCTCCGGAAGTTCGCCGACGCCTATCCCCAGCATCACCCGACCGCCGCTCAGGTAGTCGAGGGTGGCGGCGGCCTTGGCGAACACCACCGGCTGGTGCTCCGGCAGGATCACGACATTGGTGGCCAGCCTGATTTTGCTGGTCGCCTGGGCGACATAGGACAGCCAGATCAATGGGTCGGGAATGCCGCCGCGCCGGGCCAGACGATCCATCTTTCCGTCCGGCATGCCGCGATAGGGGGTGGCGTTCGGCGCGCGCGACATGACCACATGCTCAGGGCACCAAAGCGACTCAAAACCCACGGCCTCGGCGGTCTGAGCCAGGGCGACGGCCACGTCCGGGTGCGGGAAACCGGTGCTTGCGAAGGCGATACCCCACTTCATGGCCGTGGCCCGCGCCTTCCCCGCGCTATGCGCGTTCCCATCAGTTTCGCAGGATGATGGCGCTGGTGGGCGCGCCGTCCGACGAGGTGATCAGGCAGGATTGCGCGTCAGCGACCTGGGCGGTTGAGGTTCCGCGCATCTGCTTCACACCCTCGATGATGTGATTGTAGCCGTGGCTGTAGCCGTCGGAGAGGCTGCCGCCGCCAGTGTTGATCGGCAGTCGACCACCGAGCTCCAATGTGCCGTTTTCGCTGAACGATCCGGCCTCGCCCGGCTTGCAGAAACCATAGGATTCCAGCTGCTGCAGCACCCATGGGGTGAAGGAGTCATAGAGCTGGGCCACGTCGATGTTCGAGGCCTTGAAGTCGGAGTAGCGGTAGAGCATCTCCGCGGCGATGTAGCCCTGAGTGTGCATCGGATTGACGCCGAACAGGCTGCCCAGCATGCCGGAGTCGATGGTGATCCCCTGCCCGAAGCTGTGCAGATAGACCGGCTTGTTGGGGCAATCCTTGGCGCGGTCGGCGCTGACCATCACCACCGCCTGGGCAAGGTCGGTCTCAAGGCAGCAGTCGTAGAGCGACAGGGGATCGCAGATCCAGCGGCCGGAGAAGTAGGTGTCTCGGTCCAGGGTGCGACCGTACATGATCGATTCCGGCTTGCGGTTGGCGTGGGCGCGGCAGGCCATGGCGATGTTGCACAGGTGTTCGCGGGTGGCGCCCCACTCATGCATGTAGCGGCGGAAAAACAGGGCCAGTTCGTCCACCGGTCGGATAATCCCGAAGGGATTGGTCCACATCAACCGATCCTTGACCCTGGGCGCCGTGCCCATCCAGGGCCGCTGCTCAGGCTTGGAGCGCTTGCGGGCTCGCCAGGCCACTGTCACCCGCGCCTGGCCGGTCACCAGGCCCATGGCCGCGTATCCGACCGTGGCGCATCCGCCGCCGCCACCGTGCGGCGAGCGAACGAAGTATGTCAGGTCACCGAGGCCGAGGTTGCGGGAGACCGCCTCCTCATCCGTAGTCTCGATGGAGAAGGACGACAGGCCGTCGACTTCCTTCGGGTCTATGCCGGCGTCGGCCAGCGCCGCGGCGATGGCCTGGCACGTCAGTTCCTGTTCCGAAGCCTGAAGGGCCTTGCCGACGCGGGTTTCACCGATGCCGACAATGGCGACGCGGTCCTTGATGATGCTGGGTTCCATGACCGCCTCCCCTATTCCACCGGCATCCAGTACGGCAGGGCCACGTCCTCAGCCCTGTCGCGGAACACCACCTTGACCCGCAGGCCGATCTTTACGCGGTCCTGATCCACGCTGTTGATATCGGCATCGGGCGTGGCGACCAGATTGCCCGCCAGCCGCAGGGGCGGATGATCCTCTAGTTCCACATAGACGATCGGGAAGGGCGTATAGGCCTCGAACGCCGGCAACATGGGTTTGTAGACGAAGGCGTAGGTCCAGACTCGGCCATAGCCAGAGCAATCTATCCACTCGTGGCCAGTCTTGCGGCACTTGCCGCAGTAGGGATGCGGCGGAAACCGCGCTTCACCACAGGACGTGCATTTCTGCACCACAAGGCGGCCCTGCTTGGCGGCCTTCCAGAACCCCTCGGTGTCCTCGTCATCGGTCTTGGGCAGAACCTCGGCCATTCCCGTCCCCATGCGTTTGTGTCGACTTCTTCCGGCACCTTAGGATCACCCCGACGGAGGGACAACGGAGCGCGGCAACCTTTTTCCCAGGCGTTGCGCGAGCCTGACCATGCGGTAGTGTCAGGCGATGACCGCCCAAAGGGAGAAACAAATTGTCCGCGACGCATGCGACCAAGGCGAAAGGACTTGGGGAGCTAAGGCGTGAACCCTACGCCCCAGGAAACGGATTGCCCCTGTTCCTGTATCCGACGGACGCGCGACTGGCGGACGATCGAGCCTTCTTTCAGGCGTGGTTCACAGACAATCGCGCGGCGATCGAGGATCTGACCGTGGAGGCAGGCGCCCTGGTGCTGCGGGGATTCGCCCTTAGTGACACGTCTGACTTCGCGCGGGTTGCGGCGCATTTCCCCACTCTCGACACCGGTTACGCCGGCGGCGCCACGCCGCGTCAGGCTTTGGCGGAAAAGGTGTTCGAATCCACCCGCCTCCCGGCGGCGCACAAGCTGCCGCTACATCAGGAGATGAGCTATCTGCCGACCTATCCGTCCAAGGTGGTGTTCTTTTGCCATGTGCCGGCCGAGACCGGCGGCGAGACCACCATCGGCGACATGCGCAAGTTCACCGCACGGGTCCCGGCCGACCTCTGGGAGCAGGTCAAAGCCCGCGGCGTCACCTATGTGCGCAATTATCGCGACCCGGCCTGGAGTTCCGGCAGCGATATCCTGGACGCCTATCATCGGCCGTGGACGGAAGCCCTGAGCGCCGATACGCCGGCGGCGGCCGAGGCCCGCTGCGCTGAGATGGGCTTTCGATTCGAGTGGATCGACAACGGCAGCATCACACTGCGGTTCTCCAACACCGGCATCATCAACCACCCGGTCACCGGGCAGGAGCTGTGGTTCAACCAGCTGCACGCTCAGTCCTTCATCAAGGAGAGCATTGGGCAGGAGCGGTTCGGCCTCTATGAAAAATACTACGGCCCGGAGACCCCGCTGCCGGTGAACACCACCTATGGCGACGGCGGTCGGATCGACCCGGCGCACATCGGCGCCTTGCACCCCATACTGGATGAACTCACAGTCGGATTCCCCTGGCGCAAGGGCGATCTGATGTTCCTAGACAATTTCAACGTCGCCCACGGGCGCAACCCGTTCACCGGCGAGCGGGATACACAGGTGGCTCTGATCGCATGAAAATCGCTGCAGGCTTACTCAACAGCTGTCACGTCAAGGCGCTGCGCCAGCCCGTCTGGGAACGCAGCCTCACGCCGGCCCAGCAGGCCAAGGCCGCTCAGACGGCGGAGGCCCTGGGGTACTGGAAGATCGGTGTGCCCGAACACTTCCTCATTCCCCAGGACCATATCGAACTTTCCGGCGAACATTACCCGCAGACCACCACGGCGTTGGGCTGGCTGGCCGGGGTTACCAGCACGATAAAGCTGGCATCCAACATCACCATCCTGCCGCTGCAGCACCCGGTGGCGCACGCCAAGATGTGGGGCACGCTGGACTGGTTGTCCGGGGGCCGCGCGATCATGATCGTCGGCGTCGGCTGGCTGAAGGACGAATTCGACGTGATGGGCGTCGACTTTCATGACCGGGGCCGCATCTGTGACGAATATGTCGAGGCCATCCGCGAACTCTGGAAGCCGGGCGTGGCCAGCTATGAAGGCCGATATGTGAAGTTCCGCGACGTCGCCTGCGCGCCGCGGCCGGTGCAACCGGGCGGAATTCCGATTTGGTTCGGCGGCGATGCCGACGGGGTGCTCAAGCGTATCGCCCGCCATGGCGACGGCTGGTCGGCCTTCCAGACCCCGCCGGATCAGATCCCGGAGAAGCTGGACTGGATGAAGTCGCAGGCCGACTATCACGGGCGGCCCATCGGGGTGGACTATTCGCTCTCGCACCTGTGGCTCGGACACGGCCATGTGGTTCGTGACGATGACACCCGCGGCTCCAGCCCCACAGACGCCCAGATGTTGATCGATCAGATCGGTTTCCTGAAGGACCTGGGGGTCACAGAGACCCGCGTGCCGCCGCCGGAACTGGCGGATTTCCAAGCCTATCTGGATTGGCTGGCCTGGGTCGCAGAGACGGTTGCACCGCACGTCAAGTGACGTGGAACTATTGCACAAGGCGTTTTAGGATTATGTTTGCGCACTCCGGGAGGAAATCCATGAAGCGTCTCTTTATCCTGACCGCCGCGGTCGTCGCACTCGCCTCGCCTGCATTTGCAGCCCTGAAGCCGGGGGACAAGGCGCCGGACTTCACCGCCAATGGCTATCTCGCAGGCAAGCCCTTCACCTTCAAACTGGCGAAGGCGCTGAAGAAGGGACCGGTGGTGTTGTACTTCTTCCCGGCCGCCTACACCGGTGGCTGCAACATAGAGACCCACATGTTCTCGGAAGCCAGCGCGGATTTCGCGAAGCAAAAGGCGACCCTGATCGGGATCACCGCCGGCAACGCCGAGCGACTGCAAGCCTATTCCAGTGACACCCAGTTCTGCGCTGGCAAGTTCCCCTTGGTGGCCGATCCCGGCGCGAAGATCGCGGCGCAGTACCAGTCCTCACTTGACCTGACCCGGCTGCCGCCGGGCGCCAAGGCGCCCAAGGACATCTCCGGACGCACCTCTTATGTGCTGGCGCCATCCGGCGAGGTCCTACACACCTATGACGACCTGAATCCCAGCGATCACGTCAATCAGACGCTGGGGGCCCTGAAGGCCTGGCGCGCCAAGGGCAAGTAACCTGCACGCCTAATCGCGTTTTCGGTTTGGGCCGGCGTATCCGAACAGATAAGCCGCCACCTTGCGGATCTGAATTTCTTCCGAGCCTTCGGTGATCCGATAGCGGCGGTGGTGACGGTAGATGTGCTCGAAGGGCTTGTGGCGGGAATAGCCAAGGCCGCCGTGCACCTGCATCGCCCGGTCAGCGGCATCGCAACAAAGACGGTTGCCGATGAAGTTACACATGGACACCTTGTCGGACAGCGTCCGCTCGATCTCCTTGTGGTCCAGTTGGTCCATCTCCCAGGCGGTCTTGCGGATCAACAGGCGCAGCATCTCCGCCTGGGTGGCCAGCTCCACAAGTGGGAACTGGATGGCCTGGTTCTCGGACAGCGCCCGGCCGAACGGTTTGCGCTCGCGGGCGTATTTGACGCTCTCGTTGATGCAGAACACCGCTGCGCCCAGGGACGAGGCCGCCTGGCGGATGCGGTTCTGGTGCACGAAGCTCTGGGCCGCGCCCAGGCCCTTGTCCACCTCGCCCCAATAGGCGTCCTCGGGCACCCAGACATCGTTGAAACTGATCCGCGGGTGGTCGGTGGGCATGTTGAAGGTCCACAGCCATTCCTCGATCTTCAGACCGGGGCTGTCGGTGGGCACGATGAAGCAGGTGATCCCGTTGGCCTGACCGTCCTCACCGGAGGTGCGCGCAAAGGTCATCACATGGCTGGCCACATGCATGCCGGTGGTCCACATCTTCTCGCCGCGGATGATCCAGCCGGGCTTGCCGTCGCGGCTCGCCCGCTCGGCCCGGGTCTCCATGAAAGTGGCGTCGGAACCGTGGTTGGGCTCGGTGAGGCCGAAGGCGGTCTTGATGTGGCCGTTGAGCAGCATGTCATAGTCGCGCGCGTACTGCTCCGGCGTCGCATAGGCCTTGAACAACAGCACCATGGGATTGTTGCCGACGATGGAATGCTCGTTCTGCAGGTCATTGTGAAGGCCAAGGCCCTTGGCGGCCAGATGCTCGCGGATCACCGCCAAGTCGTACTGGCCGCCGGCCTTGCCGCCCAATTCCGTGGGCCAGCCATAGCGATAGTGACCTGCGGCGTCGGCCCGGCGCTTGGCTTCCTCCAGCAATTCCTCCCACTCCTTGCGCGGCAAACCGCCGGCTTCCCAGTCGGTGCGGGCGTACTCGCGCCGGTGATCGAAAAACCGCATGTTGTCATCGGCTTGTTCGAGTGGCTTGATTTCTCGCTCGATGAAGGTGTCCAGTTCACCCAGGTAGTTCATGAGGCGCTGTGGAACATTGAAATTCACGGCGTCGACGGCAGGGGTCATCAGAGGGCCTCGTGCTTATAATTGGGTTGGTCGATAGCGAGTTGGTCCAGGGCGGAGGCCTTGAGTGCGGCGAGCAGGCCCGGAGTTTGGACGCCATACACTCCAGCGCGCAATCTGGCGCAAAGCTCGGCGCTCAGTTCTTCGTAACCTCCTGTGAACCCCAACAGTTTGGCGAAGCGATCCGCGGCTGCAGCTTCGATTTCGGCGCCTTGCGCCAGCTCCCGACCGATCAGCGCCACCGCATTGGCCGCTACGCGGGCCAGAAAGGCGTTGCGTTCGTCCAACTGCGGGCGGATCTCGTCGATCCAGGCGCCTACGGCTCTTGCCAGCTGTTCCGCGGTGGGATGGGTGATCACAGGCCGGCCTCGAAAAGATTGATCAGGTCAATCTCGGCCTCGCTGACCCGGCGCCCGATCATCGGACGCTCAACCGAGTTTGTGAGACCGCTAGCCCAGCTGTCATACATGCGCATGCAGATCACCGCCCACATCAGCGACCCCATCGCCTGCCAATAGCGCACGCGCCCAAGGGGGATCGCCGGGCCGCCGCCCTGTTCATAACCCGCCATCAGTTCCGCATAGTCGCCAAATCCGCCCACGGGCCGGTCCGGACGGCCGAATCGCCAGGAGTTGACGCAGATCCAACCTAAGTCTTCGGCCGGATCCCCCAGGTGGGCCATTTCCCAGTCGAGGACCGCCGCTACGCCGACGCCGGGGTCGATAATCAGATTTCCGTTCCGAAAGTCCCCATGCACCAGCACCGGCGCAACAGGGTCCGGCGCATTGACGCGCAGGTGACGGAAAGCCAATTCCAGGATCGGACGCTCCGGGCCGATAGCGCGATAGAGCCTTTCGTAACGATCCAGAACAACCGGGGCGTCTTCGACGGCAAGACCAATCCCCGGCGGCGGCGGCGCCCCGTGGATCCTGGCCATGATCTCCCCACACTGGCGGGCCAGTCCCGGGCGGACGCTCTCATACGCCGGGTCGGTGACGATGCGTCGGCCCAGGGTTTCGCCGTCAATGCGGGATGTCACATGCGCTTCGCCCAGCCCATCGGCCTCGTCGCACAGGTGGATCAATGGCGGAACAGGCGCGCCTGCGGCGGCGGCTGCGCGCAGCAGCGCCGCTTCACCGGCCAGATTGACACTCTGAAAGCCAGTGGGATCGACCTTGGGGAAGGCCCGTCGGCGGAGGATCAGCCGATCGGGCTCGCCGGCGGCGTCGATGTCAAACGCCCAGGTTTCGAGACTGGCGCCGCCGGACAGGCGCCGGGCGTCGACCAGGCAGGCGTGCGGCCCGCGCAGGCGCGCCGCCAGTCGCCCCAGCCCAACCAGAACATCCGTCTCCACAGCCGCGCCCTACCTTATCTTTCGGAAAAACGTCCGGACGTCGGCCAGGAACAGATCCGGCGCCTCCATGGCTGCGAAGTGACCGCCGCGGGGCATGTCGGTCCAATGGATGATGTTGTAGGTCTTTTCGCCAATCGAGCGGGGCGGCGGCGGAAAGGCCGGGTCTGGGAAGGCTGCAACTCCGGTCGGAATTTCCACGCGGGCGCCCTTGGCGATGGGTAGGTCGCGGACCTTTTCGCTGAAACCGCGATAGAGCCAGGTGGAGGTGACGAAGGTGTCTTGCGCCAGATAGATCATCACATTGGTCAGCAGATCGTCGCGGCTATAGCGCGCCAGAAGTTCCGGCTCGCCGGCGGCATTCTTTGGCAAGTCCGACCAGTGGGCGAACTTCTCTATGATCCAGGCGGCGACGCCCAAAGGGCTGTCAGCCATGGCGAAACCCAGGGAATTCGGGCGGGTCATCTGGACGTGGCTGTAGCCGCTCTCCTGGAACCGAAGACCATCTGCGCGCGCGGCCCAGGCCTTTTCCTCGTCCGTGACCGCGGCGGCGGCCCCAGAGAACATCATGTTCAGGTGAATGGCCTGGCAGTGCGCGGCATCCTGGATGGCGATGAGGGTGGTGACGATCGCACCCCAGTCGCCGCCCTGTGCGAGATAGCGGTCATAACCCAAAACGTCGGTCATCAGCCTTGCGAACAGGCTGGCGACCATGCCGGGGTCGATAGGACGCGCAGGTTTGCCGGAAAAACCATATCCCGGCAGTGACGGGATCACCACGTGGAAGGCATCCTCAGCCTTTCCGCCGTGGCCCAGCGGATCGATCAGAGGCTCAATCAAGTGCTGGAATTCCAGCACCGAACCTGGCCAGCCATGGGTGAGTATCAGGGCGCGCGCGCCGGGAACCGCAGATTTCACGTGATAGAAATGAATATCTTGTCCGTCGACGTTGGCGAGGAACTGGGGATATCGGTTCAAGGCCGCTTCCGCCGCGCGCCAGTCGTAGCCATCGACCCAGTATGCCGCGAGATCGCGCATGAAGGGGACATAGGCCCCGGCCGACCAGCTGCCGGCATCAGGCATGGCCTCCCATGGGAAGGCGAGCACCTTGGCCAGGATCGCGTCGAGCCGCGCCTGCGGCAGGTTCACATGAAATTCGCGCACTGCACTGCTCCTTGGAGACGATCGCGCGAACGCTAGCCTATAGTCTCGACGCGGCAAGAGGAGACCGGTCATGGACATCCAAGTCATCACGGACGGGCTGGAATTCCCCGAGGGGCCGATCGCCATGGACGACGGCTCGGTGATCGTCTGCGAGATCAAGTCCGGCCGTCTGACACGCATCACACCTGACGGACGAAAATTCCTGGTGGCCGAAACCGGCGGCGGGCCCAACGGGGCCGCGATCGGTCCGGATGGGGCGATCTGGGTGGCCAACAATGGGGGCGCCTTCCAGTACGTGATCCGCGACGATCTCCTGATGTCCGGCAAGAGCGATCCCAACCACAAAGGCGGCCTGTTGCAGCGGGTGGATCTGTCGAGCGGCAAGGTGGAGACCGTGTTGGACAGCTTCGACGGCGAGCGGTTGATTGCGCCGAACGACCTGGTGTTCGACAAGCAGGGGGGGCTTTGGTTCACCGACCACGGCGGTGACGCGCCGGGTGTGCGACGGCTGGGCGCGCTGTATTATCTGGAGCCGGGTGGCAAACTCACGCGCCCGCGAGACTCAATGTTTTCCCCAAATGGCGTCGGCCTCTCTCCAGACGAGACCGTGGTCTATATGTGCGATAGTCACATGTCGCGGGTCTGGGCCTTCGACCTTACGGGGCCAGGCAAGGTCGCCTCGACCCGGGGACGGGGCCATGGCCGTGTCCTGGTGAATTTGCAGGGATATCAGCCGCTGGATTCTATGGCCGTCGAGGCCGATGGCCGGGTTTGCGCCGCCACGATCCAGAACGGCGGGATCACAGTGGTTGAAGCAGATGGCGCTGCGACCCACCTTCCGTTTCCCGACATCATGACCACCAACATCTGTTTCGGCGGCGAGGACATGCGTAGCGCCTGGGTGACGGGATCCTCAACCGGGCGGCTGTTCAAGACGCGTTGGCCGCGCCCGGGGCATCGGCTGAATTTCAACGCATGAAGGGCCGCCGACAAGGCGGCATTCCCTCTTGCCTACGGCGCTAAACCAAAAATCAAGACAGGTTGCATAACGATTGGGCTCTATCTGTCGTCGTCGACGGCGTGATTGTAGTCAAGGGTCAGATCTTGAACTTGGGCGGCCTGAAAATCCTGCTGGTGGACGACAACCGGCACATCCGGCTGGTGATGCGCGACATTCTGAGGGCTGTTAACATCCGCGATGTATTCGAGGCCGGGGATGGCGCTGAAGGCCTTGAACTTTTGAAGAAAATCGAAGTCGATATCGTTATCACCGATCTCTCGATGCGGCCGATGAATGGCGTGGAATTCGTCCGGGCCCTGCGCCTCGACAAGGAAAATCCGAACCCTTTCGTGCCCGTGATCATGATGACCGGCCACGCCACCGCCAAGCGCGTCGCCGCGGCTCGCGATGCAGGGGTGAATGAATTCGTGGTCAAGCCGATCACCGGACGCAACGTGCTTGACCGCATCCGCCGGGTCATCGACGCCAACAGCATCTTTGTGCGCTCGCGGGACTATTTCGGTCCGGATCGCAGAAGGCGCGAAGACGCCGCCGAAACGGCTCCAAAGCGGCGGGCGTCAGACCAACATCTGATCTAACGGATCACCTTCCGCGACCTCAGTTGCGCAATCCGGTCGCCGGAATAGCCGATGGACGCGAGAATTTGGTCCGTGTGCTGGCCTATGTCCGGGCACTGGCTGGTGGGCTGCGCGGCCTGGGACCCATCGTCATTGAGAAAACCCACCGGCATCGCCGGGCCGCGATAAGTTCCGCGTCCGTCATTGTAGGGCACATCCACGAATGCGCCGGCGGCCAGGGCCTGGGGATCGTTCACCACCTCCGCGGTGTTCTGCACGGGCGCCCAACTGAATTCCGCGGTCTGGAGTTGGACATTCCACTCACTCAGCGTGCGTTCCCGGAAGATGTTGTCGAGGATCTCGATCACCTCGGTGTTGTGCTTCCGTCGGGATGCGGCGTCCTGGAAACGCGGATCAGTGAGAATTTCCGGGTGGCCTAGGACATCCAGAAACTCGAGCCGGGTCAGGTTGGCCGCGATCCAGCGGCCGTCGCTAGTGGGATAGAACCCGTTCATCGGGTTGACGTTGGCCGTGCGCGGCTGACTGGAGCCCACCCGCCCCACGGCAACCTGCATGGCCATGTCTGCGCCGCCGACAAAGACGGCCGATCTTAGTAGGGAGGTCTCCACCGCCCGGCCCCTGCCCGTTCGCTGAACCTCAATGTAGGCTGCGAGGATGCCGGCGACCAAGCCGGTGGCTGTGATGCGATCGCCCATCGCCCGACGGATCGGCGTCGGCTCGGCGCCCTTGACTGTCATCAGATGGGCCAGACCTGAGCGCGACCAGAAGGCGGTATGGTCGATCGCCCGCTGCTGCGCGTCGGGACCGGTGCTGCCGTAACCAGAGATGGCGGCGTGAACGAGCCTGGGATTGATCTTCGAAAGATAGGGCCAGTCGAGGTTCCGCCGCACCAGCTTATCGGAAAGCATGTTTGTGATGAAAACGTCCGCGTCTTTCATCAACGTCTCGATAATTTCGTGCGCTTCGGGCGTGCCCAGGTCCAAAGCCAGGGATTTCTTGTTGCGATTGTGCAGGTCCAGATCGGGATCGAACGGCAGGTCCTTCACCCCCAATCCCTGCATGATGTAGCGGCCGCGGTCGCCGTCGAGGGGCTCGATCTTGATGACGTCAGCGCCCCACTCGGCCAGCATGGTCGCCGCAACCGGACCGGCGGCGATCGAGGCCATTTCAATGACCTTCATTCCCTCAAGCATGCCGGCGTCCTCCCAACTGTCTCCAACGCTTATTAAGCCAGCCCCAGTTCTCCGGCCAGCCTCCGCATTCCCTCCACCCGCTGATTGAGACCGCCCTCGGGGCTGCTGGCCGCCACCGGTAGCACCAGGGCGTCAAATCCTAGTCGGGCGATTTGGGCACGATCCTCCCCAGTGGTGCGGAAAGCGTTCAGCATAAGTGTGAAGGCCCCCTGCCCGCCCAACTCAGTCCGAATCGCGCGCAGCTTGCTCACCAGGGATTGGGTGGCTTCGAAGGTTCGGTGCACGCCGATCCAGCCGTCATTCCGCGCGGCCCGGCGCAGAGCAGCGTCGTTGTTCCCACCGACCAGAATAGGGATTGGCGGCGGCGCGGGCGCCATCTGCACGCCCGGAAGATCATAGTTCGGTCCGTGGTGCTCCACCATCACGCCGGTCCACAGTTTGCGCAGGATCTCGATCATCTCGTCCATCCGCGCCCCGCGTCCCTCAAACCGCTCGTGCGCGTAGTCGAACTCCTCACGCATCCAACCGGCGCCAAAGCCCCCGTAGACCCTGCCTCCCGACATGTGCGCGGCCGTGGACAGAGCCTTGGCCAGGGCCATGGGTTCCCGCAGCGGAGCGATGTAGACGCCGGTGGTGAACCTCAGCGTCCGTGTGCTGGCGGCCATGGCGGCGATGGCCACCCAGCAGTCCGGCCAATGGTCTTCAGGACGCCACATGACGCTGCCGTCCTTGGAATAGGGATAGGGCGACTTCAGATCCCGCGGAAAGATCAGGTGATCGCCCATGGAGATACCCGCGAATCCCAGATCTTCCGCCGCCTGGGCTAGTGGGATCAGCTGGTCAATCTCGATCATGCTGAAGTTCAGCCAGTATTCCATCGCGAGGACTCCGAAGGCGGCGCCTTGACGTCGGCGCGCTGACGGTCAGGAGTTGACCCAGAAGCGAAGCGGCGTCCAGACGTCAGCTGCTGGGATCGGGGAGAACGCCTTGCGCAACTTTAAGGATCGGGTGGCGGTCATCACCGGCGCTGCCAGCGGCATGGGCCGCGCCACCGCTCTGGCTCTGGCCGGCGAAGGCGTACACGTGGTGGTGGCTGACATCCACGACGATCGCGCAGCCGAGACCGCCGCCATGGCCGAGGCCTTGGGCGTACAGGCGCTGGCGGTCCACTGCGACGTGAGTGAATCCGCCCAGATCACCGCCCTGCGGGACGCCGCCATGGATCGCTTCGGCCGGGTCAACATCCTGATGAACAACGCCGGCGTGCTGCCGGTGGGCAGAATTGAGGACCAGCCCCTCGCGAGTTTCGAGCGGGCGATGCGGATCAATTTCCTGTCGGTGGTGGCGGGCGTGCAGGCGTTCCTGCCGGCTTTAAGCACCGCCGATGAAGCCCACATCGTCAACACCGCCTCCTATGCCGGCCTGATCAGCTATGCGCCGGCCACCCTGGCTTACAGCGCCAGCAAGGCCGCCGTGGTCAATCTGAGCGAAGGCCTGGCGGTTTACCTGCGTCCGCGGGGCATCGGGATTACCTGCCTGTGCCCCGGGCCGGTCACGACCAATATCGGCGAACAGATCACCGTACATGGCCAGATGCCCGAGGCTCTGGGCGAGTTCGCCACCCGCACGACCCTCCGCCGCGAGGCATCCGAGGTTGGCGAGATGGTGGTCGGTGCGATCCGAGCGAACCGGTTCCTTCTGGTGACCGATGAGCGGATGCTAGACGAAGTCCGCGATCACGGCGCCGATCCGGAGGGGTTCATCGGGCGGATCATAGCGACCCTGTCATAGCCCCCTACCCTCCAAACATCACCCTCAGCGCCTTCTTGTCAGGCTTACCCACTGGGGTCTGGGGGATGGCGTCGATGAAGGTTACCGACTTGGGCGCCTGGAAGGAGCCCTTGATCTTGGCGACGCTGGCGATCAACTCGTCGTCGACGGCGGTCATGCCCGGGCGCAGCACGATACAGGCCATGACAGCCTCGCCCCATTTCTCATGCGGGACACCTATCACCGCGGCCTGGGAGACGGCGGGGTGCTGGGTCAGGATGTCCTCGATCTCGCGGGGATAGACATTGAAGCCGCCGGTGACGATCATGTCCTTCTTGCGGTCGACGATGCGCAGGAATCCGCCAGGATCGCGCACCGCCACATCGCCCGTGTGCAGCCAGCCGCCGGAAAAAGTCTCGGTGTTGAGTTGGGGATTGTCGCGGTAGCCGTCCATCACCAGGGCCCCGCGCACGCAGATTTCGCCGGGGGCTCCGTCGGGGACGGCGTTGTTCTGATCGTCCAGCAGTTCAACGTCCAGCCACGGAACCGGACGGCCGCAGCCGGACAGGCGAACCAGGTCGCTCACGTCATGCTCGGCCTTGCGCATCACGGTGATGCTCATGGGCGCCTCGGCCTGGCCGTAGAACTGGAAGAACACCGGGCCGATCCGCTCGATGGCCTCCTTCAGGCGCACTGGCGATATGGAGGAGGCGCCGTAGAACACCGTCTCCAGGCTGGAGAGGTCGAATTCCGCGAACCTCGGATGATCCAGGATCGCGTAAATCATGGTCGGCACCAGCATCATGCAGTTGATGCGGTGGGCCTGGATGGTTTGCATCACGGTGAGCGCATCGAATGTCGGCAACACCAACATGGTCCCGCCTTTCAGAAGCGTCGGCAGGATCATCGTGCCGCCGGCGTGGCTGAGCGGCGCGCAGGAGAGCACCCGGGGCGGGACCGGCCACTCCCACTCGGCCAGCATGATCTGGAAGTTGACCAGCGTGGTGCGTTGCGTGGTGGCCATGCTCTTGGGCTTGCCGGTGGTGCCGCCGGAATAGCCCAGCCGATTGACGTCGCCGCCGCGCACCTTGGGCGCGATGAGCCTTTTGGGCGTCTGACGCGCAGCGAGCTCCACGAGGTCCGTGGCGAGATTGGATGGACCGAAAGCGGCCAGCTTCAGGTTGGGAAGTTCGCGCGCCAGTTCGGCGGCGCGATCGCCATAGCGCTCGGCGTCGAACACCAGAATATCGACCCCGGCATCCTTCATCACATGCAGATGGTCGGCGAGACTGCCCATCGGATGCATGGGCACATAGATCGAGGCGGCGATCTGGGCCGCATGGCTGACGTGCAGGACCTCGGGGCGGTTGACCGACAGCAGCCCGACCCGTGAGCCCCGGCCGACGCCGAGGCTTTCCAGGGCCTGTGCGTAGCAGCTCGTGGCGTCGCGGACATCGCCGACGCTGAGGGTCGGGCCATCCAGCTGGTGCAGCAGCGGCCGGTGCGGATCCTGATTGAGCGCATTGACCAGGATCGAGGGCGTGTAACGCGCCCCGCGGATCTCGTCGTCATCGTCACCGAACATGCACGTCCTCCCCACTTAGTACGCAGTCATCGCCGCAGTGTTCGGCGCGACGCGGGCTCAGGCCTTGGCGCGCATACCGCCCATGTAGTCGCGCTTGGCCAACGGCACGCCCTTCATCCGGAGGATGTCGTAGGCCGTGGTGGCGTGAAAATAGAAGTTAGGCAGTGAGAAGGACATCAGGAAGTCTTTGACAACAAATGGCATCTTACGTTCGCCGAGCTGGAAGGCGACATCCCCGTTCTCCAGTGCATCAACGGTCTCGCGTTTTACCTCACCGAGGGCGGCGTGGGCGTCGGCGACCAGCGTCTGCAGTCCCACATAGTCAAGCGTGGTTTCGGCTGCGGGGGGGGAGAATGCGCCCGCCTGGATCGCTTCGATCGCGCCCCGCGAATGATGGACCAGCGAAATCACCTGGTAGCTGAACGGTCGCATGTCGGCATAGAGGCTGGTCTCCAGCACGCTCTTCAGATCGATTCCCTGTTCCTGGCAGTGTGCGCGGCCCTTCTCCAGAAAGGTCTTGGCGCCGTTCAGGCCCTGCAGGTAGGCCGTCACGCTGACGTCGTAGAGCGAAATCGCCATGGTCATCTCCTGGATTGCTTTGTGGCGGATTGAGTAACGGTCCGTCGTGGTTCGGGCAATGCGCGCCTTGCCCGCCGGGCGCGATCGCCTTTTACTGGCGCCGCATAAGCCCATCGGGAGGATGAGATGTCAGACAACGTGGTGATCATCGAGCGACATGATCGCGTGGCGGTTATCCGCATGAACCGGCCTCAGGCCCGCAACGCGCTAAATGCAGCCCTGAGCCAGGGAATCGTGGACGCCGTCGCCGCCTGCCAGGACGCCGGCTGCATCGTGATCACCGGCGCGGACCCCGCCTTCTCGGCAGGCCTGGACCTGAAGGACCTCGGGGTGAAAAACCTTTCCGACCTGCCTGGCGCATCCGGCGCGGTGATCGCATCCAAAACGCCGATGATCGCGGCGGTGAATGGTGCGGCGGTCACCGGCGGCTTCGAGATCGCGCTGGGCTGCGACTTCATCGTCGCTTCGGAAAAGGCCGTGTTCGCCGACACTCATGTGCGCGTCGGCGTGTTCCCAGGCCCCGTACTGGTTGACCTTCCCCGGCGCATCGGCATGGCACGGGCGCGGGAAATGTCCATGACCGGCAACTTCGTGAACGCCCAAGAGGCCTGGCGTATCGGCCTGGCCAACCATGTGGTGACCCATGAGGATCTGCTGCCATTCTGCATGAAGCTCGCCGCGGATATCGCCGAGCAGGACAAGGCGATGATCGCCGGCATGCGGGAGGACTGGAATAAGACCCACATGCTGCCGGTCGATGAGGCGCGCCAGGCGCACTACGCATATCGCGTGGACAATGGCTGGAACACCCGCACCGGCACCGACATCGCCGGGCGGCGCGAGACGGTCCTGGCGCGGTCAAAAGACCAGCGAGCCGGTTAGCGCCAGCAATTGCCGATTGGCGCCCGACGAAAACTGGCATTCACTCGCCGCCAGCTGCCGGGGAAACACGCGAGACACATCGCGGCGCCCGGCGGGGCAAGGCCCGGAGGAATTGGTGAATAGCTCGAACAAAGCCGACCATGCGCCTGTGACCAAGGCGCGGTTCTACGCGATCATGGTTGTGCTCATGCTGACGGAGATCCTCGGGTCCCTGGGCCACACCATGGTGATCACCGCCCTGGGCACCGTGGCCAAGGATGTGGGCGGAATCACCAATGCAACCTGGTTGATCACCGCCTTCGCGCTCTCCGGAGCGGCCACGGCGGCGATCGGCGGGCGGTTGGGCGACATGTTCGGACGCCGGCTAGTCCTGACCGTGATTATAGGCCTAATGGGCATCGGTTCGTTGATCAGCGTGCTCAGCCACGACCTGATGTGGATCATTGTCGGCAGGGTTTTCCAAGGCGTCGCTGGCGCGGTCTTGCCGCTCTGCTACGGGATCACGCGGGAAGTCGCCGCGCCTGGTAAGGCGCCGGTCTGGATCGGCCTGTTGACAGGCGCGTACTCCTTCTCGTCGGCCATCGGTTATATTCTTGGCGGCCATTACGCGGATATCGGCGAGTGGCGCGGCATCTTCTGGTTGACGACCATAGCGGCGGCCCTGCTGGTGGCCCCGATCTACCTCATCGTCCCGGCCCCGAAGGTCTCTCGCCCCGGACGCTTCGACTTCATTGGCGCGATCCTGTTCGCCCCGGCGGTCGCGGCGATCCTCTATGGGATCACCGCCAGCAAGGAACGGGGATGGCACGATAGCCTGGTGTTGGGCTGCGTCGGCATGGGGGTTCTCATGCTGGTCGTCTGGTGGTTTCACGAACTGCGCGATTCCGACCCGTTGATCGACGTGCGTCTCCTGAGACGTCGGCAAATATGGGTCGGAAACGTGTGCGGCGCGCTGTCGAGCATAGGGATGATGCAACTGCCTGTGGTTGCGTTGCTGCTCCTGCAGCAGCCGCGCATGGCCGGAATCGGACTGGCGGTAACCGGCTACATGGCCGGAATCCTCAAGCTGCCGTCAAACGTCGCCTCATTGTTCGCCGCCCCGGTGAGCGGCTGGATTTCCCAGCAGAACCGCGGGCGCGAGGCGATGATCTGGGGCGCCCTTGTGGGCGTGGCCGGCTGGGGTTGGCTCTATTTCCTGCATGACACGGTGATGGAGGTGGTGATCGGGACCTGCATCTGCGCCTTCGGGTCATCCATGCTGTTGGCTTCGATCCCGAACCTAGTGCTGGAAGGCACGCCGCCGGACCGGTCCAGCGAAGTCACGGGGTTGACCGGCGTGGTTCGCTCGATGTTTTCGGGGATCGGCGCCCAGACCATGGCGTTGCTATTGGCGACCTCGCAAATGATCCAGCCGGGAACCGGCCGGAAGCTCCCCAGCGAGGCCGCCTACAAAACCACTTTTCTGTTCATTGTGATCGTATCAGCGGCCATCGCGATCCTCTGCATACTGGTGAAACCACGCCGGGCGCAGGATGCCGATATCGCTTCGAAACAGGTCCAGCCTGTCGCCGGCGAATAGCCGGTAATTCACATCAGTGTTGGTGTTCCTGCATGGCGCTGTCCGGCGTGATGGAAGCGGTGTCGACCTGCAGTTGGATGTTCACCCTACCGGCCCGGCGGAACCGCAATGTCACGGGAATAACGTCACCGAGCCGGAACGCCCGGGTCGGACCCACCAGCATAAGGTGATCGCCGCCGGGGGCGAGGATGATGGTTTCGCCCGGCCCAATCGGCAATCCGGCTTTAGGCGTCTCCATCCGCATGACGCCGTCCGCCATGGTTGAGCGATGCACCTCGACCTTTCGCGCCATCGAAGAACTTGCCGCGATCAGGCTGTCCGACTTCGCACCGTGGTTCATGATGCTCAAATAGCCAACCGCCGTGAGCGCGCCGGCCGCCGTCGGCCGGCTCCACGCTCGGATGACATGGATATCGCCGCCATTTGAGGCCTGCGCCGCCGCCGGCTCCGGCGCCGTCAACAGGGCGCCCGGCAACAAGATCGCACCCAGCCATGGCTTCAACCGCATCAGGAACTCCATCTGACGACAGCGGGGCCTCTACAGGGCTCGTGCCGCGCCCACAAGCCGTTGTATGAAGTGCGAACGAAGCTCGGCGCGAAGTCCGGCTGCAGGAGGCGACATGTTCGATCTGATCATCAAGGGCGGTACGGTGGTGGACGGATCAGGCGCACCCGGAAGGCGCGCCGACGTGGCGGTCAGGGATGGTCGGATCGTTGAGATCGGCGAGGTGGCGGGCTCGGCCGCGAAGACCATCGACGCCGCCGGAATGATCGTCGCGCCAGGGTTTATCGACGTTCACACCCACTACGACGCACAGGTGTTCTGGGATCCGACCCTCAGCCCCTCCTCATACCACGGGGTGACCACCATCTTCGGCGGCAACTGCGGTTTTTCCATCGCACCGCTTTCCCCGGAAGCGGCCCCCTATCTCCTGCGCATGTTGGCGCGGGTTGAGGGCATGCCGGAAGTTAGCCTCAGGGAGGGCGTACCCTGGAACTGGCGGACCTTCGGTGAGTACCTCGGCCTATTGGAGGGAAAGGTCGGACTGAACGTCGGGTTCCTGTGCGGACATAGCGCCGTTCGCCGCGTGGTGATGGGAGAGCGCGCCGTCGGCCAAACCGCCACGCCGGAGGAGTTGGCGAAGATGAAGGCTCTGCTGGCGAGTTCGCTCCGGGAAGGCGCTATGGGATTCTCCACCACAGTTTCCGTGTCGCACAACGACGCCGAAGGACGACCCGTGCCCTCACGATCGGCCGATCGCCGGGAATTGCTGGAACTGGCCGGCGTATGCCGCGACTTTCCCGGCACGAGCCTGGAAATCATTCCGGGCGTTGGCGACTTCGCGGAACGTGAATGGAGCCTGATGACAGACATGTCCAAGGCTGCGCAGCGCGCCATCAATTGGAACACGCTGACGATCCAGCCTGGCAATGAAGCCCAGGTCGAGAGTCAGATCGCGGCCGCGGACTATGCCCGCATACGCGGCGGAAAGGTGGTCGGGCTGGCGTCGGTGGTGCCTGCCACCATGCGGCTCAATTTCCACTCCGGTTTCGTTTTCGACATGCTCGATGGCTGGGCGGACGTCTTCAGGATGCCGCCAACCGAACGAATGGCCTTTCTGAGCGACCCAACCAACCGACGCGAGCTTGACCGACGGGGACGCTCGAAGGAATCTGGCGCCATGCGACGCGTGTCCATGTGGGAGGACTTCCTGGTCGCCGACAGCCGTGACAAGAACCTGGAAGGCCGCAAGGTCGGCGATATCGCCGCCGAGCGAGGCGTGCAACCGATCGACGCGATTCTGGACATTGCGATCGCCGACGAGTTGCGCACGGTGTTCGCCCTCTACTCGTCGGCGAAGGACGAGCAATCCTGGGCGCGCCGCGCCGCCTTGTGGCAGGATGGGCGCACGGTGGTCGGCGCCTCCGATGCTGGCGCCCACCTGGACATGCTGGATTCCTTCGCCTTCTCGACCCACTTGCTGGGAGCTTCGCGTGAACACGGCCTGATGAGCATTGAGGCCGCCGTGCATCAACTCACCGAGGCGCCGGCCAATTTGCTGGGCTTGAAGTCGCGCGGACTTCTAAAGGCCGGCTGGCATGCTGACATCGTGGTGTTCGACCCGGCGACGATCGGCGCTGGCGAGGCTTACACCCGCCACGACCTGCCAGGTGGTGAGATGCGTCTGTATGCCGACGCAACTGGCGTCAGCCATGTGTTCGTCAATGGCGCCCAGATTATTGCCGATGGGGTTCACACCGGCGCATTGCCTGGCGTGGTGATGAAGTCCGGTCGCGACACAGAGACCCAAGCATTTGACTTTGCCCAGGCGAGTTGAACCCTGCTCTGGCAAGATCATATCGCAAAGGCCCGCAAGATCGCCGAGACGGCGATCCGGGCGCATGTGCGATCGCGGCTACGCGGCGCCAACGCCTTCATGATCGGAGCATCTGATATCGATCCGAAGCATCTGGCGGTCTGGATCACCACTCAGACAGATCGCCAGCGCGACGCCCTCAGCGCGGATGAGTCGCTGAAAGCGCGTCTGCGTGAAATCCTGGCGGAGAGCAGCTATCCGCAAAAAGCGATCCCGCAAGTGGGGTTCGCATTTGAATCTGAGGAGACGGTTCAGCGCGATCACGGTGGAAACTGGTGGTACGCGATAAAGTGATCCTGACCCGCACAGAGCGGCGATCACCGGACCCAGGCGATGAAGCGCAGCCCGCTGCCATATCCACACGCCGATCAGGTTCAGGCAAGACAGGAAGATCGCCGTCAACCGGACGCGAAACGGCGTCTGACGAACCCGGTTATTTTACGCCTTAACGTGTCGTTTGAGGTTCCTGCGTAGGGTGGCGATGCGCGGTCGTCACTTGGGTGTGCGGCGGCGTTGGGAAAGTTGTGAACATGTCCGGCGACGTCGAAATTCTCCTGCGCGGCCCCTCCGCTTTTTCCGTGGCCCGCAAGGCGATGGACGAGATGGAAGAACACAAGGTTTGGCCAACCGCGCTGAACTTCGAACTGTGGACCTATTTTGTCGGCGCCCCAGACAGCCCGCTTGGACGCGAAATCGCGCGAATCATGGGTGAGGGAGAAGCCTTCACGGACAGCGTCGCCGAGGAGTTGTCGTCGGCTTTCCTCCCGAAATCGCGACTGGGCGACCAGATCCGGAATGCAGGCGACGCCCTGTCCAAAGAACTGGCATCAGTCTCCGAAGCCATCAAGAAGGCCCAGATATCCAGCGACAGATACGGCGACACCCTCGCCGACGCAGCCGGAAAACTCGGTGATGACGCCTCTCCGGCCGCGCTTCGAGCCACGGTGCAATCACTCTCCGCGGCCACTCGCAAGATTTCCGAGGAAAACCGCGCGCTAGAGCGGCGCCTGATGGAATCCACGGATGAGGTCAACAAGCTTCGCGAACATCTGGAGCAGGTACGCCGCGACGCGACCACTGATGGTCTGACCAACCTCTCCAACCGCAAGGCTTTCGACGAGGAACTGACTCGAGTTTGCGCTCAGGCCGAAGCTAGGGGCGAAGCGCTCACCCTGGCGGTGCTGGACATCGACCACTTCAAGAATTTCAACGACACCTGGGGGCACCAGACCGGCGACCAGGTGCTGCGCTTCGTGGCCAGCGTGATTGGCCGCAAGGGCGCGCCGCCGCGATTCACCGCCCGCTACGGCGGCGAAGAATTTGCGATGATTTTCCCGGGCGAGGAAGCCGCCAAGGCCTTCCGCGCTCTGGAGGAAATTCGCGCCGAAATATCCTCCCGCACGCTGAAGCGGCGCTCAACCAACGATGACCTGGGTATCGTCACCGTCTCGGCGGGCCTGGCTCAACACAAGGCCGGCGAAACGCCGAGTTCACTTCTGGAACGCGCCGATTCGGCGCTCTACGCATCCAAGCGCAATGGTCGCAACCGCACCACTGACGCCGCACAGGCTGCGGCGGCGGCCTGAATCTGATCTATTGATGCCCGAGCGACTTCGCGTCCATTGTCCGGCGGCATCCATTCGATGAGGAGCCGCCAGTGCCGCGCAGTCTGGCCTTCGCCGTCGCCTATTGGGTTTTCTCCATCTTCTATGCGCTGGCCGGCTGCATCGCCGCCATCCTCCCGGGGCGCGGACCGCTTTCCTGGGTGATCCGTCTCTACACACGCCGGATGCTGTGGGCGATGCGCTGGATCGGCGGCATCAAGGTCGACCTGAAGGGCCGTGAGCGCCTACCGCAAGGCGCATTTATCATCGCGGCCAAGCACCATTCCTGGGGCGACGGCTTTGTAATGTTCGCCAATGTGGACAATCTGGCCTTCGTCACCGGCGATCATCTGGAAAAAATCCCACTCCTGAGAGGGATCCTGCGCAAACTGGGCGCGATTGTGGTCGATTCCTGCGGCGGACCGGAGGCTCGGCGCGCCCTATCGGAACGCGCGGCGGCGGCGAACGCTGAGGGCCGGCGGATTCTGATCTACCCCGAAGGCCATCTGGCGAAGCCCGGCGAGCGCTTTCGCTATCGAAGCGGCGTCTACTACATGCAGCGGGACTTCGGACTACCTGTGGTGCCGGTGGCCACAAACCTCGGCCTATTCTGGCGCCAGCAGGATTTCAGGAAGACCCCGGGAACGGCGACAGTGGAGTTCCTCGAACCGATCCAACCTGGGCTGAGCCGGGGCGCCTTCCTGGGCCTGCTTGAAGAGATGATCGAGGCGCGCACCCAGGGTTTGATCGCCGAGGCCTCAGGCGAACCCCTACGGGCTTCCGTGCTTGCCGCCGATCCTGACGCCAAGAATGAGGAATCCTAAAGCCGACCCGTCGCCACGGTCAGCAGCAGACGCAACCTGCGACGCAATCCCTCCCAACCGGGTGGAAAGCGATTCAGGCAAGCATGCGCCGCCGCGGGAAAGGCCGCTATGGATAGTCTTCGCGCCGCTGCGCGCGCATTGGCGAGATCACCGCCCTCCCCCTTGCGACGGTCCAATGCCCAGGCAACACCCGCCAACCGGGCCGCTTCCGCCTCCGCCTCAGGATCGAGGATCATCGCGGCGAGCACCGCAGCGGCGCCGCCGGTATCATGCGCCCACTGTTGCAGATCTGCGCCATCGCCGAGGTCGCGGACACGCCCTTCGATCATGGCCTCCAGCAAGTCTCGCGGAAGATGCCGACGCGCGATGACGTCGCTCAGAGCTTCCACGGTGGGATGGCGACGGACGGTCCGGCCGCCAAAAATCTCTTCCAGCGCCTCGATCCACCAGGTCAGTCGCATTTCCGCCAGCAGTGGGTTGGAGGCCACCTGCACCGCTCGGGCCAGTTCGTGATCATAGGCGTAGAGCACCATCAGGTCCGCCCGCTTGGCGGGATCGCCGACAAAACGGCTGGCGAGCCAACGATCAGGATCCACGCGGCGCACGAGGCCGTCGAATCCCTCTTCAGAGTTCCCGTCAGAATGCGCCATCTGATCCACGAAAAAGGCCCGCCAACGTGGCGGGCCCTTCCGTACGCCTTTTCAACGACGCAGGTCAGCCGAAGATGGTCTGCGTCATGGTCATGGTGACGAGCATCGGGATGGAAAGCAGGGTGTTGGTGCGCGAGAACAACATCGCCTTGCGCGTCGCCGCCGCCTTTGCGTCAGCGTCACCCTCGACAATGCCCAGCGCGATCTTCTGCGCCGGCCATATGAACACCCAGACATTGAAGAACATCACGGTCGCCAGCCACATGCCAACGCCGATAAAGGTGTGCTGCGGTACGCTGAAGCCCTCCAGGGCGCCCACAGTGAAGGCCTGGACCAGATAGCCCCGGTTAATCGCCAGGATCACCCCCATCACCCAGGTGAACAGAGCCGCCCAGCGGAACCAGAACAGCGCTTCCGGCGCGATATATTTTGACACCGCCGGTTTCAGCTCGGCTGGAATTTCCGGCATTTTCCGGATCTGAACGAAGTTGAAGTAGTAAAGCAGCCCGATCCACAGGATGCCGAATGTGGTGTGCAGGAAGCGGAAAACCGCCTGCCAGAAAATCGCATCCATCGCGCCATTGTGCACCTGATATCCAGCGATCAGGATGATCGCCAGGATGAAGGCGACGATCAGCGTGTTACGCAGGTTCGATAGTAGTCCCGCCATGGCGTTCCCCTCGTGATTCAACCCTAAACGGACGTAATAGGGCGGCAAGGCGCGCGAGATTGCAAGAGCGTCGCATTCAGATCGCAATCAACGCGGCTGCAAGTCGCCGTCCCTCGGATGTCAGAACGTTATAAAGCCGGGCCGCCGCTGGGGTGTCCATGAATTCCAGCCCAATGCCGGCGCGGGCCAGGGCATCGCGCAATCGCCGCGGCGGCAGGCCATTCACAGAACCCGTCCCCAGCAGCACGAACTCCACCTCCGCGCGGCCAGCCTCAATGACAGGCGCAAGGTCGTCAGCGCTCAGCGCGTTCAATGTCGTGACCGGCCAGGCGCTGGCCATGTCACGCAAGATGAGCAGCGATCCCTCATGCCGTTCGCCGTCGAGGCGGAACCCGCCCTGCCCATATGCGTCGATGGACGGAGCGTTGCGGGCCACTTCAGGTCCGGGTTTTCGCCGGCTGAAGAATCTCCGGCTCCTCGTCGCCGCGCCTCAGGCCCCACAGCAGGATCACCGGCGTCGCCACATAGATCGAGGAATAGGTGCCGACCACGATACCGAACATCAGGATCATCGACATTCCGAGCAGACTGGGACCGCCGAATATCGCCAGACCGCCAAGGGCCAAGATCGCCGTCAGACCGGTGATGACTGTGCGAGAAATGGTCTCGTTGATCGACAAGTCAATCAATTCCCGCAGGGGCATCTTCTTGTACTTGCGAAGATTTTCACGCAACCGATCGAAAACCACGACAGTGTCGTTCATGGAATAGCCGATGATGGTCAAGATCGCGGCGATGGAGGTCAGGCTGAACTCCAGTTTGGTCAGCGCCATGACGCCGAAGGTCAGAATAACGTCGTGGAACAGGGCCACCACCGCCCCCAGGCCGAACTGAACCTCGAAGCGGAACCAGATGTAAATCAGCATCAGGCCGATCGCCAGGCCAAGCGCGGTCAGGCCCTTGCTGAACAGCTCGCCGGAAACCTTCGGGCCGATGACGTCCATGCGGGAGAACTTCACCTGGCCCAGCACCTTGGTGATCTCAGCCTTCACGTGGTCGGCGGTGCTGGTGGGATCCGCACCCGTGGGGATCTGGAAGCGGACCATGGCCTCGGTGGGGGCGCCAAACGCCTGGACCTGGACCTCGCCCATGCGCATCGCA
Organism: Caulobacteraceae bacterium; assembly: GCA_947475415.1. Classification (GTDB taxonomy): domain Bacteria; phylum Pseudomonadota; class Alphaproteobacteria; order Caulobacterales; family Caulobacteraceae; genus Phenylobacterium. Next base: position 216,559 of record CANJLH010000005.1, read on the forward strand.
CCCAGCGTCTGGCGCACCTTGCCCAGGTCCACGGCCTTGGGCGCCGTGGAAAGCTCGAGCACGGTGCCACCCTTGAAGTCGATCCCACAGTTCAGCCCCCCACACGGCGGCTTGAAGGGGAACATGGCCATCGACAGGGAGCCGATTACGGCGACGATCGACACCGCCGCTGCGATCTTGGCGAAGGCCACGAAACGGATGTTGGTCTTGACCGGAACGATCTTGATGAGGGGCCACCAGGACATCAAACGCACCTCAACTGATCGGCAGAGTTTTGGGCCGGGTTACCCGGAACCACCACGCCAGCAACACCTGGGTGATGAGCACAGCGGTGAACACCGAGGTGATCACCCCGATGAACAAGGTCAGCGCGAAGCCCTTCACCGGCCCCGATCCGAACTGCATCATGATCATCGCCGCCAGCAGGGTGGTGACGTTGGCGTCGATGATGGTGACCATGGCGCGGGAGAAGCCGGCGTCCATGGCGGTGACGATTCCGCGCCCGGCGCGGATCTCGTCACGCATCCGCTCATAGATCAGCACATTGGCGTCCACCGCCACCGCCAGAGTCAGGATCAGCCCCGCGATGCCCGGCAAGGTCAATGTGCCCTGGAACAATGACATTGAGCCGATGATCAGCATGCCGTTCACCAGCAGAGCAACCACCGCAATGCCGCCGAATAGCAGTCCGTAAGCCAGCAACATGAAGGTCAGGATCGCGAAGAAGCCCACGGCTGTGGAAATCTGTCCCGCCCGCACGGCGTCCGCGCCCAGTTCCGCCCCCACCGTCCGTTGTTCAACCACGTCCAGCGGCGCCGGCAGGGCGCCAGCCCGCAGCAGCACGGCCAGGTCATTGGCGCTCTGCTCGGTGAAGTGGCCGGTGATCTGGCCCGACCCGCCGGTGATCGCCGACTGGATGACCGGCGCAGATATGACCTTGCCGTCCAGCACGATGGCGAAGCGCTTGCCGATGTTGAGCGACGTCGCGTCGCCGAAGCGTCGTGCGCCCTGGCCGTTGAACCGGAAAGTGACCACCGGCTGGCCACTCTGCTGGTCAAAGCGCATCTGGGCATCGGTGAGCATGCCGCCATCCACCAGGACCCGCCGACGCAGCAGGTACTGGCCCGCGTATTGGTCCTCCGACGGATAGAGTTGCGAACCGGGCGGGATGCGTCCGGCTACGGCCTCTGCGGTTTGAACACTCTCATCCATCATCTGGAAGGTGAGTTTGGCGGTCTTACCGATCACATTGCGCAAGCGTTGCGGGTCGCTCTCCCCCGGCGCCTGGACGACGATGCGGTTCAGGCCCTGCCGGATGATGGTGGGTTCGCGGGTGCCCAGTTCGTCGATCCGGCGGCGAATGATCTCGATGGACTGCTGCACAGCCATATTGGCTTCAGCGTTCAGCGCTTCCTGGACGAAGGCCATGCGGATTCGCTGGTCATCGGCGGTGCTGACCACCACGTCGCGGCCACCCGGTGCGCCCGGCAGCGCCTGGCCCACGGCCTTTCGCAGCACATTGACCGCGTCATTCACCTGACGCGGATCCGTGATCCGAGCGCTGACCTCGCCGCCCACGCTGGCCAGGTCGGTGAAGGCGATCTCCTCGTCACGCAGGGTCTTGCGCGCATCTTCGATAAGATTGGTGAGCTTTTCAGCCCGCAACGCCTTGGTGTCGACTTCCAGCAGCAGGGACGAGCCCCCCTGCAAATCTAGACCGAGATTCAGCGTGCTGTGCGGCAGAAAGGCCGGCATCGCCTCGCGTATATTCTTCGGCAGAATGTTCGGCAGGCTGAACAGGGCGCCGAACAGGACCGCGAGAACGGTCGCGATGATCTTCCAGCGCGAGAGGGTCAACATGGGGGCGCGGCCGGCCTAGTTCTTGGCGCCGTTGGCGGCCGCAGGTTCGCCACGCACCCGCACCTCGCCGATCATCGACTTGACCACCTTGACCGTGACGCCGGTGGCGATCTCGACTCCCACTTCCTTGTCCTCGACCCGGACCACCTTGCCGATCACGCCGTCGTTCAGCACCACCTGATCGCCGCGCTTAAGGCTGGTGATCATCTGCTGGTGCTGCTTCATCCGCTGCTGTTGCGGCCGGATCATCAGGAAGTAGAAAAGCACCGCCAGAGCCACCAGCGGCAGGAACTGCAGGAACATATCGCTGCCGCCAGGTGCGGCGCCGGCGGTCTGTGCAAAGGCGGGGGTGGCGAACATGCGGTCTCCGGATAGGGTCCCCCGGCGGCGCGGCGCAGGGATTTGAGGTCGGCCGGAACCTAGGCGGCGGCGCCCAGTTTTGCAATGCGACCTCGGTACCGATAAGCAGCGCCGTCATGGACCCGCAATTCCTTCCCCTTCTTGAGCGCATCGCCGAGGCGCTGGAACGCTTGGCGCCGCCAGCCCGCCCGGAGGCGGATTTCTCCGTCGCGCGGCTGTTTCGTCATGTGGCCGCTAGCGGCGCCTTCCTCGCGGCGCCCGACTATCCCCTGCCCCTTGATGCGCTGCTGGGTGTGGACCGCCAGAAGGAGCGATTTTTGGGAAATCTGCGCCGGTTCGCCACCGGTCTGCCGCACAACCACGCCTTGCTATGGGGCGTGCGCGGGACGGGGAAGAGTTCCCTAGCCAAGGCCGCCTTCATGGCGGTGAGCGGCGAGGTCGCATCCCTTCGGCTGGTGGAGGTGGACCGGGACGAGGTGGCCGCCCTGCCCGCCCTATTCGACGCCCTACGTGCAAGGCCAGAGCGATTCGTCGTGCTCTGTGACGACCTATCCTTTGAGGAGGGTGCGGACGCGGCCAAGGCGCTTAAGTCGGCGTTGGAAGGGGGTGTATCCGGGCCGCCGGCCAATGTGTTGTTCACCGCCACCTCGAACCGCCGCCACCTGATGCCCCGCGGCCACGGTGAGGATCGTGGTCTGGTCGCAACCGCCGAGGATGCCGAGGAGGAGGTCAGCGTCTCCGACCGATTCGGTCTATGGATCGGCTTCCCGCCCATGGATCAGCCCACGTATCTTCAGGTGGTCGCCGCCTATGCCGAGCGCTATGGCCTGGCCGTCGCCACCCTGGACCGCCGCGCCTTGCAGTGGGCACAGCTCCGCGGCGCGCGCTCCGGCCGCGTGGCCTGGCAATTCATCCGCGATCTTGCCGGGGAACTGGGCAAGCCGCTGCCCCTATAGCAACGCTCAGAAGGTGAAATCCGGCAAGGAATGAAACGCCGTCTTGAGGGCCGAGCCCCATCCAGTTGAGATCAGCTGATAGTAGGGATCCTCTCGCTCGATCCGCCTCGCGGCGCCCAGCTCCAGCCTATCGGTTTCATAAATCTGCAGATCCAGCGGCAGGCCCACCGACAGGTTGGCCTTGATGGTGGAGTCGAACGACACCAGCAGCAGCTTCACCGCATCCTCGAAACTCATGTCCCGCTCAAATGCCCGCACAAGGATCGGGCGGCCGTATTTCGTCTCGCCGATCTGGAAAAATGGTGTGTCGTCGCTGGCCTCGATGAAGTTGCCTTCCGGGTAGATCAGAAACAGACGCGCCGGCATGCCGGCGATCTGCCCCCCAGTATAATGCTGGCGGCGAAGGTCGACTCCGCCGCCTGGCCGCCGGTCGTGCTGGTCTGGATAACCTCTCGCAGCGTCTCGCCTACCAATCGGGCGACCTGGAACATGCTGGACGCTTCCAGGATCGAGGGGTGGACGTGCGTGGGGCTCGTCGCCCGTTCGTCCAGCAAGCTCATCACCGCCTGGGTTGTGGCGAGATTGCCTGATGTGAGGGCCACCAGTACGCGCTCGCCGGGCCTGGTCCAGGTGAACAGCTTGCGAAACACCGAAACGTTGTCGACTCCCGCGTTGGTCCGCGTGTCCGCCATGAACAGCAGGCCACCGGTGGTCTGCAGGGCGACGCAATAGCTCATGAACTTTAGCTCCAGCGATTAGCAGCGCACGAGCGCCGCAGGTCTCCAGCATAGCGCGGCTTCGCCCGACCGCTCATTGTTCCTGAATCTGCAGGGTTACGGCCATACGTTCGTCGCCGCGGGCGTGCATGAGGCCACGGATCGGTGCGGCTTCCTCGGCATCCAGCCCCGTAGCGACGGCGACATATCTTGCATCCGGCGATATGGCGTTGGAGACGTCAAAGCCGACCCAGCCCAGTCCTTCCACATGCGCTTCCGCCCACGCGTGACCTGCGTCCTGGTCATCTGGCCCCTCCATCGCCAGGTAACCGCTGACGTAACGTGCGGGAACGTTCATGCGGCGCGCTGCGGCGATGAAGATGTGTGCGTGGTCCTGGCAGACGCCGGTGGCTCCGGCCAGCGCCGCTTCAGCGTTGGTGGCCCAGTGCGTTTCGCCAGGTTGATATCGAACCCGCTCAAGGATCATGGCGGACAGTCTGTGAAGGCTGGCGAGACTCCCATCCGCCGCGCCGCCCAATTCGCCAACCAGCCTCGCCACGCGTTCTCCAGCGCATGTGTGCTCGGTTTGGCGGAGATAAAACCACAGAGGCGCTCGGCCCACATGAGTTCCGATCACGCCCGCCCGGTCGAAGGTTTCCACCTCCCCCTCACAACGAACCGTAAGCTCAACCCGATCTGACTCCATGCCAGTCAGGCGCACGACGTTGTCGTGATGATCGCGGAATTCAGCTTCGGTGCGGGCGCCGTCCACGCTCAACGTCCAGTTCAACACGTTCAGGCCCGGCCGCGGCGATGGCGTCAGACGCAGCTGCTGCAGTCCATAAGGAGTCGGCGCATCATATTGATAGTGCGTGACGTGAGCGATCTTCAGGCGCATCGGTTCATCTGTAGAAGCGGTAGTCCTTTTCGATTTGTTGGCCGATCTCGAAATTCGCTGCTAGAAAACCGTGAATGAATTCATGCAGGCCTTCGGCGAATATCGCCTGAATGGTCAGGCTGGACAGACGCTCGAGCAGCGCGTGGGCCATGTCGACCGAAGGGGGTCGAAATCCGTACGCGTTCTCAAGCTGCGTGAAATTCTCCACCATCTTGACGCAGCAGAACTGCACGGATCGGGGCATGCGTCGGTCCAGAATGAGGAATTCTGCGATCTGGCTCGGACTCGACTCACCGCCATGCAACCACCCGAACGCCCGGTCCGCTGAGGTTGAGCGGAGGATGGTTTCCCACTGAATGTTATCGACGGATGATCCGACCTGAGCGACTTGCGGCAGCAGTATATAGTACTTTACGTCCAAGATGCGCGCGGTGCTCTCCGCGCGCTCGGTGAACGCGCCGATGCGCATGAAATTATAGATGTCGTTGCGCAGCATCGTTCCATGGATAGCGCCGCGCACGAAGGCGCTCTGCTGCCGGATCAGGCGCAGAAGTTCTGGAAGGCTGCTCTGATCAACCGGCGCGGCCAAGGCGTCGCGCAGCGACATCCAGCAGACGTTGATCGCCTCCCACACCTCACGGGTCAGCGCAGTCCGCACCAGGCGCGCATTGGTGCGGGCCGATTCCATCGCGCAGCGGACGCTGGAAGGGTTGCTCGCGCCGCGCAGAAGAAAATCGATCACCTTGGCCGCATCGACCTTCTCGTGGATCGCCGCATAGCTTTCGCGCGCCGCGGCCGTGGTCAGGATCGAAGTCCATTCATCTTCCGGCGCGGTCGAGCGGGTGATGGCGATCCGAAACCCCGCCTCCACCATCCGGGCGATGTTTTCCGCGCGCTCGAGGTAACGCGACATCCAGAACAGGCCACCGGCGGTTCGCCCCAACATCGCCGTCAGTCCTCGAGCACCCAAGTATCCTTGGTGCCCCCGCCCTGGCTCGAATTCACCACCAGTGAACCTTCTACAAGTGCAACCCGCGTCAGTCCCCCGGGCGTGATTTCCACCCTGTTCGGGGAAACCAGTACGAACGGGCGAAGATCCACGTGGCGCGGCGCCAGGCCAGCCCTGGTCAGCACCGGCACGGTCGAAAGCGCCAGGGTCGGCTGGGCGATGTAGTTGGCGGGATTGCTCCGAAGCTTGGCGCAGAATTCAGCCAGTTCGCGCCGGCTCGCCGCCGGACCCACGAGCATCCCGTATCCGCCCGAGCCGTGCACCTCCTTGACCACAAGCTTGGAGAGGTTTTCCAGAACATAGGCCAGAGCGTCGGCCTCTGCGCACCGCCAGGTCGGCACGTTGTTCAGAATAGGCTTTTCGCCCGTATAGAACTCAATGATCGCCGGCATGTAGGAATAGATCGCCTTGTCATCGGCGATTCCGGTTCCTGGCGCGTTGGCGAGGGTGATGCCGCCGGCCCTGTAGACGTCGAGGATACCGGGGACGCCCAAGGCGGAGTCCGGTCGCAAATTCAAGGGATCCAGAAACTCATCGTCGACCCTGCGGTAAAGGACGTCGATCGGCTCATAGCCGCAGGTCGTCCTCATGGCGATGCGCCCATCGACCACCCTTAGGTCATGGCCCTCCACCAATTCGACCCCCATCTGTTCGGCGAGGAAGGCGTGCTCAAAATAGGCTGAGTTGTGAATTCCAGGTGTCAGCACCGCCACGTTGGGCCGGCCGAGCGTTCCGCTGGGCGCGCAGGCGTCCAGTGAGCGGCGCAACGCCTTTGGGTAGTCACCCACCGGACGAACCCGGATCTGCGAGAAGAGCTCCGGAAACATCTGCAACATCGTTTCCCGGTTCTCGAGCATGTAGGACACCCCGGACGGGGTGCGGACGTTGTCCTCAAGCACGAAGAATTCGTTGGCGCCGGTGCGCACAAGGTCGACGCCCACCACGTGGGTGTAGACCCCCCCGGGCGGCTCGACGCCGATCATCAGGGGTTGGAATGCCGCGTTTTGCGCGATCAGCTCGGTCGGCACGCGACCCGCACGTAGAATTTCCTGGCGATGATAGAGATCGAACAGGAAGGCGTTGATCGCCCGGACCCGTTGTTCGATGCCCCGGCAAAGCTTGGCCCATTCCCTGGCCGCGATAATCCGCGGCACGATATCGAATGGGATCAGGCGCTCTCCGCCGTCGGAGGCGCCATAAACATTGAAGGTAATTCCGGTGCGGCGGAAAAACGTCTCCGCCTCTCTTTGCTTGTGACGTGACCCCCAACTATCATCCAGTTGCGATTAGAGCCTCGGCATCGTTGTTGCCCACGTGGGCAGGTGAAGCAAGGGGCTGCGTAGCGTAGCCTCCGGCTATGCGGAGCGAAGCAGCCCCTTGCTTTTTCAGGTCGGCAGCGAAC
>CANJLH010000006.1 GCA_947475415.1 Caulobacteraceae bacterium
GAGCCCAAGACCAAGGCCGACCAGGAGAAGCTGGGTGTGGCTCTGGCAAAGATGGTGGCGGAGGATCCATCCTTCACCGTCCATACCGACCAGGAGTCGGGCCAGACGATCATGAAGGGCATGGGCGAGCTGCACCTCGACATCAAGGTCGACATTCTGCGCCGCACCTACAAGGTCGACGCCAATATCGGCGCCCCCCAGGTGGCCTATCGCGAGAGCCTCAGCCGCAAGACCGATATTGATTACACCCACAAGAAGCAGACGGGCGGCACGGGCCAGTTCGCGCGGGTGAAGATCATCTTCGAGCCGGGCGAGCCCGGTTCTGGCTTCGTATTCGAAAGCTCCGTGGTGGGCGGCTCGGTGCCGAAGGATTATATCCCCGGCGTTCAGAAAGGCCTGGAGCAGGCGAAGGAGAACGGTCTGCTCGCTGGCTTCCCGGTGATCGATTTCAAGGCGACGCTCTACGACGGCGGCTACCACGACGTGGACTCATCGGTGCTGGCCTTTGAAATCGCCAGCCGTGCGGCCTTCCGCGAACTACGCGAAAAGGGCGGCCCGAAGCTGCTTGAGCCGATCATGAAGGTCGAGGTGCTGACCCCGGACGAATATATGGGCGACGTTATCGGCGACCTGAACTCACGGCGGGGCCAGATCCAGGGCACCGAAACCCGCGGTAACGCCCAGGTGGTCACCGCGTTCGTGCCACTGGCCAATATGTTCGGTTATATCAGCCAGTTGCGGTCCTTCAGCCAGGGCCGCGCCCAATACACCATGCAATACGACCACTACGAGACGGCGCCGCTGAACGACGACGAACCCCCAACTTTCCGGCCTGCAATGGGGATGAGGGTTTAGGTCCGCTTCAGCTACCCAAACGACATCGTAATCCGCCGGCTGACCAGCAGCCATCCCGCGCCCTCGCGGCGGTACTCGTCGTGATAGTCCACCGAGAACGGCGGCTTCTTCTCGCCGGTGGCGGGATACCATTCCAGGATCTGGCAGAAGCCCTCCCCGGTGGCGGTGTCGGCCGAGGTGAAGTCGATCACCGGCGGGGTGAAGAAGTGGCGGCGCTTCACGTCCGCCGGCATCTCGCGCGCCGCCATCTCGGCCTTGGACGAGCGGGCGCCGGATGAGACCGCGAACCAGCCGTCATCGGTGAAACAGGCCGCCTGGGCCGCCCCGCCGTGGATATCCACGGCGTGGGCGTAGCGCTGGCACAGCTGGTAGATCGACAGCTCGGCCTCAAGCCGGTCCTTCGGCGCAGTCATGGTTCTCTCCCGCGATGACCCAGGCTTCTTAGGTACGCCGCTCGCCCATGGTGACCAGGACGTCGGCCGATGTCACCGGCTTGTTTGGATCGCCCATCTTGCGGGCGTCCTTGCCGTCCATGGACTTGGTGGAGGTGTCCACGTCCACGGCCTTGGCCCTGAGCGCGCCGATGGTGCAGTTGGCCCGCCCGCCCAGCTGGGCGATCGGATCAACGCCGAAGAAACGCATGGCGTTCTTGTGGGTGATCTTGTCGATGATCGGGTCCGGCAGGTCCTTGAGGTTGTCCCAGAGTTCTTCCGGAACATGGGGCCAGGTGCAGTCGGAGTGAGGATAGTCAAGCTCGTAGGAGATGATGTCCTCGCCGATGGACTTGTAGTTCATGCAGCCGAACTTGTCGTCGATGAAGCAGGTCAGGAAGTGCTCGCGGAACACTTCCGACGGCAGCTTGCCGCCCCAGTCGCAGCGCACCCAGGCGCCGTGGTGCTTGTAGGTGAAGTCGCACCGCTCCAGCATATAGGGCACCCAGCCGATGCCGCCTTCGGAGAGCGAGAACTTCAGGTTCGAATACCGCTGCAGGGCGCTCAAATGCAGCAGGTCGGCGGCGTCGGCGCCGATGGCCATGGGCATGGCGGTGATCCAGGCCGAGATCGGCGACTGCATGGACGCGTGGGCCGGCGACTGGCCGGTGCCGATGTGGCAGTTGAGGACGAAGTTCTCCTCATGGCAGAGCTTCCACATGGGCTCCCAGTAGTCGTCGTGCACCGAAGGCAGCAGGCCCTTCATGGCCGGATTGGCCGGATAGGTGGCTGAACGGCAGCCCTTTTTCACCAGCCGCTTCATCTCGGCGATGGTGGCTTCCATGCTCCACAGGGGCAGGATGGCGGTGGGGATGTAGCGACCGGGGAACGGCCCGCACCATTCGTCGATGTGCCAGTCGTTGTAGGCGCTCACCACCCGCTCGGCGTTCTTCTTGTCCTTGGCGGTCCAGAACCAGGAGCCGTCGAATCCGGGATAGGTGGGAAACTGCACCGAGGTCAGCACCCCGGCCACGTTCATGTCGTCGTTGTGGGCCTTGGGCTCCCAGGCGCCCAGCCGCATCTGCTGGGTGTTCATGGGCTCCATGCCGTATTCTTCCCGCGGTCGGCCGACCACCGCGTTCAGGCCGTTATTGGCGGCGCGCTTGTTCTCCGATTCCCACCACCAGGAGGCGTTGCCGTCCTTGTCCATCACATATTGCGGCGTCTCGGCGGCCAGGGACTTGGGCGAATGGCGGTCAAACATCGTCGGCGGCTCGACGATGTGATCGTCGACGCTGATGAGGACCATGTCTTCCATGTTCATGGGCGTACTCCCGCAGTGATCAATTCCGTTGCAGCGAACCCTATCCGATCCGCGCCGACACTCAACTGACATGTCGTCAGCGATTATGGACGCGGCGTCCTCGCAAGCGCCCGCCGCGTCGCGGCCAAGATTATACCCGCCCGCCCGTCAGAAACGGTCGCAGTTAAGGTGCATGGGATTGTTCCTCGAAAAATTGCGCCCGGACCCGAAATTCACCCCCAACGGGGTCAGGAGACCGCCGGCGCATGCCGGGCGATCCAGGCGTCGTAGTCGCCCGCCTTTTCCTTCAGGCCCTCAAGCAGGCCGGAGTTGGGGAACAGGATCAGGAAATCCTCCTTCTCGATCCCGCGCACCAGCACTTCGGCCACCTGTTCTGGGGTGAGAGCCATCTGCATCACCGGATGGTCCTCTGGAAGGCCATTGGAACGCAGCATCCGGGTCATCATCGGTCCGGGACAGAAGCAGGACACCCGCACCCCCTTCGGCCGGTAGTGCAGCGACAGCCATTCCGACAGCGAAAGCGCGCCGTGCTTGGTCACCGTATAGGCCGCCTTCTCCACCTGCAGCGACAGCGCCACCGAGGACGCCGTATTCAGCAGGTAGCCGTCACCGCGCGCCGTCATTTCCGGCAGCACCGCGCGCGCCGCATAGACATGGGACATCACATGCAGCCGCCAGGCCAGATCCCATTGGCTATCGTCCTGCAGTTCGCCGGGCTGGCGCAGGCCCGAATGGCCGGCGTTGGAGAACCATAGGTCGATCCGGCCATAGGTCTTGCGCGCCAGTTCGGCCACCGCCTGCACCGTTGCTTCCTGGGTGATGTCGCCGGCCAGACCCACGCCGCCGACTTCCTTGGCCATCGCCGCGCAGGCGTCAGGTTCGATGTCGGTCACCACCACCTTGGCGCCCTCGGCGGTGAATCGCCGTGCGAAGGCGGCCCCGATGCCATTGCCGGATCCGGTGACGACGACGATCTTGTCTTTGAGCAGCATTGGCGGCCTCCCTGGGCGTAAATTTTGTCGCCCAAAAAGAGCAGCCGTAACGGCGGGAGTCGACCCCCGGCCTCGGACTGACTAACGTTTGTCCCTCAGATTAGGGGAGAGACAGATGCTAAATGGCGAAAAGATCCTGGTGACCGGCGTCACCGGCAAGGCGGTGCTGCCCATCGCGGCCTCCCTGGCCAAGACCAATGAAGTCTGGGGCATGGCCCGCTTCTCCGACCCCGCCCAACGCGCCGAGGTGGAGGCCGCTGGCATCCGGCCCATCGCCGTCGACCTGAATGCGCCCGACTTCGACGTGGTGCCCACCAACTTCACCCGCCTGTTGCATTTCGCCTGGATGCGCGCCGACCTAAGCCAGCTCGACACGGCCATCCGGGTCAATGTGGAAGCCGCCGGCCAGCTTCTGATGCATTGCCGCAACGCCAAGTCGGCGTTCGTGGCGTCAGGCATGGGTATCTATTCCCCCCACTCCGACCCCTGGCACCGGTTTTCGGAGACCGATCCGATCGGCCGCGCCTTCACCGCCTACGCGCCCACAAGCCCGGCTTCGAAACTGGGCCTTGAGTCCGTGGCGCGGTTCTGCGCCCGGGCTTTCAACCTGCCAGTGACCATAGGGCGGCTCAACACCGTCATGGGGCCGCGCGGGACCTATTTCGACAAGCTGATCGACGCCGCCCGCGCCGGCGAGGAGTTCATGGTCCCCAACGACCCCAACCCACACGGTCCGATTCACACCGAGGACATGCAGGAGCAGATCCATGCGCTCACCCTGGAGGCGTCCACCCCGGCGCTGATCGTCAACTGGTGCGGCGATGAGAACGTCACCTCCCAGCAGGCCGCCGCCCAGCTGGAGCGTCTCACCGGCGTGAAGTCGCGACTCAAGATCGTGAACTTTCCCGGCGCGCCGCTTGGCAACGCCACCGACAACGCGCTCCGGCTGTCCATCACCGGTCCCTGCAAGACCACCTTCGAGGAAACCTTCGGCCGGCTCTGCAAATGAACGGCGCCATCGTCTGGGTCAGCGGCGCGACCGGGGGACTGGGCCTCGGGATCGCCCGCAATGTCCCCTTCGAAGGCTGCCGGGTGATCAACATTTCCCGCCGCCCGTCCGCAGACTTCGAGACGGTGGTCGCCGACCTTTCCAGCTATGAGGGGTGGGAAACCGTGCGCCAGCACTTCCGGGCGGAGATGGCGCGCTTCACCGGCGAGCGGGCCATCTTCATCCACAACGCCTACGACATGAATAGCGTTGGGCTGCTGGGGACCTGCGACCCCCACGACTATGAGCGCGCCGTCGTCACCAATTGCGCGGCCCCGATGGTTCTGGGGGAAGCCTTTCTGTCAGCCGCCCGCGGCATGCCCTTCGAAGCTGGCCTGGTCCTGATCTCGTCGGGGGCGGCGGTGCAGCTGATCGAGGGCTTGGCCGCCTATACTGGCGCAAAGATCGGCGTCGAGCACTGGGTCCAGACGGTGCACACGGAATTCCTCAATCAAGGCGAGACCAACCGGTGGGTCTGCGCCTTCCGCCCCGGCGGCATCGACAGCCCCGGCGCGCGTCGCAACGCCTCACTCCCCGCCGATCAGTGGCCCTTCGTCGAGGTGCGCAAGGAGATGCACAAGACCTTCCTCGACATCGACGCCGCCGGCCAGCGCATCTGGCGCGGCCTGCCGCCTTCCCGCGACAATTACCTCCTGTCCGTCGGCGACCCGCCGGCCGAGGCTCCGGTGAATCCCTATGCCGCGACGATCGGCTACGTTGCCTGACAGCTAGCGGGCTTGCGCCCTTTTAGGCCGGCGCCCCACACTCCTGCCGGATCAACTCAGCAACCCGGCCCATCTGCTCCAGTCGACCCGCGTTCGAGTCCGCCGCCGGGCTGATGTGCAGGATGCTGACGCCGGCGTCCCGGTACTTGCGGATACGCTCGCGCACCATGGACTCGGTGCCGATCAGGCTGGTCCGCAGCACCATCTCGTCGGGCACCCGACGCGCCGCCGCCTCGCGTTCGCCCTTGACGAACAGCGCCTGCACCTCGGCGGCGGCGTCCTCGTAGCCGATGCGGCGGTAGGCGGCGTTGTAGAAATTGGTCTTGGCTGAGCCCATGCCACCCAGGGAGAAGGCCAATCGGGTCTTCTGGGCCTGGAGGATCGGTTCCGGATCATCTGCGATGCCGATGGGGACTGCGATCTTGACGTCGAAATTTTCCAGGCTGCGGCCGGCCCGCGCGGCGCCGGCCCTGAACCGGTCGAAATAGACGTTCGCCGTCTCCGGTGTGAATGAGCTGCCTAGCCATCCGTCGGCCAGTTCGCCGGTGAGCTCCAGCATCTTCGGCCCCAGCGTCGCCAGATGGATCGGGATGTTCGGATTGGGCAATTGGCCCAGCCGGATCGCCTTGCCCTCGCCGCCCGGAACCGGCAACTGATAGTGCCTTCCCTGGTACTGCAGCTTCTGGCCGGTGAAGGCCAGGCGCACGATGTCGATGTATTCGCGCATCCGTCCCAGCGGATTATCGAACTTCTGCGAGTGCAGGCCCTCGACCACCTGCGGTCCGCTGACGCCCAGCCCCAGGATGAAACGGTTGCCCGTGAGCGTCGCCATGGTCATGGCGGTCATGGCCGTGACAACCGGCGTGCGGGCCGACAATTGCAGGATCGATGTCCCGAACGTCATCCCCGGATTGCGCGCCGCCAGGAAGGCCAGGGGCGAAACCCCATCGGCGGCCCAGGCCTCCGCGGCCCAGACGATGTCGATACCCAGCTTGTGGACCTGGCCGAGGAAATCCAGTTCCTTGAGCAGTCCCGACTCCTCCTCAGAAGAGCGGCTGGTGCCGCCGATGCCGGTGGATATCTTCATGGGCGGCATGGCTGTCCTCCTGGAGTTGAAACACGCGCGCGGCAGATTGTCCGCTGATGAGCACTGCCGCAACCTCAGCGCCGTCCATCATGGATTGGAATGCGCCAGCGCCCAACCCGCCCTTATCTGCCCGAGCCACACGTCCCGGTATTCGCCAAGCAACTCCGCGGCGCGCTCCTGGCCGCCGGTCACGCGGCGATCGCGCACCTGCTGCTGAATCAGCACCCCAGCGGAGCGTAGAAATGGATAGGCTGAGGCGACGTCCCCGTCCGTCAGCAGCGCGCCGCCCAGCGCCCGCCGGGCAAGTACGACCTGTTCGATCCGCTCCGAAGGCGGTGTGGAGTCTGGTGCGCCCGCAACGCTGCGCCAAAGGTCCGCGGCTTCGGTGCGACGACCCGCGACGTACAGGATGCCCGCGACGCCATTAGCGCTGTCGAGGGTAACCGGATGGCCTGGTCCCAGTCGGTCGCGACGGAGCTGAAGGATCTGCTGCAGGTCACGCACCCCCTGGGCCGACAGACCCGGATCGCCGAGCTGTGCGCGGTTCCACGCAAAGTCCCAGAAGGCGTCCATCGCCTCGCGGCTTTCAGGCCCAGTCCGGTTGCGGGCCTCGTCCAGGACCTCCCGATAAAGGGGGTCCGCGGCCGACCGGTGATCCAGCCCGGCCTCCAGATCGGCGAGCAGCGCCGCAGCTTCGCCGACGCCCGCCCCGCGGGCGGCCGGATCAGACCGGCGGCGCGCCAGCAGGATTTCGGCGAGGTCCCGCGCCTCCCGCACCGCGCCTGTCCTCGCCAACTGCCGGATCGCGGCGGGATCATCGGCCTGGCGCGACACAGCAGCCCGGCCAAGCCCCGCCGCCTCCGCCTCGCGGCCTTGCAGGGCGACCAGCGAGGCGAGAATGGTCCCGACCCGTTTGGTCATCGGGTCTTCGGGGCCATAGACCTTGCGCGCCAGTTCACTGGCCTTCCGCGCCGCCGTCTCCGCCTCGGCGTAGCGTCCCGCACCTGCCGCCGCGGCGGACTTGGCCATAAGTTCCTGGACTTGCGTTTTGTCGTCGGATGACCCGGCTTCGTTCGACGCCGTCTCCGCCGCCGCTTCCTCCGTGCGTCCGAGAATGGTCAGCATCATTCCGATCCAGCGGGTCATGGTCTTGACCTCGGCGTTGGCGGGGCCGTGGATCTGACGAAGGCGATCGCGGACGTGGCGTGTGTGCGGCAGCGCCTCTTCAAACCTCTGCGCCCCGACCAACTCGGATTGCAGGACAAGTTCGGCAAGCAGCGTTTCGGCGGCGTCGGGCCCGTTCGCCTGTACGGCCGCCGCGAAGGCCTTGCGCGCGACTGATAGGCTCGGCGCTTCGCTCGTCCGATCAACAGCGGCGACCGGTCTGGGCGCCGCCTCGCAGGATGGCGCTGTCCCGACCAGGGACAAGGTGAAGATCGTCATGGCCATCAGCATCGCCTCACGGCTTGATCGCGCCAGGGGACAACGTCAACTGTCGAGTTCGGACCATTGAAATTCGCGGCGAAACCCGCTCGTATCCGCCCTCCTGGGGAGAAAGCGCTTTGACCACCGAGACCACAGCCACGCCGCAGGCCAACCGCCTGCGGTCGATCCTCGCCGGATCGGCGGGCAATACGGTCGAAACCTTCGACTGGTTCGTCTACGCCGCCTTCGGACTCTATTTCTCGAAGGTGTTCTTCCCCGACGCCGACCGCACCACTGAGCTCCTGAACACCGCCGCGGTGTTCGGCGTGGGGTTCTTCGCGCGACCGGCGGGCGCCTGGCTTATGGGGCTCTATGGAGACCGGATCGGGCGCAAGAACGCCATGGTGATCTCCGTCACCCTGATGTGCGTAGGGTCGCTGATCATCGGACTGTGCCCGGGCAAGGCCGAGATCGGGGTCGCCGCCCCGGCCATCCTGGTGTTCGCCCGCATCCTGCAGGGCGCCAGCATGGGCGGCGAATACGGCGTCAGCGCCACCTACATCTCCGAGATGGCCAGCCGTCGCAACCGCGGCTTCTGGTCGGGAATATTCTACTCCACACTGATCGCCGGACAGCTCATGGCTATGGGCGTATTGCTGCTGCTTACAGCCATTCTATCGCCGGAGCAGATGCAGGCCTGGGGCTGGCGCATTCCATTCTTTGTCGGCGGCGCCCTGGCGCTGGCGGTGTTCTGGCTGCGGCGCGGCATGGACGAGACGCCATCGTTCCAGGCGCGCCAGGGACCAAAGGCCACCACCTGGGGCCTGATCCGCAGCCACCCGCGCGAGTCTTTGATTGTGATCGGCCTCACCGCCGGTGGCACGCTCGCCTACTACACCTACACCACTTACATTCAGAAGTTCCTGGTCAACACCTCCGGCTTCTCCAAGGACCAGGCCAATTTGATCACCGCCGCCGCCCTGGCTTTCTTCATGGTGATCCAGCCGATGGTGGGCGCGCTGTCCGACCGGATCGGACGGCGCGCGGTCCTCATAACCTTCGGCGTCGCCGGCGCGGGCCTGACCTGGCCGATCCTATCCAGGCTGGCCGACACACATGACATGGGTTCAGCCTTCCTTCTCACCAGCGCCGCCTTGTTGATCGTCTCTGCCTATTCTTCGGTGAACGCGGTCGTGAAGGCGGAGTTGTTTCCCACCGAGGTCCGCGCCCTGGGCGTCGCCCTGCCCTACTCCCTGGCCAACGCGGCCTTCGGCGGCACGGCGGAATATGTGGCGCTGGCCTTCAAGAAGGCCGGCAATGAAACTGGGTTCTACACCTATGTTACGGTGACCATCGCCGTGTCGCTGGCGGTCTATGTGCTGATGCGCGACACTCGCCGGCACAGCCGTATTGCGGAGGACTGACCGCCGCCGGGAGGAGAAAACCCATGACGGATATCTTCGGCCTGCAGGGAAAAGTGGCCCTTATCGTCGGCGGCGGCCAGGGCATGGGCGAAAGCAGCGCCCGCTATCTCGCCGAAGCCGGCTGCGACGTGGCTATCGCCGACATCGACGCGGATCGGGCCCGGCGCGTGGCCGATCTGGTCGCCGGCATGGGCCGCAGGTCGGTGGCGATCGTGGGCGACGCCCTGAAAGACGGGCCGGCAATGGTCGCCGAAGCACGGCGAGAGCTGGGCGGCCTTGACCGGCTGGTGACCATCGTCGGCCAGGCCCTGTTCAAGCCTACCCTGGAGTTTACACCCGAGGATTGGGACTCCGATCAGAATCGCAATCTGCGCTACGCATTCTTCACGGCGCAGGCCTTCGCCAAGGGCCTGATCGCCGAGGAGAAGCCCGGCGCCATGGTGTGCATCTGCTCGGTCAGCGGCATGCAGGCCGCGGTCCAGCATGTATCCTATGGCGCCGCCAAGGCCGGACTGATCAGCATGGTGCGGACCTTGGGTGTGGAGTGGGCGCCCTATGGCATCCGCGTCAACGGCGTGGCGCCCGGCTCAATCATCACGCCCCGTATTCCAGACACCCCCGAACGCGCGCAACAAACCCGTGACAGCCTGATCCCCATGCGCCGGCGCGGCGGGACCGACGAGATCGGGCGCGCCGTGCTGTTCCTGTGCTCCGACCTTGCCAGCTACGTCACCGGACACGCGCTGCCGGTGGACGGCGGCTGGATGGCCGCCAATATCCTGCTGCCGAACTTGCCGCCGGGCGAGGTTGGGGCCTAGGCTCCCCGCCGGATCGCCCAGCAACGAACAGCGGAGGAATTTATGCCGATCACCGCCGAGGAAAACCGCCTGCTGACCGAAGTCGAGGGCGATGCGCCAATGGGCGTGTTGATGCGGGAGAACTACTGGATTCCCTTCGCCCGCGCCGCCGGTTTCAAGGCCGGCGGGCCGCCGCAGCGGATCACTGTGCTCGGCAAGGACTATGCGGTGTTCCGGGCGCAGGACGGTCGCGTGGGATTCTTCGATGAGGCCTGTCCCCACCGCGGGGTTTCGCTGGTGTTGGCGAGGAACGAGGGGTGCGCCATCCGCTGCATCTTCCACGGCTGGAAAATCGACGTTTCCGGCAAACTGCTGGAAGCCCCGAGCCAGCCCTTCGGCGCCGAGGAATTCGCCGCCGGCGTTAAGATCCGCGCCTATCCGGTGCGCGAGGCTGGCCAATTGCTGTGGGTATGGCTGGGCGAGGCCGCCGAACCGGCGTTCCCGAATCTGCCATTCTTCGGACTGCCTGAGGAGAACCTGTGGATGACGCAGTCGTTTTCCGACTGCAACTGGCTGCAGGGCGTCGAGGCGACGATCGATTCCGTGCACATAGGCAACCTGCACCGTTCGTGGCTGCAGGTGCGCTCCCAGGTCGTCGGCGGCAATAGCAGCCTTGCGCTCGCAGACACCCTGCCACCCCGCTATGAGGTGGAGCCGGCGAAGTACGGCATGCGCGCCGCCGCGTTGCGCCAGATGAGTGACGGCGGCGACTATCTGCGGGTCACCGAGTATTTCATGCCGTTTGTCAGCCTGGTGCCAGCCAGCCAGAACAGCGAAGGCGTGATCTTCATCACCATGCCGATCAGCAACAGCCGCCACAAGGTGTTTTTCGGCCGCTGGGCCGATGATCGGCCTATGGAACCGGAAGATGGCGGCACTATCGGCACCGGAAACTTCGACCCCGACAATTACGCCCCTCTTGCCGGCGGCCGGGCGGCGAACTGGGGCCAGGACCGCGCAGCGATGGACAACGGGCACTTCAGCGGCTTCGTAAAGAACCTCTTGGAGGAAGACATCGTCGTCCAGGTCAGCATGGGGCCTGTGGTCGACCGCACCAAGGAGCAGCTTTCGGCGGGCGACGTGGCCATCGTCCGCGCCCGGCGCATGCTCCTGCAGGCGATCGACGATTTCAAAACCGGCATCCTGCCGCCGGGCAGCGCCTTGGCCGGCGATCCGGAAGTCCGCCGGCCCATCGACACCATCGTGCCCCCTGGTCAGTCCTGGCGTGACTCAGCAGAGGCGTTGCTGGCGGCCGAATAACCGGGCCTAGCCCTTGGCCAGCAGGGCGCGCAGGCCGGCGATGGCGCCGCGGTAGAATTGCCCAAGGCCGGCCTTCTGCGCCGCCGGATTGGCCACCGATCCGGTGGCGAACCGCCCGCTCCACTGAATCTCGCAAGCGTCCGCGCCAAGCGCCTTCAATTGCACCGATCCGACATAATCCTTCATCTCGATCGGTGAATGATCGAGCACTCGGTAGGAAAAGCTGTGTGTTCCCGCGTCCAATGTCTCAAGGCGCTCACAGACCTCTCCGGCGGGATTGGCGATGAACCGGATGGCGCCGACTCCTTCGCCCTCGACCCGCAGCACCTTTACCCCAGCCACGTAGCTTCCGATCGAGCCGTGATCCGACAGGATCGCCCAGACCCGCGCCAATGGCGCCTCAAGCGTCTCGACGATCACGTCAGTATGCGTGAGGGGCGTCCCGTCCGTAGCCATTTCGCAATCCTTCCTTGGTCCGCTGACAGGGTCGCCCGTATCGCCCATGCTGGTCAATCGTATCGAAATACCCCCGAACCACCGACTTGACCCTCGCTTTCACCGGCACCTACGTTCTGCGCCCTGTTCCACCTTCGGCCGTGAAAGGCGCGTGAGCTCATGGACTTCGACTGGACCGAAGATGACATCGCCTACCGCGCCGCCCTGCGCCGCTTCCTGCGCGATGCTCTGGGGGCCGATTGGCAGGGTTACAAGGGGTTGAACCCCGCCGCATACAAGGCCGCGGCCGGTGAGTTCTGCCGCAAAATGGCCGAGCACGGCTACCTGACCCAGAGCTGGCCCAAGGAATACGGTGGCGGCGACGCCCCGCCCTGGCGCGCAGCGATCCTGTCCGAGGAGATCGGTTCGCCCCACGGAGAACCCCGAGGTTCCCAGTACATGAACGTCAACTGGATCGGACCGGCGATCATGCAGTTTGGCTCGCCGGACCAGAAGGCGTTTTTCCTTCCCAGGATCTCAGCCGGCGACATCACCTTCAGCCAGGGCTTCTCTGAGCCCGACGCCGGGTCTGACCTCGCCTCGCTGCGCACCCGAGCGGTGCGCGACGGCAACGACTATGTGGTCAATGGCGAGAAAATCTGGACCTCGCACACCGCCATCGCCGAATGGCTTTTCCTGCTGGTCCGCACCGACCCTGATGAGAAACGTTCCAAGGGCATCACCGTGCTGCTGGTCCCGATGGACACGCCGGGTCTGAAGGTCAACCAGGTGTTGGGGTTCGTGGGCGAAAGCGCCTTTTCCAATCCGGTTTTCACCGACATGCGCGTACCGGTCGCCAACCGACTTGGGCCGGAAAACGGCGGCTGGGCGGTGGTGCGCTACGCCCTGGCCTTCGAACGCATCGGCGTCGCCCACTATCGCCATGCGGAGAACCAACTGAATGGTCTGGCCAGGGAGGCGAACGCTCGCGGCCTGACGGATGACCCGGCGGTCCTGGCCAAACTCGGCGAGGCCTGGGAGGCGGTGGAGGCGGCGCGCCTGCTGTATTTCCGGGTCGTGGACTTACGCGCCCAAGGCTCGCCGCCCACCGCGGATTCGAACATCGCCCGCGTGGCCGGCACCCGCGCCTATCAGGTGGTCGCCGAAGCCGCCGACCTCATCCTGGGCGAATACAGCCTGGGCGGTTCGGGCCGCAGCCGATTCAACCTCACCGCCGGCATCACCTCGGGCGCCACCGAAATTCAGCTCGACCAGATCGCCACCCGACACCTCAACCTGCCGCGGCCCGCCGTCGGCGCCCGCGACTGAGGCCGCCGACATGAATCTTACTCTCAGCACCGAGCAGCAGCAGATCGTCGATGCGGTCCGCACCCTGCTTACCCGCCACGACGCACCCGGCCGGTCGAAAGCGCTGCTCGCGACCGGCGGCTACGATCACGAGCTTGACGCCAGCCTCACTGAAGGCGGATTCACCGGCGTCATCGGTGGCGATGGGACCGGGCCTCTGGAGGCCGCGCTGATCACTCTGGAGCTCGCCCGGTCCGCGGCGACATCGGCATACGCCGCCGGCGAAATCGTGGCGGGCAAGCTCTTGGGCGCCAATCCCGGCATCCCGGTGGCGCTCACCCGCAAGCCCGCCGACTTCCCGTTTCGCTTTGGCCGCCACGCACGCCTGATGCTGATCGACGCCGGTGAAGAGGCCCAGGTTCTGGACCTCACCGAAGCCGATATCCAACCCGTGGATACCGACCAGGTGGGCTGGCCCATGGGCGTGCTGAAGACTGGGGTCGCCGCTCGCGCTCGCGGCCTTGGCGCCGGAACCGGAGAGACCCTGCGCCGCTGGTGGCGACTGGCCTTGGCCCTGGAGACCATCGGCGCCATGCAGGGCGCGCTTGAATTGACGATCCGCTACGTAAAGGACCGGGTGCAATTCGGCCGCCCGATCGGCGAGTTCCAGACTTTGCAGCATCGCCTGTCCGAGCTGACGGTGATCGTCGAGGGCGCCCGCTGGATCGCCCTTGAGACCGCTTTCCGCGACGCCACTCCGCTTCACGCCGCAACCGCCGCTGGCCGGGCCGCCGGCGCCGCGGGATTGGTCGCCCGCGAATGTCACCAGATGCACGGGGCCATAGGCCTCACCCGCGAATACCCGCTGCACCTGTGGTCGACTCGTCTCGGTCCGCTCGGCGTCGAGATGGGCGGCCCCGCCGCGCACCGCCGCGACGCGGCCCAGATCCGCTTCTCAAGCCAGGAAATCGCCGCCCGTGAGGCGCACTGGCGATGACCCATGATAGCCTGGAGTGAGCTCGACTGACGCGGATCAGCTCACCACCACCCGTACCCGATCGAGGTTGGTGACACGCCGCAACCGCGCATTCAGGTCGCCGTCGCGATGGCTCGTCACCCGAACACTGGGGAAGTAGGTCCCCGGCGCCTGGAACACATGGGTGGTTGCCAGCCGAACCTTGGCGGACTTGCCGTCAACCCCTGCCTCGACCTGCGGGAACCGCCCCTGCCCGTCGAAATCCCATTCGACCTTGATGATCGTCCCGGCGTGCGGCGGCGTCTCGGCTTCGACGACGAAGTTCACCGTTTCGCCCGCCTTTACCTGCGCCCTTACGCCCCCATTCGCCTCCGCCTTGACCATTGGCTGCACGCCGCCACGTTCGGCGGCCGTCGCCGGAAGGATAAAGCGCCGGTCCCGGGTGAGTTCGTAGTGTTCCTGGGCTGGCCGACGATCCTTTTCCACCCAGGCGACCAGGTCATGCAGGTTCTGTTCGACGTGGCCCGTCGCCGGGACCAGGCGGGTGATCATCGCCGGCTTCACGGGCAGCGCCGGCGGGCCACCATGCTCGGAATGCTGCACCCAGCGCAGCATGAACCGTTCGTCCGCGCGGGCGCCCTGGGCCGCCTTTACACCCACGGCGTACTCGATCGCCCGATCCGGCCAGAGCGAAGCGTCATGAGTGTGCTGCACGAACATCATCTTGCCCTGGAAGGCGCCGGTGAAGCTGGGCCCCATCAGCACCGAAGTGTGCAATATCGGCCGCTGGGGATAGACCGGTGCGCCGTCCACACGCTGGCTCTCCGACGCCATCGGCCGTTCGCCCACCGCATGGTGCTGGTGGAAGTAGCACATGGCCAGGAAGTCGCGGTTGTCGATCTTCAACCGGTCGCCGACCGCCACGCCGGTGAATCGCAGGTTTCCAGCCTCGTCGATACCGTCGCCCAGCAGCGTCGGGCCACTGACATTGGTCACCCAAAGCTGGCGGCCCGCCGCCTTGCCGGTGAGGAATTTCAGTGACGCGCCAAGCAGGTAGCCGCCGGTCTCATCCACCTGGATCGCCAGCGGGCGCTCCGGATGCGTGGCGGCGGCATAGCGGGCCATGGTCGAGACCTCCACGCCCTGTTCCTTCGCCATCGTCACCAGATCGCGCGGTGTCAGGACCCTGCGGACCGTGACCTCGCCATCCACCAGGTCCCTGGCGAACAACTGTGGTTCGTCATGCCCGAGGTAGCCCTTTTCGGTCCAGAACGCCTTCCAGTAGGTCGGATCCTCGACCTTCAGCGATTCCGCCGTCCAGGCCCACAGGCCGATCTGTCCGGCGGGATTGGCGATCATGATCTCGTCGCCGCGCGGATATCCCAGCCGATACAATTCGGCGAGCGCGGTGCGTTGTTCATGGTTGAGGTCCGCAAACGGGTCTCCTGATCCGCCCGGGTCCATGGCGTCCACCAGCCTGGCCATCTCCTCGGCCGAAAACAGGCGCTGAACATTGAACATCGCGGCGAAGCCATGGGAATTGAAGTGCGCCGGCTCCTTCGGATCGTTCTGCGCCGCCGGCACGACCGACCCCGAACCCATGAACGGCATGGCGCCGTCCCAGACGTCGGGTGCGCCTTCCAGGCAATTCACCGAGCGCCGCGCCCCACCTGATCCGCCATAGACATAGCCATGTTGCGGTCGTCGCCCATAGATCTCCATGGCCAGATGCCTCGCCAGCCGCGCCGATTCCGCACTGGCCCGATGCCCGTAGATGCTGGCGTCGTTTCCTCCCTTACGGCACATAGCGGAACCGATGTGTCCCTGGTTTGACTCCACCAGATAGGCGCCCAGACTCACCGCAAGCGCCAGGTAATCTCCGAGCGCCGAATAGGGATCATCGATGTTGTCCCGCACCAGCAATCCGGGCTCGCTTCCGCCCAGGCCGCCCTGCAGGAAATGAATGAACCGCCCCTGATAAGTCGCCTTTTCCGGGAAGTAGAAGGCGAACTTCGTGTCCGTGCCCTCAAAACCCCCGATCACCAATCGGTGGGGTATTACGCCGGTGCGGTTCTCCTCCCGGGTGATGAAGGGTGCGCCGAAGAAACTGTCCTTCGGCTTGTAGGCGGTGGCCGTACGTAACGGTTCCGCTCGGGCGTGCGAAACGCCGACTATCGGCGCCAGCGCACCGGCCAGAAGGGCCGCGCTGGAGGTCTGCAGCAGCCGACGGCGGTGGGGCTTTCCCAGAGCGCCTGACAGATCGCTTGACGGGTTTCGCACGCCATTCCTCCCGATTGGTCCTTCGCCGCGGCGACCGCCCGGCCGTTCCTCGGCTGTTTCGCCGACTGAAACCGAGACTGAGGCATCAGCCCGCGACGAGCAAGCCGACTGAAGGCCGTCCCCGCAGGCGGGGCGTGCGGGGAAGATTTCGCGGCGATAGGGTTCCTCAAGAGCACTGACGAATGGAGGAACACATGGGTTCGCGACTACAAGGCAAGATCGCCCTGATTACCGGTTCGACGCGCGGGATCGGCCGCTCCATGGCGGAATATTTCGCCTCGGAAGGCGCCAAGGTTGCGGTTTCCGGCCGCACTGTGGAGCGCGGCGCAAAGGTCGTCGATGCGATCCGCGCCGCCGGGGGCGACGCCGAATTCTTCCCCATGGACGTGTCGTCGGAGGACTCCGTCAAACAGGTGATTGACGGTGTCGTGGCTCGCTTCGGCGGCCTCACTAGCCTGGTTAATAACGCCGCCCCCACCGACGCGGTGGTCAAGACCTACAAGCCGCTGCATCAGGTCACCACTGAGGAGTGGAACTACATCATAACCGGCGGACTCACCGGCGCGGTTTTCTGGGCCACCAAATACGCCTGGCCCCACCTGGCCGCGGCGGAGGGCGCCTCGATCCTCAACATCTCATCGGGCCAATCTGTTAACGGCTTCACCGGCTTCGGCGTCTATGGCGCGGCCAAGGCGGCGGTGAACAGCCTGACCCGCACCTTCGCGGTGGAGGGCTCCAAGGACGGCATCCGCTCCAACTGCATCATCGTGGGCCGGGTGGTGTTCGGCAATGTCGGCGCCGGTCATGTGGGCGGAGGTCGGCTGACCCGCATCGGCGCGCCCATGGACATCGCCTATGCCGCCCTCCACCTGATCTCCGACGAGGCGGCCTTCACCACCGGTTCGCTGATGACCGTCGACGGCGGCTCGTCGATCAACGGCGACCTGGCCATGGCGGCGGACGGGTAGGCTGGCGTCGGTCAAAAAGCGTCCGATGGCCGGCGACATCTTCTCCGATCCCCGCGCCTGGGCCGACATGGACAGCTGGAGGCGCGCGGCGGTCACACTGCACGCCAGTGGGCCCATCCACCGCGTTGAGCCGCAGGACAGCGATCCCTTCTGGGCGGTGATCTCCCGCGATGCGATCTACGAGGTGGAGCGGCGCGCTGCGGTGTTCACCAATGCGCCGGAACCGGTGCTGATCTCCAGAAAGGCTATCGCCGCGCGGCCCTTTCCGCTGCGCACCCTGGTCCACATGGACGCGCCTGACCACGCCAAGTACCGCAAGCTGGCCCAGGATTGGTTTCGCGGCCCGAGCCTGGAGCGGATGCAGGATCGCCTGGCGGACTTGAGCGCCCGCTCGGTGGCGCGGTTGCGCGAGGCCGGCGGGGTCTGCGACTTCGTGAGTGCGGTGGCGGAGCGCTACCCCCTGGAGACCGTGCTGCAGATCCTGGGTCTGCCGGAATCCGACTTCGACCAGATGCTGCGCCTCACGCGGGAGATGTTCGGCCAGCAGGATCCGGACCTGCGACGGGGCGACGGCCGCCGTCAGGCCTTCGCCGAGGTGGTGGGCGAAATGCTCGCCTATTTCAGGGCCCTGGCAGCGGATCGTCGAGCGAACCCAACCGAAGACCTGGCTTCGGCCATCGCCAATGGAACTATCGATGGCGGCCCAATCCCGGTCATGGACGTCCTCAGTTACTATCTGATCATCGCCACGGCGGGCCACGACTCCTCCTCCTACGCCATGGCCGGCGGGGTCCAGGCCCTGGCGGAAAACCCGCGCCAGTTCCACCGGCTGAAGGCCGAGCCTGATCTTCTCAACAACGCTGTTGAGGAGATATTCCGCTGGACCAGCCCGGCGCGCCACTTCATGCGCACGGCCCAAGTGGACGCCGAGATCGCTGGACAGCCCGTGAAGGCCGGGGACTGGATTTACCTCTCCTACGCGGCCGCCAATCTGGATCCGGCTGTGTTCGATGATCCGCTGACCTTCGACATCGCCCGCCCCAACGCTGACCGCCACGCCACCTTCGGCCATGGTCCGCATTTCTGCCTGGGCATCCAGCTGGCGCGGATGGAGATGCGCTCCCTGTTCGGCGCCCTCGCCGCCAACCTGGAATCCCTTGAGCCCGATGGGCCAGCGGCCTTCAGCCAGATCACGTCCGTCGGCGGCGTCAAGCATCTGCCAATCCGCTACGGCCTGAACCCAGACCTCGCAGAGGCCCCCGCATGACCGCAATCGCACCCCTGATCATCGAGGCGGCCATCTCGCCCTTCCGCGCCGAGGCTCCGGTCAAGGATGACCAGGCCCTGCTGGGCGAGGCCCGCGCCAGCATCGCCGCTGGCGCCTCGGTGATCCACTTTCACCACGACACCCGACTGGAGCCCGCAGAGTCTGTCGCCGCACTGATCGAATTTTCCCGCAAGTTGCTGGCCGACCATCCCGGCGTGCTGCTCTATCCCGGCATTCTGGGCGGCTCGTCATCGCGAGAGCACGCCGCGCACCTGGAGCCGATGGCCGAGGCTGGCGTCCTGGGGCTTGCGCCCCTCGATCCCGGCGCGTCGGTGCCCTACGACCTGGACGCGGACGGGTTTCCCCGCGGACACGGATATGTCTGGAACAACTTCTCCACCGCCAAGGCGGTGACCGCCGCCATGCGCCAGCGGGGCGTGCCCCTGACCATCGGGGTTTACGAGCCTGTCCAGTTGCGTTGGGCGCTGGCGGCCGAGGCGGCGGGCAAGCTGCCGGCGGGCACGATGGTGAAGCTCTACTTCGGCGGCCGCTCCAGCCTATTCGACCTGGGCAGGCCGGCGCTCAACTTCGGGCTGCCGCCCACCACCCAGGCGCTGGACATGTATCTCGCCATGATGGCGGGCTCGCGCCTGACCTGGAACGTGGGGATCATGGGTGATTCCCTGATGCGCTCGCCCCTGGCCCGCTACGCCCTGGAGCGTGGCGGCCATCTGCGGGTGGGTATCGAGGACATCGCCGAAACCACCGACGAGACCAACGCCGGCACTGTGACAGCCGCGGCCGCCCTGGCCGCCGAGGTAGGCCGGCCCGTGGCGACACCGGTCCAGGCCGCGGCGCTGCTGGGGATCGGCGCCCATGGTTGAGCCCGCATCAAGACTTTCCGACCGTGTGATCGTCATTACCGGCGCCGCCTCGGGCTTTGGCCTGCTGGTGGCCCAGCGCGCCGCCGAGCGGGGCGCCCGGGTGGTGGGCGGCGACCTCAATAGCGACGTCCTGGCGGAGGCCTTCGGCGCACTGGCGGCCCGCGGCCTCAATGTCGCCTGGCGGGTCGTAGACGTCACGTCAGCCCAAGACATGAAGGCCCTGGCGAGCCTGGCGGTGGAGCGGTTCGACCGCATTGACGTGCTGGTCAACAATGCCGGGATCATGCCGCTGGCCTTCTTCGCCGACCATGAGCGGGCGGCCGCCGGCTGGTCCAAGGCCATCGACGTCAATCTCAAGGGCGTGGTGAACGGCATCTCCGCGGTGTTCGACCAGATGATCGCCCAGGGCCGCGGCCATGTGGTCAATATATCTTCGACCTATTCCAACGCCCCCACCGAGGGCGCCGGTGTCTATGCCGCCACCAAGTGCGCGGTGAACATGATCTCGGAATCCCTGCGCATCGAGGGCCAGGGCCGGATCAAGGTCTCCATCGTGCGGCCCACCGGCGTGCCGACGACGGCGCTGGCCGGTTCGATCGTCAACCGCCGCGCTTCCATCGGCATGGTCGGCCACCACGCCGCCGAAGCGGGCGAGAAGATGAAACAGTTGTTCACCGGAACCCTGCCGCCACAGTTCGCCGATCTGGACGCCATCGGCTGCTTCGCCCTGGATCCCGCCACAGTGGCCGAGACGATCCTCTACGTCATCGACCAGCCGTGGGGCGTCTCGATCAGCGACATCACCGTACGTGCGTCGGGGGAACCCTACCTGCTCTGACGGTGGACCTTAAGCTTCCACCTTGTCCATTTCCCGACGCCCGGCGTCCATGAACAGCTTGACCACATCCGCAGAGGTCACGATGCGGGTGGCGCCTTCCTCGACCGGCCGGTTGCCGCCGGAAGACCGGACCGTGGTGTCGACGTGTTTGCCCGCCGCGCGCAAGGCGCCCACGGTGCACTGGTCACGCGGGATATGCTTGAAGGGATCGAAGGAGTAGGTCCGGAACGCATTCAAGTGCGTCATCTTGTTGATCTCTTCGTCGGTGCACCCTGCGAAGCCGCGCATCAGATATTCCGGTGTCTCCGGCCACACCGTGTCGGAGTGGGGATAGTCGCACTCGTAGCAGATGATATCGATGCCGATGTCGTCGCGGTACTTCACCCCATGCTTGTCGTCGATGAAGCAGGTGATGAAGTGTTCCCGGAAGATGTCGGAAGGCTTGCGGCCGCCGAAGTCGGTGTGAGTCCATTCATGATGGTGCTCGAAGGTGAAGTCGGCCCGCTCCAGGAAGTAGGGAATCCAGCCGATGCCGCCCTCGGACAGCGCCACCTTCAGGTCTGGATATTTCTGTAGCGCGCGAAGTTGCAGCCAGTCGGAAGCTGAATTGGCGATCGACATCGGCATGGCCGTAATCCAGGCGTCGATCGGGCTTTCCATCGACGGGTGCGCCGCCGCGGCGCCGGTGCCGATATGGCAATTGAGCACCACGTGGTTGTCGGCGCAGACCTTCCACAGCGGCTCCCAATAGTCGTTGTGAATGCTGGGCCAGCCCTTGAGCGCCGGGTTGTCAGAGAACGCCACCGCGTGGACGCCCTTCTTCACCAGCCGCTTGATCTCCGCCACCACAAGGTTGACGTCCCAGACCGGCAGGATCCCCATCGGAATGAACCGGCCGGGGTAGGATCCGCACCACTCGTCCACGTGCCAGTCGTTGTAGGCCTGCAGCATGGTCAGCGCGAGGGCCTTATCCTTGGACTGTGAGAAGTATCCGCCGTCAAAGCCCACGAAAGTGCCGAAGTTCAGCGACGCCAGCAGGCCGTTGACGTTCATGTCCTCCACCCGCTTGTGGACGTTGTAGGACCCCTCCCGCATCTGCGACAGCGCGGTGGGTTCCATGCCGTATTCGCTGCGCGGGCGACCAACCACGGCGTTCAGGCCCACATTGGCCACCACCCGGTCCTCGAACACCCAGAATCCGTCGCCATTGGGCCGGATCTCATATTTCGGGGCCTTGTCCTTCAGGGCCGCCGGAACATGTTGGTCGAACATCTCCGCAGGCTCGACGATGTGGTCGTCAACGCTGGCGATAATCATGTCTTCGAGTTTCATTGGATTTCCTCCGGCGCCCGCACGCGGCTCGTCGTGTTGTAGGGCGAATCCGACGGCAGAGCGAGGGGCGCGCGACTGCGCGTCGTCGTAATGCGATCACATATGCGATGAATTGGCGAAGCGCCGAATCTGCTGCCGTTCAGGGACGGTTACAGCCGGTGGCGCGCCCTTGAAGTGCGGCCATAACCTCGCCGCTCGAGGTCACCGTGGAGATCATCTTCAGTTGCTGTTCGACGATCACCCGGTGGCCCTCGGCGTCGCCGGCCGCGATACAGTCCTCGGGGATCACCACGTGGTAGCCGAATTCGACAGCCGCCATGGCGTTGCCGGGAATGCCGACGTTGGTCGACATTCCCGTCAGCACCACCGTCTCCACCTTCAGCCGGCGAAGCGTGGCGTCCAGGGTCGTGCCCAGAAAGGCGATCAGACCCGAGCCGCGCTGGATGATGTAGTCATCCGCCTGTGGGGCGATCTGGGGCGGATGTTCCACCGCCTTGGCCCCTGCCACCATGATCTTGGCCTTGATCGAAACAGACGAGATCAGCGAGTTGGCGAGCTTGTCGGCCATGTCCGGCCGCAGCGCCGCCGGCGTATAGACCACCGGCAGGCCGGCCCTGCGGAACGCCGCGATCAGTGCGGCGATATTGTCCACGATTCCGCGAGCCCGGCACTGCTCAGCCAGCGCCGGAAACTGGGCGTATACCGGATCGATGATGCCCAACTGACATTCATTGATCACCAGCGCCGCCTTCTGGCCGGCCGCGAGGCTGCGGATCATTCTATGTTTCCCTTGCTGACCTGTGTTCCACTCACATGTAGAAGGCAGAGCCGGTCAATATTGCGATATGCAAAATCGGCTTGTGCGTTGCGTAATTCGGACGGCGCGCTACCG
Organism: Caulobacteraceae bacterium; assembly: GCA_947475415.1. Lineage (GTDB taxonomy): Bacteria > Pseudomonadota > Alphaproteobacteria > Caulobacterales > Caulobacteraceae > Phenylobacterium. The sequence continues at coordinate 22,609 of CANJLH010000006.1, forward strand.
TTAGGTCCCATCCCGGCCGGCGCGGACCTCTGTGCGGCTCAATGGTGAGGTAGGTCATGCTGGCGCAGTGCCCGGTCCACAAGGACTTCCATCCGTTGTCCGCCGACTTTCTCGCAGATCCCTATCCGGTGTTCGCCAGTCTGCGCGAGGAAGGCCCAGTGGTCTATGCGCCGAAGATCGGCATGTATGTGGTCTCGCGCTACGCCGACGTGGTGCGCGTCATCGAAGACCGTGACACATATTCGTCCGCCAACGCCACCAGCCCCTTTATGCCGGTTTGCGCCGAGGCTCAGGCGATCCTGACCAGCGGATTTCCACGCAAGCCAACCTTCACCAACTGCGATCCGCCACGCCACCCGCGCATGCGCAACGCCGCTTCGCGCTGCCTGACCCCGAAACGCTGGGCCAAGACCCAGCCGGCGATCGAGGCCTGCGCGGAAGCCCTGGTGGACGCCCTGGCCGCCAAGCCGTTCTCCGACATCATGGCGGACCTGGCCTTCCCCCTGCCCGCCCTGGCCGGGTTCAGCGTCATCGGCTTTCCTCAGGGGGACACTGAGTTGCTGAAGGGCTGGTGCGGCCGACGCGTCGCGCTGACCTACGGCGACCTTGACCCCGCCGGCCAGGTTCAGGCCGCGCACGACCTTGTGGCGTTCTTCGACTACTGTCGCGACTTCGTGGAACGCCGCCGCCGCGAACCTGCCGACGACCTCACCTCGGACCTGTTGCAACTGGCCGCAGAAAAGCCCGACCTGCTTGAGGTCGATGATATCGTCAGCATGGTCTATTCGATCAGCCTCGCGGGACACGAGACCACCACGGCGGCGATCCTCGACGGACTCCAGGCTCTGCTGCCAAACCGGCCCCATTGGAACGCCCTGTGCGCCGACCCGTCGCTGATCCCGGGCGCGGTGGAGGAGATGCTGCGGATCAACTGCCCGACGCAGGGCATCCGCCGGATCACCACTTGCGACACCGAGATCGACGGCGTTCCGATCCCCAAGGGCTCGACCATGTTCCTCCTGCTCGCCTCGGCGAACAAGGACGCCGAGACGTTCGCCGATCCGGATGTGTTCGATCCTAAGCGCCCCAACGCCCGCGAGCACCTGGCGTTCGGGCGCGCCTGGCACCTGTGCCTCGGCGCGCCCCTGGCCCGGATCGAACTGCAGCTCGTCTTCGAGCACCTGACCCGCAAGACGCCGCGCATGTCGCTGGTCGAGGACCAGCAATTCCATTTCCCAGGCAACGTTCTGATCCGCGCGCCGGAACGATTGCTCGTCCACCCCAACGGCGCCTGACCGGCGCGCCGCCCAACGTTGTCCTTCCACCACATCAGGCAGACCAAATGACCCTCGACACCCGCAGCGCCGGCTTCACCTTCATGATCCTGCGCCCCATCGCCGTGGCGGTCACAACGGTCTGCGACGGCCGCACCAACGGCCTGATGGCCGCCTCAGGCGGTGGCGGCGGCATCATTCCCGAGGCGCCGCGCGCCCAGATCGGCATCACCAAGTACAACATGACTCACGACATGATCATGAAGTCCGGCGTGTTCGCCTTCCACGTCCTGGCCGCGGCGCCGGACGATATCCTGCAGCAATCGCTGAACATCATGATGTCCCTGTCCGGTAGGTCCGGTCGCGAAGGCGACAAGATGGGGGGCCTGAACACCCGCCCCGGAGTGCTCGGCGTACCGATCCTCACCGACGCCCTCACCTATGTGGAGGCCAAGGTGGTCAAGGCCCTGGACGCCGACGAAAACACAATCTTCATCGGCGATGTGGTCGCCGCCGAGACCCTGCGCAAGGCGCCCCCGCTGGACATTCCCACCGCCTGGGCCAACCTGCCCAAGAGCTGGGTCGAGGCATACGGCCGCGACCACGTTCCGCAGATGAACCACGCTCGCGCCTGCCGCGGGCTTCCGCCCCTAGACCACTGAGGAAACAGATGACTGCCCACCCCCGCGAGGAAGTCGAGGCCGCCTTCCGTAACTACGTCATGACAGGTCTGGTGAACGAAGACTGGATCGGCTGGTCGCAGTTGTTCACCGACGACGCCACCTACAACGACCACTTCTACGGCATATTCACCGGGCCGAAGGAGATCCAGATGTTCCTGGAATCTACCATGTCCACCGGCTCGCAGGTCTATTCGGTGCTGGTCTGGTACAACATTGACGGCGACCAGATTGTCTACAAGGTGCTCAACCGGGCCGACAATCCCGAGCCCGGCGGCCCGCCGATCGAGTTTCCCTCCCTGCAAATCATCCAATACGCCGGCAACGGCAAATGGAAGTCAGAGGAGGACTGGTGGATCATGGCCGAAATGAAGGCCTTCGCGCAAAAATACGCCGCGGCCGCCGCCAAATTCGATCCCGAACACCGCCACAAGCTCACCCGCGACGACTGGGGACCCTGGGTCGATTGGGCCAGGCCGGACCACGCCGGCCCCGCCAAACCCTCCTGGCTCGGCCGCGACGATGTCCCGGTGGTGCGCAGCATCAAGGATATGACCTTCGGAGTACGACATGGCTGATAATGGACTGGCCGAGCGGCTGCAGGCGCTGGAGGATCGCATGGCGATCCAGCAGCTTTTCATCGACTATGGGCGCTACCTGGATGCAGGCGACTTAGATGCCTATGCGAGCCTGTTCGCCGACGAAGGCGAGGTGCTGCTGGGACCGATGGGCCGCGCCAAGGGTCCCGCCGCCATAAAGGAGCTGATGACCAAGGCGCTGGAGGGCAAGATCGGAACTTCCTACCACATCATCTCCAGCCCGATGTTCAAGATCGACGGCGATACCGCCACTTCAGACGTCATGTGGACGGTGGTTCAGGCCCGGCCCGACGGCACGCCTTCCCTCAACGTGGTCGGCCGACACGTGGATGATCTCGTCCGCGAGCGCGGAGCCTGGAAGTTCAAGCGCCGCCGTGGATACGTCAGTCTGCCCAACGTCATGCCGAAATCATAGTCACACGAAGCTGAAGCACACCGTCCCCAAAGGTCCGAAGTCGACGCGGAACTCGTCCCCGGCATTGGCGGCCACTAGCGAGGTGAACGAACCGGCCAGGATCACCTCGCCGGCCTGAAGCGTTTCGCCGAACTGGGCGAACTTGTTGGCGAGCCAGGCCGCACCATTGGCCGGATGGTCCAGCACCGCTGCGGCCACGCCGGAGTCTTCGATGATCCCGTTGCGGCGGCAAAGCGCGGAGACCCAGGGCAGATCCAGCGCGTCCGGCTTGAAGGTTTGCGCACCCAGCACCAGGGCGGCGGCGGCGGCGTTGTCGGAGATAGTATCGAACACCTTGCGGGTCCGGCCCGTTGCGGCGTCCACCGGATCGATACGCTTGTCGATGATCTCCACCGCCGGGACCACATGGCCGGTGGCCGCCAGCACATCCTCAAGGGTGCAGTTTGGCCCCCTTAACGGGCGATCGAGCACGAAGGCCAGCTCCACCTCCACCGCCGGCGCGATGAACCGGCCGGCCGGGATTTCGGCCCCGTCCGAATAGAACATGTCATCCAGCAGAACGCCGAAGTCCGGTTCGTCGATGTTTGACGACCGCTGCATCGCCCGCGACGTCAGGCCTACCTTGTGGCCGCGCACGGTTCGCCCGGCGGCCAGTTTGAGGGCGATCCAGGCGCTCTGCACGGCATAGGCGTCCTCGATCGTCATCTCCGGATGTTCCAGCGAGAACTGGTGCGTCGTCACCCGGCTAGCTTCGGCCGTCGCCAGGCGTGCGGCCAGGGCCGCGACTGTCGATTCGCTCAGCATCGCCTAGCTTCCCCGCCCGAACCGCCGCGCCAGCCCATCGACCGCGCCCACCAGTAGGCCCACATCGGCGCCGACCGCCACGAAAAGGCAGCCCAGCTCCAGGTAGCGGTGCGCGAACGCCTCATTGCTCGTCAGGATTCCCGCCGCCTTGCCGGCGGCCCGGATGCGCCCGATGGCGTCCTCGATGGCCGCTTGAACGTCGGGATGGCCCGGATTTCCCCGATGCCCCAGAGATGCCGAGAGGTCCGACGGGCCGATGAACACCCCGTCAATCCCCTCAACGGAGGCGATCGCCTCAAGGTTCTGAAGCCCCTTGATCGTCTCCACCTGCGCCAGCAGGCAGACCTCGTCATTGGCCCAGGCCAGGTAGTCACTCTGGCGGTTCCAACGCGATACCCGGGCGCTGGAGGCGCCGACGCCGCGGATGCCTTCAGGCGGGTATCGCACCGCGCTGACCAGTTCGCGAGCCTGCGTCGCGCTCTCGACCAGGGGGATCAGGAGGGTTGAAAATCCGATGTCCAGGTATTGCTTGATCAGCCGCGTCTCGCCGAACGGCGGTCGTGCGACGGGATGCGACGGCGCGCTGCTTACCGCCTGCAGCTGGGCCAACAGGCTCGGCACGTCATTGGGCGCATGCTCACCGTCGAACAACAGCCAGTCGAAGCCCGCGCCCGCGCAGATTTCGGCCGTGTAGGGATTTGCCAGCGCCTGCCAAAGGCCGATCTGCGGCCGCCCTTCGCACAGCGCCGCCTTGAACGGATTTACAACCACCGCCATCGACTTGGCCTCCCTCGCATGCAACCTCTAGCGACCGGGGCCGCCCCCGTGAGGTCCCTTCGCAGGTGACAGACCCCCTGCGCGGTTCGGCATAGTGTCATAAGCATCCACTCGCTCCCACTGAGGCGTCCATGTTTCTCCGCGACCTGATCTGGCGTTGCGCCCGAAATTTCGGGGCCGACACCGCCTATGTGGATGCGCGGGTGACACGCACTTGGCGCCAGATGCACGAAAGGTCAGACCGGCTGGCCCAGGCGCTACAGGGACTGGGACTCGCAAAAGGCCAGGCCACGGCGATCCTTGCCCACAATCGGGTCGAGCTCGCCGAACATTGGTTCGCCTGCCTCAAGACCGGCATTGTCCGGGCTGGCGTCAACTGGCGCTATTCCCTGCGTGAAAAGCTTCACACCATCCGTGACTGTGACGCCCGTGCGATACTCATCGAGGCCGGTTGTGTCGACTCGCTGAAAGACCATCTGGACGAGCTTGCCGCCGAAGGCCGTCTGCTGATCGGCGTTGGCGACGGTCACGGCCTTGCCCTCGACTACGAGAACCTGATCGCCCGCGCCGAGGCCGCACCGGTGATCCCTGACCTCGCCGATGGCGACGTGGCGATGCTGGGCTACACCTCCGGCACCACTGGCAATCCCAAAGGGGTGATCCTCAGCCAGAAGAACTGCGTGACGTCGGTGATCCACAACGTTCAGGTAAACGCCTACACCAAGGACGACGTGCGGATCTATGTGACCAATCCGGCGGGCATCAACATCAACGCCATGTGCATGAACATGGTGGTGGGAATGAAGACCGTGGTGGATGACTATTCCACCGAGCGTTTCGTCGGCCAGATCGAGGAGCACAAGGTGACCACGGTCACCCTTGTGCCCACCATGCTGCGCCGCTTCATCGACGAGATCAGCCACGGCCACCACGACGTCTCATCCTTGCGCCAGGTCTGCTACGGCACCATGCCGGCGACGCCGGCCCTGATCCGCGAGGCCTACGGCGTACTCGGCTGCACCTTCCTCAACCGCTACGGGGTGTCGGAATCGACCGGCGCCATCGCCGCCCTCGACGACGATGGCCACCGCCTCGCCCTGCGCAGTGACCCGGAACTGCTGCTGTCGGTGGGCAAATCCATGCCTCACGCCGAAATCTCCATCCGCGACGATGAGGGGCGCGCAGTCCCCGACGGCGAATTGGGCACGGTATGGATCCGCGGTGATACGGTGATGCAGGGCTATCTCAACCTGCCCAAGGAAACCGCCGAGTCCCTGTTCCCGCCCTGGCTGCGCACCGGCGACTTCGGCCGCATGGACGAGCGTGGATTCATCTTCCTGGGCGACCGCCGCAACCACATGATCGTGTCCGGTGGCTTCAACGTCTATCCCATCGTGGTGGAGAACGCCCTGGCTGAGCACCCCGCCGTAAAGGAGTCCGTGGTTGTCGGACTTGACCACCCGGAATGGGGCGAAGCCATCGGCGCCGCCGTGACCCTGCGACCGGGAATGCCCGTATCGCCGGAGGATCTGATCGCCTTCGCTCGCGAGCGGGTGTCTAAGTTCGAGGTTCCCAAGCACCTGGAGATATTCGAGGCCCTGCCCACTGGCAACACCGACAAGCTCAACAAACGAGAAGTGAAGTCGATGCTGCAAGGATCGGATAAACTGCCCTGGGCGAAGCCCGCCGCTTCGTCTTCCCATTGACCGTCAGGCGCCCGCCATGAACGCTCCTCTCTCAGCCACCCCCCGCCCGATCGCCTATCCCAGTCTGGTCGAGGACCAGCGGATTCACGGCTCGGTTTACACCGATCCGGCGATCTTCGCCGATGAGATCGACCGGATCTTTAGCCGCGGCTGGGTATTCCTGGCCCATGAAAGCGAGATCCCAAACCCCGGCGATTTCGTCACCCGCAAGCTCGGTCTGCAGTCGGTGATCGTCACCCGTGACGCCGCCGGGGGTTTTCACAGCCTCTACAATCGATGTCCCCACCGCGGCGCGGTGGTCTGTCAGGCTGAGGCCGGCCACCGGCGCAGCCTGACCTGCCCCTATCACGGCTGGACCTTCGCCATGGATGGAGCGCTGATGGGCGTGCCGGCGCCGGGCGCCTACGAAGGACTGAGCGCGCAGCCCGCGGGCCTGGCCCCGATCGCGCGGCTGGACAGCTACGGCGGGTTCATCTTCGGAAGCCTGGGTGCTGACGGCCCGAATCTCACCACACACCTCGGTAAGGCGGTGGAGTGGATCGACCAGCTCTGCGGACTGTCACCCACCGGCCGAATCCGCCTCAGCGCCGGCTGGATGAAGCACAAGATGCGCTGTAACTGGAAAATGATCGTCGAAAATCAGGTCGACGGCTACCACGCCCCGATGGTGCATGGATCGCTCCTGGCGGCCAACGAGACCTTCGCCTCCGTACGCGACCGAAAGGATTCCTCCCCCACCCGCGTGCATGACGTCGGGCTGGGGCATACCGACATTGACCACGCCACCGACTACCGCACCACGCCTGATCGGTTGTTCCGTTGGACCGGCGGCGTTCCCGAAGCCAAGTTGCCGAACTATGTCGCCGCCATGCGGGAGTCTTATGGCGAGGCCGACGCGCGACGCCGGCTGATCGACGGACCGCCCCATAGCATGCTGTTCCCCAACATCTCCCTCGCCGAGATGAACATCATGGTGATCCAGCCGATTTCTCCCACCGAGACTATCCATTACTCGACGCCGGTGCTGCTCGAAGGCGCCGAGGAGATGAACGCCCGCACCATGCGGCGCTGCGAAGGCGCACTTGGTCCGGCCGGATTCCTGATCGCCGACGACGCCGAGATCGCCGAACTCAATCAGCTGGGTGTCGCCAACCTCGAACCTGAGTGGATCCTGCTGAATCGGGGCCTGGCCAGCGAGGTGGTTGACGCCGAGGGCGTGCGCACCGCTGGGCTGATGGACGAGACCAGCCAGCGCGGTTTCTGGCGGCACTATCGCGACGTGATGTCCGCGGTGGGTGGAGCCTGAGCATGACCGTCCAGACGCTACAGCCTTCCGTGGCCATCGATCACGACGCCATCGCGCAGTTTCTCTATCGCGAAGCCCGGTTCGCCGATGAACACCGCTACGACGACTGGGAAGCGCTGTGGGCCGACGAAGCGCTCTACTGGGTGCCAATCGGTGAAGATCCGGACCCGGCGACCCGCATTTCCTACATCTATGACAACCGCGCCCGCCTCGCGAGCCGGATACGGCAGTTGAAGACCGGCCGTCGCCATTCCCAGGAGCCGGCATCCGGTCTGCGCCGGCTGATCTCTAATATCGAGATCGAGACCCGGGGCGAGGAGATCGTGACCCGGTCCAATTTCATCCTGGTGGAATCCCGGCGCGGTGCGCTGATCACCTGGGCCGGCCAGGCGGAACATCGACTGCGTAAGGCCGGCGGCGATTTCCGCATTTCGGCCAAGACCGTGCGGCTGGTGAACAGCGACGAGCCGATCTCCAACCTCGCCTTCCTCATCTGAGCCACCGCGGTGCTGAACGCCGCCATCGTCGGACTGGGCATGGAGGGCCTGACCCGCGCGCCAACGGCGTCCGCGCGGACCCTGGCCGCACGCGCGGTGCTTGCCGCGGCGGCCGACGCCGGCCTTCAGCCACAGGAGATTGACGGCCTGCTGGTCTGCCGCAGCGGTGGCGCCAGCGAGGCGGAGCTGGGCCTTAACCTGCAACGGGCCGCGGTGCTTCCGAACCTGAAGCTCCTGCAGGTGAGCTACGCGGAGGGGGCCAGCTCCATCGCCAACATCCAGCTCGCCGCCATGGCGGTGACCCATGGTCTCGCCACCGCCGTCGCCTGCGTCTTCGCTGATGCGCCCCTTGCCAACGGAGCTTCCTCGCGGGAGGCCTTCGGACAGCGCAAGGCGGCCGAGGGTCTGGACAGCCTGCGCTACACTGCTGGCCTGTTCGGCGGAGCCGGAATTTTCGCCCTGGCCGCCAGCCGCTACATCGCTCGCTATGGCGCGACGCCTGAGCAGTTCGGCGCCGTCGCCATCGCCGCCCGCGCCTGGGCGCGGATGAACCCGAGCGCGGTGTTCCGCGAGCCGCTGACGCTGGAGACTTACCTGGCCTCGCGCTGGATCGCCGAGCCCCTACGCCTCTACGACTGCGCCACACCGGTCAACGGCGCCATTGCGGTGATCGTCACCACCGCCGAACGCGCCGCTGACCTGGCCCGGCCGGCGGTTCACATCCTCGGCATGGGCCAGGGCCACCCTGGTGCGCCGGATCAGGCCGGGTTCGAACGCGAGATCGGCGGCGGCGGCGCAGCGGCCGGGGCCACCGCCTTCGCAATGGCCCGCATAGGTGTCGACGACGTGGACCTGTGCCAGTTCTACGACGCCTTCACCTACATCACCCTCAACACCTTGGAAGCCTACGGTTTCTGCGAACCCGGCGAAGCCGGCGGCTTTGTGGCCGATGGGCGGATCGCGCCGGGCGGCGCCTTGCCGGTGAACACCGGCGGCGGCCATCTCTCCGGCTTCTACCTGCAGGGCATGACGCCAGTTTCCGAGGCGGTGATCCAGCTGCGCGGCGACGGCGGCGAACGTCAGTGCCCGAAGACCGATATCGCCCTGGTCACCAATGAGGGCGGCCGCTTCGACCATCACGCCTGCCTCGTGCTCAGCCCGCACATGGGCCGTCGATGACCTCCCGCCCCCTTCCCGCGCCCGACGCACTCAGCGCCCCGTTCTTCGAAGGCCTCGCCAAAGGCCGGTTGCTGATTCAGACTTGTCGGACCTGCGGCGCGCACCAGTTGGGCTCAGAGCGTTGCCTGCGTTGCCGCAGCGAGGACCTTGACTGGACGACGGCCGAAGGGCGCGGCCGCATTCATGCAGCCACCATCATGCACACGGTCTTCCATCCGGCCTTCGCCGGAGAAGTTCCATACGCCGTCGCCCTGGTGGAGTTAGACGAGGGACCGCGTCTGCTGGGCGGCCTGCGCGGGGTTGCCGCTGACGAAGCCCTGGTCGGCCGCCGGGTGCGTACCGTCATCGCCGAGATCGCCCCCAACGCGTATGCGCCCGTATTCGAACCCGTCCAGGAGGATTGACGCATGGAGATCGCAGGCTTTGTCGGGATGTCGCACACACCCTCCTGGGATTTGAGCTTTGATCACCGCGGCCCAGGCGAGCAGTTCGTCGCCGCAGTGGGTGAGGCCCGGTCCATGGTGAGAGACGTCGCCTGCGACGTGCTGGTGGTGTTCGGCCCCGACCACTTCCGCAACTTCTTCTTTGACGTCATGCCCTCCTTCTGCATTGGCTCGGGCGAGGTGCGGGGCTTCGGCGATTACAGTTCGCCCAAAGGTCCCCTGCCGGGCCATCCAGACCTCGGCCGGTTCGTGGCCTCACGGGTGATGGAGAATGGCTTCGATCCGGCGGTTTCCCTCAACATGAGCGTAGATCACGGGGTGACGCAGGCCTACGCCGCCCTGGCCGCGGACGCTCAGGTCCGGCTGCTGCCGATCATGGTCAATTGCGCCGGCGGTCCCATGCCAAGTCTACGCCGCTGCCACGATTTCGGCCGGGCCGTGGGCGAGGCGATCCGCGCCTTTCCCTCCGCTGGTCGGGCGCTGGTGGTGGGATCTGGCGGTCTGTCGCATTCGCCGCCCTCGGCCTCGCCCTTCGATCTGGCGGTGGCCGAGGACATGCGCGACTACGCCGTTAACGGCCGCAACCGGGCGGCGGAATTCAACGCACTGCGCGAAATGCAGTCCATCGAGCGGCGCAAACTAGGCGGGACCGGCCCGATCAATGAGGAATGGGACCGCTGGTTCCTCCAGACGCTCGCCAGCCACGACCTGGAACCAGTTTTGAATCTGAGCGCCGATGCGCTTCTTGGCGAGGCCGGCGTCGGCGGCCAGGAGGTGCGCGCCTGGATCGCGGCGATGGGCGCCTGGGGTGCGCCGGTCCAGAGTTCCACCTATGATCCGACACCCACCTGGATTACCGGCATGGGATGCGCCACCGCCGCGGCGGCGCCCGCGACAAAGAGGGAGGCCTCATGAGCCAGGACCACCAACACCGCAGCATCTGGGGCCACCTGATGCGCGTGCCCTTCGAACAGGCCTGGGCCGACGCTGACGGCGTCAGCACTCGTTATGTGCGCGCAGGCCCCAAGGACGCCCCGGCGCTGATCATGCTGCACGGGACGGGCTCAAGCTGGGAATGCTTCTGCGCTACGCTGGAATCCCATTCCAAGCACTTCAATTGCTTCGCCATTGACCTGGCCGGCAGCGGCTTTTCCGATAAGCCGGATGTCCCCTACGAAATTCCCTTCTACGTTGAACACGTCCGCGCCTTCATGGATGCGGTCGGTGTCAGCAAAGCCTCGTTCATGGGTGTGTCCCTTGGCGCCTGGGTCACCAGCCGCTTTGTGATCACCTATCCGGAGCGGGTAGAGAAGATCACCCTGCTCGCCTCCTCAGGTCTGATCGTCAACAAGGAGACCATGGGCCGCACCATCGGCGTTCGCTCCAAAGCTGTCGACGACCCAAGCTGGGAGAACATCAAGCCGGTATTCAACTCGATCCTGTTCGCCGAGAAGGACCGCATCCCCGACCTCATCCAGCTGCGCCAGCAGATCTACCTGCAGCCCGAGATGAAGCGCGCAATGGACCACATCCTGGTGCTGCAACAGGAAGAGGTGCGCCAGCGCAACAACATCACCGAGGACGAATGGCGCACGGTTCAAAAGCCGGTTCTGATCATCCTGGCGCCTGATGATAACCCCGACTATCTGGTCACCGGCAAGCGCATCGCCGAGCTGGCGCCCAACGCTCGGACCTTTGAGATCACCGGCGTGAAGCACTGGGCGCATTTCGAAAAACCGGATGTGTTCAATCCGGTGAACCTGGAATTCTTGCGAGGCTAAACCACCGCGCCCAGGACTCCGCGCAGCTCCGCCGTGACCGCCTCCAGGCCGTCACGGCGGCAAACCGCGGCCACGTAGCGGTCCGGCCGCAGAACGATGATCTCGTCGTCCGGCCGCTCCAGGCGCAGGTCGCGGAAAGCGCCGTCGATGTCCACCGCGCGGTCGGCGGCGCCGGCCTCCACATCGGCGAACGGCGGGTCAATGCGGATCACCTTCGCACCCAGGTCGCGCCACCAGGCCGTCGTTTCCGCGCTCAGTTCCGCCGTCGGATCGACCTGCAGACCCAGCAAGGCGAACCACGGCCCCACCACCTCATCCAGCCGCCGCCGCACGCCATCCATTTCCACTACCGGCTGGATGAACATACGCCCCACCAGCGGATGGCGGCGCTCGGGCGTCCCCCCCGCCAGCACGCCGCTCTGATAGCGGGGCATGGGCTTGTACTTCATCTGCAGGATATATTCCTTGCCGCCGGGGATCTGCTGCAACAGGGCGAAGGCTGCGTCGCGCGCCCGCTCGACCACCACATTGGCCGGCGCATACATCCGTCCGATCATGGTGGCGAAATCCACCATCGCACCGGCGTGGCCCCGGCGCTCCTGGTCATAGGTTTCCAGCACCGCGTCCGCGCCCTTGCCGCGACAGACCAGCGCCAGTTTCCAGGCCAGGTTGAACACGTCACGAATGCCCGAGTTCATCCCCTGGCCAAAGAATGGCGGCTGCAGATGCGCGGCGTCACCGGCCAGGAACGCCCGGCCGCGCCGAAAACTGTCGGCGATCCGCGAGTGGTGCCAATAGACTCGCGCGCGCTCCACCCTGGGCAGGGGCGTCTGACCATAGAGTGGGACTAGCCGCGCCGTGACCGCAGCCGGTTCGGATTGCGCGACTTCGTCATCGCCGGCGCTCAACTTGAATTCCCAGCGCCGCCGGCGGTGCGGCAGGGGAACCATCAACACGGGGCTCTTGGGATGGCAGTGGACTGCGGCGTATGGTCGATCCAGCTGGTCGTCCGCGACATCCACCACCAGCCAGCGGTCCGGCGCCGTGCGCCCGCCGAGCTCGATTCCGATCAGGCGCCGCACCGTGCTACGCCCACCGTCGCAGCCGACCACGTAACGGGCGCGAACCCTGGTGATGACGCCATGCGGTTCGCGCAATTCGGCTGTGACCCCATCGTCGTCCAGCGCCAGTGTCTCCAGCTCGCGGCCAAGCTGCAGCTCAACTGACCCGAATGTTCCCAGTCCCTTGCGTAATCCCTTTTCAAGTAGCGGCTGTAGGAAGTTGTTGCGCCTTGGCCAGCCGAATGGCCGCTCGCTGGGCTTCACGTGGGCGAAGCATTTGCCGGACGAGGAATAGTACCGGATTGGCGTGTTCTGCAGCATGTCGCGCGCCAGATCCTCCGCCAGGCCCACGGCCTGAAATGCGCGCAGGGATTCGTCATCGACGCCGACGGCGCGCGGATAGTCGAGCACCTCTCTCTCCCGCTCGACCACCAGGGTGCGCACGCCGTAGAGACCTAGCAGGCAGGCCAGGGTGACGCCGACCGGCCCGGCGCCGACCACCAGCACCTTAGCGTCATATTCCTCGGGTGCGCTCATTCGGCGGCTTCCCTTATTTCGCGTCCGCCCAGGCCCGGGCGTCGTCCAATGCGCGCTGCAGAGGGCGGCGGCCGAGTAGGATGGCCGCCACGGCGATCGGCGCGAAAATGCAGAGCGTCGCACCCATAGAACGGCCCAGGTGAACCTCGTCGTGGAAGACGTAGTCCGAGATCAGCGCCGGAACCAAAGGACCGAAGGTCGATCCCATGAAGGCCATGATCATCAGGAAAAATATCGCCGACATCCGCCCGCGCAGGCTAGGCGGCGTTATCAGTTGGACCAGAGAAGCGGCGATGCCCAGGGAGTTCACGGTGGCGAATTTGGCCAGGGTTATGGTCACCAGATAGATGGTCAGGTTGTTTGACAGAAGGCCGTAGAGGACGATCGGCGAGGTGAGGATGATCACCCACATGAAATAGCGCATATGCGCGTCCCGATGACCGGCGGCGTACAGGCGGTCCACCAGCCAGCCCGAGAACAGCAGGCCACCCACGCCGGCGACCACATAAATCAGGCCGAGAGACATGCCGTACTCAGCCGGGTTGAGGTGGAAGAACCGGCTCATATAGGTGGGCTGCCACTTGATCAGGGCGCCGTTGAAGATGTTCATCCCCCCGAAGGTCAGACCGAGACACAGCACCACCGCCCAGTTTCGCTTCACGAAACGCCACAGGTCGAGCCAGGTCCCCGTCCCGCCCTCCGCATGGGACAGGCGCGCCGGTTCCTTGAACGGAAGGATCAGCATCGCCAGCAGCAGGCCAGGCAGGCCGGTGATAACGAAGGCGAACTGCCACGGCTTCAGGTCTCCAAGGATCGGCACTGTGATGTGGTCGTAGTGCAGCAACGCATTGACGATCCAGCCACCGATGATCAGCGCCGCACCGGTTCCGATCAGGTTGCCGGTGGAATAGAGCGACATCGCCGTCGCAAGCCGGCGCTTGGGGAAGGTGTCGGCGATCATTGAGTGCGCGCTGGGATGCAGCGGGGATTCGCCTAATCCCACCCCCATCCGCGCGAGGAACAGCGCCAGGAAACCGGTCCCCATGCCGCAGGCTGCTTCGGCCAGGCCCCAGAAGCTGACAGCAAAGTACACCAGCCATTTGCGCGGCGCCTTGTCCGCCAGATAGCCCATGGGCAAGCCGCCCAACGAATAGGCCGAGGCGTAGGCGAGCCCCATCAACAGCGCGATCTGGGTGTCATTGATATGCAGGTCTTTGCGGATCGGATCGACCAGCATGGCGATCAGCGTCCGGTCCACCGCCGCGACGGTCGAGAACACCACCAGCACGCAGACGAATAGCCAGGCCCGCAGTGGTATGGCCGGAGCCGTCAGCGCGGCGGCCGCATGAGAAGAGTCAGCATCAACGCCGGCGGTCATGATCGGGATCCTGGCTGTTCGGGCAGCAGCGCCTTCAGCGCCTGCTTGTCGACTTTCATGACTGGATTCAGCGGCATGGCGTCTACAAGCATCAACTCGTCAGGCGCCTTGTAGTCGGCGAGTCGCGCCTTCACCCAAGCCCTCAAGTCGTCCAGCGTCGGCGGCGCGTCCGGGTCGGCGGGAACCACAAATGCCACGCCGATTTCGCCGATGGTCGGCGCGGGTCGGCCTACCACCGCCACCGCCGCCACCGCGGGATGCTCGCCCAGCACCCGCTCAACCTCGATCGGATAGACGTTGTAGCCGCCTCGGATGTACATCTCGCTGGTCCGGCCGGCGAGCACCAGATTGCCGGCTTCGTCGAAGCGGCCATAGTCGCCGCTCAGCAGCCATCCGTCGCCGATCAGCGCTTCGGCCGTCCGCTCAGGGTCGCGCCAGTAGCCGCGCATGACCCCCGGCGCGCGAAGCTTGATACGGCCGATGGCGCCCGGGGCGACAAGTTCGCCCACATCATCAACCAGCGCCACTTCGACTCCCGCCTGCGGCCGGCCGACCGTGCGGAACAGGACGTCTGGCGGGTCGCCTGGTTCCGTGCCGGTGGCCGATGGGCATTCAGTCATGGAATAGCGCACCACCAGCGGCGCCTGGATCCAGGCCGTGACCCGCTCCACCAGCTCCGGCGGCGCGGGCGCGGTAGCGGCGATCCCCATGATCAGGTTCGACAGGTCCGCCTGACCGGCGTCGGGGAGTTCCAAGAGCTTGGCCCACTGGGTCGGCACGCCCCCGGCGATCGCGATCTTTTCCTCCACCAGCAGGCGCAAGGTGTCGGCGGCGTTCCAGGGCGCCGGCGAAATCACCATGGTCATCCCAAATGCGATCTGCTCCCAGGCTTTGGCCATGTAACCAGCATGGGCGAAGGGGGTGGAGTTCAGTTTGCGGACAAAGGGCGCCGCCATCGGCCCGGCGGTTCGCGCCGCGGACTTCAGATTATCATGGTCAAACCAGGCGCCCTTTGGCATGCCGGTCGTGCCGCTGGTCCAGATGATCACGGCGGGGTCGCCGCGCTTGCGCCGGGGCCGGTCGGCTCCCAACGGGGCGCCGCCAAAGAAGCCCGCCAGTTCCGAACTGCGGACGATCCGCGCCCCCGTCGCCGGAATCGCGGCGGCGTCCTCGACGATGAGCACCGCGGGTTCGCAGCGGGCTAGGATCGCCTCCATCTCCCGGGGACCCAGCCTGGTGTTGAGCCCTGTGCCCACCGCACCGGCGAACTGAGCGGCGGCGTAGCAGATCGCGAAATCGATCCCAGGCTCCAGGACAATCCCCACCACCTCGCCTGGCTTCAGGCCATCGGCGATCAGCGCCGCCGCCAGCCGGTCGGCCTGATCGCGCCAGGCGCCATAGGAGATGCGCCGGTTCCGATGGACATAGGCCTCGTGATCCGGGAACCGCGTCGCCGCGCCTTCGAGCGCGTCGGCGAAGGTCTCATAAATGTCCTCGAGCACCGGCTTGGGCGCCACATAGGACTCTTGGGACCGATCACTCGTCTTCGCCATTGATCGCTTCGCCCCTCCCGCAACATTTCCAACGCGGGAAGCTGAATGAACGCCCCGAGCCAGGGCAGTCCCGCCCGAGGGACTTTTGGCCCGCCCGATGGCTCCGTGCAACTAGCGTGTCCTTGAGCGCCGTCCCGCAATGTGTGAAATGGGATTTCACGGTTGATAATCAGGTCAGCGTCTGAACGCCGACCACGTGGTTGCGGAGAGAAACGCATGCTGACGACCGGGCGATCGCCGGGGCCGTCTACAAGCAGGGTCGCGGACCTGATCCAGGCGCTTGGCACCGAACGGTTCGAGAGCGAGACCCTGCGCTTCCTGAACGCCACATCCGGTGTCGAGCACTACACGATTTATCGGGTGCGCGGAAACAAGCCGGAGTTCATCAGCGGCGCCAGCGTCCGTGGCCCCCACGCTGTGCGTAGCGAGGACGACCGCCACCGCCCGAAAGATCAGAAGCGGTCATATAGCGACCTTCAGGCCGTCAGCCTGGCCCTGGACACCGCCGACGGGACAATTCTCGTCCATGATGACATCGACATGGTCGATGACATCGCCCTGCGCCGCGCCCTGGAACACTTCCACATTGTCGACCGGGTAGTGATCTGCGGCCGCGCCAGCGAGGACATCTACGCCGTCAGTTTGCTGCGCTCCGCGGAAACCGGCCCGTTCGACGATCTGGAGCTGGGGCGGCTAAATGGCGCCGCTGAGGTTCTGATCGCGGCCATCGCCCGCCATAATGGCATCCGCAGCGAAATTCCCCGGGCGCTGGCCGGCTTCGGTTCCGTCGACTTCATCGAAACCCGGCTGCGCGCCGCCGACTGGAAACTCACAGAACGCGAGCTGCAGGTGGCCGCACGCATCCTGTTCGGAATCTCCGCCGTGGGCATCTCGCTGGACTTGGGGCTTGGCGAGGAAACCATCGCCACCTACCGCAAGCGCCTCTATCACCGCCTGCGCATCGGCAGTCGGCATGAGCTGTTCCAAAAGTACCTGACGCTACTGTGAGCGGTTCAGCGAATTGCCGGATGACCCTGCGCCAAATTCGGTCGCACAGCGGCGCATGGGGTTGAAGTGCACGTTATTTGCCCCTGGCGGCGGATTTAGGGTCTAATCCGCCCCCAGGATCATCGTGCCGCTGGAACAGAACCAGCCGCCGGTGCCGCTGACGCAGGCGAGCTTGGCGTCCGGCGTTTGCCGGTCACCGCACTCGCCGCGGAGCTGGCGCACCGCCTCGACGATCAGGAAAAGGCCGCGCATGCCCGGATGACAGGCTGACAGGCCGCCGCCGTCTGTGTTGGTGGGCAGTCCGCCACCCACTCGGATCCGCCCGCCCGACAGGAACGGCCCGCCCTCGCCCTTCTTGCAGAAACCCAGGTCCTCCAGGGAAATCAGGGTCATGTAGGTGAAGGCGTCGTAAATCTCACAGACGTCAATCTCGTCCGGCCGGATGCCGGCGCGGGCGAAGGCCGGCGGCCCGGTCAGAGCGGCGGGGGATACGGTGAAGTCCTCCCACTGGCTCATGGACACATGGGTGCCGGCTTCCGCCGCGCCCAGCACCCACACCGGCCTGACCCCCAGGTCCTTGACCCGGTCCTCGGCCACCAGGATCGCCGCGGCCCCGCCGTCGGAGCGAATGCAGCATTGTAGCTTGGTGAAGGGGTCGGCGATCATCGGCCCGTCGAGCACGTCGGCGATGTCGATCGCCTCCCGAAACGCGGCGAAGGGCGTCAAGCCGGCATTGTAGCGCGCCGACACCGCCACCTCGGCCAACTGCTCCAGGGTGGTGCCATAGTCATGCATGTGCCGCCGTGCGGCCATGGCGTACTTGGAGATCAGCGTGTGGCCGAACGGGGCCTCGAACTGTTGTGGTCCGCGGGTGCCCCAATCGAGGTTAGCGGTGCGCAGGCCCCGGCGCAGGTCGGTCCGCGCCGTCGAGCCATAGGCCAGCAGGATCACGTCAGCGCGACCCTCGGCGATGGCGTCCACGGCATGGGCCGCCATCACCTCCCAGGTGGCCCCGCCGACACCGGTGGAGTCCAGCCAGCGCGGACGCAGCCCCATGTATTCCGCCACTTCCAGAGGCGCGATCGCGCCCAGCCCCGTCGATGCGAACCCGTCGATATCCGAAGGCTTCAAGCCCGCCTCCATCAACGCAGCCCGGCTCGCTTGGGCGTGCAGGGCATAGGGCGTGGCTTCTGGCGACCCCGGCAGTCCCGAAAGTCCCACGCCTGCGAATGCGACACGCCGGCCCATTTTGATTCTCGCCCTTGCTGGTTGCTCTTCCACACCTTACGCCGAGCC
Organism: Caulobacteraceae bacterium; assembly: GCA_947475415.1. Taxonomy (GTDB): domain Bacteria; phylum Pseudomonadota; class Alphaproteobacteria; order Caulobacterales; family Caulobacteraceae; genus Phenylobacterium. The sequence continues at coordinate 40,903 of CANJLH010000006.1, forward strand.
TTCCGCTTCGCACTGTCACCTTCTCGGGGACTCGCGATTATGTTGCCGCCTGCGGAAGTTGCGCGTTGCGTTGCGGTCCGACGGCCGCCGACGCTGAAGGAGCCAGTCAATTGCCGGACGCCCCCTCCGAGGAGCCGATCCTCTGCGATATCCGCGACGGCGTGATGCGGATCACGCTCAACCGGCCCGACGCCGCCAACGCCATCGCCGCTGACGGCCGCGAGACGATTATCCGCCTGCTGTCTGAGGCCGATGCTGACCCTGATGTTCGGGTGGTGGTCATTGGGGCGGTCGGGAAATATTTCTGTTCCGGCGCCGACCTGCGCGGCATCGCCAGTTCGCAGGGATCCGTCCGCGTGCCCGGTTCGACCATGCGCACCATGCTGAACGCCGCCCAGAGACTGATCGCAGCGGTGCTGGATTGCGGCAAGCCCGTGGTCTGCGCCGTCCAGGGACCGGCGACCGGCATGGGCGCGCACCTGGCCTTCGCCAGCGACATGGTGGTCGCCACAGATGACGCCTTTTTCGCTCTGCCGTTCATTCAGCGCGGGCTGGCGCTGGATGCCGCCGGCGCCTACTTGATGCCGCGCCGCATCGGCCTGCAGAAAGCTAAGGAGCTGGCGTTCCTGGGCGATCGCCTGCCGGCCGAGGAAGCCCGCGCCTTGGGCCTCGTCAATCAGGTGGTTTCGGCCGCCGACTTCCCCGCCGCCGTGGACGCCCTGGCGAGCCGCCTTGCCGGCGCCGCCACCATTGCGATCATGGTTTCCAAGCGGATGCTGAATGCGTCGCTGGACATCGACCGCAATGCGGCCTTCCTGAGCGAGGCCATGGCCCAGGAAGTCAACGGCCAGACCGAAGATTCCAAGGAAGGCGTGCGCGCCTTCATCGAAAAACGTCCGACCAATTTCAAGGGCCGCTGATGACCACGCCAAGCCGTCCACGTTTCGACCTGCCGACCATCGAGCCCGAGACCCAGGAATTCTGGGACGCCGCCAAGCGCGGCCAGTTGATGCTGGGAAAGTGCAACGGCTGTCACCGGATTCATTACTATCCGCGCCCCATGTGCCCGCATTGTTGGAGCGAGGACGTCGTCATGACACCGGCCAGCGGACGCGGCGTGATCTACACGTACTCGACCGTGTTCGTGAACGACCTGCCGCCCTTCAAGGAGCGCCTGCCCTATGTGGCGGCCTCCGTGGAGCTGGAGGAAGGCGTCCGCGTCTCCACCAACATCGTCGATTGCGCGCCAAAGGATCTGAGGATCGGAATGCCGGTCGTCGCGCACTTCATGCCGATCTCGGAGGACGTGACCATTCCCGTGTTCCGCCTCGCCGCGGCGGCCGAGACTGAAAGAGGAACCCTGCAATGAGCGGAATTCTGGCGGGCAAGGTCGCCCTGGTCACCGGCGCGGGCCACGGCATTGGTCGCGGCCACGCCCTTGAACTGGCCAAGCAGGGCGCCAAGGTGGTCATCAACGACCTCGGTTCCTCGGTGCGCGGCGATGGTCAGGGACGCGACGCCGACGTCGTCGTCGACATCATCCGCGCCCGCGGCGGCGAGGCGGTCGCCGACTACGGCGACGTCAGCAAGGAAGCTGACGCCGAGGCCATGGTCCGACGTGGCATCGACGAGTGGGGTACGATCGACATCGTGGTCAACAACGCCGGCATCGTGCGCGATCGCTCGATCTGGAACATGTCCGCCGATGACTTCGACGCTGTAATGAACGTCCACGTGCGCGGGACCTGGCTCACCTGCCGGGCGGCGGCGCAGTATTGGCGCGCCAAGGCCAAGGAGTTAGGCGGCAGCTATCATGGTCGGATCATCAACACGACCTCGGGCGCGGGATTGCTGGGCAACTTCGGCCAATCCAACTACGCAACCGCCAAGGCCGCCATCGCCGGTCTGACCCTCACGATTTCGCTCGAGCTCGCTGCAATTGGCGTCACCGCCAACGTCATCTCGCCGGGCGGCCTCACCCGCATTTCGTCCACCATCGGCGCCGGACCGCCCAAGGAGCCGGATGAATTCGATCCTGAGGTTTTCGACCCCATGGATCCCTCTAACGCCTCCCCCGCCGTCGCCTGGCTGGCCAGTGAGGAAGCGCAGATGGTCACCGGTCAGGTCATCCGTGTGGTCCGAGACCGCCTGTCCGTGCTCAAGCCCTGGCATGACGCGGGCGGCGTCAGCGCTGGCGGCAAGCGGTTCAAGACCGAGGAACTCGGCCGCATCATCGCCACGGACCTGTTCGGGACTCGAGCCCCGGGCCTCAGGCTGGAAATGTGACCATGCAGATCCTCAGTCTCGAAACCCTTCCGGGCCTGGTCGGCAAGACCCTTGGCCCCAGCGACTGGGTCACTGTCACTCAGGAGCGGATCAACCAGTTCGCCGAGGCCACCGGCGACCACCAGTGGATCCACGTTGACGTGGATAAAGCCAGGACTGGCCCCTTCGGCAAGACCATCGCGCATGGCCTGCTGACCCTTTCGATGATCGGGGTCATGGGCAAGGAGGTCTTCAAGTTCGAAGGCTTCAAGATGGGCGTGAACTACGGGTACGAAAAGGTGCGCTTTCCGACGCCCGTTCCTGTGGATTCCCGCGTGCGAATGACCGCCAAGATTGTCTCGTTCGATAAGATTGGCGAAATCTGGCAAACCATCGTTGAGCTAACCGTCGAGGCTGAAGGCGCGGCCAAGCCGGCCTGCGTCACTCAGATGATTTTCCGCCACACGCCCTGACGCTGAGCTTGCGGATACCGGAACTTGATTCGACCTTGCGTAATTGAGTCGCGGGGCTAGGCTGACGCGCGACCCACGGACGAAGCTGGCCGCCATGAACAATCCCGCACCCATCCGCACCGCCAAAGCTCTGGCGCCGCCCAAGGGCCTGCACCATACCGCCTATGTGACCCATGACGTCGAGGGCACGGTGAAGTTCTACACCGAGGTGCTCGGCATGCCTCTGGTCAGCGCCGTGGTCGATGACGCAGTTCCCTCGACCGGCGACCCCTGGCCCTATGTGCACCTGTTCTTCGAAATGGGTGACGGCTCGACCATCGCTTTTTTCGAGTCGGTGGGCCTGCCCAAGCCCAGCCCAGTGTCGCATCCGGCCTACAATATCTTCAACCACATCGCCCTCAATGTGGGTTCCCGCGCCGAGGTTGACCGGTGGATCGAGCGGTTCCAGGCGCTGGGCGTGGACTATATCGGCCCCACCGACCATGGGATCATCTATTCGGTTTATTTTCATGACCCAAACGGCATCCGTCTCGAGCTGACCGCCGATATCGATCTGAACTGGCGCGATCACACCGCTGAGGCGACCTCGGACATCGAAAGCTGGTCCAAGGCCAAGCGGCGGGCGATCGAGATGGGCGACACCGGCGAACTTATCGCCTGGGTTAAGGAACGTCGCGGCCAGCACAAAAAATAAGCCGTCACGGGGAACATTTGGATACCTACGACTACATCGTCATTGGGGCGGGCTCGGCCGGCTGCGTGATCGCCACCCGGCTTGTTGAGGCTGGCAAGAGCGTACTGCTGCTAGAAGCTGGCGGTGAAGATTGTGATTTCTTCATCCGGCCGCCCGGCGGCCTGCAGAAAATCGGCAAGGACCTGAGTTGGACATTCTGGACCGAGCCGCAGTCCGCCGTGGACGGCCGTCGGGTGTTCATGAAGCAAGGCCGTGTGCTTGGCGGCGGCTCCACCATCAACGGCATGGTCTATATCCGTGGCCAGGCTCAGGACTACGACGGCTGGCGCGATCTGGGCTGCGACGGCTGGGGTTGGGACGAGGTCCTTCCGGCGTTCAAGCGGCTGGAGGCGAACCAGAAGTACTCCGGCGCCCACCATGGCGCCGACGGTCCGCTGAAGGTCAGCGACGCTGGCTATCACCACCCGCTTAGCTACGCGTTCGTCCGCGCCGCGCAGGAAGCTGGCCTCGCCTACAACGACGACTTCAATGGCGACGACCAGGCCGGCGTTGGCTTCTACCAGATCACAGCCGCCGATGGTTTGCGCCAGTCGGCCACCGTCGCCTTCCTGGCAAAGGTCCGGGCCAATCCGCTGTTGACGTTGCGTTGTAACGCCGCGGTCAGCGCCATCACGCTCGAAAACGGCGCGGCGGTGGGCGCCTCATACCGCGCAAAGGACGGCTCGACCCATCAGGCGCGCGTTCGCGAGGAGGTGGTCCTTTCGGCTGGCGCGTTCGGATCTCCGAAGCTTCTACAACTGTCGGGCATCGGTCCTGGCCAACTGCTCAGAGAGCTTGGCATCCGAGTCCATCGTGACCTGCCTGGCGTAGGCGAGAACTTCCAGGATCATTTCCAAGCCGGGGTCTATGGTCGCGCCCGCGGCGCCGACAGCCTGCTCGGCCAGGATAAGGGCTTAAGGGCTTTGCGCCACGGTCTGCAGTGGCTGCTGTTCCGGTCGGGTCTATTGACCACCAATGTCGTCGAGGCTGGGGGCTTCGTCGATACCACCGGAGGTGGGCGACCCGACATCCAGTTCACCGTCGTGCCGACCCTGACCGGCGACGCCGACCGCCCGCCCCTGCCCGGCCACGGCATCTCGATCAGCCCCTGTAACCTGCGCCCCTACGCCCGAGGCTGGGTGCGAATTTCCAGTCCCGACCCGGCCGCCGCGCCCAGGGTTGACGCCAATGCGCTCGGCGATCCCCGCGACCTTGCCACGCTAGTCCGCGGCGTCAAACTTGCCCGTCGAATTCTTCAGGCTCCGTCGCTGGCGCGGGTCCTGGACTGCGAACTTGCGCCCGGCGCGGGTCCAGGCGATCTCGATGACGCCGTGATCGAAGACCACGTCCGCACGGTGCTGAAGACTGTCTATCACCCTGCCGGAACCTGCCGGATGGGAACCGATACGAACGCCGTAGTCGACGCGCGCCTGCGGGTGCATGGCGCACCACGCCTTCGCGTAGCCGACGCCTCGGTCATGCCAACTCTGGTCAGCGGCAACACCAATGCCCCGGCGATCATGATCGGCGAGCGCTGCGCGGATTTCCTGCTCAGTTAGACCTTCGGATTAAGCTGCCGATGGGCGGCGAAATCCGGCGACAGATCAGGCACGGTCAACCCCAGCCGCCGGGCGATCATCTGGGTCGTGGAATTGGCGTGGGCCATAGTGGTGTCGGCGGATAGCCGGCCTTCTTGCACCCCGATGTCCGCCTGGCGGATCAGTGTGGTGGAAATGAACATCGCCGCCAGTACGATAAAATAGTCGATGTCGTCGATCCGGCGCCCGGACAGAGCCTCATATCGCTTCTGCGTTTCGGCGGCGCCAGGCCATCCCGGTAGGCGCGCGACCTCGATCGCCTCGGCATGGAACTCGTCCATCATCATCCAATAGCCCAGATCGATACCCGCCGGCCCGATGGTGGGACCTTCCCAGTCGATCACCGCGGCGACCCGGTTATCGGCGCCGAACAGCATGTTGCCGACCCGAGCATCGTTCCACACCAGAACCGGTTCGGCATCCTCCACCCGGGTGCGGTTGGCGCGGAGGTAGTCCATCGCCGCATCGGTGATCGGAAATTTGCGGCCTTGGGTCGTCCAGTCATACCAGGTCTTCTGCTGACGCAGGTGCGCGCCCAGGAAACCCTCGCTTAGGTCCGTCGGGGCCAGAAAGGCATGGGTGCGCCGCCAGTCCACCGCGTGTACGGCGACCAGCGCCGCCATCGCCGAGGTCCACAGGGTCGTGCGACTCTCCACCGTCAGCTCGGGCAGAAATCCCGCCAGATGCATGGAGGGGCGGCCCAGGGGAGCGCGGCCCTCGATGCGTTCCATGACGAAGAACGGCGCCCCGACAAGGCCAGCGCCGGGCTCGATCCAGCAAATCTTGGGCGCCGGCAGGTCCGGATAGCTTTCGAACCCCTGAAGGGTGCGCGCCTCGCGGACCACATCAGGCTTCAGGAACAGCTGTCGCGCCCGCGGCTCGATTCTCACGACATACTCAGCGGTCCTCGCGCCCCGGCGCACGGCGATGTCAATGAGGTCGCTGGACTGGCCCTTTGAAAGGCGTTCGAACCGCTCGAACACCAGCTTCTCGCCAGACTGGCCGTAAGCCTCGTTCCAGCGGTCCTCCAGCCAACCGCGAAGCTCAGTTTCCATGTCTAGACCGACCGGTTGCGGAAGGCGTCCACCACACCAGCCAGCTTTTCGGCAGTCGCCCCATGGGTGAGGATTTCGTCGGCGCCGGCGTCCAGATAGGCGCGGAATTTCGCCGCCACCTCCAGTGAGTTTCCTGAAGCCGAAGAGGAGGGCAGCCATTCGGCCGGCATCACTTTGGTGAGTTCGATGAGTTCGGCGCGCGTCATGTGCTTGTCCGCCGTCTTACCGCCGAGCGCGACCAACCGCGGATCGGCGCGATAGGCCGCGAGGTCCGCAGCCCGCCAGCCGTTGGCCGCGGCGATGGAATCCCCCAGGCCGTTGACCTGCAGATACCCCGCCGCTCGCGAGTTGATCGCAAGGGCCGCGTCTTCGTCCGACATGTCCGGCGCGCATGCCACCGTCGCCACGATCCGGGTCGCGGCGGGATCACGGCCAGCCTTGGCGGCCGCCTCGCGCACGGTTCGGACTGAACGCGCGACGGCGTCGGGCGTCAGGAACGGATGCAGAATGGCGCCGTCGAAGACCTCGCCGGCCAAGGCGAGCGTCTTCTGCCCAACCGCCGCGAGATAGAGCGGCGGTTGCGCATCTCCGGTTAGTTCCGGCAGTCGGATACTGGGAAAACAGCCCGCCGGCCCATCATAAGAGACCGTCTCCCCGACCCATAGCCTGCGCAGGATCTTCGCCACATCGCCCATAGAGGCCAACGTGGGCGCCGGATAGCCATATCCGGTCCAACGCCAGTCGGCGGAACGGCCGAAACCGAACCGGAAGCGACCCTCGCACAGGGATTGCAGCGTCTGACCGGCGGATGCCAGCACCATCGGATGACGCACCCCCATGGGCGTGATTCCCACCCCAAGCTGGATCTTGGCGGTCACTTGGCTGCAGGCGCCCAAGACCGCGCTGAACTCTTTGGTGTCGAAGCGCTCGCCGAGCCAGACGCCGCCCATGCCGATGGATTCGGCGACCCTCGCCTGATCGATGCCCTTACGCGGGTTCTTGACGCCGCCCGGCAGGATGTAGGCGCTCAAGGCTGAGACGTGTTCCATGGTTCGCACCCCCTATTTGCGGGCCGTCTGAAATCCCGCGACCTTCGCCATCAACACCAAAGGATCGGCCGGTTCGGAGTCCGAGCGCCAGGCCACATGGGCGTCAGGCCGCACCAGCACCAGTTTGCGCTCATAAAGGCGGGCTATTTCCGCCTCGGCAATATCGACCACCGTGAGTTTTGCGCCGAGCGTCCGGGCTGCGGCCGTCAACCCGGCGGTCGAAATCTCCGCGTCGAAGCGCAGCAGCACGAATCCATCCCCGAACAGATCGATGGTCGAACGCCCGTCCGTCAAATAGGCGTGCGGCGCCCGGTGCCCCGGCCGAGCAGTCTGGACATAGGTCTGTACGGTATCAGGGGGCTCGGGCGTGCCATCAGGCTCGATGATCGGTGAGCCCTCATAGCGATAGCCCAGACCGACTCCGTGCGAGGTCCACTCCTGCTGCAGGGACTCGCTCATTTTGCGTCCGATCTCTGCGCGCGCCATTTCGCCCGCCGGCGTTTCATCCATCACTTGGCTGAAATCCGCCGCCCCGATCCAGGCGAGGAAATTCTGGGTCGAGGAGGCGCTGTTGCGGACCGCGACGGGCCGTCTTTCCGCTCCATAGGCGTCAAGCAGTCCCTCGCCTCCCTGGCCGCTCAGCACGGCGTGCAACATCCAGCCCAGCGAAAGGGCGTCGCCGACGCCAGTGTTCAACCCATGGCCGCCGGTGGGAGACGTGGTGTGCGCCGCATCGCCTGCAAAGAACACCCGGCCCTCGCGGTAGCGCTCTACGGTGAACGCGCTGCGCCGCCACGGAAATACCCGCAGAACTTCGAACGCAACGGCGCTTCCGAATGCCCGGCGGATGTCCTGGGAAATGTCGTAGACCGCCGGGTCGAGTTTGCTTTCTGTACCCACCAGGGTGAACCGCCAGAGTTCGCGGCCATCCACGGAGGTAAGGTTCGACCAGGTGCCGGTCCGGTCGATGAACATATAGCGATTGCGCACGCCCATGGGGGTGGCAGACAGGTCTGCGCGTATCATCGCGCTAACCGAAAAGCTCAGCATCTGACCGTCAAAGACCAGGCCATATTGTTGGCGAACGCGGCTCCCGGCTCCGTCACAGGCGACCAGATACCTGCCGCGAGCAGTCGTGGCCGCGCCGGTCGCGAGATCAACGATTTGCGCCGACACGCCGTCAAAGTCCTGATCGACCCTCTGGCACTCATGGCCATAACGGATGTTCACCCTGCCCGTCGCCAGCGCCGCGCGGGCCAGGATCGGATCAAACTGGAATTGTGGGCATTTGCGCAGCATCTCCAACGCGCCTGCCGGAGGCGCCCGGTCACGGGTGGCGGGCCGCGGATCGCCGCCTATGAACAGACCATCGAGTCCCGTGCAGTAGATGGTGTCAAGATTGACGTCGTCTGGGAAACCACAGTTGGCCACCGCCTCGGCGATCCCCCACTTGCGGCAGATTTCCATGGTCCGCTCATTCAGCGTGCCAGCCTTGGCGAGCAGCTCCGCGCCAGTGGAGGCGTCACGCTCCACAACGATGCTTTCAACTCCGCGCAACCCCAGGTCCAGCGCCGTCGCTAGCCCCACAGGACCACCCCCGATTATCAGGACTGGCGCTTCCAGGCTCACGTCGTCACTCCGGTCGTCGCCGCACGGCTATAGGCGCCAGCGGCGCTGGTGTGTATCGCCTGCATCATCAATTGATGTCGCAATGAGGTTCACTCCAATCGCCTGGTGTCGGACGGTCCGCAGCGCAATTACGTATTGTGGAATTCTATTCTACGATCGTCGAACTTGGAGCAAGGGCTGAGCTGAACGAGGGAGCCATCTCAGCGTGACCGCCGCAACGGAGACCCGACGCCAATGACCAACGCCGCCTATGAGCACATTCTCTATGAGGTCGCCGACGGCGTCGCCCACGTGATCCTCAACCGACCGGATAAACTCAACGCCCTGGGCAATGGCCCCGGATCCAGCCGCGACGAGATCGGCCGCGCATTGGCCGACGCCAGCCAGGACGCAGACATCGGATGCGTTCTGATCCGCGCCAATGGCCGGGCATTCTGCGCTGGCGGCGACCTGTCGCGAATCGGCGGCGCACCGGCGCCGGACACACCCTATGACAATCAGGTCTTCAACGAAGACATCCTCAAATTTAACGCTGGCATCCGCGCGGTGCGCAAGCCCGTGATCGCCGCCGTACACGGGCTTTGCCTGGGCACGGCCATGGGCTTCGTGGCCCAATGCGACTTCGTGATCGCCGCCGACAACACCCGCTTCGGCCTTATCGAGGGCCGGATCGGCCACCCAGGCGCTTCAGACCTGGTTCCGGTGATCGGCGCCGCCTGGACCAAGTACCTCATCTATACCGGCGAGATGATCGACGCCTGGCGGGCGGAGAAGATCGGTCTGGTGCTCAGCGTCGAGCCCGCCGAGCGCCTGGCGGAACGCGCCGGCGATCTCGCGGCCAGGATGGCGCGGATGCCCCGCGAGGCCCTGCACCTGAACAAGATTTGCATCGAGAATGTCCTGGAGGCGTCGGGCCGGGCCGCGGGCCGACTTGCTGGGCGCGCCCAGGACGCGATCACCAAATCCATGTCCTCGGCCGCTCGGGCCCCTGACGGGCGCTTCTTCGAACACATCCTGAAGACCGAAGGCATGGATGGGATGAAGAAGGCCCGTGAGTTGCAATACCGCGAGAACTGGTTGCCCAAACTCAGCGAGTGACGTCGACCACCACACGGCCGCGAATCTGGCCGGCGACGATCTGCGCCGCCAGTTCCGGGAGCTTGGACATCGGCTCCACAGTGGTGATCGCCGCAAGTTTGGCCGGGTCCAGGTCCCGCGCCAGCCGGGCCCAGGCGCGTTCGCGCTTGGCCCTGGGCGCCATCACGGAATCGACGCCAATCAGCGCCACGCCGCGCAGGATATGCGGCATCACCGAGCCCGGCAGATCGGCGCCGGCTGCAAGCCCGCAAGCCGCCACAGCGCCGCCATATGCAGTCTGAGCCAGGACATTGGCCAGGATCGTGCTGCCGACTGAATCCACCGCGCCGGCCCAGCGCTCCTTCTGTAGCGGACCGCCTTTGGCCTCCAGTTCAGCCCGCGGGACGAAGTTGCTCGCCCCCAGCCCACGCAGATAGTCATGTGTTGAGTCTCGACCGGTGGAGGCCGTCACCGTGTAACCGGCCTTGGCCAGCAGCGCGACAGCCACCGAGCCCACGCCGCCGGCGGCGCCGGTTACCAGAACTTCACGGGCGCCGGGCTGCACGCCCCAGTCAACCAGAGCATCGACGCAAAGGGACGCGGTGTAGCCCGCCGTGCCGATCGCCATCGCCTGCTCCAGGGAAAAAGCCTCCGGCAGCCGCACGATCCACTCGGGCTTCACCCGCTGGTAGCGGGAGTAGCCGCCCTGTTGGGTCTCCGAAAGGCCCCAGCCATTGACCACGACCTTGTCGCCGGCCTTCCATTCCGCCGAGCGGGACTCCACAACCGTCCCGGCAAGGTCGATGCCGGCGATCATCGGCAAGCTGCGGGCGATTTTGGTGGCGCCGCTAACCGCCAACCCGTCCTTGTAGTTGACGGTGGAGTAAGCGATCTCGACCAGAACGTCGTTGTCGGGCAAATCGGCCAGGGTTAACTGGCGGAACCCGGCCTTGGGCTTGCCATCCTGGTCCTCGATCACGATTGCGGTAAAGGTGTCGGTCATCGCATCCTCGGGCGGGTTGAATTGTCAGCGGCGCCGGATCGGGCGCAGGCTTCTATAAACCGCCATAGGCGCGCGGATAGACCACTTTGGAGGGACAGCACGGCTATGGCTGCACGGACGAAGGTAACGCGCGGCTCCTCCGCGCCGGCGGAAGAACCCGGCGGTGACCAGGTCGGGGTCCAGTCGGTGGAAACCGGCATAGAACTGCTCCTCGCGCTCGCAGCGTTGTCGACGGACTCGGCTCCACCGATGCTGAAGACGATCGCCGCCGCCGCGGGAGTCCCGCCAGCCAAGGCGCATCGCTACCTGGTCAGCTTCACACGCACCGGCATGGTGGAGCGCGACGCCGCCACAGGAAGATATAGGCTCGGCCCCAATGCGCGCATGATCGGCGTGGCCGCCATTCGCGGCTCCGACTTCGTGCGGGCTGCGAGCCGCCGGCTGCCGCAATTGTGTGAGGATACGCGCCATTCTGCGGCCCTCGCGGTCTGGGGCGACCAGGGCCCCACCGTCGTCTGGGTCGAGGAGGTTCGTCGTCCGATCACCATCAGCACCCGGGTTGGAGAGACCCTGCCTCTGCTCGCCTCGGCCACCGGCCGGGTGTTCGGCGCCTACCTGCCCGGCTATCAGACCAGGGCGCTGCAAAGCCGCGAGCTTGCCGCAAACCGCCGCGCCGGTCAGCCTGCCGGCCCCACAAGCTCCGGCGACGCCGCGGTCTTGTTCGCCGACGTTCGGCGTCATGGCCTGGGCTGGACCGAAGGTGGCGTCCACACCGCCGTCAATGCTCTGGCGGCTCCGGTCTTCGACTACCGCAGCGCCATGGTGGGAGCCATCGCCCTGCTCGGTCCAGCGGAAGCGTTCGATGCGGATCCGGCGGGCTCAACGGCGGCGACGCTTCGCGCCGCGGCCACCGGAGTCTCCCAATCCCTGGGTCACGTGACCGAGCCCCAGGGCGCGTAACGCCCTTACGCGCGCACCACCACCCGCGCGGCGGCCAGGTTGGAAATGCGCCGCGACGTGGCGCTTACGTCTCCCTGGCGATGTGACTCGACCATGGCCGTCACGAAATAGGTCCCCGGCTTGTCAAAGCCATGGGTGCGCGAGAAGGCGACAGTTGCGGACTTGCCATCCACGTCTTCGCTGAGCGGAAACTTGCCGAGGCCGTCGAAATCCCAGCGCACGGCGATCACTGTTCCGGCGCCGGGCGGAACCTCGGCTTTCACCTCCAGAACGACCGTTTCACCAACCCCCACCTCCGCGCGGGCCGCGCCATTGGCGGTAACGCAGGCGACTGGTTGAATGCCGCCGCGGGCCGCCGCGTCCCCAGGCAGATAGACCTGGTTCTCGATCATTTCGAAGTTGGTTCCCGTCGGCTCGATTCCTTGTTCCACCCAGGCCGCCAGGTCCGCCAGGCATTGTTCGATCACCGGCTGGTAATTGATCAGCCAGGTGTTGGCGGCCCGTGTGGGCGGCGACGGGCACATGGCCGGCGGTACGTGCTCAGCGTTCTCGGTCCACCGCAGGCGGAATTTCTGCCGCATGGCGGCCTCACCGCACTCACGGATGATGTTGTTGCGCATCCCGATGCCCTGACTTGGCCAAAGTGAGGCGTCGTGGGTGTGGTGCACCCACATCATCTTGCCCTCGAACTTTCCGGTATGGACTGTGCCCATGAAGGGGGAGGCCTCGGGCTCCTCATAGGTCTGATAGATCGGCCGGCCGCCGAACCGCAGGAAGTCGTATTCCGGGGAGCCGGGAAAGTGGTGGCGGTAGTAATAGCAGTAGGCCAGAAAATCGCGGTTGTTCAGCCTCACCTTGTCGCCTGGCTTCATGCCGCGAAAGCGTCGGTTGGAATCCTCCCCCGCCCCGTCGCATAGCCACACGTTCCGGGCCGCGCTGATGCAGTAGAGCTGGCGGCCCGCCGCCTCGCCGGACAGCACTGTGACCCCCGCGCCCAGGGCATAGCCGCCCGGGACCTCCGGAAGTTCGATGGCCGACAACAATTTGTCGGCCCCCTGCATGCCGGCGAAAATGGACGCCAGGCCCCGCAGCGGCCCAAATTCCGCCCCCTGGAATGACGGGTCGCGGACCAGATCCCCGGCGCTCAACGCCCGCTTCACCTCAACGGTGGTGTCGATCAGATCATCTACGACATGCTGCGGCTCATCGAAGCCCACATGCCCCGGTTCGGTCCAGAACCGCTGGAAATAGGCGTCCTCCGCCACGATCCGCGCCGCCATGGAGGCCCACAGCCAGATCTGCCCCATGGGCTGGGCGATCATGAACTCGTCGCCGCGGGGATAGCCGATCCGATAGAGATTCTGCAGTTCCTGACGCTGGTGTGTGCTGAGCCCCGCGAAGGGATCGCCGCTGCCGCCCGGCCACATAGCGTCGACCACATCGTAAATCTTCTCGCGCAGCACGCGCTGGACATTGAACATGCTGGCGAAGTTTGGAGCCCCTTGGCGCAGCCGGCGCATATCGCCGTAGTCGCCGTCCTTGGCGTCCCCCATGTAGGGCAAGGCCGCGTCCCAGACGCCAGGCGCATAGGCCAGGCAGAGCGGCGAGCGCCGCGCCCCGCCGCTGCCGCCGAACACATAGGCGTAACGCGGCGGCGCGCCATAGATCTGAGACGCCACATGTTTGGAAAACCGCGCCGATTCCGCCGCTGCGCGGTACCCGTAGATCGTCGGATCCGGCCCCGCCTTGGCGTCCATCACATCGCCGATATGGCCCATGTTGGATTCAACCGTATAGCCGCCCAGGCGGAACGCCATCTCCAGACCCCCGGTCACCAGGCCTAGCGGGCCGGTATTGACCGTCTCATGGCCGGCGTTCGCGCCTTCCAAGGGTTGCAGCAACCGCCCCTGATAGTCCTCTGAGCGTGGGAAGCAGAACGAGAACCTCGTGTCCGTGCCGGTAAAGCCGCCGTGGATATAGCGGTAGGGCGAGGGCTGGGCGCGCTCGGCGTCCTCGTCGATGTAAGGCGCACCGAAGAAGTCGTCCGTCACCTTGTAGGACGCGGTTTCGATAGTGCTCATTCAGGATTCTCCCAGGGGTTGATCCACCTCGCCAGGATGCAGAATAGCCACGGGCAGTTTGCCGGCTTATTTCAGGCACGCGGAGGCCTGGACGCATTTCGCAGGTTACAGTGCGCGGGGATTCGTCGCACCGCGAATTCCCGGGCCGCTTGGGAGCCAACCATGAGATTGTCCGTTCTCGACGTGATGAAGTTGGCCCCGGTCATACCCGTCCTGGTGATCGACGAGATCGCAGATGCGGTTGCGATCGCAGAGGCCCTGGTGGCCGGCGGATGCCCCGCCCTGGAGGTAACCCTGCGCACGCCGGCGGCTCTGGAGGTGATCCGCGCCATGTCTGGCGTGAAGGGCGCGGTCGTGGGCGCGGGCACCGTGCTCAATATTGCGGCTCTGGATGCGGCCCTTTCGGCCGGCGCGCGGTTCATCGTCTCGCCGGGTCTGACAGAGCCTCTGGCGCGCGCCGCCATCGCCCGGGATACGGCCTTTCTGCCGGGCGTCGCCACCGCCAGCGACCTGATGCGCGGACTGGACCTGGGTCTCAGCGCCTTCAAGTTCTTCCCCGCTGTCGCCAACGGTGGCCCCGCGGCCCTGAAGGCCCTGCTCGCCCCCATTCCAGATGTCGCCATCTGCCCCACTGGCGGGATCACCCTCGAGTCCGCTTCCGAATGGTTGGCCATCCCGCAGGTCGCCTGCGTCGGCGGCAGCTGGCTGGTCCCCCGAGGACGCCCCGAATCCGCGAAAATCCTGTCCGCCGCCCGCGCCGCCGCGGCGTTGGCGCGGTAGCTGGTGGGCCCGGCAGGACTCGAACCTGCAACCAGACCGTTATGAGCGGCCGGCTCTAACCATTGAGCTACAGGCCCCTGCAGCGACGCAATGGCGGTTACCATGGGCTGCGGATGGCTTAAAGCTTACGTTCAGCTTGGCCCTGCGAGTTTCTTCGGACCCCTGCCCTAGCGGAGTTTAAAATGAAGTCGATGATCCAGGCCGCCGCACTTTCCATGGCCGTCGCCGCAGGCGCGGTCTGCGACGCCGCGGCGCAGACCGCGCCCGCCGCCGCCGAGAGCGTGTGGCGCGCCACCACGCTCAACCTGTCAGCCTACGGCGAGGTCCATGCTACGCCGGACATGGCGACCATAAGCCTGGGCGTGCTCACCGATGCCCCCACCGCAGCGGGGGCCATGAGCGCCAACGCCGCGCGGATGACGCAGATCATGGCGGCGTTGAAGAAGGCGGGCGTCGCGGCCAAGGATATCCAAACCTCCGGCCTCAACCTCAACCCGCAATACGTCTATGAGCAGAACGTCCCGCCGCGACTGACCGGGTACCAGGTCTCCAGCCAGGTGACGGTGATCGTCCGCGACCTCAACGCCCTGGGCGGCGCCGTTGACGCCTGCGTCAAGGCCGGCGCCAATCAGGTGAATGGCATCAGCTTCGGCATCAACGATCCCACCGCGGCGGAGAACGCCGCCCGCCTGGACGCCGCCAAGGCGCTGCAGGCCAAGGCCGACCTCTACGCCAAGGCCATGGGATATCGGGTCAGCCGGCTGGTGTCCCTGTCCGAGGGCGGCGGATATTCCGCGCCGCCTCCGACGCCCATGCCGATGGTGGCCATGGCGCGGGCGGACAAATCAGAGGCCATGCCCGTGGCGCCCGGCGAACTTCGGGTGCGCATGGACGTCTCAGGTTACTTCGAGCTGGCCAAATAGCCGTTCAGAGGCCGGCGTCCTTGAAGGCGCCGGCCAATCGGTCGGCCATCACATGGCCAGGCAAGGTGCGTTCGCCCTCCATCACCGCGGCGTAAACGAGATCGCGGCCGGACACTGGGCCGGCGGCCCAGGCCACCCCGCGCGTTCCGTCATCCGAGGCGGAGCAACTGACGGCGCGGGCCTGGCCATCCGACGCCACTGCGCGCAACAGGTCGCCTACGGTGCCCCTGGCCGCGCCGACGCATGTCGGCAGTTCGCGCGCGCAGGTCGTGCGGGTGTTGTAGCGGAACGCCACTTTAGCCGAGCCTCTGGTCCCGATCAGGACGCAGGTGGCCGGGTCGCCGATGCCGGCGGAGATCGCCTCTTGCAGACGTTCGGTATCGACCCCCGTCGGCAGACGCGGCGAACAGGCGGACACGATGACCACGAGAAACGCCAGGCCCCAGGGGGACGGGCGGCGCCGGCTCACGCGGCGCGCTTGATCTCGTTGCCCTCGCCGAGCAGCACGACGGTGGGGGCGTAGTTGCGCGCCTCCTCGGCCGGCAGCTGGGCATAGGTCACGATGATGACGTTGTCGCCCTTCTGCACCAGACGCGCAGCCGCGCCATTGACGCCGATGACGCGGGATCCGCGCGGCGCCTCGATGGCGTAGGTGGTGAACCGGGCGCCGTTGGTGATGTTGAGCACATCCACCTGCTCGTGCGGCAGGATGCCGGACGCGTCGAGCAGGTCGCGATCGATCGCGATGGAGCCCTCGTAATCGAGGTCAGCCTGAGTGACCGTCGCACGGTGCAGCTTGGCCTTCATCATGGTCAGCAGCATGAAACCTTAGAGCTCCTGCTCAAGAGACGCGGGACGGTACATACGAAAGCCCGCTTCAAAGGGACCGTGCATATAGACACGAACGGAATAGGTTTCAATCGTGGACATGCAGGCCGCCTTACGTGGCGTCAACTGGGCGAAAAAAGCGAACAAATGTTTGAACGCTAGGAGTCAACATGCGGCTGGTTTCAGTCTCAATTCCAAATGGTTGAGAAGGTTCCTTGAATCGAATTCCCGGCACGTTTCACCTTGGTCCCGCCAGTGTGGATGCGGTGTGCCGATGCAGGAATGAGGCCAGATCCGCACGCAGGGCGCTACGGCCGCGAAAGGGGCGCGAAAGGGCCAGAACCGCGCCGACATGGGCCATGTGAGGATAAACCCTTTCCTCCACCAGCCCACCCTGGGCCCGCAAGGCCTGGGCGAGATTTCGGGTGTTGTAGGGTCCGACCAGCCGGTCATCTGCGCCCGTGGCCAGGAACATCGGTGGTGCGCCCGGCCGCGCCATGACCACCGGCTGCGTCTGCGACAGGTCGGCCGCCGCGCCGAAAATGCGCGGAGTGGTTCGCCCTTCCAGCGGCAGGAAGTCATAGGGTCCGGAAAGGCCCGCCGCGGCGCGTATCCGGGCCGGATCGACGCCGGCGGCTCTCAGGTAGCGGCTATCCAGCGCCAGCATGACGGCATTGTAGGCGCCCGCCGAATGACCCACCAGCACGATCCGCGCCGGGTCCCCGCCATAGGCCGCCGCATTGTCCTGAACCCAGCGCAGTGCCAAGGCGCCGTCTTCCAGGAATGCCGGAAAGCGCGCCTGAGGATAGATGCGATAGTCGGGCGCCACAGTGAGGAAGCCCTCGGCGGCCAGACTTCGCCCCGCCCAGGCGTAGTCCTGTCGACGCCCGGCGCTCCAGCTTCCGCCATAGAAGAACACCGCCACCGGGAGTCCGGCGCCCGCGCCCGGCGGCGCGTAGACGTCGAGCTTCTGACGCGGATCGGCGCCATAGGCCACGCCCCGCGCCTCCCGCGGCGCGTGGTCCTGAGGCGTCAGGGTCGCGAACAGGGACAATGGCGAGCAGGCCCCGAGCGCCAGGAACGCGGCGGCGGCGGCGAGGATGCGAGAGGTTCTGGTCATCGGTGAGCCGGATACGGCGAGACACTCGGAATAGACGCAAGGCCAAGCCCGGTCCGCGCCGGAAAGGGATCGTTCATCATGCTTGCACGCGAAAATTTAAGGCAACGCCCGCCATGGTGGAGCCGGGGAACAAAGGGGCGTATCATGGATACCATGGCGATCGCACGTTACGGCATGATGGCGGCGTCTCAACGGCTGAACGCGTCTGCGGCGCGCATCGCGGGCGGCGGCGATGTCGACCTGGCCAGCGAGGCGACGGAGATCATCGGCGCCAGACAGGCGTTCAAGGCCCAGGTCCAGGTGGCGAAAATCGCTGACGAGATGTGGGACGCGCTCCTGGGGCTGCAGACGCAGCACGCCTGACCCTGGTGAACTTCGGCCTTTGACAGGCCCGGCGACGGGCGCTAGCGGGCGCACATGAGCCTGCGCCCTCTGTTCGTTACGCACCTTTATGAGGCCTCGCTGTCAGGCGCGCGCAGCTTTGCCCAATTCAACGCCGAACTGGCCGAGGCGTGCCGCATGCTGGCCGCTGAGGACGCCGCCGGCCGGGCCTGGTGCCGGCGCGAGGGCTACGGAGGCTATACGTCCTATGCCTCCCTGGACGATCTGCCGACGCGGGCCACCGTGTTCGGCCAACTGAAAGCGAAACTCGACCGGCATGCGGCGAACTTCGCCACCTCGCTCGACCTCGACCTTGGACCTCGGCGGCTGAAGCTGGACAGCCTGTGGGTCAATATTCTCAAGCCCGGAGCCGCCCATTCCGGCCACATCCACCCCCATAGCGTGCTCTCCGGGACGGTTTATGTGGAAGTCCCGGCCGGCGCCGGCGCGCTCAAGCTGGAGGACCCACGCCTGCCCCTGATGATGGCCGCCCCACCCCGGCGCGCCGACGCCCCGGAAAGCGCGCGCAGCTTCGTCTATGTGACACCCGAGGCTGGGACGGTACTGATGTGGGAGAGCTGGCTGCGCCATGAGGTGACCCCCAATCGCGCCAAGGCCGAGCGGGTGAGCCTCAGCTTCAACTACGGTTGGCGGTAGGGCTTTGAAATCCGGCCCAAGGCGCATTTTTTCGAGGAACAATCCTATGCAACGTGACGTCAAGACACGATCCTGAGGGTGCGTCCGGGTTTGGCGTGGCCGGTTAGACCGAGCCCTTCAGGCGCCGCGGCGCTAGCCGCCGCGCCGGCTCTGTGCTCCCCTGGCCTCATGGCCAAGCCGGAATCAGCCCCCGACCCCGCCTTCACCCCCGTCACCGCCCGGGCGGTGCTGCTGGGTGAGCGAATCGACACCGTAGGGCTGGAGCGGCGCGACGCCCTGTCCACGGCGCCGCTGGCCTTCAAGGTTGGCGACCAGGGTTTCGCAGTGGTGTTTCGCTACGGCGTCGTGGTGCTGATCGGGCTCGATCCGGTGGCGGAGGACGAGGTGCTGCGGGGCATCGCCCCCCGCGTGCGCAGTCCCTTTGACCTGCGCGAGGAAGAGACCGCCAGCCTGGCCCCCGCCATTGACCGCGAGGAACGGGTCGAGCCTGACGGCGTCCTGCGCATCGCCGATCGCTCGCCCGAGCGGCTGCTGGTGGTGGCCGACGCCATCGCCAAGAGCGCCGCCCTGGCCCAGGATGAACGTCAGGTGGCCGAGGTTTTCGACACCATCGAGCCCTGGGCCCGGGAACTGGCCAACCGCGGCCGTGGCCCAGCCGGCCGCCGGGCGATGATCCGGCTGATCGGCTCGGCGCTGCTGGTGGAGCACCGGGTTTCCGGCCGGGTGGCGGTGAGTGAAAAGCCGGACCTGCTGTGGGACCGGCCGGACCTTGAGCGGCTCTACGCCCGCCTTGAGACCGAATATGAACTGGACGAGCGCGCCGAAGTGCTCAACCGCAAGCTTGGTCTGATCGGCCAGACCGCCCGGCTGATGACCGACCTGATCGATACGGAACGCTCCCTGCGTCTGGAATGGGCCATCGTGCTGCTGATCGTCGCCGAGATCGGCCTGACGCTGTTCCAGATGGCGCGGGGGTGACGGGGGCGTACGGTGGACTTTGGGACACACACGACTAGTCGATCCCGTCGGCATTTGAAGCCACGGATGTCGCACGTGCCCGAAATTCCATGCATCCCCGGTCCGGCGCCAGATCAGAGCAGGCCGTCGCGCCTCAGGCTCAAGCCGATTTCCGCCCGCTAAGCTCGTCATCGGGCCATGGCCCATTGAAACGGGCGACCATGGCGATCTGGCCATTGAGCGTTCCGGAGCAGCGCTTTCCACTCGCAGCATTAATCGCCAGGCGCAGCGCCAGCGCACTTTCCCGGGCAGTCAACACCCTGCCGCTCCGCGCCACCATCAGCTGTCCAGGAAGCTCCTGAGCTTCCGCGAGCGGCTGGGGTGCTTGAGCTTCCGCAGCGCCTTGGCCTCGATCTGGCGGATGCGTTCGCGGGTGACGCTGAACTGCTGGCCGACCTCCTCCAGGGTGTGGTCGGTGTTCATGCCGATGCCGAAACGCATGCGCAGGACGCGTTCCTCGCGGGGCGTCAGCGACGCCAGCACCCGGGTGGTGGTTTCGCGCAGATTGCTCTGGATGGCCGCGTCGATGGGCAGGATGGCGTTCTTGTCCTCGATGAAGTCGCCCAGGTGGCTGTCTTCCTCGTCGCCGATGGGCGTTTCCAGGCTGATCGGCTCCTTGGCGATCTTCAGCACCTTGCGCACCTTTTCCAGCGGCATGGCCAGCTTCTCGGCCAGTTCCTCCGGGGTGGGCTCGCGGCCGATCTCGTGCAGCATCTGGCGCGAGGTGCGCACGATCTTGTTGATCGTCTCGATCATGTGCACCGGGATGCGGATGGTGCGGGCCTGGTCGGCGATGGAGCGGGTGATCGCCTGCCGGATCCACCAGGTGGCGTAGGTGGAGAACTTGTAGCCCCTGCGGTACTCGAACTTGTCCACCGCCTTCATCAGGCCGATGTTGCCTTCCTGAATAAGATCAAGGAATTGCAGACCTCTGTTGGTGTATTTCTTGGCGATGGAGATCACCAGGCGAAGATTGGCCTCGACCATTTCCTTCTTGGCCTGGCGGGCCTCGCGTTCGCCCTTCTGCACCGTGTGGACGATGCGGCGGTAATCGTCGATGGGGACGCCGGTTTCCTGCGCGAGCGCCGCCACCTCGTTGCGGATGTCGTTCACCTGGCCGCCATCGGAGCCGATGAACTTGGTCCAGCGCACGCCCATGCCGCGCACCTGCTCACCCCAGTCAGGGCTGAGTTCGGCCCCGAAATAGGCCTTCAGGAATTCGCTGCGCGAGATCCCGTAGCTGTCGGCCAGGCGCAGCAGCCGTCCCTCAAGACCCATCAGGCGCTTGTTGATCGCGTAAAGCTGCTCGACCAGGGCCTCGATGCGGTTGTTGTTGAGCTTGAGTGTCTTCAGATGCTGGACGATGGCCAGCGTGGCCACGTCATAGGCCTTGCGGTCAGCCTCGGTGAGGTCTCCGCCCTTGAGGCGCTGGACAACCAGTTTTTCCTGCAGGGCGCGGAAGGCCTCGAACTCTGCGGCGATGGCGTCCAGCGTCGCCATGACGCCTTCGCGCAGTTCGCCCTCCATGGCGCTGATCGTCGGTCCCGCGCCGTCGTCGAAGTCGTCATCGTCATCGGCCTCGGCCTTGGCGATGGCCTCGCCGTCCTCGGTCTCCTCGGCGGAGACTTCCTCTTCTTCCTCTTCCTCGTCGGCGGCTGGCGCGGCCAGGGCCTCGGCGGCGGCGGCGTTCTGGCCACCGTAGGTCTGCTCCAGATCGATCACTTCGCGCAGCAGGATACGGCCGGACGCCAGCTCCTCGCGCCAGACCATGATCGCTTCGAAGGTCAGCGCGCTTTCGCACAGCCCACGGATCATGGTGTCGCGGCCGGCCTCGATGCGCTTGGCGATGGCGATCTCGCCCTCGCGGGAGAGCAGCTCCACCGAGCCCATCTCGCGAAGGTACATCCGCACCGGATCGTCGGTGCGGTCATAGGCCGAGGTGGTGGTGGTCTCCACCACGGTGGTTGACTCGCGCACGGCCACTTCACCCGCGTCGGCGTCCTCCTCGGCCTCCACCACATTGATGCCCATCTCGTTGAGCATCGCCATGGTGTCCTCGATGGCCTCGGAGGTGACCTCCTCGGACGGAAGAACCTTGTTCAATTCCTCCTGGGTCACATAGCCGCGGGCCTTGGCCTGCTTGATGAACTTTTTGACCGCGGCATCGGTCAAATCCAGCAGCGGACCGTCGCTGACGGGCGCCTCGACGACGACGGTTGCGGAGGTCGCGTCCGCTTCAGCGGTGGTGGTGCTCATCAATGTCTCCGGATTCGGCGTGAACCGTCCCATGCAAGGGTCGGGCCGAAGATGGTTAATGACCTGTCGGCGCGCCTTAGTCGGCTTCGCCGGTCCAGATCGAACGGGTTCTGATCGCTCGCTTCAATGCGTCGCGCTCACCTTTCGTGCGCATGAGGGCCGACGCGCCGGGGCCTGCGCCGGCCAACTCGCGTTTGGCGGCGTTCAGGGACTCCTCCAGCGCGGCGAGCCGCACGAGTGCGGAAAAGCCGACTGACCACTGTGATCTAGCCATCTCGAGGGAGACATCAGTTTCCAAAAAGGGCGCGCCCGATTTCGCAGCGGCCCGGTCGATGTCTGTCATGAGTGCGCTAAATCCGCAGGATGCGAGATGGCGTGCAAGGGCGTCAGTGTCAAGATGCTCTGACTGCAGCCGCGCACGGATTATTTCCTGAGCGAGCCTGGCCAGCGCAGGATCACCAAACCCGCGGGCGGTGAAATCGTCTTCAAGAAAAGGGTCCAGCACAGGGGGATCCGCCAAGACGTACTTGGCCAGCGCCGCGGAAATCGCGTCCGGGACGGATGACAGACGCTTCGCCGCAGCCATGCCTTGGGCGGTGGGCGGGCCGTCGTCAAAGACGGGAAAGCCCGAGTCGGGGCGCCAGCGGCCCGACCGGCGCGGTTCACGGGCGGTGCGCCGCTGCTGTGGCTCGGACTTTCGCGGAGACAACTGGTCGAACCGTTCCAGCAGAGCCTCCCGGTAGGCCTGGGCGAGGTCCTTGTCCTCGATGCGCTGGGCCGCCGCCCGCAGCCGCGCCTTCAGGCCCGCGCGCCGTTCCGGCGTGTCCAGGGGCTCGGCGGCATGTTCGCGGCGGAACAGGGCGTCGACGAATACGGTGGAGGCGGCCAGCTGGCCCTTCAGCGCCGCCGCGCCATGTTCGCGCAGCACCTCGTCGGGGTCTTTACCGCCCTCCGCCACAGCGAAGCGGAAAGATTTGCCGGGTCGCAACAGGGGTAGCGCCCGGTCGATGACCCGACCCCCAGCCTGTTGACCCGCCCGATCGCCATCGAAACACAGGGTCGGTTCGGGATGCAGGCGCCAAAGCATCTCCATCTGCTCCTCGCCCAGCGCCGTGCCCATGGGCGCAACTGCGGCCAGCCCCGCCCGCTGGCAGGCGATGACGTCCATATAGCCTTCGACGACGACCAGCATCGGCCGCTCGTCGCCCCGCGCGGCGGCGAGAACCTTGCGCGCCTCAAAGAGGCCATAGAGGTTGCGGCCCTTGTGGAAGACTGAGGTCTCCGGACCATTCAGGTATTTCGCCCGGGCCTGGGGATCCATCGCACGACCGCCAAAGGAAACCACCCGGCCGCGGGCGTCGGCGATCGGAAAAATGATGCGGTCTCTGAAGCGGTCATAGGGTTGGCCGCCGTCTTCCGGGGCGATCAACAGGCCGGACTCCACCAGTTCAGTCGGTCGCGCGCCTTTGGCGATTAGGTAATCCTTGAGCGCAGTTCGGCCGGAGGGTGAAAATCCCAGGCGAAAGCGGCTCCACTCGCCTTCGGGCAGGCCCCTGCGCTCCAGGTAGGCGCGCGCCTCGCGGCCCACCGGCCGGCGCAACTCCGCCTCGAACCACTGGCAGGCGGTCTCCAGCCAGTCCGAGAGGCCCTGGCGCACCTTTTCCTCCGCCGCGCCACGGGGATCGACGGCGGGCAGCGGCACGCCGGCCTCCGCCGCCAGCCGCTCCACAGCCTCGACGAAGCTGAGGCGTTCGGTCTCCTGCAGGAAACTGATCAGGTCGCCGGTCTTGCCGGAGGAAAAGTCGAAGAACTGGCCCTTGTCGTCGTTCACATAGAAGGACGGGGTCTTTTCCTTGTTGAAGGGCGACAGGCCCACGAACTCACGGCCCTGCTTGCGCAGCTTCACAGTGCGGCCGATCACGTCGGAGGCACGCAGCCGCGACTTGATTTCATCCAGGAAGCGTTCGTCGAAGCGCACGACGCCCATTAACACGTCCGCCAGCGCGGGGGCAGTCTCGACCTCGCGCGATTCATCCGCAGGCGCCCGGCCGCCGGGGCGCCTGAATTCCGGGCGTCGGCGAGCAATCCGACGGGACCGCGCACGACCCGGCGCGACAAGCGGGCCGGCGCCGGCATCCTAGGCTGTGAGTCGATCGGAACGAACTATGGCCTTCGGGAATATCCGCCAGCGTATCAGCGCCTTCGCACACCAGTTTCGCGGCCGCGCGCTGGCCAGGGCGGAGACCGAGGCGCGAAATGCGCGGGACCGCCTGCGCGACGCCATCGAGGCGATACCAGAGGGTGTGGTCTTCCTCGACGCCGAGGGGCGCTATGTGCTCTGGAACCGGCGCTATGCGGAGATCTACCATCGCTCCGCGGACCTCTTCCGGCCGGGCGTGCGATTGGCGGATACGCTGCGCACCGGCGTGATGCGCGGCGATTATCCGGATGCGGTGGGACGCGAGGCGGCCTGGCTCGATGAACGGCTCGCACGGCTGGCCGACCCAACCGGCGAGCGTCATGAGCAGCAACTCGCCGACGGCCGCTGGCTGATGATCGAGGAGCGACGCACAAGCGACGGCGGCGTAATCGGTCTTCGGGTCGATATCACCGACATCAAAAACCAGGCCGAAGCGCTGCGAATGGCGCTAGGTCGCGCCGAGTCCGCCAGCCGCGCCAAGAGCGAGTTTCTCGCCGACATGAGTCACGAATTGCGCACGCCGTTGAACGGAGTGCTGGGCCTGGGACAGGCGCTGAGCGGCACGGTCCTTGACCCCCACCAGCGCAGCCTGCTGGAGGACATGCTGGCCGCAGGTTCGCAGCTTGATCGGCTCGTCACCCGGCTGTTGGCGTTCGACGGTCCGGTTCCGACGCCTGCCGCCTCGCCACCGGCGGTGCGCGAAATTGCGGCGAACGAGTCCGTAAAGGTGCTCGTCGTCGACGACAATCCCACCAACATCAAGATCATTGAACTGATGCTCGGCGCCGCGGGCCTCGAGGTCGTGAGCGCCGAGAACGGGATGGAGGCGATTCGGCAATGGCGGCTGCAGCCCTTCGACGCGGTGCTGATGGATCTGCGAATGCCGGTGCTGGACGGGCTGGCGACCATACGCGCCATTCGCAAAGAGGAAGCCGAGCGGGCTCTGCCGCGATCGCCAATTCTCGTGCTGTCCGCCAACACTTCCCCCGAGGACATCACCAACAGCGCCGAGGCTGGCGCGGACGGCCACCTCGGCAAGCCCGTCTCCGCCGACGGGCTGATCGGTGCGATCGCCAGGGCGATAGCCGCCTGACGCCGGGATCAATGCCAAAATCGGAAGGCTTCGTAGCCCATGACCACCCAGTCGCGCGGCACGCCGATGATGTCCGAGATGGAAATCGCCGTTTTGAAGAGCTCGTCGTTGGCGCCTGAGGATGTCAGCAGCAGGAGGACGAAGCCCATGAACAGCAGGTTCTCCCATCGGCGGATCCGCTTGGTCAACGCACCGGGGAGATACGGCCGCAGCGCGCCATAACCGTCGAGACCGGGTACGGGCAGAAGGTTGATGACCAGGGCGGTCGCCTGAAGGAAGGCCAGGAACGCCAGGGCGGCGGGTAGCGCCGTGGACGGCGTGAACGCCCGGGCGAGCGCGATGCAGACGCTCAACACCACCAGCACCGCCGCCGTCGCCGCGGGACCGGCTAGGGACGAGGCCGAGCGCCAGGCGCGGCTGCGCATCAGGTCCTGTCGCAGGTAGACCGCACCGCCCGGCAGGCCGATGCCGCCGATGGCCACCACGATCAGCGGGATGACGAGACTGGTGGCCGAGTTGATATATCGGGCAGGATCCAGGGTCAGGTAGCCCTTGGACGCCACCGTGTGGTCGCCGCCCAGGTAGCCCACATAGGCGTGGCCGAATTCATGGGCCATCACCGACAGCAACCAGCCCAACAGCACGAATACGAAGGTAAGCAACCCTCGGAGCGGATCATAGACCGCGAGCGCGCCGCCGGCCGCCAGCCAGGCCGCAAGGATCACCAGCGCCGTGGTGCTGATGCGGCGAGGGTTTGCGGCGCGGGCGGCATTGGCGGAGGCGGTCATCGGCCGCGATCCTAGCACGCCCGCACGACAGGGCGAGGTTCTGGTAGCGCCCACCCGCCCCCGCATTGACCCGAACCGCGCAACTGACTACCTACGCGGCCGTTTATCCGCCCGTCCCTCATTCCCTCGGAGCCTGCCATGAGCCGCGACCTCCTGCCCGGCGTGACCGGGGTGCTGGCCCTGGCGGACGGCACGGTGCTGCAGGGCCTGGGCGTAGGCGCCGTGGGCAAGGCTGTTGGCGAGGTGTGTTTCAACACCGCCATGACCGGTTACCAGGAGATCCTCACCGATCCGTCCTACATGGCCCAGGTTGTGGCCTTCACTTTCCCTCACGTTGGAAATGTCGGAACCAACGTGGAGGATCTGGAACAGATTTCCGGGTCGGCGGCGACCGCAGCCCGGGGCGCCATCTTCCGCGACCTGCCGACTCCGCCGGCCAACTGGCGTTCCAACGTCGACTTGCCCACCTGGATGAGCCGCCGCGGCGTTGTGGGGCTTGCCGGGGTCGACACCCGTGCGCTGACCCGCCGCATTCGCGAAACCGGCATGCCGCATGCGGTGATCGCCCATGACCCTGACGGCCGTTTCGACCTGGACGCTCTATTGGCCGAGGCCGCGGGCTGGAGCGGCATTGTCGGCCTGGACCTGGCCAAGGACGCCACCTGTTTGCAACCGTTCACCTGGGACGAAGCCCTGTGGGACTGGCCGGAGGGCTACGGCCGCTGCAAGGCTGGCAAATATGAGGTGGTGGTGCTGGACTATGGGGTCAAGCGCAACATCCTGCGCGCGCTCGCATCCATCGGCGCGAAGGTGACCGTACTACCGGCGAGCACCAGCGCCGAAGACGTGTTGGCGCGCAAGCCGGATGGTGTGCTGCTGTCCAACGGACCGGGTGACCCGGCGGCCACCGGCGAATACGCCGTGCCGGAAATCAAGAAGCTGGTTGCCAGTGGCACGCCGGTGTTCGGAATCTGCCTGGGCCACCAGATGCTGGCCCTGGCCCTGGGCGCGCGTACCGTGAAGATGGACCAGGGTCACCATGGGGCGAACCATCCGGTGAAGGACCTGACCACCGGCAAGGTGGAGATCGTCTCCATGAACCACGGCTTCACCGTGGACCGCGACAGCCTGCCCGAGGGGGTGAGCGAAACGCATGTGTCGCTGTTCGACGGCACCAATGCCGGTCTGGCGCTGAAGGACCGTCCGGTGTTTTCGGTGCAACACCACCCAGAGGCCTCACCGGGCCCGACGGATTCACTCTACATCTTCGATCGCTTCGCCGGCCTGATGGACCAGCGCAAGCAGGCCTGAAGGCGGGTGGGGCCGGCCCCGGGGAGAAGACCGGCCCCGTTCACGGCGTTACGGCATCAACACCGTGTCGACCACATGGATCACGCCGTTGGACTGATTGACGTTGGCGATGGTCACCCTGGCCGATCCGCCCTTGGCGTCCCAGATCCACAAGGCGCCGCCCTTGGCCGCCACCGTGAGGGTCTCGCCCTGGGCGGTGGTCAGCGTCGCCTTGCCGCCACCGGCCTTGACCTTGGCCATCAGGTCTGTCGACGACAGCCGGCCAGGCACCACGTGATAGGTGAGGATCTTGGTCAGGGTCGCCTTGTTTTCCGGCTTCACCAGTGTTTCCACCGTCCCGGCCGGCAACTTTCCGAATGCGGCGTTAGTCGGGGCGAACACCGTGAACGGACCAGGCCCGGACAGGGTGTCCACCAGGTCAGCCGCCTTGACCGCGGCCACCAGGGTGGTGTGGTCCTTGGAGTTGACCGCATTCTGAATGATGTTTTTTGTCGGGTACATCGGCGCGCCGCCCACCATAACGGCGTGCTGCATGGATGACTTCATCATTGCATCCGCAGCATTTGTAGTATTAGCGACGCCTGCAAAAATCATCACGCCCGCGATCGCGCAGGCCATAACTTTATTTGACATATTGCAAGTCCCTAGGTGATCCAAAACGTCTTGATCGACGCCAAAGGAGAAACGGGGACAGTTTCCGACTGGATGCAGGTTTCTGAAATTATATTTTGGTCAGAATGCCCTTGGCGGCGACTGGACCCGATGGCCCGTCCTTGGTCGACCCGCCCGGCGGCTCGATGGACACCGCCAAGGCCGCGCCGGCCTCCACCATCGGCGCCAGGCTCTCGGCCATGGGCATGCGGTGGGATGCCCCGGGCTCGACCAATCCCAAAGATCGCGGCTTGCCGTCGGCGGGGATCAGCCACAGTTCATGCACATGCACCGGATCGGCGCCGGGCCTGGCCAGGGAGGTGATGATCAGCGCCTTGCGGTCGGGGTCATAGGCGGCCACGAACATCGGCGCGCCGTCGCCCTGCAGGCTGGCGTTGAGCAGTACGCCGGGCTGCGGCCGGATCACGGTCGGCGGCTGGTTCACCGCCAGAACGGCGATGGCGAGGCAGGCCGCCGCCAGGGCCATGGCGGCGCCCGACACCCCCTGCCAGAAACGCAGCCGGCGCGTTAGCATGGCGTTATCGTTGGCCGGCAAACCGCGCTCAATGCGGCCCCACAGACCCGCGGGCGCAGAAGCGGGCGCGATCTCGCCCGCCAGGGGGGCGAGCCGCACCCGCCAGGCCGCCACGAGCGCCGCAAAGGCGGGGTCGGCGGCCATCCGCGCCTCCGCCGCAGCGCGAGCCTGCATATCCAGCACGCCCAAGGCGTGCTCGGCCGCAACCGCTTCGGTCTCGGGGAGTTCGGGATCGCCGCTCATGGCTCCAGACACCCTCGCAGTTTCAACAGGCCTCGCCGGATCCAGCTCTTGACCGTTCCTAGGGGCGTATTCAGGCGATCAGCCAGGGCCTCATAGGTGACGCCTTCGAAGAAGGCCGTGCGGATCACGTCCGCCGTGCGCGCATCCAGTTCGTCTAGACACCTATGCAGCGCCGCGGTGTCCTGGCTCTGTTCCATCAGGGCCGAGGCCAGGGGCGCAGGATCCGGCGCGATGACGTCCTCCACCGGCGCGGCATAGGCCAGCGGCCCGCGCGCCCGAAGCCGGTCGATGGCGCGGTTGCGTGCGATGGTCGCCAACCAAGCCATCGGGCTCGCGCGAGCCGTCTCATAGCGGTCCGCCCGGCGCCAGATGGTAAGATAGACTTCCTGCAACACGTCCTCGGCCTCGTCGCGACGGGAGAGGATACGCAGGCAGACGCCAAAAAGCTTCGCCGAGGTCGCGTCATAGAGCCGCTTCAATGCGCCGCGGTCACCCGCGGCGATGCGGGTCAACATTTCGACCAGGGGGTCATCAGCGGCCAAGGGTCGCTCCGTTCCGACATCCACGGCGAAGCTGCCTCGCCCGGCGTCGGGGGACAAGCCCCCTCCCGCGTCAGGGCGCCTTGCGCACCATATTGCCCTGCCCGGGCGGGGTCTGGTCGATGACCAGCAGGCTGGCGGGCTTACCGTCCATGGCCCAGGCCTTGTGCCACTGGTCGATGGGGTCGACAGTGAATTCGCCCGCCTTGAGCTCCGAGGTGAGTCCAGTGTCCAGGTTCACCGCCTTCAGGCGGCCGGAAATCACATAGGCATAGCGAGGATAGGGATGCTTGTGGATCGGCAACACGCCGCCCGCCGGCAGGTCAGTGCGCGTGACAGTAACCGTCACCGGCCCCTGGGGCAGCGTGATCGGTTGGCCCGACAACGTCGTCGTCGCGACCCCGACTGGCGTGGATACCGGCCCGGGGGGATCGGCGGCGCTGGCGGCGGATGCGCAGAACGCGAGAGCGGCGATGGCGGCGGCGAGGCGGATCGGTTCGGGCTTCATCAGTCCAGAATGGCGCCGAACGGCTTCGTCTTGAACCCCCTTCGGCAGCTTTCAGGCCATCGTCGAAACCGGTCGGAAAAGGTAAATTATTCCTTTCAGACCAATCCGTTGCGGAACGCCATAAATTTTGCTCAGCGCATTGCGCAGCCGCCAAATTCCAACTACGATGGCGGCATCGAACTCGTAAGGTTCGGGCGTCTTTCCTCGTCCCCACACCGGACGCCGGACCTGCCTTCCGTTCCTTCGCGATCTTTGGTCAGCCGTGTGAATGCTTGCGCGGTTGGAATCTATCGAAGGAAATATACCTCTATGCCTACCGGCACTGTGAAGTGGTTCAACGGAACCAAGGGCTACGGCTTCATCCAACCTGATGAGGGCGGCGCCGACGTGTTCGTCCATATTTCAGCCGTCGAACGCGCGGGCTTGCGCTCGCTCAACGAAGGTCAAAAAATCACCTATGAACTGGAACGCGACTCCCGCAGCGGCAAGACCGCCGCCGGCCAGTTGCAGGCCTAGTTTTTCGGGCCGGCGATTTCGCCGCCCGAGCCAATATTCGTCAGGCCGGTCCCTTGCGGGGCCGGCCTGTTTTTTTGATGTTGGGGAACGGCGCGGCGTCCCTGTCGCGCGCGCGCTTGCAGGAAACGCCATGTCTCTTTTCGATCTTACCGGCCACACGGCCGTGGTGACCGGCTCCACCAAGGGGATCGGACTGGCCATCGTGCGCGAGATGGCCGCGGCCGGCGCCAACGTTGTGGTTTCAAGCCGCGATCAAGGCCTGTGCGAAAAGGTTGCTGCGGCGATCAATGATGAGTTCGGTGGCGGACGCACGATCGCCAAGGCCATCGCCTTCGACCTGGAGGAGCGCGACTCCATAAGGCCGTTCACCGACGCGGCGCAGAAGGCGTTTGGCGGCGTCGACACCTTGGTTTGCAACGCTGCTGTAATGTCCCTGCGCGGCCCCGGCGCCTTTGACCGCACGCTCACCGGCAACATCCACCATAACTACCGCCTCTGCGAATCGTTCCGGCCGGCCATGGCCGCGCGCGGCGGCGGGTCGATGATTCTGATAGGTTCGGTGAGCGGTCACACCGCCCAGCCAAAGATCATGGCCTACTCCACGTCCAAGGCCGGCCTGGCGCATCTGGCCCGATGCCTGGCCGATGAGACAGCGGGCCAGAACATCCGCGTCAATTGCCTGGCGCCCGGTCTGATCCGATCTGAAGCCTCGGAAACCACCTTGGGTGAGGCGGGCCTCGCCGCCGCCGCCCCCGGGATTCCCTTGAGGCGTGTTGGCGAACCGGAGGAAATCGCCGGCGCCGTCATCTTCCTGGCCAGCAGAGCCGGCGCCTATGTGACCGGCACCACCCTGTGGGTGGACGGCGGGCGCACTTTCCTGCCGGCGGATCGACTGTTGTAGCGATACGCGAACACGCGCTTGCGTCGCCGCCGCCACCCCACTAAACGGACGGCTTAACCTGCATTGACGGTCGATGGAGGCGCGCGCTCCGGCGCGAGCCCCATTTTGCCGCGCGAGATGAGAGCCGATGCCCAGACGCACCGACATCAAATCCATCCTGATAATCGGCGCCGGGCCCATCGTTATCGGCCAGGCCTGCGAATTCGACTATTCCGGCGTGCAGGCCTGCAAGGCGCTGCGGGCCGAGGGTTACAGGATCGTTCTGGTCAACTCCAATCCGGCGACGATCATGACTGATCCGAACATCGCCGACGCCACCTATATCGAGCCGATCACCCCTGAGATCGTCGAACAGATCATCGCCAAGGAGCGGCCGGACGCCCTGCTGCCGACCATGGGCGGCCAGACGGCGCTGAACACCGCCCTGGCTCTGGAACAGATGGGGGTTCTGGAAAAGTACGGCGTCGAGATGATCGGCGCCAAGGCCGCCGTGATCGACAAGGCCGAGGATCGTCAGAAGTTCCGCAACGCCATGGACGCCATCGGCCTGGAGAGCCCCAAGTCCAAGGCCGCCCACACTTTGGACGAGGCCATGGAAGGCCTGGAGTTCGTGGGGCTGCCCGCGATCATTCGCCCCTCTTTCACGCTCGCCGGCACCGGTGGCGGCATCGCCTACAACGTCGAGGAGTTCCGCGAGATCGTCGAGCGCGGTCTGGACATGTCTCCCACCACCGAAGTGCTGATCGAGGAGAGCGTGCTGGGTTGGAAGGAGTATGAGATGGAGGTGGTCCGCGACAAGGCGGACAACTGCATCATCGTCTGCTCCATCGAGAACGTGGACCCCATGGGCGTCCACACCGGAGATTCGATCACCGTCGCCCCGGCATTGACGCTCACCGACAAGGAATACCAACGCATGCGCGCCGCCTCGATCGCGGTGCTGCGCGAGATCGGCGTCGAAACCGGCGGCTCAAACGTCCAGTTCGCGGTCAATCCGGCCGATGGCCGGATGGTGGTGATCGAGATGAATCCGAGGGTGTCGCGCTCATCGGCGTTGGCGTCCAAGGCCACGGGCTTTCCCATCGCCAAAGTCGCCGCCAGGCTGGCCGTGGGCTACACCCTCGATGAGTTGATGAACGACATCACCGGCGCAACGCCGGCGTCGTTCGAGCCTTCCATCGACTATGTGGTCACCAAGATCCCCCGCTTCGCCTTCGAGAAGTATCCGGGTGCGGAGCCGCATCTGACCACTTCGATGAAATCGGTGGGTGAGGTGATGGCCATCGGCCGAACCTTCGCCGAAAGCCTGCAGAAGGCCCTGCGCGGCCTGGAGACGGGACTCGACGGTCTCGATGAGGTCGAAATCGAAGGCGCCGACGACCCCGAGGTCGGTCGGGATTCGGTCCGGCGCGCGCTGGGAAAGCCGACGCCGGACCGGCTGCGGGTCATCGCCCAGGCCTTTCGCCATGGGCTCAGCGTCGACGAGGTCAACGCCGCCTGCGCCTATGAGCCCTGGTTCCTGCGCCAGATCGAGACCCTGGTGGCCGAGGAGGCCCGCGTCGCCCGTGATGGCTTGCCAAAAACCCCGACCGGGTTCCGTGCGCTGAAGGCCCAGGGATTCTCTGACGCGCGGCTGGCGACCCTGGCCGGATCCACAGAGAAGGAAGTTCGCCGACGGCGCCGCGCCCTGGGCGTGCGGCCGGTTTACAAGCGCATCGACACCTGCGCCGGCGAGTTCCGCGCCGAGACGCCCTACATGTACTCGACCTATGAGACTGGCGCCCTGGGCCAGGCGGCGGAGTGTGAAAGCGAGCCTACCGACCGCCGCAAGGCGATCATCCTGGGCGGCGGTCCCAATCGGATCGGCCAGGGGATCGAGTTCGACTATTGCTGCTGCCACGCGGCCTTCGCGCTGGACGACATCGGCATCGAGTCGATCATGGTGAACTGCAATCCCGAGACGGTCTCCACCGACTATGACACCTCCGACCGGCTGTATTTCGAACCGCTGACCGCAGAAGACGTGCTGGAGCTGATCGACGTGGAGGCGTCCCGCGGCGAACTGCTGGGCGTGATCGTTCAGTTTGGCGGTCAGACGCCGCTGAAACTCGCCCAACCCCTCGAGGACGCCGGGGTGCCGATCCTGGGCACTTCACCGGACGCCATTGACCTGGCCGAGGACCGCGAGCGGTTCCAGAAGCTGCTGCGCCGCCTGGAGATTCAGCAGCCGATCAACGCCATCGCCCGCTCCCGCGACGAAGCCTTCGCCGGCGCCAAGGAGGTGGGCTATCCGGTGGTGATCCGGCCGTCCTACGTGCTGGGTGGCCGCGCGATGGAGATCGTCCGCGACGACGAACAGCTCGACCGCTACATCCGCACCGCCGTGCAGGTGTCCGGAGACTCTCCGGTCCTGATCGATCAATACCTGTCCCGCGCCACAGAAGTGGACGTGGACGCCCTGTGCGACGGCGTGGATGTGTTCGTGGCCGGCGTCATGGAGCACATCGAGGAAGCCGGCGTGCACTCGGGCGATTCCGCCTGCTCCCTGCCGCCGTTCTCGCTGAAGCCCGAGACCATCGAGGAACTGAAGCGCCAGACTGAGGCGATGGCCAGAGCGCTGAACGTCAAGGGCCTGATGAACGTCCAGTTCGCGATCGAGGAACCGCAGAGCGCTGAACCGCGGATTTTCGTTCTGGAAGTCAACCCCCGCGCCAGCCGGACGGTGCCCTTTGTGGCCAAGACCATCGGCGAGCCCCTGGCCGCCATCGCCGCCAAGATCATGGCCGGCCGGCCGCTTTCCGAGTTCGGCCTGACCAACAAGACTTTCAACCACATCGCGGTGAAGGAGGCGGTGTTCCCCTTCGCCCGCTTCGCTGGCGTCGATACGGTGCTGGGTCCGGAGATGCGTTCCACCGGCGAGGTGATGGGCCTGGACTGGGTGCGTCCGGGCGAGGCGCTTCCGGCCGCCTTCGCCCGCGCGTTTGCAAAGGCCCAATTGGGCGGCGGCACGCGGATGCCACAGGAAGGCGCGGTATTCGTCTCTGTCCGCGACGCCGACAAGGCCTGGATCGTCGAGCCGGTCAATATCCTGCTCAGCCTAGGCTTCCGGGTGTTGGCCACTAGCGGAACCGAGCGCTACCTCGCCGATCAGGGGGTCGAGGTCGAGCGCGTGATGAAGGTTCTGGAGGGCCGTCCCCACATCGTCGACGCCATGAAGAACGGCGGCGTGCAGCTGGTCTTCAACACCACCGAAGGCCGCCAGTCGCTGGCGGATTCCTTCGAGATTCGCCGCACCGCCCTGATGATGAAGATCCCCTATTTCACCACCGCAGCCGGCGCGCTGGCCGCGTCCCAGGCGATCGCCGCCTTGGCGGCCGGGCCGCTGGAAGTGCGGCCGCTGCAGGACTACTGAGCGGGATCAATGTCCGGCGCCGCCGCGCGCCGGGCGGATCAACCAGACGCAGGGGATCAGAATGGCCGCTAGGATGGCGGAAATTCGGAAGATCTCCAGGGTGGAGAGCTGATAGGCTTGGTTCATGACCTCGCCGGTCACCACCCCGGCAGCCTGCCTTGCGCTGAAACCCGCGGCGCCCAGCTTGTCCATTGCGCCGGTGAAGCCCGGGTCGTTGGCGCCCATGGTCTCGACAATTCGGGTCTGACTGAGCGCCGCCTTGCGTTCCCACCAGGTGGCGGTGATCGAAGTGGCGAAGCTGGCCAGGGTCGTGCGGCTGAAATTCGACAGGCCCAGGGCTTGCGGCGCTTGATGGGCCGGGATGCCGCTGAGGATCACGCTGGTGAGCGCCAGGAAGAAGGTGCTCATCGCCACGCCCTGCAGGAACAGCGGAACCGTCAAGGTCCAGAAGTCAGCCTGCGGCGAATAGAATGAGCGCATATAGTAGGCCGCTGCGAACACAGCCAATGCGCCGCAGGCGGGCCAGCGAGGGTCCAGGCGCGCCAGGAGTCGGGCCGCAACGGGACTGAGCATCAACGCCATGACGCCGCTGGGCGCCATCACCAGGCCCGCCCAGGCTGCGCCATAGCCCATCTGGGTCTGCAGCCAGACCGGCATCAGGTAGTTGTTGGCGAAGAATATCGCGAAGCTCACGCAGTAGATGATCACCGCCACGGTGAAATCGCGGGATTTGAACAGCGACAGATCGACAATGGGATGCTTCTCACCCAGCTCCCAGATCAACCAGGCGACGAAGCCGATGGCGGCGGTGAGTGCGAGCACGACGACGGCGGGCGAAGCGAACCAGTCGGCCTCCTTGCCGAAGTCCA
The DNA here is from genome assembly GCA_947475415.1 of Caulobacteraceae bacterium. GTDB lineage: Bacteria > Pseudomonadota > Alphaproteobacteria > Caulobacterales > Caulobacteraceae > Phenylobacterium. The sequence continues at coordinate 76,354 of CANJLH010000006.1, forward strand.
GCATGATCTGCAACGCGCCCACCCAGACCAGCAGCAGCATGAAGCCTGTTGTGTCGACCGGAAGTTTGCGGGTGTCAGTCTCTCGTCCGACCATGCCCTGGCGGCAGAACCAGGCGCAGGCCAGGCCGATCGGCACATTGATCAGGAATATCCATCGCCAGCTGATGTTGTCCGAGATGGTTCCGCCCAGGATCGGTCCGAACACCGGCGCCACCATGGTCGTCGTCGACCAGATCGCCAGCGCCAGACCGCGCCGGGAGGTCGGGAAGATCATCAGCAGCAGCGCCTGCGAGCCCGGGATCATTGGTCCCGACGCCGCGCCCTGCAGCATCCGGAAGACGATCAGCGAGGGCAGATTCCAGGCCAAGCCGCACAGCAGCGAGGCCGTGGTGAAGGCCAACACTGCGATAATGAAGGTGCGCACCACGCCATAACGTCCCATTAGCCAGCCGGTTAGCGGCACGGATACGCCATTGGCGACCGCGAAGGAGGTGACCACCCAGGTTCCCTGGCTGACGCTGGCGCCCAACGCCCCTGAGATCGCCGGCAGGGAGACATTGGCGATGGTGGCGTCAAGCACCTGCATGAAGGTGCCAAGCGCAAGCGCGATGGCGGTGACCCACAGGGTCACGCCGGACAACGGCTCCAGCGGGGCGGCCCTTGCGCCGGCCTCAGACATCAGTTCGACGCGGTGTCGATGTCGGCCTTCATGGAAAGGCCGACGCGCAGGGGGTGCTCCTTCAGCTCCACCGGGTCTAGATAGATCCGCACCGGTAACCGCTGGACCACCTTGATCCAGTTACCGGTGGCGTTCTGTGGTGGGATTAGCGAGAACGCCGCGCCAGTGCCGCCGGACAGGCCCCGCACGACACCGTGGAACTTCACTCCGCCACCGTAGAGGTCCGAGGTCAGCACTACCTTCTGCCCCGGCCGCACCTTGCGCAACTGCACCTCCTTGTAGTTGGCGTCCACGAAAGCGAAGACCGTGGGCACGATCGCCATGATCGGCGCCCCGACAGCCACCTGCTGGCCGATCACCACGGTGCGTTTGGTGACGATCCCGTCCTTAGGCGCGCGGATGATCGTGCGCGAGAGCGCGAGCTCCGCGGCCTCCAGCCGAGCCCGCGCCAGGGCCACATCGGGGTTCTGGTTGGGGATGACGCCGGTGATGTTGGCGGCGTTCGCGGCGCGCTCGCCGCTTGCTTCGGCGCGATCCGCGAGGGCCTGGGCGCGAGCGGCGCGGGCGGAGGCCAAGGCGGCGTTTGCGCTGGCGTAGCGGGAGATGGCCGCGGTCAGTTCCTCGCCGGAGACCGCGCCCGCCGGCGCGAGGGCTTTGCGACGCGACAGGTCGGTGCGCGCACGGTCGAACTCCGCCGCCGCAGCGGCGATGCCGGCGTCGGCCTGGGAGATATCGGCGCCCTTGGCCGAAACCCTTCCGGCGAGGGCCGCATCGCTGGCGTAGTAGCCATGCACCCGCCGCTCGGCCTGACCCAGTGCGGCGCGGGCGGCGGCCACGGCCAGCCGGGCGTCAGAATCATCCAGCAGCACCAGGGGCTGACCCGTCTTCACCGCATCGGTCTCGGCGACCAACACCTTGGCGACCGGGCCGGCCACCAGTGGTGTCACCTGGGCCACTTCGGCGCCGACATAGGCGTTGTCGGTTTTGACGTGATGGCGGGCGACCACCAGATAATAGACCCCCCATAGCGCCACGCCGATCACCACGGCGGCGGCCAACAGCATCAGACGGCCTCGGCGCAGCGCAACTCGCGCGGCCTGGGCCTGCTGGTCGGCCGCGGCCTGTCCAGGAGCGGCGTCATCCATGGTCGAAGTCTCCGGAAAGGGTCATGCCGTCACGAACCCCGATAGCCGCCGCCCAGGGCGCGGATCAGAGCCACATCGAGGACGAAAGCGCGCGCCTCCAGATCGGCCACCGCCCGCCGCCGATCCAGCACCGCTTCCTCGGCCAGAAGGGCTGACTGGTAGGTGGTCAGCGCGCCTTGATAGCGCAGGCGCGCAATCCGCAGAGCGTCCTCGCCGGCCGCAAGCGCCTGGCGAGACTGGGCGAGCCGAACGCTGAGCGACCTTTGACTGGCCACCGCGTCGGCGACGTCGCGCATGGCGTTGGTCAGCACATCGTCATAGGCCGCCACCGCCTCGTCGCGCTCGGCCTCGGCGCCGCGCAGCCCGGCGCGTAACCGCCCGCCCCGGAAGATCGGCAGGCTGACCGCCGGCCCCACCTGTCCGGCGTCCGAACCCGCGTCCAACAGGTGGTCCAGATGCAGCGCCTGAACCCCAAGCTCGCCGACGAGGTTGATATTTGGGTAGAAGGCCGCCTTGGCGCCCTTGACCCGGCGCTGCGCCGCCTCGGCCCGCCAGCGCGCTGCGGCCAGGTCCGGACGCCGGCCCAGCAGATTCGCAGCCAGGCTTTCCGGCAGTCCCAAGGGCCTCAGCGTCGCCGCCGACGGGCGCGCGATGGCGAGACCCCGGTCCGGCCCCTGCCCGGCCAAGGCCGCCAGTCGGTTCCGGACGATCGCGATGTCCTCGTCGATGGCGGCGATCGCAGCGCGCGCCGCCGATGGCCCAGACTCGGCCTGGCTGAGCTCGGCGCGGGTGTCGAGACCGTTGTCCACACGCATCTGCACCAACCTGAGCGTCTCAGATCGTAAGGTCAGGGCCCGCTCAGCAACGTCGCGGCGTGCGAACAGGCCCGCAAGGTCGGCGTATGACGCCGCAATGCTGGTCGTCAGCATCAGCCTGGCCTGAGCGGCGTCAGCCTCGGCGGCCCGCGCCTCAGATGCCGCGGCGGCCACGGCCGCGCGATTGCGGCCCCAGAAATCGAGCTCCCAGCTGAAGTCGAAATTCGCCCGGCCGTAGTCATTATAGCCCTGCGGCAGAAATTGTCGAGGAAACCCATTGTTATAGCTTCGCTTTTCCTCGACCACCTCACCGGTGACCGCAAGATCTGGCAAGCCTTCGCCCCGCCGCCCGGCGAGAGCGGCGTCGGCTCGGCGCAGCCGCGCCTCGGCTTGCGCCAGACTGGGGGATCCCGCCAGCGCCGTGTCGATCAGGCCGGTGAGTTGGGCGTCACCGTAGTCTTTCCACCAGCCGTCGCCGGGCCAGGGCGCGACGACGGCCGAAAACGACTCCGCGCTGGCCAGGTCGTTCGGGGCGCGTGCGATCCGCGCCGGCTGACGCGGCGGCAGACTGGCGCAGGCCGCTGTGGCGCAAATTGCGCCCATAAGGGCAAGCTTCACACCCAGAGCGGTGACGGTTTCGGCCATGCCTGACACGCCAGCCCCCCTTTTTCGTCCCGCGCGGCTCCACCTTTATGCCCGAGGCGCGCGCCGGTCGAGCCCGCGAGCCGATGAATTCCCGCGTCGGCCGAGGGAACCAGCAAGCTCTGCCGGCGTTGATGAAGGGTAAGGCGAGCGCAGCTCGTCACATTCGCGCCGCCTGGGCGGAGGCGATCAGTCCCAGCCCGGGTCCATGCGTCCCGGGCGGGTGCTGGATGGCCCCCGCGGCCGTCGGCGCAAGCTGACAATGAAGGGTCTGTCATGGGCGTCGATTTGGGCCACGAACATCACTACAAAAACAAGCATCTGGCAGAGAAAGCGGAGAACTGGATCGGGATCGCCATGGTGGCGGTGATCGTCGTGCTGGGCGCCTTCCTGGTCTATGCCGTCATCACCACGGGCCAAGGCGCGCCGTCGTGGATGCGGTAGCGGCTCAGCGCTGAGCCGCCATCGGCGATAGATGGAACAACCGGTGACGCCATCGCGGGTCGTCAGGAGCGCTTGCGCATCACAAAGCGCCCGTCAGGGCGGGAGAGCACACTGACGGTGCGTTCCGACACTGGGGCGATGCATGGGAAGCGATCTACCAGTAGGCTATGTGTGACGAGTCGTTCGCCGTCCCAGGCGTGAAGGTGGAAGCCTGGCGGCTCCAGGGCGTATAGGCCTTCCGCCAGATGGGCCGGGTCCGGCGCACCTGGGGACAGGTCGAGGTTCAACTGCTGGGCGGTCGACGGACAGACGCTGGTCAGATGGCCGCCGACCAAGGCCTGCATTGAACGGTGGATGTGACCGCAGACTACGCGCAAGATGTTCCGGCGCCCGGCCAGCGCGGCGATGAGACCGTCGGCCCATTCCGGCCCCGGCCCGTCCATCAGCGCCATGCCGGAATCGAACGGCGGATGGTGCACGGCGACGATCGTCGGCCTGTCTTGCCCCTCTTCAAGGCGCGCCACCAGCCAGTCCAGGCGTGCAGCGCAAAATTCGCCGTGGTGATGCGCCTCACTGGTGCTGTCGAGCACGATCAGGCGGACCGGGTGGTCGTCCACCACGTACTGGACGAAGCCGTCACATGCCGCCAGATGCGGGTAGTCGAGCTCCGCCAGGAAGGCGCCGCGTTCGTCATGGTTGCCGATCGCCAGATAGAACGGCAGTTCGAGGCGCGCGAGCAGCGCCTTCAATTCGACATACGCCTCGTGGCTCCCGTGATTGGTCAGGTCACCGGTCACCAGCACGAGGTCCGGTCGGGGCCTCAGGGCGTTGAGCCGCTCGACGGCGCGCTCCAGCAAGGTGTTGGGGTCCACCTGGCCCCGCTGCAGGCTGCCTCCGGCGGCGACCACATGGGTGTCGGAAATCTGGGCGATGAGCATCTGATCCTCGGTTGACCACTTGGGTGACGGCATGGCGAATATAACCCGCACCCCGCCCAAACGTCAGGCGCATCCAGCCCGGCCTGGATGCGGCAGGCCGCGGGTTGTCGCGCGGCGGTTTGATCCATACTCCGGCCCAGGCGCACGAAGACGAAGTTGCGCTCCCTCTCGCGCGCCTGGAAGCATTGCCGAAGCCTGCCATTCTCACAGCCGACAGCCTCGGCGGCGGTCGGGGCGCCGACACCGTGGTCGATTTTGGCGGCGGCGATCAGTTCGTGTTGGCGGGCGTGCAGGTTTCATCCTTGACCGGGCCTGGATTTTCAACTCGTAGCGCCGGGCCGCCGACGGGACCGCAAGTCGCCAATTCATGGCGCGACAGCTGATTACCGATAGGCCCTTGAGTTTCCCTTCAGGATTTTCTAGTTTCGCCGCCCCCGGACGCCTACGCCCGCGGCCGGAGTCGGATTTCAACTGGGCGAACCTGAGTCATCACCTGATGGAAAAAGTTCCGATGACCGTCGAGGGCTATCAAGCCCTCGACGAGGAATTGAAGCGTTTGAAAACTGTGGAACGGCCGGCCGTTATCGCCGCGATCGGCGAAGCGCGGGCGCACGGAGACTTGTCCGAAAACGCGGAGTATCACGCCGCCAAGGACCGCCAGGGTTGGATTGAAGGCCAGATCGCCGAGATCGAGGACCGCATGGCTCGCGCTCAGGTGATCGATGTCTCGAAGTTGTCCGGCGGGCAGATCAAGTTCGGCGCGACGGTGTCGCTTATCGACGAGGATACCGAACTGGCGGCCCGCTACCAGATCGTCGGCGAACATGAGGCCGACGTGAAGCAGGGCAAGATCTCCATCTCCTCGCCCATCGCCCGCGCGATGATCGGCAAGGAAAATGGCGATGTGGTCGAGGTCAATACGCCCACCGGCGTCAAGGCCTATGAGATCACCAAGGTCGAGTGGGTGTAGGGCTCACCCGGGATCAAGCTGGAACGGGGCGGAGCCACGCGATTGACCGCAGACGCCGCCCCGCAACTTTCTATCTGGGCTGTCTCTGACGGCCGCGCAGGCATGCGCGACCAGGCGCTCGGTCTCGCCGAGGCCGTAGCCCGGTTGCGGCCATCCGCAATCACCGTCAAGACCATCGCCTGGCGGGCCGGCGTCGGCCGCCTGCCAACCGCGCTGAACTTCGCGCCGCGGCTGACCCTGAACCCCGCCAGCGCCATTGCGCCGCCCTGGCCTCAGTTGTGGATCGCCGCCGGGCGCGCCACCCTGGCGCTTTCGTCGCGCATGCGGCGGTGGTCGAGCGGGCGGACGTTCGTCGTGCAGACCCAGGACCCGCGGATGGACGCCGAGGCCTTCGACCTGGTGATCCCGCCCACTCACGATGGCCTGACCGGCGCCAATGTGTTCCCGATCCTGGGCGCGCCGCACAGGGTGACGGCGGCACGGCTTGCGGCGGATGTCGCCAGGTTCTGGCCGGCGATCGAGCCCCTGCCCCACCCCAGGATCGCGATGCTGGTGGGTGGCGCCTCCAAGGCCCATGATCTCAGCTCCAGCCGAGCCTGGACCTTGGCCGGCGACCTGGAGAGATGCGTGCAGGAGACGGCGGGCTCCCTGATGCTGACATTTTCCCGGCGCACGCCCGCCCGGGCCCGCGCTCTAATCACCGAACGCCTGGCCCCGCTTCCGGGAATCATCTGGGACGAGACCGGCGACAATCCGTTCTTCGCCTTCCTGGGCGCTGCCGACGCCATCCTGGTCACCGAGGACTCGGTGGGCATGGCGGTTCAGGCGGCGGCGACGGGAAAGCCGGTGATGATCGTTCCGATGGACGGCGGCTCGGAAAGATTTCGCCGGTTCCACGACGACCTTGCCGCTTGTGGCGCAGCACGGCCTTTCGCCGGGCGCCTGGAGACCTGGAGTTATCCGCCCTTGACCGAAACCGACCGCGCCGCCGCCGAAGTGGTGCGGCGACTGGAGGCGCGATCATGAACGGCCCGTCGATCCTGTTCGTTACCGACGCTGGACCGCAGGTGGGCGGCGGCCATGTGATGCGTTCGTTGACGCTGGCGAAAGCGCTTGCCGAGCGCGGTGCGGCGACCGCTTTTCTAGAGGCCCCCGGTGTCGGCGCCATCCTCGACGCCTTCGCCCCCGACATGCCGCGGCTGAACGCTGTCGCGGCGGCGGGATATGACGCCATGGTCTTTGACCACTACGGCATGGCGGCCGAGGCGCAGCGCGCACTGGCGCAGGGGCGTCCCGCGCTGGTCATCGACGACCTCGCCGACCGCCCCCTGTACGCAGACCTGGTGGTGGACGCAGGTCCGCAACGGGCGGCGGCGGACTATGACGGACTGATCCCCGCCGGCGCGCAGCTGTTGCTGGGCCCGACCTACGCGCCGGTGCGTCCGGAATTCGCCGTCCTGCGCGACCGCACGCTGGGTCAGAGATCCGGCGACGTGCGTCGCATCCTGGTTTCCCTGGGGCTCACCGATCTGGATGGAATCACCGGCCGCGTCCTTGACCGCATCCGGCCCCGCATCGGAGACATCGCGCTCGACATCGTCATGGGATCCGGCGCGCCCAGCCGCGCCGGCCTGGAGCGCCTGGCCCGGCGCGACCCGCGCCTGACCATTCATGTGGACACCCCCGACATGGCGGCGATCACTGCGGCGGCGGACATAGCGGTAGGCGCCGGCGGTTCCAGCGCCTGGGAGCGCTGCACGCTGGCGTTGCCCAGCCTGATGCTGGTGCTGGCCGACAATCAGCGGCCCGCCGCAATGGCCCTGGCCGAGGCCGGCGCAGCGCTGATCCTTGACGCCGCCGCGCCGGAATTCGATCGTGAGTTTGACCGCGCCTTCCTGCAGTTGTTGAACAACGGCTTGGTCCGGGCTCGGCTCGCCGCCAAGAGCGCCGAACTTTGTGACGGGCTGGGCGCAGCCCGCGTCGCCAAAGCCTTTCTGGATATCCTGGCCGAGCGCCTCCAATTACGCCGAAACCTGGATAATTCTCCTTAACCGACTTTTTGCACCCATGGGCGCAGGATGGGATGGAGCCGCATTGGGGCGGCGGGCTGAGCAAGCGTCATGAACAGGGTCCGGATCGTCGGCGGCGGTCTCGCGGGAGTTCTGGCGGCGCTCGAGGCGCATCGCCTGGGCGCGCGACGCATTGAGCTGCATGAACATTTCGACCAGTTGGGCGGCGAGCTATGGCCCAGGGTTGAGCATGGCCTGGAACTGCGCCGGCGCTGCGTCTATTTCGGCGGCCGCGAGGATCCGGTGCGCAAGGCGTTGGAATGGCGCGGCGTGGCGTTCGAGGATGTCGCCGACCATTGCGGCTCGCTCAGTCCCAGCCCACGCGGCGAGGCCCTGGCCACCCGCGATTTCTCAGGCCCCGTGCTTTACGCCCGTGACAACGCCTACCAGCGGCTGGCCGGCGAGGCGCTGACCGACCGGATCCGCGCCTACCCGGCCGACCTTCACGGCCCGCTCACCCGCTATTGCCAGTGGCGCCTCGGCGTCTGGCTGGACGAGGTGCACGCCAGCGCCGCCGGCGCAATCGGCCTGGAGAAGGTGCGCCTGACCAGCATGCCGCCGCCCGAAACTGTCCCGGAAGCGTCCCTGCCGCGCGACGGCTTCGCCGCCATGTTCCTCGGTCTGCGCCGGGCGCTGGAAGGCCTCGGCGTAGAGCTTCATTTCAACTCTCTCGTCTCGCCCCGTGAACTTATCGAAACGGACGACGGGGAGACAGTGAATGTCTGGACCGCCGCGCCGGGGCCGCTGTTCGACGCCATCGGCCGTCCGCAGCCGAAGTCGGTGGCCGATACCGTGGCCAGTTATGTGATCGCCGCACGCTGGGCGGGACCGACGCCATTCCAGTTGCGGAACTTCACCGCCAAGGGCTCGGTGTTCCGCCTGTCCTTCTACGAGAGCCGCGGCGAGACTCTGCTAAGCGCCGAATGCGTCAATGAAGTCTCCGATAAGGCGCTGCGCCGCGAGATCCAAAGGCTGATGGCCGGATTCGGCGGCCAGACCCTGAAACTCGGCGAAACTCTGGCTTGCGATGTATCCACCCGCTCCGATTGCCTCTCTACCGAGACCGCCCGCCGCCTGCTGGTGCTTCGCTCTGCGCTGGCGCGCAAGTGCGGTCCGAACTTCATCACCGGCGCCTGGGAAGCCTGGGACATGAACGAACGTTTCCGCCGCATTTCCCGCGCCCTGGCGCCGGCCCTGACCGTTGTTGAGGACATCACGCAATCGCGGGCCGCCGCTTGATCCTGGCGATCCTGCAGGCGCGGATGAGTTCATCTCGCCTGCCCGGCAAGGTGATGGCCGACGTCGCCGGCGCGCCAATGATTGCGCGACAGGTTGAGCGGCTGCGCCGCGCTCGACGTATCGACCGCCTTGTGGCGGCCACTAGCGACCAATCCTCTGATGACCCTTTGGCGGACTATTGTGCGACCTTGGACCTGCCGGTGTTCCGGGGTTCGCTGGATGATGTGCTGGGCAGATTCCAGGGCGCGGCCGCCGCCTTCGGGCCGCCTGAAACGATCGTGCGGCTCACCGCCGACTGCCCTCTGGCCGATTGGGCCGTCATCGATCAGGTGATCGAGACCCACCTGGCCGGCGGCTTCGACTACACCAACAATGTCGCGCCGGAGCGGACCTTCCCCCACGGCCTGGATGTCGAGGTGATGACCGCCGATGCCCTGGATACGGCTGGCCGAGAGGCCGAGGATCCCTATGAGCGCGAGCATGTGACGCCGTTTATCTATCGCCACCCGGAGCGCTTCCGCCTGGGGAGCGTGACCAGCGATGCGCCGGCACCCGACCTGCGCTGGACCGTCGACACTCCCCAGGACCTGGACTTCGTGCGCTACGTCTATGGAGAGTTGTACGCCGCGGACCCGGCTTTCGGATCGGCCGCCATTCGGGCCTTGCCCCGCAACTCATCCCTCTGAGCGGCCGTTCGCCTCAGGCCAGCATGTCCCAGGTCAGCGGTTCCCCCCGGTGCAGGGCGCGCTTGGCCGTGCGGCCGATAACGGCGTCGAGATGCTCTGGCGAAAGCCCCAGCCCCGGGCGCACCGAGCGCACACTGGCGCGGCTGAGCGGGGCTCCGGCCGGCACGTCGGCGGTGACATATAGCGAGCGGCGGAACTGTATGTTGCCGCGCTCGGAGCCCAGCAGGTCGTAGTTGACCCGGCCAAGCGCGCGCCAGGCGGCCTTGCAGTCGGCCACAAGGGCGGTGAACTCCGCAGGCTCCAGGCTGAAGGCGGCATCGGGCCCGCCATCCGCGCGGGCCAGGGTGAAGTGCTTTTCAATCACACAGGCGCCCAGGGCGATCGCCGCCACCGAGGCCGCCGATCCGTGCGTATGGTCCGAGAGCCCGATCGGACAGCCGAACCGCGCCGCCATGTCCGGCACGGTGCGGACATTGGCGTCGGTGATGTCGGCCGGATAGCTGGACACGCAGTGCAACAGGATCACGCCGGCTGCCCCGGCCCCGAGCGCCGCGTCGCGGGCCGCCTCGATCTCCACCAGATTGGCCATGCCGGTGGAGATGATCAGCGGCTTGCCCTGGGCCGCTGCGTAGCGGATCAACGGCAGGTCCACAGCCTCGAAAGAGGCGATCTTGTAGGCCGGCGCCCCGAGGCCGGCGAGCAGGTCCACCGCCGTCTCGTCGAACGGGCTCGAGAACAGGATCACCCCGGCCGCCCGGGCGCGCTCGAACAAGGCCGCGTGCCATTCAAACGGCGTCTGGGCCTCGCGATAAAGCTCGTGCAGCGTGCGGCCGTCCCACAGGCCGCCGTGGATGCGGAACTCCGGCCTGTCCACGTCCAACGTGATGGTGTCGGCGGTATAGGTCTGGATCTTCACCGCGTCGCAGCCGGTGGCCGCCGCAGCATCGATCATCTGAAGCGCGCGGCCCAGATCGCCGTTGTGGTTGGCCGACAGTTCACAGATCACGAAGGGTTCGTGGTCGGGTCCGATACGGCGGCCGGCGATCTCGATCTCGGGTGACATTGTGGGATCTGTTGCGGCGGCCTGTTGCGACGGAAGGGCAGTCTAACCCTCCGCGCTGAAATCCGCGTTAACCAGCCGGTCGCAACCGCGCGGAATCTCGCCTAAATAGCCGCCATGACCAGCCAAGCTCCCCGCGCCGTCCGCTGCCTGATCGTGGGATCAGGACCGGCCGGCTACACCGCCGCCGTCTATGCCGCCCGCGCGCTGCTCAAGCCCGTGCTGATCGAGGGCATCCAGCCCGGCGGCCAGCTCACCATCACCACCGACGTGGAGAACTATCCCGGCTTCGCCGAAGTGATCCAGGGCCCCTGGCTGATGGAGCAGATGAAGGCGCAGGCCGAGCACGTGGGGACCGAGATCATCAGCGACATCGTGGTGCGCGCCGACCTGTCGTCGCGGCCCTTCCGACTGGAATGCGACTCCGGCGCGGTGTGGCTGGCGGAGACCCTGATCATCGCCACCGGCGCCCAGGCCAAGTGGCTGGGCCTGGACTCCGAGCAGAAGTTCCAGGGCTTCGGCGTCTCCGCCTGCGCCACCTGCGACGGATTTTTCTATCGCGGCAAACAGGTGGCGGTGCTGGGCGGCGGCAATACCGCGGTGGAGGAGGCGCTCTATCTCACCAACTTCGCATCCAAGGTCACCCTGGTCCACCGCCGCGACGAACTGCGCGCCGAACGTATTCTCCAGGAGCGGTTGTTCGCCCACCCCAAGGTCGAGGTGGTCTGGGATCACGCCCTGGACGAGGTGCTGGGAACCGAGAATCCCCTGGGGGTCACCGGGGCGCGGCTAAAGAACGTCAAGTCCGGCGAGACCCGCGAAATCGCCGTTGACGGCGTGTTCGTGGCCATCGGCCACGCCCCGGCCTCGGAGTTGTTCAAGGGCCAGCTGGCCATGGACGCCGCCGGCTATCTGGACGTGAAGCCGGGGACCGCCTCTACGGCCATCGCCGGAGTCTACGCCGCCGGCGACGTCACCGACGACGTCTACCGCCAGGCGGTCACCGCGGCGGGCATGGGCTGCATGGCGGCGCTGGAGGCGGTGCGTTACCTGGCCGAGGCGGATCACCACGCCAACCGCCGCGAACCGGCCAGCGCCTGAGAGGGCGGCCCTAATTACGAAGGACGGCGTCCACGCCGTTGACGGGGCCGACTCCAGCCGGCACCGGAACACTTGAAGCGGCGTAATTGGAGTTGATCACCAGGTTGGGCGAACCGACCATGTGGATCGCTCGGGCTACGATCACGGTCCAGGCCGACTGATCACCGATGGAGTTACTGGCGCCGCTGATCTCCAGGATCGCGTTGGGGATGTAGATCGTCCCCAAGAGTAAGCGGGCGTTACTTGAGGAAATCTGGAAAGTCTCGCGGTTTTCCCGTGTGGTGGCGAGCACGAACCCGGCCAGCTTGCCCGTCTTGCGACCTTCCAACTTGACCTGGCTGGAGTCCTTGAATGTGAACTTGGAATCCTTGTCGAACACCAACACCACGTCGCTGCCCTGGATGATCGAATTGTCCGCCAGTTGCAGATGCGAGCCGACAAAATAGTGTTCGCCGGGCACGAGATAGATTGTCGAGCCTGCAGCGGCGGTCAAATTCCCACAGTGAACGCCCGGCGCCAGCACATAGATTCCGACGCTGAACAGCTGATCCGTTGGCGCGCACTGCACCACCGTGCCGTTGTCCAGGGTGACGGTCGAGATCTTGCTGGTGACTTGCGTCACCGCATTAGTAAGCGTGTTCGTCGCGCTCACCGTGGATGTGGCCATGACCTTGCCAGCCCCGCTTACCTTCGTCGTAGGCGCGATAGTGAGCGTAGTCGTCGGCGTGCTCACGAGCTGAGTTGTCAGCGAGGTGTACCACTGGGTAGCCGATGGCAGCAGATCAACGCTGGTGAAGGGATCCATGATGGCCGGCGCACTGGTCTGAGCCGTTGGAAGGATGGTCCCGGTGGCCGTGCCGGCCGTCTGCACACGGGCCGCGCGCATCACCGCGGCGTTCGCGACCGATATGTCGGCGTTGGCGTGCAACATGCATTCGCCAGCTGTGATCTGGGCCTGATCCTGCATTGAAAGGGTATCGTCCTTGACGGCGCCCGAGGTCAGCACGCACAGGGGCGCGCGCGCCATGGTGCCCGCGGTAGCCTGGACGTCTATCTTCCAGCCGCCGGGGGGAAGCAGGTTGCCGAAGAATGAGGCCCTGCGTCCGTCGATGCTGACCGTCACACCATGACCGCTGTCGATCGACGTCGTAGTCACCGAATAGGTGAGCCGATCGGAAAGCCCTGAAAGCTGATAATCGGCAAAGGCCTTGGCGCGCGCCGCGACGCCTTGCGTGTCGGACACTGTGAGCTGCCTGGCCGCGGCCAGGGCGGCGGCGTCGGCGACATCCTGGGCCCGGCTGCGATCGGCGCGGACAGAGGCCAGGTCGATGGAGCCAGCCACCAACACGGCGAGCACCGGCAGGGCCATGGCGAATATGATCGCGGTACCGCCCGCGGTGTCGCCGAGAAGCCGGCTGAAAATTCTCGGGCGGCGCATCGATCAAGCCACGCGCTGATGACTCAGGGCGGCCTCTAAGGTGCTAGCCGCACGCGCCAATTCCTCGCGAAGCGTGGCTTCGGTGCGGTGCGCCCGATAGGCGTAGCGGATCTGATAGCTGATCAGCCGCCAGTTGAGCGGCTTGGTGACGAAAGAGGTCGCGCCCGCCTCAAAGGCCCGGTCGATGGCGGCCACATCCTCGCGGCCAGTGGCGACGATGATCGGGGTATGGGCGAAATCCGCATTGGCCCGCGCGCGTACCAACACCTCAAAGCCGTCCAGGCGCGGCATTTCCAGATCGAGGATGACGATGTCCGGCTTGACCTGCGCCATGGCGGCCAGGGCCGCCTCACCATCCTCTGCGAGGTACACCGCGGCGGTCTCGGTGGTCAGATGCACCTCGGCGAATGCGCGAAGAATCGGATCGTCGTCCACGAACAGGATTCGTAGTGAATCCTGCAGGACATAGAAGAATTCGCGATCTGAGGTGGTGTTTGTCGACAATTTACAATCATAACCCGCACATTCACCATCAATATAGGCTCTACCAATTAACCCCTGGTAACGGTTGATGGTTTACGCCGGTGACCATGCCGCCTCAGAAACCGAAACCGGCAACGACACCGGCGCGCCGCTCGATCCGCGGCAAGCTGACCGCGCTGGTGCTGGCCAGCGTGGGAGTTTCGGTGACCCTGGTGACCGGGGTGTCGACCTGGCGCGACGGCCGGCGCGAAACCGCTCTGCAGACGGAGCGGTTGACAGCGACAGCCCAGGTCATCGCGTCCCTGTCCGGCGAGGCCGCGGCCCGGCTTGATGTGGAGGGCGCCTATCGCGCCGTCCGCGCCATCGGCCAGATGCGCGATGTGGCCTATGCGCGGGTCGAGACCACCGATGGCCGGCTGCTGGCGGAAACCGGGACCGGCGCGCGCCTCACCACCGATGCGGAGGTCCGCGGCGGCGAGCGCGTCTCGCTGCTTCAAACTCTGCGGTCCCACACGATCGAAATCCGGCAGCCGGTGATCTACGCCCGCCGTGAGGTTGGACGAGTCGTGTTGCTGGGCGAGCTTCAGGGCGCGGCGGGCCGGCTGTTCGCCAGCCTGGTGGCGAGCCTGTTGGCGGGCGCCGTGGCGACCGCCTTCGGCCTGATGGTGGCCTGGCGGCTGCAGCGGCGCATCGCAGAGCCGATCCTGGCCCTCAGGCGCTCCATGGACGAGGTGCGCGCCAGCCACGACTACGGCCGTCAGGTCGACGTGGCCGCCGACGACGAGGTGGGCGAACTGGTCGACGGTTTCAACGCCATGCTGGGCCAGATCCGACGGCGCGACCGCACCATCGCCGCCCAGGTCGCGGGGCTGGAGCGCACCGTGGCGGAGCGCACCGCCGATCTCGTCGCCGCCAAGGACGAGGCCGACTTGGCCAATAGCGCCAAGTCCGACTTCCTGGCCGCCATGAGCCATGAGATCCGCACGCCGATGAACGGCATCATGGTGATGGCCGAGATGCTGGCCGCCGGCGACCTGCCGACGCGCCAGCGCCGCTTCGCCGAGGTGATCGCCAAGTCGGGCTCCAGCCTGCTGGCGATCATCAATGACATCCTCGACTTCTCCAAGATCGAAGCCGGCAAGATGGAGCTGGAGGTCGCGCCGGTGGATCCGGACGACGTCGCCGACGATGTCGCCAGCCTGTTCTGGGAAAAGGCCCGTTCCAAGGGGCTGGACCTGGCGGTGTTCGTCGATCCTCAGGTCCCGCGCATGATCGCGGCCGATTCCGTGCGCCTGCGCCAGGTGATCGGCAACCTGGTCAACAACGCCATCAAGTTCACCGAGGCCGGCGGCGTAATGATCGAGGTCACCGCGCCAGGCCCGGAGCGCCTGCGGGTGGCGGTCCACGACACCGGCATCGGCATTCCGGCGGACAAGATTCCCGACCTGTTCACCGCTTTCAGTCAGGCCGACCAGTCCACCACCCGCAAGTTCGGCGGCACAGGCCTGGGCCTGACCATCTGCAAGCGTCTGGTGGAGGCCATGGGCGGGGGGCTGTCGGTGGAGAGCGAGATCGGCGCAGGCTCGATCTTCGCCTTCGAGGTCCCGATGTCGCCCCTGGAGCCCGCGCGGCCTCTATCCGCGCCAGCCGGCCGCATCGCGGCGCTCAGGGTTGAGCGGCCATACGCCCGCCTCATACTTCAAGGCTACGCCGAGCGCGCCGGACTTGGACTGGCCGAAACGGGCGGCGACCTGGTGATCTGCGAGGCTGCCGATGTCGGCGAGCGCGCCGGCGAGGCGCCGGTGATCTGCCTTGGCGAATATGGCGACGACACACCCGCCCGGCTGCTGCGCGAAGGACGTGTGGAGGCCGTGCTGACCTTGCCCGTCCGTCGCCGCGACCTGGAGGCGGTGCTGACCGCCTGGCGCGAGGGCCGGACCATCGCCGATGCGGTCGCCAGCGCCGCCCAGGCCGAGCGGCAGGAGATCCCCAGTTACGCCGGCCGCCGGGTGCTGGTGGCGGACGACAGCGCCGTGAACCGCGAGGTGGCTATGGAAGCGCTTTCGCGCCTCGACGCAGCGGCCACCTTGGTCAGCGACGGTCGTGAAGCGGTGGACGCCGCCTTGGCCGAGCGGTTCGACATGGTGCTGATGGACGGGTCCATGCCCGAAATGGACGGCTTCGACGCCACCCTTGAGATCCGCCGCCGCGAAGCGGAGCTGGGGCGCGCGCCAACCCCGATCGTGGCCCTCACCGCCCACGTCGTCGGCGCTTCGGCGGACGCTTGGCGGCGCGCCGGCATGAACGGCGTGCTGCACAAGCCATTTACACTGGCCGCGCTGGCCCGCACGCTTGGCCAGTTCATGCCAGCCTCCGAACGCCCGCCGGAAATCGAGCCCGCGGCGCAGCCGATCGTGATCGTCTCCGACCTACTCGACCCGGAAGTGACCGCCGATCTCGCCGCCATGGCGGCCGGCGGGCGCGGCGACTTCGTGGAACGGATCCGCAAGCTCTACCGTGACAACGCACCCGACGCGGCGCTCAAGGTGGTGGACGCCGCCGAAGCCTGCGACGCCGAGGCCGCAGCCCGTGCGGCCCATGCGCTGAAATCCATGAGCCTCAACATCGGCGCCCGAGCCGTCGCCGACCTGTCGCAGAAAATCGAGCACGCAGCCCGCGAGCACGGCGTGGTGGAAAGCAGCGCGGCGCAGGAACTCTATCGAAAACTCCTGGCCACCATCGATGTCCTGGGCGGGCCCACCCGGCCGATGGACCCAGACCTGGCGCTGATGGCGGACCTGGACCTTGCGGCCGAACGCGGCGAGCTTCGCATGGTCTACCAGATGCAGGTGGACCGCGACGGGGTCGGGATCTCCGGAATGGAGAGCCTGGTGCGCTGGCGCCATCCCGTCCATGGCGAGGTGAGCCCGGCCCGCTTCATTCCCCTGGCCGAGCGCCACGGCCGCATCCGCGGCCTCACCCGTTGGGTGCTCGACCGGGTGATGACGGAAACCGCCGACCTTGCGATCCAGGTGGGGGTCAACGCCTCTGCCCTGGAGTTCGCCGACCCGGCCTTCGTCGATGACGTGGCCATGCAGCTCGCCGAACGCCGCTTCGACCCTGCTCGCCTGGAGATCGAGATCACCGAGACAGCGATCCTCACCGACGCCGAGGAGGTCAAGCGCAACATCGACCGTCTGCACGATATGGGCGTACGCATCGCCCTGGATGACTTCGGCGTCGGCTATTCCAGCCTCAATCACCTGCGGCTCTACGACTTCGACAAGTTGAAAATCGACCGCGCCTTCGTGATCGAATGCGCCCGCAGCATGGAGTCCGCCGCCCTGGTTCACGGCGTTGTCGCTATGGGCCGCGCCCTGGGCATGAAGGTGGTGGCCGAAGGGGTGGAAACCGAGGCGCAGCACAAGTTCCTCAAGCTCGCCGGCGTTCACGGCCTGCAGGGCTACCTGTTCGCCAGGCCCGAGCCTATCGAAGCTGTACGCGAGCGGCTGGGCGTCGAAGCACGGCGGGCTGCGGGGTAGCGCCTTTACCGCCGGCCCGGACACCCTTAGGACAACCCCGGCTCACAGCCCCATGAAAGGGAGAATCCATGGCCTCAGGCCTGGTGGCGCTGCTGGACGATGTGGCCGGCATCGCCAAGATCGCCGCGGCGTCCTTGGACGACATGGCCGGCGCGGCCGGCAAGGCCTCCTCCAAGGCGGTGGGCGTGGTTGTGGACGACGCGGCGGTGACGCCCGGCTACGCCATGGGCTTCACCCCGGACCGCGAACTGCCGATCGTCTGGAAGATCGCGCTGGGGTCGCTGCGCAACAAGTTCCTGTTGCTGCTGCCCGGCGCGCTGGCGCTGAGCGCCTTCGCTCCCTGGGGCGTGACGCCGCTGTTGATGATCGGCGGCGCCTATCTCTGCTATGAGGCGGCCGAGAAGGTCGTCGAGGTGTTCGTCGAGCACGACCCCGGCGACGACGTCGACGAACTGGCCCTGAACTCCGAACAGCTTGAAGACGAGAAGGTCGCCGGCGCCATCCGCACTGACCTGATCCTGTCGGCGGAGATCATGGCCATCGCGCTCGCCAATGTCGCCGACCAGACTCTCTGGGTGCAGGCTGGCGCCTTGGCGGTGGTGGCTCTGGCGATCACCGCAGGCGTCTACGGAGTGGTGGGCCTGATCGTGAAAATGGACGACATCGGACTGCACCTGGCCGGGCGCAAGACCGCTGCGATTCGGGTTCTGGGGCGCGGACTGGTGCAGGCGATGCCGGTGGTGCTGCACGCGCTGAGCGGCATCGGGACAGCGGCGATGCTTTGGGTCGGCGGCGGCATCATCGTCCACGGCCTGGAACATTTCGGTGTGGAGACTGTGCCCCACTGGGTCGAGGCGGCGCGGATCTTCGCGGGTAAGGCGCCCCTGGTCGGTCCAATAACCGCGTGGGCCGCGGGCGCGATGGCCTCAGCCGTGGTGGGGGGCGTCGTGGGCGCGGCTCTGGTTCCATTCGGACGGCTGCTGCACAAGAAGCACTGATTTGCGGTGTTCAGAACACCGCCATCGCCGCCCTCACGGTCAGAGCCAGCAACACCAGCGACCCAACCATGAAGATCGAGAACCGCAGCAGGATGATGTTGAGGTTCGCCTGCACCAGGCTGTGGACGACCCGCACCGCGACATAATTCCAGGCGAGCCACCCGTTGAGGCCTCCCCCCTGCCCGATCAGCGCCAGCGTCAGGGCCACCGCGTAGAACAGCGTCGGCTGTTCCATCAGGTGGTTGTAATTGTCGGCCTTCCAACGGACCTGCGGCGGCAGGCTGTCGGTGAACGCCGAATTGGGTTTGCGCGGATCGGCAGGAATTTTGAGGCGGATCATCGCCGGAATGCGGGTGGCGTAGAGCCAGGCCCACATCACGAAACTCCACAACACCAGGGCGATCACGGGTTGCAGGATCGGGCTGGGCATGGATCAGGGTCTCCTCGGTTCCTACGGCGCGAACCCCTTGGGCCCTTCCATCATCAGCGCCAGTCGGTGGCCTTCGGGGTCGGTGAACTCGGTTATCCATAGGTCATGGCCGCCAAAGGACGCAACCATCTGGATCGGCTCGTGGAATATGGCGCCGCGCGCCTCAAGCTCCGTGCGGGCGCGGCGGATATCATAGACACGGAAGTGGATCGGCGATCCGGGCCGCACCGTCTCATGGTCCGCTCGCACCTGCAGCACGATGCGGATCTCGCCGGCGTCATAGCCCGCCTGGCCCTCGTCCCCGAACAGGCGGCGCAGTCCCAGAACACCGCCATAGAACGCCTCGGAACGGGCGAGGTCGGCCACCCCAAGGACGATCTGGCCCACCGGGCCCAGTCGGAATCCCGACTCATCGGCGCCGATCAAGGCTGACCTTCGGCGGCGCCGGCGGGCTTCGGCGTCGCCACTTCACGGTCGCCCAACCCCGCCTCCATCATCGCCATATTGTTGTTGATGGAGCGCACCTCGTCGGCGGTCGGCTGCCGGCGCGCGGAATAGATGGTGCCGAACACCCGGGTCTTCGCCGACCGGGCGTCCCGAGGATCAACGACGGTGTAGGTGCGCACTTCGCCAGCCACGGCCAGGGTGAAGGTCCGCCCGGCGGCGATCCCGGTCGCCTGGGGCGCAACGGTGAAGTTATCGCCGCCCTGGAGAATGGCCGATGACAAAATGGCCTCGCCGCCTGCGTAGCGGCCTCGGAAAGCGCCGGGCTCTCCCGATGGTCCGGTCCAGCGGTAGAAGATATGCGCGCCCACCTGCTTCAGCTTGATCAGCGACGCCGCCCAGTAGGGGGCGACATAGTCGGCGTGATAGTGGGTGGCGGTGCCAACGTCCTTCAGTACGAACCCGGCCAAAGCCTTGCGGGCCACGCCCTGTGCGCGGCCCCAGAGCGCCGGCTGCGGCGCCCGGGTCAGCGACCCGTCGCAGGTGAAGGTGAACTGGCAGCCGGTGGCCCGCTGCGATCCCTGGTAGACCACCCCGCAGACCGATTTCGGATATGCCGGATGCCGCATCCGATTCAAAATCACCTGGGCCACGGCCTGTTGGCCCTCAAGGGGTTCGCGCGCGGCCTCATAATAGACCGCCTGGGTCAGGCACTGGAGCGCGCGTGCGCCGTCGTCGCCCATCGCCGGCAGCACGAAGGGTCTCACCGGTTTGATCGCCGCCGTCGAGAAGGGCCGCAGAGAATTGATCTCGTGGGCCGTTTCCTCGGACACCGCATCCAGGCCCAGATCCGGAATCGCCGAGACATCCAGGCTGGCCCAGCCGGCCGGACGGTCCCAGATATCCGCGGCCCGACGCCCCGGATCGTGCCGTCGCGCGAGGGCGCGCATCGCCGGGTCCATGCCGGAGGCCATGCGTCTCAGGCCGGATTCCGACAGGCCGCGGGCGTGCAGGTCCGAGCCGGCGGCGCCCGGCGCCTTCCTCGGCGCAGCGCAGCCGACCAGCGCCAGGACCAGCATCGCGGCAATCGCGGCCCGCAGCCTGATTTCAGGTTTACTGGTCAGAATGGTCCGAACTCTTCAGCTGACGACGCGCCCTTATCTAGGGCTTTCCGACGTCGGATGCGAGGCTGCGTCTCACCGGAACCCTCGCGGCGGCTCGTTCACGCCCACTTGCCGAATTATTCGCAAAAAATTCTTGGCGCCTGCCTGATCGGGGTCTATATAGCGGATCGGATGTTTTGCTCGGATTGAGCATAACAGCTGGCGCCGAGGGATCCCTAGTCCACCGGCGCTTTTTGAAGGCCCATGAAATGCTCACTTTGAGCATAATGGAGGCTCGCAATGGCCGACGGGTTCCAGTTCGCGTTTACGCCAGAGATCGAGCGTGTCACCGCACCGGCCTGGGAAAAGGTCAAGGCGCATGTCACTCCAATGGAGTGGCGGCTTCACGCCCCGCTGATCGCAGAGATCAACCGCCTAAAGCGGCAGAAGAACGCGGTCATCCTGGCCCACAACTACATGACGCCGGAAATCTTCCATGGGGTTGGCGACTATGTGGGCGACAGCCTGGGCCTGGCCAAGGAAGCCGCCCGGTCGGACGCCGCGGTGATTATCCAGGCGGGCGTGCACTTCATGGCCGAGACGTCCAAGATCCTGTCGCCGGACAAGCGGGTGTTGATCCCGGACCTGCGGGCGGGCTGCAGCCTGGCGTCTTCGATCACTGGCGCCGACGTGCGTCTGATCAAGCAGCGCTACCCGGGCCTGCCCGTGGTGACCTACGTCAACACCACCGCCGACGTGAAGGCCGAGACTGACATCTGCTGCACCAGCGCCAACGCCGTGCAGGTGGTGGAGGAAGCCGCCCGTCAGTGGGGTGTCGACCGGGTGATCCTGATCCCTGACGAGTTCCTTGCCCGCAATGTGGCGCGGCAGACCGAGGTCAAGATCATCGCCTGGCAGGGCCGTTGCGAGGTGCATGAACGCTTTAATCGCGACGATATCCTCGAACTGCGGGCCGCCTATCCCAACGCCGAGATCCTGGCGCACCCGGAATGCCCCACCGAAGTGATCGAGCTGTCGGATTTCACCGGGTCGACGGCGGCGATGAACGACTATGTGCTAACCCGCAAGCCCAAGCAGGTCGTGCTGATCACCGAGTGCTCCATGGCCGACAACGTCGCCGGCGATGCGCCGGAAACCGAGTTTGTGCGGCCCTGCAACCTTTGCCCGCACATGAAGCGCATCAGCCTGGAAAACATCTACGAGGCGCTGCTGCACGACCGCTACGAGGTGACCGTCGACCCGGCGATCGCGGCGCGCGCGCGGCTTGCCGTTCAGCGGATGATCGACCTGCCGCCCCCGGCCGCGCCGGCGCGCTATGACTTGGTCAAGGCGCGCCATCATGTGGCCGTAGAGCTGATCTGAACCTTCCCTGCCAACGCGGGGGCCGAGGAGACGACGATGGTGGAACGCATTCGGCACGACGGGATCCTGGTGGTGGGCGCAGGCCTTGCCGGCCTGTCCGCGGCCCTGGCCGCATCCCCTCGCAAGGTGATGGTTCTGAGCGGGGCCGCACTCAACCATGGCTGCTCCTCCGCTTGGGCGCAGGGCGGCATGGCCGCGGCCCTCACCGGGGACGACGCCCCGGCGCTGCACGCCGCGGACACCGTGGCCGCCGGAGCCGGGCTGGTGGATCCGGCCATGGCCGGCCTGCTGGCCGCCGAGGGTCCTGAAGCCGTGCGGCGGCTGGCGGCGCTCGGCGCCCCGTTCGACCGCGATAGCGCCGGTGGCTTCGCCCAGAGCCTGGAGGCCGCCCATAGCCGAGCTCGGGTCGCCCGGGTCAAGGGCGACCAGGCCGGTCGCGCGATCATGGATGCGGTGGCCCGCGCCGCCCTGGGCGCGCGTCATATTGAAATCCGCTCGGGCCTCAAGTTGCGCGGCTTGCTGCAGGACCGCAACGGCCGCGTGCGCGGCGTGGTCGCCGAACGCGTTACCGGCGAACTTGTCGAGATCACCGCCGCGGCAGTGATCCTGGCCACGGGCGGCGTCGGCGGCCTCTACGCCGTCACCACCACCCCCGCGGAACTGAAGGGCGAAGGCTTGGGCGCCGCCGCCCTGGCCGGAGCGCTGATCGCCGATCCCGAGTTCGTCCAGTTTCACCCCACCGCCATCGACATCGGCCGCGATCCCGCACCCCTGGCCACCGAGGCCCTGCGCGGCGAGGGCGCGAAGCTGGTGAACCGCGACGGAACCGCCTTCATGGCCCGCTATCACCCGGACGCAGAGCTCGCGCCGCGAGACGTCGTAGCCCGGGCGATCCACGCCGAGCGCGATGCGGGCCGCGGCGCATTCCTCGACGCTCGTGACGCGGTGGGCGAACACTTCCCGGACGAGTTTCCAGCCGTCTTCGCCGCCTGCCTGTCCGGCGGCATCGACCCGCGCACGCAGCCGGTTCCCGTGGCCCCCGCCTGCCACTATCACATGGGCGGGATTGTCGCCGATGCCGACGGCCGCACCAACCTGCCGGGCCTTTTCGCCGCCGGGGAATGCGCATCCACCGGGGTGCATGGCGCCAACCGCCTGGCCTCCAACTCGCTGCTGGAAGCCGCCGTGTTCGGGGCTCGCGCTGGCCTGGCCGCGGCCGGTGAGGCCGATCCGGGCACGGCGCCATTGCGTGCGCCAGTTCCTCCCGCCTTGCCGCCTGAGGCCCTGACCGAGCTCCGCCAAGCCATGAGCCGCGACGCCGGGGTGGTTCGTGACGCCGCCGGCCTCGCCCGCCTGGCGGGCCTGATTGACCGCCTGGAGGCCAGCCATGGCCGTTGCCCGGCGTTGGTCGCGGCCCGCCTGATCGCCGCCAGCGCGATGATCCGCAAGGAGAGCCGCGGCGCACATTTCCGCAGCGACGCCATTCCCCAGATTCGTGAGGCGCGTCGCACTTTCGTGACCCTGGCTGACATCGAAGCGCCCGCCCGCCTGGCCGCCGAATGATTGAACCGCTTCCCGACATCCTGATCGCGCCGACGGTGCGAATGGCGCTCACCGAAGACCTGGGACGCGCCGGCGACATCACCGCCCAGGCCTGCATCGATGCCGATGCGCGTCTCGCTGCGGTCTTCGCGGTGCGAAAGCCGGGCGTCATCTCCGGGCTGGCCTGCGCGCGCCTGGCGATGCTGGAACTGGATCCTGCCGCGGGCTTCGAAGCCTTGGCCGCTGACGGCGAGTCGGTGAAGTCTGGACAGGTGCTGGCGCGCGTTGACGGGCTGGCCCGGGCGGTCCTCTCTGCTGAGCGCACGGCGCTCAATCTTTTGGGCCGCCTCTCTGGGGTCGCCACGCTCACGCGGGCCTATGTGGACGCGGTCGCGGGAACCCGAGCCCGCATCGTTGACACCCGCAAGACCACCCCCGGTCTGCGCGCCCTGGAGAAATACGCCGTGCGTTGCGGTGGCGGCGTCAACCACCGCTTCGGGCTGGATGACGCCATTCTGATCAAGGACAACCACATCGCCGCCTGCGGCAGTGTTGGCGAAGCCGTCCGGCGCGCCCGCGCCGCCGCCGGTCACCTGACTAAGGTGGAAGTGGAGGTGGACGGCCTGGATCAGTTGGATGAGGCCCTGGCCCATGGCCCCGACGTGGTCATGCTTGACAACTTCAGCCTGAGCGACCTGCGCGCGGCCGTGTCCCGCACCGCCGGCCGTGCCGTTCTGGAAGCGTCCGGCGGGGTCAATCTGGACACCGTGGCCGCCATCGCCGCCACCGGCGTAGATGTGATCAGCGTCGGCGCCCTCACCCACTCCGCCAGCGTCCTCGACATCGGCCTGGACGCGGATTGACCATTGTGAAGTCCCTCTCCCGCATTGCGGGAGAAGGATTCAGTCACCAGAACAAATCGTAGACCACCTGCACGACGCGGCCGGTGAAGCTGTCGATCAGCACCGCGTCGTCGCCGATCCGTACCCAATCGTAGCCAACCGGCGGAATCGGAAGATCGTAAACCCACCAGTCGAGGATGCGGTAATCCTGCCCGTACCACCCCCTCGGCAGCACATCGCCGAAGCCCCAGTTTCGCGCGTAGTACCCATAGGGCGGCCTGTAGAATGGAGCGTGAAAACGTTGGGGCGTGCGGTAGACGGGCGGGTAATAACGCCGGTCATATCGGGGACGCTCCCGCGACCAGGCCTGGCTGTCCGACCAGCGGCGTGCGCCTTCGACCCGGCGGTCGTCGTCGCGGTGGCCCTCCCAGGATCGCCGGCCTTCCCATTGCCGGCGCTCGCCCCCGTCGCCGCTGGGGCCACGGCGTTCGCCGCTCCATTGTGGCGCCGGCGCGGGTTGCTGTATCTGCGGATCGGCTGGTCGACCCTCGCGAGCGCGCCAGTCTTGACCGACACGCCCGGCGTCGGATCCGCGGCGCTGTCCGTCCCACTGCGGCTGGACCTGAGGCGCAGGCTGCTCCGGCTGAACTGGCGGGGCCTGGCCGCCATCACCGCCGCGCCTGCCCTGCCAGTCGCCGCGGGATTGCCCTTCTCCGCCCTGACCGCGCCAAATGCCCCCGGCGCCGCCGGGGCCCCATCGTCTATGCTCGCCCGCGTCCTGCGCCAACACCGCGCCAGAGGCGCTCGCCATCAGCGCCAGCGCCAAAGTTCCTTTGAGGAACGTCTTCATGGTTTCTATCTCCGACCGGGAATACGCCCGGCCGCGTCCGACCCTTGGCGAACTGTTGCGCGTTTTCGGCTGAACCGGTGTTGAACGGCGCGGACGGGTCCGCGACAGTGGCGCCGGATAGGAAAGGAGCAAACTTGCCCGCCACGCCCCAGGACGTCATCGGTTATTGGCGCAATGCCGGACCCGCACGCTGGTTTTCCGCCAAGCCCGCTTTCGATGAAGCGCTGCGCCTGCGCTTCGAACCCACCCACCACGCCGCCGCGCGGGGGAACTATGACGCCTGGGCGAACGAGGCCGAGGGCGCTCTGGGCCTCATCCTGCTGCTCGACCAGATCCCGCGAAACCTCTACCGCGGCTCGGCCCATGCCTTCGCCACCGACCCCAAGGCCCGCGCCCTCGCCCGCGCAGCGATCGCCAGGGGCTTCGACCAGGCGACCGAGCCCCTGCTGCGGCCGTTCTTCTACCTGCCCTTCGAGCATTCCGAGGACCTCGCCGACCAGGACGAGAGCGTCGCGCTTTGCCAGCGTCTGGCGGACGAGACCGGCGACGCCGAGACCCTGAAGTGGGCCAAAATCCACCGCGACATCATCGCCCGCTTCGGCCGGTTCCCGCACCGCAACGCCGCCCTTGGCCGCGAGACCACGCCGCAGGAACAGGCCTTCCTGGACGACGGCGGCTTCGCCGGATGAACCCGATGCGGGCGCTGCGCCGCGCCGCCCTGGCCCTGGCCGCCCTCCCCGGCCGCTGGACGGACCGATTCTACCTGGCTTCGGACGTCCCTGCGCCTGAGCTCACCGACCACACCCGCCTGGCCGACCGCCTGATCGAATACGCCGATAGGCCCGGCGCCCGCGTCCTGGAGATCGGGGCGCGCGAAGTCACCGGCCCCAGCGCCCTGCGCGGACGATTCGCGCACGCCGCCTATACGGGATTCGACTACTATCCAGGCCCCAATGTCGACGTGGCCGGCGACGCCCATCGATTGAGCGATCACTTCGAAGCGCCCTTCGATGCGGTGTTTTCCTCCGCCGTGTTCGAGCACCTGGCCATGCCCTGGATCGTCGCTGAGGAGATCGCCAAGCTGCTGAAAGTCGGCGGATACGTCTTCATCGAGAGCCACTTCGCCTTTTCGTCGCATGAGCGGCCGTGGCACTTCTTCCACTTCACGGACATGGGGCTGCGGGCGCTGTTCTCGCCGGCGCTGGGTTTTGAATGCGTCGAAGCCAGCCTGCAGAACCCCATCGTCGGCCGTTTTTCCCATCTGGCCGCCCGCTACCTGCGCGGCCAGCCGGTCAAGGGCCTCTACGCCCACGCGACCCTGATCGCGCGCAAAGTCCGCGACGTTCCCGACTTCGACTGGCGCCGGGCGGATTTTGAGGCGATCGTTGGCGGGACGCGGTATCCAGCGGCGTAAGCCGCCTTCAATTCACCAATATCGCGAGCCGCCTGGCGATACTCGCCATCGCAGCGCGGGCGGCGTGCTCGATTTCTTCCGTCAGCGGCAGGTGGGAGCCCCCATTCCCATGTCGGACGGAACTCTCCAGGGCCTGCGCCAGCGTGCACAGCCGGGTTGCGCCGAAATTGCCTGCGGCTCCGCGGAGTTCATGGGCGATGCGCGCAACCTCATCATCCACATTGTCTTGCGCGGCGCGCTTCAACCGGTTGAGAAGCCCTGGCATTGAAGCCGCGAAATTGAGCACAAGCTCTTTGAAAACGCTCAACGAAAGTCGCTCGGCAAGGTTGTCGAACTGACTTTCATCGAGATGTTCCATTTAGGAATTCTCGAAAATACTAGTTAAAATTGAGTTGAACATGTTCAACGGTCGCGATCGACCAAATCCAGATGACAGACTGCGGTGGCGACGAACCTGGGCGAACCCTGCGACGTCAATAATCAACTCAGCCCGGCGAGATCATCTTCTCCGGCCGCACCAGTTCGTCGAACTCGGCGTTGGTCACATAGCCGCCGCCCACCGCCTCGTCGCGCAGGGTGGTGCCGTTCTTGTGGGCGGTCTTGGCGATCTTGGCGGCATTGTCATAGCCGATCTTGGGAGCCAGCGCGGTGACCAGCATCAGCGAGCGCTCCATGGCCGCCTTGATGTTGTCCTCGCGAGCCTCAATGCCCACCACGCAGTTGTCGGTGAATGACACCGCCGCGTCTGCGATCAGCCGGCAGGATTGCAGGAAGTTATAGGCCATCACCGGATTGAACACATTGAGTTCGAAGTGGCCGGAGGCGCCGGCGAAGGTCATGGCGGCCTGGTTTCCCATCACGTGAACGCAGACCATGGTCAGGGCTTCGCACTGGGTGGGATTGACCTTGCCCGGCATGATCGATGAACCCGGCTCATTCTCCGGTAGCGACAGTTCTCCCAGGCCCGAACGCGGCCCACTGCCCAAAAAGCGGATGTCATTTGCGATCTTGAACAGCGCCGCAGCGGTAGTGTTGAGCGCCCCGTGACTGAACACCATGGCGTCATGGGCCGCCAGGGCCTCGAACTTGTTGGGGGCGGTGACGAAGGGCAGATGGGTGATGGCGGCGATCCGCTCGGCCACCATCTCGGCGAAACCCACCGGCGCGTTGAGGCCGGTGCCCACCGCCGTGCCCCCCTGGGCCAGTTCATACAGGCCGGACAAGGTGTCCTTGATGCGCCGGACATTGTTGGCGATCTGCTGGCGGTATCCGGAAAATTCCTGGCCCAGCGTCAGGGGCGTGGCGTCCTGGGTGTGGGTGCGGCCGATCTTGATGATGTGGGCGAAGGCCTTTTCCTTGGCCTTCAGCGCCGCGTGCAGGTGCTCCAGTCCCGGCATCACATGGCGGGCCACCTGCTCGGCCGCGGCGATGTGCATGGCGGTCGGATAGGTGTCGTTGGACGACTGGCTCATGTTGACGTGGTCGTTGGGGTGCACCGGCGACTTGGAACCCTGGACCCCGCCCATCATCTCGATAGCCCGGTTGGAGATCACCTCATTGGCGTTCATGTTCGACTGAGTGCCCGAACCGGTCTGCCAGACCACGAGCGGGAAATGATCGTCGAGCTTGCCGTCGATCACCTCCTGAGCGGCCGCGACGATCGCCTCGCCAATCGTCTTGTCCAGGCGGCCCAACGCCATGTTGGTCTCGGCCGCTGCGCGCTTGACCACCCCCAGCGCCTTGATCACCGGCTGCGGCTGCTTTTCCCAGCCAATCTTGAAGTTGCCCAGCGACCGCTGGGTCTGAGCGCCCCAATAGCGGTCGGCGGCGACCTCGATGGGGCCGAAGGTGTCTGTTTCGGTGCGGGTCGCGGTCATCAGGGGCCTCCACTTCGATTGTGAGGGTCTAAACGCCGGAAAGGCCGCCCGCAACGCCGTGGCGCGTGCTTTGAGCCGGGGCTATACAAAACCCGCCAATCAAAGGGACCCAGATGCTCGTCACCACCACCAACGATCTGCCCGGCTATCGGATCACCGCCCACATCGGCCTGGTGCGCGGCGTCATCGTGCGTTCGCGCAGCGTGCTGGGCAATTTCGGCGCGTCGATCCAATCGTTCTTCGGCGGCAACATCACCGTCTACACCCGCCTGGCCGAGCAGGCGCGACAACATGCCTACGACCTGCTGGTCGACCACGCTCGGGAGGTCGGCGCCGACGCGGTGGTGGCCATGCGCTACGACGCCAACGAGATCATGGACGGCATCACCGAGGTGCTGGCCTATGGCACGGCGGTGAAGGTGGAGCGGCTCTGAATTCGGCCATGGACGACGGCTGGATATCGCATGGCAAGGTTCGGGCCCGCGAGGCGGACGGCGTCCTCGTCGTGGAGGTCGAAGGCCTGACGTCTCAGGCCAAATACTACAAGCCGCTGATCTACGAGTTCTTCCGCAAGGCCTGGCGCGGCGCGCGGCCGGCGTGGGGGGAATATGCGGTGGAAATCCGGATGGAATATGTAGGCGACCCGCCCTGGCTTGACCTCGATAACCTTGCGAAGGCGATTCTCGACGCCATCAAGGGCTACGCCTTCCATGACGACGCCCAGGTGGCCCGCCTCCTGGTGGAGCGCCACCCCGGCCAACGCGAGCGGATCGCAGTGAGCGTCACCCGGACAGGCGACCTCTCCCGCTGACCTGAAACGAAAAGCGGCCGCGCCAGAGGGGTCAGGCGCGGCCGCGGATCGCGAACCGGATCAGGAGGGAAACCGGTTCAGCGGTATTGTTGCAAACGCGTGGTGCGAAGCCCCGCCAACCCATGGCGGTCGATCGACTTCTGCCAGGTCAGGAACTCTTCGGCCGTCAGGCAGTAGCGCTCCAGGGCGTCGTCCAGACTGAGCAGTCCCCCGCGCACGGCGGCGACCACCTCCGCCTTTCTGCGGATCACCCACCGGCCGGTGTTCGGCGGTGGAAGATCCCCTATCGTCAACGGCGCGCCGGTCGGCCCTATCACATAGGCCTCCCCGCGGCTGTTCCTGCGCGTTTGCTGTTGTTGCTGCAACATGGATTTACGCCTTTCCGACCATCACTCTTCGGAAGCACCATAAGTCGCAGGAACTAACATCCGCTGAATCGCAATAGTAAAGAAACCACTAACCATTTACTCCCCCGTGTACGATTATGATACAGATGCGAATTTGAGCCCTGTTAAGCTTCGTTAAGATCGAGAGTTATCTGATGATATTCAGAAGCTCATCCAGCATTTGATCTGCGGTTGTTATAATCTTCGAGGAAGCCGAGTAGGCTTTCTGCGTCGTAATCAACCCAGTGAACTCAGAAGACAGGTCGACGGTGGAAGCTTCCAGCGACGACGGAGAGATCTGGCCGCCCCCGCCCACCCCTGGCGACTTCAGTACGAACGTGCCGGAGCCAATGGTTGCGCGGTAGGTGTTGCCGCTTAGCCCCTGCAGCCCGTCAGGGTTTGGAAACACCGCCAGGCCGATGCGGGCGATCTTGCGAACCTGACTGTTGTCGAACAGGGCAGTGACGTTGCCGTCCTGATCCACCTGCACGCCGACGATATTGCCGACGCTGGCGCCGTTGGCGTTGACCTGATTGACCGTCGAGGGACTGGCGTACTGGGTGATGCTGTCCATATCCAGGGTCAGGGTCTGGCCTGCGATGCCCAGGTTGGTTCCCCACTTGGGCGCGGCGCCGCCGGAGTCCGCCAGGGTGATCACCGGCGCGGCGCCGGCCGCCCCGAACAGGGTGGAGTTGGCCATGTCGATGGAGCCGTCTTGGTTGAACTTGACCAATCCGCGGGCCAGCTGTCCGGGTTGGCTGAGCGCGCTGACGTCCGTAGCCGGCACGGCGTAGATCTCGGCGTTCCAGGTATTGGCGGGCGGCGGCACCACCGGCGGCCCGGCGCTGCCGGCGGGCTTTATGAAGGCCAAGACGATCTTGTGCTGGCCGCCCTGGGAGTCGACCACGCTCATCTCGGCGGTGAAGTCGGGCTTCGTGCCGGTCGTCGGATCGGCGGCGTAATTGGCCATGCTGGCGGCGGAGCTGTTCGAATAGGTCGCCGCTCCGGTCGACGGAACCTGGTTTCGATCCAGGTTGGCGCTGATCGAGATATCGGTCGTCGCCTGCACGGCGGCGCCCAGATCCTTCACATTGATCGGCGTCAGGCTGTTGATGTCCGACGCATTGGTGGAGATGTCGCCGTTGGCCGCATATTGCCAGCCCAGCAGGTAGTTGTTGGAGTTGTTCACCAGGTAGCCGTCAGCGTCGACGGTGAATTGCCCGGCCCGGGTGAAACTGCGGGCGTCGCCCGGTGTCAGGTCGCCGCCGCGGTCGGCCACCACGAAGAAGCCGTCGCCGACGATCGCCAGGTCGGTGGGCGAGCCGGCCGCCTGCACAAGGCCTTGCTGGCTGACGTATTGCCGAGCGGAGCCCTGCACGCCGCCGGCGCTATATCGACCCGGGACGGAAAGCGCCGTGACGATATTGGAGAAGTTCACCTGGTTTCGCTTGTAGCCGACCGTATTGACGTTCGCGATGTTGTCGGAAATCGCCGCGAGCGCCGAGGAATTCGCCACCAATCCCGAAACGCCGGCGAGCATTGCGCTGTTGATGCTCATGGGTTTGTCGCCTTTTCTATTGTGTTTGGATGTTGCGTGTTCTGCGTTGGCCGCCCGGTCAGACCGGAGCCGGAACCGGCGTTTGGCCGGCCGTGTTGGTTGGCGGCGCCGCCGAAGGCAGACGCACAGTGTTGACAGTTTCCCAGGGAACCTTGCCGCCGTTGATGGTCAGCAGGGTCTTTCCGTCCAGCTGCTCGACGGCGGTCACCAGGCCGTCGACGAAGATCGACCCGCCGACCGCAGCGTCGGAGCCATCCTTGGCCGCGATCCGCAGGGTGTAGGTTCCGTCGGGCAGAGCGTGGCCAGTCCCGTCCTTGCCGTCCCATCGATAGGTGTGGTCGCCGGTCCCCGCGTTAGTCGCCACCTCGGCGCTCACGACGCGGCCATTCTTGTCGAGGACCTCGAGTTTCACTTCGGCTGCGGGCGATGCGAGCTTATAAACCCACTCGGCCTTGCCGCCGGAAAGGGCGGCGTCCGAGGTGACAGCGCGCACTTCCTTGCCGATCAGGCCGACAGCGGTGGAGACGCCGTTTGAGGAGTTGGCGACCAACTTTTGCAGCAGGTCGTTGGAGAGCAGTTGCTGCTCCACCCCGGTCATCTGAACGATCTGCTGGGTGAACTGATTGGCGTCCAGCGGTGAAAGCGGGTCCTGGTTCTTCAACTGGGTGGTGAGAAGCGACAGGAAGGTGTCGAAGTTTTCGGCAAGCCGCGCCTTTCCGGCGGCGGTTCCCGATCCTGTTGCTGTGGCCGCGAGCGCGGCGGTGGGGTCGATGGCCATAATCTGTTTCCTCAGATCGTGATGTCGACGCCGGCGGGCCCGCGTCGCTGCAGCCGCATGCCGGCGCCAGGCGCCGTATCATTGTCGACCACCCCTTCGAGGGCGGCCTGGAAGGCGCGGCTGGCCTGTGTCGACCCGCCGCCCTGGTCCTGTGCGCCACCCTTGGGCTGGCCCTGGTCGCCGGCGACGTCAAAGGAGAGGCCGCCAGACACGTCGAACCCCGCCTGCTCCAGCGCCCGCGTGAGTTCGCCGGCCCGGCCGCGGAGATCCGCCGCCGACTGAGCGTTGTCGAACGACATGGAGGCCGCCAGCCGTCCGTGGGCGGCCACCTCAAGGCGCACATCCACCTTGCCCAGGCCCGCGGGTTCCAGTTCGATCTGGAAGCGCGTTGAGCGCTCATCGAGCTTTTTCAGGATCTGTGCGGCGAGACTGGCCACTGTATCCAGACCCGCGCGCGGCGCATGTGCGGCCGCCAGCGATCCGGGCGAAAGCTGCGGTGTCGAACCTTGGGCGCTCGGGGCCGGACCGGCTGGCGCATTGTCGGGTGAAGGCGCGGCCGCGTCGACGCGCGCCACATTCGAATCCGGGGTCCCATCGGCCTGGGCCTGGGCGGCCACCAGCAGACCGGGGGCGGGAGATGGTGTCGGCGGCGGGGCGACCGGCGCCGCATGGGTGACGGCGACGCCCAGGCCGGGGGGCTGCGACGCGACGGCGTTCGAGCGCCGTGTGGGTTCATTCCGGCGCGACGAACCCGCCTCCGTCACGGGCGGCGGCGCGAGCTCTGTCTGCACGTCGGCCGCAACCGCCTCGGCGACTGCGACTGGCGCCGGGACGGTCGGTGGCGGAGCGGTGGGCGGTGTCGGAGCGGCGGGCGGCGGCGGGCCTTCGACCGGCGCAGCAAGGGCGACCGACTTTCCAATGCCCGGATCAAGTTGTGCGACCGCGGCCTTTGCCGGTTCGGGAATCTGAAGCGCCGCGATCTGGAAGGGGGACTGCGCCGGGATCGGACCTGCGGCTGGCGCAATATCGGCGTCGGGCGCCGCTTCGTCCGTTACTGGCGCTGGAACGTCGACGATCGGTTGCGCCGGCGCCCCGAACAGCGCGGCAAGTACAGCCTGGGCCTGGGCGGTGACTGTGTCCGCCGCAGGAGTCGAAGCATCTTCGACGGCATCAGTCTCTGCGGGCGCGCCCGCAAGGCCGACCGCCGCCGGGAACAGACCCGCCAGCAGAGCCTCGAACCCGCTTGCCTGGCCAGCGGGCGCCGCTGCGCCGGCCGTAGGCGCGACGACGCCGGGAGCGGCGGCGGGGAGGCTGAAGGACATCTGTGCGGTCATGAGGTCGGTTGTGGTTCCGGATGCGGACCGCGTGCTGCGTCCGCTTCATCAGGCCAACTGGAGCAACGATTGCGCCAAACGCCTGGAAACTCTTCAACTTATTGTTTTAATTTCTATTTTTCTCTTGCGTCACCCGATGCGAACTCGGGACCGCGGCGGATTTTGCCGGGCGCCTTGTGGCCGGTGGGTCGTCCCTGCCGGGGTGAGGCCGAGCATTTGGCGCCGCTCTTGCGCATCAATTCGCACAGACCAACGGCTCCGCACGGGACCACTTTGAAAATGAACGGTTTTTTTGAACACCTTGCGCGCGTGTTCACCTTGTTCCCGGCAGAATTCGCCGGGGCGGCAGGCGCACCTTGCCGGGTGGGAGGCTAAATCATGTCTCTATCGGTCGCACTGAGCTCCGCCACGTCGGGCCTGATGGCCGCCCAGGCTGGGCTGCGGACGGTCTCGGACAACATCGCCAACGTCAACACACCCGGCTATGTGCGCAAGATCCTGGATCAGAGCCACCTGGCTCTGGCCGGCGCAGGGGCCGGGGTCACAGTCAATGGTGTCA
This sequence comes from Caulobacteraceae bacterium, assembly GCA_947475415.1. GTDB lineage: Bacteria > Pseudomonadota > Alphaproteobacteria > Caulobacterales > Caulobacteraceae > Phenylobacterium. Next base: position 109,914 of record CANJLH010000006.1, read on the forward strand.
AGCGGGTCACCGATCAATACCTGCAGTTCGCCAGCCTCACAGCCTCCGGCGAGGCGTCGCGGTGGAACGCGATGTCGCAATATCTCGACAACGCCCAGGGTCTTTTCGGTGATCCGTCCAGCGAGAACTTCTTTTTCAGCCGCCTGGACAATGTCTGGTCGTCCTTCGCCGCCGCCGCCAACGACCCCTCCTCCAACCTCGCGCGCACGCAGGCGATCTTCAATCTGCAGGACTTCTTCGGCGAGGCCACGCGGATCAATGACCAGCTCAACGACATCGGCAAGAACCTGGACACGCAGATCAGCGCCGATGTGAACAGCGCCAATGACCTGTTGTCGCAGATTGACAAGCTGAACATCGATATCAGCCGCGCCTCCCTTTCCGGCGCGGACGCTTCCGGATCTCAGAACATCCAGAGCGGCCTGATCGAACAGCTCTCCAAGCTGGTCAATGTGCGGGTCCTCAACCGCACGGACGGCGGCGTCACCCTACGTTCCGCCGAAGGGGTGCTGCTCGCAGGCGGCGGCGCGGCGAAGCTGGTGTACAATCGCACCGACTCCACCCGCGGTTATATTTCCGCCGAACCAGCGGACGGCGTGGGGTCCGCCCAGCCGATAACCGTCAACTCCGGCGAACTGCGCGGACTTCTCGACCTGCGGGACAATGAGCTGCCCAAGATGTCGGATCAGCTCGGTGAATTCGTCACCCGTGCGGCCGATCAGGTCAACGCCGCCCATAACGCCTCGGCGGCCTATCCGGCGCCGGCCTCGCTCACCGGCCGCGACATCGGTCAGACCTCGGCGACAGCGTTCAGCAACTTCACCGGTCAGGCCAGCGTGGCGATCGTCAACCCCGCCGGGGTCGTTCAGCGCAAGGTGGCCATCGACTTCACCGCCGGAACCCTCAGCATAGACGGCGGCGCAGCGGCGAGCTTCCTGCCGGCCTCCAATCTGGCGACGGCCCTCAACACCGCTCTGGGCGCATTCGGCGCAGCTTCCTTCAACAACGGCGTGTTTTCGCTGACTGCGGCGGGCGGCGCGGGCGTGGCCATCGACGAAGGCACGTCAAGCAAGGCTGGCAAGGGGTTCTCGCACTTCTTCGGCCTCAATGACCTGATCAATTCCGACGGCATCACCAACTACGACACCGGCCTCACCGCCGCCGATCCGCACGGGTTCGTGGCGGGCGATGTGATTAAGTTGAGCCTCGCCTACCCAGATGGGCGGCCAATCAACACATTATCCATCCCGGTTCCGGCTGCGCCCAATATGAGCGACCTGCTGGCGTCCCTGAACAGCACGACCACGGGGGTCGGTCTCTACGGCCAGTTTGCGTTGGACGCCCGCGGCGCCCTGGCGTTCACGGCCTTCTCGCCCACCAACGCCTCCGTGTCAGTGCTGGAAGACAACACCCAGCATGGCGTGGGCGGGCCCTCGATCAGCCAGCTGTTTGGCCTGGGCGTCACCGAGCGTTCGGCGCGGGCCGGACGGTTCAGTGTCGAAACCGCGATCACCTCCGACCCCATGCGGCTGGCGCTGGCCAAGCTGGATCTCAGCGTCCCGTCCGGTCAGCCGTCCCTGCGCGCCGGCGACGGACGCGGCGCCCTGGCTATGGCCGGGGCAGGCGACAGGCCGATGCAGTTCTCTCCGGCGGGGTCGCTGGGCGTGGTGACCATGAGCTTGACCCGCTACGCGGCCGAGTTCGGCGGCGCCGTCGGCCGCGGCGCGGCCACCGCGGATGGCCGCATGAACAGCGCCCAGGCCGTGCAGGACGAAGCCAACAACCGGCTGCAGTCCGTCGAGGGCGTCAACCTCGACGAAGAGCTGGTGCGCCTGACCACCTATCAACAGGCGTTCGGCGCCTCGGCGCGCATGATCCAGGCGGCGAAGGACATGTTCGACGTCCTCGCCCAAATCGTCTGAGGGAGCAGAAGCTCATGAATCGCATCTCAACCACCGGAACCTACGCCTCCCTCCTGGCGAACCTCAGATCCGCTCAGCAACGGCAGTTCGCCGCCAGCGCGCAGGTGGCGACGCAGAAGAATGGTCATGACCTCAAGGGCTTCGCCAAGAACGCCGAGATGCTGACCGCCATGCGTTCGGTGCAGGTGCGCGGGGCGGCGTTCCTTGAGCAGAACAAACTGGTGGTCGACAAGCTCACCACCCAGGACACTGCGTTGCGTCAGGTCGCCGACGCCGCGCAGGGCGCCCGCCAGGCGATCGCCGACGCCCTGGCCAGCGGGCGGGTGGACACCCTGGTGGAAGACATGCAGGCCCAGATGCGCAATGCGGTCGATGGGTTGAACGCGCGTTATGGCGGCAAGTACCTTTTCGCTGGCGGCCAGGTGGACACGGCGCCCGTAACGGCGACGTCGCTCTCCGACTTGACCGCTCCGGCGACGGTGATCTCCGACTTCTTCAAGAACGACGACTTCCTCGCCCAGAACAAGGTTGATGACGCCACCACGCTCAACACCGGCGTACTGGCCGACGATGTGGGGACCGGCCTGTTGACGTCTTTCAAGGCCTTCCAGGCGTTCGAAGAGGGCGCGAGCGGTCCTTTCACCGGCGAATTGACCGCCGCCCAACGCACATTCCTGGAAGGCCAGCTGGCCAACTGGGATCAGTCGCATCGTGACGTGACCAATATCGCCGGCCGAAATGGCCTGACGCAAAAGCGGCTGGACTCGGTGAACACCGACCTGGATGCGCGCCAGTCCACGTTGAAGGAGATGATGGGCGGCATCACGGATGTCGACATGGCCACCGCCGTCACCAACCTGCAGTCGGCGAAAATTTCGGTGGAGGCGTCGGCCCAGGCGCTGGTGGCCATGCAGGACAGCTCCCTGCTCAAACTGCTGCGCGGGTAGCTACCGCGGCCAGCCGGGGCTACATAGTCTCCCATGAGCCAGGCCCTTGGTCTTGATGAAGTGATCCGCGACGCCGTGCGCCTGCCTGTGGGTGCGCGCGTGGTGGCCGCCATGTCCGGCGGGGTGGATTCCACAGTCACCGCCGCGCTCCTGAAGGGCGCCGGCTACGACGTGGTGGGCGTGACGCTGCAACTCTACGACCACGGGGTCGCCGTTCAGAAAAAGGGCGCCTGCTGCGCGGGTCAGGACATCCTCGACGCCCGCCAGGCGGCGGCGGCCCTGGGGATCGCCCACTACGTCCTCGACTATGAGAGCCGGTTCCGCGCCGAGGTGATGGAAGACTTCGCTGACGCCTATCTGCGTGGCGAAACGCCAGTGCCCTGCATCCGCTGTAATCAGACTGTGAAGTTCCGCGATCTCCTCGACCTCGCCGGCGAACTGGGCGCGGGCGCGATGGCCACCGGCCACTACGTCCGCCGGGCTGAGGGGGCATCGGGACCGCAGCTCCTGCGCGCCGTCGACCCGGCCCGCGACCAGAGTTATTTCCTGTTCGCAACCACCCGCGCCCAGCTCCAGGGCCTGCGGTTTCCCTTGGGTGGACTGCCGAAGCCGCAAGTGCGCCGGATCGCCGCGGACCTGGGCCTGAAGGCGGCCGACAAGCCCGACAGCCAGGATATCTGCTTTGTGCCTGAAGGGCGCTACACCACTGTCATTGACCGTCTGCGCCCGCAGGGTGCGGAGCCCGGTGACATCGTCCATCTCGACGGCCGCGTGCTTGGCCGCCACGAAGGCGTCACCCGCTACACCATCGGCCAGAGGCGGGGCCTGAACGTCGCCGTTGGCGATCCGCTGTTCGTTGTGCGCATCGATGCTGCGGCGCGCCAGGTGATCGTGGGCCCCCGTGACGCGCTCGCCATGCGGCGCATCAGCCTGAAGGAAACCAACTGGCTGGGAGACGAGCCGACCATCGTGGATGCCGCTGATGCCGGCAGGCCGGTCCTGGCGCGGGTTCGCTCAACCCGCGAGCCGGTTGCGGGACGACTCGCGGCCGGTGGTGACGTCGTGCTGGACGCGCCTGAGGAGGGGGTCGCCCCTGGCCAGGCCTGCGTGCTCTATGCGCCGGAGCGGCCGGAACGGGTGCTTGGCGGCGGGTTCATCACCGCGGCATCGGCCTGAACCCTATTTCTTGGCGCCGCCGCCTGACGCGGCCGCCATGTCCATCATGTTGATCTTCATGCCGTTGCCGAGGTCAATGTCGCCCGGCTTGGCGCCCGCCGGACAGGGACCCTGCCAGGTCGCCTGCAGGGTCATCTTGTGGACGCCATTCATATGCGCCGCCCCCGCTCCGACGGTCGAGGACTCCATAGTCATTGAATAGGCGGTGTTGAAGTCGCCGCGAGCGACTCCCTTGGTGGTGGTGACGCCGCCTGAACCCATGTCGCACTGGGATTCAACCGTCCACGATCCGTCCGCGTTGCGCGTGATCGAGGAGCGGGCGCAGCGGTCCCGGGTCATTTGTTGGCCCCAGAATCCCACGGCGTCTTCCACCGCCGCGTCCGTGCAGATGCTGCTCTTCTGGGTCATGCCCGGAATGGTCATCGTCTGGACCCACAGACCGGGCTTGCGCTTGGGCGGCGTTGCAGGCGCGACCACCGCGCTCGCGGACGCCTGGGCGGCAGGTTGGTCGGCCGAAGCGGCGCCCTCCTGTTTCCGACTGCAGCCGGCAAGGGCGGTTGCGGCGCAAAGGGCGAGACATACGGCGCGGCGGATCATGGTCGTGACCTTTCCTGTTGACGCTGAAAGCCTAACCGGGATCAAACCGCCGGGCGAGACCACTTCGCCGGGAGACGCCCATGAGCGTGCTGCGCAACAAAACGTCGGACTGACGCTACGAGATGGACGAGGCGGGCCACACGTCCTTCGTGCGCTACCGCCTGGCTGGAAAGCAGCTCTACATTGATCATGTGGAGAGCCCGCCTGCCCTGCGCGGCTCCGGCGCCGCCGGGCGTCTGATGTCCGCCGTGGCTCAGGACGCCCGGGCGCAGGGATTCAAGGTCACTCCGGTCTGCGGATATGCCGCGCGGTGGTTCCGCCGTAACCCGCACCCGGACTTGACGCCATAGCTACGCCCGCTTGGTGATGGCTTCCAGGGTCAGGGCCCGGGCCCCGCAATCATCGGCCAGCCGTCGGGCCACGTCACGGACGCCGGCAGGATAGGCTTCGCCGCCCTGCGCGATGTCTGAAGCCAAATTCTCCAGCGAGATCAGGGCCCCCTGCAGGGCAAGGATATGCTCCCGCGCCAGGGTGCGAGCTTCGGTCTGCAGCCGGCAACCACGTTCCGAGAGAGATTCGGCGCGTCCGTCGGCTGTGAGGGTGTTGTTTGCGACGATGGCGAGCGTGGGCGACATGGAGCTTTCTCCAGCTTCCGACTTTCCGACCGGCGCCCGGGCCCCCGATGGGCCCTTGTACAGCGGCGTTCGTTCCATTTTCTCAGACTCCCGATTTGGGGCAGAGTTCCCTGGACGCTTCATTTTTTGGGCCAACTTCAAGTGGCGCCATCAGAAGCCCAGGTTGTACCGCCAGCACGGGCCTTATTTCCGCAACGCACCTAGAGCGTGTTAGTTTCAGATGGGTCCCCTTCACCGGTCATCCCGGCAATGGCCAAAGACATCAAACTGGCCGTAATTGAGACCGTCTCCCGTAAGGGGCGAAGGCGCGTGTAAGCCTAATGCTGGGTTGAATGGATGTTGAACGCACGATCCCACCAAGTCTAACCCGCACCTAACGGCTTGCATTCCAGGCCGAGCCGTCCCACCCATGCCGCAGCGGGCCAAGGAGACGGAAACTGGCGCAGGAATCGAGACGCCACCAGGCGAGGCCGTTGGCCACGAAGGCGGTGGTGGATACGGCGGTGGGGTTGATCCGCGCCGCAGGCGCCGTTGCGCGCCCCGCATATCTGGCGGTCGCGGTTCTGTGGCCAGTGAGTGTCGCGCTGACCGTGCGCTTTGCTCCCATGGAAAAGGTGGCCAAGGGTGACCCGACGTCGATCGCCGTGATGATCCTTGCGGCGATCCTTCCGGCAATCGCCGGCGCCCTGGCGACACGCACCCTCTTGGGCGCGGCGAAGCCCTGGCGGCTGGACAGCGGCCTGGCGGCCTATGTGGCGATCGAGGCCGGCATGGCGCTCGCCTGGGACCGATTGTTCGCCCTCGGCGGCCTGGAAGAGGGGGCCAAGGCGGTGCAGTTGCCGCCCTTGACCGCCATCACCCTGTTCGTTGGCGCGCTGGGCCTGGTGCTCGCCACGCTCTACTGGCAGCTCTGGCCCGTGGGCCGCGTCATGGGTGACCGCACCATGACGCCCATGCGCTCGGTGCAACAGATGGTGGGCGCGGTGGGCGCCTCGATCCTTGCCAGTCTGCTGCTGGCCGGCGCGGCCGGCTTCCTGATGGCCGCCTTCGCGGCCGCCGTCGCTCAGACGCTCGGCGCCAGCGATGAGACCGCCGTGATCATCCTTTCCGTCGCCCTGACGCCGGCCCAGATCCTCGGCCTGGCGGTGACGGCGGCGGTCTGGCGGTTGCGGAACGGCGCGCAGGTGGATCAGGTTTTCGACTGAATTGGGCGAAAGGCGCGGTGACATGCGGCTGACGACGAAAGTACTGCTCGGCGTGCTGGTGATCGTCGCGGCGGTGAAAGCCTATGTGATTCTGGCGCCGAAGGAGGCCGCCAAGGTCCCGATCGCCGCGGGTTATGGACCTGAACCAAGACTGCCGCCGCCGCGCCGGTCGCTGCTTCCCACCGTCAATCCCGCGCAGGCCGTAGGCTGGCCCAAGGGCGCCGCGCCCACCCCCGCGGCGGGCCTGGCGGTAGCGCAGTTCGCCGGCGGTCTGGATCACCCGCGCCGGATCTACCGGCTGCCGAACGGCGACGTGCTGGTCGCCGAGACCAACAGCCAGCCACCGCCCAAGGCGGCGAAGAAAAGCTTCACCCAGATCGTCGCACGGCTGGTGATGGGCCGGGCCGGCGCGGCCGCAGCCAGCCCCGACCGGATCACGCGCCTGGTGGACGCGGACGGTGACGGTGTCGCCGAAAACCGCAGCCTGTTCCTCGGGGGCCTGCGTTCGCCCTTCGGCATGGCCCTGGTCGGCGAGCGACTTTATGTGGCGAATACCGACGCGGTGCTGGCCTTTCCCTATGTGCCGGGCGCGACCAGGATCGACGGGCCGGGGGAGAAGATCGCCGACCTGCCCGCGGGGCCGCTCAACCGCCATTGGACCAAGGACCTGGTCGCCTCGCCGGACGGAACCCGGCTCTACGTCTCCGTGGGCTCCACCAGCAACGTCGGCGAGAACGGCCCGGCGGCGGAGGTCAACCGCGCCGCCGTGCTGGAGATCGACCTGAAGACCCGCAAGGTCCGGCCCTTCGCCACCGGCCTGCGCAATCCCAACGGCCTGGCTTGGAACCCTGAGAGCGGCGCCCTGTGGGCGGTGGTCAATGAGCGCGACCTGCTGGGCTCCGACCTCGTGCCCGACTACATGACCTCGCTCAGAGACGGCGGCTTTTACGGATGGCCCTACAGCTACTTCGGCGGCCATGTGGATACGCGGGTCAGGCCGCCGCGCCCCGACCTGGTCGCCCGGGCGATCCGGCCCGACTATGCTTTGGGGCCGCACACCGCATCGCTGGGGCTGGTGTTCGACACCGGCGGCCTGTTCGGTCCGGCCTTCGCCAACGGCGCCTTCATCGGCCAGCACGGCTCATGGAACCGCCGACCGCACAGCGGCTACAAGGTGGTGTTCGTCCCGTTTCACGACGGCCATCCGGCCGGGCCGACCCGCAATGTGCTGTCCGGTTTCCTCAACGCCCAGGGCCAGGCCCAGGGCCGGCCGGTGGGCGTGACCCTGGACCGCGCCGGCGCCCTGCTGGTGGCCGACGACGTGGGTGGCAGGATCTGGCGTGTGACCCCGGCGCGCTGACCCTCGAACTCAGGCCTTGTCCCAGACCAGGTCCAGCCGGCTAACCCCGAACACCCCGATCCCGTGGGTCACCGGCGTCGTCCCCGGCTTCACCCGGAACGGCGGCACGCGGTTGAGCCAGGTCTCCAGGGCGATGCGCAGTTCGCGCCTGGCCAGGTGCGAACCCACGCAGCGGTGCGGGCCGGCGGCGAAGGTGATGTGGCTGACCTTCTCACGGCGCAGGTCGATCTTGTCAGGGTTCGCGAACTCCGCGCCGTCGCGGCCCGCCAGCATGGTCCCCAGCGTAACCAGGTCGCCGGCCTTCATCTGCACGCCGTGGAATTCTACGTCCCGGGTGACCTTGCGGCCGCTGACCACGATCGGATAGGCGCGCATCAGTTCCTCGATGGCGTTGGGGATCAGGTCCGGCTCGTCGCGCAGCATCTGCTGGTCGGCGGGATGCTCGGCCAGGTGCTTGAACATGAAGCCCAGCATGGAGGCCACGGTGTCCAGGCCCGCCGCATAGAGCAGGATGGCGATCCCCAGCGCCTCATCGTCGTTCACCGCCCGCCCGTCGATCTGGGCGGTGGCCACATAGCTGATCACGTCGTCAGCGGGATTGGCCCGGCGTTCGATGATCTTGGCCCGCAGATAATCGATGATGTTGCGGGCGCCCCGCTGGCGACCTTCCATGGTCAGGCTGTGCAAGAGGTCGTTTTCCCAATCGACGAAGTTCGCCGTCTGGTCGAGGGGCAGGCCGAACATCTGCAGGAAGATCTGGATCGGGTAGACCCCGGCGAAATCCTCGGAGAATTCCACCTCGCCTTTGGCCAGCGCCTTGTCCACCAGCTGGTTGGCCAGCACCTCGATCTGCTCCTCCAGGACCTTCATCCGCGCCGGCGCGAAGATCGGATTGAGCAGCATGCGCCAGCCGGCGTGGTGCGGCGGATCGGCCTCCAGGGGCAACAGCGCCCAGGTCTCGCCCACCAGGGCGGAGAAGTTGGCGTTCTCATGGCTCGAGAACAGCACGGCGTCCTGATAGACCTCGCGGATCAGGTCATGGGTGGTGACGACCCAGGCGCCCACATCGCGCCGAACCCCGAGCGCATAGAATATCTCTGGCCCGCCGCGCACGGCGTCGGCCGCGGCCTGGACCGCATCCACCTCGACCCCCGGCAGGGCCTCGAACTGAAAGTCGCGCACCAGATAGGCGGGTACGTGGGGGGGAATTTCAAAGGCGGCGGGGGCCGATCCGTCCATGGCTGTCTCCTTAGGCGTTTCGCGCGGAGATTAACACAGGCCGCCCCGCCCGTCGCCAGATTCAGGAGTCCGCTTATCACTGGCCGGGCGGCGGACAATGGCGGTCGCAGCCAATTCCCGCTCACGCCCGCACGTCAATTCCGGTCGCATCCAAGGTGCATGGCATTGATCCTCGAAAAATCGAAACCCGGGGCCGATTTTCACCCCAACCACGGATTTCACCGCGTCGCCGCCTGACCCCGCAAATGCGCAAGGCCGCCGGCGCGGAATCGTGCAACATGCGCCCTTGTCGGGGCCGCGGAAGTCGCGGTATCGCCGATCCCGCCGCAAACTCCTGGCCGCCCGCCGATGACCGCCACCCTCGCCGCCCTGCCGACCGACGCCGCCGAGCATCCGGAGCGGCAGTATCTCGACCTGCTGGACGACATCCTCGCCAACGGCGTGCGCCGGGGCGACCGCACCGGTGTGGGCACCCTGGGGGTGTTCGGCCGTCAGCTGCGCTTCGACCTCGCCGCGGGCTTTCCGCTCATCACCACCAAGAAGTTGCACCGCAAGTCGATCGTCGTCGAATTGCTGTGGTTCCTGCGCGGCGACACCAATGTGCGCTGGCTGCAGGAGCGTGGGGTCAGCATCTGGGACGAATGGGCCGACGCCGAGGGCGAGTTGGGCCCGGTCTACGGCCGCCAGTGGCGCTCCTGGGCCGCGCCGGACGGCCGGGTGATCGACCAGATCGCCGCGGTGGTGGCCTCCATCCGCGCCAATCCCGACAGCCGCCGCCATATCGTCACCGCCTGGAACCCGGCCGACGTGGACGACATGGCCTTGCCCCCCTGCCACTGCCTGTTCCAGTTCCACGTGGCCGAGGGTCGCCTCTCCTGCCAGCTCTACCAGCGCTCGGCGGACGTGTTCCTGGGCGTGCCGTTCAACATCGCCAGCTACGCCCTGCTCACCGCCATGGTGGCTCGCGCCACAGGCCTGGAGCCCGGCGAGTTCATCCACACCTTCGGCGACGCCCACCTCTATCTGAACCACCTGGACCAGGCCCGGCTGCAGCTTTCCAGGCAGCCCCTGCCCCTGCCGCGCCTGAAGCTGGCCGACAAGCGCGACCTGTTCGCCTTCACCTATGAGGACATCGCCATCGAGGGCTACAAGGCCCACCCGCGCATCGAGGCGCCGATCGCGGTGTGACCGGCCCCATCCTCACCGCCGGCCCGATCGCGCGGGCCCGCAACGGCGTCATCGGCCGGGGCGGGACCCTGCCCTGGCGGCTGAAGACCGACCTGGCCATCTTCCGGGCCGAAACCATGGGCAAGCCGATCATCATGGGCCGCAAGACCTGGGAAAGCCTGCCCAAGCGGCCGCTGCCAGGCCGGACCAACATCGTGCTCTCCCGCGACGGCTCCTTCGAACCGAGGACCTGCGTGGTCTGTGAGGACTTCAAAGAGGCCGTCGCCATCGCCCGCGAACAGGCCGAGGAAGACGGCCAAGGGGAGTTCTGTGTGATCGGCGGCGCATCGCTGTTCGCCCTGGCCCTGCCGCGGGCCGGGCGCATCTACCTCACTGAGATCGACGCCGAGGTCGAGGGCGACGTGGTGCTGGACGCCTTCGACATGGATCGCTGGAAGGTGGTGCGCGAGCAATCCTACCCCGCTGGCGAGGACGACGAATTCGCCTTCACCCACAAGGTTCTGGAACGGCGCTGAACGGCTTAGCCGACCGTATCGAGGTATTCGATCTCCGGCCGACCGGCCAGGCAGGCGCCGAGCAGCGGGCCGCCGGCCTTGAAGTGATCGCTCGACCGGTGGGCGTCCTGCGCCGCCACGTCGCGATAGAGCTCCATCACCTTGTAGGTGTTGGCCTCTGTGCGGCTCTTGGTCAGTTGGTAGAGGGAGTTGCCCGGTTCATTGGCCCGGACCTTGGCCGCCAGATCGGCGAACACCGCCTCAAGCTCGGAGCCCTTGCCTTCCTGCACGCGCAGGGTCGCGATGACGGCGATCATGTCTCTTCCTCCCATGGGTTCGGGCGGACCGTAGGGGGACTGGCCGGAGCGGGCAAGCGCCTGGGTTAGGCGCGGTCGTTCCATCCGTAGGCCACCCAGTGGTGGCCGCCCACGCGGCGGGCCTCGATCAGGCCGTCCTCACGCAGGTTGGCCCGCGCCGTGCGCCTCGCCCGGGCGCCCAGGCCGGCCAGGTAGAGCAGGGCGGAGGACATCGCCGCGATCACCAGCACGGTCGCTGCGAAAAACACCGCCAGCACCGCGCCCACGGCCACCGCCGCCAAGGTCGCCAGCGTTCCGCCAATGGCGGCGACACCGCGAAGGGCGGGTCCATGTCGACGTGCGAATTCTCTAACCATCGTCGTCCTCACCGAGCAAAGTGACGGGCGTGACTGATATGTCGCCCCGCCGCCCGGCTACGTCAACCTCACGTACGCTCACAGGCGAGCATTTCGGTTAATTTGCTTCGGAAACCGCCAGGGCCCGCCTTTCGCGGCGCGCCTGGTCGTAGGCCGAATTGATCGCCTGGGCCTTGGCCTCGGCCACTTCCACATATTCCGCGGGCAGGCCCCGGGCGCGGGCGCGGTCAGGATGCGCCTCCGCCACCGCCGTCCGCCAGACGCGGCGAAGTTCATCGTCGCTCACGTCGGCCGCCACGCCCAGAATCACATAGGGATCGTCCGCGCCGGCTCCCAGATGCATGGCCTTGATTCGCCGGAAGGTCAGCGGCGGCAATCCGAACAGCACCCCGACCCGCGCCAGGTAATCCAGCTCCTCGCCGGTCACCGCCCCGTCGGCGGCGGCGATATGGAACAGCCCGTCGAGCACATCCTCCAGCAACTGCGGGCAACCCCGGTAGCGTTTGGCGAGCCGGCGGGCGTAGCTTTCGAAACCCCGCGTGGTCTGACGCGCCAGCTGATAGAGCCGCCGGATATTATTCTGGGAGCCTTCCTCGGCCTGGAAGATTTCCGCGAAGGCCGAGTACTCCTGGAGGTTGGCGTTGCCATCCGCCTTGGCCAGCTTCGCGCCGAGCGCCGTCACCGCCGTAGTGAACGCGGGATCCGCGCCCGGCAGGCCTGGGGGGCAATCGTCGCAGTCCGCCTCATCCACGCCGCGGACCGCGAGCCCAGCAATTTTGCGCCAGAAGCTCATGGGAGTAGGGAAGCCATAGAGCCGTGCGGCCCCTTAGACAACGCGCAACCGCGCATCGGAAGGTTAAGGTTTGGACAGGCGCTGGAGCTTCTGGATCGATCGTGGAGGCACCTTCACCGACGTGATCGGGACCGATCCCGACGGCCGCGAAGTCACCGTCAAGCTGTTGTCCGCGGCCCCCGCTTACGAGGACGCTGCGGTTGAGGCCATGCGTCGGCTGATGGGCGTGGGGCCGGGAACACCCTTCCCGGCCGAACGGGTCGCGGCGATCAAGCTGGGCACGACAGTCGCCACCAACGCCCTGCTCGAGCGGAGCGGAGCCCGGACATTGTTCGTGACCACCGAAGGCTTCGCCGACGCCCTCGTCATCGGCGATCAGTCCAGGCCGGACCTGTTCGCGTTGAACGTAACGCGTACCGCCCCGCTCTACGCCGGGGTGGTGGAAGCCAGCGAGCGGCTGGCCGCCGACGGCGCCATCGTCCGCCCCCTCGACCGGTCGGCCTTGCGCGCTCACCTCACCGAAGCCCGCGCAGCAGCCTTCACCTCCGTCGCCATCGCCTTCCTGCACGCCGACCTGAACCCCGTCCATGAGGCGCTGGCGGCCGAGATCGCCGGTGAGATCGGGTTTGAGTTCGTCGCCGTCAGTTCCGAAGTCTCCCCTTTGCCTCGGTTCCTGCCGCGGGCGGAAACCACGGTGGTCGACGCCTATCTGACCCCTGTCCTGCAGGCCTATGTAGGCCGGCTCGCCGCGGCCGTGGGCGGCGCGCCGCTATTTTTCATGACCTCGGCGGGCGGCCTCGTGCGGGCTGAGGCCTTCCGGGGATGCAACGCGGTGCTGTCCGGCCCCGCCGGCGGGGTGGTGGGCGTAGCCGACACCGCCCTGGCCGCGGGCTGTGCCTTCGTCCTCGGTTTTGACATGGGCGGCACGTCCACCGACGTCTGTCGTTACGCAGGCGCGCTTGAGCGCCGCCCGATCGCCACCGTCGCTGGCGTGAAGCTGCGCAGTCCAATGCTCGATGTGGAGACAGTGGCCGCCGGCGGTGGATCGATCCTCACCTTCGACGGCTTTCGCGCCCGGGTGGGTCCGCAGAGCGCCGGCGCCGACCCGGGACCAGCGGCGTATGGGCGCGGCGGCCCCGCCACCCTCACGGATGCGAGCCTGGTGCTGGGCCGGCTTGATCCGGCCCATTTCCCCGCCCTGTTTGGGCCGAATGGCGACGCGCCCCTGGATATGGCTGCGTCCCGCGCGAGGCTGGCGGACCTGGCGGCCGCCATGGGCGCCCCTAGTCCCGAGGCCGCCGCACACGGGTTCCTCGGAGTCGCCGTCGAACAAATGGCTCTGGCGATCGGACGCATCTCCACGGCCCGGGGGTTCGACCCACGTGAACATGCATTGGTGGCGTTTGGCGGCGCGGCTGGCCAGGTCGCCTGCCAGGTGGCCGACGCGCTTGGCGTCCACGAGGTGCTCTGCCCGCGTCACGCCAGTGTTCTGTCCGCCTATGGAATCGGCCAGGCTCGCCTGGCGAGCCTGCGACAGGCGGGGCTCGACGCCCCCCTCGATGAAACGGGACTGGCCCGTGCGGCCGCGGCTCTGGACGTTGTGAGCGCCGAAGCTGAGGCCGCACTATCCGCCCAGGGCGCGGCGGTCGGTGAGATTCGCCGAAACCTGCGTCTGCGATACGACGGGGCCGACGCAGAGGTAGCCGCCACCTTCGCGATCCTGGCTGATCTGCGCGTGACCTTCGAAGCCGCACATCAACGCCTGTTCGGTTTCATCGAACCGGACCGCCCGATCCGCATCGCCGCCGTCGAGGCCGAAGCCCTGGCCCCCTTCGACCCCGCGCAGTCACCTACGCCAGTGTCCTCGAACGTCGGCCCGCCTGTGTCTGACAACGCACGTGTCATCCCCGCAGATCAGCTCACCACCGCCGACGGCCCAATCCTGATCGTTCGCCCCGACACCCAGATCGCCGTTACGGCGGGCTGGCGAGCGAAGGCATGCCCAGATGGATTGATCCGGCTGACCCGTCATGGCGTCCCGGCGTGCCCCGCAGAGGCTTCGGACCGGCCCGATCCGGTATCCCTGGAGCTGTTCAACCGCCGCTTCATGGGCGTGGCCGAGGCCATGGGGGCCGCGCTGGAGCGCACAGCGCACTCGGTGAACATCAAGGAACGGCTCGATTTTTCCTGCGCCCTCTTCGACGCCGACGGCGGACTGGTGGCCAACGCGCCGCATATGCCCGTGCACCTGGGCTCGATGGGCGCCAGCGTGCGGGCGGTGCGCGACCGACATTCACGCGTGTCGCCCGGCGACGCTTTCGCCCTCAATAACCCATACGCCGGCGGCACCCATCTGCCCGATATCACTGTCGTCATGCCGGTGTTCTCAATCGGCGATTCACGACCGGATTTCTGGGTCGCTGCACGGGGTCACCACGCGGATGTGGGCGGGATCCAACCCGGATCCATGCCGCCGACTTCCACCACCATCGCCGAGGAGGGTGTCCTGTTCGACGCCATGCCGATCCTTCGCGGCGGACAATTCCTGGAAACCGACGTTCTCGCAGCGCTCACCGCCGGACCATGGCCGTCCCGCGCGCCCAGCCGAAACCTCGCCGACCTGAAAGCGCAGATCGCCGCCTGCCAGGCCGGCGCCGCCGCCGTGAGCGCCATGATCGCCCGCCATGGCGGCGCTTTGGTCGCCCGCTACATGGGATTTGTCCAGGACAACGCCGCCGCCGCCGTACGCCGCGCTATTGGCCGCCTCACCAATGGCGTGGCGATCATTCCGATGGACGGCGGCGCCACGATCGGCGTGACGATTCGCGTGGACGCCGCCGCCGGAGAAGTTCAGCTCGACTTCACCGCCTCGTCTGACCAACTGGCCAGCAACTTCAATGCCCCCTCCGCCATCGTCGACGCCGCCGCCCTCTATGTGTTCCGCACCCTGATCGACGACGACATCCCGTTGAACGCCGGTTGCCTCAAACCGCTTCGGATCATCACGCGCCCGGGCTCCATGCTCGACCCGCGCCCCGGCGCCGCCGTGGTCGCCGGCAATGTGGAGACCAGCCAGCATATTGTGGATGCCCTCTACGCCGCCCTGGGCGTGGCCGCGAACGCGCAGGGAAGCATGAACAACTTCACCTTCGGCGACGCCGTGCGCCAATACTACGAGACCATCTGCGGCGGCGGCGGCGCGACGGCGACCGCTGAAGGCGCCAGCGTCGTTCAAAGTCACATGACCAATTCGCGCCTAACCGACCCCGAAATCCTGGAGCGGCGCATGCCTGTGCGGGTGGAGGCTTTCAACGTCAGGCGCGGCTCCGGTGGCGAGGGCGCACGTCGCGGCGGCGACGGGGCGGTACGCCGCCTGCGGTTCCTGACAACCATGTCCGCGGCGCTGCTGTCGACCCGTCGAATCCATGCGCCACAGGGGCTGGCCGGAGGTGGGCCGGGTGCGGCGGGCCGCCAGCGACTTATCTGCGCCAGCGGTGAGGAAGTCCCCTTGCCTGGGTGCTTTTCACTCACCGTTCAGCCTGGGGACGTCATTGAGATCGAAACGCCGGGGGGCGGAGGTTTTGGCGCGCCCGTTTGATCCCGACGCTCCAGGCCTCTAAAGGGGGCTGAAACGAGGTGACTTTACATGTCCGCCCTGCTGTTCGCCCTGGCGCTCTTCACCGCCGACGATCCTGCCTCCGGCGCCTCAGCTGCGCCGCCGGCAAAGCCCGAAAACGCGCGTCCTGTCAGCGCGTCGGCTGAAGATTATCAGTACGTCGCCTGGTGCTACGGCGCCTTGCAAGGATACGTCGACTTGCATGATCAGGTTATGCCGGAGGTCATAAGAATCGAGTCTGCCTGGCGGCGGCCTGGCTCGAAGCTGGAGGCGGACCTGGCGATCTATGACGACATCCAGAAGGCCGCCAAGGATTCACTTGGCAGGTTCACCCAGGCCATGGAAGCCGCCGAAAAAGCCAGCCTGCGCCCCCTGAAGCCCTTGGGCGTGTTGTCCATGCAGAGCGGCCGCGCGATCTGGACTCCCACAGTCGCGGTAACCCAGGCGCGCATCGCCCAGGAGTGGATGAGCTGGACTCTGCCGGCCAACTGCGAAGCCGTTGCTGCATCACTCGAGCAGCGCTCACGCCTGTCCGCCGCGGCCCTCCAGGTCAATTCGCCGGCGGAGCCATCCGCCACCGCCCCAACGAATCCCTGACCGCTCAGGCCAGGTCGCGGAAATACGGCTCAACCTCGCCCTGCAGCTTGATGGTCATGTTGTTGCCCCGGCGGTCACGGGACGGCAGCGCCAGGCGCACCCAACCCTCGCTGACGCAATATTCATCGACATTGGTCTTGTCGGCGCCCTTGAATCGCACGCCCACGCCCCGCTCCAGGGCGGCCGCGTCGTAATAGGGGCTGTCCGGATTGACCGACAGGTGGTCGGGCGGGGTCTCGCTCATGCACGGCCTCAGCAATTGATCTAATGCCGCCTGATACCCGCGTCCGATCGCGGCGCCTATCCTTCATGGCCATGGCGGCCAATTGGTTCAGCCCTGAACGATAACGACTAACCGTTGGAGGCGATTCGTTCGTTGTGGCGGCCATAGACCAGCCGTTCGACGAATTCCCAAAGAGCGCCGATCTCGCGGGCGCCGGGGTTGCTGGGATCCAGTTCCTCCACGGACCGCCCGGCTTCAACCACCGACTGGTAGTTCGAGCGCGCCCGGAGGATTACAGGCGCCACCGGAAGGCGCATCAGCATCAGCGCTTCAAGCGCCCGTTTCACCGCTGGCGGCTCCACACCCTCGCGAGCAGGCGGCGCCTGATTTAGCACGATAAGCCCAGGCTTGCGCAGGCGGCGGATAATCTCGGCTGTGCGCAGCGCCGCGGCGATATCCAGAAAAGTCGGGCGAATGACCAGCAGCGACAAGTCGGCGACCACGATGGCGTGGCTGACTTCATCTTCCACGACCGCCGGCGTATCGACGATCATCGTGTCCACCTGGCTGCGCAGGGCGGCCATCTGCACCGCAAACAGTTTCGAACCGGTGGTCTCCACCCATTCCGGTCCAGGTCCCTGCCGACCGCGCAACACCTCTGAGGCCGAACGCTGCAGGTCGGAATCCGCAAGCAGTGTCCGGCGGCCACGCAAATGGGCGGCGATCGCCATGTGGACGGCGAGGGTGGTTTTTCCTGATCCGCCCTTGCGAGCGATGACGGCGATGGTGCGCATGCGCTTTAGTCGTCACCCTGTCTGTGCCCCACCGCACTTGCGGCAAGACTGGGGCGAGACTGAGGCCGGACAAGACAAGCCCGCACGATTCAGGTCGCGCCGAATGGAGTTAATCTAGCTGCCGCAATTCATTGTTCGTCTGCACCCGGATTGCAATGCTCATCAACCGTCAAGCGAACTCGGAAGAACGAATTTTATCTCAGACAAGCAGGGGGGGGGAAGCATGGCCGGTTCGAGTGAGCGCGTTCATCGGCGACGCGCTGCGAGAACAACGTTCTTTAACTATTTCCCGCGGACTGTCGTCGAATTCGTTCAATCAGATCGCCGGTCCAACTTCGCGCCTTCATCGAGGCGGCGCGGCAGCTTTGCGGTCGCATACGTCGAGGAATTTGGTGATGGTTTCCGCGCCGAGACTCGCGTCAGCCATCAGGAAGGGTCCGGCGTCAAACCGATAGGCAAGCCGACCACCGCGTCGCAGCAGCACCCAAAGCGCGTCGCCGGTGGTGAGTTCGACCTCGCTAGTGGGCCCCTGCTCCTCAGAGAGCGCAGGATTTATTTTGAGGTCGTAGCGCAGCAGGCGATCTGGAGCGACGACGTCGATACGACTAGCGCCCACGGCCTGGCCGACGAAGTTCAACTTCACGCGCCCCAGCCCCGGTTGGCATGCCGCGAACAGCGCCACCCCGTCAGAATCCGGAATACCATAGACCAGGGTCTGGCTTCTTGAGCCGTCCTCTTCGTCCCGCTGGCCAGTGGTCCAAACAAACTCCTCGTTGGCGGGCGGTGGCGGCGCGGGCAGATCCGGCTTGTGCGTTGGTACGTTCAGGACCCAGTTCGCCTCGCAGAGGTTGATAAGCGGCCGGAAGATGATGGCGTTGGATGTGCGAACTTCGAAACCCGCGCTGTCGCACTCAATTCCTTCCTCGTCCATGGCCAGCCGCGTGCGAACCTCGGCGCGCCCCTGGCCATCGACCGGTAGCATCACACCGTCGCGAAGCAGTCCAGTGATGAACACCTTGGGGTCGTCGGTGCGCACCAACAGGGACTTGCCGCCGTCACCTGGCCCCGCGCTGAGCGGCGCGCTTAAGGACGATACTGGCGCGGACTTGGCAGCGGGCGGCGGCGCAGCGGCCTTCTTCTGACAGCCGCCGAAAAGCAAGAGAGCGGACGCCCCAACTAAGAGCACAGTCGTGAAAACTGCTGATCGCATTGAAGCCTCCCCATAAGTGACGCCCGATCGAGAGGGCGCCCATCAATTCGGCGCCGATCCTGATCGGCGGATCCACGGATGTCCATCGTCATGCCGTGAGCCCGCCACCGAGCAAAGACTGTCACAGTCTGTGCCGTGGCAGAGAGGCCGGGCAACCTCGCAGCGATGGCCGTGTTCCGTCTGATCCCTATTCCGAGGTCATCAACATCGCCCCGGAAAAGGGTCCAACCGCGTTGGCCCAGAGCGCCACTTTGGCGTCAGGCACCTGGCGCACTCCAGACTCGCCACCGCGCAGCTGTCGGATCGACTCGATGCAGAAGTTAGCCCCGTGGCGGCGGCCGACATTGCAGGCCCCGCCGTCGGTGTTCAGCGGCAGGCTGCCCCCCATAGCCGTATGGCCCTCCGCGACGAACGGCCCCACTTCGCCGCGACCGCAGAAGCCCAGCGCTTCGAGCCACTGGAAGACGATGATGGTGAAGCCGTCATAGAGCTGAACGCAATCGACATCCTTGGGCTTCAGGTCGGTGCGTGACCAAAGCGTCTTTGCACAATGCACCGGCGAATTTTCATAAATGTCGTCAAGATTTTCGAAGGTGGCGTATTTGACCGACGAGAAGGCGGTCGATTCCACGAATATCGGCTTCTTCGCGAAATTCCGCGCGCGTTCTTCCGTCGTGTAAATGATGGCCGAGGCGGAATCGACGGGGTAGTCGCAATCCAGCAGGCGTACGGGCTTGCTGATGTAACGCGAAGCGAAATAGTCGTCGAGAGTGAGAGGTGTGCGGAATAGTGCGTCCGGATTGTGGCTCGCCCACTCTCGCTGGGCCACGACGTGGCGGCCGAAATGCTCCTCGGTGGTGCCATAGAGGTCCATGTGGCGTTGCGCCGGCATGGCGGCGATCGCCTGCAGCGGCGCTACGGAGCCGAAGGGCATGACGAACTGACGGTCGTCGTCGGCGTATTCCGGATTCGCATCGGTGTCCTGCGCCAACATCTCGGCGGTGGTGAGCCGCTGTCGGATCACCCGCATGCTCAAGACCGTGTGGCAGAGTCCGGCTTTGATCGCCGCCACGGCCTGCACCGCCGGGCCAATGTAGGCCGGCCCGGCCCCGGAGTTCCAGAAGTTAAGCGGACCGATCCCCAGCATGTAGGCGATGTCCATGGAGTCCACCACGTCCAGCCCTGGCGGGGCGGCCCCCGCGACGGCCCAGAGCATGGTCGCCCCATCGATATCCTGCGGCGTCATGCCGGCGTCGGTCATCGCCGCCATCGCCGCTTGGACGGCCAACTGGCGGGAGGTCAGGCCGGTCCTGCGTCCGGTGGTTGAATAGCCGACGCCGACGGCGGCCACGCGATTGTTGTCTGACATGGCTGGCTCCTTAGGACGCGGCTTTGGTGAACATCGGCAAAACGAGGTCGGGGGCGACCTCGCGCCAGACCAGGCGGACCGGCATTCCGGTGGTGAGTTCCGCTTCGGGGACGTCGACAATATTGGTCGTCAACCGAAGCCCGGCCTGCTCCACGAGTTCGACAAGAGCCAGAGTGTAGGGCAGCTTGTCAGCGAAATAGGGATGAAACGCCTGCATCGCGACCGTGTAGCCATAGAGGGTTGCTTCGCCTGACACCTCTGCCGGCGCCAGATCCGTCGAAAGGCACCCATTGCAAACAGGCCGGGGGTAATGGATGTAACGCCCGCAACCCTTGCAGCGCAGGATCATCAGCTTGCGCGCCTGGCAGCCGTCCCAGAAAAACTGGGTCATCTCGTTGGGAAGTGGCAACGGCGGGTAGATTGCGGCCTTTGACGTCATGATCCCTCCCTGCGCAGTCAAGTGTCTGCAAGGCGAACCTTAACCTTTCGGCGCGCCATGAGAATTGTGAAATAGGCCCGGCGGTAATGGCGCTCGCCACAGTTTGGCGACGGCCCGGCTCTGGGGTCGGTCAAGCGGTGCGAGCGCGTGGGCCAGATTTGGAATGCGAGCAAATGACCGTTTCCGCTAGTCTGGCCCCGTCGCATCGCCACGCCGTACGCGTTCAACCTCGCACAAACAAAATGGCTTTCATGGCAAACACGTCGAATTCCAATCAACTGCGAGACTTCGTTCGCGAGCAATATCGCCTGTGGAACGAGGGGCGGTTTGCGGATCTGATTGCGTCGTACCAGTCGATCGCCCCGAACGGTCTGACGCTGGAATATGTCGGCCGCGGCGTCCTGCCGGACGGTTGGAAGGCGCTCCAGGACATGTGCGACACCTTTGGCGCCACGATCAGGATCGAGGTCCTCGAATTGATCGTCAATGGCGACGAGGCGGCAGCCTACGCCATCAATAATCAAACCCTGGCGGACGGCGGCCTGAAGGCCACGCCAAGCATCGATCTCTACAGGCTAAAGGACGGCAAGCTGGAGTGCCGTTATTTCCACGCCTAGACAATGGCTTGACCTTGCCGGGCGCCGGTGCATCGTGATCGGGGATTAACGCTGCGGGAGAGCGCTTTGGACAAGCTGATCGCGGCGGAACCGCCGCAGTTCCGCACCTGTCCGCTGTGTGAGGGGATGTGCGGCGTCAAGGTGAGCGTTCGGGACGGGCAAGTGCAAAAGGTGCGCGCCGACCCTGACAATGTGTTCAGCCGCGGACACATGTGTCCGAAGGGCGTGACGCTGGGCGAACTGCACGAGAGCCCCGATCGGCTGCGCGGCCCGGTGATCAGGGACGGCGACAGCTGGCGCGAGGTGAGCTGGGAGGCCGCGCTCCAACATTGCGAGACACTGATCCGGCCGGTGCTGGCGCAACACGGCTCGGCCGCGATCGCCGCCTACGGCGGCAACATGATCGGCAAGAGTTTCGATCTGGGGCGTTATGTCGGCTACCTGCTGGGATCGCGGCGGGTGGGGTCCCAGTATTCATCCTCGGCGGTGGATCAGCTGCCCAAAAACCTCACATCGCTGCTGATGTATGGGGACATGTGGCGCATTCCCGTGCCGGATATCGACCGCACCGACCTGTTCGTGGCGTTCGGCGCCAATCCCGCCGCCTCCAAGGGCAGCATCCTGTCACATCGCGACGTCATGGGGGCGATCCGGGACTTGCGGGCGCGGGGCGGGCGGGTGGTGGTGGTGGACCCAGTGCGGACCGGCACGGCGCTGGCCGCCGACGCCTGGATACCCATCACCCCTGGCGCAGACGCGGCCCTGCTGCTGGCGGTGGTCAATGTGTTGTTCGCGGAAGGTCTTGTGCGGCTGGGCGCCCTGGCAGATCAGGTCAACGGCCTGGACGCCCTGCGCGCCGCCGCCCAGGCGTTCACCCCTGAGGCGGTCGCCGGTTTCTGCGACGTCGCCCCGGCAGTGATCCGGGATCTGACCCGCCAGATCGCCGCGGCGCGATCGGCGGCGGTCTATGGCCGCATCGGGCTCTGCACTCAGCGTTTCGGCTCCCTGGCCTCATGGCTGATCGATGTGGTGTCCGTGCTCACCGGCAACATGGGCTGTCGCGGCGGCGTGATGTTCAGCAAACAGGTGGCAGACCAGATGGCCCTGTCGCCCCGCTATCCGGCCGACGCGCCGATCCAGGGCCGACGCAGCCGGGTGCGCGGGGCGCCGTCCGTGCTGGGAACCTTTCCGTCCTCCTGCCTGGCGGAGGAGATCGACACGCCCGGGCCGGGACAGGTCAAGGGCCTGGTTACGGTCGCCGCCAATCCTGTGCTGAGCGCGCCGGGATCGGAGCGGCTGGACCAGGCGCTGCCGCATCTGGATTTCATGATCAGTCTCGACAACTACATCAACGAGACCACCCGCCACGCGCATGTGATCCTGCCCGGACCCAGTCTGCTCGAGCAGCCCCATTGGGACATGTGGGGCTGGCCGTGGTGCCTCACCAGCGGGGGTCACTACTCCCCGCCACTGTTCGTCCGTCCGGGAATGGCGGAATGGCGGGTGGTCATGTCGCTCGGGGGCCTGCTGTCCGGAAAGTCACTGGCCGACATCGATGTTGAGGCCGAGGACGACGCCTACTTCGCGCGCATGTGCCGGCACGTGGGACTGGATCCGGAGCGCATTCTGGCGCTGGCGCCCACGCATGGGCCGGAACGGATCCTCGATCTCAACATCCGCAGCGGGCCGTTCGGCGACCGCTATGGCGAGGTGGCGGGCGGCCTGACCCTGGACAGCTTCAAGGCCGCGCCGCACGGGATCATCGTCGGCGAGGCCGACGAGGGCGTTCCTCTGCGCACCACCTCCGGCAGACTTGAGCTCGCCCACCCCTATCTGCTGGCCGACATCCCCCGGCTGGCGGCCGCCATGGCCGAGCCGCCGGCTGACGTCCACCTGGTCAGCCGTCGAACCCTGCGATCGATGAATTCGTGGATGAACAATGTGGAGAGCCTGGCGAGCGGGCGGGCGCGCTGCACGCTGCTGATGCATCCCCACGACGCGGCGGCGCTGCAGGTGGTGACCGGCGATGCGGTCACGGTCACCAGCACGGCCGGCTCGGTCACCGCGCCGGCGGAGGTTACTGACCATATCAAGCCCGGCGTCGTCAGCCTGCCGCACGGCTGGGGTCACGACCGGCCGGGCGCGCGGCTCAACGTCGCGGGCCGCCGCCCGGGCGTCAACGCCAACAGCCTCAATCCGCCGGACCTGCTGGACACGATCTCCGGCAACGCGGTGGTGAATGGAACGCCGGTCACGCTCAGCAAGGCGCAGGTGGTCGAGGAAAGCCAGTAGGTGGCGACATGATTGGACGCAGGACGGTTCTTTCTGGCGCGGGGGTCGGCCTTGGGGCGCTCTCCGTGACGCCAAGCACTGCGGGCGAGGCGTTGTCGGCGGACACCGTCCCGCTGATCGAACGCAACAAGCGCGCGATCGAGGATCACCACATGCGCCAACAGCGCGGCGCCTTACCGGCCACCATCGCCGGCGAGCCGCAGCCCGTGCAGGTGGCGACGGCCGACCCCAGCACCATCGTCTCGGCGCAGGAGCCGCCCGGCGGAGTGGACGACCCGCGGCTCGTCATCGCCGCGATCGCGGGCTGGCACGCTCAGAGCACAGCGCCGCCGTTTCATGCCTATGGACCGTTCATCGCCGAGGACGAATTCGTCATCGAGGAATGGGAGACTCATTTCCAGGGCCTCGACGGCACGATGTACAGCAACCAATACCTGATGGCCTATGAGCTGAAGGACGGCGAGATCGTCGCCGTGCGCGAGTACCTGGACAGCCACCACGCCTTCATCGTGCTGGGTCTGCACGGAACCTGGAACCGCCTGGCGCCCCCGCGCGCGCCACGGCGGCGTTGGCGGCCGGCGCGATCGTCGCTGGGTCTCCCGCAGCTCACCGAGATGGAGACGGTGTTTCCGATCCGGCAGGAATTCGACCTCGACCCGCGCCTGCTTTGCGACGTGGCGCCTACCGGCAAGGCGCCCGGACCGCGCCCCTCGACCCCAAACAACGACAAGGCCGTGGTCCAGGCCATGCGCGAGGCCCAGGCGAGGGGCGACGCCGCGGCGGTCGCCGCCCGCCACGCCAAGGGCTTTCGCCACTTCATCGCCGGCGAGGGCCCGTTCGGCTGGACCCACCTGCAATTGCAGGACCTCTACGCGCCGCTGGTGCAGCACCTGGCCTCGCCGATCCGGGTTCGCTTTGGCCCGATGGTTTCCGAAAACGGCGCGGTCTTCGAGGAGATGGACATACTGGCCCGGTTGGACGACGGCAGCGTCTACAACAACTGGCACGCCTTCATCCATGAGGTGCGCGACGGCCTGATCGTGCAGACCCGCGAATACATGGACACCCACCATTTCTGGGTGATGCTCTCAAGATGGGCCAAATGGGGCGAGACGCCCGTCCCGCCCATGCGCCAGGCCCGCCGCTCGAATCTGCCCTATGTCCGGGCGACCTATCAGGCGCGCAACCCGTTCCTCAAGCTGGACAGGTGGGAGCCTCTGCCGCCTGCGGGGTGAGCAAGGGGGTTCGCAGCGCGTCTTTGGCGGTGCTGCGGCGGTATGACGCGACCGCGAGCGCCAGGTCTGCGGCGAAGGCGGTCGCTGACCACCGCCCCGTTTACCGCGGCTCGTAATTCAGAATCGGCGCCAGCCAGCGTTCGGCGGTTTTCACGTCCCAGCCTTTGCGCCGGGCGTAGTCGGCCACCTGGTCGGCCTCGATTCGGCCGACGCCGAAGTAATGGGCGTCGGGGTGGCTGAAATAGAGGCCAGAGACCGACGCCGGCGGCGTCATGGCATAGCTTTCTGTAAGCGCCATGCCGGTAGCGGCTTCGGCGTCCAGCAACCGGAACAGGGTCGCCTTCTCGGTGTGATCCGGCTGGGCGGGATAGCCCGGGGCGGGGCGGATTCCACGGTAGTCCTCCGCCAATAGTCGTTCGAGATTGAACGGTTCGTCCGGAGCATAACCCCAGAGTTCAGTGCGCACGCGCCGATGCAGGGCCTCGGCGAAGGCTTCGGCGAGGCGATCGGCCAGCGCTGTGCAGAGAATGGCGTTATAGTCGTCGCCAGCGTCCTTATAACGTTTGGCTAGCTCAAGTTCCCCATGACCGGCGGTGACCGCGAAGCCGCCGATCCAGTCAGGGGCGCCGCCAGTCGGCGCCACGAAGTCTGACAGCGCCGCATTGGCCCCCTGCCCGCTCTTGACCATTTGCTGACGCAGGGTGTGCAGGCGCCCGCTCTCTTCCGAACGGCTCGCATCGGTATAGACGACGATGTCATCTCCATCGGCGTTGGCCGGCCAGAATCCCACCACGCCGCGGGCCTCCAGCAGCCTTTCGTCGATCAGCTTTTTCAACATCGCGCGCGCGTCGGCGTAGAGGCTTCGCGCCGCTTCGCCCACCACCTCGTCCTGCAGGATGTCCGGGAACCGGCCCGCCAGCTCCCAGCTTGAGAAGAAGGGCGTCCAGTCGATGTGGCGCTCAAGGTCCGCCAGGTCATAAGGGGCGAAGGTGCGGGTTCCCAGGAAACTGGGTCTAGGCGGTTGATAGGCGCTCCAGTCGATAGGGAATCGGTTGGCGCGGGCATCGGCGATAGCGACGCGGGCGCGGTTGGTGTTGCCCCGGGCGAACTGTTCGCGGACCTTCACATAGTCCGCCGCTGTATCGGCCATCAACCGGGCGCGCTCAGTGGGCGACAACAGACCCGAAACCACCCCCACGGCGCGGCTGGCGTCCAGCACATAGGTGGTGGACCCGGAATAGTTGGGCGCGATCTTCACCGCCGTATGGGTCTTCGAGGTGGTGGCGCCGCCGATCAGCAGCGGGATGGTCATGCCGCGGCGCTCCATCTCGCCGGCCACGAACGCCATCTCGTCCAGGGAGGGCGTGATCAGGCCCGACAGGCCGATCATGTCCACCTTGTGCGCCACGGCTTCATCCAGGATCCGTTCAGACGGGACCATGACGCCCAGGTCGATGACCTCGTAGTTGTTGCACTGCAGGACCACGCCGACGATGTTCTTGCCGATGTCATGGACGTCGCCCTTGACGGTGGCCATCAGGATGCGGCCGGCCTGTTCGCGGGGCTTGCCGGCCTTCTCGGCCTCCATGAACGGCATCAGCCAGGCCACGGCCTGCTTCATCACCCGGGCGGACTTCACCACCTGCGGCAGGAACATCTTGCCCGAGCCGAACAGGTCGCCGACCACGTTCATGCCGTCCATCAGCGGGCCTTCGATCACGTGCAGCGGCCGCTCCGCCGCCAGCCGCGCTTCCTCCGTGTCGGCCTCGATGAACTCGGTGATCCCATTGACGAGGGCGTGGGTCAGGCGTTGGGCGACCGAACCCTCGCGCCAGGTCAGGTCGGGCCCCTTGGCCTCGCTCTTGCCGCCCTTGTACTTGGGCGCCAGTTCCACCAACCGTTCGGTGTTGGTGAGGTTGGCGTCCCGCTGCGGCCGGTTGAGGATTACGTCCTCCACGGCCTCGCGAAGCTCCGGCTCGATCTGGTCATAGACCGGCAGGTCGCCGGCGTTGACGATCCCCATGTCCATGCCGGCGTTGATGGCGTGGTAGAGGAACACCGAGTGGATCGCCCGGCGCACCGGCTCGTTGCCACGAAACGAGAACGAAACGTTGGAGACCCCGCCGGAGACCCGCGCATAAGGCAACAGCTGCTTGATCCGCCGGGTGGCTTCGATGAAGTCGACAGCATAGTTGTCGTGCTCCTCGATCCCCGTGGCCACCGCGAAGATATTGGGGTCGAAGATGATGTCCTCAGGCGGAAAGCCCAGCCTGTCCACAAGCAGACGGTAGGCGCGCTCGCAGATCGACACCTTGCGCTCGGCGGTGTCGGCCTGACCCACTTCGTCGAAAGCCATCACCACCACGGCGGCGCCATAGCGCAGACAGGCGGTCGCCTGCTGAAGGAACTTTTCCTCGCCCTCCTTCAGGCTGATGGAATTGACGATCCCCTTGCCCTGCACGCACTTCAGCCCGGCCTCGATCACCTCCCACTTGGATGAGTCGATCATCACCGGAACGCGGGCGATGTCCGGCTCAGCGGCGACCAGATTGAGGAAGGTGCGCATGGCGGCGACCGAATCCAGCAGACCCTCGTCCATGTTGACGTCGATGATCTGGGCGCCGGCGTCCACCTGCTGGCGCGCCACCACCAGGGCGCCGGTATAGTCGCCGTCCGCCACCAGCTTGCGGAACTTGGCCGAGCCGGTGACGTTGGTGCGTTCGCCGATGTTGACGAAGAGAGGACGGGGAAGACTCATACGGGTTCCCTAGACCGCCAACTCGAACGGTTCCAAGCCCGCCAGCCGCATCGCCGGCGGTCGCTCCGGAACCATCCGCGGTTTCAGGCCCTTCACCGCCTCCGCCACGTGGGCGATGTGGGCCGGCGTGGTGCCGCAGCAGCCGCCCAGGATGTTGACCAGGCCCCGCTCGGCCCATTCGTGCAGGAAGTGGCCGGTCTCATGCGGCGCCTCGTCATATTCGCCCATGGCGTTGGGCAGGCCGGCGTTGGGGTAGGCCGAGACCAGGGTGTCGGCGATCCGCGACAGCTCGGCGATGTGCGGGCGCATGAGTTCGGCCCCCAGGGCGCAGTTAAGCCCCACGGCGAAAGGCTTGGCGTGTTTCACCGAATTCCAGAACGCCTCCACCGTCTGGCCCGAGAGCGTGCGTCCCGACCGGTCGGTGATGGTGCCGGAAATCCAGATCGGCAGCGGCTCGAGCCCCTCATCGGCCAGGTCCAGGATCGCCTTGATCCCGGCCTTGACGTTCAAGGTGTCGGTGATGGTCTCCAGCAAAAACAGATCGACGCCCCCTTCATGCAGGGCCAGCGCCTGTTCGCGGTAGGCGGCATAGACCTGGTCGAAGGTGATCAGCCGCGCACCGGGATCGTTCACGTCCGAAGACATGGACAGCATGCGGTTGAGTGGCCCCATGGCGCCGGCCACGAAGCGGGGCTTGTGCGGCTCCTTCGCCGTCCAGCGGTCGGCCGCTTCCCGGGCCAGGCGCGCGCCCGCCAGGTTGATGTCGCGCACCGCGAACTCCAGTCCGTAGTCGGCCTGGGCGATTGCGGTGGAGGAGAAGGTGTTGGTCTCGCTGATGTCGGCGCCGGCGGCGAAATAGGCGTCGTGCAGTTCGGTGATGATGTCCGGCCGGGTGAGGCACAGGACGTCATTATTGCCCTTCATGGCCACCGGATGGTCGGCGAAATGCTTGCCGTGAAAATCGGCGACGTCGAGGCCCTTGCCCTGCACCATCGCCCCCCAGGCGCCGTCGAGGATCAGGATGCGATCCTTCGCCGCCGCTTTCAGGGCCGCGATCCGCTCAGCCCGGGTCATGGCTGGTTCTCCTCGCGCACGCCCAGCACCCGGCAGATGGCGTAGACAAGATCGGCGCGATTGAGGGTGTAGAAGTGGAAGTCCGAGAAGCCCTCCTCCGCCAGCCGGGCGCACATCTCGGTGGCCACGGCGCCGGCGATCAGCCGCCGCGTCTCCGGGTCGCGGTCCAGGCCATCGAACAGATTTTCCAGCCAGGCCGGCAGCGTGACGCCCATTGATCCGACCATCTTCTGCAGGCCCTTGAAGTTGGACACCGGCATGATCCCTGGCGAAATCGGAATGGTGACCCCGGCCTTGCGCACCTTGTCCATGAACCGCAGGAAGGCGTCCAGATCGAAGAAGAACTGGGTGATCGCCCGGGTCGCGCCGGCATCAACCTTGGCCTTCAGCACCGCGATCTCATGGTCGAGATTCGGGCTTTCCGGATGGATCTGGGGATAGAGGCCGACGCTGACCTCGAAGGGCGCGATCGCGCGCACGCCGGCAGTCAGCTCGGTGGCGTTGCGGTAGCCGTCCTCGCGGGGAACATAGCGGCCGCCGATGGCGCCGGGCGGGTCGCCGCGCAGGGCGACGATATGACGGATGCCGGCGTCCCAATAGGCCCGGACCACCGCATCCACCTCATCGCGGCTGGCCTCCACGCAGGTCAGGTGGGCGGCGGGCTTCAGCGTCGTCTCGTTGAGCATCCGCACCACCGTGCGGTGGGTGCGGTCGCGGGTGGAGCCGCCGGCGCCGTAGGTCACCGACACGAAGGAGGGATTGAGCGGCTCCAGCCTGCGGATCGCCTGCCACAGGCTCTCCTCGGCCTCGGGCGTCTTAGGCGGAGAGAATTCGAAGGAGACGCTGGGGCGCGGCGCGCCCAGCGCGCCGGCGCGGGCCACGGGGCCAAGCGCGGTGTCAGAAGGGCTCATGCGGCGTTCCTGCGGGCTTCCCGGCCGCGCTGGGCGGTCCAGATCTTGACGGTGAGGCCGGCGGCGTCGGCGGGGGGCAGGGCCGCGGCCTTCACGCGCCCCAGGCCCGCATCCTTCAGCCAGCGTTCGATATCGGCGTCGGCGAAACCCAAGCGGCGGTGCTGGTGCTGTTCGCGCAGGAACTCATGCTTGTGGGGCGCGAAGTCGACAATCAGCAGGCGGCCGCCGTCGGCCACCAGGCGTGCCGCCTCGCGCACCGCCGCGGCCGGATCGCCCAGGTAATGCAACACCTGATGCACCACCACAAGGTCGGCGGTCTGCGCCGGCAGTCGCGTGGCGAAGATATCGCCGTGGCGCAATTCACAGGCCTCGAGCCCCACCTCTGATACCCGGCTGCGGGCGATGTTCAGCATCTGCTGGGACAGGTCGAGGCCAATGGCCGCCTGTGCGTGGGGCCCCAACAGGCTCAGCATGCGTCCCGAACCGGTGCCTAGATCCACGAGCCGCCGGTATGGCCCCGGCCCGGCGGCGGCGCGGATGGCGGCCTCAACGTCTGTCTCGGACACATACAGGGAGCGGATTTCGTCCCACGCCGCGGCGTTGCGGGCGAAATAGGCCCCGGCTTCGGCGGCGCGTTCAGCCCGTACGCTTTCCAGCCTCCCGGCGTCGCGCGCCAGCACCGGGTCGTCCATATCCACACGCGCCAGAAGCTCACCCACCAGTTCGCGAGCCTGGCCCTCAAGGCCCAGGCGGTAGAATACCCAGGCGCCGTCCGGAAATCGCTCAACCAGCCCCGCCTCGGCCAGCAGCTTTAAGTGTCGGGAAACCCGGGGCTGGCTTTGATCGAGCACGCGGCATATTTCCAGCACCGCCAGCTCCTCGCGGCGCAGGAGCGCAAGTATCCGCAGACGCGTCGGCTCCCCCGCCGCGCGCAGGGCCTCCACAGCCTGATCCATCCGCATTGCCATAACGGACATAAAGATATCTTTATATCCTTATGTCAAGGTTAATGGCTCGATGATTGATCGCGGATTACGTCGACATGATCCCTATGCCCCTAGTTCCAATTGCGCGACGGCGTTGGCCGCGGGAAAGCCCGCCGATTCCCGCTCACGCCCTCACGTCAATTCCGGACGCATCCAAGGTGCATGGCATTGATCCTCGGAAAATCGAAGCCCAGGACGTTTTTCACCCCAAACCTGGTTTTCAGGCCCGGAACGGCGGCTCCATCCCGCCGCAGCCCTACGACAATTGCGCTCGCTCGACGGCGCATGCGGGTGAAGTCCACGCAGTCCCGCCCCCTCCAGGGCGAAAAACCTTGAGTGCGAATGTTCTTTCTTTGTTCTTGACGCCGCGCCCCGCCCGCGCTAAGGTTCGCGGTTGTGGCCGCCGGTCCACATCGGCCGCCGCAAGGTGTTGTTCGCGTCTCGAAAATCGCCGACCAACCGAAAGCGGGCGCTACACCAATCACCGGCCAGTTCTTTGAAATCGCTAAACAACCCCTCGCCCCAAGGCGCTACTCGAATCGACATTTTCGCGTCAAATCGGCAGCACCTCGACCATCCGCCCTACCGCGAGAACTTCTGGAACTTGATCCGGTGCGGGATCAGGCTGTCGGCGCCCAGGCGGCGCTTCTTGTCCTCTTCGTAGGCCTCGAAGTTGCCCTCGAACCATTCCACATGGCTGTCGCCCTCGAAGGCCAGGATGTGGGTGCACAGCCGGTCCAGGAACCAGCGGTCGTGGCTGATCACCACCACGCAGCCGGCGAACTCCTCAAGAGCCTCCTCAAGGTTCTGCAGGGTCTCGATGTCCAGGTCGTTGGTGGGTTCGTCCAGCAGGATGACATTGCCGCCCTCGGTGAGGGTCTTGGCCAGGTGCACCCGGTTGCGCTCACCGCCAGAGAGCAGCCCCACCTTCTTCTGCTGGTCGCCGCCCTTGAAGTTGAACGAGCCCACATAGGCCCGCGTGTTGATGTCGCGCTTGTTGATGGTGAGGATGTCGAGGCCCTGGGACACCTCCTGCCAGACGTTCTTGTTGGGATCGAGACTATCGCGGCTCTGGTCCACGTAGGCCAGCTTCACCGTTTCGCCGAGACGGAAAGTCCCGGTGTCCGGCTGCTCCTGGCCGGTGATGATGCGGAACAGGGTCGACTTGCCGGCCCCGTTCGGCCCGATCACGCCGACGATGCCATTGGGGGGCAGCTTGAAGGTGAGGTTCTCGAACAGCACCTTTTCGCCATAGCTCTTGGACAGCCCATCGGCCTCGAGCACCACATTGCCGAGCCGCGGGCCGGGCGGGATTTGGATCACCGCGTGTGTCTGGGCCAGGCGCATGGATTCCTGTTCGGTGACCATCCGCTCGTAGGCCGCCAACCTGGCCTTTGACTTGGCCTGCCGGGCCTTAGCGCCGGAGCGGACCCACTCCAGTTCGCGGGTCATCGCCCGTTGGCGCGCCTCGCTCTCGGACTGTTCCTGGACGACGCGCTTGGTTTTCTGTTCCAGCCAGCCGGAGTAGTTGCCCTCGTAGGGGATGCCCTTGCCGCGATCGAGTTCGAGCGTCCATTTGGTGACCTGATCCAGGAAGTAGCGGTCGTGGGTGACCAGGATCACACAGCCGGGGAAAGCCTCCAGGTGGTGCTGCAGCCAGGCGACGCTCTCGGCGTCCAGGTGGTTGGTGGGCTCATCCAGCAGCAGCATGTCGGGTTTGGAAAGCAAGAGGCGGGCGAGCGCGATGCGGCGCTTTTCGCCGCCCGACAGATTGTCCACCGGCCAATCGTTGGGCGGGCAACGCAGGGCGTCTGTGGCCATTTCGATTTTGGAATCGATGTCCCACAGGTCGCCGGCGTCGATTTTTTCCTGGAGGGTGGTCATCTCCTCCATCAGCTCTTCGGTGTAGTTGTCGCCCAACTCGGCGGCGACAGCATTGTAGCGATCGAGGATCTTCTTCTCCTCGCACCACGAAATGACGTTTCCCCAGACGTTGAGGCTGTCATCAAGTTGCGGCTCCTGCTCCAGGTAGCCCATCTTGACGCCGTCGGCGGCCTTGGCCTCGCCGTTGAACTCCTTGTCGATGCCGGCCATGATTTTGAGCAGTGTCGATTTGCCTGAGCCGTTGACGCCGACCACGCCGATCTTGGCGTCGGCGTAGAACGACAGCCAGATGTTCTCGAACACCTTCTTGCCGCCGGGGAAGGCCTTGGTCAGGCCCTGCATCTGGAAAATGTACTGCTGCGCCATGGGGCGGTTCGCGCTCGCTTGTTGTGGGAGATTTCAGCGCGTGCAGATAGCCGCGACCCGCCGTCTGTGCAACGGCGGGTCTGACGGTAAAGCCGAGTCCGCCTATTGAGCGGCCATGCGCAGGTCTGCCGCAGCGGCGCGGTTGCAGATGATCACCCCCGCACGGCTCAACCGCTGTCCCCGGCTGGCGTAGGCCTTCATCGGACCGAACCGAACCGCCACTTGGCGGCATTCCCGCAGCAGTGAATCCAGCGTGTTGTAGCGATGGGCCACCCCGATGCAGCCGGTGTCGGCGCAGCGCCAGTTGACGCAGGCCACCTTCGATTCAATGGGCGAAGCGACCGGATTGACCAGCCTAGCCGCGCCCAGAAATTCTCCGGGCTGCCCCGCATGAGCGGCTCCGAACGCCGTGAATGTAAACGCCGCCGCGATCAAAAAACTACGCATGATATTGATCCCTCAATGGTTTCAAGTGACGCGCCCAATGTTGACGGATGCGTCACGATGGAGAGGAACCTCTCAAAGACCCGCCCGCGCGGCCATGTCCGGACGGCCGGGCATAATTGCCGATCCACCGGAAACGCGTCTCGTCAGGTGACGAGACGCGGGACACCAGGACTTGAGCTTTTTCGTGATCCCTCGTACAGAAAGAGCACGACCGGTCGCTGACAAAAAAGCGCACGATCGGTTTCTTTTCGTCAAGCGGGAGGTTTCGCAGATTGCGCAAGGGCGACGCCACTAAGGCGCGGATCCTCGCCGAAGCCGGGCGGTTGGCGGCCGTGAACGGCCTTTTCAACACCAGCCTCAACGATGTCGCCGAACGCTGTGGACTGTCGAAAAGCGGCCTCTTCAAACACTTCGACTCTAAGGAGGCGATGCAGGAGAGCGTGGTGATGGACGCCTGCGACCGCTTCGTGGACTTCGTCTGGGCCCCCGTGCAGCACCTGCCCGCCGGCCGGTCGCGCCTTGAGGCGATCTTCGAGCGCCAGCTTGACTGGGAGACGGTGGAGAACGCCGCCGGCGGCTGCCTGATCATGTCTTCAGCCGTCGAACTCGACGATCGGCCGGGGCCCCTGCGCGACAAGCTGCATGATCGGCTTCAGCAGTGGCGCCGCATCCTGACCCGCGAGATGATGGCTCTGACTGACCCGCCCCTCGACTACGAAACCGCCAAGATGGCGGCCTTCGAGATGAACAGCTTCCTCCTGGGCCACGCGAACGCCGGGCGCTTCATGCGCGACGGCGACGCCCGCGAGGCCGCCCGCGCTGCGTTCCGTCGCCTGTTGGACCGAACCGCCAAGCCCGGGTGAGTCCGGCCGGCCCAACATTACATTTCATTCATGCAATATAGCCGCAATTTCGACATAATTGCGGCCGCAGTCTTGGCCACAGGGACAACGCCGATATCTGGGGAGCCCCATGCCAAACCTGTCACTCGCGCGCCGTCTGTTGCTGACCGCCGTGGCCGCCACATTCGCCGCCGCCCCCGCCTCCACCCCGGTCATCGCCGCCCCCGAACAGGGTGAGGTCACGCCGGAGGCCTGCCGTCAGCTCGGCTATGAGGTCAGCAGTCCGGAGCGGGACGATTTCCGGCGTAGCGGCCGACTGGGCGGATACAGCGCGATGCCCGCCGCCCCGCTGGCTGCGCAATCGTCCGCACCCCGTCGGCGCGCCGAAGAAGTTGTGGTCACGGACGCCAAGTCCGCCAATCGGCCCTATCCGGCGCCTCCGCCACCGCCCGGGATCGTCATGCCCTCACCCCTTCCGGCGGGCGCGGTGGAGACCGAGCGATATCCCCACGCCGTTTCCAACCCCATCAAGCGGGTCGCCGAGGATCCGGTCTCCACCTTCTCCATCGACGTGGACACCGCCGCCTATTCCAATGTCCGCCGGTTCCTGAACGACGGAACCCGCCCGCCCCGCGACGCCGTGCGGGTCGAAGAAATGATCAACTA
Organism: Caulobacteraceae bacterium; assembly: GCA_947475415.1. Classification (GTDB taxonomy): domain Bacteria; phylum Pseudomonadota; class Alphaproteobacteria; order Caulobacterales; family Caulobacteraceae; genus Phenylobacterium. The sequence goes on from CANJLH010000006.1 coordinate 144,469, forward strand.
CTTCGACTATGGCTACGCCGCGCCTGTGGATCGGCGCGAGCCGTTCAACACCTTCGTCGCCGTCGCCCCCTCCCCCTGGTCCGCTGAGCGCGAAATCCTGCAAATCGGGCTCAAGGGCTATGAGCTGCCTCAAGGCGAGGCGCCGCCGCTGAACCTTGTGTTCCTTATCGACACATCCGGCTCCATGTGGAGCGAGGATCGCCTGCCGCTGGCCAAGAAGGCGCTCAACCTGCTTGTGGATCAGCTTGGCCCGCGCGACCGGGTCTCCATGGTCGCCTACGCGGGCTCGGCCGGGGCGGTGCTCTCGCCCACCGACGGGCGCCAGAAACTGAAGATGCGCTGCGCGCTCTCCGCCTTGCAGTCGGGCGGCTCCACCGCCGGAGGCCAGGGCCTGGCGCTGGCCTACTCCCTTGCCAAACAGAACTTCGACTCGAAGTCCGTCAACCGCGTGATACTTTTGACCGACGGTGATTTCAACGTCGGGGTCGCTGACCCGGAGAAGTTGAAGGACTTCGTGTCCGAACAGCGCAAGTCTGGCGTTTATCTGTCAGTCTATGGCTTCGGGCGCGGCAACTACAACGACACTATGATGCAGGCCCTGGCCCAGAACGGCAACGGAACCGCCGGCTACATCGACACCCTATCGGAGGCCCGCAAGGTGTTCCGCGACGATTTCTCCGGCTCCCTGTTCCCCATCGCCGACGACGTCAAGATCCAGGTGGAGTTCAACCCCGCCATGGTCAGCGAATACCGGCTGATCGGATATGAGACGCGGATGCTGAACCGCGAGGACTTCAACAACGATCAGGTCGACGCCGGTGAGGTCGGATCTGGCGCGGCGGTGACAGCGCTCTATGAAATCACACCTGCCGGCGCCCGGCCGTCCAGCGACCCCCTGCGTTATGGCGAGCCCGGCGGGCGAGAACGCGCGCCGCCCCCTGTCACCCGTGAACTCGCCTTCCTGAAGGTCCGCTACAAACTGCCCGGCGCGGACCAGTCGCACTTGATGACCCGGCCGATCACCGGCGCCGACCGCTTCGCCCGCCTGGAGACCGCCCCCGAGCCGGTGCGCTGGGCGGTGGCGGTTGCTGGATTTGGCCAGCGCCTGCGCGGCGACCCCAGGGTTACGGACCGGTTCGGATGGGAGGACATCAACCGCCTCGCCGATGGCGCCCGCGGCCGCGACCCCTTCGGCTTGCGCGCCGAGTTCGTGCAACTGGTGCGGAACGCCCGCGACGCCCGCTCGGTGAACGAAGGGGACGCCGGCGGCTGACCTCTTGAACCGGCCTCGATCCCGGCCATGATGGCGCCCGCGTCACCGCGGCGCCTGAGCAAGGGATGGACCACCGATGAGCGGCAAGGTGATCGTAGTGACAGGCGCGGCCTCCGGCATCGGGGCGGCGACGGCGCGGATGCTGGCGCAGGCGGGCGATGAAGTACATTGCCTCGATGTGCGCCCAACCCCGCCGGACGCAGGCGCCCATTTTGCCTGCGACATCGGTGATCCGGCCTCGATCAACGCGGCGGTCGCCCGGTTGCCCAGCGCGATCGACGCGCTGATCAATGTGGCCGCGGTCTCCGGGCCGACGCCGGAAGAACTGGTGATGCGAGTGAACTTCCTGGGCCTGCGCCACATCACCACGGCCTTGTTCGGGCGCATCACCAAAGGCGGCTCGATCACTAGCGTCGCCTCGGTGGCGGGCCGCGAATGGCAACGCCGGGCTGACGTGGTGCTGGGCCTGGTTGACACCGACGGCTTTGAAGCTGGCCTGGCCTGGTGCCGTGAAAACGCCGCCCGCTGGGCCAAGGACCCCTACACCTTCTCCAAGCAGTGCGTGACCGCCTATTGCCTGCGCATGTCCAAGGCCGCGCGGGAGGCGGGGCTACGTTGCAACGCCATCAGCCCCGGCAGCGTGGAGACCCGGCTCTCCCCCTCCTTTCGCGACCAGATGGGCGCCCAGTTCGACTGGAACAACGCCCAGATGGGCCGTCAGGCCCGGCCTGAGGAGATCGCTGAGGTGATCGCCTTTGTCGCCAAGGGCCCATGCGGCTGGCTGAACGGCTCCGACATCATCGTGGACGGCGGCCTGGTCGGCGGCGTGCTCACCGGCGCCATCGACACCTCAGCTTCACCGGCCAGCCTCGCCAAGGCCGCCCGCGCCGCGAACCGCTGACTGCACTGATTTCAATGGGTGCGCACGCCGCCATGTTCGGCGAACTGGATCAGCGCGTCGAGATGCTGGATCTGGCGCTCGAGTTCATCGATCCGCTCAGCTGTCATGTCGATGTAGGCTCCGCCCTGCCGCGCCTTGAACACTCGCCATTCGCCTCGCTGCAGGTCGGAAATCTCCGCCAGGTGCTCGACCCGCTCGCGGTGGTAGGCCTCAAGCCGATGCCGCTCATCAACGTCCATCGCCCCCGATCCCTTCGCCGCCTGACCGCCCGCGCTCCAACGGCGCGTCGCCGCGATCCCTAGAACGCCCGGCGGCCGCGAATGGTTCCCACGCGTGGCCAACGACCACCTCAGGTCGGATCGACGAAGACAGGCGGCCGCTTTTCGTCCGCAGCGACCACGGTTTCGCGGTGGTTGGCGGACGCCATCAGCACAGTCTGCTCGACCGACTCGGCCACCAGAATTTCCTCGGTCCGGGCATCCGGCATCAGGTTGATCAGCCGTTTGCCGGCGCGAACGGCGTCGGGGCTGTTGGCCGCGATGGTCCGCGCCAGCGCCATGGCCTCGGCGTGCGGGTCGACGGCGAGGCGGGTGATCACCCCCAGCTGAACGCCTTCCGCGGCGTCGAATCGGCGCGCCGTATAGGTCAGTTCGCGCACCACATCGTCGCGCACCAGGCCGCGCAACAACGCGATCCCCGCCACGTCTGGGACCAGCCCCCAGCGCGCCTCCATGATCGACAGCTGAGCGTCCGCCGCCGAGATGCGGATATCCGCCCCCAGCATGATCTGGAAGCCGGCCCCGAACGCATATCCATGCACCGCGGCGATCACCGGCTGCGGCATGGCGCGCCAACCATATGCGGCCTGCTGGGCGCGGTTAGCCGGGCCGTCCTTCCAGCGTGGCAGAAGCCGCCCGGGCTCCCGTCCCCCTAGGCTACCCAGGTCCACCCCCACGCTGAACGCCCGTCCCTCGCCCGACAGCACCACGCAACGCACATCGCGGCGTTGGCCAATCTCCTCGGCGGTCTGGACCAGCGCCTCCAGCATCGCCGGATCGCAGGCGTTGAGCTTCTCCGGCCGGCTTAGCCGTACATCGGCGACCCCGCCCTCAACCACGTAGCGAACGCGTTCATTCATGGATTTTCCCTCCCCTGCAGCATGACGCCGGCGAACCTGGCGATCCCCCTAAGGCCTCAGCGGCCCCAGCCCCTTCAATCGGCGTTTAGCGCAAGCCAGGGGTGAAATCGATCATCAGGAACAGCTCTCGCCGACGGCGAGAATGAATTCCGTCCGGGCGAGTTCGTCGAGCTAGAACTCGTGCCGCTCAGTGATGTCGCCTTCTCTTTCCACCAACAAACCGGGAATTCAGACGGGGTAGGAGTCAGGCTTGTTCGGCCGCGTGACACCTAGAACGAGACTTGGCAGCCTTGCCGGCGCCTCGCCGTGCAGAGGGCAAAAAAACGGTCCAGATTGCGAATTCTTGGGGATCAATCCCGTGCAAAACTAAAAATCCAATAATTACACGTTATTGAAATTCTGCTGGCTTTGCGGGTTTTTGGGTCTGTGCGACCTATCGAACCGCGCTGTAGCGCGGCGTCGGTGGTGGGGAGCTATGCGTTGTGTCCCATTGATTTGATAGCGCCGCTGCAATTGCTGCAATTTCCCGAGGCGGCGACCGCTTGAGCTTTCGAGATCTCGTCCGCCTGGACTTGCCCGCCCCGGACCGCCAATCTCGCCCCATGCGCGTGCTCCTGGCCACCCTTGTCCTGTCGCTGGCCCTGGGGTGGGGGCCCGCGGCCTTCGCCGACGGCGCTCGCTTGCGGGTGGAACAGGCAACCGACGCGGCGATTGACGCTTTCAATGCCGGCGACCGCAAGGCCGCAGAGGCCGGCCTGCGCGAGGCTGTCGCGATCGCCATCCAGGCCGGCGTGGGCGAGTCTGACGAAGGCCAGCGCGCCACGGAAAACCTCGCCATCCTGCTGAAATCGGATCGCGCCCAGGAGGCCGAACCCTTGCTGCGCGGCCTGTGGAACACCCAGCGCCGCCTGCTAGGCGATGAAGACCCTCGTACCCTCACCACCGCGAACTCCCTGGGCGTCACCCTCCTGCGGCTGGAACGGTCAGCGGAGGCGGAAGCCTTGCACCGCCAGGTCTGGATACAGCGCCGCCGCGTCCTGGGCGACGATCATGCCGACACCCTCACGTCAGCGGGCAACCTGGCCGCCGCCCTGGGCCAACTTGGCCGCACTGCCGAGGAGGAGGCGCTTGAACGCCAAATCTGGACCTCGTTCCGCCGCTTGCTGGGCCAGGATCACCCCAGCACCTTGACCATGGCGAGCAACCTGGCGCTCGCCCTGGGCAAACTGGGTCGCGCCACGGAGGCGGAGGCGCTTGACCGCCAGGTCTGGGCCACGCGCCGCCGCGTCCTGGGCGAGGACCATCCCGACACCCTCACTTCGGCGGGCAACCTGGCCATCGGCCTGGGCAAGCTGGGCCGCGCAACAGAGGCGGAGGACTTGCAACGCCAGGTCTGGACCACGGAGCGCCGCTTGTTGGGCGAGGCCCATCCCGACACGCTGACCACGGCGAGCAACCTGGCGCTCAGCCTGGGCCAACTGGGCCGCACCACGGAGGAGGAGGCGATTGAACGCCAGGTCTGGATTACGCGCCAGCGCGTTCTGGGCGGGGACCACCCCAGGACCTTGACCTCAGCAAGCAACCTCGCCGCCACCCTGGACGAGTTGGGACGCACAGCCGAGGCGGAGACCCTGAAGCGCCAGGTCTGGACCACGCGACGCCGTGTGCTGGGCGAGGATCACCCCGGCAGCCTGGCCACGGCGGGCAACCTGGCCGTCACCCTCAGCGAACTGGGCCGCACCACAGAGGCGGAGGCCTTGCAACGACAGATCTGGACAACCCGCCGCCGCGTGCTGGGCGAGGACCACCCCGACACCCTCACCTCGGCGGGTAATCTCGCGCTCACCCTGGGTGAACTGGGCCGCACTGCCGAGGCGGAGGCGCTTGAACGCCAGGTCTGGACCTCGCAACGACGTGTGCTGGGTGAGAACCACCCAGGCGCCCTGACCACCGCGAGCAACCTGGCGGTCACCCTGGGCCAACTGGACCGCACAGCTGAGGCGGAGGCGCTTGAACGACAGGTCTGGACCTCGCAGCTCCGTGTGCTTGGCGAGGATCACCCCAGCACTCTGACCTCGGCGGGCAATCTGGCCGCCACCCTGGACGAACTCGGCCGCAGTCAGGAGGCAGAGACCCTGTTGACCGAGTCCGCCGCCGCCATGGCCAAGCGCACGGCGCCAGGCGCCACACCGCCGCGCGAGTTGATCATCCAACTCAGAAGTCTTGGCCGCATCCGCCTGGGGCTCGGCAGGCCCGAGGGCGCCTATGCCGCCTACGCACAGGCAACCGCCGGCCTGCGCGCCCGCGCCGGCGACCGCCGGGCCAGCGGCGATGGCGACAATGCACGCGCCGGTCTGATCCGCGACCGCGGCGTGTTCCTGGATCAGGTCGCCGCCGGCTGGGCCTGGGCGCACCAGGCCCCCTAGAACAGGATGCGATTGGAAAAACTCGGGATTCTCAAAGCAACCAAGGATACGGCGACGTGAAGCGTTTCGACGTAATCTCTCTCACGCCACCACAGTTACTGTTCATAACTTGATCTGGGTGATCGCGAAGGTGGCCGTTGCGCTCGCGCAGAGCTTGCCATCGGAATCTAAGATACTTGCTTGTGCAAAGGCGTTGCTTCGACCGATGTGAAGAACCTCAGCCGTGCAGACCAGTTCCGGAATCTTTGTGGCGACCCCGCGAATGTAGCTGACGCTGATGTCCAGGGTCTTGCACCGTTGGTCTGCGGCCAGGGCGGCGTTGACCGCTGCGGCGAAGGCGCCATCAAAGAGGCTCGCAAACGCGCCACCGTGGAGCCCGTTGTTCCCGTACAAGTGGGGTCCCAGGGGCAAGCCGAAGGTGACCTTGCCGACCTCCACGCTAAGGATTCGCCAGCCAATGGTCCTGGCCATGCCCGAGAGCGGAATCCGCCCATCCATCATGGCGCGGACATACTCGATCCCGGAGAGGCCCTCTCGCTTAAGGGGCGCAGGGGACATGGAGCCGTTCCGCTCGCTCACGGCGATCCCGCACCCTCAAGCTCCAAGGCCGTCATCGCAAACCCGGAGCGCAGGCCGTCAGGACCACGCCAGTTCCAGCCGATCGAGGCTAAACACGCCGCCCGCATGCGCCTGGGGGACCGGACCCTCGGCCAGTCGGAACTCCGGCACGCGGGCCAGCCATTCCTCGATAGCAATGATCAGTTCGCGTCGGGCCAGATGCGAGCCGATGCAACGGTGGGGGCCGTAGAGGAATGCCACGTGACGGATGTCGCTGCGTTCGAAATCCACCTTCATCGGCTCGTCGAACTCGGCGGGGTCCAGATTGGCGAGCATTGTCACGAACAGCACCCGATCTCCGGCCTTCATCTGGGCGCCGGCCCATTCGACGTCGCGGGTGACGAAGCGGGAGCTGATGATGGTGGAGAACCGCCGCAGCAGCTCCTCGATGGCGTTGGGGACCTGAGTCGGATCAGCGCGCAGGCGCGCCTGCGCCTCTGGGTTCATGGCCAGGTAGCGGAACTGCATGCCCAAGGCGGCGGTCACGGTGTCCAGTCCGGCGATGAACAGCAGGAAACACATGCCGATGATTTCGTCGTCGCTGACCGGCCGGCCCTCGACCTTGGCGTTGATGCAAAGTGTGATGAGGTCGTCTGCCGGCTCGACCTTGCGGCGGGCGATCAGGGCCCGCAGATAGTCGGCGATGGCCCGCGTCGCCTGTGACTGCCGCGCGAAGTCCTGGGAGTGCAGGAGTTCAATCTCCCAGGTGTTGAACTGGTCCGTATCGGCGGCGGGCAACCCCATCAGCTGCATGAAGATCGCCACCGGGAACTGACGGGCGAATTCCTCCAGGAAGTCGCACCCCCCATTGGGGCGCAGCTTCTCGATCAAGTCGGCGGCGCAGCCGCGGACCCAGGATTCCAGCACCTTCATTTTCTGCGGCGAAAATATGCCGTTCAGGACCGCCCTGTAGGCCGAGTGCAGCGGCGGGTCCTGTTCAATCGGAATCAACGGCCAAGTCTCGCCGATCATCGAGGAGAACGGCACGGTGCCGACGCTGCTGAAAATGTCCGGCGCCTGCAGGGCGGTGCGGATGTCTTCCGCGCGAGTGAAGACCCAGACCCCCTTAGGGTGCGCGTCATACAGGGTGTTCGAGGTGGCGTTGTAGAACACCCGCGCGTCACCGTGCAGCGATGCGAAGAAGTCGTAAGGGTCGGGACTGCCCGGCATGGTCCAGGACAGCAGATCATAGTCCCTCACCAGATGGGGTGGCACGTGGGGCGGTATCGGAGGTCTCGTAGGAGTGGTGTGAACGGTCATTAGGTCGTCCTCCGCAAGCACATTTGGGCTCTGGTTGGGACGAGAGTGACCGACGCCGGGGCGGAAATCAACGGCGGGCTTGGGGGCTGTCCCGAGGCGCGCCGAACGGTATAATCTTCAGGGGAGGCCCAGACGGATTACGCGTTCAGGCATGGGGGTGTTGACCCTCATCGGACTTGCCGCGCTAGCGTTGGGCGCCGGTCCGGCGCGGGCGGACTTCCTGAAAGACATGCGCGATGCGGCCAAGGCCGGCGCCAACCCCAAAGTGCGCGGCCGCGTCGCCCTGAGCGACGGCAAGGTGTTGACCTGCTTCTTCGGCGTCCGTGTGGGCTACATCGGCCCCGCCAACATGATGAGCCCCGCCTATGAGACCCGTCATCCGATTACCGGCCGTCCGCAGATCACGACAGGCCAGATCCCCAGCGTAGTGTGGCTTCCGCCCGCCACCCTGACATCCAACGACTGCGATTCCCTCGACAAGATGGGCGTGCTCAAGCCCGACGGCGCGCCGGTTCCGCCGCCGACGATTGCGGCCACTGAGCCGCCGCCCGGCCCCGATACCCGCAAGGTCAGTGAGGCTGCAACCCTTTGCAGGATCAGCCCAGCGCTCGCCGCCAGCCTGCGCGAAGAGGCGATGCGATTTGTCAGCATCGAAGGCGGACATATTGTCATGAGCGAGAAACAGCGCGGCAAGCGCGAAAATCGAGCCCTCGACGGCGAGGACTTCGCCCAGCGCGCCACCGCAGCCGCCGCCGGCATCGCCGCCCGTGGCGCGCCCTGCGGCCAGGCCTATTGGGACAATGAGGCCATCCAACAGGCGAGCGCGGCGTTGTCGCGATAAGGGCTGGGACTTAGGACCAGCCACAGCTGACGTTCACCCATGGCCCATGCCGCCCGCTCATCAGCGTGAAGGCGGGAATGAACGGAGACCTACGCATGTGGTGGCGGGGCTCCTGCTTCGCTGTCTGAAACCATTGTAGCCCTCAACGGCTCCGTCTCGTGAAACCGGCGGTAATCCAAGTGATCGGCGTCGTCGTCGCTGACGCTGACGATGTCACGGTAGATATGGCCCCAGCGGATGTCGGCGGCGGCGTAGGAGTGGCGGGCCATAAGGATCTGGCCGGTGGTCTCGTCGGTGCCGCTGAGGGTCAGGGCGAAGCTGGCGCGTCGGCCGGCGAGGGTTTCTGGGGTCTCGCCGTTGAGCGGACTCGCCTCGTCGATCACATGCATCAGGTTCCAACCCAGCACGAACAGCGGATGGGCGTTGCGCACCAGTGGAAGGTCTTCCACCCGGCGGAAGCGCTCCCCTTCGGCGGTCTCCACGTCATGAATCAGCCGCAGCTGGGCCTGGGCCTCCATGACGATGTTCTGGCGGGCGTTGGCGGTCCGGAACATCAGCACCGTTCGGCCGTCCATAGGACGCACGACGCCCACATCGGCGAACAGCACCTTGGCGGTAGGCCGCGAAAAGCGTGCGAAGATCACCCCGGTGACCAGGGCCACCAGGGTCATGCCCAGGAAAATCTCCGCCCCGGCGACAAGATGGCCATAGGCGGTCGCCGGGTGCATGTCGCCGTAACCGACGGTGGCGAGAGTCTCGATGCTGAAGAAAAACGCGCCCAGGTAACCCGGCGGATTCACGTTGGCGACGCTGCCGGGCGCCAACGCATAGAAGGCGGCGAAGAGGAGATTGAATGCCGTGAAAACCGCCGCCCAGCTGGCCAGCAACTGCAGCCAGCCGACCGTCATGCAGTAATGATAGATGTCCCGCCACGCCCGCCGCTTGAGGCCGTGGGTGACCACCTCGCGGTCACCCATCTTCACCCGGATCGGTCGAACGGGCCAGTCCATGCTCACCGCCCCGTCGGGATGTCCTTGAAGGCCACGTCCTTGTCCAGGCGGATGTCGCCGGGCAGGCCCAGAACCCGCTCGGCGATGATGTTGCGCAGGATCTCATCGGACCCGCCCGCGATGCGCAGGCCTGGCGCCGACAGGAACGAACCGTGGAAAACTCCGTCCTGCGGAGCCTGGGCCGGGTCGGCGATGATCCCGAACTGATCCAGTAGGTCGACGGCCTCTGAGACCATGGCCTGCAGCTGGTGGGCCACCACCACCTTGGTGATGGAGTTCTCCGGCCCAGGGGTCTGGCCCTTGGAAAGCGCGGTGATGGTGCGGCTGCGGATGTGCTTCAGGCCCTCGGTCTGGACGTACCATTCGGCCAGCCGCTCACGGACCGCCGAGTCGCCCAGGGCCTCAGGCGCCGCGTCACGCAGATAGGTCAGGAACTCCGGCCAGGCGACACCCATGGTGCCGCCCACGGAGTTGCGTTCGTTCATCAAGGTCACCAGGCTGACCTTCCAACCATCGTCCACTGGTCCGAGCCTCTGGCTGTCGGGGATACGCAGGTCAGTGAAGAACACTTCATTGAAGCCTGAGCCGCCGGACATCTGGTGGATCTGGCGCACCTCCACGCCCGGCGACTTCATGTCGATCCAGAACATGGTCATGCCCTTGTGCTTGGGAACGTCCAGGTTCGTCCGTGTAATGAGAATGGCGAAATCGCTGTAATGTGCGCCACTTGTCCAGATCTTCTGACCGTTGACGACCCATTCGTCGCCATCGCGGATCGCCCGGGTGCGGATGCCTGCGAGGTCCGAGCCGCCGGAGGGTTCAGAGAACAGCTGGCACCAGATCTCCTCACCCCGCAGGGCCGGCGCCACGAAACGAAGACGTGTCGCCTCGTCGGCGAACGCGATCACCGTGGGCACGCACATGCCCAGGCCAATGCCGAAATAGCCGGCCCCGGCCAGGCCTGCGGCGCTCTCTTCCTGGCTGAAGATCACCTGCTGGATCGGCGTACCGCCAGGGCCGCCCCATTCCTTGGGCCAGGTGATCTGCGCATAGCCGGCCGCGGCCTTGGTGGCCTGCCAGGCGCGGGCCCGCGCCAAGCCCTCGGCCGACTCTGAATCCGCGCTCCGCGCCGCGGCCTTGGGCGCATTGGCGGCGAGCCATGCGCGCACCTTGGCCCGGTAGGTCGCTTCTTCCGGCGAGTCGTTGAAGTCCATGGGGCGCCCCTGCACAACTGCGAATTCCGTCGGCGCTGAATGAAGATTGACCGGACGTCAAGGATTTCCGGGTTTTATGTGGGCTTCATAATCGAGGACGACCTATGGCCAAGGCGGTCTATCAGCGGAACCAGAAGGTTTGGGTGGAAAGTGTCGGCGCGTGGGCGGTGATCGAACGCGTGGTGCCGATTTGGGCCCGCGGCTTCGAGGAGCCGGTGCGCGTGACCTATGACGTGGGTCTGGGCCGCGAGTTCCACGCCCATGAACTAAAGCCCGAGCAGGATGGCGCCGACACCCTGGCCGAGGACGGCACCCACTGGCGGTTGCTGCGCGCGCGCAACAAATGGCAGACGCCGGAGGACTGCGCCCATCATCCCTACCCCGGCAGCTATCCGGTGGTGGTCACAGACGCCAACGACTGGGGCGGCTGGCGGGTGCCGGGCGCTGAATATGACCGTGACCCGTCCAAGATCGAGGCCCAGGCCCGGTTGATCGCTTCGGCCCCTCGGCTGCTGGCCATCGCGCGCAAGCTCTTGGAAATCGTCGATGAAGCGCCCCAGGACGCGCCGCCGGTGATCCGCGCCCTGGCCACCGACGCCGGTAATATCGAGCGGTATCTGCGCGAGATACCGGCTGTTGATGATCCCGCCGCTGGCGTTGCAGCAAGCGTTCAGGCCGCCTGATCACGCCAAGGCGCGTTGGCGCCGCGTGCGGTCGGGACTAAATCATCCCGATGCGCACAGACGTCCCCCAACCGACCCGCCTGGCCGACTATCGCCCCCCCGAGTTCCTCATCGACGAGGCCCGCCTGGATTTCGACCTTCAGCCCGGCGCAACCCGGGTGAAGGCGCGGCTGGAGGTGCGCCGCAACGGCGCGCACAACCAGCCCCTGAAGCTGAACGGCGAGCGCCTCAAACTGGTCTCGGTCGGCCTGGACGGCCGCGTGCTTGGCTTGGACGAGCGAACGCTCGACGATGAATTCCTGACTATCCCCAACGTACCCAACGCCTTCTGCCTGGAAACCGAAGTGGAGATCGATCCGGAGGGCAACAGGGCCCTTGAGGGGCTCTACATGTCCGGAGGGCGCTTCTGCACCCAGTGCGAATCGGAGGGCTTCCGCAAGATCACCTATTGGTTGGACCGGCCCGACGTGCTCTCGCGATTCACCGTGCGCATCGAGGCGCCCAAGGCCTTTCCGCGGCTGTTGTCCAATGGCAACCTGATGGACGCTGGGGATCTGGACGGCGATCGCCATTTCGCGGTGTGGGAAGACCCCTTCCCCAAGCCTTGTTACCTGTTCGCCCTGGTGGCCGGCGAACTGGACGTGCTGGAGGACAGCCTGGTCACCGCCTCGGGCCGCACCGTGGCGCTGCGCATTTATGTCGACCCGGGCATGGCGGCGCGGGCCGCCTATGCCATGGACGCCCTGAAACGGTCGATGAGATGGGATGAGGATGCGTTCGGGCGAGAATACGACCTGGACCTGTTCATGATCGTCGCCGTACGCGACTTCAACTTCGGAGCCATGGAGAACAAGGGGCTGAACATCTTCAACTCCTCTCTGCTGCTCGCCGATCCCGAGACCGCCACAGATCTCGACTTCGAACGCATAGAGAGCGTGGTGGCGCACGAATATTTCCACAACTGGACCGGCGACAGGATCACCTGTCGCGACTGGTTCCAACTGTGCCTGAAGGAAGGCCTGACCGTTTTTCGCGACCAGAGCTTCTCCGCCGACATGCGTGGTCACGCCGTACAGCGGATCAAGGACGTCAAGCAGTTGCGCGCACGCCAGTTCGCCGAGGACCAGGGGCCCTTGGCCCACCCTGTGCGCCCCGCCAGCTACCTGAAGATCGAGAATTTCTACACGGCCACCATCTACGAGAAGGGCGCGGAGGTGATCCGGATGCTGAAAACCCTGATCGGGCCCGAGCCGTTCCGGGCTGGCATGGACCTCTATTTCGAGCGCTGGGACGGCCACGCCACCACCGTAGAGGCCTTCATTCAGTGTTTCGCCGAGGCCTCCGGCAGCGATCTCACCGACTTCTTTGGCTGGTATGAGCAAGCCGGTACACCGAAGGTCACACTTGAAAGCCGCTACGATGCGGCGAACCAGACGCTTACCCTGGAGTTCGCGCAGGCGACGGCGGCGACGCCGGGTCAGCCGGACAAGAAGCCGCTGCCGCTCCCGATCGCCCTCGGCCTGCTGGACGCAGATGGGCGCGCGCAGACGTTCGAACGCGATGGAAAATCCGCCGACTCAACCGTCTTCGTCCTCACGGAAGCCAGGAACAGCGTGACCCTTGGAAGCGTCGTACGGCCGCCAGTGGTATCGGCGCTGCGCGGATTTTCGGCGCCGGTGAACCTGGCCAGTTCGGCGCCGGCGAGGGACCGCTATGTCCTGATGGCGGCCGATCCCGACCTGTTCAACCGATGGGAAGCCGGACAGGATCTGGCCCGGGACCTGATCCTTGGCCGGGCGGCAGGCCGACCGGATGAAGTCGGCGAAGAACGTTTCGCCGAGGCCATGGGCCGGGCCCTCGACGACCAATCCGCCGACAACGCCCTAAAGGCGCTGATGCTGGCGCTTCCGGCGGAAGGGGACCTGGCGCTGGCGGTCGACGCCGCCGACCCCGGCGCAATCCATGTAGCGCGAGAGGCGTTGCGGGTCCGCCTCGCCCTGCATCTGGCGACCGCCCTCAAGCGGTTGCATACGGGCCTTCAGGATGCGGGAGAGTTCTCAGCGGACGCCGCAGGCGCCGGACGGCGGGCGTTGCGCAACGCCACGCTGGATCTGCTGGTGGCCAACCCCCGTTCCGATGTCGTGGAGCTGGCCTCCGGCCACTATCACGCTGCGCGCAACATGACCGACGCCATGGGGGGCTTGAACGCACTCATGCTTGCGGGCGGGCAGGCCTATGAGGCGGCGCTCGAGCACTTCTATGCGCGCTGGCGGTCAGAACCGCTGGTTATCGACAAGTGGTTCGGCGTCCAGGCTCGCGACCCTGCGGAATCGACCCTGGGCCGGGTGCTGGCGCTTACCGCCCATCCTGCGTTCGACGCCCGCACGCCCAACCGTCTGCGGGCTCTGGTTTCCACCTTTGCGACAGCGAACCCTTCCCGGTTCCATGAAGTCGGCGGCGCCGGCTACCGTTTCCTGGCCGACCAGATTCTCGCGGTGGACGGCTTCAATCCGATGGTGGCGGCCAGACTTGTCGATCCCCTCGGTGGCTGGCGGCGCTATCGCCCGGACCTTGGACAGCTAATGCAGGCGGAACTCAGGCGGGTGGTTCAGACTCCCGGCCTCTCGAAGAATGTCCTCGAACTCGCGAGCCGGGCGCTGGGCGAGCCCTGAGGGGCAACCACGCGGGTCTGAAAAAAATAGCCGCCGATTGAGACTCCATGCCCCGTGACGTGGAGGAATCCCGCGCGTAGACTCGCGTGTGGGGTGAATCCGGGTCTTGTGAGGGAGCGTAAGGCGTTGGGCAGGCGCGGGGGCGAAGGCGCGGCTGCGGCCAAGCCCCGGAAGCAGGACGACTCCGCGCCGCTCGGGGCGCGGAACATGACGAGCCAGGTGCTCGTTCGCATGGCCATCCTGGCCACGCTGATCCTGCTTGCCGTCTATACAGCCTTCGCCGTGCTTCGCGTTCAGACCGAGCCGCAAATCGCAACCTTCGCCACCGCGCGCCTCGAGGGCCGCGCCGCCGCCCTGGCCGCGCAAGTGGACGCCGAGGCCAACGCCCTTCGCGGCGGTGCGTTGGCTGCTGCGGAGGCCTACGACCGTTCGCCGCAAGCGGCCTCGGAGGCCGCCGAGAGCGGTCTACGCGTGGCGGCCGGTTCCGCTTCGGCGCTGGCGACATTCAGCGGGTCGGCGACGACAGCTTATGCCGGGCGCGATCGCGAGGTCGACTGGTCCGCCGCGCTGCGCGCCGCCCAGCACGCCAATCAACCCGTCTGGTTTGGCGTGACCGGCAAGACCGCGCCTCGCCTGGTGGTCATCGCCCGGGCGGGGCGGGCCGGCGACCGTTGGACCGCGGCGGCGGCAGATCCCGCGCGCCTCTCGCATCTGATGGGCGCGGATGGCGCGGAGGCCCTGGCCAGCACGCAAGGCGAAATCCTGGTTGCGGCCGGCGCTGGCGGCGTGGCGGACTCCCAGACGATCAACGCCGCCTTCGCCCGCGCGCCCGAGGAACTGAAATACGACCGACTCGTCAGGGCCGAACGGCCCGACGGCGCGCCGCTGGACGTGGCGTCGCGACCGACGGCTGGCGGCGCCTTGCTGGCCCTGGCCGCCGCACCCGCGCCGCCTTCAGAGAAGTCGGCCCAGAGCCGGCAGCTGCTGTTCCTGTTCATCCCGCTGGGCGTCGCATTCCTGCTGGGCCTGCTGTTGATCACCATGAGTCGCAAGACCGAAACCGCCGAACAGGCGTTCCTGGAAAGTGAGCAGCGGTTCCGCCTGGCGGTGGAGGCGGCCCGGTGCGGGATCTGGGAGTGGGATCTGGCCACCGGAAAGATGTTCATGTCCGACGTCACCGGGGCGATTTTCGGCTGGGGCGGAGGTGGGATCGTCGACGGCGCTGACGTCATTGACCGAGTCTCGCCAGATCACCGCGAGAAGTTCCGCGAGGCGCTGGGCGCCGCCAGCTCCTACGGGGCGTTCGATGTTTCCTTCCGCGTACCCGGCCGCGGCGGTGGTCGCCCGATCTGGATCGACGCCCGCGGCCAAGGCTTCGGAAATCGGCCCGAGGGCGGCTTTGCCCGCATCATCGGCGTGGCGCTTGATGTCACGGAGGAACGCATCGCCCAGGCCCGCGCACAGGCGGCGGAGATCCGGCTTCGGGACGCCATTGAAAGCGTATCCGAGGCCTTCGTGCTCTGGGATCGCCGGGGCCGTTTGTTGATGTGCAACCAGAACTATCGGGCGACTTTCTCGCTTGAGCCCCACCTGCTGAAACCCGGGGCCGCCCGCGCTCAGGTCAACACCATCGCGCGCAAGGCGATCAAACAGCTGGTGGCGGCCGCGGAAGGGTCCAAGGGCGTGCGCGAGGCGGAACTGAATGACGGCCGGTGGATCCAGATTTCCGAACGCCGGACCGCCGAAGGCGGTCTGGTGATGACCGCCGCGGACATCACCTTGATCAAGACCCAGGAAGAAGCCCGCCGACGTAATGAAGAGCAGCTTCGCCGCGCAGTCACCAGCCTGGAGCGCAGCCAGGACCAGCTCTCGGAACTCGCCCGCAAATACGAGGCCGAAAAAGTTCGCGCCGAGGCCGCCAACCGGGCCAAGAGCGAATTCCTGGCGAACATGAGCCACGAATTGCGAACGCCGCTGAACGCCATCAACGGCTTTTCCGAGATCATGGTTTCGGAGATGTTCGGTCCGCTGGGCGAACCGCGCTATGTCGAATATGCCAAGGACATCCTCAACTCCGGGCAACATCTGCTGGCGCTTATCAATGACATCCTCGACATGTCCAAGATCGAGGCCGGCAAAATGACCCTGCGCGTTGAACCGCTGGACATCGCCGATGTGGTCTCCGACGCGGTGCGGCTGGTGCAGAACCGGGCCGACACCGTGGGGCTGACGCTGGACGTCGCCTTGCCCGATCTGCCGGAAGTGGAAGCCGACTACCGCGCCCTGAAGCAGGTGTTGCTGAACCTGTTGTCCAACGCCATCAAGTTCACCCCCAAGGACGGACAGGTTACAGTGCGAGCTGAACCGGTGAGCAATCCCACCGGCGATTGCGTTCAGATCCAAGTCAGCGATACCGGAATCGGCATCGAACCTCAGGACATCGAGCGGCTGGCGCGGCCCTTCGAGCAGATCGAGAGTCAGCATTCCAAGACCCAGCAGGGCACCGGCCTCGGCCTGGCGCTGACCAAGTCGCTGATCGAGATGCACCGAGGCCAGATCGCGATCCAGTCAACCCCAGGAATTGGGACGACAGTGACGGTCACGATCCCACTGCGCCACGCCGAAGGGTCGGCGGAGGTTGTCGCGGCCTGAGCGCGTCTGGCGCGAAACGGACGCCAGGGTTAGAAGCATTGGTGACAACCGCCCGCCAAAGGGCGCGACCAAATTAGGGGGAATGATGGCCGCGAAAGAATCCGCGCCAGCCACGGCTGAGCCCGTCTATTCGGGCGGCTACAAGACCCTGGTACTCACCCTGTTGGTGATAGCTTACACGCTCAATTTCATCGACCGCACCATCATCGGGACCATCGGCCAGGCGATCAAGGAAGACCTGAAGATCTCCGACACCCAGCTGGGCCTGCTGGGCGGGCTCTATTTCGCCCTTCTCTACACCTTCCTGGGCATTCCCATCGCCCGCCTGGCGGAACGGGCCAATCGGGTCTCGATCATCTCCGCGGCTATCCTGATCTGGTCGGGATTCACGGCGCTCTGCGGCGTCGCCCAGAACTTCCTGCAGCTGGCCGCTTACCGCTTCGGCGTCGGCTTTGGCGAGGCGGGGCTGTCGCCACCTGCCCACGCCCTGATCAGCGACTATTTCGAACCGCGCAAGCGGGCTACGGCCCTTGCGATCTATTCCTTCGGCATTCCCATGGGCACCATGTTGGGCGCCATCATCGGCGGCTGGCTGACTCAGAACTTCAGCTGGCGCATGGCTTTCATGGTGGTGGGCGTGCCCGGCGTGGCCATCGCCGTGGCGCTCAAGCTCGTGGTCAAGGAGCCCCCCCGCGGCCACTCCGAGCCGCAAGGCCGCACCGCGCAGGCCGCCCCCCCGCCATTCGCCTTCGCCGATGAACTGAGAGAGCTGGCCGCGGTGGCCAAGGGACTGTTCCTGAAGTGGCCGGTGGCCAACGTGTTGTTCGGCGTTACCATGATCTCCTTCGGCGGCTACGGCATGAACGCCTTCAACGCCCCCTACTTTATCCGCGCCTTTGGCCTGGATTACGCCCAAGTGGGGTTGCTCGTCGGGCTGGTGGGCGGCTTCTCCGCCGGCCTCGGCACCCTCCTCGGCGGGCCGATCACCGATCGCCTGGCCCGGTTCAGCCCGCGCTGGTACGCGCTGACGCCAGCCATAGGGGCCTTGATCGCCGCCCCCCTTTACATGATCGCCTACCAGCAGGGGTCGTGGCAGACCACCGCCCTCATCCTGCTGGTTCCCGGCATCTTCCTCTATGTCTACCTGGGTCCTTCCTTTGCGGTGGTGCAGAACATGTTCGACGTTCGCCGCCGGGCCACGGCCGCAGCGGTGATGCTGTTCTTCCTCAATCTGGTTGCGCTCGGCGGGGGCCCACCCTTCACCGGCTGGATGATTGACCTGTTCGCCCAGTGGGCCTTCAGCCACCCCGACGCCACCGGCCTGTTCGCGAGTCTGCCTCACCTGTTCGGTCAGGCCGCCGGCGCCGGTGACTTCGCGGCCCTTTGCCCCGGCGGCAAGCCCGCGCCTGGCGCCGCCGTCGAGCTGGCCGGGCGTTGCCATGCGGCCCTGGTGCACGGCACCCGCCATGGGCTGCTGGTCACCTTTGTCGCCTTCCTTTGGGGTTCTGCGCACTACTTCCTGGGGTCGATCGGGCTCACCGAGGCCCTGGCGAGAGCCCGCGCCGAACGGGGTGAGACGGATTGACGGGGTCATGACCGGGCCGGATCGCAACACGCAGGGGTTCGACACCCGGGCCGTCCACGGCCGCCAGACCCATGACCCGGCCACCGGCGCGGTGGTGACGCCGATCTACGCCACCGCCACCTACGCCCAATCAAGCCCCGGCGAACATCAGGGCTTTGAATATTCCCGCAGCCAGAACCCCACCCGCTTCGCTTTTGAACACGCCCTGGCCGAGCTGGAGGGCGGGACCAGGGGTTACGCCTTCGCCTCGGGCCTGGCGGCGATCGCAACCCTGCTGGACGTGCTCGACAGCGGCGACCACATCATCGCCAGCGATGACCTTTATGGCGGGTCCTTCCGGTTGTTCGAGCGCGTGCGCCGTCGCTCGGCGGGTTTGACCTTCAGCTTCGTGGACTTAAGCGACCTGGCCGCCGTCGAGGCCGCCATCACCCCCGCCACACGCATGATCTGGGTCGAGACCCCCACCAATCCGATGCTGAAGCTGGCCAATCTGCGGGCGCTGGGCCGCCTGGCCAAGGCCCGTGGCCTGATCGCGGCGGCCGACAACACCTTCGCCAGCCCCTGGGTGCAGCGCCCCCTGGACCAGGGGTTCGACGTGGTGATGCATTCCACCACAAAGTATATCTCGGGCCATTCCGACCTGGTGGGCGGCGCCCTGGTCGTGGGTGACAACGCCGGTCTGGCCGAACAGCTCACCTTTCTGCAGAACGCGGTGGGCGCCGTGGGATCCCCCTTCGATAGTTTCCTCGCCCACCGGGGCCTGAAGACCCTGGGCCTACGCATGGCACGCCATTGCGAGAGCGCGCTGATCATAGCCCGCCGCCTAGAGGGCCGCAGCGACGTGCGCCGGGTTATCTATCCCGGCCTGGAAAGCCACCCCCAGCACGAACTGGCCAAACGCCAGATGCACGGCTTCGGCGGCATGATCGCCGTTGAACTCGACCGCGATCTGGCCGGCGTACGCCGTTTCCTGGAGCGCACCCGCCTGTTCACCTTGGCCGAGAGCCTGGGTGGGGTGGAAAGCCTGATCGAACACCCGGCCATCATGACCCACGCCTCCGTGCCCGCCGCGACCCGCGAGCGCCTGGGCATCAGCGACGGCTTGGTGCGCCTGTCGGTGGGTATCGAGGACGCGGACGACCTGATCGCGGATCTGGAAGAGGCGTTACGGTAGGGGGCGGCAGCGCCAAACTTACAGGATTGTAGGCTCCCCGACCGGTTGGCGGGATGCGCGCTGGGTCAAATGCAGGCGACGGCGCCTCGACCGTCGATTCCTGCGGGAGACCTGTCATGCGTTCACATTTCCTGGCGTCCGTCGTCGCGTTCACGACCCTGACTGGCGCGATCACCGGCATTTCGAGCGCGGCTCTTGCGGCGACGACGGCCGCCTCACCCGCGCGCAACTACGATTGCAGCAAGCCCGGCAACGCCAGCAAGGCCGTCTGCAAGACTGTGGCGAAACCTGCCGCAGCAGCCGTTGCGCCAAGGCCGATGGCGGTCGCCACAGCGAAGCCGGCTGCCCGTATGATGACCTATGACTGCAGCAAGCCCGGAAACGCCAACAAGCAGGCCTGCAAGGGCGCGCCCGGCGCAGCCGTCGCCGCCGCGGCCGGCCCCACCCATCCCGCCGCGGCGGTCAAACCGGCCGCGCCATCCATCTTCGGCGCACGTCCTGCGAAGACGGCCGCACCGTCAAACAAGACTGTCGCCTGGACCACCAAGACCGGCAAGACCGTCCACTACGACTGCTCAAAGATGGGCAACGCCAGCAAGACCGCCTGCAAGTAAACAGTCGCAAATGGGGTGGTCCTCGGGGGCCGCCCCTACCCCTCGAAATACCGCCGCGGATTGTCGGTGAGGATGGCGTCGATGGTCTCCGCCGCAACGCCGACCTCACGCAGTTTCGGCGCCAGCACGCGGCTGAAGTGCATGGGGCTGCGCGGCGGGGCGCCGCCAGCGAAGAGGGCTCCATCCATGTGCATCAAGCAGTCATGGGAAACGATCAGGCGCTCGCCATGACCAGCGGCCAGCATCTCCAGCATGGAGGCGATGCGGCCCTCGTCTGGGCGAATGCGCTCGATCCCGAAGCGGTCGAAGCCGATATAGGCGCCGGCGTCGACGATGCGACAATGGTAGGCGTGGTCGGGATTGGCGCAGGAGTGGCCGATGATCACCCGGCCGGGCGCGATTCCATGCCCGGTGAGGGTGGCCAGTTGCTTGTCGCCGTCGACGCCCTCGGTGTGGGTGATGATCGGAACCCCAGTCTCCACCGCCGCCATCACCGATGCCTGCATCACCCGTTCCTCGAACTTGGTGAAGGGCGCCTCGCCGGTAGCGACCTTGATCACCGCGGGCTTAAGGCCGGTGGAGCCGACACCGTCGATGATCTCCTTTATGAACATGTCAGCCAGGCGCTGTACCCCGTCTGGGTCCATGTTGAGTTTCAACTTCCAGTAAGGTCCGGCCAGCTTGTCCATATAGAGACCGACGGCGAAGAAGATGTTGAACCCGGTCCGGGCGGCCACCTCTCCCAGGATGTCCACGTCACGGCCCAGATCGTTGGGACACGGGTCGAGCATGGCGCCAAAGCCGCCGGCCTTCAGTTCGGCGACACCGTCCACGCAGCGCTCGATAATCGCGCGCTTGTCCTGAGGTGGGCAGGACGTGTCGCCCTGCCAACCCGGGAAGCTGGCGATCAGGTGCTCATGCATCAGCGTCTTGCCGAGGCTGTCGGTCGACACTGGACCGTTGGCGGAATTCAGGATCATACGGCGTTTCCCCTCAATTGAAGCCTTGCGCTGACGACGGAAAATTGGACCCTGACGCCGCATCCGTCGAGGAGGAAACGCATGAAGTTCGGGGTGCTGGCCAATACGTCCATCAGCGACTGGAAGCTTATCCCTTTCGCCGAGCAGCTGGGCTACGATTCAGCCTGGTTCGGCGACTCCCAGATGATCTGGTCGGATGTCTACGCCACCATGGCGTTGGCCGCCCACCATACCTCGCGCATCCGCATTGGCACGGGCGTGACCATCGCGGGAACCCGCATTCCGCCGGTGGTGGCCAGCGCCATCGGGACGATCAACCAGATCGCGCCCGGCCGCACGCACCTGGGCGTCGGAACCGGTCACACGGCTATGCGCACGATGGGGTTCGACCCCCTGAAGGCGCGAGAATTCCGTGAATATATCCGCGTGCTCCGCGCCCTGCTGGACGGTCAACCGGTTGAATACACCTGGATGGGTCAGACTCATGAAGTGGCCCACCTGCATCGGGGCGAGGGATTCTGGGACTTCGAACATCCGATCCCGCTCTATGTGGGCGCCGGCGGACCCTTGGCCTGCAAGACCGCCGGAGCCTATGGCGACGGCCGGATCAATGGCGGCGAAAGTCAAAACGCCCTGCGCCGCGCCAGGGCCCGGATGGAGGAAGGCGCTGCGGCCGTGGGCCGCACCCTGCCCCAGGATTTCCCCCAGGCCCTGCTGGTGGCCGCGATGATCCTGCGGCCCGGCGAGAAGCTCAGCTCGGACCGGGTGATCGACGGGGTCGGCGCTGAGGTCACCGCGCGGCTGCACGGCTGGTGGGAAGCCTACATGAAAAGCGGCGACGACGCCTTCGTACCCGCCGACTGCCGAGACGTATGGGACCAGTACCTGACCTATCTGAACGGGCTTGGCCTTTCGCGCGACGCGCTTCATCGGCACGTCCACAAGGGCCATTGCACCTACATGGTCCCTGAGGAGCGGCGGTTCGTGACCCCGGCGATGATCCGCGGCGTGACAAAGCTGGTCTGCCCGCCCGACGAGTTCATCGCCTATGTGCGCGAACTGGAAGCCGCAGGCATGAGCGAAATGATCATGCTATGCCCCACCGGTTCCAGCCGCGAAGTCTACGCCGACATCGCCCGCGAGGTGATCAAGGCATACTGAGCGCGGGTTGACAGTTGGGGCCAGCGCTTTCATCAGCCCTGCCCGTAGGAGTCCACCCATGATCCCCCGCTACGCTCGGCCAGAGGCCGCCGCGATCTGGTCGCCCCAGACGCGTTTCAAAATTATGTTCGAGATCGAGGCCCACGCGGCAGACGCCATGGCCGAGCAGGGCGTGATCCCCAAGTCGGCCGCCGAGGCGATCTGGGCCAAGGGCCGGGACGCAGTATTTGATGTGGATCGGATCGACGAGATCGAGCGTGAGGTGAAGCACGACGTCATCGCATTCCTGACCCACGTCACCGAACTGGTGGGCGAAGAGGCTCGCTTCCTGCACCAGGGGATGACCTCGTCCGACGTCAATGACACGGCGCTGGCGGTGCAGCTCTCCCGCGCTACTGACCTCCTGATCGAGGACGTGGACCTGGTGCTGGCGGCGCTGAAGCGGCGGGCCATCGAGCACAAGTTGACCCCTACTGTGGGCCGCAGCCACGGAATCCACGCCGAACCCACCACCTTCGGCCTCAAGCTCGCCGGCCACTACGCCGAGTTCCAGCGGGCCAAGGAGCGGTTGGCTATGGCGAAGTTCGAGATCGCCACCTGCGCCATCTCCGGCGCCGTCGGCACTTTCGCCAATGTGGCGCCCGAGGTGGAGGCCCATGTGGCCGAGAAGCTCGGTCTGGCGGTGGAGCCGATTTCCACCCAGGTGATCCCCCGCGATCGCCACGCGGCTTATTTCGCGGCGCTGGCTGTGGTGGCCTCGTCCATCGAACGGTTGGCCACCGAGATCCGCCACCTGCAGCGCACCGAAGTGCTGGAGGCGGAAGAGGCCTTCGACGCGGGCCAGAAGGGTTCCAGCGCCATGCCACACAAGCGGAACCCGATCCTCACCGAGAATCTCACCGGCCTGGCCCGGCTAGTGCGTTCGGCGGTGGTGCCGGCGCTTGAGAACGTGGCCCTTTGGCACGAGCGTGACATCAGCCACTCCTCGGTGGAACGCGGCATCGCCCCGGACGCCACCATCCACCTGGACTTCGCGCTCCGCCGGCTGGCCGGGGTGGTGGAACGGCTGGTGATCTATCCCGATAACATGCTCAAGAACCTCGATCGGCTTGGCGGACTGGTCCACTCCCAGCGGGTGCTGCTGGCGCTTACCCAAAAGGGTGTGGCCCGCGAGGCCGCCTACGCGGCGGTGCAGGCGGCGGCCATGAAGGTCTGGCGCGGCGAAGGCCAGTTCCTGAACCTCCTCAAAGCCGACCCGGTTGTGCGGCCGAGCCTCTCGGACGCCGAGCTTGGTGAGCTGTTCGACCTCGGCTACCACTTCAAGAACGTGGACCGGATTTTCCAACGGGTGTTTGGACGATAGCGCCGTCAAGACGCAGGAAGCATTTTGTTGCGAATGACTTGCAATTGCGATATAGGTGCTTTGGACGCCCACTGGAGATCACCCCTTTGCGATTTCTGACCGCCCTGCTTATCGGCGCCGCCGCCTTCGCCCAGAGCGTCGTCGCGGCCCCGCCGCCACCCCCAATGACCCTGGTGCTTAAAGACCACCGCTTCACACCGGCGACGCTGACCGTGCCCGCCGGCCAGAAGCTGCAGATCGTGGTGATCAACCAGGACAAGGCCACGGAGGAATTCGACAGCCATGACCTGAAGGTGGAAAAGTTGATCACCCCAAACAGCCGCGCCACAATCAAGATCGGCCCGCTTAAGCCCGGCGCCTACAGCTTTATGGGCGAGTTCCATCCGCAGACCGCCCAGGGCAAGATCATCGCCGTCGCGGCCAAGCCCTGACCATGCTGCCCGCCCTGCTCATCGTCTTCCGCGAGGTCCTGGAGGCGGGCCTGGTGGTTGGGATCATCCTGGCCGCCACCGAGGGGGTTGTCGGGCGCGGACGCTGGATCGTCGCCGGCGTCGCAGGCGGCCTTGCCGGCGCAGGCCTGGTGGCTCTGTTCGCCGGGCGCATCTCGGAGGCCTTCGCCGGCTCCGGTCAGGAGCTGTTCAACGCCACGGTGCTGATCATCGCCGTGGCGATGCTGGGCTGGCACACCCTGTGGATGGCCAGGCACGCCCGCGAACTCACCAGCGAAATGAAGGCCCTTGGCCAATCCCTGAAGACCGGGGCGCGCACGCTGTCGGCCATGGCCCTGGTGGTGGCGGTGGCGATCCTACGCGAAGGCGCTGAGGTGGTGTTATTCCTCTACGGCATTGCAGCCTCAGGCGGCGATGCGCCAGGCGCCATGCTGGTTGGCGGCCTGTGCGGCGTCGCCCTGGGGGCGGCGATATCCTGGCTGATCTACCGCGGGCTGCTGGCCATCCCCACCGGCAAGCTGTTCTCGGTGACCAATGGGCTGCTGTCGCTTCTGGCGGCGGGCATGGCCGGACAGGCCGCCGTCTATCTGGCTCGCGCCGGGATCATCCCGACACTGGGCGACGAGGTCTGGGACACCTCCGCCATCCTCGCCGATGACAGCCTGCTGGGACGCGCGCTGCACGCCATCGCCGGTTATTCGGACCGGCCTATGGGAGTGCAGATCGCCACCTATCTGGTGATCCTGGGGCTATTGATTGGCCTGTCACGCGTCATTGACCGGCGGCGAGGCCATAGCGGGCCCGCCTAACCCTTCAGCCCCGGCAGGACGCTGATGTGCAGCGGCGTCTCCCCCTCCACTTCGCCGGCCAGCAGATGCACCGCATGCTCGGCCCTCTCCAGCGGCAGACTGTGGGTATGCAGCAGGTTCAAGGGATAGCGGCCGCTTTCGATGGCGCGGATGGCCTGCTTCGTGGCCCAGTCCGAGGTGGACAGCGCGCCCACGATCCGCAGACGCTTCTGGATCACGGTGTCGATGGGAAATTCCGGCATCGGCTTGTTGGCCTTCAAGCCCGCCAGCACGATGGTTCCGCCGGGGCGGGTTAGCGCGATGGCGTCGGCGATGGGGGCGAAGGCCAAGGGCGTGGTCTCGATCACCTTGTCGACGCCAGCGCCGCCGGTGATGGCGTTCACCTGTTCGCGCAGGTCGGCGATGTTGACGATGACCGTGTCAGTGGCGCCCAGATTCTTGGCGATCTCCAGCTTGAAGGCGTCGCGGCCAAGGCCGGTGATTATGATCCGCCCCGCGCCCGCCTCCTTGGCCGCAATCACCGAGGCCAGCCCCCGCTGACCGCCCCCGGTGATCAGCACGGTCTCGCCCAGCTTCACATCGGCCTGCTGAAACACCCAGTCAAAACCCGCCGCCAACGGATTGAATAGCAGGGCGTCCTCGATGCTGAGTTTGTCCGACATCGGATAAAGCCGGGTGCGCGGCGCGATCTCCATGGTCTCAGCGAAGCCGCCCCACAGGCCCGAGCCTACATCGAGGGATCGGAAGCCATAATAGAAGGCGTCCATGCACGAGCGGCCCTCGCGGCAGCCGGCGCAGGCGCCGCAGGGCGTGACCCCGTGGACCGCCACCCGGTCGCCCAGCTTCAGGCCCCAGCGGCGCCCGGCTTCCGCATCGAGGGCGGCGATGCGGCCGATGGATTCGTGGCCGGGAATACAAGGGAAGGTCATCATCCCCATGCGCGCCACCTCGCCCTCGTACTGCTCCACGTCGGAGCCGCAGATGCCGCAGCCTTCGACGGAAAGCAGCGCCCCGCCCGGCGGCGGACCGGTGGGTGCGGGAATGTCGCGCAGCTCGAAGCGGCGTTCCGCCACCAGCACCATGGCCTTGGTCATAGCGCGTTCCTTACTCTCAGCGTTTCCAGTAGGCGCCGCCCTCGACGCGCAGGGCCTCGCCGGTGACGAAACCGGCGTCGTCGGAAAGCAGGAAGATCACACCCTTGGCCACATCTTCCGGTTCGGCGAACCGGCCAAGGGGAATCTGTTCGGAGCCCATGGCCTTGAATTCCGCCTCGGTCCAGTCGGCGAAGGCGCGCTTGAAGGAGGCCGACTTGGTCGCCCCCGGCACAACGGAATTGACTCGGACGTTGTGCGCCGCCCCTTCGATCGCCGCGATGGCACCCAGGTGGATCACCGCAGCCTTTGACGCAGAATAGGCCGCAGCCCCCATCCGCGCGCGGACACCGGATACCGATGCGATATTGACGATCGCCCCGCCGCCCTGCGCCTTCATCACCGGCAAGGCGGCCCGCACGCCCACGAACACCGCCTCCACATTGACGGTGAACACCCGCCGCCAGTCTTCCAGGGTGGTCTCTTCGATCGGCGCCTGATGGGACACAAAGGCGTTGTTGACCAGTCCGTCCAGGCGGCCCCGGCGGCCCAGGTCGGCGATCAGGCCTTCGAAGGCCGCGGTGTCGGCGACGTCGAAACAGGCGGTCTCGCAACTGCCGCCCTCGGCGCGGATCGCGGCCGCGGCCGATTCCAGCACATCCGGGCGCCGCGCCACCATCACCACGTGAGCGCCCTCACGCGCCAGGCCCTGGGTGACCGCCCGGCCTATTCCCTCGCTGGCTCCGGTGACCAGGATCGTTCGTCCCGAAAAACGCATTAGTCGCTCCGCATTTGGTCGGCGCAGCATGCACAATTGACGGTCAGGTGAAAGGCCTTCGCTGAGGGCGCTTGCCAGCAGCGGCCCGGCGCCCTAGCCGTCACGACCATAAGCAAGATTAAGAGGAGATCCCCGTGAGACTGGATGTGGTTCTGCCCAACGAAGGCGCCTATTGCGAGGAAGCGATCCGCGCGGCGCCGCTGTTCGAGGACATGGGTTTCGAGGGGATCTGGCTCACCGACCATGTGATCGGCATGGAGGGCTACAAGCCGGTCTATGGCGACGTGTGGCTGGAGATCCTGACCACACTGGCCTATGTGGCCGCCTCCACCAAGAAGGTGCGCCTGGGCACCGGCGTGCTGGTGGTTCCCTATCGCGACGCGGTGTTGCAGGCCAAGATGCTGGCCACCATCGATGTGCTTTCCAACGGCCGGCTGGACATCGGCGTCGGCACCGGCTGGGCCCGGCGCGAGTTCCAGGCCCTGGGCCGCAGCGAGTTCTTCGAGCCCCGTGGGGCCGCCACCGACGATGCCCTGGAAACCTGGAAGGTCTGCTGGAAGGGTGGCGAGCTTTCCCACGACAGCCGCTTCACCAAGGCCTCGAAGATCCGGTTCGAGCCCACGCCGACCCAGAAGCCCGGCCCGCCGATCTGGATCGGCGCCCGGGGCCTGGCCCCCGCCCCCATGCGCCGCGCCGCCAAATTCGCCGACGTCTGGCACCCCAGCGGCGTGACGCCTGAGGAAATCAAGACCGGCGGCGACCAACTGGACGCCATGGCGGGCCGCAAGATCCCCCGCTCCATCCGCACCCAACAGGCCGACGATGGCTCCCTGCGAGACAACCTGCGCCGCTATCAGGACGCCGGCTGCATCCAGGCCGCCATCGACTTCAAGGCCGATAACCTCGACGACCTCAAGCGCCGCGCGGAGGCGCTGATGAGCAAGCCGCTGTAAGGGGGCACAGGGGCTCCGCAGGCGGCGGATTTGGGTGTCGGCGTGAAAACCGGGTCCCGGATGCGCTTCTCCGCGGATCAACCCCATGGAAAGTAAGGTCAAGTCACGTTTCGGCAGGTACGTCCGGAATTGACGCGGGAGAGTCTGGCCCGGCGATTGGTCACGAGGCCGGGCTTTGGTTATGCTGTCGTCGAAACGCCAATGAAGGTCCTCAAAGGCCTCACCCTACAACTGCGGCAGCCGGCGTAGGCCCCCGCGGGGCGACCCCGCCCCTAGGCCGCGCCGGGCAGCCGGAACAGCCGCGCCGCATTGCCGCCGATGATGTCGGCCTTTTCCTGTTCGCTGATGTCGATGCCGTCGAACAGGTGAGCCAGGACGTCGGGGGTGTGGGGGAAGGTGCCCTCGGCGTGGGGGTAATCAGAGCCCCACAGCAGCGCCTTGGTCCCGGTGACAGAGCGGCTCATGATGCAGGCGCGGTCATACTGGAAGGAGGCGGCCACCTGGTCGCGGACGATCTGGCCGGGCATGCGCGTGAGCTTCGGTTTCACGAAGATGGCGTGGGCGGTGTAGACCTCGTCCATCCGCTCGGCCAGGGCCGCAAGCCAGCTGGCGCCGGACTCGATAATCGCGATCCGCGCCTTCGGATTGCGATCAAGCACCCCGCCGGCGGTCAGCGCCAGCACCGCCATCTGGCCGTCGCACATCTGCATGGTGTAGTTCATCACCGCCCCGCCGGCCCCCTTCTGGCTGGTCACGGTCTCGTTGCCGGTGCCGGTATGCAGCACGAAGACCACGCCCAGCTCGCCTGCGGCGTGGAACAACTCATCCCAGGCCGCGTCGTTGTAGGGGGTGACCCCGGCCGGAGTCACCGAGGGCAGCATGGCGGCGGTGAAGCCCATCTTCGCCACCCGCTTCAGTTCCGAGAGGGCATTGTCGAGACGCCGGACCGGCAGCACGGCGCAGCGGACGAAGACGTGGGTGTGGCCGGCGAAGAAGCCGTTGTTCCAGTCGTTGTAGATCTGGCAGGTGGCGAGCTCGACCTCCGGATCCTCCAGTCCGAAGGTCCACAGGCCCAGGCTCGGAAACACGATCTCGGCGTCGACGCCTTCGTCGGCCATGTCCTTCAGGCGGCCTTCGATATTGTTGTTGCCCAGGGGCTTACGGCTGGCCTCCCCGCGCAGGGTGGTGGCGTTGTCCGGCGTCCAGCCGACATTGAGCCGCCGGCGCAGCAGCACCTTGTCGCCGGCTACGGTCATGTGGAAGTCATCGCGGCGCACCGTGTGGATCGCCTGGCTCTTCATCGAAGCCGGCAGGCGCTCCAGGAACAGGTCATTGGGTTCGACGATGTGACCGTCGGCGCTGAACACGAAATGTTTGGTCATGGCTTAATTTCCGGCGGTTGAACTTGGCTGGCGCCATTCAGCCGTAAGCTACGGCGTCTCACAAGTCGGCGTTGGCCTTTTCCACCGGAAAGCCCGCCTCGCGCCAGGCTGAAACGCCGCCGTCGAGAGCCGTCACGCGGCCGTAGCCCAACTCGCGCAGGGTGGCGGCGGCCAGGGTGGATATCTTGCCGAATTCGCAGCAGGTGATGATCCGCACGGTCGGGTCCGGCAGTTCGGCGTTGACCCGCAGTTCGAGCTGGCCGCGGGGAAGATGCACCGCGCCCGGAAGGTGCGCCGCCTCAAAGGCGTCCTTCTCACGAACGTCGAGGATCACCAGGTCGCGGGTGTTGCCGCCCAAACGGTCGCGTAGTTCATCCTGGGCCATGAAGGGCACCTTTGCGGCGGCGGCCGACAGGAGTTGCGCCACCGTCTTGCCGCCGCTCATGTTGGTGCGCAGCGCCTCGGTCAGGTGGGTCGGCGCAGACAGGTTCAGGTTCTGCATCATCGCCACGAACGCCGCGCGATCCTTCACCGCGAGACGCGGATTTTCGGCGATCTCGGCGCCGATGGTTGAGTGGGTGCGCCCCTTATAATCATGCGCCGGATAAACCAGGGTCTGCGGCGGCAGCTTCAGAAGCTTGTCGAACAGACTTTCGTATAGGGCGTGCGGGTCACCGGTAGGCAAGTCGGAGCGGCCGGTCCCGCCGATCAGCAGGGTGTCGCCGGTGAAGACACGATCCGCCATCACCAGGCACATGGAATCGCGGGTGTGGCCGGGAGTGTGCAGGGCCTTGAGGCGAAGTTCGCCGGCGATCAGGGTGTCGCCGTCGTCCAACCGCATACCGGCGTAGGGCGCCGCAGCCAGCCGGTGCATCACCACCGGCGCCCCGATCGCCATGGCGAGTTCATCGGCGGCTGAAAAATGGTCGGCGTGGGTATGGGTGTCGATCAGGTAGCGGATATGGAGGCCATGCTGGCTGGCCAGCCCCCGGTACCGGTCAATCTGACTGATCTCTGGATCGACCAGAACAGCCGCGCGAGTCACTTCGCAGCCGAGAAGATAGGACTGGCATCCGCCCGTAACGACCTGCTCGAAGATCATCGTTATCTCCTTGAAGATGCGGAGATTAGATCACCAGACCCGCCGAGCGGAAACCAGAAATTCAAAGGGCTTCGCGGCGCGCAGGCCTACCCCCGCCCCCGCTCCTCGATCAGATCCCAGGCGGTGAAGTCCAGGGCGTCCTCGGGATCGGCCAGCGTTTCCTCGCTGATGGTCTCACCTCGCACCGAGATGCCTGCGTTGTGCACGCTTTCGGGATCGCCGGAGACCAACGGATGCCAATCAGCCAGGTCGCGGCCTTCGTGAAGACGGCGGTAGGCGCAGCTCTTAGGCATCCATTCCAGCGCCTCGATGTTGTGCGGCGTGAGTTTGATGCAGTCGGGCACGAACGTCCGGCGGTTGGCATAGTTACTGCAGCGGCAGGCGTCTGGATCGAAAAGGCGGCAATGCACCCTCGTCGGAATAACCTCGCCCGTGTCCTCGTCCTCGAAACGGACAAGGCAGCAAAGGCCGCAGCCATCGCACAGGCTCTCCCATTCGCGCACCGTCATTTGCGCGAGGGACTTCACTTGCCAGAAAGGTCTCGTCGCCATCAGGAAGGCGTCCTAAACCGAAACACTCCGGCATGCTAACGGCCAAGGACGCGGACGCCCGGTGACCAACAATCCGTCAGAACCCGTCGAGGGCCCCGATGAGGCCCCGAGCGCGCGACCAAGCCATGGAGCGCGGCGCATGTTGCCGCCCCTGGTGGTCGCGGCGCCGGAACGCAAAAGCTGGATTCCGGAGTGGCTGTCCACCAGCTTGGCGCTCACCTTGATGTTCGCCATGCTGACCGCCCTGGGAGGTGCGATATGGCTGCAGAAGGCCTATCTCAATGACCTGCCCGCCCTGCCTGACCGGCAGGGGCTCTATGTGGTCAACCGCGAGCCTGCAATCCGGTTCTATGACCGCGAGGGCCAACTGATCGCGGCGCGGGGACCGCGCTACGGCGACCAGATCCGTCTCACCGACCTGCCGGCCTATGTGCCCAAGGCGATGTTGGCCGCCGAGGACAAGCGGTTCTACCGGCATGGCGCGGTGGATTTGTGGGCGATCGGGCGCGCCATGGTCGCCAACCAGCGCGCCGGGCGTGTTGTCGAAGGCGGATCGACTCTGTCGCAACAGTTGGCCAAGACCCTGTTCCTGACCCCAGACCAGAACTTCCGCCGCAAGGTGCAGGAGGCCGTGCTGGCCATCCGCATGGAGCGGATGCTCTCCAAGGACGAGGTGCTGGAGCTTTACCTCAACCGGATATATTTCGGCGCCAACACCTATGGCCTGGACGGGGCGTCGCGGACCTATTTCGGCAAGCCTGCCTCGGAATTGACCCTGGCCGAAGCGGCGCTGATGGCGGCGCTACCCAAGGCGCCGACTCGGTTGGCCTTGCACCACGGCATGGACGAGGCTCTGGAGCGCTCGCACCTGGTGTTGCGCCGCATGCAGGACGAAGGCTGGATTACAGCAAGCCTCGCCGCGGCGGCCATGGCGGAAAGGCCGAAACTCGCACCCACTGCCGAGCCCAAGGACGGTGACTTCGGCTGGGCGCTGGACTTCGCGACCGCCGAGGCCATCCGCATGGCCGGGCCCAACTCGCCGGACCTGATGGTGCGGTTGACCATCGACCCGCGACTACAGACCGCCGGGGCGGCGATCGTCCGCAGCGCCGTGCGACATAGCCGCGGCGCGGATGTCTCGGAGGGCGCGCTGGTTTCACTGACCAACGACGGCGCGATCCGGGCCATGGTGGGCGGTGTCGACTACAACCGCAGTGTCTTCAACCGCGCCGCTCAGGCCCGGCGCCAGCCCGGCTCCAGTTTCAAACCGTTTATCTACGCCGCGGCGCTGGAGCGCGGAGTGCGCCCTACCGATTTGCGGCCTGACCGGCCAATCCGCATCGACGGTTGGTCGCCCAAGAACTATGGCGGCGGCTATAGTGGCGATGTGATGGTGCAGACGGCGCTGGCTCGCTCCATCAACACCGTCGCGGTGCGCTTGGCTCAGGAAGCCGGCGGACCCGCGATCGGGTCCATCGTACGCCGGTTCGGCATCAACAGCCTGCCGGATTCGCCCAACCTTTCGGTGGCTCTTGGCGCATATGAGGTGACCGTGCTGGAGATGACCAGCGCCTTCCAGGTGTTCCAGTTGGGCGGCTCGCGGGTGCAGCCCTATATCATCGAGGAGATCCGCAGCGTCGGCGGCGATCGCGTGTTGCTGAAGCTGCCCAGCGCGCCGGTTCCCGCCTATGATCCGGCGCGGGCCGGAGTGATGCTGCGGATGATGCAGGGGGTGACCACCTATGGCACCGGCCGTCACGCCAACTTCGGCTGGCCCATCGCCGGCAAGACCGGCACCAGCCAGGATTGGCGCGACGCTTGGTTCGTGGGCTTCTCGCCCGAGTTCGTGACTGGTGTCTGGGTGGGTAATGACGACGGCCACTCCATGCGCAAGGTGACCGGCGGCGACCTGCCCACCACCATCTGGCGCGCTTTCATGATCGAAGCGCACAGGAACGTGGCGCTACGCGACTTCGACTGGCTGCTGCCCAGCCTGCCCGAGCCCTCAACGGACTTTCCCGGCTTTGGCCCGCCGGCCCCGATGCGGGTGGCCACGGCCTCGAGACCCGAAACACGCAACGGCTTCTATGAGGGATTGTCGGCGGAATTTTCACGTACAGCCGCCGACGACGGAACCTCCGTTCGCCATCCGGGCAGCGGCCCAGAGACCGACGAACCTGACGACTGGGCCGAGGACATGGGACGCAATTAGGGACACGGCCTTGCGCCGCCCACCATGGCCGCTATTTGAGCGCCGATGCGCCCCCCCATTCTCGCCCTCAAAGACGTCCGTCTCGCCGACGGCCCGCTCATGCTGTTCGACGGCGTCGACCTGGCGCTGGAGCCGCGCAGCCGCGCCTGTCTGGTGGGCCGCAACGGGGCGGGCAAGTCGACGCTGCTGCGGATCCTGGCGGGACAGACCCAGCCGGACGGCGGCGAGCGCACAGTCACCCCCGGCATGCGGATCGCATACGTGCCGCAGGAGCCGGCAATCACCCGGACGACGCTGCTCGAATACGCGACCTCGGGCGGGGCTG
Organism: Caulobacteraceae bacterium; assembly: GCA_947475415.1. Lineage (GTDB taxonomy): Bacteria > Pseudomonadota > Alphaproteobacteria > Caulobacterales > Caulobacteraceae > Phenylobacterium. The sequence continues at coordinate 177,686 of CANJLH010000006.1, forward strand.
CGGCGCACGAGGCAGAAGCCGCGCTGACCGTCTTCGGCGTGGACCCCGAGCGGCCGACAGCGGGGCTTTCCGGCGGGGAGATGCGTCGCGCGGCGCTCGCGCGCGCATTCGCCGAGAAGCCCGATGTGCTGCTGCTCGACGAGCCCACCAATCACCTGGACATCCTGGCCATCGAAACCCTGGAGGCGGAGCTTGCCCAGTGCCAGTCGGCCATTCTGATCGTCAGCCACGATCGGGCGTTCCTGGAGCGGATCACCGGCGCCTGTTTCTGGCTGGAAAACCGCCTGGTGCGCCGACTGGACCGGGGCTTCGGCCACTTCGACGCCTGGGCCGAAAAGATCGCCGCGGCCGATGTCGAGGCGGCTCGCAAACAGGACCGGCTGATCGAGCGCGAACAGCACTGGATGGCCCGGGGCGTCACCGCCCGGCGCGCACGCAACGAAGGCCGCCGCCGCCGGTTGATCGCCCTGCGCGAGGCCAAGTCGGAGCGGCTGCGCGAGGCCCGCGGAGCGATGACCATGGGGCTGTCCAGTTCCGGCGCTTCAGGTCAGCGAGTGGCGGACGTTCGCCATATCTCCAAAGCCTTCGGCGAACGGACGGTCCTGAAGGATTTCTCGACCCGGATTCTCAAGGGTGATCGAGTGGCCATCGTGGGCCCGAACGGCGCCGGCAAAACCACGCTGGTCCGCCTGTTACTGGGCGAGATGGCGCCCGATAGCGGCGAGGTGTTGCTGGGGACCAAACTGGAGATCGCCTATGTGGACCAGTCCCGCGCGGACCTGGCGGGCGACGCGACGCTGCGGGAGGTCTTGGCGCCCCTGGGCGGCGATCAGGTGAGTGTGCGCGGCGCACCCAAGCATGTGATGGCCTACGCTAAGGAATTCCTTTTCCGCGAGAGCCAGTTGCGGCAGCCCGTGAAGAGCCTGTCCGGCGGGGAGCGCAACCGCCTGCTACTGGCGAGGGCCCTGGCCAAGCCCGCCAATGTGCTGGTGCTCGATGAGCCCACCAATGACTTGGACATGGACACCCTGGATCTGCTTGAGGACCTGTTGGCGGAGTTTGAGGGCACCTTGATCCTGGTTAGCCACGACCGCGACTTCATCGAGCGGCTGGCCACCTCAACCATTGGCCTCGACGGTACCGGGCGGGCGGTGGAGACCCCGGGCGGCTGGGCCGATTTCATGAGTCAGAACCCAGGGTTCTTTGGCCGACTTGAAACGACGAAGCCAACGCCGGCGCGGGCCACCACCGCGCCCGCGGCGCCGCAGCCGGCGAACAGGCCCAGCAAACTGTCGTACAAGGACCAGCGAAGGCTTGCGGAGCTGGAGGCGATGATCGCTCAGGCCCCGGATCGCATCGCCGCGCTCGAGGCCCGACTGGCGGATGGCGGCTTCTACGCCCGCGACCCAGCGGGATTCGCCAAGGTCAGCGCCGAGCTGGAAAAAATTCGCGCCGACTTGGCCGCCGGGGAGGATGAATGGCTGGCGCTGGAGGAACGCCGCGAGGCGTTGGCCGCCGGGACCTGAGGCGGACGCGCGCGGGCTTGCTATCCGACTTGGCGATAAGCCCGCAGCGCCCTAGGTTCTGATGGTCGCCGTCACCTTGGGGAGCTCGATGAGAATTCCGCGCCTGTTCACCGCCGCCCTCTGCGCGCTTGTCTGCGCCTGCTCGCCGGGCGGGGCCGACAAGACCGCGAGTGCGCCGGACGGCCGCACCCAGATCCGCTTCGCCACCGACTGGCGCGCCCAGGCAGAACAAGGGGGATTCTATCAGGCCATGGCGACTGGGGAGTACGCCAAACGGGGCCTCGACGTAACCATCAAGCAAGGGGGACCGGGCGTGAACGTGCCGCTGCTGGTCGCCTCCGGCGCGGTGGAAATGGGAATGGGGTCCAACAGTTTCATCGTGCTGAACCTGGCGCAGGAGAAGGTGCCGGCGAAGGCGGTGGGCGCCTTCATGCAGAAGGACCCGCAGGTGCTGATCGCCCACGAGGGCCAGGGCATTGAGACCATCGCCGACCTGAAGGGCCATCCCATTCTGCTGGCGGATGCGTCGGTCACCGCATTCTGGGTTTGGCTGAAGTCCAAGTACGGTTTCACCGACGATCAGGTGCGCAAATACACCTTCAACTCCGGCCCGTTCCTCAACGACAAGCGCGCCGCCCAGCAGGGCTATCTCACTTCTGAGCCTTACACACTGGAGACCGTGTCCAAGGTGAAGCCCAAGGTGTTCCTGCTGGCGGACAACGGCTACCCCGGCTACGCGGCCCTGGCCCTGGCCTCCGACAGCCTGATCGCCAAGAACCCCGCCGCGGTGAAGGCCTTCGTGGAGGCCAGCGCGGCCGGCTGGACCAGCTATCTGCATGGCGATCCGAAGCCGGGCGACGCCTTGATCCTGAAGGACAATCCGGAGATGACCCAGGACGTGCTCGACCAGGCCCGCGAGAAGATGCGCCGTTATGGGATCGTGGACGGCGGCGATGGCGTGGGCGTCATGACCGAAGCGCGGTGGAAAACGTTCTTCGATATGGCCGCCAGCCAGGGGGTCTATCCGAAGGATATGGACTATCGCCGTGCCTATGATCTCGCCTTTGCGCCGGCGGCGCAGCCTGCGGCCAAATGAGCGTTGCGGCCCTAGAGGCGGTCGAGGTGGACTACGCCGGACGCGGGCGCGCGCTTGGACCGGTGAGCCTTAGTCTCGCAGCGGGCGAGGTTACCGCCCTGGTTGGTCCTTCCGGCTGCGGCAAGTCGACGGCGCTGCGGCTGCTGGCCGGGCTGGAGGCGCCCACCCGCGGAGTCGTGCGCCGGGCCGCCGGACGCGGCGAGACGGCGGTGGTGTTCCAGGCGCCGACACTGGCGCCCTGGCTGTCGGCGCGCGCCAATGTAGCCCTGCCGCTGGAACTGGCGGGGACGCCACGCGACGCGGCGATGCGCCGGGCCGACTCGGCCCTGGCGCGCGTGGGACTTGCCGGCGCTGAGGCTTCGAGGCCGGCGCAACTTTCCGGCGGCATGGCCATGCGGGTTTCGCTGGCCCGCGCCCTGGTGACGGAGCCCAAGCTGTTGCTGCTGGACGAGCCCTTCGCGGCCCTGGACGAAATCACTAGACGGACTCTCGCCGACGATGTGTTGGCCCTTTGGGCGGCGACGCGGCCGGCCATTGTGTTCGTGACCCACAATGTCGAGGAAGCGGTCTACATGGCCGGCCGGGTGGTGGTGATGAGCCGCGGCCCGGGCCGCATCGCCGGAGAATTCGCCGTCGAAGGGCCGACCCCGCGCCCCGCGCGGTTCCGCACCCAGCCTGAGTTTCGCGCCACGGCGGAGGCGGTTTCCGCCGCCCTGGCCGAAGGGATGGCCGCATGATGCGGCTGGCGCCCTTCGTGACCCTGGCGCTGCTGCTGGGTGGCTGGGAGATCGCCTGCCGGGCGATGCAGGTGCCAACCTATTTCCTGCCGCCCCCGTCGGCGGTGGCGGTGGCGCTTTGGCATGACTTCCCGTCGCTGGCGGGGGCGGCCTGGCGCACCCTCTCAACCGCCCTGATCGCCCTGGTGCTGGCCAGCCTGATCGCCGTGCTCCTGGCGATGATCACGGCGCTTAGCCCGCTGCTTGACCGGGCCATCCGACCGCTGGCTTCGGTCGTGCAGGTGACGCCGGTGGTGGCGCTGGCCCCCTTGGTGCTGATCTGGGCGGGCCTGGACCATCCGGAGCGCGCGCTGGTGGCGCTGGCGGTGCTGGTGGCGTTCTTCCCGATCTTTTCCGGCGCGGTCACTGGTCTGCGTTCGGCCGATCCGGACCTGGAGCGACTGTTCGAGCTCTATGGCGCTGGGCGATTGCAGCGGGTGCTGCGCCTGCGACTACCCTCGGCGGTTCCATTCCTGCTGGAGGGCCACAAGGTGGGAGCCGGGCTGGCGTTGATCGGGGCGGTGGTGGCCGAGTTCGGCGCGGGGTCCGGCGGCGCGCAAGGCCTGGCCTGGCGCATCCTTGAGGCCGGCAACCGCCAGCAGACCGCCAGGATGATCGCCGCCCTGGCGGTGCTGGGCGCCATGGGCGTCGCCCTGCACGCCGTGCTGGAGGCACTGGAACGGCGCGGCCTGGCCTGGTGGCGGGGGCGTTAGGCGAGGGTTAAGCCGATACGCGCTATGGATGATCCATGCGCATTGTGCTCGCCCTAGCCTTGACTCTCGCCGCCGCCGAACCGGCCGCCGCCCAGGCCGTGCAGGATCGCTATGGTCCGCCGCGGGCTTCGCGACCCGCCCTAGGCGCGCCGGCGCCGATGATGATGGCGGCCTTGGGCGCGGGGCGGCCGATGGGCGTTCCCGAGGCCGCCTATAGAGGTTCGCTGCTGGACTGGTCGTCACGCCATACCGGCGGCGCTTCCGTCACGCAGCCCGCGCCTCAGCCCGCGACCGTCTTGACCCCGGCGCCGCGCCCGCCCGCGCCGCCGCAGGCGATGGTGACCCGAACGGCGCCGCCTGCAAGGCCCGCCGTCCAACCGACCGCCTCCCTGCCAGCCAGCCTATATGGCGCCGCGCCGCCGCCGCGCGCCGAGGCCGCACGAGTGATTGCGCCGAAACCTATCCAGCCGCCCGCGCCGGTCGTCGCCATTGTTCCGTCGGTTGCGAAGACCCCGGCCCCCGCTGCGATCGCCCCGGTCGCGATCGCCGCGCCGCCCAAGCCCCAGCCGGCCGCCTTGCCCGCCGCAGTTCCGGCGCCTGCGCCCAAACCGCCTGTGGTCGCCGCCGCCTCGCCGGCACCCAGGTCCGAACCCGCCACAGCCAGGCTGGCGCCGCCGACCGCTGAGCCGGCGCCGCAGCGCATGGCCGCCCTGCAGGAGCCGCCTGCGTCGCCGCCGGCTCGCGCGGCGCCCCGGTACTATTCCCTTCACCGCGAGTTCGGCCTGGAGCCCGACGCCATGCCGCCCCAGAGCCGCCAGTCCAACTATGTGCTGATCGGGCCCGGTGACGAGCCCAAGGCCAAGTCCGACAACAACGACAACAACGACAAGAGTTCCAACGGCGTGGGAGCCTTCTGATGACCACGGAAACCGCCGCGGGTTCGCGGCTGCACGACCTCATCAAACTGGCGCAGGAGCCGTCGAGCGAGCGGCGGCGCGAGCTGATGCGCAATGTCACCGACATGTTCTTCACCACCGATCCGCCACATGGTTCGGCGGAGATGTCGCTGTTCGACGACGTCTTGGGGCAGCTGGCGGGCGACATGGAGGCCGCAGTCCGCGCCGAACTGGCCGAACGCATGGCCGCCTCGGCCAAGCCGCCGCTGCGGCTGATCCGGCGTCTGGCGCAGGACGATTCCATCGAGGTGGCGCGGCCGGTGCTGCAGGGTTCCTCGGCGCTCACCGACGATGACTTGCTGGCGGTGGCGACGTCGCGGGGCCAGGACCATCTGCGCGCGATCTCCCAGCGCGAGACGGTCTCCACCGTGGTGTCGCACGCCATCGTCACCCACGGCGACGACACCACCCTGGGCGTCCTCCTGCGCAACCAGGGCGCGGAGCTGTCCCGCGAAACCCATGAGGTGGTGATCGATCGCGCCCAGGAAAATCCTGACCTGCATGAAGCGGTGGTCGGGCGGCGCAATGTTCCGCCGGACCTGTTGAACGAGATGTATTTCGTGGTCGAAGCCCGGCTGCGGTCCCAGATCCTGGAAAAGAACGCCGGGATCGACCCGGCCGAACTGGACGCCGCCCTGGCGTCGGGGCGCAAGCGGGTGGCCGCGGGCGACGGAGCCCTGCCCGCCGATTATACCGCTGTCGAGGCCGAAGTGCGGGCGCTGGCCAAGCGCAATGGCCTGACGCCGCCGGTGCTGGCCGGCATGCTGCGCAACCGGGAGACCACGAAGTTTCTGATCAGTCTGTGCGAACTGGCCGACATCGACTTCCACACCGCCCGGCGGATCCTCGACAAGCGCGAGCTCGACGCCCTGGCCATCGTCTGCAAGGCGGCCGATTTCGACCGTTCGCTGTTCCTGACCTTCGCGGTTCTGATCCTGGACCGGGAGACCAACGCCATGGGCCGGGCCAGCGAATACGGCGAGCTTTACGCCAGCCTGACCCGCGAGGTCGCCCAACGCACCGTCCGATTCTGGCGCCTGCGCCGCACCACGGGCGACATCAAGGCGGCTTAGGGTTTGGGGGGCGGGGGCGGCGCAGGCTGCGCGTCCCGCAGCTGAAACCGGATCGGCACGCGGATCTGCCCGCCGACCATAGGCAGGCCCTCGTCGGACCATAGTCGAACCTGAAACTTGGACGCGAGCCCAAGGGCGCCGGCGCCCAGGTCAAGCCCCGGGGGTTCCTCGGCGGCCACCTTGCAGCCGCCCAAAGCGCCTGTGGTCTGGATCAAACAGGCCAGAACCACGCGGGCGCTGGCATCGCCAGATTTTGCTGTCGTCGCCGACAGGGCCGCGGCGAAGTCCTCCGCCGAGGGTACAGCGCTCCAACGCGGCCGGCTGACCACCGGCGGCGGCGTGGCCAGCGTTTCCGGCGTAAACGCGAAAGTCGTCTGGATGCCGACCCCCGCCAGCTTCTGTCCGTCAGGCAGAACCGGCGCGGTGGCGAACCCGCTGGCCAGCGCCTTGGCGGCCCGCCCGAAACCCAGGTCCTGCGGCTCTTCCTGAAGCACGTCGCAGGCCGCAAGCGTCCCCTTGTCCGTGAAGGTGCAGTCAAGCGTGGCGCGGCCCCCAACGCCGCGCTCACGCGCCTTCTGCGGATAGGCCGCCGCGACGTCGGCGAATGACGGCGCCTGGGTCCAGGCCACGCCGGCGATCACACGCCGGGTCGTGTCCAGGGGCGCGGGCGTGCCGCCGCCCGGTATCCGCGAACCAATGGCGGGGCTAAGACCGCTGAATCTGATTGGAATGGCCACCTGGGACACGACGGGCCGGCCGTTCGAGGTGGCCGGTTTCATGAGCATCTGAGGCGCCAGCGCGACTGCCGCCGCGCCAAACTTCATACCCGCCGGCTTTTCCTCAACCACCTGACAATCGACCAGCGCGCCCAGGACGCTCACCTGGCAGCGGATGGTCGCCTCGCCATTCTGACCCCGGCGCATGGCTTCCCTGGGCCAGACGCCCATTATATCCTCAGGTTTCGGCTTCTTGATCCAGTCGGCGTTGGTGATCACATCTGCGGCGCGCGAGGCGGACGCCGTCGAAACGAGGATTAAGGCGATCGCCGTCAGTGTACTCCGCCACGCCATCTCATCCTCCCCGAGGTCGCGGAGAGGATGTCACAAGCGCTCTACGGTTGTGAAGGCCTCTGTCTCGCGCCGGGTTTCAGGCGGTTCATGGCGTCGACCGCCACCGCGCTGAGCGAGCGCAGGCCGTGCTCGGAGAAGACGTCGAGGGCTGCGTCCAGGGCCATGACGGCCTTGGCGCGCTCGCCGCGGTCCTTGCCGGTCATATCCATGCGCGCCTCGTAAAGGCGGGCCAGGTGCACCTGGGCCAGCGCCCAGGCGACGGGATCGCGGCGGGCCGGAGTGCGCGCCAACTCCATCTTCATGGCGGCTTCGGCGGAATCCAGCACCGCCAGATCGCCCGTGAGTTCGGCGCTGCGCACCAGGCAGACCGCCCGAGAGCTCACCGCGAGGCCACGCAGGGGCGAACTGGGCGCCGTGCGCAGGACCACCTCGGCGCGCTCGAAACAGCCGACGGCCTGTTCGAACGCCTGCTCATTGGAGACGGCCTCGCCCAGGGTGTGCAGCGACTGCCCCAGCGCCACCTGGACCCGGGCCCAGTCCAGCGGGCTGTGATCTCGGTCGAAGGTCTCCATCACCTCGGTGAGGGCGGTGACGCTATCGGTCACCCGCTCCACCTCGCCGCCGAATTCCCCCATCAGCGCCAGGGCCTGGGCGCGAACGGTCTCGGCCCGCGACCACGTCAACGGTTCATATTGCGATTCCACCAGGGCTGCTGCGCGGGCGGCCTCGGCGCCGGCCTCTTCCAGCAGCGACACGTCCTTCAGCCGCGCGCCCCAGCCCGCCAGCAGATCGGCGCGGATGGTGCGGGCCTCGGCCGCCAGCGGCCGGGCGGCGGAGAACCGGCGGCGCAGACTCTCCAGGGCGGCGACCGGCGCACTGAAGGCGGCGGCGGCGGCCCGGGCGGCAGAGGCGTCGCCGACGCCCAGGTTTGCGCGGGCCTCGATGGCGGCCACGCCAATATCGGCCAGGGCGGCGGCCAGGCCGCCCCGGGCGGCGGCGCGGGCTTCACGGAACGCCACGTCGGCGGCGGCGTTCAGGCCTTCATCGCCGAACAGTTCGGCGCCCAGCATGGCGCAGAACGCCTGTTCGCAGCGGGCGCGCGCCCAGCCGTCCGGGCGGCGGTTGCGGTCAAAGGCGGCCGCGGCGGATTCGGCGGTGGAGGCGGCCTTCCTAAGGGCCACGGCGTCGCCGGAGCGGCGGGCGATCTCACGCCAGACGATGGCGGCTTCCAGCCGGCGCTGGGCTCGGTCCTTGGCGCCCACGCGCCCGGCGGCCACATCGGCCGCGCGGCCCTCCGTGGTCAGCATCGGCAGATCGAGAAGTTCGAGGAGCGCGGACTCGCCGCCCGTCAGGCCGTCCTGATGAGGCCGAAACCCTTCGGCCCCGAAGATCCGCCTTAGTTCGCGGGCGAACTGAAACATTCAAACCTCCAACCACGAACCCTTGTCGTCCCACGTCGGGACGCTCTCCGAGAGTTCAGGTGGAGAAAAGCAAAGCCGGAGCCGCGGGCTTTAACAAGTCATTAACCAAATACTTAAAAGTGATCCGCGGTTGGCCCGCGGTTTGCACGTGGTTAACAACCCGTGAATATATTTGAGATTTCCACTGCCGCCAGCACCCGCCATTGACCGGGCGGCAAATTGTCCGGAAGCGCCAGCCCACCGATCCGATCCCGGTGCAGTGCGGTCACATGATTGCCGACGGCGGCGAACATGCGCCGGACCTGATGGTAGCGGCCCTCATGAATGGTGAGCCAAGCGCGAGTTGGCGAGACAGATTCCAGAACGGCGGGCGCGAGGGGCTTGTCCTCCCCTTCCAGCATCAGTCCGCCGTCCGCAAACACAGCCGCTTCATCGCCGCTCAACGGCCGGTCCAGGTCGGCGAGGTAGCGCTTCGGCACGTGCGACTTCGGAGAAATCACCCGATGCAGCAGCGGGCCGTCATCTGTGATCAGCAGCAGACCCGAGGTTTCCTTGTCCAGTCGCCCAATGGTGGAGAGCGCCGGGTCCCGGGCGCGCCAACGGGCGGGCAACAGGTCGTAGACGCGAGCGCCCTCCTCCTTGTGCGAACAGACCACGCCCAGAGGCTTGTGCATCATCAGTGTGAGCGGCGCGGGCGGATCCACCGGCGCCCCGGCCACGGTCATGCGCGCCGGCAGATCCGGCCCCACCGGGACGCGCCGCGATGCGTCGGTGATCGGTTGGCCATCCAGCACCACTCGGCCCGAGGCGGCCAGTTGCTGCACGGTCCGGCGGGAGCCATAGCCCAGGTTGGCCAACAGGCGGTCGAGGCGGGCGGTGGTCATCGCTGCGCCCTATAGACCTTGAACCCACCCGCCTCGGCGCGCTTTTCCACCCGCGCGAAGGCGGCGGTGAGGGCGGCCTCGTAGGGCAGGCCCCTGTTGGCCACCATCCAGAGGACGCCGCCCTTGCACAGGCTACGCACCGCCGCGGCGATAAAGGCCAGGCCCAGTCCGCGATCCTCCGCGCCGCCGTCATGGAACGGCGGATTCATGACCACGAAATCCAGCTCTCCGGACGACGATTCCGGCTGGCGCACATCGGCCCAGAGGAACCGGGCGCGAGGATCATCGACATTGCGGCGCGCGCCGTCGATGGCGCGGCGGTCGATGTCGATCAGCGTCAGAACGCTCACCGCCGGCGCGGTCAGAACCTGGCGCGCCAGGACTCCGGCGCCGCAACCGAAATCGGCGCCGCGGCCGGACAGGGCTGGCAGGCTTTCCATCAGCATGGCGCTGCCGGGGTCGAGCCGGTCCCAGCTGAACACCCCGGGTTGCGACCACAGTCCGAGGCCCCTGGCGACCTGCGGCGCGCCGGCGGCGATGGCGGCCTCCAGGCCCTGCAGTTCAACCGGTCGGGTGGCGGTGCAGAAACGATGGTGCCGGCGAGCCGTTTCGTTCACCGCGCAGCCGAAGCCCTCCAGGGTCTTCCTGAGGCGCTGACCACCTTTGTCCTTGGGCGCCAGCGCGGTGAGCCGGCCGCCGGCCTTAAGGGCGCGCAGGGCGTGGGCCAACACGGCTGCGCGCTCCACCGCGCCGGGGGGGGCCAGGACCACAGCCGCGGCTGCTGAGGCGTCGGGTAGCGCCTCAAGCGCCGTTGACCCGGGGATAAGGGGTGATGTCTGAACGGCGGCCGCCGGCGTCTCAACCAGATCCGCGTGCGGTGCGCCGTAGAGGATGGTGGGAGCGTCCACCTGACTCAGCCCCGCTCCTTGGTCCGCTGAAAGCCCAGGTCCGGATTTCGCTCGACCGCGTAGCCTATGTCCCAGGCGCTCTTGGCCAGATAGACCGGCTGGTCATCGATGTCGAAGGCCATGGCCGACTTGTGCGTGTCAACGAAGCCTTCGATGTCAGCCTTGGCGCCGGTGAGCCAGCGGGCCTCAGCGTAGGGGCTGGGTTCGAAGATCACGTCCAGGGCGTATTCGTTGGCCAGCCGGTCGGCCATCACCTCGAATTGCAGCGGCCCCACCGCGCCGACAATGAAGTCGGCGCCGAGTTGCGGGCGGAAAAGCTGGGTAACGCCCTCCTCGGCAAGCCCCTCCAGCGCCTTCTTGAGATGCTTGGCCTTCAGAGGGTCCTTAACCCGCACCCGCTGCAGGATCTCGGGCGCGAAATTGGGCAGGCCCGCAAACCGCAGGGCGCCGGTCTGCGAAAGGCTGTCGCCGACCCGCAGGACGCCATGGTTGGGGATGCCGATCACATCGCCGGCGAAAGCTTCCTCGGCCAATTCGCGGTCGGAGGCGAAGAACATGATCGGGGCGTTGACAGAGAGCTGGCGGCCGGTGTTCTGCACCTTCAGCTTCATGCCGCGGGCGAATGCGCCGGAGCACAAGCGCAGAAAGGCGATCCGATCGCGGTGGTTCGGATCCATGTTCGCCTGGACCTTGAAGACGAAGCCGGTGACCTCGTCATCGCCGGGCGCCACGTGGGTGTCCGCCCCGCCGCGGGTCGCGCGCACCAGTTTGGGTGCGGGGGCGTAGGCGCCGAGCCCCGCCAGCAATTCGTCGACGCCGAAGTGGCGCAGGGCCGAGCCGAAGAACACCGGCGTCATGTGACCCTCCAGGAACGCCTGAGGGTCAAAAGGCTTGGAGGCGCCGGTCACCAGTTCGGCCGCCTCCTCCAGTTCCGCCTGTTCCTCAGGATCCAGGTGACTGACAATGGCGTTGGAGTTGAAGGCGATCGGCGGCGGATGTCCCTCGTCGCGGGACTGGGCCGTCTTGGCGAAGGGCAGGAACTTACCGTGTTTCAAGTCAAGCATGCCCTTGAACCGGCCTCCCGATCCAGCCGGCCAGTATAGGGGCGCCGGATCCAGCGCCAGCTTGCCGGCGATTTCGTCCAACAGGGCGAAAGGATCCTGGGCCTCGCGGTCCATCTTGTTGATGAAGGTGACGATCGGGATGTCGCGCAGGCGGCAGACCTCGAACAGCTTCAGGGTCTGGGGCTCGATCCCCTTGGCGGCGTCCAGCACCATCACCGCGGCGTCGGCGGCGGTGAGCGTGCGGTAGGTGTCTTCCGAGAAGTCCTCGTGGCCGGGCGTGTCCAGCAGGTTGAACATCAGCCCGTCGTGGTCGAAGGTCATCACGCTGGCCGAGACCGAGATGCCCCGCTCGCGCTCGATCTTCATCCAGTCCGAGCGGGTCCGGCGGTTCTCTCCGCGGGCGCGCACCTGGCCCGCGGCCCGTATCGCCCCGCCCGCCAGCAGCAGGTTCTCGGTCAGGGTCGTCTTGCCGGCGTCGGGATGGGAAATGATCGCGAAGGTGCGCCGGCGGGCGGCTTCAGCGGCGGGGGACTTGCTCATGGCGCGGGGTTAGCATCACCGCGCGCCGGTGCGAAGCCGGTGCGTCAGGCCGCCAGTCGCCGCCAGATACGGCTGTCGGTCCGCGTCAGGTCAACGCCCTCGGCCTCCTGGGTCCGCCGAAGGTCGGCCAGGACAGGCGGCTCGATCCGCTTGATGCGCGCGCTCACCGCCTTGGCGGAACAGCCGTATGCCGGCGCCAGGAAGAGCGCACCGTTGATTTCCGGTGTCTTGGCCATGATCAGCGCAGCCAGCCTTCGGGCCCGGCCCTTGTCGAACAGGTGGAGCAGCGGCGCCTCTGCGTAGAGCTCCTGACCCATCCGGATCAGATCCCCCAGGGACAGAGCGCGCAGGTGGCGCGGCATCAACCTGGGCGCCATGCGGACCTCCTCGATGCTCAAGACAACTTCATTGAGGAGGAACAGACGGGACGGATCGTGCATGGACCATATTTGCCACAGACCGCCTTTCAGCGGCGTGCACGAACGCGGTTAGCGTCGATCAACCGTGTTCCACCGGCTCGATCAGAAAATTGCGCCCCTTCTGGTCGTCGACCTCCACGACCCAGATGTCCGGATCAATATTCGCGGCGCGTTCGATGTAGCGGTCGAGCTCGGCCTCGACTTCGCTCTGGCTGGGACGCATCCACACCCGCTCGCCATCGCCCCGGGTGGCTTCGGCGTAGAGCCTTGCTGCGCCATTGGGCCGGTCGAGCACCTTGACCAGCACCGCGCCCGCCCGCGGGTCGCCCTTGCGCAGGATCATGGCGAAGGCGCCCCCCTGCTCCACCCGCCGGATCAGGGCGGCGACCCAGATGTCTGTGGCGAGGATCATGGATTGGGGCTCGATAACGGAACTGAAATGCGCCGCGTCTTAAGAACACGGCCCAGGCCCGTAGCATACGAGACCGCGCATTCCATGACGAGCACGCAGGCGCACCTACGCCGCAGGATCCGCCGGTGGGCGGGGGCGATCGCTCTGACCGTGGTCGTCGCGGGACCGGGCGGGGCCTTCGCTTCGGCTTCCGAACTACTCTACGAGCGCGCGGTGATGACGGCGGCCAACAGCCGTTGCGCCCTGTTCGTCGCGCCGCTGGCCTCGGCGCTGGACGCGGCGCGGGCGCAGGCGCGCAACGCGGCCCTGCGCGGCGGCGCGGACGCCGCGTCCCTGGACGCCGTGGAGCAGCGCGCCCGCGGCAAGGCCGCGCGAACCGCCTGCGACGCCCCGGACCTGGTCACCGCTGCGGCCCGGGTGCGCGCCGCGTTCGAGGCTTACGCCAAACTGGACCGCATGGCCTACCCCGGCGACATAACCGGCTGGCGCGCCGACCGAGGCGCGGGCCGCACACTGCGCTGGCGGCTGGCGCAGGACGTCAGCTTTGGCTGGAACCGCATGACCTTCGGCCTCGCCGGCAAGGAGGGCGAAGGCGTCCTGGTAGCGGTGGCGAGCTTCCCGGACGGCGCGCAGCCCTATTCGGCCCGCCTGGTGATGCGCGACGCGGCTCGCAGCAGCGGCCCCTACCTCGACCGCCGCAGCGTCGACCTGAATGGCAAGCTTCCCCTGGAGCGGCGCCTGCCCCCGCCGTCTTCGCTCAAGGCCTACACCGCCCAGGCCCGCAGCGCCGCCGGCGCGGACCTGGCGTCCAAGTCCGCACGCAACGCCTGGGCGTTCCGCTTTCCCCAGGCGGCGGCGGGACAGCTGGCCGCTCTTGACCCGCGCGAGGCGGTGGCGGTGGACTTTGTGTTCCCCGGCGACGTGGTGCGCCGCGCCTATGTGGAAGTCGGCGACTTCGCCGCCGGCAAGGCGTTCCTGCAGCTGGCGGCGCGGTAGGGGGCGGCTGGACCGAAATTCGGGCTATGAGCTGGTATGCTGTCTCGACAGTTCTTAGTCAGATCTATCGTGGGCGTGCTCATTATAGCTGGCGTAGTGGGCGCAGTGGCCTGGCAGCAGCTTAGCCCCAGGCATCGAGACATCATCGTACGGTTTCGCGGTGAGCCACTTTTTGTGAAGTATCAAGCCAAAGCCAAGCAACCATAGGCACCTCGAGCGCCGGTCGCGCAATTTTGAGCCTTATTCTCCCGCCGTCTTTTCCACCGCCGCCATCACCGGCAGACGCACCGTGACCGTGGTCCCCTCCCCAAGTCGACTGGCCATCTCCATGTCGCCGCCGTGCAGGCGGGCGAAGGCGCGCACAAGGGCGAGGCCCAGGCCGGTGCCGGCTGAACGCTGCTCCATACCGCCGGCCTGTTCATAGGGGTTGCCCAGCCGGGCCATGTCCTCTTCGCTGATCCCTGTGCCGGTATCGGCGACCACCAGCTCAAAGGCGCCGTCGGCCTCGCGCGCGGTGACGGTGACCGCGCCGTCCTTGAGGGTGAACTTCAGCGCGTTGGACAAGAGGTTGAGCGCGATCTGTTTCAGCGCCCGGCGGTCGGCGTCGACCATCATCGGCTGAGGCGGCAGGACGCCGCGCAGTTGCACGCCAGCCCGATCGGCCTGACCGCGCATCAGCCGCAAAACCGCGTTCACCGCCTCGCGGGCGTCGAACCGCTCCGGGGACAACTCATAGCGCTCGGCTTCGATCTTCGACATGTCGAGGATGTCGTTGATCAGCTCCAGCAGGTGGGAGCCGGATTCGTGCACCAGCTCGGCGTATTCGCCGTAGCGGTCGGACAGGGGACCGAAAAGCCGCTGTCGCATGATGTCCGAGAACCCCATGATCGCATTGAGCGGCGTGCGCAGTTCGTGGCTCATGTTGGCCAGGAAACGCGACTTGCCGGCGCTCTGCGCCTCGGCCAGATCGCGGGCGCGTTCAAGGTCGCGCTGGCGCATCCGCTCCTCAGTCGCGTCGCGCAGGATTCCGGTCAGGGCGCCGTCGGGGCGGCGGCGCAGGTGCGCCATGACCCAACGGTCCGGCGCATCGGCCGGCGCAAAGCCCGCCTCGCCCTCCCCAACAGCCAAAACCTCTTCCAGGGAGGCGGTCAGGGGCTGACGGTCGGCCGGCGCGGCGCAGTCGATCAGAGAGGACCCAGTGCGTAACGGCGCAAGGCCCTGCGGCGCACGCCCATAGGTGGCCTCAATCGCCCCGGTTCCGGAAAGATCGACCAGCAACAAGCCCTGATCCGCAAGCAGTCGGTCCTGTCCGCCCGCCCCGGCAGGTTCGCGCCGGACTCGCTGGGCCAACAGGGCGAGCCCGGCCGCGAGTCCTGCGCCAATGGTGGTCAGGGAAAGTAATCCGAGACCCGACGCCAAGGCCGCAGGCGGCGGCGACAGGTTGAGGGACGCCGCGCCAAGCGCCGATACCGTCGCCGCCGCCAATGAGGCCGCCCCGCCCAGGACCAGCAGCCTGGGCCGCGGCATGAACAGGCTGGCGACCAGGGGCGCCAGGCACCAGGCCGCCAGGGGTCCGGCCACGCCGCCGGTAAGCGCGCAACTGATCTCCACCCCAAAGGCCCACACGACGATGACCGACGCCTGCGAAATGAAGCTGCGGGAGGCCAGGCTCACCACCATGGCCCACAGCGCCGGAACCGCGCCGGCGACGAGCGCGGCAGGGACGGCCCCGCGGCCCGGGAGCCCTGCGGCCGTCAGGGCCACTGCGGCGATCAGGATCGCGCCCATCCACGCGCCCTGCCAACCGACGGCCGCAGACTCATCGCGGGTAAGGACGATATCCGCCGCTGTGGTGTCAGCCTGGCTCATGAAATCCGATCGTACGCGCTCGAGCTGGCGCGAGACTAGCTGTCGGCGAGCCTTCAGGTAAGCGTGCTCGCGTGCTGCGCGATGCGTGAACGCTAATTGCGGCGCGGGAACGAAATCGTAAGTGCGATCAGCGATACTTCGCGTCGCAACGTGAGAGCGCCCTATCGCATGAACCAGCCGGTTCGAAAACTTCCGCCCCCTGACTTCATCCAGGCCGCCGTACAACAAACGTCGGTGGTGACGCCCCTGACGTCGACGGAAGAGGAACGCAAGCGCACCTTCCTGCGCATGGCGAGTCACGAGCTGCGCACGCCGCTCAATTCGATCCTGGGATTCTCGGAGATCATTGAATCGGAGATGTTCGGGCCCCTCGGCGCCCCGCAATACAAGGAGTACGCCGCGATCATCCACGCCTCCGGCGCGCGGATGCTGCGGCTGGTCAATCAGATCCTGGAGATCGCCCGGCTAGAGGCCCAGGCCGTCAGCCTGAACCCCCGCGCCGAGCCCCTCGACTCGGCATTGCGCGACGTGCTGGAAAGCCTGAAGGGCGAAATCAGCGCCCGTAAGATCACCGTCACGGTCCTCGAACCCGAATATCTACCGAGCGTGACCGCCGATCCCCGCGGACTGCGCACGGTGCTGACGAATTTGATCCAGAACGCCGCGTGCTTCTCACCAGAGGGCGGCGAGGTGCGGGTCAGCGCGGACACAGTCGGGCGCGGCGTTGAAATCATGATCGAAGACGATGGTCCCGGCATCGACCGGGAAGAGTTGCCACGCCTGATGAAGCCGTTCGAGCAAGGGGAGAATGTTCTCACCCGACATACCGAAGGCGCGGGGCTGGGCCTTTCGATCTGCGACCTGCTTTGCCGAGCAATGAGCGGGCGATTGACCCTGCAATCACAGCCGGGCCGCGGCGTCACGGCCAGAGTGAAGCTCCCATCCGCCTGAGTGGTCGGCTTGCGCCAACGCCGCCTGGTCCTTAAGTCGCTTACGCCCATGCGAACGATTGAAGCCAGTCTCGAGGACCTCGCCGCCGAGTTCGAAATGCTCGATGACTGGGAGGAACGCTATCGCTACGTCATCGAGCTGGGCCGGGACCTGGCGCCGCTGGACGACGCGGAGCGGTCTGACGCCAACAAGGTCCGCGGTTGCGCAAGCCAGGTCTGGCTCGTCACCGAGCCGCAGGCGGATGGCGCGCTCAAGTTCCGCGGCGATTCCGACGCCCACATCGTGCGCGGCCTCATCGCCATATTGCTGAGGCTCTATTCAGGCCAGATGCCACAGTCGATCAGGGCGTTCGACATCAAGTCGGCCTTCGATCGACTGGGTCTGTCGGGTGCGCTGTCCTCGCAACGCTCAAACGGGCTGGCGGCCATGGCGACCCGGATAAGGCGAGACGCCGAGCGACCCTGACGCCGGTCAGGCGGCGCGGATGCCGCTGGTGGTGTCGCCCTGCCGGCCGATCACCGCATCGTAGCCCAGGATCATGTCGACATCGACGCCGTTGGTGGCCAACGGCAGGCGCAGCCAAAGTATCGAGAGGTGGCCGGCGCCGCGCCAGGCGAGGTTGTGGACGCCAGCGGTGGGGCGGCGCTCCTCCACGACCTTGGTGAGTTCCGCCCGCCAGTAGTCGGCGGCGGCGGCGTTGTAGACTTCATTAAGAGTTCGACCGGTGATCTCGCGACCGTAGACGCTGTAGAGGCCAGTACCGGCCAGGCGCAGGCGAAAATCCAGGGGCTCGATAGCCACGTCGATAAGGCTGACGGTAGGCAGCAGGCGCTTGAAATCCCTAGGGTGGATATCATGGCGGCTGGGCAATTGCGCGCCCTTACGCAGCGACGCCCAATAGCTGAACAACTCCTCATGGGCACGCGCCGCCGCGGCCGAAGCTCCGATATGCGCCGCCATCTTTAGTGTTCCGACCAACGCCCTGTTATTGCAACGAATCACTTATCGCCTGTCCGGCGAATCAGCGGCAAGCCCAAATTCGCGTCTGCGACGAAATTCCGGCGTTAAGAGTCAAAAACGCCCGGCTCTAAGCCGGGCGTTCTGAATATCGTCAGTTGCGCGGTGGTCTCAGCGCTTCTTGCGCGGCGCCTGGCGGCCGCCCTGGCCAAGCCCCATCTGCTTGGCGAGATCTGACCGCGCCTTGGCGTAGTTCGGCGCCACCATGGGATAATCCTTCGGCAGGCCCCATTTCGCCCGGTATTCCTCGGGGCTAATGTTGTACTTCGTGCGCAGGTGCCGCTTCAGCGACTTGAACTTGCGGCCATCCTCAAGGCAGATCAGGAAGTCCGGCGTGATGGAGCGGCGAACTGAAACCGCGGGCTCCTTGGGCGCAGCTTCGACGGTTTCAACATTGTTGGAAACGCCGTTCAACGCCCGGTGGACACTTTGAATCAGCGCCGGCAGATCCGCGGCTGAAACCGAATTGTTGCCGACATAGGCGGAAACAATATCCGCCGTCATTTCGATGACTTCTGATTTTTGGTCCATTGTTCTTATCCGATTGAGGGAAGGGAGTGCAGCGACTCACCACATCTGCGACTTCCCATTATAACCAACCTGCGAATTGGACAAGCTTAGAAAGTCATGATTTGGGACTATATCTCAACTGCGTCGTTGAAGACGAAACGATAAGGTCAATAATGCTTTAGCTTGACGGAACGCGGTTCTCAAAACCGCCGCAAGAAATTTTTGGATATCGATGGCATGAGTGACTCGACTGATCGGACACGACAGTCATGAAAAGTCGCGATAGTTGGATTTGGGATTAGCCCTGCGGGGGCGCATGGCATCTTTGCGTCGCAGCTTTCGAAACTACATTTCGGCCATGCGAACTAACTCGATCGGAAGGAGTCTAGCGGCCGAGTTCGTCCGAAAGCGCCAGCATCGCCGTGCGTTGTGGCACCGAGAACTGGTCGATACCACCTTCATCGCCCTCACGGATGGCGCGCAGAAGCACCGGGGTGAGCGCGGACGACAGCGACCAGTTCCAGTAGCGCAGGACCGTCTGGGCCTTGTCGACCGCGATAATGTCAAAGGTGTTGAGCGCCCTGGCGAGACCAGGTGCTATCGCGCCGGACTCATCGGTTTCCGCCCGCCGTAGGCCGCGCCAGATGGCGCGGATCGCCGCGCGCGGCAAGCCCGTCGATTTGCACAGGATCGCCAGAGATTCGCCGCCTTGATCGGTGAATATCTTAGCGCCTGTCATGGGCTTGAGGCCGGACAGGTAAGAAATCTCCTCGGCGAGCTCGCGGCTCATGCCGGTCTGGGCGGCGGCCACGGCGCTTTCCAGGCTGTCAAATTGGCTTTTTTCAAGTGCGGCGCGGTTTCGTTGCCGTCGCTCAATGAATTGAAGAGCCTTGCGCGCCAGCGGATCCTGCCACCCCTCTGTCGCGGCTATGGCGAAGACGTCGCCGGCGGCCTCCTGTAAAATCTCTCGCGTGACGGCGAACCGTTGGAGAATTGTGCGGCGCGCTTCGGAGTCCGCCCACCAGAACAGAACGTAAGCGTGCGATGGACGAAGTTCCCGCCGTTTCAACAGGACCGGCACTAGGTGGGCGTCCGAACGTGTGCCGGCGACAATGGATTCCATCCCGGCATGTGAGATCCGCGCCTGTTCATTGCGCAGCAGCGTTTCGATCACCGAGGGTTCTTCGAACTCGATGATCGAGTCGCTGACGGTCTCAGACAGGCCGCGCCGCTGGGCGATCAACCGCCGATGTTCCGGCGTCGCTGTGCGGACGCAATCGACAAGGTCCACATCATTCAGATGCGGACATTCGGTCAACAGGTGCTGGGCGACCTCGATCTGGTCGCGCAACAAGGTTCGCAACAACGGCCCCGGCGCCTCGACCAGGCCCGTGAGCCGCCGTGCGACCCGTTCGCGCTCTGACTCGCTCGCCTCACGAAGCATCTCCACCAGGAGATCAGCGGTCATAGCGCGTTCGAAGGCGTTGACCCTTGAACTCGGCAGGCAGACCACGTCAGCCAGCCGTTTGAGCAGGGTCGAGCGGGCCCGAGATGGCGCCGGCTCCGGCTGGTTCAGTTCGATCTGTTCTGCGGGCTCGCTCATCGCGCCGTCTACTCGACCACAACAGCGTTAACCGGTCGTTTGCAGACGGCGAAATTCAGAGATCTCAGCTGAACTTCGGCGGCGTCCAGTGAGACCAGATATTCGGCAGGTCGGTGGAGACCTTATCGGGAAAGCTGGGCGGCCGCTTCTCAAGGAATGATGTCACACCTTCCTTTGCGTCACTCTGGGCTCCGCGGGCCTGGATGGCGCGGCTGTCGGCTCGGTGCGCCTCCATGGGATGGCTGGCGCCAGCCATGCGCCAGATGAGTTGGCGGGTCAGGGCGCAGGACACCGGCGCGGTGTTATCGATGAACTCACGGGCGATCGCCCTGGCCGCTGGCAGCAGGTCGTCAGGCTCATGCATCGAACGCACCAGACCGCGGTCGAGCGCTTCCTGCGCCGGAAAGATGCGGCCCGAATAGCACCATTCCAGCGCCGTCTGGATGCCTACCAGCCGGGGCAGGAACCAGGAGGAAGCGGCTTCCGGATTGATTCCGCGCCGATTGAACACGAATCCGTAGCGAGCGTTGGTGGAGGCGAGGCGGATGTCCATGGCCAGTTGCATAGTCACGCCAACGCCAACCGCCGCCCCATTGCATGCCGAGATCACCGGCTTGAGGCTGTCGAAGATGCGCAAAGTCGTTAGGCCGCCGCCGTCACGATGAACGCCATCAATGGTCCGCGCCGCGTGGTCCTCACCGCCGCGCTGCGCATAGTTGAAGGTGGCGCCGCCGGCGCCCAAGTCAGCCCCTGAGCAGAAAGCCCGCCCAGCGCCGGTGATGATCACCGCCTTGACGTCATCGTCGCCGTCCGTGTGATCGAAGCAGGCGATCATCTCATGCATCATGTCCGTGTTGAAGGCGTTCAACCGATCCGGGCGGTTAAGCGTCACCGTGGCGATTCCATCGGTGAGATCGTAGAGCAGGGTTTCGAACTTGGGCGCGGCGGCCATGGCATCCTCCAAAATCGCAGTCTCGCGCACAGGCCCGCTTGACGACCCCCAGGTCAAGACCCGCATAACAATTACCATACATCATTGGCCGCACGCGGCCTCGACGGACAAGGAGCCCGCAAATGCGCGAGGTGGAATTCAAGGACCTGCCCAGCCTGGTCGGCCAGGAGACCGGGGTCTCCGAATGGCTGGAGATCACCCAAGAGCGGGTCAACAAGTTCGCCGAGGCCACTGGGGACTTTCAATGGATCCACGTCGACGTGGAGCGGGCAAAGAAGGAGATGGGCGGCACGATCGCCCACGGCTACCTGACCGTCTCGCTGCTGCCACACCTGGGCCACGGATTCATGGCGATCACAGGCGTGACCCGCGGAATCAACTACGGATCAGATAAGGTGCGGTTCCTAAACCCGGTAAAGGTCGGCGCGCGGATTCGGCTTCGCCAGAAGCTGTTGGCCGTCGAACCCAAGGCCGGGGGGCTTCAGCTTCGCAATGAGTGCACAGTGGAGATCGAGGGCGAGCCCAAGCCCGCCTGTGTGGCCGAGACGATCACGGTGCTCTACGGCGCCTGAGTTCCAGGCGTGGGTCTAATCTTTCGCGGGGCTTTCACCGGCTGAGGCCGTCTTGCCACCCCTCACCGCGACGTCATCGGCGACGGTGACGGGGGCCAGCGGATTGTCGATCAGCGCCAGGGTCTCTCGGATGTATTTGGCGTGGGTGACGATCCCGATCTCCAGCCGCTCGTTATTGAGTTCCACCTGCTGAGTGAGCAGGCCGGCCACGAATCCAGTCGAACTTGGCGCCGCGGAAGAGGTGCGGCGGATGTCCTCGATGGTCATGAACACCGGTCCGCCAGAATTTCCGGGGAACACCGAGAAATCTAGCAGGAAGGTGGGAAACGCCTTGGCCGGCGCCACCGGATAGGAAGCGATCCGTCCGGACCGGAGAATCGGAAATCCCGCCTGATTGGCTGACAGGCCGCGGGGAAATCCCAAGGCCATCATCTCATCGCCGGCGCCGACTTCGTTCCGGGTGAACGTGTCATCCTCCGCCAGATAGCTTTCCGGAATCGCCGCCTTGGCGAATTCCGGCGGCGCAGTGATGCTGAGGGCGGCTACATCCCGGGTGGGATGATGGGTCCACATCGGGCTGCCCGCCTTGTCCCGAATGGGCAGGGTCTGCGGCGCATAGCTCCAACTGCCATCGGGGTTTTGCACTCGATAGCCGATACGCGCGTCCGTCCCAGGCATGCGCGTGAACACATGATTGGCGGTGACAAGGATTGTCCGCGGCTTACCGTCCGCGGTCGGCACATTGATTAGAAAACCCGTCCCAACGGTACGTGTTCCATCGCCCAGCGGCTGTTCAAGCTGAACAGTCGCGTGGATCAGCTCCATGGAGAGATCCCAGACCATGCGGGCCCCCGACTCACTCATTGCGCATAAACAGGCGCAAACCATTACGCGAATATTAGAAACAAATCTTTCACACGCAGCAAGACGCAACGATGTGAAGACATTGCGCTTAATTGACGCGTACGACGACCGGTCTGGTAAGCGCACATTAAGAATTACCATTCCTGGAGGCCTTACGCATCGCCTGTGCGGCCCCCGGTGCGCCGTCCGCCTTGAGACAATGTCCGCGAAGGGCCATGAAGCGGGCATGATAATTCCCCCTGTCGCCCCGAAGTCGCCCAAGACCATAACCCAGCTCGGCCGCGTCCGAACCGACGACTACGCCTGGATGAAGGACGACGCCTGGCGCGAGGTGCTGCGCGACCCCGCCACCCTCAGCGCCGCCATCCGCGCCCACCTTGAAGCGGAGAACGCCTACACCAAGGCCATGCTCGCCGACACCGAGGCGCTCCAGGCGCAACTGTTCGCCGAGATGCGCGGGCGCATCAAGGAAGATGACTCCAGCGTGCCCGCCCCTGATGGTCCCTGGGACTATTACGTCCGCTATGACGCTGGCGCGCAGCATCCTATTCACGCCCGCAGACCGCGCGGCCGCGATGACGGCGAGACGGTGCTGCTGGATGTCGAGCGCTTGGCTGCGGGCAAATCCTATTTCCAGGTGGGCGGTGCGGCGCACAGCCCCGACCACAGCCTGTACGCCTGGGCTGTCGATGAGCAAGGGTCTGAATATTACGAAATTCTGGTCCGCGACCTGGCGACAGGAAGCACATTGCCCGGGAGCGCCGCGAGCGCCTCCGGCGACTTCACCTTTTCGCCTTGCTCCCAGTGGCTGTTCTGGATCTGGCGCGACGAGAACGCACGTCCCGCCAAGGTGTTCCGCCGGCCGGCCCGCGGCGGGGCGGACGTATTGGTCTATGAAGAGGCCGACGACGGCATGTTCCTGGGCGTGGGGACCAGCGCCGACGACAGCCACGTGATGATTCACATCGGCAACCAGGAAACCACCGAAGTGCGACTGGTTCCAGCGGCGAGCCCCACCGCGCAGCCCGTCGTCGCCGAGCCGCGCCAGGTGGGCGTCAAGTACAGCCTGGACCACTGGGGCGATCGTTGGGTGATCCGCACCAACGCCGACGGCGCGATGGACTTCAAGCTGTGTCAAGCCAATGCGGATGTTCCCGCCAAGGCCCACTGGTGTGATTGGATCGCGCACGTACCCGGGCGCTATATTGAAGGCTTCGCGGCCTATGCCGGCCACCTGGTGCGCGCTGAACGGGTTAACGCCGTGGACCGCCTGGTGGTCACCGCCCGTGATGGCGACGAACACGTCGTCGAATTCGAAGAGGAGGCCTTCGCCCTCGGGCTCGCGGGCGGATACGAATTCAACACGACGCTGACCCGCTTCACCTATGAATCGCCAACCACGCCGCGCCAGTGGTTCGACTATGACATGGCCAACCGCCGCCGCACCCTGCGCAAGACCCAGGAGGTGCCATCAGGCCATGATCCGTCCCGCTACGTGGCGCGGCGGTTGACGGCTGTCGCTACGGACGGGGCCGAGGTTCCGATCACGGTCCTGATGCTGAAGGATACGCCGCTCGATGGCTCCGCGCCCTTGATGCTCTACGGTTATGGCGCCTACGGGCATGCCATGGACGCCAATTTCTCGATCCGAAACCTCAGCCTGGTGAACCGGGGCTGGATCTGGGCGACGGCTCATATCCGCGGCGGGTCGGACAAGGGCTGGGGCTGGTTCCTGGATGGACGCAAGGAGAAGAAACCCAATACGTTCACCGATTTCATCGCCTGCGCTGAGCACCTGGTGAAGCAGGGATACGGAGCCTCGGGCCGCATCGCGGCCTATGGCGGCTCGGCTGGCGGCATGTTGATGGGGGCGGTGGCGAACTTGCGGCCTGGCCTCTGGAAGGCGGTAATCGCCGCGGTGCCCTTTGTCGATGTGCTCAGCACCATGAGTGACACCGACCTGCCGCTGACGCCTCCGGAATGGCCGGAGTGGGGCAATCCTATCGAAGATCCGGCGGCATACGACCTTATCGCCAGCTACAGCCCCTACGACAACGTCGCGGCGAAGCCCTACCCCGCGATCCTCGCGACCGGCGGACTCTCCGATCCGAGGGTGACCTATTGGGAGCCCGCAAAGTGGGTGGCGAGGTTGCGCGCAAACACCACGGGTGAGGCGCCGATCCTGCTAAAGATCAATATGGAAGCCGGCCATGGGGGCGCTTCGGGCCGGTTCGATTTCCTAAAAGAGATCGCGCTGGATTACGCATTCGCCCTGTGGGCCATGGAGGAGGGCTGGAGAACCTCATGATCGCGCGCGCCCTGACACCGCCGAATGCGGACCATCCGGCGGGGAAGCAGCCGTTTCCGCTAATCGCTGGCCGCTTGGCCGCCGTTTCGCCGGGCACATCTGATTTCGCAGCGCGGCGCTAAGGAAAGATGTCCGGCAAGGCCTACCCGAACCGATCGATGATCACCGTCTCGATCATGATGGCGGCGATCATGGGCGTGCTGGACTCAACGATCGTGTCAGTGGCGTTGCCGCAAATCCAGGGCGCCCTTTCCGCCAGCCCCGAACAGGTTATCTGGGTCCTGACCTCCTACATCGTGGCCACGGCGATCTCGACGCCGCTTTCGGGGTGGCTGGCGGGCCGGTTCGGGATGAAACAGATCATACTGTTGGCCATCGCCGGATTTACGGTCACCTCGATGCTGTGCGGGATCGCGACCAGTCTCCCGCAGATGGTGGCGTTCCGGTTGCTGCAGGGACTGTTCGGGGCCGCATTCATCCCCCTATCGCAGGCGGTGCTGCTGAACATCAATCCCCCCGAGCGGCACAATCAGGCGCTGTCGGTCTGGGCGGCGGGCGTCATGACGGCGCCGATCGCAGGGCCGTTGGTTGGCGGTTATCTGACCGAAGCGTTCTCCTGGCGCTGGTGCTTCTTCATCAATTTGCCTGTGGGGGCGCTGGCCTTTCTGGGTGTCGCCGCCTTCATGCCGCGCGAGCGGGCCGGGCCCTTCAGACCGTTCGATTTCCTGGGGTTTGGGGCTTTGGCCCTGTTTGTCGCCGCCCTGCAAATGATGCTGGACCGAGGCCCCGTCAGAGATTGGTTTTCCTCCGCCGAAATCTGGGCCTACACGCTCGCGGCCGGAGCGGCCTTCTGGGTTTTCCTGGTGCATAGCCTGACGGCGAAGAACGCCTTCTTCGATCCGGCGCTGACCCGCGACCGCAACCTGGTGACGGCCTGCTTCTTCAACTTCACCCTCGGCGTCCTACTGATGTCGTCGATGGGGATCATGCCCAATATGCTGCAGGGGCTGATGGGCTATCCGCCGATGATCTCAGGGGTGACAAATGTGCCGCGGGGGGCGGGCACACTGCTGGCGATCCTGCTCGCCGGGCGCGTTAGCGGACGCATGAACACGCGGCTGCTGCTGGCGATCGCGCTTACCATCGCCACCGTGGGCATCTGGATCACGACGCGCTTTGACCTGTCGATGGAGATCGGCCCCGTGTTGTTGTCGGGTTTCCTCCAGGGATTCGGCATGGGCCTCTTCGCCACCCCCCTCAATTTCATCGCCTATTCAACGATCGCCTCGTCGCTAAGGGCCGAGTGACGTGACCCCCAACTATCATCCAGTTGCGATTAGAGCCTCGGCATCGTTGTTGCCCACGTGGGCAGGTGAAGCAAGGGGCTGCGTAGCGTAGCCTCCGGCTATGCGGAGCGAAGCAGCCCCTTGCTTTTTGAGGTCAGCGGCGAACGCCGCCGGGGTGGCATATCCGAGCGCGGAATGGGGCCGCCCGGTGTTGTAATCGTGAGCCCAGATAGCGATCTTCTCGCGGGCATGGGCGAGGCTGGTGAACAGCGTCTCGTTGAGCAGTTCGTCACGCATCCGCCCGTTGAAGCTCTCGACGAAGGCGTTTTGGGTCGGCTTGCCCGGCGTTGTGTAATGCCA
>CANJLH010000007.1 GCA_947475415.1 Caulobacteraceae bacterium
CCGCCGAACCGCCGCGTAGGACTCCACAACGTACATCCCCCGGCGCTCCCCACTCTCGGGAAAACGCCTACCACTGGCCGGGTTTTACACCGCCCGCAGCCGCATATCGCCGCCGCTCCAGTGGCCTACTTTTACTCCGCCGCGCACAGCGCTCCTCGCTTCCGCCCGCGCGGCGCGGCGCGCAATTGAAACGGCCGCCCGATCCAATGCCTGAGATCGGTGTTGGCTAAGGTATAGCCGTCAACTAGGCCTTGGTGACCCCGAGGATGTGATGCGCCAGACGCGCCGACCAGACCGCCTGTCCAGATTCATCGCCGATCAGGTCTTGGCGAACCTCCAGTTCCAGATAGTCCAACCCCCGGCCGATCGCGTGCAAAGGCACGGTGTAGTCAATCCCCGCCATCGCATAGGGCTCATTGTCGCCAACGATCAATTCCGCTTCGTTCGCGAGGCTCGCCAGCATCGCTTGGGATACCCGGGAGTTTCCAAGGTGCAGAACGCCAACCTGCCACGGCCTCGCGAGTCCATTCATGCGCGGCGTGAAGCTGTGGATCGCCACCACCACGGTCTCCAGACCCTTGTCGGCGCGCAAATTCAGCTCCGCGGCGATGCGGGCGTGATATGGCGCGTGGATCATTTCCACTCGCGCCGAGACCTCAGCGGACGTGAGGTTGGCGTTGGCAGGGATCAATGTCCCGTCTGAGACCTCCACAATCGCATCGGCCCGTTCGGGATTGCGATTGCAATCTATAACCAGGCGCGAATAGGTCTGCTGGATCACACAGGCGTTCAGCGAATGGGCAAGCCTGTTCGCCAGCGCACCCGCGCCAATGTCCCAGGCGATATGTCGCTCAAAGGCGTCTGGACTTGCCCCCATCAATCCCAGCGCTCCAGGCGTCGCTCGTCCCGCATGGTCGCAAACAATCAGGAATGGCGACCGCGCGCCGCCGTTGATGACCGCGACCGGCGCTGGATCTCCAGGCGCCAGCAGTCCGTCCCTATTCACGCCGCCCCCGCCATTGACCTTCGGCCTCCTGATCATCTAGATAGTTTCTAAACCTAACTATATTGAAATTGATTCCGTGCCTGCCGCGAGCTCAGCGCCCACTGCCGCCGACCCTGCCGCCCTCGCTGAAGCGCTGCGACCGGCCCTGATGCGCCTGTCCCGCCGCCTTCGCCAGGAATCACAGAAGGCCGGGGTTTCCGCCCTTGAGGCGCTGTTGCTGGCGGAAATCAAGCGCCAGCCTGGAATTGGTGTCTGCGATCTCGCCGATGCCGAGCGGATCTCACGCCCGGCAATGAGTTCCCACGTCAAGCGCCTGGTGGCGCAGGGCTGGGTGGATCGCGCCGGAGACGCCGAGGATGGCCGTCGTTCGGGCCTGGCGATAACATCGGCAGGCGGGCGCCGGCTTGATGCGATCCGCCGCCTGCGCAACGACTGGCTGGCGGCGCGGCTCGCCCAACTTCCACCGCAGGCGCTGTCTTCTCTGGCCGCCGCAGCAGATCCCCTCGCCCAACTCATCGGCCAGCCCCGTGAGTGAACCCGCATCAACCGAGCCCTACGCGCGCCCGGCGCCGGACTGGTTGACGCCGGCGATCATCGGCACGGCGTTCCTCCTGCAGACGCTGATGTCGACCGTTCTGGCAAACGCCCTGCCTTCCATGTCTGTAGCTCTGGGCGTCAATCCTCTGCGACTCAACATGGCCATCACCATGTATCTGTTGGCCTCGGCGGTGTTTCTTCCGGTCAGCGGCTGGGCTGGAGACCGATTTGGCGCCCGTCTGGTGTTTGTCACCGCGATCATCCTTTTCGGAATCAGCTCCTCGGCCTGCGGCTTTTCGCAGAACCTGCCCCAATTGATCGTGGCCAGGATTTTTCAGGGCATGGCCGCCGCCATGATGACCCCGGTGGGGCGTTTGGTGCTCTTGCGCACCACGCCTAAGGATCGGTTGGTCGGCGCAATGTCGATTTTGACCGTGCCGCCGTTGCTGGGCACCATGATCGGTCCTGTGCTTGGCGGCGCCATCGTCACCTACCTCGACTGGCGGTGGATCTTTTTCATCAATCTGCCCGTCGCCGTCATGGGTGTCATTCTTGTCCTGCGTCATATCCCCAAGGTCGAACCGCTCGGCGCGCCCAAGTTGGATTGGTTCGGTGTCGCCCTGACCGGCCTCGGCCTTGCTTGCCTTGTCTTCGGTTTCGAGAATCTGGGCCACCCTATCATTCCGCTGCCCGCCGTGGCCGCCCTCTTCGTGATTGGCGCAGGGTCCCTGTGGCTCTACGCCCGCTACGCCCATGGCAACCCCCGCGCCATCCTTGACCTCAGCTTGTTCGACGCCATGACCTTCCGCGCCGCAGTCGTCGGCGGCTCGTTCATGCGCTTTTCGATCAGCGCCCTGCCCTTCCTGCTGGCCCTGCTGTTTCAGATCGGCTTCGGCATGGACGCGCTGCAGGCGGGGCTGCTCACATTCTATGGCGGGGCCGGCGCCCTTGTCATGAAGGCCAGCGCGCCGCCGATTCTGCGGCGCTTCGGATTTCGCACCGTACTCCTGGTTAACGGCTTTCTGGTCGCTGTCATGTCGATGGCCTACGCCTTCATCCAGCCAGGCACGCCCCAGTGGCTGATCATCGCCGTCCTGCTCATTGGCGGCTTTTTCCGCTCCCTGCAGTTCACCAGCCTCAACGGCATGGTCTACGCCGATGTGGATCAACCCCAGATGAGCCGCGCTTCGACGCTTTCCAGCATGGCCCAGCAACTCTCCCAGTCGGTTGGCGCCGGCCTCGCCGCCCTGATGCTGCACTGGGTCATGGCCTTCCAGGGCGTAAGCAAAATCGACGTCCATGTGGTCGCGCCGGTGATGTTCGCCTTCGGGGTCATCAGCCTGATCTCGCTGCTGTATTTCTGGCGCCTGGACCGCGATGCCGGTGACGGCATGAACGGACGAACGGCGTTGGCCGCCACCTGATCAATCGGCGCCGGCCAATCGCCGGCCTGCGCTCAGGGCCGTCTTCGCCGCCAGATCCGCCTTTGCAGCCTCATATTCCGCCGCCAACCGGTCCACCAACTCACCTGTTCCAGGTACGCGGTCCAACACCCCGATCCCCTGGCCGCACCCCCAGATGTCGCGCCAGGCCTTGGCCTCGGTGTTGCCGCCCGACCCGAAGTTCATCTTCGTGGCGTCCGACTGCGGCAGGTTCTTCGGATCCAGTCCCGCCCCAACGATCGATTTCGTCAGGTAGTTGCCGGCCACGCCGGTGAACAGGTTGGTATAGGTTATGTCGTCGGCGGCGCTCTCGACGATCATCTGCTTGTAGCCCTCGGCCGCGTTCGCCTCTTTGGTGGCGATGAAAGCGGAGCCGATATAGGCCAGATCAGCGCCCATCGCCTGGGCGCCCAGCACAGCCGACCCATTTGCGATCGCGCCGGACAGGGCGATCGGACCGTCGAACCATAGCCGCAATTCCTGCACGAGGGCGAAGGGCGATAGCGTGCCCGCGTGCCCGCCTGCGCCGGCCGCCACTGCGATCAGCCCCTGTGACCCCTTCTCCACCGCCTTGCGTGCAAACCGTTCGTCGATCACATCGGCGAGCGTAACTCCACCATAGGAACGCACCTCGGCGTTCAATTCCTCCCTCGCGCCCAGCGATGTAATGATCACCGGGACCTTCCATTTGGTCGTCGCGGCTAGGTCGTGTTCCAGCCGGTTATTGGTTTTGTGGACGATGTGATTGACGCCGAACGGCGCTGAGGGCCGTTCAGGGTGCTCCCGATCCCAAGCCGCCAGTTCCTCTGTGATCTGGTGCAGCCATTCCTCGAGTTGGGAAGCCGGCCGCGCGTTCAATGCTGGAAAAGTTCCTACGATCCCGGCTTTGCACTGGGCGATCACAAGCTCCGGCCCGGAGATTATGAATAGCGGCGACCCGATCACCGGTATGCGCAGCCGATGCTGCAGAATGACAGGCATGGTCATGCGATAGCGCTCGTAGGTTCAGGGGGGCGAAGCCATGCTGCGTACAGATACCGCGCCACACAAGGCAAGTGCTACGCGCCTACCCCCACGCCAATCGCATCTCTTCGGCGCCCCATACTGTCCCCGCATGCACGATCGGGGCGGTTCCATCCTTCACCCGGAACGGCGAAAGCCGGGTCAACCATTCTTCAAACGCAATTGTCAGTTCCAGCCGCGCCAGATGCGACCCAATGCACCGGTGCGGCCCATAGGCGAAGCCCATGTGGTGAATGCCAGTGCGAGTGAAATCGATTTCATCCGGCCGGTCGAGCTCCGCCGGATCAATATTGGCCAACTGCGGGGGGCAGTTGATCAGGTCGCCCTTCTTCATTTTCACGCCGGCGAAATCGACGTCGCGCGTCGCAATCCGCGTCATTGGCAGGATGCCGTAGACCCGTATCAATTCCTCCACCGCGCTGGGTATGAGGCTCGGGTTGGCGCGCAGTTCGGCTTGATGTTCAGGGTTCCGCGCCAAATGTAGGAACAGGAAGCTAAGTGTTGCCGCCACCGTATCCAGACCCGCCACGAAAACCAGGAACGCACAGCCCACCATTTCGTCCTCGGTCAGCGGCCGGCCCTCGACGCGGCCGTTGAGGATGAAGGTGATGAAGTCGTCCTTCGGATTGACCCGACGGTCGGCGATCAGTTCGCGCATATAGTCAACGATCGCGCGCACGCCACCGGCTCGGGTTTCAAGGTCCTGACCGTGCAACAGGTCGCGACCCCACTGCTGGAATTCCTCCCGCCGCTCATCAGAAATCCCAACGAACTGCAAAAAGATCGTCACCGGGAAGGGACGCGCAAATTCGTCCATGAATTCGCATTCCCCCCGCGCCTTGAAGGATTCGATCAGGCTGACCGCCCGCGAGCGGATCCCATCCTTCATCGCCTCCATACGCTTGGGCGAAAACAGCGGGTTCAGCATCATACGGAACTCGGTGTGCAGTGGCGGATCATTCTCCACTGGCACCATCCGCCAGGATTCTCCGATCATCGGCGCGAACGTTTCACGCTGGCTGGAGAACAGGTTCGGCTGCTGCAGCGCATCGCGCATGTCGGCGGCGCGGGTGAATATCCACATGCCCGGGCTGCCGAGGTATTGGGTCGTTTCGGGCGACAGCGCATAGACCACCCGCGGGCCGTCGCGGAACTTTCGGAACGCCGCGTGCGGGTCAGCGTTGGGGCCAGGCGCCATGCCGGGGCTGGACCAGTAGCTGAACTCCCGCACCAGTTCCGGTGGGACATGTGCCGGCGCCTCGGCGACCTTATCTGCGACGAGTTGTTCGCCCATGATGGCGGCCCCCATAAACTGGCTGTCGAACTTCATTCCGACCTTGCCGCATCAGGGGCCTTTCGGCAAACCCCGGCTCATCGATCCATCCCTGGACCTATGGCCTAAGCGTCGCGCCGCCGTCCAGATGCAGCACTTGGCCGGTTATCCACGCGCCGGCTGGCGAGCACAGAAGGAGCAGGGCGCCCACCAGCTCGTCCGGTTCCCCATCGACCCGCATCGCGGTCATCATCTTCATCATAGCGCGATAGGGCGAATCTGGCGGCGTCAGGGACCGCCCCGCATCGCTTCCGGTAACCCCCGGCGCGATCGCATTGACGTTGATGTTGTGGGGTCCGAGCTCTCGGGCCAGCGTCGTGGTCAGCCCCACGAGCGCCAGTTTGGTGATCCCGTACACCGAAGCCGCCGGATAGGCGCCGGCCGAGGACTGATTGACGATCTTGCCGCCACCGCGCTTTCGCATCGACGGCGCCACCGCCTGTGAACAGAACAGCGCGCCAGTGAGGTTGACTGCGATCACTTTGTTCCAGGCTTCTTCGGTGATCGCCATCGCCGGGGTGCTGACCACTTCCACCATCAGGGCGGCGTTGTTGACCAGTATATCGACGCCGCCATATGCCGCCTCGGCCGCCGCGACCATGCGCCCGACCGAGGTCTGATCGGCGATGTCCACTTGCACGCTGATCGCCTTGCCGCCCCCCGCGGTGATCTCCGCCGCGACCCGCTGCGCGCCCTCCAGACTGAGGTCGGCGACCACCACCGCCGCTCCGACGCCCGACAAGCCTTTGGCGTAGGCCTCGCCGATGCTGTTCCTGCGTCCACCGGCCCCGGTCACGATGGCCACTTTGTCGCGGAGGGAGAACTGGTCGAGGGAAAATGTCATCTGATCAATCCCGTTGGGTTGCGCCGTTGCACCGGTCTTGCAGAAGACGCCGAGCCTCGCGTGGATTTCAACCCCCCAAGGCGCACTATCGATGCGCCCTCGCACTTGACCTGCCTGGACCGGCGCCGCATCACCCCGCGATGGCTGACACCCTTGACCTAGCGGACCTGTTTCCGCCAGCCGACGAGACCGCCTGGAAGGCCCTCGTCGCCAAGACCCTGGGCGAAACGCCCTTTGAATCCCTCCGCTTGAAGACAGTCGAGGGTTTGTCGATTGAGCCGCTCTATCCGGCCGCTGCTGCAGAACCGCTCGAGCTTGCGCCTCGAAGCGTCGAACGGCCCTGGGAAGTGCGCTGTTTCAGCGCTCATCCCGACGCCGCCCGGGCAAACGCCGAGATCCTTGAGGATCTGGCGGGCGGCGCGGCCTCGGTGGTTTTGGCCATCGACCCTTCGGGCGCGCGCGGATCAGCGATAGGTTCTTCCGATGGACTCGCCCGCGCACTTCAGGGCGTTGTGTTGGAACTAGCCCCCGTGGCGCTGGATGCCGGTTTCCTTGCCCCGATCGCCGCAGATTGGCTGGGCGCCGCGGCCAAGGCTTCGCCTGGCGCCCGGATCTGCCCGCACATGGACCCCTTAAGCGCATTCGCCGAAGCTGGAGCTAGCCCAGGGCCCGTGGAATCTCACTTGGTGTCGGCTGCGACCGTCGCCGCACGCCTCGCCCAGCCCTACCCTGCAGCAGGCCTGTTCCTGGCGTCTGGGCGCGTGGTTCACGAGGCTGGCGGTGGCGAGGCGGCCGAACTGGCCTTCGCCACTTCGGCCGCTCTGGCCTACGCCAAGGCTATGGTCCGCGCTGGCATGCCCATGGATGACGCCTTCAACCGCATCACCCTCAGCCTCGCCGCCGATAACGACCACTTCCTGACCATCGCCAAGCTACGCGCGGCGCGTAGACTATGGGCGCGCCTCACCCAGGCCTGTGGCGTCGCAGGCCCGGCCAGGGTCGAAGCCCGCTCGTCGCGCCGGATGCTGGCGGCCCAGGACGCCTGGACTAACATGCTTCGCCTGACCGCGGCCAATTTCGGCGCGGCCATTGGCGGCGCCGACTCGGTGGTGCTTGGAAACTTCACGGACGCCATCGGCCTGCCGACGGCCTTTGCGCGCCGCCAGAGCCGCAACACCCAGTTGGTGTTGATGGAGGAATCACATTTGGGCCGAGTAGCCGACCCAGCCGCCGGCTCAGGATTTGCCGAGGCGCTCACTGACGAACTCGCCCGCGCCGCATGGGCCGATTTCCAGGCGATCGAGGCCAGGGGCGGGATCATCTCGGCCCTCTCCGACGGCCACATCGCCGCCGGCGTCGCCGCGGCCAACACCGCCCGCGCTGCGGCCGGCAAGCCCAGAATCGTCGGCGTCACCGCCTTCCCACCGGAGTCATCCGTCGCAGTCGACGTCGAGTCGGCCTCGCCAAAACCGGTCACCGCCCCGGATTCGCGCCTGCCTGGCCCGGATGGCCGCTGCCCGCCACTCAAATCCCTCCGAATTTCCGAGCCCTTCGAGGCCCGCTCATGACCAGTTTCCCCGACTTCTCCACCCTGCCCTTCGACGGTCCGGCCAATTCCGCCCCACGCCTTTCCGGCCCAGTTTGGGAGACAGCGGAAGGTATCGCCGTCAAGGCCGCCTATGGCGCCGCCGACGTCGCCGGCCTTGATACGATGGCAGGATACCCTGGCCTCGCTCCGTTCCTGCGTGGCCCCTACCCCACAATGTACGCCACCAATCCATGGACGCTGCGCCAGTACGCGGGCTTCTCGACGGCGGAGGATTCAAACGCCTTCTATCGGCGCAACCTCGCCGCCGGTCAGATGGGCCTCTCCATCGCCTTCGACCTGGCCACCCACCGTGGTTACGACTCGGACCATCCCCGCGTTGCTGGCGATGTCGGCATGGCTGGGGTTGCGATCGACTCCATCCTCGACATGCGCACCCTGTTCGACGGCATACCGCTCGACAAGATGAGCGTGTCGATGACCATGAACGGCGCGGTGCTTCCGATTCTGGCGCTCTACATCGCCGCAGGCGAGGAACAGGGTGTGCCGCACGCCAAGCTCAGCGGCACCATCCAGAACGACATCCTCAAGGAATTCCTGGTCCGCAACACCTACATCTATCCGCCTGGGCCTTCGATGCGGATCGTGTCGGACATCTTCGCCTACACGTCGAAGGAGATGCCCAAGTTTAACTCCATCTCTATCTCCGGCTACCATATGCAAGAAGCCGGTGCGACGCTGGACCTGGAACTCGCCTACACTCTGGCTGACGGCGTCGACTATGTTCGCGCCGGCGTCGCCGCGGGCATGACCGTCGACCAGTTCGCGCCGCGCCTGTCGTTCTTTTGGTGCGCCGGCATGAACACCTTCATGGAGATCGCCAAGCAGCGGGCCGCCCGCCTGCTGTGGGCCAAGCTGATCACTGAAAAGTTCCATCCCAATGATCCACGCTCCATCTCATTGCGCGCCCACACCCAGACCAGTGGCTGGAGCCTGGCGGCGCAGGACGTCTACAACAACGTCGCGCGCACCTACGTGGAAGCCGCCGCCGCCGTCAGTGGCCAGACCCAGAGCCTACACACCAACTCCCTGGACGAAGCCCTTGCTTTGCCGACGGATTTCTCTGCACGCATCGCCCGCAACACCCAACTTGTGATCCAGATGGAGAGTGGCCAGACCAAGGTCATCGACCCTTGGGGCGGTTCCTATTACGTGGAGCGTCTGACGGCGGACCTGGCGGCGCGCGCCCTGACCCACATAGAGGAAGTCGAGGCCATGGGTGGCATGGCCCGCGCCATCGAGGACGGCTTGCCCAAGCGCCGAATCGAGGAGGCTTCCGCGGCCACCCAAGCCGCCATCGACTCCGGGACCCAGAGCGTCGTCGGCGTCAACCGATATCGCCCCACGACTCCCGACAACATCCCGGTCCTCAAGGTGGACAACACGGCCGTGCGTGAGCGCCAGTTGGAAAAGCTGCGTAAGCTGAAGGCCGAACGCGATCCAGGGGCCGTCGAAGCCGCGCTCAACGCCCTGACCAACGGCGCACGCGGAAGCGCCAATCTGCTGGAATTGTCCGTCGACGCCGCGCGCGCCCACGCCACGGTCGG
Source organism: Caulobacteraceae bacterium (assembly GCA_947475415.1). Lineage (GTDB taxonomy): Bacteria > Pseudomonadota > Alphaproteobacteria > Caulobacterales > Caulobacteraceae > Phenylobacterium. Next base: position 9,339 of record CANJLH010000007.1, read on the forward strand.
TGAGATCTCGCTAGCCTTGGAACACGCCTTCAACCGCCACAAGGCCCGCGCTGATGCGGTCAAAGGGGTCTATTTGCAGGCCGCCGGAGCCACGGCGTCTGGCGACCGCGCCAAGGCGATGATCGAGGCCTTCACCCAGGCCGACGGCCGCAAGCCTCGGATTTTAGTCGCCAAGATGGGTCAAGACGGACACGACCGTGGCCAGAAGGTGATCGCCTCGGGCTTCACCGACCTCGGCTTTGATGTCGACATCGGCGACCTTTTCGCCACGCCCGCTGAGGCGGCCGCCCAGGCCGTGGCGGAAAATGTCCACGTTGTGGGCGCCAGCTCTCTCGCCGCCGGCCACTTGACCCTGGTGCCGGAACTCAAGGCGGAACTGGCCAAGCTCGGTCGCTCAGACATCGTCGTGGTGGTGGGCGGCGTCATTCCGCCAGAGGACTACACCGCGCTGCGCGAAGCCGGTGTCGCCGCCATCTTCGCTCCTGGCACGGTGGTTCCGGAGGCTGCCATTGAGGTCCTGGAACGCCTGAATGCGGCGCTGGGGTACGCACAGCTCGATTCCGCACAGTAGGGCGCCTTATCGGACGTTCGCCGATCCCTTCACCGGTCTCGGTTCGGCATTCCCTGTTTGTTGCCCGCTTGGCCAGTTAGTGAACTGGACTGGGCCATGGCGCGCCTCAATATCCTTTTGAAGCACCTTGGCCGCCATCAGATGGCCCGGGAACAGAGTGTCCACCGCCCAGCCGGCGATCGGGACCTCGGAACTCGCGGCGTCAACCAGCAGGAAGATGCCCATGGTTGCAAAGGTCCGCGTCGTAGCCCCAGCCTTGGCCGCCTCATAGAGCAGAAGTCCCGCCGCGCCGACGCTGTAGGCAATGTTTGCGCCTGGAATCCAGGCCAACAGGCCATCCAGTCCGATGCCGAAGGGACCGATGCCGATCAATCGGTCCGACAACCGCTTGATACGTTCGGCTGAGCGCCATGCCTGATGCGCGCGCTCGCGTGTGGCGTCCATGGAGTTGGTGCTTCCCAATTCGCTCGTAGCCCCTCGGGGCTTCAAGATCGTGCGCCCAACGCGCGGCTTCAAGTGCCGCTGGGTAACTAAGTGATATCCCCGACCGCGGCGTCCAGGATCAGATAGGTGCGCCCTGCTTCGGTGTTCAGCTGCTCGGCGAGCTCAAAGCCTGCCGGATCCCGCTCCGCCGCCTGAGCCATTGCGCCACGGAATCGGCCGATGAATGTCAGCGTTCGCCGCTTCAATTTCTCGTCTGTGAACAGTCGCCGTCCGAGACGTCGGTTCGCGGCGGGCGCCAGCGCCCGGACCACCTCGCGCGCGCCATTGAAGTCACGGTTCTGTAGGACAACAGCGAGCTCATCGATCTTCGCAATCGACAGCATCGCCTGTGCGTCAATACCCATGGCGGAGATCTCACGGCTTAGCGCCGCCTGCAATTCGTTCGGGTCGCCGCCTTCGGCCTCGTCAATTGAAGACAGCAGATCCTTCCAGCTCCAGCCCTCGCCCTCCATGTTTTCTTCCGCCTTAGGCGGCGATGCGTCAAAGATGCTGGCGACTTCCTCGTCGGTGCTGGTCGGCGTCAGCTTCAAGCGCGGTCTAAGGCCGAAGAACCCACCCTTTGCTTGTTGTTCCGGCGGCTGAGCAGGTTCCGACGCAGGGGCCATTATCGGACCCTGTTGCTCCAATTGTATCGGGACGTCGACCAGCGGCGCAGATTCTAGCGGCGTCGGCGTCGGTGGGGGTGGAGGTGGCGGTGGGGGTGGCGAGGGTGGTGGCGAATGCCAGACTGGAGGAGGTTCGGCGGCCAGGGGGGCGACTGAGCCCCCGGCGGCGACGCTCCCCATCAATCGCACAGCCTCGCTCAGGACTTCGTAGTTGCGCCGCACCCGGCCCTGGAAGGCATCGTCGATCGCCTGGGTCTCCGCCGCCGCCCGGCGCGCCTGGCCCAGAAGTTCATCCATGCTGCCCGTCACCGCCGCGCGCACCTGTTCGGCTTGGCTTCGCGCCGCATCCGGCAGCGCTGCCGTACGCGCCTCGACTTCGCTTAGCATCCGTTGCATTTCTTCCAGCGCATTGCGCGCGGCCGTGGCGCCCTCCTCCAGACGCTGCGCCGTCGTTACGCCAGCCTCGTCGATTAGCTCCGCCGACTTTTCGATCAGAGCCCGAGCCTCATCCAATCTCGACTCATAGGCCTTGTTTGCTGTCTGGCCGGCCCCAAAGGCCAGTTCCGATAGCTGCTCAACCTGCTGGCGTGCCGCCTCAGCATGGGCCGCAGCAGCTTCGCGCGTCTCAGACGCGGCCCGCGTCAGCGCATCAATTGCCGCCCTGGTTTCAGTTTCGAGGCGCGCCCGCTCCAGCGCCGAGGCATTCGAGATCAGCCCGGCCGCCTGTGAGCTGACCTCAGAGAACTGCCCCGCGGCCAGGGTGCTCGCCTCCGACACCTGGCCCATCGCCCGGCTGCTAACCTCAGTGAGTTGGCCAGCAGCATGGAGGCTTGCATCAGATAGCTGCCCGGCCGCCTTGGCGGTCGCCTCCGAAATCTGGCTGGCGGTTTGCGCGCCAATTTCCGAAATCCGGCTGGCCGCAAGATTGCTCGCCGCGGTGAACTGCCCCACCGCCTGCTCGCCCGACTCTGCGAGCCTTGCGGCGATGGCCGACGTCGATTCGGCGATCCGTCCGGATAGCTGCTCGCCAAGTTCACTCAGTCGGCCGGAAGCCAGGTTGCTGGTCTCGGCGATCCGGCCGGCGGCCTGGTTCGTGGCGTTGGTGATCTGTCCAGCCGCCTGCGTGGTCGCCTGAGTAATCTGACCGGCTACCTGGGCTACGGCCTGGCCGATCTGTTCGCGCTCGGCGTCAAAGCCTTCGGTCAGGCGCCGGAACTGCTCCGCGGCTTCAATCACCATCGCACGCAGCATTTCACCGCCCTTGTGTGCGCGATCGGCCATTTCCGCGGCGGACACCCGCGCCTGAGTGATGAACTCGGCAAGCTGGGTTGCGTGCACATCCGCTTCATTGGCGAAGCCCGCATGGTCCGCCCGCAGTGCATCGGCCAGCGTCACCAGCGCCGTGCGCTGAGCCGTGAGCCCGCCCTCGACGGTCTGGATCTGTTCCGAGACCCCCGTCCCGGCGTGCTCCAGCCGCGCCACGTGGCGATTCAGATCCTCGCCCGCCGTCCGCGCCGCATCGCTCACCTCCGACGCTGCTGCAGCCAGATCAGATGCCCGGGCGGCCAGGACAGCTTCGGCCTCACGCAATTGGGTTTCGGCGAGGTCGGACGCCTCGGCCACCATGCGCGCCTGCTGGGAGATTGCATCGGTGACCCGCATCGCTTGGGCGTCAAGGGTCTGGGCGAGCGCGCCCATTTCGGTCCGTTCAAGGCCCAGGGTGGTCGCCAGTCCCTGCGCCGTGCGCACGGAACCGGCCGCAGCGTCTGTGAGCCGCTCAGTCTCCATCGCCAACGCCTGGCGCAGCGCCAACAGGGTCGAACGCGCTTCCTCGGCCGCTTCAGCGGCTCTGGTGATCTCCTCGCGCACTGTAGTGATCAGGTCGCCGGTACGCCCGGCTGCGGTCAGGGCGGGAACTGAAAGTTCGTCCGCCAGACTTTGCGCCCTTCGTGTCTCGGCCCCCAATCGCTGTCCCTGGCGCAAGACGTAAGCTGCGATCCAGACGAACGCCGCTGGGCCAAGTGACAGCAAGGCGAACACCGCCATGGCGAACGTATCGTTCTCGAAGGGAACAACCTTACTCCGGTAACCGATGGCGAAGGCGATCGGCCCGCCGATCCACAGGATGGAGACCACAAAGGCCGCGAAATAGACCGGCCAGGCCGGCGTATGAAAATCCTGCCTTCGGCGCGCCGGATGGGCCTGTCCAACGGGGTCGCCAAAACTGTTGACCTCTCGACCCACCCCACGCGTGATATCCGCCCCAGTTTGATTTTGGGCCATGGACGTTGACGACTGATCATCCGCCATCGTCATGGGAGCGGCCGCTCGTCCGGCCGGAGGGCCTATCGGAAACGGATCCGCCGGACCACGGAAGTCGGCCGGTCGATTCCTGTTTCCGAACTTCATCTACGGCCCCCGGCGCGGAACTTCGATCGGAGACCGCCCACGCGATTGCGCCATGAACATCGCCCCCCGATCTCGACCTCAGTCTCAATCTCGAATAGCCGCGAAGCGCCCAGACTCAAACAGACTTGCTGTCACATCCGTGTGCAGATGCAGGCGCGCGCTAGATTTTCAGTACCTTGGCGCGTGTCGGTGGGCTATCCGGAATCTTTATTGCAGTCTTCCTGGAGGTCGTGCGCGCCACGACGCGCTCCGAAACCGCGGGCGTCTGCGGTTGCGCTGGCTCAACGAGCACACCGAAGTGCGAATATGCCGCAGCCGACGAATGCACCACCACGGCGGCCACCAATTCGGTGAAGGTCGTCATTGGAAAAGTCTCGCCACGGTTTCCGGCTCCCAATCCTATACGCTCAGCCGCGCAGGCCCGAACGTGAACTTTTGGTCATCTCCCGCCTCACCGCCGGCATAACACATCACGCAGGACTGTACCTGACCTCGAATACCGGTCATCACGGCCATATCCGCGGTATCCCTGGTCGTCGGCGTCGAAATAGGCCGCGCCTGCCAAACCCTGCGACCGGCAGTATCGATCCGCAGCGCCGGATGTGGCTTCAATGTCCGCCCCGCGCAGGGTCGGATAGGGGAAGAACACGTTGCGGGCTCCCTCCAGCGAACGACTGTCGCCATTGTAATAGCGACCGGTGTCGTAGCGACCATCGTCATTGCGGTCATCCGGTCGCAGCGAACTCACTCGCTGCGCCAAGCCATGGACATTCAGGTCGGCGACGTCACCTTCCACGACGGCGCAGCGCCCACCGAAATCCGAATGCTCGCAGATCCGCCAGCGGCCTTCAAAGCGGCCGCTCATGGCCTTGTCGTTGAAGTAGCGTGGCAGGTTCTCGGTCTTGCCGCTGATTTCAATCTGTCCGCCCTGAAAGCCCGGGTTTTCATAGAGCGTTGCGCGAGGCGCGCCGCGATAGGGTTGCGCCCAGGCCGCGCCCGCGACGGCCGCGCACAACAAGATCGCCACGCCAAAAAGACTCTTCATGCGCCGCCCCTCCAAAGCGATGGGTCCAAGATTGGGCCTCAGGCTGCTCAAGGCAAGCTGAATAGGGGCTGAACCCGGCTGCGCCCGCCGAAGCTAACGTGGGCGTCCTCTCGAAAGCTCGCGCCTTCGTGGCGCAGCAGCCAGCGTTTGCGATCCAGGCCGCCGCCATAGCCGGTCAACCTGCGGTCCGCGCCGATCACCCGGTGGCAAGGCGCGCGCAAGGCGACTGGGTTGCGTCCGTTGGCGAGTCCCACCGCGCGCACCGCCCGCGGACGGCCGATGCGTGCCGCCAATTGCTGATAACTGATCGTCTCACCGGCGGGAATGGCACATAGTTCACGCCAAACCAACAGTTGGAACGCCGTCCCACCGGCCGCCCACGCCATACCTTCAAGGGCGCGAATATTGCCGGCGAAGTAGGATTCGAACGCCTCTCGCACCGTCTGTGGCGCCCTGCCCTCCACGATGGATGCCTGCCCGTCGCAAGCTCTCAGCATACTTCGCACAGAGGGCTCATATTCGACCCAATTGAAGGCGCGCAGCACGCCGTTGGCGTCCACGACAATAAGACTCTCGCCGATCGGACTACCAATGCGATCGAGGATAAGGGAGTCAGGCGGTATTGGCATGGTTATCGTCTCTCACTTTCGGATCGGCGTCGGCCGCCCATAGATGCTGCGCGGCATAGGCGCGCCAGGGCCGCCAGCGTTCGGCCCTGGCCTCCAGTTCCGCCGCGGTGGGCCGACTTCCATCTGGCCCCGCCATGGAGCGCATTAGCGCCACGTCGGCCGCGGGGAAGGCGTCAGGTTCGCGAAGCGCGCGAAGCGCAATGTAATGGGCGGTCCAATCACCTATGCCCGGCAACCGCCGTAGCACCGCGATCGCCTCATCCAGCCCGCCGCGGGGCTCGAATAGCATGGGATTGTCCAGGGCCGCCGCCGCCAGGCGGTTGATCGATGCAGCCCTCGCCCTTGGCATGCCGATCGCGCCGATGTCGGCATTGACCAAACGCGCCGGGCCGGGAAAGACGTGGGTCAGGTTCTCGACTTCGCTAGGCGCTACACTCAGGGGTTCGCCAAAGGCCTGCACAAGGCGCCCCGCCAAGGTCCGCGCGGCCCGCACCGTAACCTGCTGACCCAGCACCGCCCGCACCGCTATTTCAAAACCATCCCAGGCGCCCGGCGCCCGCAGTCCCGGCCGGCGCGCCACCAGCGCCGCAAGCCGCGGGTCCTCGGAAAGATGGGCGCCAACAACCGCTGGATCGATGCTGAGGTCGAATACCCGCCTCACCCGGGCGATCAATAGCGGAAGCACGCCCAGGTCCGGACAACTCACCGTCACCTGCAGGAAAGCGCCCTCCCCCGGCTCCACCCGCACGGCCCCCGTCCGTCCGTCGATAGAAAATGTCCGCGCATAGCGCCGCGCGCTAGCAGTTTCGACGGCCGCCACCGCGCGCGCTTGCAGGAACGTCGCCATGGCCCCCCAGTCATAGGGCGGCTTGTACGCCAGTTTCAGCGTGATCGCCGCGCCGCCCAGGTTCAAGTCCTCGGCGTCCCGATGGCGCAGGGTTGCTGGCGGGCGATCGAACAGCTGTCGGAACGTCTCGTTGAAGCGCCTTACGCTTCCGAATCCGGCCGCCAACGCCACATCGGTCATCGGCAAACGCGTCTCGACAATCAGTTGCTTAGCCAGAAGCACGCGTCGCGTCTGGGCCACAGCCACGGGCGAGGCTCCAATGTGCTTTGCGAACAGCCTGCGCAATTGCCGCTCGCCGACACCCAGCCGGTCGGCCAGAGCTTCAACGTCGCCGGCGTCCATGGCGCCGGCCTCGATCATGGCCAAGGCTCGCGCCACCGTGTTCGATGTGCCCCGCCAGGCGCCCAGATCCGGCGAAGCCTCCGGCCGGCAGCGTAGGCAGGGCCGAAAGCCCGCCGCTTGAGCCCCCGCCGCCGAGGGGAAAAAGGTAATGCTTGTGCTCTTGGGCGTCCGCGCCGGGCACACCGGCCGGCAATAGATCCCAGTGGTTTTCACACCCGCGAAGACCCGTCCGTCAAATCGGGCGTCGCGCAACTGAAAGGCGCGGTAATAGGCGTCATGGTCTAGCTCCATGCCACGAAGGTGGGCCGCATACCGGGGAATGTCTCGCGGTTTTCGGACCTGTATGGCACTGAATCCGCGGCTTTCGGACACCGATACTTGCGTTCTGCGCCTTCAGATTCTCTATCCGCCGCGCCTGATCAATTGGGCGCCGCAAGGCCTGACCATGCTTGCATGCGCCTTCGCCCTAAACTAACTCCCAGGTCACGCAATTCCGCGCGCCGGCCCGCCGCTGGCGCTTTTTTTCTAATGGGTCGAAGGGCTTCATGAGCGCCAACCGAGCCGCCGCCTTGCCGCCAGCCCCGGACCTCACCCACCTCCAGCGCCTGGAGGCCGAGAGCATTCAGATTTTCCGCGAGGTGGTCGCCGAGTGTGAAAAGCCGGTGATGCTCTATTCGGTCGGCAAGGACTCGGCGGTGATGCTGCGTCTGGCGCAGAAGGCCTTCTACCCGTCCAAGATCCCCTTCCCGCTCATGCACGTGGACACCACCTGGAAGTTCCAGGACATGTACGCCATGCGTGAGCGCATGCAGAAGGAAGCGGACTTCGACCTCATCGTTTACCAGAACCCTGAGGCGGTGGAGCGCAAGATCAACCCCTTCGACCATGGCTCGGCCCTGCACACCGACATCTGGAAGACCGAGGGCCTGAAGCAGGCCCTGGACAAGTACGGCTTCGACGCGGCCTTCGGCGGCGGCCGCCGGGACGAGGAGAAGTCCCGCGCCAAGGAGCGCATCCTCTCCTTCCGCTCGGCCCAGCACCGCTGGGACCCGAAGATCCAGCGCCCGGAGCTCTGGCGGCTGTACAATACCCGCAAGGCGCCCGGAGAGAACTTCCGCGCCTTCCCGATCTCCAACTGGACCGAGCTCGACATCTGGCAATACATCCACCTGGAGAACGTGCCCATCGTGCCGCTCTACTTCTCCAAGGTGCGCCCGGTGGTGGAGCGCGACGGCGCCCTGATCATGGTCGACGACGAGCGCATGAAGCTCGAGCCCGGGGAAGTCCCCATGCAGAAGTCGGTGCGCTTCCGCACCCTGGGCTGCTACCCGCTCACCGGGGCGGTGGAGTCCACCGCCTCCACCCTGCCCGAGATCATCCAGGAGATGCTGCTCACCACCACCTCCGAGCGCCAGGGCCGCAAGATCGACCACGACCAGGCCGCCTCAATGGAAAAGAAGAAGCAGGAAGGCTACTTCTAATGGCTCACGTCTCAGACCTGATCGCCGAGGACATCGACGCCTACCTCGAGGCGCACCAGCACAAGTCCCTGCTGCGCTTCCTCACCTGCGGCTCGGTGGACGACGGCAAGTCGACCCTGATCGGACGCCTGCTCTACGACTCCAAGATGATCTTCGAGGATCAGTTGGCGGCCCTGGAGGCTGATAGCAAGAAGGTGGGCACCCAGGGCGGCGAGATCGACTTCGCTCTGCTTGTGGACGGCCTGGCCGCCGAGCGTGAACAGGGCATCACCATCGACGTCGCCTATCGGTTCTTCTCCACCGACAAGCGCAAGTTCATCGTCGCCGACACTCCTGGCCACGAGCAATACACCCGCAACATGGTCACCGGCGCGTCCACCGCCGACGCCGCGGTGATCCTCATCGACGCCCGCAAGGGCGTGCTCACCCAGTCGCGCCGCCACTCCTACCTGGTCAGCCTGCTGGGCATCCGCCACGTGGTGCTGGCGATCAACAAAATGGACCTGGTAGACTGGAGCCAGGAGGTGTTCGACACCATCCTGGCAGACTACCGCGCCTTCGCAGCCCAGATCGGCATCACCGAGTTCACCGCCATCCCCATGTCGGCGCTCAGGGGCGACAACATCACCGCCGTCAGTGAGGCGGCGCCTTGGTACAAGGGTCCGGCCCTCTTGCCGCATCTGGAGGACCTTCCGGTCGAGGACCAGCTGCGCGCCAGGCCCTTCCGCATGCCGGTGCAGTGGGTGAACCGCCCTAATCTCGACTTCCGCGGCTTCTCGGGCTTCATCTCCTCGGGAACCGTCAAGCCGGGCGACAAGGTCAAGTCGATACCCTCCGGCCGCGAGAGCCGTGTGGCCCGCATCGTCACCCTGGACGGCGACCTGGACATCGCCGTGGCCGGTCAGTCGGTGACGCTGACCCTGGAAGATGAGATCGACGCCTCCCGCGGCGACGTGTTGGCCGCCTCCAGCGATCCGCCCCAGGTCGCCGACCAGTTCGAGTCCACCATCGTGTGGATGGATGACGAGCCCATGCTGCCGGGCCGGCCCTATGTCCTGAAGCTGGGGACGCGCCTGGTGAGCGCCAGCGTCGCCGAGCCCAAATACAAGGTCAACGTCAACACCCTGGAGCACCTGGCCGCCAAGCGGCTGGAGCTCAACGAGATCGGCGTCTGCAACCTCTCCCTGGACGCCCCCATCGCCTTCGATCCCTATGTGGAAAACCACGACCTGGGCGGTTTCATCCTCATCGACCGGATTTCCAACCGCACGGTAGGCGCCGGCATGCTGCACTTCGCCCTGCGCCGCTCCCAGAACGTCCATTGGCAGGCGCTGGATGTCGACAAGGCCGCTCGCGCCCGCGCCAAGGGCCAGACAGCCCGCGTGGTCTGGCTCACCGGCCTGTCAGGCTCCGGCAAGTCGACCATCGCCAACCTGGTGGAGAAGCGGCTGATGGCCGCTGGCCGCCACACCTATCTGCTCGACGGCGACAACGTCCGCCACGGCCTCAACCGCGACCTTGGCTTCACCGACGCCGACCGCGTGGAGAACATCCGCCGGGTCGCCGAAGTGGCCAAGTTGATGGTCGACGCCGGCCTGATCGTGCTGGTCTCCTTCATCTCGCCCTTCCGCGCAGAGCGGCGCATGGCCCGCGATCTGATGGGCGCCGATGAGTTCGTCGAGGTCTACGTCGATACCCCCCTGGCCGAGGCCGAGCGTCGCGACGTCAAGGGCCTCTACAAGAAGGCCCGGACTGGGGAGTTGAAGAACTTTACCGGCATAGACAGCCCCTACGAAGCCCCCGAACACCCCGAGATCCACATCGACACCACCGCCATGTCCGCCGAAGACGCCGCAGAGTTGATCGCGGCAAGGCTGATGGAGGGCCTGGACTAGGCCGGACGTGACCTACGTGAGATACGAAGATTATTCAGGTCGGCGCCAATCGACTTGAAGGCTTCGGAAAGAGCCTGACCGCTCGTCGGCAGGTACTTGTTCCTCGGGCTGGATGGACAGGTGTTGATGAGGGTTTCCGCATTCGTGTCGCCGGTGATCTGGAAGCCCACGGTATAGACGATGACACCCGCGTTCTTCATCGCCTGACAGAGCGCCAGGGATTGGCTGAGTGTCGTGCCGTTTGTGGCGTTGCAGTCCCGGTGGTCCCTGGAGCTTCCAGACCCTGTAAGGGCGTCGCGAGCAATGACGCCGTTGCAGTAGGGCGAGTTCAGAGCGCCATCGGTCATAAGGACGACGGCTTTGAGCGTGTTGGGCTGCGTGTAAGCCGCGGGCCGGCTCGCCGACGGAAATATGGCTCCAAAATGCGGTGAGACCATGTACCAGCCCCAGGCCACGCCGATCTGACCGGCCGTCGAGCCTTGCGCCTGCAATACGCCGATCGCCGACTTGACGGCCGCCTTGTCCGTGGTCAGCGGGATAATCTGATTGGTCAGGCAGGGATTTGGCGTCGAAGCGCTATAACCCGCATAGGACACCCCGCTCGCCGGCGCCGGGTAGCTGAACCCGACCGGCGCCCCCACCGTCGCCGCATCAGTGTAGGCCTGCGCCCCCGTCCGCTCGCTCACACAACTGCTGTTGCGGAATAACTTGTAGTAGTTGTTGCCGCCGGCGTCGTTGTCAGGATCGTCGTCGCCGTCGCCGGGATCATCCGACCGCGCGGTTCGGAACCAGTAGTATTCACAGCCATATTTCGTGCAATAGGCGTCGCCGCCATGGCCAGACGCTATCACTGGTCCGGTCGGAACGAAAATGTTGAAGGTGTTCGCCGTGACACCAGAAATCTTGTAGACTGTATCGTCGATGTCAGTCCCCAAAGCGGCCGGGGTGACGTTGTTTATATAAATGCGGTCACCGTTGGCATATCCATGCGCCGCCGCCGTGACGGTCATGGTGCAGTCCGCCCGTGCGCATTGCGCCACATTGCCGCCGTGACCGATCTGATACGAGGAATAGGCGCGCCCATCGACGCCTGAAAGCTGGAACGTGTTCGAAGTCGCGCCGGCGACAACGAACGGCCTGCCGTTGAGCTCGCTCATGCCCCCTTCCCCGGTAATCAGGACGACATTTCCGTTGCTGAACCCATGGCCAGGCGCTGTCACGACGACAGGATTGGTCTTGGTGGCGCCGGTGATCGCCCTTTGCGGTCCCGCCTTCCATGAGCCGATGTCGGTGATCGATCGAGTGCCGGTGACCGCGCCGCGCACGCTGTCGGCATATGCCCCCGCATTAACGCCCATCGACCAGGGGACGAGCGCGACCTTTGAATAGAACGGTGTCTGCTCCTGGCGCACCACAATGTCGACAAGGTCCTGCGCAGCCGACCGCAGATCCGCAATTTTCGTCCCGGCCATCGAGCCGGTGACGTCCAAAACCAGCGCGACTTCAAGGTTTTGCGACGCGCGCACGACCTGCGAGGTCACCACGATCGGGGGATTGGCCCAAAATCCCGGCATCAGAGGCAGCGGCCGGATCGTCGCGCTGGCGTCGACGTTGACGCCGTTGCCTGACAGATGGAAATCCGATGTCACCAGGCTCGCGCCACGGATCAGCTTCAGGTTAGCTAGCAGCACCCTGTCGCCGATCTGATCGATGACCGCATCGTCCACCGACGACGATCGCGCGGCGGCCAGTGCCGCAGCGTCCAGCGCGTCTTGCATATGGTCGCGTTGCTCATTCCAGGTGTAGAGGTCGAAAAGAGCGAACACCAACGGGATGATCAGCACCATCGCGATGGCGAATATCACTGCCGTGGCGCCCCCTTCGTGGCGCGCGCCCCTGCACGTGACACCACGTAGTGCGCTTATGATGCGCGTTGTGAGAGCAGCTCTGTATGTCGTCATGGCGCCCGAGACACCCCTATCCCGGGCGAAGATTTATCCGATAAAGGCTAAAATTCCCGAACTGGAAACGGTTAACCACGAACGTTGTTATTTGAACTATTTCAGGGGTTTCGAGACCACGCCCCATCGGTAAGACACAGAAATTCCGGAGCCGCCCCGACCCCCACCCCATCGGCGCGCCCCGTGGACGCCCCAATTCCCGCTCGCGCGACTACGTCAGTTTCGGTCGCATTCAAGTTGCATGGGATTGATCCCCGGAAATTTGAAACCCGAGGTCGATTTTCACCCCAAATACCGCATTCAACCCCGAATCCGCCCTCGCCGCACCCCACTCATCCCGCGGAGGCCTGGACCGCGCGTCACATCGTCAGCACGATCTTGCCGAACGCCGCATTGGCTTTCATCGCCGAGAACGCCGCCTGCGCCTCGGTCAGGGGAAACACCTTGTCCACCACCGGCCTCATCCGGTGCAGATCAATGAACCGGCACATGTCCTCGTACATGTCTCGCGACCCCACCGACAGGCCCTGCAGGCGCGCCGAATTGCCGATCAGCGCCGTCGGATTGAACCCTTCGGCCACCCCGCCCAGGGATCCGATAATGGCGATGTGGCCGCCCAGCCGCACCGCGCGCATGCTCATGGCCAGCGTCGAAGGGCCTCCCACTTCCAGCACCAGGTCGGCGCCGCGCCCGCCGGTGGCGGCCTTCACGGCCTTTCCCCAATCTGGCGTGGACTGATAGTTGATCGCCGCGTCGGCCCCCAGCGCCTTGGCCCGCTCCAGCTTGGCGTCGGAGGACGAGGTGATGATCGCCCGCATGCCCGCCGCCTTGGCGAACTGAAGGCCAAAGATCGACACTCCGCCGGTGCCTTGAAGCACCACCGTGTCGCCCGGCGAGAGATCGGCGTCGACGAACATCGCCCGCCAAGCGGTCAGCGCAGCGCAGGGCAGTGTTGCGACCTCCTCGTCCGAAAGATGTTCTGGGACCTTGGAGACCCCGTCTTCGCTGTAGACCGCCAGTTCCCGCGCGACGCCTGGAATTGGAAAACCGAGCTGGCCCTTCAACCGCTCCATCGTCGGGGGTCCGGCGAACCAGGTCTGATAGAAAAGCGACGAGACCCGGTCACCCACCGCCACCCGGCTGACCCCGTCGCCCACCGCTGCGATAACCCCGCAACCGTCCGACAGCGGAGTCATGGTCCCGGTGATCGCCCCACCCCGGCTGCCTCCGCCCGACACCATCATCAGATCCCGGTAATTGAGTGAGGCGGCGCGCATCCGCACCAGCACCTCGCCAGGGCCGGGCGCCGGGTCCGGAACCTCGGCGACCTTCAGATTTTCAATGCCCCAGGGCTCGGCGACTTGCAGCGCGCGCATGACGTTCTCCTCGACGATTTCAGCGATCCATTGTCCACACCCAACGGCTTGCCGCGGGTTTGTCAACGCGTATGGTCAAGCCTACCGCACAAGGGGAGCGCGCACATGGCCTGGACGCGAAGAACCTGGATGACCCTGGGCGCGGTGGGCGGCTTCGTATCGGTGGCCGTCGGCGCCTTCGCGGCCCATGGGGTCGCCGATCCGCGGGCCCAGGAGTTGCTGAGGACCGGCGCCATGTACGGCTTCATGCACACCATGGCCACTTTCGCCTGCGCCACCTTCATGAACATCGGCGGCCGCCGCGCGCGGTTCGCCCCGGCCCAGTTCCTGTCCGGCGTCGTGCTGTTCTCAGGTTCGCTCTACGCCATGGCGATGGGCGCGCCCCGCTGGCTGGGGGCGGTCACGCCATTGGGTGGTGTCCTGTTTCTCTGCGGCTGGGCGACGCTGGTCTGGGCAGCCCGCGAGATAGATGGCGATCAGGCCTGAGCCCGCCTCGGCAGGGCCAAGGCGCGCAACGCCATGGCGGAGCAGAGCTGGGCTGCGAACATGATCACAGTCAGCGGTCGCGGCGTGCCGTCGGCGAAGGCGGCGGACAAGGTCGAGCCCAAGCCCCCCGCCGCGAACCCCGCCGCACCCAGCAGGGCGGAGATCGTTCCCGAGCGGGTGGGGTCGGCGTTGAGCGCCCCGGCCATGGTGTTGCCCTGCATGAACCCGTAGCTACCCATCATCGCAAACAGCAACGGCATGATGATCCAAAACCCATCCAGGCCGGTCAACGCGCAAAGGGCCATCAGGCCGGCGAGGATTGACGACGACCAGCTGGCGCGGACAAGCACCTGGTCAGGCGTGATCCGGCGCAGCACATGGCGGTTCACCTGGCTGGCGCCGATCAGGGCCGCCGCGTTGATTCCGAACACCCAACCGAAATTGGAAGGTGAAACCCCGTAGTGGTCGATGATCAGACCCGGCGCGCCCGCCAGGTAGGTAAAGAAGGTAGCGCCATTGAATGCGCTGCAGAGGGCGTAACCGAGGATCCTGCGATGCCGCAGCACCTCCAAATAGGCCCGCAGCGGATGCTCTGCCCGCGCCTGGGCCAGCGTCGCTTCGGAGCGTGACTCCCTCATCCGCCATGTGATGGCCAGCAGCATGACGACGCCAAAGCCGGTGAGCGCCCAGAAGCACGCCCGCCACCCCCAGGCCGCCAGGATGTAACCGCCCACGATGGGCGCCAGGATCGGCGCCATGCCCATAATCAGCATCATCAGCGACAGCATGCGCGCCGTCTCTGTGGGCCCGAATCGATCTCGGACCATGGCCCTGCCCACTACCGCGCCGGCGCACCCCCCCAGAGCTTCGACAAACCTGGCGGCGATCAGCAATTCCAGGGAGCCGGCCAGCGCGCAGGCCACCGAGGCCGCCACATAGATCACCACGCCCACCAGCACAGCCGGCTTACGTCCGATCCGGTCCGACGCCGGGCCGTAGAACAGCTGGCCTACGGCCATGCCCAGCATGAAGCTCGCAACCGTGGTCTGGGGGGCGCCCGCGGCGACGCCGAAACCTTTGGCGATCGCCGGCAAACTCGGCAGGTAGAGGTCAAGGGACAGGGGCGGAAACGCTGTCAACGCCCCTAGCAGGATCACCGTGCTCCAAGGCGTCCTCGCCAGGATGACATCCGGCGCATTGGCGCCCACCTGGGCTCGGGGTTCAGAATCAGCAGGGGTCACGCGAAACCGCATAAGACCTGTGCGGCGGTCCGTCTGCATCATTCGTCTGGCCCAGGCTGGCGGCGACAGCGCTTCCCGAAGTACACTGCTGCGGATGGAACGAACATTTCCCACCTCGACTATTTCCTCTCCCTCAGGCCGGCGGGGGCTTTATCCCGAAAATGAACCGTTCAATTATGGCTGGCTGCAGACCGGCGGAACTCATGAAGTCTTCTATGAAGAATGTGGTCCGCCCGACGGGAAACCCTGCCTGATCCTGCATGGCGGGCCTGGCGGCGCGATCAATCCCACCATGCGCCGCTACTACGATCCCCGCCGCTGGCGGATGGTGCTGTTCGATCAGCGCGGCTGCGGGCGCTCGCGGCCCAACGCCAGCCTCGAGGACAACACTACCTGGACCCTGATCGAGGATATCGAACGCCTGCGCCGCCATCTTGGGATCGAAACCTGGTCGGTATTTGGCGGATCCTGGGGGTCGACGCTCGCCCTCGCCTACGCGATCACCCATCCGGAGAGGGTGGAATCTCTGATTCTACGCGGGGTATTCCTTCTGACCCAGAAGGAGTTGCGCTGGTTTTATCAGGATGGCGCCTCGATGCTGTTTCCTGATGCCTGGGCCCGGTTCTGCGCACCGATTCCACCGGACGAACGCCACGACATGATCGCGGCCTACCACCGTCGGCTCACGGACCCCGACCGGCGGATCCAGGGAGAAGCGGCTACCGCCTGGAGCCAATGGGAGGGCGACACGATCTCCATTCGTGGTCCCGAGGCGCGGCCATCGAAATTCAATGAAACCGACTTCGCCATCGCCTTCGCCCGCATCGAGTCTCACTACTTCATCAATGGCGGGTTCTTCCCTGAGGATGGTTGGCTGCTGAAGAACATCGCCGCATTGCGCCGCACTCCGGGATGGATTGTCCAGGGCCGGTTCGACGTTGTCACGCCTATGGACGCCGCCTGGCGACTAAAGACCGCCTGGCCTGAAGCGAATTTTGAAGTGATCTGGGACGCCGGCCATGCCTCAACTGAACCTGGCGTGGTCGACGCTCTGGTCCGCGCCACCGACCAGGCCTTTGACGTTTAGAGCAGCGCGCCCTTGCCACTGGTGACTTCTGAATAGCGGTTGACCCGCACACAGAGCATCAGGCCAAACCCGATCATCACCGTCATCATCACCGTGCCGCCATAAGAGAGCAGCGGCATGGGTACCCCCACCACCGGTGCCATGCCCATCACCATCGCGCCATTGATCAGCACATAGAGCGCAAAAGTCACCGTCACGCCGGCCGCTGCCAACCTTCCAAAATGACTATGTGCAACGTAGGCCGTACGTAGCGCCATGAAGATCACCGCCGCATAAAGCGCAAGCACGGCGACGCAGCCCAGGAACCCGAACTCTTCGGCCAGGGTGGCGAAAATGAAATCGGTCTGCTTCTCCGGCAGAAAGTTGAGTTGGCTCTGCGAACCCAGACCATAACCCTTGCCGAACAGGCCACCGGACCCGAGCGCAATCATTGACTGCATGATGTGATAGCCCGACCCTGACGGATCGCTCTCTGGGTTCATGAATGTCAGGATTCGTTGTCGCTGATAGTCGTGCAGAACGAACATCACCGCCAGCGGAATCGCCACAATGGCTCCCCCGATTCCCGCCGCGATAACCTTCCAGGATAGGCCGGCCAACACCACGATCGCCACCCCGGTCAGCAGGATGAGCATCGCCGTGCCTAAGTCCGGTTGCTTCGCCACCAGCATCACCGGGACCAGGATCAATGCCGCCGGTATCGCCAGCCACCAGGAGAAGCGCGCCGCTTCGCTCGAAATTCCATGATAGAATCGCGCCAGGGCCAGCACGATCCCTACCTTCATGATCTCCGAGGGTTGCAGCCGTACGACGCCAAGATCAAGCCAGCGCTGCGCGCCCATCGAAATGTCGCCGACTAGGTCTACTGCAACCAGCAGCAACAGCCCAACCGCGTAAATCGGATAGGCCATGGCGAACCAAACTCTGAGGTCGACCAACGCCAGCACGATCATCACCACGAAAAACAGGCCGAACCGCGCCAGGTGAGGTGCGGCCCAAGGCGTGAATGACGATCCGGCGATCGAGAACAGCATCAATCCTCCAGCGCCGGCGATCAGGCTGAGGAAGAGACAAAAAACCCAGTCGATTTCGCCAAGCTTTACGACTGGTCTGTCGCGCTCGCCGGGTCGCGTCAGGGCGGAGACGGTCATGTCGGCTTTCCCGCGTTCACTGCAACGCCTGGACTAGACGTGGCCGGCGCCCCAGATTCATTCGGCGGCGGCGGTTGTTCAATTCGAGCGCGAACTTCTGGGTCTTTCAGCAACGCCAATCGCATAAGTTCACGCGCTCGAGGCGCGGCCGCAGAGGCGCCAAACCCTCCATGCTCCACCAGAACTGCGCAGGCGTATCGGGGGGCATCATAGGGTGCGAAAGCCACAAACCACGCATGATCGCGCAATCGCCATTCTCCTCGCGCGCCGTGCGCCCCGCGACCGCCGCCGCCGTAGGTATACGATTGCGCCGTCCCCGTCTTTCCCGCCATCTTGATTTCACCAAGTCCGAGGTCACCTACCCTGGCCGCAGTGCCGGTCGTAGTAACCTCCGCCATGGCGGCGCGCACATAGGCAAGATGGTCTGGGTCAACCGTCAGATCTTCAAATGCATTGCCACGCGGCTGCTCCACCCCGCCGATCGAACGGATGAGCCGAGGATGAAGGGCCTTTCTGCCGTTGGCGATGCGCGAAACCATCACGCACAGTTGGAGGGGATTGAGGTGTGTGTAGCCTTGACCGATTCCCATGCTTGGCGTCTCGCCCGGGTGCCAGACGGGATCCCTCTTGAACGCGCGGCGCTTGTAGGCAGTGTCAGGCACAAGCCCCGCCTTCTGGCCAGGAATGCCAATGTCGAAGATTTGACCTAGTCCAAACTTGCGCGCCATGGCCGCGATCTTGTCAGGACCGAGGGCCAGTGCGGTCTGATAGAAGAACACATCGCATGATGTGGAAATGGCGCTGTGCATGTCCTGCGTGCCGTGCACGGCGTCGCATTTCCATACCCTCCCGAAAGTCCAGGATCCGCCGCAGTGATACGTCTTCTTCGGGTCGACGCCGTTCTCGAGCGCGGCGAGTGCGACCATGGTCTTGAAGGTTGACCCGGGGGGATAAGTGGCGGTCAGGGCCTTGTTGAAAAGAGGTTTGCGCTCATACTCGGCCAGCCCTCGGTACTCGACGCCAGTCAGTCCCCGGACGAACCGGTTGGCATCGAAGCTCGGTCCGGAGAACATGCAGAGAATGTCTCCGGAACGGCAGTCCATCATCACCGCCGCGCCGCTCTCCTCCCCGAATACCTCCATCGCCCGCAACTGGATGTCGGCGTCCAAAGTAAGTTGGATCGTCTTGCCGGGCGTTGGCTGGATGTCACCCAGCGGGTCCTGACGCACCTCGTGGCCCCGCGCATCGACCTCTACCTTCTTGGCGCCGGGCTTGCCCCGAAGGTCAATATCAAAGGCCTTCTCCACCCCTTGCCGACCGATCCGGAAGCCCGGATGCAGCAGGATCGCATCCGCGTTAGGGCCGGTGGGCTGGATATCCTGCGCATTCACCCGAGCGACATATCCGATGACATGGGCGAATGCACCGCCATGGGGATAGACCCGAACCTCGCTCATGTCGGCGGATACACCAGCCAATTCTGGCTCTCGGATGTTGATCGCTGAAAACTGATCCCAGGTCATGTCCTCCGCGACCATCACCGGCACCCGGCGCGGGGTGTTTTTCAGTTCTGTCAGCAGTTTGGTTTGCCGAGCGTCATCCATGGGCACGAACTGACTGAGCACCTTGAGTGTCGCGTTGGTGTCCAGGTCCTTGTCGTGCATGACCAGCAGGCGGAAGTTCGGCCGATTGGACGCCAGCACCACACCGTTGCGGTCGATCACCAGCCCTCTGGGGGGCGGAATCAGCTTGAAATTATACTGGTTCGATGCCGAGAGGGTCTCGTACTTGGCCGTATCCATGAGTTGCAACTTCGCCAAGCGGCCGCCGAGCGCCAACATGCCCAGCCCAGCGAAAGCCTGCAGAATGATTGCGCGCCTATGAAATACACCTTGTTTTTCATTGACTTCTTGGAAAAATATGGCCGGCTGCGACATGCCCTGCTCCTATCTGAAGCGGACGTCAGCGTCTTCGAAACGTTCGATAAGACGCAATGAAAATGGGAACAGCAGGATCGTGACGCCATATTGCCAGGCAAGTGCAATTGGATTTGGAACCGCGCCCGCTTTGACAATCATCACCATGGTTCCCGCCCCGAACGCCAAGGCGGAAACGGCCAGGTACCAGATGAACATGGCTTGAGCGCTCTGGCCCACCATCATGGGCCGCGCCGCCCAGACGGCAGCATAGGCAACCAGCAACGACAATGCCCACAGGCCTTGCGGGCCGCCCCAGAAAATATCCAGAAAATAGCCCAGCAGCAGGACAGCGGCCGGCGCGATGATGGAGGGACGGATCATCGCCCATGCAAACACCGGCCAAAGCGCGAAAACCGGTTCCGGCGCATGAAGGCCAAATACCCGTAGGGGTATGGCGAAGATCAACGTCCAGAAGACACAGAGCAGGAAAGGCACGCCGATCCACTCCCAGGGCGCCAGCGTGGTCAAAGCGGTGGATCCTGGGATTGAGGCGCGAGTGTGGCCGCTGGTGGAGCCTGCGGCGGCGGGGGCGTGGAAGGCGCGGACCGCGTGGCTGGCGCTGCCGGTCGGCGCGGTGGGGGCGCGGCGGCGGTGACCGGTGCGGCAACCGGCTTGGGACGCACAGCGGAAGATACAGTTCCTGCCGCAGGGGCGGCCGAAGGCGTTACGCCGACACTTGCTGTCGCCAGGCTCGAAGGTGGCGGGACGGACATCCGGGCTAGTTCCGCCTGGTTGGTGAGCTGGGCGAAATCCTCGAACCGCATGATCCGCACATAGTCGATCGGAGCCCGATCCGAGGCCAGCACCACACGCCAGCGCCCGTCCAGTCCCTTGGCGGCGATCCCGACAGGCAGACCGCGCGGCAGCACGCCGCCGTCGCCGGAGGTTACGATCCGGTCGCCCGGCTTCACCGGATCGGAACCCCGGAGGAATTCCAGGCGTGGGTTTGGGCCCCCGTCGCCGGTGAGGATGGACCGGTTGTTGTTGCGCTCAACCATGACCGGTGTCCGCGAGGTGACGTCGGTCAAGAGCAGCACGCGGCTCGCGCCGGTGGTGACTCCGATAATGCGGCCGACAAGTCCGTTCTCGCTCATCACAGGGTAACCGGCCTTGACGCCCTTCTCCTTGCCCACATTGGCGAGCCGGGTGTTGGCGAACGGGCCCCTGGCGTCGGTGACGATGCGTGCCGACACCATGGGGATTGGAGGGTCGGTCTTGAGATCCAGGAGTACACGGTATCGTTCGTTGAGATTGTCCAGCGCCAGCGCCCGGTCACGCCACTCCCGCGCTGTCTTGAGTTCCTGCTTCAACCGACGATTTTCAGAAACGGCAAAGAAGTAGCCGCGGATGTTCTCCACCGCAACGTCGGCCCATCCCACAGGCTTGGCGACCAAGCCGCCCACCGGCGCAGCCACCGCATCGGCGGCCTTGCGCGTCACGCCGTAGGCTTCCGCCTGTATTTCGCCGCGGCGATCGGTGGCGACCAGCGTTATTGCAAACACCAGGGCGATCAAAATCGCGATCGCCGCCGTCCAGGTCAACGGGACCTTGAGTTCACCGAGCGGGTTGTCGCGAAACGACACTTATGGATCGCCTCCACGCGACTTCGAAAGAATAACTCCTCCCGAAAAGCCGGGTGATTCGAAACTGTTAGGCCAGTGTGCTCTCAAGGACGCCCTTCATCCACTTGGGATGTTCAAGCACCTTGCCACACCCCAGAGCCACGCAAGACAGGGGATCGTCCGCAACCGTCACTGGCAAACCGGTATGGTCGCGTATCTCGGCGTCCAGGCCACGCAGAAGCGCCCCGCCCCCGGTCAACATGATGCCCTTGTCAGCGATATCCGACGCCAGTTCCGGCGGAGTCGCTTCCAGCGCCATCTTCACGGCGTCGACGATCTGGCCCACCGGCTCGGCGAGCGCATCGGCCGCCTGCTTTTCGCTTATCCGCACTTCGCGAGGTACGCCCTGCATCAGGTCACGGCCTTTAACCTCGATCGAAAGTCCCTCGCCGTCCGCCGGCGCTCGGGCGGTGCCGATTTCCTTCTTGATCCGTTCGGCGGTGGTTTCGCCGATGAGCAGGTTATGGTTGCGGCGCATGTAGGATATGATCGCCTCGTCCATCTTGTCGCCGCCGACGCGTACGGAACGGGAATAGACGATCCCGGACAGCGACAGGACCGCCACCTCGGTAGTGCCGCCGCCGATGTCGACAACCATCGAACCGGTGGGTTCGTGGATCGGCAGACCCGCGCCAATCGCCGCGGCCATCGGCTCATCGATCAGGCCCACCCGGCGACCACCGGCGTTCAGGCAGGAATCATTGATCGCCCGGCGCTCCACCGCCGTCGCGCCCGACGGCACGCAGACGATCACCTTCGGGTTCACGAACCCCTTTCGATTGTGAACCTTGCGGATGAAATACTTGATCATCTCCTCGGCGACTTCGAAGTCGGCGATGACACCGTCGCGCATGGGGCGGATCGCCTCCATGTGGCCGGGCGTTCGCCCCAGCATCTGCTTGGCTTCAATGCCCACGGCATGGACAATCTTGCGGCCGCCGACGTTTCGCAGCGCCACCACCGAGGGCTCGTTCAAGACGATACCCTTGCCCTTCATGTAAATGAGGGTGTTGGCGGTGCCGAGGTCGATGGCGATATCGTTGGATATGGCGCCGAAGAGGGACGAAAACATGCAGTGCCCTGAGCAAGGAGCGGCATTTGATGAAGCACGACCGCCGAATCGCCGCCCCCCAGCGCAATCAGGCATTCGCAATCGGAACTGCCGACCTCTGCCCTGCCATTTAGATCATTTCAAGGCATAAAGGTCGGGTTGCGACACCCTGTGCGCAACCCGACGAAACAGGCATGACACAGGAGGTCGGAAACAGTGTTACGCAGGGATGGTTAATGAAATCCAGCCCGCTCGCGCCGCTGGCGAAAATTCCCCGCATCACGTTGTTTATAATTACTTTTATCCTGAGCCAAATGCGGTCGCCACGACGCCGGCCGCTGTCAGCGCCGCGCCCATGATCCGCCGCAGGTCCAGGCGCTCGCGAAATAGACGCGATCCGGCCAGGGCGGCCACCGGAATCTCTGCGACTCCGACAGCTCGCACCGCCGCGGCGGGCGCCAGCGCCAAAGCAGCGAACCAAAGCGCCGACGCCGCCGCTCCGAACACACCCGCGCCCAGGGATTGACGCCAGGAGGCCGCCACGGCCCGCAGCGCGGCTGGCCGCGTCAGGCCCAGGAATGCGCTCAGGGTGATCGACTGCAACGCCTGGGCGACACAGACCCCGGCGACGCCGGCGAACACCGGATGGACCGGCTCGAGCGCCAGTCCGGATTGCCGGTAGGCGTTCAGGGTGACGGCGAACGCAACGCCCGACCCCAGTCCTAACAACGCGCCCATGGCGCCACCCTGCGCCTGATCGCGGCCCGGCCATGACAGGATCGTCACCCCCGCCGCCGCCGCGATCACGCCGGCCCAGGCCAACGGGCTCAACGCATCGCCCAGGAACACCGACCCCAGTATGGCCGCGATGGGCAATGACGACTGCTGCATGGCGGTGGCGACAGCGAAACCGGACCGGCGCATGGCAAGAAGCAAAGCGGCGCTGGCGCAAAGCTGCGAGGCCGCGCCCAGGCTGATGGCGACCCAGAACCGGGTGGTGAACTCCGGCTTTGCATCCGGCGTCAGTAGGAGGGCGATACCCAGGATGGCCAGGGAGAACGGCAGGCCGAACAGGAACCGCACCAGCACCGCGCCCAAGGGACCAGCATCGCCCAGCAGGCTGCGCTGCAGGGCGTTGCGGGCCACCTGCAAGGGCGCGGCGGCTAGGGTGAGGAATATCCAGAGCATGGGGTGTCCCGGCCGAAGCCGGGACTGGTTCCGGTCAGAAGCCGCTGGCGATTCGACCCTCGGGCGCGCTCTTCTCCTTGCGCGCGAAGAGGTTGTTGAGCGCGTTGACGTAGGCCTTGGCCGAGGCCGTCAGGGTGTCGGTGTCGGCCGCCTGGCCGGTGGCGATACGGCCGTCCTCCTCCAGGCGCACGGAGACCTGGGCCTGGGCGTCGGTGCCCTCGGTGACGGCGTGCACCTGAAACAGGCGCAGGATCGCCTCATGGGGCACGGCTTCATGGATGGCGTTGAACACCGCATCCACCGGACCGTCCCCGGTGGCGCTGGCCGAGCGCTCCTCGCCGTCGATGGTGACGGTGAGGTCGGCCTGCTGCGGCCCCTCGGTGCCGGCGATCACCTTCAGGCTCTTGACCTGGATGCGGTCGGAGCCGGACGCCAGGGCGTCGTCCACCAGGGCGATGAGATCATCGTCGAACACATGCTTCTTCTTGTCGGCCAGGTCCTTGAAGCGAACGAAGGCCTCATTGAGCGCGTTCTGGCCCAGCTCGTAACCCAGCGCCTTCAGCTTCTCACGGAAGGCGTGGCGGCCGGAGTGCTTGCCCATCACCAGGCTGGTGGCGCCCTGCCCCACGTCGGCGGGCAGCATGATCTCATAGGTCTCGGCGTTCTTCAGCATCCCGTCCTGGTGGATGCCGCTCTCGTGGGCGAAGGCGTTCTTGCCGACGATGGCCTTGTTGAACTGCACCGGAAATCCGGTGATGGCTGAGACATAGCGGCTGGCTCGGGTTATCTGGGTGGTGTCGATGCCGGTTCCGAAGGGCAGCTTGTCACCGCGCACCTTCAGCGCCATCACCACTTCCTCCAGGGCCGCATTGCCGGCACGCTCGCCCATGCCGTTGATGGCCGCCTCCACCTGACGCGCGCCACCCTGCAGGCCGGCCAGACTGTTGGCCACGGCCAGGCCCAGATCGTTGTGGCAGTGGGTGGAGAAGATCACCCCGTCGGCGCCGGGCACGTTCTCGATCAGGTCGCGGAACAGCGCCTCATATTCGCTTGGATAGGTATAGCCGACGGTGTCGGGGATGTTGATGGTCTGGGCGCCGGCGCGGATGGCGGCCTCCACGCAGCGGCGCAGGAAGTCGCGCTCGGTGCGAGTGGCGTCCTCGGCCGACCACTCCACGTCCCCACAGAGGTTGCGCGCGTGGGTGACCGATTTGGTGACCATCTCCAGCACCGCCTCGGGCTCCATCTGCAGTTTCCACTTCATGTGCACCGGGCTGGTGGAGATGAAGGTGTGGATGCGGCCGCGCTTGGCCGGCTTGATGGCCTCCGCGGCGCGGTCGATGTCGCCCAGGCCCGCCCGGGCCAGGCCGCAGATGGTGGACTCGGTGACGATCTTGGCGATTTCGCGCACGGCCTCGAAGTCGCCGTTGGAGGCTATCGGGAAGCCGGCCTCGATCACGTCGACCTTCATCTCCTCCAGGATCTTGGCGAGCTCCAGTTTCTCCTCCAGGGACATGGAGGCGCCGGGCGACTGCTCGCCGTCGCGCATGGTGGTGTCGAAAATGATCACACGGTCGCGCGCTGCGACGGCGGGAGTTGTGGGGGTGGCGGTCATGATAGGGTCTCTTCGCGGAGCTGGGATGGGTCAGGCGGCGGTCAGGTCATCCCCTGAAGCGCCCGGCCGCGAAGAACGCGCAGCCTTCTAAGGCGCCCAGGGGCGGCTAAGCCCCAGCGTAAGAAGCAGGTTGTTGAGGTGCTTGCGCATAAGAGGCGTGTATCCGAGGCGGGAGCGATAGGCAAGGCGGTCAACGGGAAATGGGGACGCACACGACAAAGCGGCCCCGCGCTCATTTAGAGCAAGACGCCCGGCTGAGGATCAGCGGCAACTTCCCCCAGTCCCGCCCCTCAGGCGATGCTGATGCCGCCGTCGATGGGGTGGATCTGGCCGGTCACCCGCAGGCTTTCGTCGCTGGCCAGGTAGAGCGCCCCATAGGCCACCTCCACCGGCTCGGACTCGCCTGCCAGCACCTGGCGGGTGTTGGTGATCGGCTTGGTTCGCTGCGCGTGGAGCATCATGCGCCGTTCGGTGCGGGTGGCGCCCGGCGAGATCACGTTCACGCGTATCTTGTAGGGGGCGTAGTCCACCGCCATCGAACGGGTGAGTGACAGCAGGCCGCCCTTGGCGGCGCTGTAGGCGGCTAGGTTACCCAGTCCCTTGAGGCCCGCCGTGGAGGCGGTGTGGATGATCGAGCCGCCGCCGCGGGCGATCAGGTGCGGCAGGGCGGCGCGGGACGCCCAGATGGTTCCCAGGAGGTCGACCCCGATCACCCGCAGAATCTCCTCGGTCGATACGTCAGCGATGGGCCCGTCCGCCGTGGAGGAGCCGCCGGCGTTGTTGTAGAGCACATCGAGGCCCCCGAACGCTCGGGCCGCGCCGTCCACCGCCGCGGTGATGGCGAGCGCATCGGCCACGTCAGCCTCGAAGAAGGCGGCCCGCCCGCCGGCGCGGGTGATCTCCTCCACCACGCCGGGGCCGTTCCTCGCCGAGCGCGCCACCACCGCCACCGCCGCGCCCTCGCGGGCGAACAGGATCGCCGCCGCCCGGCCGATCCCCATGCCCGCGCCGGTGATCACCGCCACCTTGCCATCCAAACGGCCCATCGCACCCTGCCCTTACCTGTGTGGCGCGAACCTGCCCGGTTCACGGCGATGGGCCAAGCTGCGATTGGGGGGGGCAATAGGTTAACCCGTTGCGCGCCGGACCCCGCAGGGGAGCAGTACGACGCAATGATCCGGTGGGAGCGGATGAATAGGGCGCGCGAGCAAGCTGGCGTCACTATGCCGCCGCTCGCGCTGCATGCGGCGCTCTTCACTCCGTCCAAAAGCCGGTCAGAACGCCTCGATCTGACCCCTCGCCCGAGTTCCACCGTCACGATCGGCGGACAGACCTACAGGGGGTTTGACAACGGGCGCGCGGACGTCCTGGTTCCGATAGACGACCCCTAAGTTTCGCCGGCCGAACTCGCGGAGCGTCGGCGCGCCACTGAGCGCGCGGGGACGTCTACGTGGTCAGACCACTCGCCGCGAGCGATCGCGGCGCGGCCCTGATCCACTTCGTCGCAGAACTGTTGGTCCGCCTCGATGATGCGCTCGGCCGCCCGCACCCGCAGAGTCACCAGCGGAAACTCCTCAAAATCGGCGATTTCCTCCAGCCGCAGCCGCTGGCCCTCGGACAGTTCAATCGTGACCTGGTCGTTCACCTTCCCACTTCATGCGCCAATCCTATGCTTCCCGGTTCGCCTCGCCAACCGGCGCGCCAGCCGCCCCTGGCCGCCCCTTCAGCCACCGGCGCGCGTACCAGCCAATCCCCAGCCAGGCCGCCGCCGCCAGGGCCAGCAGCAGGCCATGGCCGTCGCCCTGCCCGTGCATTCCCTGGACGATGGCGTTGCCGGCGAACGCGGTCAGGGCGATCTTGGGCACGATGCCGATGGCGGTGCCGGCGGCGAAGTGGGCGATCCGCATGGGGGTGACGCCGGCCGCCATATTGACCACGATGAAGGGCGCCGAGGGGACCAGGCGCACGATCAGGCTGGCGGAAAAGCCGTTGCGGCCCACCAACTCCATGAACCGGCGCACGCCATCGCCGGAGAACACCGCCAGGGACCGCCCCCCGGCAAGGCGGCCGAGCGCGAAGCCCACCAGGGCCGAGACCATGGTGCCAACCCAGCTGTAGGCGAACCCGGCGGCGGGGCCGAAGGCCACCACGGCGGCGGCGATCAGCATGAACTGGGGCACGCCCAGGAAGGCAAGGCACGCGAAGGCCGCCACCGCCACCGGCAGGGCCCAGGGACCGTGGGCGGCGCCCAGCCAGCGCTCCACGCTGGCCTCGCCGCCGAAGCCCAGCACCTGGGCGCCGAACACGAACACCAGCCCCACCCCGCCGAACAGCACGAAGGACACAGCCACCGCCCGCCAGGCCTTGGCGTCCATGTTGGTGACGAAATCGATCAGCCGCTGCAATGGCCTGGGCATAGCCGCTGGTTCGCTCAAGGCCGCGGGCGGGTCAAGGCGGGTTCCCGCGGGGGCGCGATTCTGCTAGAGCCGCGCGCTCGCCTGCCCCCCCTTGTCCGGGAGTTTCCCATGTCGCTCGAATCCGCCGCCCTGGCCCGCGTCAAGCCCTCCGCCACCCTTGCGGCGGACGCGAAAGCGCGGGAGCTGAAGGCGCAGGGCCGCGACGTGATCGGCCTGGCCGCCGGGGAGCCGGACTTCGACACGCCGGACAACATCAAGGAAGCCGCGATCAAGGCCATCCGCGACGGCAAGACCAAGTATACCAATGTCGACGGCATACCTGAGCTGAAGGAAGCCATCTGCGCCAAGTTCGCGCGCGAGAACGGGCTCGCCTACAAGCCCGCCCAGGTCAATGTCTCCCCGGGCGGCAAGCCGGTGATCTGGAACGCCATGCTGGCCACGCTCAACCCCGGCGACGAGGTGATCGTGCCCACGCCTTATTGGGTGAGCTACTGGGACATCGTGCTGCTGGCCGGTGGTCAACCGGTAGCGGTGGCGTCCACGGCGGAGCGCGGCTTTAAGCTGCAGCCGGCTGACCTGGAGGCGGCGATCACGCCCAGGACCAAGTGGGTGTTGCTGAACTCCCCCTCCAACCCCTCGGGGGCGGCCTACACCCGCGCTGAACTGCGGGCGATCGCTGACGTATTGCTGCGCCATCCGCAAGTGTGGATCCTCACCGACGACATGTACGAACACCTGGTGTTCGGCGACTTTGAGTTCACCACCATCGCCCAGGTGGAGCCGGCGCTCTGTGAACGCACCCTGACCATGAACGGGGTCTCCAAGGCCTACGCCATGACCGGCTGGCGGATCGGCTATGCCGCAGGTCCCGAGCCGCTGATCAAGGCCATGGCCAAGGTGATGAGCCAGACCACGTCGAACCCCTCGTCCATTTCCCAATGGGCCGCGGTGGAGGCGCTGAATGGGCCACAAGACTTCATCAAGCCCAACGCCAAGTTGTTCGAGGGCCGGCGCGACCTGGTGGTGTCGATGCTGAACCAGGCCAGCGGGCTCAAGTGCCCGACACCGGAAGGGGCCTTCTACGTCTACCCCTCCTGCGCCGGCCTCATCGGCAAAACCGCGCCGTCGGGGAATGTGATCAAGTCCGACGCGGACTTCGCCGTCGAACTGCTGGAAACAGAGGGCGTAGCGGTGGTGTTCGGAGCAGCATTCGGCCTGTCGCCCTTCTTCCGCATCAGCTACGCGACCTCCAACGCCGTGCTGGAGGACGCCTGCAGCCGCATCCAGCGGTTCTGCGCCGCCGTGAAGTGACCGAGCCTGTCAACCTCAACAGGGTCCGCAAGGCTCGCGCCAAGGCCGACGCCAAGGCGCAGGCGGCGGCTAACCGCGTGAAGTTCGGACGCAGCAAGGGCGAACGGGCGGTCGACACGTCAGACGCCCAGGCTGCGCGAAAAATCCTGGACGGCGCCAGACGCTCCGCGCCACACTGTTTGGAGCCTGGACGAGAGGACGGGTGATGCCCCCCTACCCCCTCGATTCTGTGGGGATCGAGAAGTAGACGGCGGGCGGAGCCAGCCTTAGACGCCGCCGCGCGGCCTCAAGAGGTTCGGCCAGCAGCAATTCATAGTCCTCACCAGACAGCCAGACGGCGGCCCGGCCGCGGCGGTAGCCCTCCCAGATCGCCCGCAGATAGGGCTGGGTTCCGCTCCGCGTCCTCAACGCCGCGCCCAGGGCGATGACCAGCCAACCCAGCCCGCGGGTCTGGGCGTAGGAAAAGGCCACCAGGCAGGCCTCGCCCAGCGGATCGCGGCCGTAGCCGCTCAGCACATGCCAGATGTCGTGGGAGTCACGGGTGCGGCGGGCGAACCAGGCATGGGGATGGCGCGCCTCAAGCTCGCCGATGCGCTGCAGCGAAATCTCGGCGAGTTCCTGCGCCGACAGGTTCTCTTGGCGCACGAAAGCGCGGTAGGCCGCACCGACGCTCCCCTCGGCGAACCTGTCCAGCCAGGACCGGTCGATCAGTTGAAGCCGCAGCTCCGGCCGCTCATAGGCGATCCGACCACCTTGGCCAGTCTTAAGGAGGCGCCTGTAACCGCGCAGGTTCGCCTTGCCGTTAAGGGCGCGCATGATCTCGAACACCTGCACGGTGTCGTCAGGATCGGCAAGAAGGCGGCGCAATGCCCCAAGGGCGGCCGGCCAGTTGCGACGGCCCGCGCCGAATCCCGGATCAGCGAATTGGCGGTAACTGACGTCGGACATGGCCTCTTCTATCATGGGTTTGCAGCTACAAAAATGACGGTCCCGTCATTTTCTGTACTCCGTGGCGCCGTTGCAACCCTGCGCAACCCAGTCAAGATGAGCCGATGAGCAACCTTCGCAAACGCTCCCTGCTGCTGGCAGGCCATGCGACCTCCATCGCGCTGGAGCCGGAGTTTTGGGCGGTGCTCGAGGCCCGCGCCGCCGCTGAGGGCCGCAGCCTGGCCGCCATGATCACCGAGATCGACCGCACGCGCGCTGAACGGCCCCTCGCCTCGGCTTGCCGTGTCGCCGCCCTCGTCCATGCGCAGGAGAAAAGCTAGGATCGCGCGGTGACCGCCAAGGCGACGACGAACCCCAGAATCAGGATCACGCCGAGGGAGATCCAGAGAAACTGGGGAATCCTTGGCGGCGGCGGCGGCGGCGGTTCGTCGTCGGACATGATCCCCTCGAGGCGGACTATCTGGGCGTCGGAATCGTTGGCGGCGGCAATTTCGGCGCCTCTGGCAACGGCGGCGCCTGCCAATGGACGGAAAACACGCTGGGAAGGTATGCGGCGCCGTGCCGGACGGTCTGCACGATCATGAATACCACTGCAGCGACAGCCGCGCCCGCCAGAACTGCGAGCCAGATGGGAACAGGTCGCACCGCGGGTTTGGCCATCGAAGACTCCCTGGGCAGATGTTGGCGGCGATCCGCACTTTGGGCAAGGCGCGTCACATCCCGATCGTGCTTATCTGCACCGAAGCTTGTGCTACAAATGTTCCAATGTCGCCCACCGACTCACCCGCACCGCGTATCAGCGACCTGGCCCGCGCCGGCCCGCCCGTGGCCGACTATCTGCAGGGCCTGAACGACGAGCAGCGGGCCGCCGTGGAGGCCACGGAGGGTCCGGTGCTTGTGCTGGCCGGCGCGGGCACCGGCAAGACCCGGGTGCTGACCACGCGGCTGGCCCACCTGCTGGCGACCGGCAAGGCGCGGCCCTGGGAGCTTCTGGCGGTAACCTTCACCAACAAGGCCGCCCGGGAGATGCGCGAACGCATCGGCGGCGTAATCGGCGCCCAGGCCGAGGGCCTGCGCTGGCTGGGGACCTTCCACGCCATCGCCGCCCAGATCCTGCGCCGCCACGCCGAGCTGGTTGGGCTGAAGTCCAATTACACCATCCTCGACGTCGACGACCAGGAGCGGCTGCTCAAACAGGTGCTGGAGGCCGAGAATATCGACGCCAAGCGCTGGACGGCCAAACATTTGGGCGGGCTGATCGACCAGTGGAAGAACCGGGGCTGGACGCCAGACCGATTGCCGCCCCAGGAAGGCGCCCACTTCGCGAACAACCGCGGCCAGGCGCTCTACAGGCTTTATCAGGAACGGCTGCGGGTGCTGAACGCCTGCGACTTCGGCGACCTACTGCTCCACAACATCACCCTGTTCACCTCCCAGCCGGACGTTCTGGCCGAGTTCCACGACCGGTTCCGCTACATCCTGGTGGACGAATACCAGGACACCAATGTCGCCCAGTACCTGTGGCTACGGCTGCTGGCCCAGAAGCGTCAGAACCTCTGCTGTGTGGGCGACGACGACCAGTCGATCTATGGCTGGCGCGGCGCGGAGGTTGACAACATCCTGCGTTTTGAGCGGGATTTCCCTGGCTCCAAGGTTATCCGGCTGGAACGTAACTACCGCTCAACCAGCCATATCCTGGCTGCTGCTTCCGGCCTGATCTCCGCCAACAAGGATCGGCTGGGCAAGACCCTTTGGACCGAGGCGCAAGGCGGGGAAAAGGTCATCGTCCGCGGCGTCTGGGACGGCGAGGCTGAAAGCCGCCTGGTCGCCGATGAGGTGGAGCGGGCGCGCAAGGGCGGGACGGAGTGCGAGCCACGGAAATACCGGGATATGGCGATCCTTGTGCGCGCCTCCTTCCAGATGCGGGCGTTCGAGGAGCGGTTCGTGATCCTGCAGATCCCCTATACGGTGGTGGGGGGACCCAGGTTCTTCGAGCGTGCGGAGATCCGCGACGCCCACGCCTATCTGCGATTGATCCAGTCGCCCGACGACGACCTGGCCTTCGAGCGCATCGTCAATACGCCCAAGCGCGGCATCGGCGACGCGACGGTGCAGAAACTCCTGCAACTCGGCCGCGCGCGGCGAATCTCGGCGACAGCGGCGGCGGAAGCTCTGGTGCGCACTGATGAACTGGCGGCGCGGACGCGCACGTCGCTGTCCAACTTCCTGCGCGACCTGGATCGCTGGCGCACATTGGCGGAGCGCGTCACCCATGACCGCCTGCTTGAGACCGTCCTGGAAGAGAGCGGCTACACCGACGCGCTGCGCCTGGACAAGACGCCGACGGCCCAGACCCGGCTTGAGAACCTGAAGGAGCTGGTCAACGCCATGGGCGAGTTTGACAGCCTCCAGGCCTATCTGGAGCACGTCTCCCTGGTAATGGATCTCGACCGGGACGGCGGCGACGACCGGGTGCAGATCATGACCCTGCACGCCGCCAAGGGTCTGGAGTTTCCGCTGGTCTTCCTGCCCGGCTGGGAGGAAGGGGTGTTTCCCTCCCAGCGCAGCTTGGATGAGAAGGGCGAAAAAGGCCTGGAGGAGGAGCGGCGCCTGGCCTACGTCGGCATCACCCGGGCGCGACAGGAAGCGCGGATATCCTTCGCCGCCAACCGTCAGGTCTATGGCCGCTGGACCAGCCAGTTGCCCAGCCGCTTCGTGGACGAACTGCCGCTGGCCCATGTCGAGGCTGCGTCCGAAACTGGCTACTATGGGGGCGGGCCCGGCATGCAGCAGCATGGCTCGCGATGGGACGAGACCCCGTCCTTTGGCGCCGGCTATTCCTCGCCGGGCTGGAGGCGGGCTCAGGCGCGCGACTATCATGGCGGCCACCCAGGTCGCCAGCAGGTGATCGAGGGCGAGGGCCGGTTGATGGCGGTGTCCGAACCCTCTGTCGGCAGCGATTTCACCCGGGGCGAGCGAGTGTTTCACGTCAAGTTCGGCTACGGCGTCATCCAGGCGATCGAGGGCAACAAGCTCACCGTCGCTTTCGACAAGGCCGGCGAGAAGAAGGTCATCGACTCCTTCGTCGAAAAGACCTGAGCGTTATTTGCGCCGCCTCACCACGGCGAAGGTGAGCGCGCCGATAGCCGCGGCCAGGCCCGCGGCGCCCCCGACCACCACGCCCATGCTGAGGGGTTTGACCAGTCGGCCCTTCCGGCGCGGGATCGGCGCCGGTGAGAAGAACCGCTCCGGCACTTCGTCAGGATCGTAGTTCTGCTTCTGGAACAGAACCGCCTCGCCGGCCCGGTCAACCGACTCGACTTCCCATCCGGATTCCAGCCAGGCGCGCTGGTGACTCTGGGTCCCGGTGTTGCCCCACCAGGCGTCGCCACGACGGGCCGACTGTGGCAAGGTCGCGCCCAGGAGAGCTTCCAGATCCGCGAAGCTGGCGCGCCAGAAGGGTTCGCGCCAAGCGGTGAGGTGGTCTGCGAGTGGCTGATATTTGCTCATGCGTTCGGTCTTGATTGTCCATTCGGCGCCCGCGTCGCCGGTGATTCAATCAGAATCGGGTGTGAGGTTGAACAGTTCAAGCCCGCCCGCGTTATTATGGCTCGACGCCAACAGAATTTGTTCGGTCATGAAGGCGCTGATCATAGGCACGGTGACGGCCGCGCTGGCGGGCTCGATGGCGGGCTCGATAACCGGTGACGCCATGCATTCGACCCTGGCCCTGGGCGGCGGCCCGATGGCGCCCGTGGCGGCCGGAACTAGCCCCTTCGGTCCCGACGAGCCCGCGGGAATCTGGCATGGTGTGGGTCCGGCCCCTGATTATGTGACGGGGACTGGCTGGGCTCAGAGTGGAACACAGGCGTTCGAGATCCCGACCCATGTGGAGCCGGACTTCGGCCCCGACCCACCGTCACCGGAGCCGACCCGCCTGGACGTGAAACCCTATGAGGACACCCCGCCGCCGCCCACCGCCCTGCCCTCCGAAGGTGGCGACACCCTTGCGGGGGCGAAGTCCTATTTGGTCCCCGAAGCCGACCCGCCGCCGAAGCCCGGCGCCTGAGGCCTCGATTTTCCGGGCGCGTACCCCTACAGCGGGGCCATGTCTGACGATCCCCTGCAGATTATCGCCCGCGGCCCTCGCGTCGCAGCCGAAGCCGCCGCCGCCGCGATCGACACTGACCCGGCCACCGAGGGGGTCACCTATTCGATCCTGGAGGAGGACGAGGACCATGACGTCTGGCGCATCGACGCCTTCCCCACCACAGCCGAGGAAGCCGCCGCCCTGACAGCAGGGCTGGCGGCCCATCCCACCCTGCGAGTGGTGAGCGAAGTCCTGGCCGACGCCGACTGGCTGGCCATGTCGCTATCGGGGCTGCCGCCAGTGCGCGCCGGGCGGTTCTTCATCTATGGCGCCCATGACCTTGGACGGGCCCCGCTCAACGCCGTCAACCTGCGCATCGAAGCCGGCGCGGCGTTTGGAACCGGACACCACGGCACCACGGTGGGCTGCCTGCTGGGGTTCGACCATTTGCTTAAGTCCCACCGCTTTCCCCGAGTGCTCGATGTGGGGTGCGGCACCGGGGTGCTGGCCATCGCCGCCGCGCGCACTGGCTCGTCGCGATCCGTAGGCACCGACATCGACAGGCCGTCGGTGCGGATCGCTGGCGAGAACGCCCGCATGAACCGGGCGCCAGCGCGGTTCGTCCATGCATCGGGGCTTGGACACCGGGATGTGCGCGCCGCTGCCCCATATGATCTGGTGTTCGCCAACATCCTGGCCCCGCCCCTGGTAGCGCTGGCGCAGCATATCAAGGGCGCTCTGCGGCCAGGCGGTTTTGTAATCCTGTCAGGTCTCCTGCGCACGCAGGAGCGGCGGGTGCTGGCGGCCTACCGATCGCGAGGATTCCAGCTCATCCGCCGCATTCACCGCGACGCCTGGGCGGCGCTGGTGCTGAAGCGACCCTGATCACCCGGACGGGGAACGATGTTCCCGAGGTTGCGTTTGAAGGTGGTGAGCCGGCCAATGGATCGGCGCCCAATTGGGACCCATCGCATGTCGGACTCCGAAACTCCCTACGTCCAAACTACAGTTGTTCAGGAGCCTATCGTCGTGCGCCGTGAGTTCGAACCGGCGCGACGAAGCAACAATGGTTGGTGGATGGCGCTCTTCGTCGCCTTGCTCGCCATCGGCGCCGTGATCTTGCTCATGAACAACAGCAACCGCGATTCGGAGCTTCAGGCCGCCCGCGATGCCGGTCGCACGGAAGCCCTGACGGACAGCGCCGCGCAGACTGCGCAGCTTGCAACATCCGCCGCGGCGGAGGACTCGCGGAGAGCCGCTGAAAGCACGGTCAGCGCCAGCGCGCTGGCTGCCGAAGGCGCCAGAGTGGCGGCGGAACGAGCGGCCGAGCGGTCCCAGGCGGCTGCGACCAGCGCGGCCACGAGTTCAGGGTACGCCGCCGGCAACACCGTCGATCCGCCCTCGCCAGAGTAGCATGCGGCTCAATGGTTCCGGATGGCTGGCTGATATCAGCTTGCCGGCTCATCCAGGGCCGCGCGGCTCGATCCTGCTCACAACGGTTTGGCCGTACGCCATTCCTCCGCCAGGATCGCGTAGAGGTAGGAGTCTCGCCAGACACCCTTCACAAACACATCGCGCCGAAACCGCGCTTCGCGGCGCATGCCGAGTTTGGCCAACAGACTCCAGGACGCCCGATTGCGTACATCGGCCGTCGCCCAGATGCGGTGCAGACCGAGCGTCTCGAACCCGACCGCAAGCATGGCCCGGGCCGCCTCGGTTCCGTAGCCCTTCCGCCAATAGGCGCGATTGTAGCTGTGGCCAAAGTCAGCGCTTCGGTTGGCGAGATCCTTCACACCTAGCCGGATCGAACCGATCACGCGGCTGTCCGCCAGATGCTCGACCAAGAGGTTGACGTCTGCCCGCGGCCACTCGGCCTGCTTCTTGGTCCATCTATCCAGAACGTCGCGCGTCGTGGCTTCATCGTTCGGGCCCCAGTCCATGTAGCGGGCCACCTCGGGATCGCTGGCGTAGGCGTGGATATCGGCAGAGTCCGACTCCCGAGCCTCGCGCAACAGAAGGCGCTTGGTGCGAATGGGAAACCAGGGGGCATCGGGTAGTTTCATTGTACATCTCCTTCGGGATTGACCGGCGGCGGAGATGGCGAAAATCGCGAACCCTGCCGAGCGGCGGGGTCGCGGGGTTTTGGGCGGGCTTTAGCTCAGCGCGCGCGAAAACCGCCGACCCCTGGGGGGACCGGAGAAATTCGACGGCATCTGGCAGGCGCGAACGTCCATGGCGGCTGCTTAGCTCAAAGGGCGGTGGCCCGGCAACCTGGCTTTGCCCGATGGCCTTGAAGCGACTACATCTCGCCCATGCGCCAGACCTTCGATGAATCCACCGACCCCTCCTTCGGCCGCAAACACGTGCCGCTGATCCGCCAGGCCATGGCGCGGCAAGGCCTGGACGGCTTCCTGGCGCCGCACGAGGACGAGCATCAGAACGAGTATCTGCCCGCCGCTAACGACCGGCTGGCCTGGGCGACCGGTTTCACCGGCTCGGCCGGAGCCGCTGTGATCCTGGCCGACAAGGCGGCGATCTTCGTGGATGGCCGGTACACCCTGCAAGTCCGCGATCAGGTGGACGCATCCCTTTTCGAGATCCGCGACCTGGTGGAGGGCGGCGTCCCGGCCTATCTGGAGTCCGCCGTGAGCAAGGGGCAGGTGATCGGCTATGACCCGCGGCTGCATAGCCCCGACGCCCTGGCCAGGCTACAGACTTCGGCGGCCAAGGCCGGCGCAGAATTGAAACCCGTCGCCGTTAATCCGCTGGACGAGGCCTGGGGCGCTGCGCGGCCGGCGCAGCCGCAGGCGCCAGTGGTTGCGCATCCGCTCGAATACGCTGGCGAAGACTCCGCAGCCAAGCGCGCGCGGGTGGGTGCGGCTTTAGGCGCAGACGCCGCGGTGCTGACCGCCCCGGCGTCGCTGGCCTGGTTGTTCAATATCCGCGGCGGTGACGTGATCCGCTCTCCCCTCCCCCTGGGCCAGGCGATCCTGCGCAAGGATGGCGCGGCGCGGTTGTTTCTGGACCGCGCCAAGGTGACCCCTGACCTCGTCGCATGGCTGGGAAATGAGGTAACCCTGGAGTCGCCGGACGATCTGCCCCAGGCGCTGGCGGACCTGCGCGGCAAGCGGGTGCTGGTGGATCCCGGCCAGTCGTCAGCCTGGTACTTTGACGCCCTGAGCGTGGCCGGGGCGGAGGTTGCCCGAGGCGACGACCCCTGCGTGCTACCGCGCGCCTGCAAGAATCCGGTAGAGCTGGAGGGTGCCCGCCGGGCTCACGCCCGGGACGGTGCGGCGTTGACCAGCTTCCTGCACTGGCTGGCCACCGAGGGCGAACGCACCCTGCCGGACGAACCGGAAGTGGTGGCCCGGCTGGAGGGCTTCCGCGAGGCCACTGGGGCGCTGAAGGATCTCTCCTTCGACACCATCGCCGGAGTGGCGGGCAATGGCGCCATCGTCCACTACCGGCCCACAGCCCGGTTGGCGAAGCGGCTTGAGCCCGGGTCCCTGCTGCTGGTGGATTCCGGCGCCCAGTACCTGGACGGCACCACCGACGTAACCCGCACTGTGGCCATCGGAACCCCCACGGCGGAGATGTCCCAACGCTTCACCCTGGTTCTCAAGGGTCACCTGGCGCTGGGGCGAGTGCGGTTCCCGGCCGGCACTACCGGCTCGGCCTTGGACGTCCTGGCCCGTGCAGCTCTGTGGGTCCACGGCTTGGACTACGACCATGGTACAGGCCACGGTGTGGGCTCTTACTTGGGGGTGCATGAGGGGCCGCAGCGGATTTCCAAGTCCCCCAGTCCGGTGGCGCTCAAGCCCGGCATGATTCTCTCCAACGAGCCCGGCTACTACAAGGAAGGCGCCTACGGCATCCGCATCGAGAACCTACAGGTGGTGACGCCCGCCGAACCGATCCCCGGCGGCGAGCGGACCATGCACGGCTTCGAGACCCTGACTCTGGCACCCATCGACCGGCGGCTGGTGGCGGCGGACTTGCTGACCGCGGAGGAGCGCGCCCAACTCAACGCCTATCACGCCCGGGTGTTGGCGGTAGTCGGGCCGCTGGTGGACGAGGCGGTGCGGGGCTGGTTGGCGGAGGTTTGCGCGGCGGTTTGAGATTGGGGGCGCTGGTCAGCGGATTAGCGCAACCGCGCGGATTTACCCCTGGCACAGTTGTGCGACCAGAAGTGACGTAGGGGCTGCGGGCGTTCTAATAGCTTGCGTCAGAGCTAAAGCGATTTTCGATCCGTCGGCCTCAAATTGACCAACCTAATTTTCTGATTTAGCGCGATTTTTTCGAAGAGTTGCTGCAGATTTTTCGCAATACCCACTAGCGGGTTGAGTGTTGCGGGGCGCTCCGGCCATTTCGACTCTGGTACAAGGCCGACAGGATGGGGCGGTCGACCTTGCGCACAGTCTTGGCGAGGGTGGTGGCGACGCAGGCTTGATCCTCCTGGGAAACGCGACCGCGGGCGGGGTAGGTGTCGCACACCGCCTCAGCAGCGCCTTGCAGGCGCGCATAGAAGGCCTGGACCGCGGCGCGGTCACGGAAATCGACGCCGGCGGCGGACACTGGCCTGGACGCGAAATCCGCCGTTTCGTCGGCGAAGGCCGGCGCGGTGGTCGAAAGGATGGCCGCGACAGTGGCGAGATAAATCAGCTTGGTCATAGGAACTCCCTAACTTCGCCCTGACGTCGGGCAGACCACTCTGGTGGTGGATAGGCTTACCATCCCAATTTCTCAGAAAGATGACAAGTGAATAATTGATACTGAGGAAGTATTGCACTGCGAAAACTTTCAAACTTAGGACAAATATCCGCCGCGCCATTCTATCCCCGCTTGGATTTGCCTAAATTTTTTGACTTCGCCCAATATTTCGGCGCCCAATATGGTCGATCTTCGCCCGATACCCACATCGGCGACGCGACCCACGCCGGGTAGCCGAAAAAATGGACAATCCGTGTACGAACCTTGCTCAAGTTCAATAAAATTCGGCCATTCGCCATTTCCAGCTAGACGACGCCGGAAGTTGGTCAATGATCACATTGATCGTTAGCGGAAGACTCTCGTTGAAGGGGGCCAGATTCGAACGAATATAGATTCTATTTAGAACCGTTAGGGGTGGACGACGCTCCGGGGGGCAGTGAATACTGCAACCTTGGGGATAACTGATGCTGTTTTCAAATAGGCGCCAACTCTTGGCAGCCGTTTCTGGCCTTGCAGCGCTTGCGGCCCAGGCCACCCACGCTCAGGAGGCGCCGGCTCCGGACACCGCGGCGTTGGATGAGGTGGTGGTCACAGGCACCCGTCTTCAGACCGGTGGCTTCAACGCGCCGACACCGGTGACGGTGGTGGGCGCAGCCCTGTTCCAGCAGCGCGCCACGGCCAGCGTGTTCGAAGTCATCCGGGACATCCCGGCCTTCGGGGGCACCGCCGGCCCTTCGGTCAACTCCACCGGCGCGCAGAACGCCTCCAAGGCCAACCTCGACCTGCGCGGCCTGGGTTCGACCCGGACCCTGGTGCTGATCAACGGCCGCCGGCATGTTCCCGACGCGCCCACAGCGGTGTTCGACACCAATCTGATCCCCACTAGCCTGATCGACCGGGTGGACGTGGTCACAGGCGGTGCCTCGGCCGCCTACGGCTCCGACGCGGTGGCCGGCGTCGCCAATTTCGTCCTTAAGAACGAGCTCGAGGGCGGGACCTTCGACTTGCGGAGCGGCGTCAGCCAGAAGGGCGACAACCAGGAATACAACGCCGCCGCCGCCTGGGGGAAAGCCTTCGCCGGCGGTCGCGGCCATTTCATCATTGGCGGCGACTACACTCACTCGGAGGGCACCGGGAACATGTATTCCCGCTCATGGGGCGAGGCCGAGCCGGGCGCCCTGTCGCTCCCCGCCAGCCGCGCCGCCGGCCTGCCGGCTACCGTGATCACAAACCACGTCGAGACCGCCGCCTACAACGCCTCGGGCCTGATCACAGGCGGGCCGCTCAGGGGCCTGGCTTTCGGCGAGAACGGGACCACCTATCGCTTCCCCTTCGGATCGATCGTCGGCGGCACCGAGATGATCGGGACGGGCAACTACGGTAGCGTCGAGAACCCCGACCAGTTCCTGCGGCCCAAGTACAAACGTTCCGCCGTCCTGGCGCGAGTCCAGTACGACTTCACCGACACCATCCAAGGCTTTGCCCAGTTGCAGTATGGCATGCTGCGCACCTACGGCCGCTCGTTCGGCGCGCGGGTGCCGAACTTCAACAATTACCCGGTGCAGATCGGCAACCCCTTCCTCCCGGCCTCGGTGGTCGCCGCCATGCGCGCCGCCAACATCACCAGTTTCACCTATTCGGCAAGCCGCCACGACGACCTGGGCTCGATCGCCTCACGCAATCGCAGCGAGACCGTGCAGTTCGACTCCGGCCTCAAGGGCGAGATCGGCAACGGCTGGAAGTGGGACGTAGGCGCCAGCGCCGGCAAGGCGACCTTCGCTCCGAATATCCACAACACTCCGCGCGAGGCCGACTTCTTCCACTCAGCCTATGTAGTGACCGGCGCCGATGGCAAACCGGCCTGCGGGCCGGTGGCCACCGACCCCTATTTCAATGCCCAGAACGCCATCGTGAAGGCCCGGCTGATCGCCAACCTTTCGCCGAACTGCGTGCCTTACAACATCTTTGGGACCAACCTGACTCAGAACCAGGCGGCGTTGGCCTATTTCAACTCCGCCTCCCAGGCCGACATGGAGTTCCGCCAGTACGACGTCGCCGGCAACGTGGCTGGAACGCTCTACGCCCTTCCGGC
Organism: Caulobacteraceae bacterium; assembly: GCA_947475415.1. GTDB lineage: Bacteria > Pseudomonadota > Alphaproteobacteria > Caulobacterales > Caulobacteraceae > Phenylobacterium. Next base: position 49,992 of record CANJLH010000007.1, read on the forward strand.
GGGCGACCTCTCCTTCGCCGCCGGAATCGAGTGGCGGCGCGACACCGCCAGCGTCGTAAACTGCGCCGACTGCCAGAAGCTGGCGCTGATGAATCAGAACTACTCGCTCTACACTGGCGCGATCAACGTCACTGAGGGCTACCTGGAGGTCGGCGTGCCGGTGCTCAAGGACATGCCCCTCGCCTACGCCCTGGAACTGAACGGGGCGGTCCGCCACACCGACTATTCCACCTCCGGAGCGGTCACTACCTGGAAGGTGGGAACGACCTGGGACGTCACCGACTTCTTCCGCTACCGTGCTACCCGCTCGCGCGACATCCGCGCGCCCAACATCAACGAGTTGTTCAACCCGGGTTCGGAGGGTAACCCCAACGTAGTCAACCGGGTGACCGGGGCGTCCGGCTTCACCAAGTCCAACACCGTCGGCAACCCGAACCTGACGCCGGAGACCAGCTACACCACCACCATGGGCGTGGTCTTCCAGCCGCACTGGGGCTTCAGCGACGGCCTGCGGCTCAGCGTCGACTTCTGGGACATCAACATTAAGGACGTGATCTCCACCCAGGCCATCCAGGACATCCTGGACGCCGTGCTGCTCCGCCGCGACCCGGTGCTCTCCTCCTTCGTTACCCTGGACCCATCGAGCCCGATCGGGGTCAGCCGGGTGAACGTCCCACAGCAGAACCTCAACGCTCTCAAGACCCATGGGGTGGATGTCGAGATCGTCTACAAGGTCCCGCTCTCGGGCTTCGACGTTCCGGGGGATTTGACCCTGCGCGCACTCGGATCCTGGATTGCTGAATACCGCACGATCACCCCGACCACCGACATTGACACTTCTGGCGTCACCGGCACGCCCACCTGGTCGTGGAACGTCTCGGCCAACTACCGGAACGGCGCCTTCGGAGCCGGCCTCGTGGCCCGCTACACCTCGCCGATCCGCTTCAGCGCCACTGCCATCGGCCTGGACGACCTCACCCCCGGCTCGCCCGAGTACCTGGCCACGGCCAAGCTCTCCAATTCCATCAACCAGAACCGCTGGCCGGCCGCCCTCTACTGGAACGGTAACCTCTCCTACAACATCGTCGATGGTCCTGATCGTCGCGTGCAGGCCTACCTGGCCGTCGACAACCTGCTCGACAAGCAACCGCCCATCGTCGCCATCAGCATCAACGGCACCGCCTATGACCTGGTCGGCCGCTCATACCGGTTCGGCGTCCGCTACGCCTTCTGAACCCAGACCATCAGCCCGTTGAAACGAGGAAATTTATTCATGTCCGCCGAGTTCAAGACCCTGCTCGCGGCCGCTGTGCTGTCCCTGGCCACGCCCGCTGTCGCCGCTCCGAAGTACGACCACCTGCTGCGTTCGACCCTTGAGAACGTCAAGCGCGGCTTCATCTCCGCCGACACTCCGCCGGTGCTGAAGATCAAGTCCGGCGAGACCGTGCGCATCGACACCATCTCGCACGGGGGCGTCACGGAGGATCCCGTCGCCTTCTTCGCCGCGGCCGGCATCCCGCCGGAGGAGGTGCTGGACGACGTCAAGGCTATTGCCAAGGTCAGCCAGCAGAACGGCTTCGCCGGACACATCCTCACGGGCCCCATCTACATCGAGGGCGCCGAACCGGGCGACCTTCTCGAGGTGCGTATTCTCGATGTCGAGCCGCGCGTCCCCTACGGCGTCAACAGCCCCGGGCCGGGCGGGGCGGCGCCCAACATCCTCAAGGAGCGCGGCACGCGGATCATCAAGTTCGACGTCAAGCGCGGCGTTGTGTTCAACTCGCCGGGGGTGGAGACGCCGCTGGGCCCGTTCATGGGCATCATGGCCGTGGCGCCCGGCGAGCCGCGCAGGGTGGGTTCGCGCGCGCCGGGGATTTTCGGCGGCAACATGGACTTCAACAAGTTGAAGGCCGGCGCCACTCTCTACCTGCCGGTTCACCAACCGGGGGCCCTATTCGTCACCGGCGACTCCCACGCCGCCCAGGGTGACGGCGAGGTGAGCGGCAACGCCATTGAGGCGTCCATGAGCCCCACCCTCACCTTCATCGTCCACAAGGGCGCCGGCAAGGAGGTCCAGCCCTGGGCCGAGGACGCCGAGAACTACTACATCCTGGGCATGGACAAGGACCTCGGTGTGGCGCTCACCCACGCCATAGAGGAGACCGTCAAGTTTCTGGGGGCGAAGAAGGGGCTGACACCTCTGGAGGCCTATTCCCTGTGCTCCACCGCCGTCGACTTCGCTATCGCCGAGGCCGTTGACGAGAACCTGGTGATATACGGCAAGGTGGCCAAGAAGTGGTTCAAGAAGCAGGAGCCCTACTGGTCGCGAAAATAGGGACACCCAAGGTGGGACCACCTAAGCGTATCCGCCCAAACTCCAGGGTCTGCACGATGAGGCGCTGCGCCTCGCACGCTACCCTAGCCACGAGCTCCGGCGGGCTCTGTTGGCGAAGGCCAGTAGTCCCACCGCCTCCGCCCAGTTGACGGCGGAGAAGCGTGTCCAGTTCAACGCCTATCATGCCCGGATGCTGGCGGTGGTTGGGCCGCTGGTGGGCGCGGTGTTATGGGAGTGGCTGGCGGCGGTTTGCGCGGCGGTCTGAGTGGCGGTCGGACGAAATTTGTCTGACGAAAAATTGGGACATTGCGCAGCGGCTACCGGCGCCGAAATCATTTCCTCACCCAAAAGCTTGGCGATGACGTCAGTCGTAGATTAGCATCTTCTCCAGACCGCCGGTCGCGGCGGGCCTCGGGGCCCGTCGACCGAAACCCGCGGCGCAGGGAGGATGGACATGCGACTCCGTACCGCAATGGCGACAATGGCGTTCGTGCTGGGCGCGGCGTCGGCCCAGGGGGCCCTGGCGGGGCCCGGAAAGTGCGACCTGGACTCCATCCGCGCAATCACGCCGGCGCCGGCGGTGATCGACTCGGTGACGCCCATCTCCGCCCTGGTTCCTCACTGCCAGGTGCTGGGCCATGTGATCACCCAGGACCCCGCACCCAACCGGGTGGAGTTCTCGGTGATGCTGCCGGATGAGAATTTCGGCAACCGCTACTATTTCGTCGGCGAGGGCGCCGCCGCCGGCTTCGTGCCCACCGCCACGGCGGGCGACCCCATGAACGCGGGGTATCTGAACGTCACCCTCAAGCTGCTGGGCGACGGTTTTGCCGTGGCGGGGACTGACACCGGCCACAAGGGGGCCATGTGGGATTTCGGCATCGGCAATCCCGCAGCGCGCCTGGACCACGGCCACCGCGGCGCCCATGTGGCGGCCGTGGCCACCCAGGCGATCACCAAGTCCTATTACGGCGCGGCGGGCCGCCTCTACCGCTATCATCTGGGTTGTTCCGGCGGCGGGCGGATGGGCGCCATGGCGGTGCTGCACCACCCAGAGGACTATGACGGTGTGGTGGTGTCTACCGGCTTCGGCGGCGGCGGCAGCGTCTGGTTCGCCTGGATCCTTCAACACCTGCTCGCCAACCCCGACGGCTGGGTCTCGCCGGCGAAACTGGACATGCTGGAACGCGCCGTTGCCGCCCGCTGCGCCGACCCCGACGGGCTGGTCCGGGACCCCAACGCCTGCGGTTTTGACCCAGCCTCACTGCAATGCAAGGCGGGTGACAGTCCCGATTGTTTGACCGCCGCGGAGGTCAAGATGGTGAAGGTGATCACCGGCCCCTATCCGAGCGGACCGGGCGAGACCCATCCGGGCTTCACCCTCACCAACCCGACCGGGTGGTCGTCGTTCCTGCTGGGCGCCACGCGGCCCACCGGGTCGGACCCGAAGAACCCCTGGGCGCCGGCCGCGCCGCCCTCAAACTTCGGCATCATGCACAGCATCATGCGCGGCGTGTACTTCGACAACGCCAGCTTCGATTTCGTCAAGGACCTGGACTTCAGCAACCCCGCCCACCTCAAGGCGCTGCAGGTGGGCGCGCCCACTTGGGGGGCGGTCGATCCCGACATCTCGGCCTACGTCAAGCGGGGCGGCAAAATCATACTGTGGGCGGGCCTCAGCGAGAACGCCGTGCCGCCAGCCACTGAAATCGACTACTACAACATTCAGAAGCGGCGCGATCCTAATGTGGACGACTTCATGCGCCTGTACCTTGCACCGGGCGTCTACCACTGCGGCGGCGGTCCGGGACCTCAGGACACGCCGGAGCGGCTGCTCGACAAGCTCATCGGCTGGGTCGAAGAGGGCAAAAGGCCGGATGCGATCATCGCCACCGCCGCTACGCCGCGCCTGCAAATGTCGGCCGCCGGTCCGGTGCTGACGCCACCCATCCGTTCGCGCACGGTGAAACTCTGCCCCTATCCGCAGCGAGCGGTGTTCCGGGCCCGCAAAGGCGCATTCCCTTATGACGCCGACAACTGGAGCTGTGAGGCGCCGGCGCGGTGAAGGGCCTGGTCGTCACGGCCCTTCTGGCGGTAACGGCGGCGGGTCCGTCGCCGGGTGACGACCAAATGGAGTCGTTGCTGGCGGCCTGCTCGGCCGAGCGTGGGGCCTATTGGCAGGCCCTGGCCAACGTCAATCCGCCGGAGATCGTCGAACTGACAATGGCCGAGCTGCTCTCGGACCTGAAGGGGCTGCCGACCTGGAATGAGGTGGAGATCGCACGCCGCCAGGCGCAGGACGCGCGAGCCATAGCCGCCGACGCCGAGACCCTGCGGGCCAATCCGGCGCTGGCGCAGGCGGCCCGGTTGGGGCAGTGCCTGACCGGCGCAGAATGGCGCCGGAGGAAAAAGAGCGCCCCATGACCGAACCCGCCAACGCCGACCAGATCACCTACTGGAACGCCGCCGCCGGCGAGACCTGGGCGGCCCTGCAGGACCGGATGGATCACCAGCTGGAACCACTGGGCCTGCGGGCCATGCAGGCGCTGGAGCCAAAGCCCGGGGAGAGATTCCTGGATATCGGTTGCGGCGCCGGCCAGACCACTCTGGCCTTGGCCCGCGCGGGCCAGCCCGGCGGATCGGCCGTCGGAATCGATATCTCCCGGCCCCTGCTGCAGGTGGCGCGCGACCGCACACCCGCCGGGCTGGACGCAACTTTCGTTGAGACCGACGCCCAGACTTACGCGTTCGCGCCGGCCAGCTTCGATGCCGCCTTCTCGCGGTTTGGCGTGATGTTCTTCTCTGATCCCGCCGCCGCCTTCGCCAACATCCGTTCGGCCTTGAAGCCGGGTGGCCGGCTGGCCTTCGTCTGCTGGCGCGCGCCGGCTGAAAATCCCTTCATGACCCTGCCGATGGCCGCCGTAGCGTCTCTGGCGACGCCACCTGCGCCACCAACGCCCGGGGCTCCCGGACCATTCGCCTTCGCCGATCCCGAGCATATACGCGCGATCCTGGATGCCGCCGGCTTCAAGGGCGTTGCGCTGAGCCAACATGACCAGAAGATCGGCAGCGGCGATCTCGAACAGAGCCTCTCCGTCGCCCTAAGAGTAGGTCCCCTAGGCGCGGTTCTACGCGAGCACCCAGACCAGCGCGACAAAGTGATCGACGCAGTCCGCGCAGCCCTCAGCGTCCATGACGGCCCCGATGGTGTCAGGCTGGGTTCCGCTAGCTGGATCGTGACGGCGCAAAACTGACCCCTGCACCCTACCCCGCCACCAGCGCCAGCCATTCGTCTTCGGTCATCACCGTGATGCCCAGCTCGGCGGCGGTCTTCAGCTTTGTGCCAGCGCCGGGGCCGGCCACGACGATATCGGTCCTCTTCGATACCGAACCGGAGACCTTGGCCCCCAGGGCTTCGGCCTGAGCTTTCGCCTCATCGCGGGTCATGCGCTCAAGGGCGCCGGTGAAAACCACGGTCTTGCCGGCCACGGCGGTGTCGGCCTTGGGTTGTTCGGCGTCCTGGATTTGGAGCTGTTCGACCAGCGCCTGGACCAGGGCGCGGTTATGGTCCTCGGCGAAGTACGCCGCCGCGGCGTCGATCACCGCTTCGCCGATCTGGTCTAGAGCGTCCAGCTCGGCCATCGCCTCGGGGTCGCGGTCGGCGACCTTGTCCATTGCCGCGAGGAAGGCTTTAGCCGAGCCGTAGCCGCGAGCCATAACCGTGGCGGTGGTCTCGCCGATGTGGCGGATGCCCAGGCCGTAGATGAACCGGTCAAGGCCGATGGCGCGCCTGGCCTCGATTCCGGCCCTGAGGTTGGCGACACTGGTGTCGCCATAGCCGCCGGCTTCCCTCAGTTCGGCCAGCCTGGCCTCGTCGCGGGCCAGGCGGAAAATGTCGGCGGGTTCGTTCAGCCAGCCTCGTTCGGTGAAGGCGGAAAGCTGTTTCTCCCCCAGGCCCTCGATATCGAAGGCGCGGCGCGAGACGAAGTGGCGCAGGTGAGCGAGCTTCTGGAACGGACAGGCGAATTCCCCGGTGCAGCGGCGCACAACGGTCTCGGCGCCGGCGGCGGTGGTCTCACGCGCCAGCGGGGTATGCAGCGGGCACGGACAGTTGGTTGGATATTCGAAGGGCTGTGCGTCTGCGGGCCGCTCCTCCAGCACCGGACCCACCACCTGGGGTATCACGTCGCCGGCGCGCTGGACGATCACCGTGTCGCCAATGCGGATGTCCTTGCGGGCGATCTCATCGGCGTTGTGCAAGGTGGCGTTCTCGACCACCACGCCGCCGACGGTGACGGGATTCAACCGCGCCACCGGGGTTACGGCCCCGGTGCGGCCCACCTGCATGTCAATGGCTTCCAGCACGGTGCGCGCCTGTTCGGCGGGGAACTTGCGCGCCACCGCCCAGCGGGGCGAGCGAGAGACAAAACCAAGCCGTTGCTGCCAGTCCAGGCGATCGACCTTGTAGACCACGCCATCGATGTCGAAGCCCAGGCGCGGGCGGGCGGCTTCCATGGCCTTGTAGGCGTCCAGCAACCCTTTAGGGCCGATGACCCGGCGGCTTTCGGCGGTGGTGGCGAAGCCCCAGGCCTTGAGCAGTTGCAGCGCCTCCCACTGAGTCTCGGCGAAGGGCGCGCTGACCAAGCCCCAGGCGTAGGCGAAGAAGCGCAAAGGCCGCGCGGCGGTGATCGCAGGATCGATCTGGCGCAGCGACCCTGCGGCGGCGTTACGGGGGTTGGCGTAGGTGCGCTGCCCGGCCTCAGCGGCGGCAGCGTTGAGCGCAGCGAATTCAGCATGCCCCAGGTAGACCTCGCCGCGCACCTCGATCACCTCGGGCCAGCCGGAGCCGGCCAGCCGCTTGGGGATCTCGGACAAGGTGCGCAGGTTCTCGGTGACGTCCTCCCCCACCCGTCCGTCGCCGCGTGTCGCCCCTCGGACCAGGATACCGTTCTCGTACCGTAGCGACGCCGATAGGCCGTCGATCTTCGGTTCAGCGGTATAGGCGGCCTCATCCTCAACCCGCAGGAATCGGCGGATGCGGGTGTCGAACTCCATCGCCTCCTCGTCAGAGAAGGCGTTGTCCAGGGACAGCATGGGCGCGCCATGCTCAACAGGGGAAAACTGGTCGGCCCGGGCGGCGCCGACGGCGAAGGAAGGGGAATTCTCCCGGACCAGATGCGGAAACGCCGCCTCCAGTTCGGCATTGCGGCGCTTCAGAGCGTCGTAGTCGGCGTCACTGATCGTGGGCGCATCGTCGCGGTGGTAGCGAAGGTCGTGGGCGGCGATCTCATCGGCGAGCCGGGTGAGTTCGGCCAGGGCCATTGCTTCGGAGAATCCGACGGTGTTCACCTCATCACGCATGCATTAGCGCCCTGGCGGCGGCGCGGGCGGCGTCCGTGATCTGGGCGCCAGCGAGCATACGCGCGATTTCCTCTTCGCGAGCGGCGGCGTCCAGCACCTCGACAGTCGTGCGGACGCGATCACCATCGCCGGTCTTGGAGATTCGCCAATGGGCGTCGGCGCGGGCGGCCACTTGGGGCGAATGCGTGACCACCAGCACCTGGGCGTCGGCGGCCAGGCGCTTTAGGCGCAAGCCCACCGCGTCAGCGACGGCGCCGCCCACCCCTTGGTCCACCTCGTCGAAGATCATTAGCGGCTGAATCCCGCCCCGACCGGCGAGCGCGGCCTTCAGAGCTAGTGCGAAGCGAGCGAGTTCGCCGCCCGAGGCGATGTCGCCAAGCTCCCCGAAAGGCGCGCCGGGATTGGTGGCGATCTCGAAGGCCACTCGATCGACACCCGCCGGTCCAGCCCGGTCCTCGCCCATTGGCGCCACCGCCACCCGGAACCGCGCCTTGTCGAGCTTGAGGGGCCCCAATTCGGCGCTCACCGCCTTAGCGAGGCGCTCGCCTGCTGCGGTCCTGGCCATCGTAAGGGCGGCGGCCTCGGCCAGATAGGCGCTGCGGGCCGCGGCGAGATCAGCCTGGGCTGCCTTCAGGGCCTCCGTCGAAGATTCCACCGCGCGCAGGCGGGCGGCGAACCTCAGGCGAATCTCGGGCAATTGTTCCACAGGGGCTCCCAATTTGCGGCCCATGGCGCGCAATTCGAACAGCCGTTCTTCCACTGACTCCAACTGGTCAGGACGAAAATCGAAGGCGAGTGCGGCCAAATCAACTGCCGCTTCCGCCTCACCAGCTTCAGTAAGCGCGCGGTCGATAGCTTCAGCGCCTGCGATCAGGCGGCGCACCGCCTCGCCCTCCTCCATCGCCCCGGCCGCCAAGGTTCGCTCCCGCGCCCGTTCCAGTGCTCGCGCCGCGCTCGACAGTTTTGTGGAAAGGCCATTCAGGGCGTCATGAGCCTGCCGAATATCGGACAGGGCCTTTTCCGACGCCCCCAGGACGGCGCGCTGTTCGGCCAGGGTGGTTTCCTCCCCGCTCTGCGGGGCGAGCCGGTCCAGTTCGGCCAGCCTGAGCGTCAGTTCTTCGGTTTCAGCGGCGGCGCGGCCGACCTCGGCCGTCAGGGCGTCCGCCGCCGCCCGCGCCGCTCGCCAGGCGATCCAGCGTGAGGACGTCGCCATGGCCGAAGGCTCCAGGCCACCGAAGGCGTCTAACAGCGGTCTGTGTCGGCGGGTGTCTAGCAGGCCGACGGTCTCATGCTGGCCGTGCACTTCCAGCAACTGTTCGCCGATTTCCTTGAGCACGCCAACGCCGGCGGCTTGGTCGTTGACGAATGCGCGGCTTCGACCGTCCGCGGAAACCGTGCGCCGCAGCACCAGGTCCTCGTCGGAGGCGAAACTGAGCCCCTTGTCCTCCAGAACCGCCCAGACCGGGTGGGCCGGCGGCGGGGCGAACGCGGCGGTTACGCTCGCCTGGGTCGCCCCCTGGCGCACCAAACCAGCGTCGGCGCGTGCGCCGGTCGCCAGTCCCAAGGCGTCCAGGATGATCGACTTGCCCGCGCCGGTCTCGCCCGTCAACGCCGTGAGGCCTGGACCTATGGACAGGTCCAGGGCGTCGATGAGCACCACATCGCGGATCCAGAGGCCGATCAGCATGGGGACAGGATCGCCTGGAATCGCCTGCGCCGAAAGGGCGAAGGCGCGGTCATGGCGACTTCAGTTTCCGTTGGCGGGCGCGTCCGACGGCGGAGGCGCGGGCGAAATTTCCGGTTCAGCCAACGCCGGCGCGGCGGGCAAGGGGGATTCCGGATCGGCCAGCGGCGGCGCGATCGTGGATTCCTTGGATTTCCGGAATGGGATCTTGAAGAGTTTACGCACCCCGCCCTTTTCCTTTGGCGCCGTCGCCGGACGCAGACCCTTGTCGGTCAGCAATCTGTAAGCGTCCGAATACCAGATATCGCCAGGGTAATTGTAACCCAGCACAGCGCCGTTCTTGCGGGCCTCATCCATCAGTCCGATCGTGAGATAAGATTCCACCAGGCGGTACAGGGCCTCCGGCGTGTGGCTCGTGGTCTGATAGCGATCGACAACGCTACGGAAGCGGCCGATGGCCGCCAGGGTGTCGCCCTGACGCAGGTAATAGCGGCCGACGGTCATTTCCTTACCCGCCAGCTGGTCGTTGACCATGTCGATTTTCAGGCGGGCGTCCTGAGCATATTCGGTGCGCGGATATCGCAAAACCACTTCTCGCAGAGCATCCAACGCCTGGCCGGCGGCGGCCTGATCGCGGCCCACATCGACGATCTGTTCGAAGTAACAGATGGCCTTCAGATAGTGGGCGTACGCCGCCGTGGGGTTGCCGGGATAGAGCGAAATGAACCGTTCCGCGTCTCCAATGGCTTCAGCGTAGTCATTGGACTGATAGTGGGCGAAGGCCTGCATCAAGATCGAGCGGCGCGACCATTCGGAATAGGGATGCTGGCGCTCGACCTCCTGGAAATACTCCACCGCCTGCGCCCACTGGCGACGATCCATGCGGTTGGCGCCGGCTGCGTACAGCAACTCTACTGGCCGCTCCTCGTAGGACAGCTTCAGTTTTTTTGCTTTGCTCGCGCAGCCGCTCAACGCCACGGCCAAAATAACCGCAGCTATGACCGGACGGGCGGTCGAATAACGATGCCAGGACACGTTCACCTCAAGACCTTCGCGGGACCCCGCGCGGACGTGGCGGTTCTACACGAGCCGGACGCAGTCGCAAATCGAAGCCGTGGGATCAGCCCGCCTGATCCAGTTCCAAAGCTGGCGTCCGCCAGCGCCAAGCCTGCGGACTTGCCAGCAAGGCGCGCACAAGGGCGTTGTTGACCCCGTGCCCAGCGAGACGACCCTCGAATCGGCCGAGCACCGGTCCGCCCAGAACATAGAGGTCGCCAATGGCGTCCAGCGCCTTGTGGCGCACAAATTCATCGGTGCGGCGCAGTCCCTCGGGATTGAGGATTCGATCACCGTCAATCACCACAACGTTTTCCAGCGAACCGCCGCGGGCGAGGCCCTTGGCGCGCAGCATTTCCACATCACTCAGAAAACCAAATGTGCGGCAGTCGGCGAGTTCATCGCGGAACGCTTGCTCATCCATCGGCAAATCGATGCGCTGACGGCCCACCACCGGCGAATCAAAGGCGATCTCAAAGGCCACCTCAAATCCATCGGCGGGCGAAAGACTCGCATGCTTGTCGCCGTCGATGGCTTCCACCTTTTGCAAAATCTCCACATAGCGGCGTGGTCGATCCAATGCGCGCAGGCCTACCCGGTCCAGAACCTGGACGAATGGCAGGGCCGAACCGTCCATGATCGGTACCTCCGGGCCATCAATCTCGACCCGCGCGTTATCGACACCCAACATGGCGAAAGCCGCCATCAGATGTTCAATGGTGGCCACGGTAACGCCAGCGGCGTTGCCGATCACGGTCCCAAGTTCGGTGCGACAAACCGCCGATCCGATCGCAGGAACCACATTGTCACGGTCGGTGACATCCGTGCGAACAAAAACGATTCCAAAGCCGGCGGGCGCCGGGTGGGCGCATACCCGCGTGCGCGCACCGGTGTGTACGCCAACGCCCGAAAAGAACACGGGTCCTTGCACGGTATGCTGAAGCGCCGATCCGCCCACAGTGCCCAACCTTCCTACAGCGGCCCGATCAATATCGAGCCCTGGCGTCCCAATTTAGAACGTAGGCATGATGCTGCAACGCGACAAAACACTTCCTGTTTCGAAATGTTTCCCCTCGCACAATACCCGAGCGCCCCACGTTCAAACCCTCGAATCCGGCGACTCGATATTCGACAAACCCGAATCCCCGCGTGTTTATCGAACGTTGCCGCAAAATCCTTAGGACTGGTTAAGCTTGTTGGCCGGCCTGGATCGCAATGCTGCGTCGCACAATAACAAAAACGCCCCGGCGATGATCGCCGGGGCGTCGATGCAATGGTCAAAATGTGGGCGTCAGTTGGCCAGGCGGCGCAGGAACGAGGGTATTTCCAGGTCCTCAGTCGCGTCGAGGACAGGTTCTTCCGCCTGCGCTTCAGCCGCCATCTGCGCACCCCGTTGGGGGCCGTTGCGTGTCATCGGGGGGGGCTGTTCATAGCGCTGGCGGCCACCGAACAGACTGAGGAATCCACTCCGAGGTTGGCGTCGGTCTTCATAGTCATGGCCCATATAAGCCGGCTCGTCCTCCTCGTCGGCCACCATTGGATCCACGATCCGCGTGATTGGCCGGGTGATCTGAGGCTCTGGGGCCGGTTCGGGCGCTGAGCGGAGCAGATCGCCTTGTGCGATTTCCTCTGTGACCCTCACAGGATCCGCCGCCGCGTAGGCCATCGGCTCCGGCGCGGCCGCCAGGGGTTCAAAGATCGCCGTTTGGGCCACTTCAGCATAAACCGGTTCGCGTTCCGCGAACACCGGCCGTTCGAAGGATCGCACAGGTTCCGCAACCGGCGGCGTCTCTGCTTCGGCGACCGGCGTCGCACGCAGCGGCGGCGCCGTGAGCGGAGGCCGTGCCGTCCGAGCCTCCATGGCCGCCATCACCGCTCCGTCCATGCCGGTGGCAACCACCGAAACGCGGATCATTCCGTTCAGGCTCGGGTCGAAGGCCGCGCCGAAGATGATGTTTGCGTCATTGTCCACCTGCTCAGAGATGGCATTGGCGGCCTCGTCGACCTCCAGCAAGGTCATGTCCAGTCCGCCGGTGACATTGATCAAAACCGCCTTGGCGCCCTTCAGGGAGACTTCGTCCAGGAGCGGGTTGGCGATGGCGTTCTGGGCCGCCATCAGGGCGCGGTCATCGCCGGAGGCCTCTCCGGTGCCCATCATCGCCTTGCCCATCTCAGTCATCACCGTTCGCACGTCGGCGAAGTCGAGGTTGATCAGTCCGGGCAGCACCATAAGGTCGGTGATTGAACGCACGCCGGAATGCAGCACCTGGTCGGCCATGCCAAAGGCTTCGGCGAAAGTGGTGCGCTCATTGGCGATGCGGAACAGGTTCTGGTTTGGGATCACGATCAGCGTATCGACATAGCGTTGCAGTTCGCTGATGCCGGCGTCGGCCAAGCGCATGCGATGGCGGCCTTCAAATTGGAAGGGTTTGGTGACCACCCCGACGGTTAGAATGCCGCGCTCGCGCGCAGCCTTTGCGATCACCGGCGCGGCGCCGGTGCCCGTGCCGCCGCCCATGCCCGCGGTGATGAACACCATGTGGGCGCCGTCCAGATGCTCACCGATCTCGGGGATCGACTCCTCGGCGGCGCTCATACCCACTTCCGGGTGTGCGCCGGCGCCCAATCCTTGCGTCACCTGCACGCCCAGTTGAATTCGCCGGTCGGTCTTAGAAAAGGCCAATTGTTGCGCATCCGTGTTCGCAACGACGAACTCAACACCTTCGAGTCCGGCCTCGATCATGTTGTTGACCGCGTTGCCACCGGCGCCCCCAACGCCGAAGACGACGATGCGCGGCTTCAGTTCGGTCGCGCGGGGGGCAGAGAGAGCGATAGCCATGTCGCCAGCGTCCTTCGCTAGTTTGCTTGTCGGCGACTCGCCGCCGACGCGTCCATTCAGGATGGGTTAACTAAGGCTCCCCCTTCCTTAATCGAGGGTTAACCCGATAGCCTGAGTCGCACGCCCGTCGACGCCCACGCGCATTTGTGACCACGATATGGCGAAAGTTTCGCCGCCGCGAGCGGGCGCGGACCGCGTCAATCCGACTCAGAAAGAAAATTGACGTCAGAGGTTCTCGCGTAACCACGCGGCCATCTTGGCGACGGGGTTTGCACCAGGCTCCAATGGTTCGCGCCGCAAGCGGGCGGCGGCCAGCGCCTTGGCGGAAACCGCCTCGCGTGGGCCAAACGCGGCGCGATGCAGGACTCCTGCGGCGGCGCAGAACGCCGGACCTGAGGCGGCATCGGCCAGATGCGGAACCCGACGCGGTCGGCCCAGTCGGACGGGATGATCGAACACCCGCACGGCGACCTCTCGTACGCCAGAGAGCTGCGAGGCGCCGCCGGTGATCACAATTCCGGCGCCGGGATCGACGGGAGCGCCTGACGCGCGAAGTCGGTCACGCAGCAATTCGAGAGTTTCCTCAACGCGCGGTGCAATGATCCCCTTCAGCAGCGAACGCGGCGCCACCACGGGTCCCGCGCCCGGATCATCACCCCTCGGCGGGGCCTCAATCATTTCGCGATCTTCGTTGGCCGACGCAATGGCGGAGCCGTGCAAGGTCTTGATCCGCTCAGCGCCGGCCACGGAGGTGGAGAGACCCCGCGCGATATCCTGGGTCACATGCTGGCCGCCGACGGGAATCGTCTCCACGTGCACAAGGCTGCCGCCGTTGAACACGGCAGCCGAAGTGGAGCCCCCGCCCATGTCTATGCAAACAGCGCCCAGGTCCATTTCGTCTTCTTCCAACGCCGCAAGCGCGGAGACGAAGGGGGCCGCAACCACGCCGTCGAACTGCAAGTGCGCGCGCTCAACGCATGCACCCAGGGTCTGGAACACGGTTTCGCTGACCGAGACCACCAGCAACTCGACGCCCAGCGCGCGACCGAACATGGCGCGCGGGTCTCGCACGCCGCCCTGCCCGTCCACGGACCAGGCGATTGGCAGGATGTGCGCCGCGCGGCGGCCCGGCAGCTTGATCTGGGACAAGGCATGCTGGATGGCGCGGACCAGGTCGTTATCCGAGATGGGTCTCGCGCCCAGGGAAACTTTTCCGGCCACGCGAGTCGACTGCAATTGGCCGCCCGCCGTGGCGACCGTAACGCCTTGAACATGAACGCCGGCCACGTTTTCCGCCCGCTCGACGGCCAGCGCAATGGCTTCCGACGCCTCATCCAGGTTGATGATGGCGCCGCCCTTGACGCCGCGGGACTGCACATAGCCCACGCCCGCGCAGGTCAGGGTGCGGTCAGCCCGTCGCACGCCTTCCGGCTTCATGATGAAACAGGCGACCTTTGAGGCGCCCAGGTCCAAGGCCGCTGTGACCGGCGTGCGGCCGAGCGCCGCCTTCAGGCCCTCACGGCCAGCGCCAGATGCGGGGGCGGCCCGGGTAGCTGTCTTGACGTCCGACACCATTGAATTCCTCACGCGCCGCCGGCGACCAGCTGCCCCGGAAGGGCCGCATCGCGCAGACGCACCGCCACCATGTCCGGGTTGCGCAGGTCGATGCGTTCAAACCCAAGTTCGAGAATTCGTGTGCGTTGATCGAGCTGTTCAAGCTGGATCAACGCCTCTTCCTCCCCCATCGCGGGAAGCTGCACCAAGGATCCGTCCTTCATACGAAGGTCCCAGCGGCGACCGTCAACGCGCACCAGGGCTTCCAGCCGCGCCATCAGGCGGGGCCTTTGGGCCACGGCCGGCAGGATCTGAGGCGCCTGTTCGTTGGCGCCGGCCCCGACAATGAGCGGCAGGGATGGGAAACGGCGGGCATCGGCCTCAGGGATCACCCGGCCAGAGCCGTCGATGACGACGCTGCGGCCGCCGCTCTGCCAGACCGCAAGCTGGCCACGCTCGACGACAGCGATCACCAGTGTGTCCGGCAAGAGCCGTATGACCCGCGCCTGCTTGATCCAGCCCACGGCCTCCACGCGCTGGCGGATGGCGTCCAGGTCGACGCCCAGCACCGGTGTTCCCTTCTGCAGGCCCGCCGCCTTGAGAATGTCTGGGGTGGACATCGGTGTCGCGCCCTTGACATGCACAGCCGCCAGCCGGAAGCCCATGGAGCCCGTTGTCTGGTGAACATGCGCCACCGTCGCCGCAGCAAGACGCCCGGCGCGGCCGCCAGTCGCGAGCGCGACGCTAGCCGTGAGAATGAGGACGATCGCCGCCGCTGCCAGGGCCTGGCGCGGCGAGAGGCCCATGCCGCGCGCCGCCCTCAGCTTTCCGGTCGCATAGGCGACCTTGGGCTTCGGCTGCCGCGGCCGCGGGGCGGCGCTTGTCGGCGCCTTAGCCCGTGGTCGCGCCTGGCTTCGCGATCCGCCCCGCAGAGCCGCGGGCATAGGCGTCCTCCGTGATCCATAGAACCAACTGATCAAAGCTCATGCCCAGCGCCGCGCCCTGCTCGGGTACGAGCGAGGTCGGCGTGAAGCCGGGTTGAGTATTGACCTCTAGGAGGACCAGATTGTCGTTAACGTCATCATAACGCAGGTCGGACCGGGTAACGCCGCGGCAACCAAGAGCGGCATGCGCCAACTCGGAAAGTTTCTTAGCTTTTTCCGTAATATGCGGCGGAAGCTTGGCGGGAACGATATGCTTCGAACCCCCTTCTGCGTACTTCGCGTCATAATCGTAGAATTCTCGTTCGGTGAGGATCTCGGTAACCGCCATGGCCTTGCCGTCCATGACCCCCACCGCCAGTTCCTTGCCGCGAATGAAAGGCTCCACCAGGACTGCCTCCCCGAAGGTCCAGACAGGTTCGATAACCTCCTGCGGCGGGCGGTTCGCGCGATCGCGAACGATGTAGACGCCCACCGAAGACCCCTCGGCGTTGGCCTTCGCGACATAGGGCGGCTCCATGACATGGCCCGCGGCCACCTCGAAGCGATCGAAAAGTCCTCCGCCAGGCACTGTGACGCCAGCCGCCGCCATCACCGCCTTGGCCTTGGTCTTGTCCATGGCCAGCGCAGAGGCCAGAACGCCGCAGTGGGTGTAAGGGACCCCAAGAATTTCCAGCAGGCCTTGAACCCCGCCATCCTCGCCCCAGCCGCCGTGCAGGGCGTTGTAACAGACATCGGGCTTCAATTTTGCCAGCACCTGGGCCAGATCCCGACCGGCGTCGACGCGACTGACCTTGGCGCCCAGGCGCTCCAAGGCGGCTGCGCATTCGCGGCCCGAGACCAGGCTGACCTCGCGTTCTGAGGAAAGCCCGCCCAGGAGGACGGCGACGTGGTGGCCTGCAAGCGGGCGGGACATGGGTGTCTCCAAGCGGGGTCAGGGCGCCGCCAGGGCGCGGAAATCGATATCGGAATGCGCGACGGCGTTCAGAAAGCTGGCCCAGACCGCGACGCTCTGGGCGAGGTCCGCAGGGTCGATCTTGTCCAGGGTGTCGTCCGCGGAATGGTGCAGATCGAAGTAGCGGCTGGCATCAGGGGTCAGGCCGACGCTGGGAACGCCCAACGCGTTCAGACCTGCCACATCCGACCCGCCTATGCCGGCGGGCTCGCGCGACTGGATCACCTTGAGCGGCCCGACTGCGAGCGCGAAGGCCCGCATCGCCAGATGATCCCGTGAGCCCTTGGGAAGTTTCGCCTGCCACACAGGCCCGTCGCCAGTGTCGCTCTCGGCGGCCAGAATCAGGTGCGCCGCTTCGTCCCTATGGGCGACGGCATAGGCCTCTCCGCTGTCGTCCAGCTCCTCGGCGCCCCACAACACCACACGGATGGTGCGTCTGGGCGACCCTACGCCCGCTAGCCGCGCCGCGGCGACGGTGATCGCCACACCCGCGCCATCGTCGTGCGCTCCGGTTCCGGGATCCCAGGAATCCAAGTGCCCCCCCACGACGATCACCTCCTCGGGATGGGTCAGCCCCGGGATTTCACCGGAAACGTTCCAGGCCGGCGCTTTAGGAATGGTCCGGGATTGAAGGTTGAGCCGCACGCGCACGGGCTGGCCGCGCGCCACCATTCGCTCCAACAGCTCGGCGTCGGGAACCGAAAGCGCCGCGGCAGGTATGGCCGGCGCATCTTCAGCCTGATGCGTAGCGCCCGTGTGCGGAAGGCGAGTGTCGTCCGTGGACAGCGAGCGGACCAGATAGGCCGCCGCGCCCCGCCGCGAGGCTTCTGCCGCCCCGCGCGTGCGGTTGCGGTTGGCGTCGCCATAGCCGGCGCCATCCATGGTTCGGACCATCGGCTGAGTCACGACGGCGATCCTTCCCTTCAGCGAACCCGGCGGCGCGGCGAGCAGGGCGTCGTAGGTCTTGAAGAGTTTGATTTCCGCCTCCAGTCCGCCCTTGGGCGTGGAGATCGAACGGCCCAGGCCCAGGACCTGCAGCGTCTGGGGATAAGGCGAGATGACCTCGGCGCGTTCCTCCCCACGAATCCAGGCTTCAGCCTCGAAGGCTTCGGCATGGACGTTGGTGAATCCCAGCGCTTTCAGTTTCGCCTGCGCCCAGTCGCGCGCCCGCGCTAGCGCCGGCGACCCAACCGGTCGCGCTCCAATTTCCGTGGTCAGGGATTCAAGCACGTCCCAGGCGGTGGTGTCGGCAATCGCCCGATCGCGCACCGCCGCAGTGTCGGCTACCAGATCCTGCGCTGTCGCCGGACGGGCGCAGAGCATCAGGGCGATGACCGTCGCCGCCAGCCCCCGGTTCACGCGGTGGTCGCCGGGAAATGCGCCGCAGCTAGATCGCGCATCTGCGTCTGCTCCAATGATTTCGACGCCACGGTCCACAGGTCGAACGCCCTTGGCCGGGCAATGCCCATGGTGTGAGCGAAGCCGTTTTCCTGCAACACCGCCATCAGAACCCTCAAAGTGAAACCGCAGCGGTGCGCCATGAAATGGTTGCCGGCTGCCAAGGCCGGCCGATGGCCATAGATCATGTCGATGGCCGAGATCGGGCCAGCGCCAGACAGGTAGGCCGGCTCGATGAGTCTGTCCTGCGCCACCAGGGCCGCGATCGATTGAAGATCAGGACAGGTTATGACCGCAAACCCCTCTGGGCGCAGCACCCTGGAAAACTCCCTCAGGGCGATTTCAACCTCGTAAGGGTAGAGGTGCTCGAGATTGTGGCTGGAAAAAATGGCGTCGACGGATGCGTCGGCGAGCGCCGACATGTCGGTCATGGTGCCCAGGATGTCGGGGTGGACGGCAGGATCGATATCGTAGCGCAGTTCCTCCCACTCCGACCCTTGGAACCCGGCGGTGGTCTGGGGCTTGCGTTTGGGCCCGCAGCCGATGTGCAGGAGGACTGGCATCAACGGACCCTGCGCCCGATCCGCTTGATCTCCCATTCAAGGTTCACGCCGAGTGTTCTATTCACATCTGCACGCACCGTCTCACCCAAGCCTTCCAGATCGGCGGCCGTGGCCTCACCAGTGTTGATCAGGAAATTGGCGTGCAGCGGCGAGAACATTGCCCCGCCATAAGGCTTGCCGCGCCAGCCGGCGGCGTCGACCAGCTTCCAGGCGGATTCTCCGGGGGGGTTCTTGAAGGTCGAACCGCCGGTCTTTTCACGAATCGGCTGGCTCTGCTCACGCCGGGCGGTGATCTCCGCCATCCGCGTTTCCACGGCGTCAGGCGTGTCGGGGCGGCCCTGGAACATGGCGCGGGTCACCACCACGCCTTCATCCGCGCCCCAGCCATGGCGGTAGGTGAAGCTGGCGGGATCGTCGAAGCTCACAGTCCGGCCTGCGCGGTTGACCCCGTAGGCGCGGACCAGCACATCCTTGGTTTCCGCACCATAGCAACCTGCGTTCATCGCCACCGCCCCGCCGATGGCGCCGGGTATCCCGGCGTAGAATTCCAGGCCCGCAAGACCGGCCTTGGCCGCCGCCCGGGCCACCGCGGCATCGAGGGCCCCCGCGCCCGCTTCGACGCGCGCGTCTCCATGCGCGGTGATCGCAGCGAACCCCCTGCCCAAGCGGATCACAACCCCCTCGACGCCGCCGTCCCTGACCAGCAGGTTCGAACCGACACCGATGGTCATAACCGGGACCGCGGCGTCCAACCCGCCGAGAAACCCCGCTAGGTCGGCTTCATCCGCCGGCATGAAGATCACATCGGCCGGCCCGCCCACTCGAAGCCAGGTGAAAGGCGCCAACGCCTCGCCTCGGATGAGCCGCCCCCGCACGGCCGGAAGGCGGTCGATCCACGTCATTGGGCCGCGACGCGCAGCGCCTCCAGCTCCGCCGGCAGGGCGTAAGCCCAACCTGTGATGTCACCAGCGCCCAGGCAGACAACTACGTCACCGGGCTTGGCCTCGGCCAGGATCAGGTGGGAAAGCTGCGTCGGTCCTTCCAGGGCGACGGCGTGGCGATGGCCGTAGCGACGCAGGCCCTCCACCAGCGCGTCACGGCCAATGCCCTCGATGGGAGCTTCCCCAGCCGCGTAGACGTCGGCGACGATAGCCACATCAGCATCGTTGAAGCAGGCGCAGAATTCACCGAACAGGTCGCGCAAGCGGGTGAACCTATGGGGCTGCACCACCGCGATCACCCGGCCCTCGGTCACCGCGCGGGCGGCTTTCAGCACGGCTGCGATTTCAACCGGATGGTGGCCATAATCGTCGATGATCCGCACGCCGCCCGCGACGCCGGTAGTGGTGAACCGGCGCTTCACCCCGCCGAAGCTGGCCAAGCCCGCGCGGATATGGGCCTCAGACACCCCGAGCTCTCTGGCGACGCCCACGGCGGCCAGGGCGTTCTGAACGTTGTGCAAGCCGGCCATCGGCAGGTGAAGTCCGTCCATGCGCGTTGTTTCGCCCTCCCGTGGGGCGAGCACGACGTCGAAACGGGCGCCGTCGGGGCCCATCTCAATTCGTTCAGCCCGCACCTCTGCCTGTGGGCTCACGCCATAGGTGACCATCCGGCGATTCTCCACCCGAGCGGCCACCGACTGCACATCGGGGTCGTCGATGCAGATCATCGCGAAACCATAGAAGGGGATATTCTCTATGAAGTCCTCAAAGGCCTGTTTGACGGCGTCGAAGTCACCGTAATGATCAAGGTGCTCCGGATCGACGTTTGTGACAATCGCCACGGTCGAACGCAGACGCAAGAAGGTCCCGTCGCTCTCGTCGGCTTCCACGACGATCCAGTCTCCCTCGCCCACCTTTGCGTTGGTGCCGTAAGCGTTGATGATCCCGCCGTTGACCACCGTTGGGTCCATGCCGCCGGCGTCCATTAGGGCTGCGATCATCGAGGTGGTGGTGGTCTTGCCGTGAGTGCCGCCGACGGCCACCGAAAATTGCAGCCGCATGAGCTCGGCCAGCATCTCCGCCCTGCGCACTAGCGGCATGCGGCGTTCCCGGCCGGCGACCATCTCCGGATTGTCCGGCTTGACCGCCGTGGAATAGACGATGGCCGAGGCGCCTTCGACATTGGCGCCGTCGTGGCCGATGCTGATCCGCGCGCCCAGCGCGCGCAGCCGCTCCACATTGGCGCTGGCCTTTGCGTCTGACCCCTGCACTGAATAGCCGATACGCAACATGATCTCGGCAATGCCGCTCATGCCGATGCCGCCGATGCCGATGAAGTGCACCGGGCCGATGTCGAAGGGTACGGGTCGCCTGTTCATGGGCCTGCTCTAGCCGAGTTGCGCGGTCTGCTCCACGACGTCGGCCAATCTTTCGGCCGCATCGGGTCTGGCGGCGCCGCGGGCTGCGGCGGCCATCCGGGCCAGGCTCGCAGGATCGCTCAACAGTCGTTCGAGCGCCGCCCTCAGGCTATCCACAGTCAGGACGTTCTCGCGCAGGACTTCCGCCGCGCCCGCCTCGGCCAACAGGCGCGCGTTCTGGCCCTGATCATCGTCCAATGCGATGGCCAGGGGCACCAGGATCGCCGGTTTGCCCGCCACCGCCAGCTCACACACCGTACCCGCTCCCGACCGTCCCACAACCAGATGCGCATCACGCAAGCGCCCGGCCATGTCGCGGAAGAAAGGGGCGATTTCGGCCTTCACATTGGCGTCGGCGTAGATCTCGCGCGCCATGTCCATGGATTCGGCGCGGGTCTGCTGCTGAACATAGAGCCGATCCCGAAGCGCCTGGGGCAGTTGCGCCACCGCCCGCGGCGCGGTCTCTGACAACAGCCGCGCGCCCTGGCTGCCGCCGGTGACAAGCAGCCGCAATGGGCCGTGCGCGGCCGGGGGGTCATAGGCGACTGAGGCGAGCGCGCGGATCTCCGGACGCACCGGATTGCCCACCACGATGGCGCGGGCAGCGACCTTGGCTGGCGCCTTCTGCAGCACTGGAAAGGCGCAGGCCACCGCGCGGACATGGCTGACCAGGCGGCGATTGGCGCGGCCCATCACCGCGTTCTGTTCATGCACAACGGTAGGCCGTCCCTGGGTGATGGCCGCCAGCAGACCCGGCACAGACGGATAGCCGCCGAAACCCACCACTACGGCTGGATCGATCCTGGAAAACGCCCGCCTGGCCTCCAGGACGCCACCGACGATAGCGAGGCCCGCCCGCACCATGCCGATCGGGTCGCCTCGGCGAAAAGTCCGCGCCGAGAGGCCGATTCGCTCCTCGGCCGGAAATTCGCCGGCGAAATCCGCCACGCGCTGATCCGAGGCCAGTACAATCCGCCAGCCGCGGGCGATCAGCGCCTCCGCCAGCGCCTGAGCGGGAAACAGATGGCCGCCGGTTCCCCCGGCGGCGACAACGGCGATCTTGTTCATCGCCCTAAGGTCTAAGTCAGCCCATCCTTGTTGGCGAGCCCTTCTCCGGGGGCGTATGCCCCGGGCCGCCTTCGGGTAAGCGCCAGCGCCATGCCCATGGTCAGCCCCATCGCCAGCATCGACGAGCCGCCATAAGAAATAAACGGAAGCGTCATGCCCTTGGTGGGGATCAGGTTGAGGTTCACCGCGATGTTGATGAAGGCCTGCAGCCCCACCAGCACAAACAGACCCGCCGCCGCTACCTGCTCGAAGGGATCGGACAGCCGCATGGCGCGATAGAGCCCTCGGATCACCACGAACGCGAACAAGGCGATCAACAACAACGAGAAGATCAGCCCGTATTCCTCGGCTCCCACCGAATAGATGAAGTCGGTATGCAGGTCCGGAACGTGGCGCTTCATCACGCCCTCGCCGGGGCCTCGTCCGAACAGGCCGCCAGCGGCGATGGCCTCAGCTGCGCGATCCACCTGATGGGTGTCGGCCTGGTCGGGGCTGAAGAAACGGTCAACGCGGCTGGCCACGTGTGGCATCAGGAAGTAGGTCGATGACAGGCCCGCCACCGCCGTACCGCCGAGCACCATCACCCAAGAGAGCGGAACGCCGGCCATCCAGAAGGCCGCCCCGAAAGCCGCGGTGATCAAAACCGTCTGACCCAGGTCCGGCTGGATCAGCAGGAGCGTAATCGCGAGGAAGAACAGGCAGAAAGCTATCGAGACGCCTGGCACGCCCTTGCCTTTCTGGCCCTCGGCGAACATCCACGCCACCAGGATCAGGAACGCTGGCTTGAGGAACTCGGAGGGTTGCAGAGTGAATCCAGCGATAGTGAGCCAGCGCGTGGCTCCCTTGGCGTTGTGGCCAATGAATGGCAGGGCCATCATCAGGGCGATCGCGCCGGAGTAAGTGAAGAACGCCAGCCGGCGGATAGATTTAACTTCCAGCATCGAGACGCCAATCAGGATGGTGGCGCCCATGGCCGCGAATACGCACTGACGTATCGCGAAATGGAAGGGATCGCCCACGTTCATCCGCGCCGCCGCCGCCGGGCTGGCGGCGAAGGACATCATCACGCCCAACGCGATCAGGATACCGACCACCCCCACCAGCCAACGGTCCACCGTCCACCACCAGACGCCGAGCGCGGTGCGGTCTGATCTGGCGAAGGCGTGGGCCGAGGGCGCGCTCATGCCTTCGCCCTCTGCGGCGCCTCTTCCGAAAGCGCCGACACCGCCGCGCGGAAGGCCTCGCCCCGGGCCTCGAAGTCGGTGAACTGATCAAATGAGGCCGCAGCCGGTGAAAGCAGCACCACGGCGTCTTCGCCGCTGATGGCGGCGTCGGCGTAAGCCTGAGCGACGGCGGAGTCCATGGTCCCGCAAACGGTGTGGTCAACCTTACCCTTAAGGGTGGCCGCGAAAGCGGGCGCCCCCTCTCCGATCAGGTAGGCCTTGGTCACCCGTCCGAACAGATCGGAGAGGTCCTCAATACCGCCGGCCTTGGGTTGACCGCCTGCGATCCAATAGACCCGGGGATAGCTCGACAGCGCCTGGCGAGCCGCATCGCAATTGGTGGCTTTGGAGTCGTTCACGAACCGAACCGCGCCCAGCCTGGCCACAGTCTCCATCCTATGGGCCAGACCCGGGAAACTCATCAACCCTTCCGCGGCGTCTTCGGCGGAGACGCCGATCCCGCGCACGGCGGCGAATGCGGCGGCTGCGTTCTGCCAATTGTGTCGACCAGGCAGCGATCGGGCCTGTAAAAGGTCCGCCACCTCAACCGCGCGCTCGCCGGTGGCGTCATAAAGCAGGCCCTGCAAGGCATAGACGCCGCGGCCCATCGCCTTGCTGGCGGAAATCGGCACGATGGTGCGCCGGTTGGCGGCGGTGATCTCCGTGCAGATCCGCTGACCCCATGGATCGTCCACGCCGATCACGGCGGTATCGCCCTTGCCCTGGTTGAGCAGAATGCGACGCTTGGCGTCCACATAGCCTTCCATGCCGCCGTGGCGCTCAAGGTGGTCGGGACTGACGTTCAGCAGCACCGCGGCGTCAGGTTTGAGGCTGGTGGTCAGGTCAAGCTGGTAGGAGCTGAGTTCCAGCACATAGACCGCGCCACCATGCATATCCTCCAGGCCCAGCACACCTTGGCCAATATTGCCGCCGACACGGGTATCGCGTCCGGCGGCGCGACAGATGTGGCCGATCAGGGCGGTGGTCGTTGACTTGCCGTTGGTGCCGGTGATCGCGATCACCCGCGGACGCCGATGCTCCACGGCGCCGTTCACACTGCGTGCGAACAGCTCCACATCACCGACGATCTCCACGCCGGACGCCTTCGCGCGCGCCACCGTCCAGTGTGGTTGCGGGTGGGTCAGGGGAACACCCGGCGACAGCATCAGGGCCGCATAGGCGGACCAGTCGGCGGTGGTTAGATCTTCGATCGGCAGGCCCTCGGCCGCGGCGGCCTCGCGGGCCGCGGCCTTTTCGTCCCAAAGCGCCACTTCCGCGCCGCCAGCCTGAAGCGCCCGCGCTGCGGCTAGACCCGTGCGGGCCAGACCGAACACAGCCACCTTCCTGCCTTCAAAGCCGCGGACGGGGATCATGGACTGGACGCCGCCTCCTACCGCAACTTGAGGGTTGAAAGACCGATCATCGCCAGCACCACCGATACGATCCAGAACCGGATCACCACGGTGGACTCCGACCAGCCGAGTTTCTCGAAGTGGTGGTGTATCGGAGCCATCCGGAATACCCGCTTGCCAGTAAGCTTGAATGACACCACCTGGATCATCACCGAAAGGGTCTCGAGGACGAAAAGCCCGCCGATGACTCCCAGCACGATCTCATGCTTGGTGGCCACCGCCATGGTTCCGACGGCGCCGCCGAGCGCCAGCGAACCCGTGTCGCCCATGAATATTTTGGCGGGGGGCGCGTTGTACCAGAGGAAGCCCAGGCCGGACCCGATGATGGCGCCGCAGAAAATCGCCAGTTCGCCCACACCGGGTACGAAATGCACTTGCAGGTACTGGGAGAAAATGAAGTTTCCGACCAGGTAGGTGATCAGTCCATATGCCGCCGCGGCGATCATAACCGGCACGATCGCCAGGCCATCCAGGCCGTCGGTGAAATTCACCGCATTGGCGGCTCCGACGATTATGAACGCGCCGAACGCCAAATAGAACCAACCAAGATTCAGCAGCACTGACTTGAAGATTGGGAAGGCGATGGAAGTCGAAAGCGCTTCCGCCCCGGGCGCGTGGCCGCCATAGACGATAAGCAGCCAGACAGCCGCAGCCGCGACGCCAACTTCGATGACCAGCCTCAGCTTGCCGGAAACCCCATCGACGGTCTGCTTTGTCACCTTGGCGTAGTCGTCGAGAAAGCCCAGGACCCCATAGGTCGCCGTCACCATTATCCCGACCCAGACATAGATATTGCTGAGGTCCGCCCATAGCAACGTGCTTACAAGCAGGCCCGCCAGGATCATCACCCCGCCCATTGTCGGCGTGCCGGCCTTTTCCACCACGTGGCGTTGAATGCCGTCGGTGCGGATCGGCTGGCCCTTGCCCTGCTTGACCTGCATGAAGCGGATGAACCGCGAGCCGAGCGCCACCACCACCAGCTGCGCCGTGAACACGGCCATTCCGGTACGGAATGTTTGGTATTTCAACAGGTTGAGGATCGGCGCATATTCGCCGCCGGACAATTGATGGTACAGCCAGTAAAACATCAGGCGCCCCCGCTCCTGGGATCCAGGCCGGCCAACGCACGGGCGATATCGCCAGCGCGCGAGCCGTTGGAACCCTTCACCATCACCACATCGCCCGGCTCTACGGCCTTTGCGACTCGCGGCGCGAGATCGGCCGCTGCAACGGCGTACCCGCCGCGCCGAGTCGACGGAAGCGCATCCCACAACGACTGCATCAATGGGCCGGCGCAAAACACCTGATCCACCTGCGCCTGGTCCAAGGGTTCCGCCAAGGCGGCATGGAAATTCTTCGCCGCATCGCCCAATTCCAGCATGTCGGTCACCGCGACGATCCGCCGCCCCTGAACCTTGCGCGCGCCCAGCGAGGCGATCGCCGCAGCCATGGAGATCGGATTGGCGTTGTAGCTCTCGTCGATCAGGGTGAAGGCTCCTCCAGGAAGCGGAATCGTCTTCTCCGCCCCACGCCCTTCCAGAGGTTCGAATTCGGCCAGGACCGCCAACCCGTCATCACGGGACACGCCCAGCGCCTCCAGCAGCAGCAGCACCGCCAGGCTGTTGGGACCCCAATGGACGCCGGTCTGCAGGATTGGGAAATCAATCGGCGCGTCGGTGAGGCGTGCGCTGACGATGGCCCGCGCGCCTTCCACGCGAAAGCCGGTGAGCCGGGCATCCGCGATCGGCGCTGCGCCGAAGCTCAGGACCTTGGCGCCGGCCGTCCGGGCCGCGGCGCTGAGCTGGTCGAACCAGACATTGTCGGCGTTCAGGATCGCTGTACCGCCCGGTTCAATTCCCTCGAAGATTTCCGCTTTGGCCCGCGCAACGCCGGCTTCCCCATCGGGAAAATTCTCCACATGCACCGGCCCCACCGTGGTGATCGCCACGGCGTGCGGGCGCACCATGCGCGCCAGTGGCCGGATTTCGTCGGCGTGGTTCATGCCGATTTCGAACACCGCGCGTTCGGTGTCGCGGGGCATGCGCGCCAGGGTGAGAGGCACACCGATGTGGTTGTTGTAGGATTTCACCGACGAATGCGCCCGCCCGGCTCGCATGAGGCCCGCGCGCACCGCCTGGGTGACGCTTGTCTTCCCTACGGAGCCAGTCACCGCGCCACGCTGCGCCTGGGGCGCGCGCTCTCGCGCTGCAACAGCGAGGCCTTCCAGCGCAGCGAATACGTCTGCGACCTGGAGACTGGGTCCATTTACTGGGCGGCTGGCCAACACGCCCGCCGCGCCCTTGGCCAGCGCTTGGGCCGCGAACTCATGGCCGTCGCGAACCCCTGCCAGAGCCACAAAGAGGTCACCGGGCTCGATCGTGCGCGTATCTATGGAAACGCCATTGGCGGCAAACGCACCGCCCTCGATCCGGCCACCGGTCGCGCGCTCCAGTTCAACCGTGCTCCAAAGCGGCTCAGGCATCGACGCCATCCAAGGCCAGCTGTGTCTCCACCACGTCGTCGAAGGGATGGGTGACGCCGGCGATAATTTGCCCCTGCTCGTGGCCCTTGCCGGCCACGACCAGCACATCTCCCTCCCCCAGCAAGGTGACCGCCGCGCGGATCGCCGCGCGGCGATCGCTGATTTCCTTCAAGGCGCTCGAGCCGGCCCTCACTTCAGCGCGGATCGCAGCAGGATCCTCGCTGCGCGGATTATCGTCGGTGACGATAGCCACGTCGGCCAACTCCCCTGCGATGCGGCCCATGATCGGCCGTTTGCCCCTGTCCCGATCGCCGCCAGCGCCGAACACGACGATCAACCGCCCCAAGGTGTGCGGCCGCAACGCGCCCAGCACTGTCGCCAGACCATCGGGCGTATGGGCGTAGTCGACGTAAGCCACCCCGCCCGCGCCCCCCGCGCCCACCAGTTGCATGCGGCCTGGCGCGCCTTCCAGATGCTCCAGGGCCGACAAGGCGGTGTCCAGATCCACACCGGTAGTCAGCCCCAGTCCCAGGGCGACCAGGGCGTTCGACGCCTGGAACCCTCCAACCAACGGCAGTGTCACATCGTGGCGTTCACCGGCGATTTCTATGGACAGGCGTTGGCCTCGCAAGGTCGGCGTGCGCTCCGCCAGCCGGATCGCCTGTCCGGCTACCCCCACAGTCACCACCACATGGCTGGAGCCCGCCGCAGCGGTCGCGAAGTTCAGGTACTCGTCGGAATCGGCGTTCACCACCGCCGGCGCGCCTTGCGGCAGCAGGGCTTCGAACAGGCGCAGTTTGGCGCTTCGGTAGGCGCCCATGTCGCCGTGATAGTCCAGGTGATCCTGGGTCAGGTTGAGGAAAGCCGCCGCCCGAAGCCTAACACCATCGAGGCGGCGCTGGTCGATGCCATGCGAAGACGCTTCCAGCGCCAGGTGCGTGACGCCTGTCCTAGCAAGGCGCGCCAGCAGGTCCGCCACGTCGGCGGCGTCGGGCGTGGTCAGGCCAGGGGGCGTGATCTGTTCATCGGCGGCCGCAGCGCCAGGTCGAGATATCCGTACGCCGAGCGTGCCCATGCTAGCCGAGACATGGCCGTCGCGGGCATAGATCTGACGGCAAAAGCCCGCCACTGAGGTCTTGCCATTGGTGCCGGTGATGGCGACGCAGGTCTTTGGCTGGCGACCATGGAATGCCGCGGCGGCCAAGGCGTAGGCTCGGCGCGGATCGCTCTCCACCACCACCGGGACGCCGAGGTCCTTGAGCTTTCGGCCAGCGATCACCGCCACGGCGCCCGCCTCGACGGCCTTGGCGGCAAACACCGCCCCATCAGCGTGAGTCCCCGGCAGCGCCGCAAACAGATAACCTTTGCGGACCCTGCGGCTGTCGGCCGTGATCCCTTCAATCACCGGATCCAGGTCGAGGTCGCGGCCGATCAGTGCGGACAGCCGGATCTTCATCAACGCTCGTCCGCGTTCATCAGCGCCGGCGCCAGATCCTTGGGTTCGCCGGTGGGCGCATCGGCGCGCCGCGCAACGCCCAGGAAGGGGCCAATACGATCGACGACCCGCCCCACCGCCGGCGCGGCCGTCCAGCCGCCAGTGGCCAGTCCGAAGGATTCGGCGTTGCCCTTGGGCTCGTCCAGCAGGATCAGAATGAAGTAGCGATCGGCTTCCAGCGGGCCGTCAGTCGGGAACACTGCGGCGAAAGATGAAACCAGAGTGCTGCGCGCATAGTGTCCGTCGATCACCTTTTCTGCCGAGCCTGTCTTGCCGCCCACCCGCATCCCAGGCGCATTGGCCTTGCCGCCGGTGCCATGCACCACGTTCAGACGCATCAGCTGCAACATCGCCTTCGAGGTCGCTTCGGAGACCACACGCGGCCCCTCCGGCCGGGCGTCCGCCTTCATCGGCCGGATCGTAAGGGGCACATAAGTCCCGCCGTTGAGGATCGCTCCCATGCCGGCCGCCAAGGCCAGGGGACTCACCGAAATGGCGTGTCCGAAGGAGGCGGATGCCACCGCATTGTCGTTCCATTGCCGGGGAAGGATCGGCTTGGCGCTTTCCTGCAACTCCACCTGCGCGGCTTCGAACAGACCGAATTTTTGGAAATAGCGTGTCAGGGTTGGCCCGCCGGCTCGCAGCGCCAGCTTGGTGGTGCCGATGTTGGAGGAGTGAATGAAAGCATCCGAGACCGTCATGATCCGGTTCTCGGCGTGATAGTCATGGATCACCTGGCCGCCGATCCTCACAGGCTGGCTGGTGTCGAAGGTCGACGCGAGCGTCACCGCGCCTGAGTCCAGCCCCATGGCGACGGTGAACACCTTGAAGGTCGACCCCATCTCATAGACCTGGGTTCCCACCCTGTTGAGCAGTTGGTCCGGCGTCGCCCGGCCGGCCTGATTGGGATCGAAACTGGGATAGCTCACCAGCCCCAGGATTTCGCCGGTGTGCACCTTGGTGATCAGGCCCACCGCGCCCTGGGCCTGGAAAGCGCGAGCGGCCTTGACCACTTCATCCTCCAAAGCCGCCTGGACCCGCAGGTCGATGGATAGCGCCTGGGGTTCATGGGCTAGGGCGCCGGCCCGCACCGCCTCGTCGATGGCGTATTCCGCGCCGGCCAGCCCGGATCCTCCCGAGTCAGCGAACCCGATGAGGTGGGCGGCGGTGGTCCCCAAAGGATAGACTCGGCGCGTCTCCGCCTCAAAGCTCAGGCCAGGCAGACCCAGATCGTGCACCCGGGCGCGCACTTCAGGGGTCAGCCCACCGATCAGGAAAGTGCGCCGGTCACCGTGCAGCGCTTTTTCTAGGCGA
The DNA here is from genome assembly GCA_947475415.1 of Caulobacteraceae bacterium. Lineage (GTDB taxonomy): Bacteria > Pseudomonadota > Alphaproteobacteria > Caulobacterales > Caulobacteraceae > Phenylobacterium. The sequence goes on from CANJLH010000007.1 coordinate 80,031, forward strand.
GGCGCTTCGATCGCCGGTAAGGCGGCGCGCAGGGCACGGCGGGTGGCGTCAACGTCCCAGACTTCGCGCGGATCCACATAGAGACCGTAGTGCAGCAGATCGGCGGCCAGCATGGCGCCATTGCGGTCAACCAGGTCTGCTCTAGCCGCGCCTTCAGCGGCTGCGGACGCGCCGGCGCGTCCATCGGCGCCGGATAGCGCCGCCCGAGTGGCGCCGACCGCCAGGCTCAGGAACGCGGTGGCGAACGCCGCCAAAACGAAAAATATGCGTATCCGTGTGTCATCCTCGGCCCTGCCGCGCGCCCGCGCGCGCTCGAAGGCGTGCTCGAAGCCCCACACCCGGTCCACCAGCCAACGCCAGCTCGGCGAACCACCCATGGCGTGCTGGACGTAACTCAATGCCCCGCCTCCTCCACCGCCAAACGACTGATGTCATCAGGGTTGGCTTCGCGCTTGGCCGAGATTGGCGCGAGTCCGAGATAGGCGCTCGCCAGCCGCTCTATCCGCGACGGCTGCTCCAGGTAGGCCACCTCAGCGTGCAGTAGCCGGATGCGCTCCTGCTCCGCCTCGATCTGGCGGGTGATCCGAGCGATATCGCCCCGCTCACGGCCGGCCACCGTCTTGGCCAGGTAAACCCCCAGCACCATCGCCACCAGGACCCCAAGGGCCACTACGTCGACCAGTCGAAAACCTCGAATGCGTCGCTCAAGCAGGCTCATGCCGCGTCCCTCCAGACTGGGGCGGATGTTCGCACGGCCGCGCGCAGCTTCGCTGAGCGGGACCGGGAGTTGGCCGCCAGTTCCAGCGGTTGCGGCGACTTGGCGCCATTGAAAAGCAAATCGAAGCTCGGATGGCCGACGGCTTCCACCTGCGGTCTGTGCCGGGACCCCTGCCCCAGACGACCGGCCCGAACGGCCAGGAACCCCTTGACGATCCGGTCCTCCAGCGAATGAAACGTAACCACCGCCAGTCGCCCGCCGGCCTTCAGAGTGTGCTCTGCCGCGGACAGACCGCGCTCCAATTCGCCCAGCTCATCATTTACCGCAATCCTGAGGGCCTGAAAGGACCGGGTCGCCGGATGGGTCTTGGCGCCGCGCCTCCCACCGAGGGCATGCTCGATAAACTCCGCCAACTCCACGGTGCGAGTGAAGGGCTGCTGGTCGCGCCGGCGTGCAATGGCGCCGGCGATGCGACGCGACTTCCGCTCTTCCCCATAGACATAGAGTATTCGCGCTAGCTCCGTGGGCTCCTCTTCGTTGACCAGGTCTGCCGCCGTGCGTCCGGCAGCGCCCATGCGCATGTCCAAGGGGCCATCACGCATGAAGGAAAAACCGCGATCAGGCTCGTCGAGCTGCATGGATGAGACCCCAAGATCCAGCGCCACCCCGTCCGCTCCCGCCTCGCCGAGCTCTTCGGCCATTTCCGAGAAGGGCGCCTCCAACAGCCGGAACCGATCGGCGGGTAGGCCATCGGCGAACCGGCGCGCAGTGGGGTCGCGATCGAAGGCCACCACACTGGCGCCGGCGGCCAGGAACGCGCGGCTGTAACCCCCAGCTCCGAAGGTGCCGTCCACGATTATTTTCCCCGGCGCAGGCTCCAACGCCGCTGAGACCTCTTCCATAAGGACCGGTTTATGGGCGCCGCCGTTCATTGGGCGACTCCGGCCCGAGCCGCCCGCTGAAGCGCGCGCAAATGGGCGAGGCCTTCACGAGCGATCTCCCGCTGGGCGGCCCGGTGGGCCTGGAAGGCTTCGCGTTGCCAGATCTGGAACCGGTCGCCCAAACCAACCACAGTCACCCACTCGGTGAGGCCGAACATATCGCATAGGCCCTCCGGCAGCGTGATCCGTCCGGCGGTGTCAAAGGAGAGCTTGGCCATGCCACCTAGCACCGAGGTCTCGAGCGCCGTGCGCAGCGGGTCGCCGAAATCCAGCTCCTCCATCACGCCCACATAACGATCGAACAGCGCCTTGCCGCCGCCCTCAATGCAGTCGGACTCGATGGAGGGGAAGCAGAAGACGCCTTCGAAGGGTCCGGTGGCGAGCGCACGGAAGTCCTGAGGCACGACGATGCGCCGCTTCACATCCAGCTGTTTCTCGAAGGTCGAGAGAAACACAGCAGTCTTGCCCCTGTTCGCGCCCGACGCCCCGGCCGCCCCTGTCGATCGCCTGGCCCGCTCGCGACACCCCCCGCGCGATACGGTCCGTCATGGTTAGCGAACGCCGATTGGGTTAACATGGGATTGAATGGGATTCAATGACTCTGAATGACTAAAATTGAGAACTCCAAATAAGTTGGTCCGGTATATGGTTAACGATAACTAGTTATTAACAGAACATACATGGAACTTATTAACTAGAGCACGTTCGGTCGCCGTACCGGCATGAAGATGAGCGGATCAGACGGCCTGTAAGCCGGGTTCTGTGCCGCCCGCCCCGAGGGGCGGACGCGGCGGCCATTCCTCTGGACCGTCCGTCGCCGGACGGTTCTCGCGACCTACCCGGACGCCTCGGGCCGACAACGGCCCTGCCCCTCGCGGGGCGCGGAATCCCTATTCGGTCTTGCTCCTGGCGGGGCTTGCCATGCCGTTCCTGTCACCAGGCCCGCGGTGCGCTCTTACCGCACCCTTTCACCCTTACCCGGGCCGAAGCCCGGGCGGTTTGCTTTCTGTGGCGCTATCCCTAGGGTCGCCCCCGGCGGGCGTTACCCGCCGCCATGTCGTCGTGGAGCCCGGACTTTCCTCTGCCGCCCGAAGGCGACAGCGACCGCCCGGCCGTCTGATCCGCGCGATAAGTGGTTCGCCGCAGCGGCCGCGTCAATGGGCGTCAGACGCACGGGCGTAGAGATGCTGATCCCAGTATCGACCTTTCCAGCTTCCGCTCTCCCGCAACAGGCTCTCCTGCGCGAACCCGTGGCGCTCAAGTAGACGGCAGGAGTGGTCATTGCCAAAGGTCACCAGGGCGGTGATCCGGCCCAGCGCCAGGCGGCGAAAGCCGAAGCCCAGCATCGGCGGCATCACCTCATCCATCACCCGCTCTCCCCAGTGAGGACGGGCCACGTCATAGGCGATCTCCCCCGCCGCCCCCGCCTGGATTTGATTGTAACCGCATGTCCCCACCAGCCCGCCGCCCGCCCGCGGCCGGATCGACCAGCGCACCCCGGCGTTGGCGTTGCGACGCGCCTGCGACCAGTTGATGATCTCCATGGCCTCGCTGATTGAGCTCAGCGGGGGAATGTCCATGAAGGCGGTCACCTGCGCATCCCCCAGGTGCGCCATCAGACCGGCCGCATCGGTGGCCTGCAGCGGCCGCATCTCGAACCGCCCCGTGCGCCACACCAGGGCGTCATGCACGAGGTCGACGGTCATCAACCTGAGAGCCTCAGTAGCGCAATCAGTCTCGCCCGGGTCTCGCCGTCGGCGACACCGTCTACCCTGTCCTGCCGCCAGTGGCGCTGGAAGGCGCGCACCACCGCCGAGGTATGGACGTCGTAGGTTCCCGAAGGTGCGCAGTCATAGCCCAGCCGGGTGAATCCCGCCTGCAGGGCGAACACGCCGGGGCCGGTCTCCCCTTCCCCCAGCGGCGCACCGGGCGCAGGGGCCGGTTCTGTCCACAGGCCATGGCCGGCCTCAGCCAACATTTTCCAGGGGAACAGTTCGCCGGGATCCTCTTTGCGATCGGGCGCCACGTCCGAATGGCCGACGATGTCGCCATCGGCGATTGTCCAGCGGTTGCGGATGTCACCGACCAGGGCGATCACCGCGTCCACCTGGGCCTCAGGGAACGCCCGGTAGCCGAACTCATGGCCCGGATTGACGACCTCAATCCCGATCGACGCGCCGTTCACATCGCTGCGCCCCCTCCAGGACGAAACACCCGCGTGCCAGGCTCGCCGTTCCTCCACCACCAGTCGGAAAATGCACCCGTCTTCTTCAACCACATAGTGGGCGCTGACCTTTGCGGCAGGATCGCATAGCCGCTGGACGGCCGCCGCGCCGGTCTGCATGCCGGTGTAGTGCAGCACGATCATGTCCGGCGGCGCCTTGCGCGGATCGAAATTCGGCGACGGGGATTCGCTGATCTTCATGGCTCTATTGGGCGCGATTTCTCAGCGCGAGCAACAGGGGCATCACCCGGCTGGGCCGGATTGCGATGATCAGAACGCCGGCGATGGCCACCGCCGCCCCGATCGCCATGCGCGGCCCGAAGGGATCGTGGGTGATCGCGACCCCCAGGGCGATGGTGGCCAGTGGCGTCATCAGGGTCAGGGGTGAAATCAGATTGGCCTCGTAGCGCTGGATGAGTCGGAAGAAGAGCGTATGGGCTCCCACCGACACCACCAGGGCCGAAAACAGCACCGCCGCTACAAACGGCCAGCCAGCGTCAAGGCCCGCCTGGACCTGACCCGGCTCCAGCCAGATCGACAGCGGCGTCAGGACCACTGTCGATGACACACCTACCCAGGCCTGGAACTGCAGCGGCCTTACGTCTTCCATCTGCTTCATCATAACTGCGCCCAGCGACCCCAGTGCCGCCGCAAGCAGGATGAGGCCAAGCCCCCCGCTCAGCCGCAGGCCCGCAGGGCTCCACATCACCAGCAGCGCCCCGGCCAGGGTCAGCACGATGCCGATCCCGCGGCGCCAGCGGATCCGTTCGCCAAGCACCACCACTGACAACAGCGCGGTGATCGGCACGCCCACCTGGCTGATCACCGCCACCTCCGACGGCGTCACGGTTTTTAGGGCCACGAACATCAGGGCGAAATTGCCTCCGCCCATCAACAGCGCCACTACGATCAGCCGCAACCGGGGCCTGGGCATCGGCAACAGCCACGGCGAGACCGCCACCGCCACGATGCTGAATCTGAGCGCCGCAAAGAACAGCGGCGGAACGTCGGCATGGGACACGACGAATTTGGAGACGATGTTGTTCGTCGACCAGGTCAGACAGACCAGGACCAGAAGAACGAAGTCGCGAAGCGCCATGGCGCGGCTGTAGGGCTTGCCCGCCTACGAGGGCAAGGGATTTGGGCGGCGGGCGGAGCCGTCAGCTCATGTTTCCGCCAGGGCGCGCGAGAGGTTTCGCGGCGTCGACGGACCCTCGGGGTCGAGGGGCTGGCTCATGGTGAACTCATCTTGCCAGTTTGGTAGTTGTGGCGTCCCCTTGAGCACAAGGCTCACGCCGATATTCCAGCCGTTGGGACCGTTGCTCATTTCCCTGTCAATCCGTTGTTCCAACCGGGGTCGTATTCCGTCGAGCAGAGAAGGGCTCCGCGAATGATCACCATCCGCCACGCCAAAATCTCAGACGCGGCGACGTTGGACAGCTGGGATACCGAGCCGCACGTTATCTCGGCCACCACCGACGATCCCCACGCGACCGAGGCCTACGAGGACCTGGACTGGGCCGAAGAAATCGCGGCGAGTTCGGATCTGTCGCGTTACTGGATCGCCGAGTTGGACGGTCGGCCGATCGGGGTGATGCAGATCATCGATCCGCACAGCGAACCCACGCACTATTGGGGCGATGTTGAGCCAAACCAACGCGCACTCGACATCTGGATCGGCTCGGCCGCTGATCTCGGCAAGGGCTATGGTGACGTCATGATGCGACAGGGGCTCGCCGTCTGCTTCGCCGATCCGGCGGTGACAGCCGTGCTGATCGACCCGCTCGCGTCCAACGTGCGGGCGCATAAGTTTTACCAGCGCTTCGGCTTTCAGGCCGTTGGGTTGCGAACCTTTCACGACGAAAGCGTATGTCTAGTTTATAGCCTCTCGCGGGCGAGTTGGCGCGCCAGCGATTATGTCAACCCAGATCGAAACGCCTGACGCGTTCTGAGCCGCAAGAGCCTGCATTTGGCCCGGCGCCTGAACCGCTACAGGTACACATTCTGGCTGAAGCAGCAGCATGACGCTCAGAATGGGTGCTTTCCTGGTTTCCGCGATACCAAAATCGCCAGTTAACGTTCGGAAGCGCCCTTTCCGGCGAGTATCTTGCCTCTGAATTTGGCGATGCGCGCTGTGCGTATCGCGGGTGTCTTAGTCGAGCTTATTTGGATTACATAGCTCCTCTGACGGCCTGGCGTGAGGTTGTAAAAGGCGTCGGCGAGTACGGGATCGGAATTCAGAGCCGCAATCAATTCATCGGGCAGTTCGACGCCGCCGTCCTCGCTTGGCGGCATAATGCCCGCATCGGCGTATGCCATCGCTTCCTTCAAATAGGCCTGGATGGTCGGCTCCATCCTGGCCGCCTGCGCATTGTCCGCAAAGCGGATCATGTTGCGATACCGTGCATTCGGCCCCTGCTTTTCGAGGACGCCTTCCGGGTCCTTCATGAGTGCGGCGTTGAAGAAGCTGACACGGAAATCGCCACGGAAGGCGCCGATGATCACGACGTTGCGCCCTGCATGCATGTAGCAGGGATGACCCCACTTCACGGTCTCTATGAGTGCGGACTCAAGGCAGATCCGGCGAAGTTGGTTCAGGCCATAGGCCCACCGCCGGGTTGAGCAGTCCAGGGTGGCGAAACGCTCGCAGCGTCCGCACCCTTTCGAAAAATAATCCTCAATGTCGGTGATCATGGCGCAACTCCAACGGTGCGCAGTGCAGCATAGTGTCGGTAATCGGAAACCGCGACACGCCGTCTTAGATTTCATATCTTGGCGGTTTTCCGTAGCATTGGCTCAGGCGACTTGCCCCATCCGCCGCCTCCGACCTAGGCTCGGTCCAGGGCGCAGAGGAAACTTACGGCCATGACCGACTTCATCGCCACAGAGGCCCGCGCCCTCGACCCCCGCTTCATCGCAATGGTGGGCGAAACGCCGCAACTCGAACGAATCGTCACCGGACTGCGCGTCGGCGAAGGGCCTGTGTGGGTCGCCGCCGAAAATCGGCTGGTGTTCAGTGACGTGGTGCACTCACGGGAGATGGCCTGGAGCGAGGTGGGCGGCGCTGTAGTGCTGCGCGAGCCCGCCAACAAGACCAACGGCCACGCCCTGGACGGCCAGGGTCGGCTGATCGGCTGCGAAGGAGTTACCAGCCAGGTGGTCCGCACCGAGCGTGACGGAACCTGCACCGTGCTGGCCAGCCACTATGACGGCAGGGGCTTGAACGGCCCCAACGACGTGGTGGTGGACGCCCAAGGGCGCATCTGGTTCACAGACCCCACTTTCGCCCGCACGAATCCCTACGGCGGCGAGGTCCGCCCGTTGGAGCTCAATTTCAGCGGGGTGTTCCGCATCGACACGGACGGGTCGCTGCATCTGGCGGCGGATGACTTCGGCGAGCCCAATGGCCTTTGCTTCTCCCGTGATGAGGCCATCCTCTTTGTGAATGATACCGCGCGCGAACATATTCGCGCTTTCCAAGTGGCTGCCGACGGCGCGCTTTCGGGTGGCGAGGTCTGGGCCGAACCCCACGCACCGGACATCGACGACGGCGGCCATCCGGACGGAATGAAGTGCGACATCGATGGAAACATCTGGGTGACCGGACCCGGCGGCCTGCATGTCTTCGCCTCCGACGCAAGCCCCCTGGGAATCCTGCGGATGCCGGAGCGTACGCACAATTTCGCCTTCGGAGGACCGGACGGCGATCAATTGTTCATCGGCGCCTTCACCTCATACTATCGGCTGCGCCTGCCCCGCCGCCTGGCGCTATGAGACGGGTTGCACACCTGCGGCAGCAAGGATCGCACGGCTAACTTGGGCGTAGTCGCCGTCGAAGTGGTGGCCGCCTGCGAGGCGCACTGTGCGGGTCAGGCCGGGCGCGAAGCGGCCACAGGCGGCGTGGAGATCCTTCGCGCCATAGATGCAGACGCTCGGCAGCCCCTTAAGGCCTGCGATCCGATCCGCCAGGGGAAAAGCGTCCCCCGACCGCATGCCAAGCCACGAGGCCGGATGAAACTCCATCCGCCCTTCGCGCTCTGCGCTCACCAGCGCAACGGTTCGCACCCGCGCGCGTAGGTCCGCCGGCAGTTCGGCGACGATTGAGGGCAATGCGCCCGCGCCAAAGGAATAGCCGGCCAGGATCACCTTCTGCTTGCCCCAAACGCGCAGATAGCGCCGAAGCACCAGGGCGAGATCGCCGGCCGCCGCATGAGGCGTGCGCCGAGTCCAGAAATAGCGCAGCGAGTCATAGCCGACGCTGGGGACGCCTCCCCGCGCCAGGCCCGCTGTCACGCCCCGGTCAATCTCCGCCCACCCGCCATCACCAGAATAGACCACCGCCAGAGTGTCACCGGTTCCGGTCGCCGTCGTCACACTCAGCGGCAGGGCCGCAAGCCGCGACGTCGGCGCACGATAGACGGCGAAGCCCGTTGCCAAGCTTACGGTCACGGCGATGAGGATCGCGAACAATCTGCGCAAGGGTCAGGTCCATTCCTTCCGGCCAACCGGCCCGGTTTGCACTTGTCCTGAACCCTGCGGCCTTACTGTGACATTACATCCTTGTGAGTGTGAGCAGAACGGCGGTCGGCATATCCATCCGCGACCAGCAACAGCGACGCAATAGCAAGCGGCGTCACGTAGTAGATTAGTCGATAGCCCAGGAAGGCCGCCGCCAGAGCCGCCCTCGGCGCCTGGGGTAGTAGCGTCAAGACCGAGCCCTCGAAAACTCCGAACCCGCCCGGTACATGGGACGCTAGGCCCAGCAGTGTCGAAACAGCATAGGCCGCGGCGTACTGGCCATATGACGCCAGTCCACCCGGTAGCAGCGCCCAGCCGATCATCGCCGTCGAGGCGCAGTCCACGGCGCCCAAGGCTACCTGGGCCGCCGCGGCGCCAGGCGGCGGTAGGGCGAGAACGCGTCCGAACAGCGTCACTGAACCGCGCAAGCCCGTGCAGAGACCAAGATAAACCACAGGTGCCAGCAGGAACCCACAGGCGACGCCGCGGACGATGACTGCGTCCGGTCGCCAACCGTCGAAGTCGAGGTCAGGCGAACCCATCAGAGCCAAGCCCAGCACGGTCGACATCCCTGTCCCGAAAGCAACGCCGCGGAACAGGCCCACCTGGGCCGCGGCTAGGATGGAGGCGCCATGGCGCGCGTAAAATCGCGTCCTGACTGTGCTGCCGGTCAAGAGCGCGAAGCCGATAGCGTGGGCGAAGGCGTTGGCGCAGAACCCCGCCAGCAACGCTACGCGCCACGGCGCCTTGGCGTGCGCCCAGTTGAGTCCCAGGCGTTCAATTAGCGCTAGGCAGGTAAAACTGCACACCGTCAACACGCCGGCGATCGCGATCCTCTGGGCGCCCCATAACTGGGCTTTGGCGACAACCTGCGCCACGGTGAGACTGCGAAATTCCCGCCACAACACCCAGCCGGCGAGGCTGAGCAGTACGACTGGCGCAATCCTGGCCACCCAACGGCGCAGCATCACACCGTGGCCAGCGTGGTCGGCGCTCATTTGGGTTTCACTCCGCGCGGTTTTCGGTCAATGCGATTGCGCGGCGGCTTCGCGGTTACGGATTTCCTGAAGCAAGGATATCTGTTGAGCAAGTAGGTCGGCGATCTCTCGGGATCGCAGGGCGTCAAGTTTATCGTGCAGCCCCATGATTTCCAACTCGGCCTTCAGGTTGACCTCATAGTCGTGCTCCGCCGCAGCGCGGTCTTTCGCAGCCTGCCGATTCTGACTCATCATGATCACCGGCGCCTGCAGGGCGGCGACCATGGATAAAATCAAGTTCAGAAAGATAAAGGGATAGGGATCGAACGGGCGTGCGCCGAACAGGGCCAGCAGCACGCTGTTGGTGGCGATCCAGACCACCAGGATCAGGCAGAAGGCGATGATGAAGCTCCACGAACCTCCCACCGCCGCGACCTGGTCGGCAAGTTTCTGCCCGAAACTGGACACTGGCTCGCGATGCGGCGCATGGCGTCTGGACACAGGCGCGCGGCGGATGAGGCCCTTGATCACCCGACGCTCCTCGGTGGACAGGTCGCGGAAGCCCATCCCCAGCAATCGTTGGGCTTCTTCGTTCAAGGCCTGAAGCGCGGTGGTCATTTGCGTCGTCCTTTTCGAATTCTCCGCGCCCAGCCGCCAACGGCCAAAGCCCGGTCATCGCGCCAACTCAAGGATCACTCTCAGCCCCGGACGATTGTCTTCCAATCGCAGAGTTCCCCGATGCAGTTTTGCGCAGGCGGCAACGATGGCTAGCCCTAGACCGGCGCCCGGCGACGTGCGGGCTGCATCCAGTCTGACGAAGCGCTCTACCACGCGCCCGCGGTCTGCATCCGGCACGCCGGGACCGTCATCGCATACGATCAGCCGCGCATGGTCATGGTCGGTTTCCACCCGAACCTGGACACGCGCCTTGTCGCCGGCATAGCGCGAAGCGTTGAACAGCAGATTTCCCAACGCCTGCCGAAGCAGCAGTTCGTGGGCCAGAATAACGACGGGCTTCTGCGGCAGATCGAGAGTTAGCGTCTGGCCGGAGTCCTCCAGGGTGGGTTCGAACAACTCCGCCAAGTCCTCGGCGAGCGCGCTCAGATCTACGGGCGCGAACATGTCGCGTGACAGGCCGGTCTCCGCCCTGGCGATATCCAGCAGGGCCGAAGTGGTGGCCAGGGCCCGGTCGGCTTCATCCCAGGCTTGGCCTATGAACTCGTTGCGTTCGACCTCCGCCACACGTTCGTCCAGGGCTCGGCTGAGGGCGCCCTTCAGGCGGGTCAGCGGCGTGCGTAGGTCGTGGGCCAGGCTGTCCGTCACGGTGCGCAGGCCAGTCATCAGATCCTCGTTCTTGTCGAGCATGGTGTTGATCGTACAGCCGAGCCGATCAAAGACATCGCCGCCCAACTCGGCCGGCACGCGCGCGGACACCTGTCCCTTCGCGATCCGCTCGGCCGTCGCGGCGATGCCTTGCGCGCGGCTATAGACAAGCCGATTGAGCCACAGACTGGCCACCAACATGGAGGCGATAGCCACCAGCAGCGCGGCAAAGGATCCAGCCGCCAGGGCCGCCCGGAAATCCCTGCGCTCCGAAAGGTCCTCATAGATCACCAGCCGACCGCCGCCTGCGATCGGCTGAACCAGCACTTCCCACGGCTCCGGACCGTCCCCCTGGTCAATGGTCATCGGCGTGACACCAGGGCCCGGCAGGGATTCAGACCGCAGCAGACGTGACCCTCCCATGATCACCCCGTCACCAGCGAACACCGCATACCGGAAGGCCTCGTCAGAGCCGACACGCAGCCGCCGGTCGAGCGCCCGAGCGAGAGGCGCGAGGCCCTCCTCATGGGCGAAGGCCACGAAATAGTCCCGCGCCGAGGCCGCCACCGCCTCCTGACGCCGAGCGATCAGGCCCTCCACAGTGCGGTCAATCAGGGCGACACCGGCGGCAAAGGCCGCCAGGGCGACGCTCAACAGGACCGCAGCGAGTACGCCGGGCCGAAATCTGAGCCCTGTCAGCCGCTCGGTCATGCCTGTTCCGACAGGCGGTACCCAGTTCCCCGCAACGTATGCAGCAGAGGCGTCGCCTGGCCATCGTCGATCTTTTTGCGCAGCCGGCTGATGTGGGTGTCGATCACGCTGGTGTGGGGATCGAACCGGTAGTCCCAGACCTGTTCAAGCAGCATAGTGCGCGTGACAACGCGGTTCTTGTGGCGAAGAAGATATTCCAGCAGTTTGAATTCCCTGGGCAACAGACCAATCGAATGGCCCGCGCGCTCAACACGGCGGGAAAGAAGGTCCATGCGCAAGTCGCCGCACCTTAGCTCCGTCTCCACATCCTTGCCTGGCCGGCGCCGCATCAGATTCTCGAGCCGGGCGTTCAACTCGGAATAGCCGAACGGCTTGGTCAGGTAGTCATCCCCTCCGGCGCGTAGGCCCTTCACCCGTTCGTCCAGGTGAGTGAGGGCGCTTAGGATTAAGATTGGCGTGCCGACACCCGCGGCCCGCAATGCCTTTATGACGCTCAATCCATCCATGCCCGGGATCATCCGGTCCATCACGATGGCGTCGAATTCCGAGCCGCTGGCCATATAAAGCCCGTCGCGACCGTCGGCGACGTGTTCGACGCTGAACCCGTCCTCCCTCAATCCCTTCAAGATATATTCTGCGGTGTCGGCGTCGTCTTCGACCAACAGGACTCGGCGGCTCATCGGCTCCCTGCTCCCATGCGACGCGGTCACACTGCTTCGCACGCTCGGTCCCGACAAGCAAAACGCGGACGGTCCGGGGGGAGATGGACCGCCCGCGCCTGCGGGGCTGAACCAGGGCAGGAAGTTCAGCCCCTGAGCCGGCGAATTTCGTGGTCCGCCAGCGTAGGGAACAAGCGCGACAGCGAACGCGCGCGGATCGAACGGGCGATCAGCCGTGGGCCTTGGTCGACTTTGCAGTCATGGCTTTGGCGTGTTTCGCCTTGGCGGTGGCGTGCTTAGCTACAGCGGGCTTGGCGGTCGCGGCTACAGCTGGCTTAGCCGGCGCAGTGGTGGGGGCATCCGCGGCGAAAGCGAACGAACCCAGGGCCAGACTGGTGACGAGTACCGCCGGCGCGATCAATTTACGCATGAGGTGTTTCCTTTGTGCTCACCGGTTCGATCCGGCGAGCGGGAAATGAACCTCTGCATCCGTCGCAGGCCGTCCAGCAGATTTACAATGCTGTAAGTCTGCCCATTCGCCGCCGGCCGCTCAGATCTCCCAACCGCCGCCCTCCGCATGCCGCCAGCCCGACGCTGCGGTGATCCCGCCATCGACGGGGATGGTGACCCCGGTGACCCAGGATGCCTTGGGCGAGGCCAGGAAGCAGATCACCGCACCGGCCTCCTCGATCCCTGCGAGGCGTCCCAAGGGAACATGGCGGTCACGGTCGACCGCGTCCCGGTCCATCAAGCCCGCCAAACCCGGGGTGGCGATATGGTCCGGCGCGATACAATTGACCCGCACGCCCCTGGGCGCCAACTCCAACGCCATGGTCTTGGTGAACTGCGCCATGGCGGCCTTGGCGGCGGAATAGACCGCAAAACCCGGTGCCGCGCGCAGGGCTTCTGTGGAGGCGACGTTGACGATCGCGCCGCCTGCGCGCAGCGACTTGGCGGCTTCCTGCGTGGTGGCCAGCAAACTGATCAGATTGAGGTTCAACACCCGCTCGATGCTGTTCGCGCTTTGGTCGGAAAGCGGGCGGAGACTGGTGCCGCCGACGTTGTTGACGACAATGTCCAGCGCTCCGAAATACGCAAGCGCCGCCTGCACCGCGCCGCGCGCCGCATCGGGATTGAGATAATCGGCTTCCACGAACAGCGCCCGGCCGCCGGCGCCGTTCAGTTCGTCCGCCAGCGCCTCGCCTTTGGGCCGATCACGGTCGCAGATCGCCACCGCCGCCCCCTCCGCGGCCAACGCCCGCACCGCACCTTCGCCGATTCCGGCCGCGCCGCCTGTCACCAGGGCGATCTTGCCGTCCAGAAGTCCCGCCATTGTCTTGTTCCTGTCCCTAACGCCTTGCGCGCCGGACAAACCTTAGCGCGGTCAGCGTCATCGAGAAGCCCACCACCTTGTTGTCCGTGAGGCCGCAGGTCTTGGCCGCCGCCATAATTTCGATGTCCTTGATGGTGGCGGCCTTGCCCTTGCGCGAAACAATCCAGAGCGCGCCTTTCGGCGCCAGGGCCGGTTCGAGAGACATGATCCGCGTCAAATGATCTGTCGTATCAGCCTGAACGAACAGAAGGTCGAGCGCCGCCAGTTCTGTCGTGACCATGACACCACTCTGGGTGAGTTCCGCCTCCAAGTCAGCGTCCTCTACCTCCAGGATCGCCGCGCGCATGCCCGCCTTGGCGCCGATCTTGTCCATGCGGCTTTTGGGGTTGGCGATCGCTTGGGCCCAGGCAGCCGCGGCCTTTTCGCCCAGTGCGAACCGTGTCCCGTCGGCCAGCACCAGCTCGCCGCCTTCGGCGCGTACGTCTGCGAGGGCCGAGGACTCGAATACATGCCGGTTCGCGCCTCGAAAGATTAGCCGGGAGGCCTCAAACTGCAGCCGACCTTCGTCCGAGCCGGTGGTCAGGATCGCCCGCACCTGCGCTTCTCGGCCCACCGGCGTTCACTCACCAAAGGCCAGCCGATCGTAACGGGCCAGATGGTGATCCGTAGAGCCGAACTGGTTCTCCAGCACGGTCAGGCGGCGGAAATACCATCCGATCGGCAGCTCGTCGGTCATGCCCATGCCCCCGTGCAGCTGCACGGCGTTCTGGCCTACGAACTTCGCCGCCTTGCCCACCTGGGCCTTGGCGGCCGAGGCGGCCTTGGCCCGCTCGGCGTCATCATCCAGCCGGATAGTCGCCAGATAGGTGATCGACACCGCTTGTTCGAGCTGGATGAACATATCCACCATCCGATGCTGTAGCGCCTGGAACTGGCCGATCGCCTGGCCGAACTGCTTGCGCTGCTTGGCGTATTCCACCGTGTCATCCACAAGGCGCTTCAGGATTCCGCACGCCTCGGCGCACGTGGCCACGATGGCCTCATCCACTGCCCGCTCCACTAGCGGCAGGCCCGCGCCCTCGACGCCGATCAGATCCGACGCAGCGACCTTCACATCTTCCAGCATCACCTCCGCGGCGCGCGAGCCATCGACAGTGGGAAATTCCTGCAGATTAACGCCCGCCGCCTTGGCAGGCACGATGAAGGCCGAGATGCCGGCGCGGTCGCGCTGAGCGCCGCTGGTGCGGGCAGTGACCACCAGATGGCTGGCCCAGGGCGCGCCGGTCACCACGGCCTTGGTCCCGTTCAATGTCCAACCGTCCCCCGACTTCACCGCGGTCGTCCTCACGTCCGCCAGGTTATGACGGCCTTGCGGTTCCGGCCCGGCGAAGGCGAAGATGATGTCGCCGGAGACGATACCCGCGATCAGTTCCGCAGCACGTGGGTGGGCCGAGTTCTTCAGCAGCCCGCCGCCGATGACCACCGCGCCCACATAAGGCTCCAGCACCAGCGCCTTGCCGAACTCCTCCATGATTATCAGGGTCTCGACAGCGCCGCCGCCCAGACCACCCAGATTTTCCGGAAATGGCGCGCCCAATATGCCCAAGTCCTCGGCGAAGGCGCGCCAAACTTGGGGGCGCCACCCGGCTTCCGACTCCGCCGCAGCCCGCCGCGCCTCGAAGTCATAAGACCGCCCGAGGTAGCCGGCGACGGAGTCACGGAGCATCGACTGCTCCTCTGTGAAGCTGAAATCCATACGTCTGTTCCTCTCTCTCCGGCTCGACCGCGCCAGAGCTTTGTGCCGTCCTGGAAGGCGCGATGGCAACAGGCGATTGCCGCAGCACTCTCGCCCCCTTGGCGGCGAATTTGCACGCCACAGGCGAAAAGGCCGGAATCTGTACCGAAATGACCGCCCTCAGCGACCTCAAAGCCGAATACTTCGACACAGCCCCGCCGGCGCCGGACCGGATCGGTTTCACTGCGAGACTCAAGGCCCAAGCTACCGCCGGCGCCTCGGCGCTGCTGCTGCCCATGATGCGCGCCATCGCTCGGGACTCCATCGGCGGCGAGAGCCTCGACGACGCCTGGGCCGTCGCCCAGCGCCTGCAAACCCGAGGGTTGGCGCACACCCTCGGCTACTGGGACACCACCCAGGACACGCAGGCCGACGTGACCCGGATATACGTCAACGCCATCGCACGGCTCGGCGAGGCCAGCCAGGACGGATATCTGTCCATCAAGCCTCCGGCGCTGCGATTTGACCCCGCCGCCGCTGAGACCCTTGCGAGGACCGCCGCCCGCGCCGGGGTCCGCCTGCATTGCGATTCCCACGGCGCCAACGTCGCCGACCACACCTTTGGGTTCCTGCGCCGACTCCTGCGTCATTTGCCCGCCGAACTGGTCAGCGTCACCCTGCCCGGACGCTGGGCGCGAAGCCTGGAGGACGCGACCCGGATGGCTGAGCTCGGCGTGGCCGTGCGGATCGTCAAGGGCGAATGGCCCGACGCACCCGGTCTCGACCGCGATCTGCGCCAGGGGTTTCTGGAACTGGTCGATCGCGCCGCGGACTTGGGCCTGCGCAACGCGGTGGCGACCCATGACGTGGAGCTGGCTGAACAGTCGCTTCGCCGGTTGGCCGCCGAGGGCGCGCCGGCCGAGCTCGAATTCATCTTCGGAAACCAGTCAAATGCGCTGATCGCCCTCGCCGACGCCCAGGAGGTCACCGCCCGCGCCTATGTTCCCTACGGCCGTGGCTTCGCGCCGAGCGCGCTCAAGGCTCTGCGCCGCAACCCGCGCATAGCGCTGGACATGCTGGGCCACATGGCCGGTCTACGGCGCCCAAGCTGATGAGTCGCTACAGCCCCAGCACCGTCTTGGCGGTGATGTTGCGCTGAATTTCGTTGGAACCGCCGTAGATCGAGGCCGCGCGGCCGCCGAAGTAGGAAGCGGCGGCGAACTTGGCGTGGTCGGGGCCAACATTGAGGTTGCCGCCAAAGCCCTTGAAAAACGGCGTCCCATAATAACCCGCCGCCTCCAGAGTCAGCTCCTGCAACCGCTGCTGGATCTCCGTGCCCTTGACCTTCAGGATCGAGGACTGCGGGCCTGGCCCTTCGCCCTTGCTCTCCGCTGACAGGGTGCGCAATTCGGTGATCTCCAGCGCCGAAAGCTCGATCTCCACCTCGGAGATCTTGCGGCGGAAGAAGGGATCGTTGATCAGCACGCCGCCGTCATCGGCGCGTTCCTCGGCGGCGATTTCGCGCAGACGCTGCAGCGCCCGCTTCGAGCGGGCCACGCCGGCGATCCCGCTGCGTTCGAATTGCAGCAGCGCCTTGCCGCAGGTCCAGCCCTGGTTTTCCTCGTAGACCCGGTTTTCCACCGGCACTTTCACATTGGTGAGGAAGGTGTTGTTGACCGTGTGATCGCCGCTGATCAGCTTGATCCCATGCACCTCGATGCCCGGTGTCTTCATGTCGATCAGCAGGAAGGTGACGCCGGCCTGGGGCTTGGCAGTGGGGTCGGTGCGTACCAGGAAGAAACCCCAGTCCGCGTGCTGGGCGTGAGAGGTCCAGGTCTTCTGGCCGTTGACAATGTAGTACTCGCGCCCATCGGCCTCGCGGACCCGCTCGGCGCGGGTGGACAGTGAGGCCAGGTCCGAGCCGGCGCCGGGCTCCGAATAGCCCTGGCACCACCAGTCTTCAGCCGAAAGGATCCGGGGCAGGAACCGCTTCTTCTGTTCCTCCGAGCCATAACGGATAAGCACAGGACCCAGCATCGTCACCCCGAAAGCCAGCACGGGCAAAGTGTCGGCGCGGGCGTTCTCCTCAGACCAGATGTACCGTTGAGTGATTGACCAGCCCGTACCTCCCCATTCCTTCGCCCAATGGGGCGCGACCCAGCCCTTCTTGGACAGGATCTTGTGCCAGACCATCTGGTCTTCCTTGGTGAGGGGCGCGCCGGAATCCTGCTTGGCGCGCAGTTCGGCGGGATAGTTTTCGGCGATGAAGGTCCGCACCTCGTCGCGGAAGGCCACGTCTTCAGGCGAAAAATCCAGATTCATGCGCCGCTCCCAGTCGCGCCCGTTTCCATCGGCGCCTCGGTCAGGTTCATACGCGGCGCGGATGACCTGCTGCAAGCAGGCAGGGCTTGCGCGGGTGCGATTGGGCGCGCACCAAGTCCGCGATGCCGAGGATCGTCACCTACAATGTGCGCCGCTGCGTGGGCCTCGACCGCCGCCTGGACGTAGGTCGAATCGCTGAGGTGATCGCACGCCTCAACCCGGAAATCGTCGCCCTGCAGGAACTGGACGTGGGCCGCGCCCGCACCAACGGCGTCGATCAGGCGCACGAGATCGCCCGACGCCTGGCGATGAATTTCCATTTCAACGCAGCCATTCGGGTCGAGGAGGAACAGTATGGCGACGCCATCCTGACCAGCCTGCCGGAGCGGTTGGTTCGCGCCGGCCCCCTGCCCCGCGATCCGCGTCTGCGCGCGCTGGAATCCCGTGGCGCCTTGTGGGTGAGCGTGGAGATCGCGGGGCGCAAGGTGCAGATCCTCAACACGCATTTCGGCCTGCTGCCCCGCGAACAGCAGCTACAGGCCCGGGGCCTGACGGGTCCGCGCTGGTTGGGTCATGCGGACTGCGCTGGCCCGGTCATCCTGGCCGGCGACTTCAACGCCGCGCCAGGCTCCGCCGCCTGCCGCCGACTCGCCGGCCACCTGGACCCGGCCTGGCGGCGCATCCATCGCAGCGCCCCCCCCCCCCACCTTTCCCGCCGCCCTGCCGATCCTGCGCATCGACCACCTGTTCGTCAGCGAGGAGATCGTGGTTCGCGACGTCTTTGCGCCCGCCAACGCCCTGACAAGGACCGCGTCGGATCACCTTCCGCTGGTGATGGATTTCGAGGTGGGGGGCATGGCGGGTTGAAAAACCGGGCCGGACGTAATTTTCTGCGGAACAATGCCATGCACAGTGGCGTCAACTCACGATTTGCGGTGTGCGTCCGGCATTGACGTGGCGCGGCGCAGCTACGCTCAGGCCGATCCAGTCGACCTGGCTCACACTCGCGGATCGTCCCAGGCTGCGGCGTGCGCCGGATCGCGGGCCGCGCGACGCAGGATGTCTCGGCGATGGCTTGGCCGCCAGGAGTCTCCGACGCCCGCCGGATCGCCCAGGTGATATGCAGCGATCAGTTCGCCGATGGCCGTCAGTGGCTTGGGTTTCAGCGGCTGCAAGCGGCCTGCGCGGTTCAGCGCGTCGATGCCTTCGATCAAGCCACCGCATGCGGCGGTCATCTCTCCGAGGTCCTCGGGCGTGCAGCCCAGAAAATGGCCGATCAGGGTGTTGCGTAACCGCGCCGCCTGGGCCTGGGCGGCGGGGTCTCGGGCCTCGACGCAGAGCTCGGCCTCAGTGTCGAAGCCGCCGGAACGATTATTGAGATTGGCCGAACTGATTCGGATGACGCAGTCGTCAATGATCGTAACCTTGGAATGGACAATGATCGCCACGCCGCTGGAGGTGACCGGCCACCAAGCGCGGAAGCGCCCATACACGTCCGCCGCGCGCAGCCGCCAGATCATCATGGCGCGGGCCCGGTCCATGGTCATCCGATCAAACCAGCTGGGCGCCACGCCGGTGGTGACCAGCACCACCTGCGGACCATTCGGTTCGGCCAGCCGCCGCGCCAGAGCCTCGGTCACAATCGGCGAGGCGAAATACTGGTTTTCCAGATAGATGGTCCGCTCGGCCCGCTGGATACATTCCAGGGTGAGCCGGAGAATTTCCTGAGCGCCCGCTTCGCCGCGCCAGGCGGGCGCGGTGCAGGCGATTCCAACCTCGGCGTCGTGCAGATGGACCTCAACGCCCGCAGGCCAGGGATCATCGCCAGGCGCCGGTTCCCGCCTGGGCGGGGGCGCCACCGACTCTCCGGTCGCCCTAAGCCAGCGGGCGCGGACCAGATCGCCCAGGGCTCGAGCCGCCTCTCCATCCACCATCGCCATCACCTCGTGGCGGGGAGGATGGAAGTTCAACCGAGGCATGATCCGGCGCGGGTCGACGTCCAGGTGGCCCGGCGTATCCCACCGGTCGACCACCAGATCGCCGCTGCCGCAGAAGGCGATCGCGTCATCGATAACCAGCACTTTCTGGTGATGGCAACCGCCAAACGGGACATCGGCGTCCAGGCGGAACTTGACCGGCGTGTCTTCGAAATAGCGTCGCGCCTTGTGGGGGAAGAACTCCTGGCTTGCGGCGATCGGCAGGGCTGATTTCCAGACCAGCAGGCGCACATCCAGACCGGGCAAGGCGCAGGCACGTTCCACCAGGATGCGGCCCACTTCATCGGGATCGTCATCGGCGTCGAAGCCGTCGGGGAACAATCGGGTGCGCGGATCAAATCCCCAGCCGAGCAGCAACACCGAATGCCGCGCCGTGGCGAGCGCCGCAGCGACCGCGGCGAAATAGGCCTCGTTGTCCATCAGCACGGCGGCGCGTGTGGCCGCGGCGGTCCGCCAGCAAGTGTCGCCGGGCCTGAGGATCGGCATGGATATGTTCAGCCTCGCCTGCATCCGCGTCGCCAAATAGCACAGACGCTAGGGAAAGGTGGGTTCCACGGCCCGCGCTGGCAAGCGCAAGACCGTGGAACCTCGCCGCGAGCTGGGGCGGGGGGAGCTAGCTCGCAGGCGCTTACAAGCCGGAAACTGGACTTCCAAACCGGACTTTTCAAATGAATTACCGGTAATAACCCAGCGGTTTAGATTAATTGTCTTCCATGTCTTCTGACCCAGGACCTGGCTGAGTTTCGGCGCTGGCGATTGGGATTCGCTCCGAACTTGAGCTATGTCTCTCATTGCATGACCACCACAGCCCCCGCCGCGCCCCCTGCCCCGATCCGCACGCCTTGTATCAAGGTCTGTGTGGTCGACGGCGAGAGCGGGTTTTGCCTGGGCTGTTTCCGCAGGCTGGGTGAGGTGGCGAAATGGTCCCGGTTCACCGACGCCGAGCGCGATGCGATAATGGCCGAACTCCCTCAGCGCCGGGACCTGATCCGGCCGGAGAAGCTCGGCCTCGTTTGACGCAATCTTACGTTAACTCAATAAGTTGAATCCGATTCACGGCTTGCAAACCCAAACCCCCTAGGGTGACCGCATAAGGACCGGGAACGGCCGCAAAGCCCAGATGGGCGGGTGTCGAACATGCTCAGGATCGCTCTGATCGCACTGGCGGGGGCGGTGACCACGGTGGGCGCGGCCCAGGCGGTGCAGATGCTGTCGCCGCAATTGCGGGGCGCCCAGCCGGCGCCCGCGGCCATGGTCGCGACCGCGGAGCCCCAGGGAGAAACCGCAGCGGCCGCCTCAATCAGTAAGGGCGCCGACGGGCACTTCTGGGCCGAAGCCCAGGTCAACGGCAGCCGCGTGCGATTCCTGGTGGACACCGGCGCCACCGCCGTGGCGCTCACTGCGGCCGACGCCCAGCGTTTGGGTTTCTCGCCTCAGACCCTGGACTACAGCTACAAGGTGACCACCGCCAACGGCGAGACCCGGGCCGCGGCGGTGAAACTCGCCACCGTCTCAGTGGCGGGCGCCAAGGTCGCCAATGTCGACGCCCTGGTGATTGAAGATGGCCTGGACACTTCGCTGCTGGGGATGACTTACCTAGGCCGCCTCTCCAGCTTCGAGGCGCACCGTCAGTCGCTGGTCCTGCACCCCTGACACCGCGGCAAGCGCCGCTTCGACCACCCCGATCCCGGCGCCGGGCTTGACGCCCTCCACGGTGAGAATTCTCCGCCAGGACCGCGCGCCCGGTGACCCGTGGAACAGACCCAGCATGTGCCGGGTCATCGCCGCCAAATGGATGCCGCGACCTAGCTGAGCCTCAATATAGAGACGGTAGCGGGCCACCGCCGCAAACGCATCTACGCGATCGGCGCCGCCAAACAACCGCGCATCGGCGTCGCCCAGGATCGCAGGGGTGTGATACGCCGCGCGGCCCAGCATCACCCCGTCCACATGGCGCAGATGCTCCTGCGCCGCGTCCAGCGAGCCGATACCGCCGTTGATGACGATGGTGAGGTCCGGACGCTCGCGCTTCAGCCGATAGACCAGCGGATAGTTGAGCGGCGGCACGTCGCGGTTGGCCTTGGGCGACAGGCCCTTCAGCATCGCCTTTCGAGCGTGGACCACGAAGGTGTCCACCCCGACCGCCGCGCAGGCGTCCACCAGACCGAACAGGCTTTCCTCCGGGTCCTGGTCATCAACCCCGATGCGGCACTTGACCGTGGCCGGAATGCGCACCGCCGCGATGATCGCGGCCATGCACTCGGCCACCAGAGCCGGCTCGCGCATCAGGCAGGCGCCGAAGCGGCCGCTCTGCACTCGGTCGGACGGACAACCGACGTTGAGATTGATCTCATCATAGCCCTCCGCCTCGCCGACCCGCGCCGCCCGGGCGAGATCTGCGGGATCCGAGCCGCCCAGTTGCAGCGCCACCGGATGCTCGGCGGCGTCGAACCCCAGCAGCCGCGCGCGGTCGCCATGCAGCACCGCCCCTGTGGTGAGCATCTCGGTGTAGAGCCGCGCATGGCCGCTCAGCGCCCGGTGCAGGACCCGGCAATGCCGGTCGGTCCAATCCATCATGGGCGCAATGGACAATCTATGTACTTGAAGTTGCGTCACTTTTCCATTACAAATCAAGTGGTTCGGCGTGGACCGGCGTGCGCCTTCCTACGCTATTTTTCGACCGTTTTCGCCACGTTTCGACATCTCACTGCACCGAATTTGCACTCGAAATGGCGTCGATCCGAAAACAAGGTTCCGAGACCTGGAGGGTCCAGGTCCGCTGCATAGGCCGATCCGTCAGCGAGACATTCGTACGCTAAGACAACGCCAAGAAGTGGGGCGTCGAAGCTGAGGGCAAATCGACCGTGGCGAGACCCCAACTCTCTCCAAGGTCGGGAAGCTACAGACGTTTGGCGACCTGATCGACCTGCACATCGCCGAGATGACGGATGTCGGCGAGTCGCCCTGGGCGTTCGAAAGGCGCCACGCCAGCCTTTCTGAAGCGCCGACTGGGCGCCCGGAACTTGGTGGACATTGACCGCGAGCGCCTTCTGACCTTTGGCCGTGAACGTGCGGCCGAGGACGCCGGGCCTATGACCCTCAGCATCGACATCGGCATGACGAAGCAAGGAATCGAGCCGGCGGACCCGACAACTCAACTTGGCCGAGGCGCGGCCTTTCCCGACGCCGCACTTGGAGAGCGAGAGCGGCCTCCCCCCGCCTCTTGATCGCGGCGCGAAATGGCCGCCGGGTCGACGCTTGAACGGTCTCGAAACCTAGAGCGACTCCCCACCTGAGTGAACCTGGAGCTATTCCCACATCATCGCCGATCTGATTCAGACTGCCAGCCGGTGCTGGCGTTCCGGCGGGGATGTCGAAGGCGCTATCGCTGGATTTTCGGGAGAGGGTCCTGCCGGCGATCGCCAGCGGGATGTCGGGGCCGCAAGCGGCCCTGCGGTTTTGGGGTAAGCGCCGGCAGCGCCGGCCGATCCCGGGCGTTGCAGCGCAAGCAGGGCGACGCTTGACCTGGCGCACTCACAGGCGACCGGCGCTGCAAGCCCGACTAGGTCCATGCCGAGGTCATCCTGGCCCTGTTGGCCGAGACCGCCTCTGTAGAGACGGAAGCCTAGCTGATAGTGACCTATGGGCCCGCTGAAGGTGACATCGAAGGGTTTGGGTTAGCGGAGCGACATTCGCGAACCGTATCAGTACAGCTGACGCGGTGGAGGGTAACGCTCACCGGGGGTGACATAATTCAGAACCGGCCTGGAAGACAGACGGCGGCGAGCAAGGGTCACAATCCAGGCGCGACCCAAAAGGTCGTTGCCGGATCCTCCAGCTAGGCTACCGCTGCCTCGACAGCGGGGGGCGAGCGCCTGGTTGAGCGCCCCGCGGGATCATCCGTGTGCGCGGCGACCCTATCGATTCTCAGTCGCCGCCGGGATGGGGATCGCGCTTGCGATTAAGAAAGGCGTTGAGGCGCTGCTGGCGCTCCTCTCCGATGAACAGGACGCTGTTGGCGAGCCGCTCGACGTTACGTCCTTGCCCGCGCTCCAGGTCCGTGGCCAGTTCGATCGCCAGCTTGCCGATCGCAAAGGCCTCCGGCGGTAGCGCGCCAAGTTTCCTGCAGAATTCTGAAACCCGCTGCTCGAACTCTGCGGCCGGATAGACATCATGGATCAGTCCGACCTCCAGCGCGCGCTGGGCGCTGATCGTCTCTCCAGCAAGAATAAGCCACCTGGCCCAATGCGGTCCGAGAAGGCGCGTCAGCCGGCTGGTGCCGCCAGATCCGGGCAGGACACCGATATTGATCTCCGGCAATCCATAGGTCGCAGCGTCCGACGCCAGCCTGAAGTCGCAGGAGAGCGACAGTTCTAGGGCCCCGCCAAGACAGGCCGCGTGGTGGGCGACAACCACCGGCTTCTCCACGGTTTCCAGGATTTCGCCGAGGCGCTGAATTCCGATGCCACGGTAATACCTGCGCGCCTCATAGCTGCTGCCGGCAAAGGTGGGGCGTCCGCCGCTCACATCCATGCCTGCAGAAAAATACCGCCCTTCGGCGCGGATTAGCATGACCCGCAACGTTGCATCATCGCCGAACCGCAGCGCAGCCTGAATGATTTGCTCAACCATCCCTTCCGTCATCGCGTTCAGTTTTTTCGGTCGGCTGATCGTCACGACAAGCAGCCCATCGTCCGCCGCCACATTAACCGATCCGCCATCCTCGGAGGATGTCGCGTCTTGCATCTCCACCTCGCCGACGTCGTCGAAGGATTACGCCCATGTCCAACGGCGCTTATTCCGCCCTAGTGAGCGTTCTTAGGCGCCAGCTCAAAAGTGTGTCAACCGCACCGGAATACAGCCAACTCCAACCAAAAATAATATCGCACCGTTCAATATTCTCTCGAAATACCACGCAAGACAGGGTCGAGCGGCAATATTCGTCTATTTAGGCGCGCGAGCGTGGGATTGACCTTCGTCGATTTCGCACTCTACCTTTCAGCCAATGGGCCGCTCGCGGCGCAGGTTGAGCAACCCAACGGATAACCCCGCATGGATGATTATTCCTCCTTTCCTGCACTGCTCGTGGAGCGCGTCGGTGACGAAGGCGAAATTTTCATAGTCTCGCTCAACCGGCCGGAGCGGATGAACGCTCTCGACCCTGAAACCCATACCCAGGTCGGAAGAATCTGGCGCGTGCTCGACCGCGACGACGACTGCAAAGTGATCGTCCTGACCGGCGCGGGCTCGGCTTTCTGCGCGGGCCTCGACTTCAAAGGCGCCCACGGCGCAGGCCGCGGAGATCGCCCACTGTATCGGCGCATGCGCGCCCGGCCGGGCGCGTCCAAGTTAGTCGACTACATTCTAGAGGTCGAAAAGCCGATTGTTTCCATGATAAATGGCCCCGCTATTGGTCTCGGGCTGATCCTGGCGCTCCTCGGAGACATTACAGTCGCAAGCGAAGACGCGAAGTTGGGCGACACTCACATCAACATCGGCGTCACACCTGGAGATGGCGGCGTTCTCTTGTTGCCATTTCTCGTCGGAATGAACCGCGCGAAAGAGTTGTTGTTGACTGGAGATCTGCTCTCAGGCGCTGAGGCGGCGCGGCTAGGGTTGGTGAACCACGCCGTGCCGGCTGACCAACTGCGTGAGTTCACGCTGCAGATCGCAAGCAAATTGGCCGCCAAGGCGCCCTACGCACTGAAGACGACCCAGGCCTCATTGAACATGATACTTCGCCGCCGGGCCCTCGACGTCCTGGACCTAAGCCACCTCTATGAGCAGATCGCCATGCGCACCGAAGACCATCGGGAGGGAATCAAGGCGTTCGTCGAGAAGCGAAAGCCCAAGTTCCTGGGACGTTGAGGTTCACGTGGAACAGGCCTCTACCGAAGCTGGCGATGGCGATCCGCCTCCCCTCCTGGTGGCGTTGCAGGATGGTGTCCTGCTGCTGACCTTAAATCGTCCGAACCAGGCCAACGCCATTGATCAGGCCATGGAACTTGCCCTGGCGGAGGTAATCTTGGCGGCCCGCTCCGATTCCACCGTCCAGGTGATCGTGATTACAGGGGCCGGCGATCGGTTCTTCTGCAGCGGCATGGACGTGAAGCCGAGGGCTAACGGCGCCGCCGGACGCCCGGTCTCCGGACCTATGGAGGGCCGAGAGCGCAGCATCTTCGAAATCATCCTGCAGACCTACAAACCGACCATCGCAGCTATGAATGGAGCGGCCGCGGGCGGAGGTGTGGATCTGGCGCTGGCATGTGATCTGCGGGTTCAGGTGGCTGGGTCGTACATGATGTTGCCGGAGGTTCGGCGTGGAATGGCGGCGCACTTCTCTTCCATCCTGTTGCCACGCGCTGCGCCCTCTGCAATCGCCTTCGAGATGCTGTACCTCGGTGACAAGGTGCAAGCGCAACGGGCGTATGACGTGGGGCTCGTCAACCGCCTGGCTCAACCCGGAGAGACGCTGACGGTCGCCATGGAAATGGCCCGAACCATCGCCGCAAACGCGCCTGTGTCGCTTCAGAGGATCAAAGAGACGTCCACGAAGGCCTCAGGTCTGCCCCTGTTCACCGCGCTGCATCTGAATGAGGGACTTAGCCCCTACGATACGGAGGACCGCAAGGAGGGCATGCGGGCCTTTATTCAGAAGCGCAATCCGGTCTGGAAAGGGCGCTAGCGCAGAGCTCAAAACGGTGTTTGCCGGGCGGTGAATGAGGGCGGTGGCGACAGGGCGAATTCATGAACGAGACGCTTCGAGTGGGATTTGTTGGGCTTGGCGACATGGGGGAGCCCATGGTCCGGCACATCATCGCGGCAGGTTTCCAGACAACCCTGTGGGCGCGTCGTCCGGCCAGCCTGGCGCGACTGTCGGATTCAACTTTCAAGGTCGCAGGTGATCTCGTCGACCTCGGCCGATCAAGCGATATTTGCGGCGTGTGTGTGTTCTCGGATGAAGACACACTGGAAGTGACTCTCGGAGACAAGGGCGTTCTGGCGGGGATGCGGAAGGGCGCAACGCTCCTGCTCCACCCGACGATCGCGCCGGAGACGGCGATGCGCATCTCCGAGGCAGGTGCGGCGCGTGGCGTCGCGGTGCTCGACGCGCCGGTGGCCGGCACCCGCGTCCGCGCCGAAGAGGGAACCTTGAGCGTAATGGTCGGAGGCGCTTCGGCGGCGTTCGAGCATGCGTTGCCGGTCCTGCGGGCCTATGATCGCGACATCCGCCACATGGGTCCGATTGGCAGCGGGATGCGGATGAAAGCGCTGAACAATCTCCTGTCCCGCGTCAATCTCGGCATGGCCTACGAAGCGCTGGAGATCGGCGTCAAGCTGGGGATGGAGCGTAGCGCCGTACTGGAGACCCTCCGGGGTTCCGGCGCGGCGAGCTTCATGCTCGAATTTCTCGCCGAGCGAGTGCTGCCAGATCCAGAATATGCGCGGCATCTGGCGTCAATGTCCGCAAAAGACATGACGCTGTTCGAGCAAGTGCGGGTCGCCGCCGGGTTGGAGCGCACGCCGCTGGAAGATGCGGCCGAGCACGGGGTCAGGGCTTTCGGTCGGATGGGCGGCGACAGCGGGGCCTGAGCGAAACCCCAGCGACCTATTCACACATTTGAACGCGTTCTCGTCGCAGAACCAGATTCCACCCCAGCGGACCGCGTCATAGGCGCACCGCCCTCACACCCTGCCCGTCACCGGCACCAGCGCCCCGGTCACTGCCCGGGCGGCTTCCGAGGCCAGGAACAGGATCACCGCGGCAAGATCCTCCGGCGTAACCCAGGCGGAGGGGTCGGCGTCGGGCATGTCGGCGCGGTTGGTGGGGGTGTCGATGATCGAGGGCAGCACGGCGTTGACGGTGATCCCGTCGCCTTTCAGTTCCTCGGCCAGGGCCTCGGTCAGCTTGTGGACCCCGGCCTTGGAGGCCGCATAGGCGCCCATGCCCATGGCCGCCTTCATGGCCCCGTTGGCGCCGATATTGACGATCCGCCCGGCGGCGGACTTGCGCAGGTGCGGGATCGCCGCGCGGCTGGCGTTGGCGGCGGTGAGCACGTTCATGCGATAGAGCGCCGGCCAGCTATCCGGGTCGCCCCCCTCCAGCGTCTCCCAGCGGAACCCGCCGGCGATGTTGATCAACCCGTCGACGCCGCCCAACTTATCGGCGGCGGAGTCCAGGGCGGCCTTGGCCGAGGCGGGATCGGTCAGATCGACTCCGCCCAGCAGCAGCGCCCCGGCGGGCAGCGGGCCCGCAGGCGCCGCGGCGAAATCGATCAGCGCCAGACGCGTGCCCTGAGCCGCCGCGGCCGTCGCCACGGCTGACCCCAAGACGCCGTAGGCGCCGGTGATCGCATAGACCCGTCCGGCCATGTTCCCGCCCTCCCTTACAGCCGCTCGATGATTGTGACGTTGGCCATGCCGCCGCCTTCGCACATGGTCTGCAGGCCATAGCGCTTGCCTCGGGCCTGCAGGGCGTAGACCAGGGTGGCCATCAGCTTGGTCCCCGAGGCCCCCAGCGGGTGGCCCAGCGCAATCGCGCCGCCATTGACGTTCACCCGGGTCGGATCGACGCCAAGGTGTTTGATGAAGGCCGAGGGCACCGAGGCGAAGGCCTCATTGACCTCATAGAGGTCTATGTCGTCGACGCTCATGCCAGCACGTTGCAGGGCCCGGGCGGTGGCGGGCAACGGGGCTTCCAGCATGATCACAGGGTCGCCGCCCATTACCGACATGTGGTGGATGCGGGCCAGCGGCTTGAGGCCCAGGCTCTTCAGGGCGGCTTCGGAGACGATCATCACCGACGAGGCGCCGTCGCAGATCTGGCTGGAGGACGCCGCCGTCAGCCGGCCATTCTCCTGCAGCAGCTTCACGCCCTTGATGCCGTCAAGACTGGCGTCGAAGCGGATGCCCTCGTCCACCGTGTGCAGGGACTTGTTTCCCTCGGCGTCGACGATTTCGACGGCGGTGATCTCTGACTTGAAGGCGCCCGCCTGGGTGGCGGCGATGGCCTTCTGGTGGCTGTCGTAACTGAACTGGTCGAGAGCGTCCTTGGTCAGGTCGTGCTTCTTGGCCACCATCTCGGCGCCCGCGAACTGGCTGAACTGGATGCCGGGATAGCGTTTGGCCATCTCCGCGCTCATCGGCGTTCCCAATCCCGCCTGGGCGTGCAGCATCACCGCCGAGCCCATGGGCACGCGAGTCATGCTTTCAACGCCGCCGGCGATGACCACATCCATGGTCCCGCTAATCACCGCCTGGGCGGCGAACTGGATCGCCTGCTGCGACGAACCGCACTGGCGGTCGATACTGGTGGCCGGCACGGCCTCCGGCAGGCGGGAGGAGAGGACGGCGCTGCGGGCGACGTTGTTGCCCTGCTGGCCGGCTTGCGTGACGCAGCCGAAGATCACGTCCTCGACTGCGGCGGGATCGATGCCTGTCCGGTCAAGCAGGTCGTTGAGCACCGCGCCGCCCAGGTCGCCGGGGTGCCAGTCTTTCAATTTGCCGTTTTTGCGGCCGCCGGCCGTGCGATTGGCCGCGACGATGTAGGCTTGCGCCATGATCAGCTCCAGAAATGTTCGGTTCGTTCGGAAAAATATGGGCGCACTCTTGGCAGGCGCCACCGCCGAACACAACAGCCTGAGCGCTGGTCAGGCCCGCCGCAGCGCGCCCGGGTCGACCGGATCAAGGCGGAAGGTCTCGGGCAGTAGACCTGGCTCCGACCGGTTGGCGCCGATCAGCTTCGCACCCCGCGCCAGAGCCAATTTGGCCAGCAGGGCCGGCGTCAGGCGACTCTGTATCTTCGGGCGGGCTCCCAGCGAGCGCCGCAATAAGCCGTTGGCATAGACCACATTGGCCCGCAACAGCGCCGCCGGAGTCATGAACTCCATGGACAGCGACACGTTCAGCATCGACCCATTTTCGATACGGTGCGGTGCGTTCTGCATCCAGGTGACCATGCGGCCGGGCGCCAGATCATAGACGTCGGCGGCGGAATCCCAGGCAGGGTCAAAATCGAACTGCTCGGCGGTTTCGCGCAGGACGATCCGCTCCAGCGCCGCGGCCGGGACAAAGGGATCGGCGACCGGATAGACCCAAACCCGCTTAGCCCCGCGGATCTGCCACAGCGACACCAGCGGAACGTCGAGATGGTAGAAAACCTGCGCGTTGGCGGACGATATCAGCACGCCGAGGTCACGCTTCAGGGTCGTCAACCCTGGGCAATTGGTTTCCTTTTCCGCGAACACCTCGTCACAGAGCCGCGCATACTCTGGCAGGTAGCGATTGGCGGCGCGCAGATTCAGCCAGATGCGTCCGCGCCGGGCGGAATCCAGCAGTTCCGCGCCGGTAAGGTCACCGGGTGATCCGCGGCGCCAGGTGTGCCAGGCCGCTGGATTCTCTCCCATGGTGAAGACGCCCAGATTGTCGCGCGGATAACGGTCGAGGAGTTCGATAAGGCCCTCGTCGGAAAACAACGGGCGCTCATGAAGGTTATGAGCGAACTCGAGGTTTTTGCAGGTGAACTCTCTAGACTTCTCAGCGGTCCAGTCGGTGATGACGGTCATGGCGACGACCTGTGACCGTAGAACCGGACCTTGAACGGGCCCCACCAGAACACCTTGCCCAGACCGCGGACCGCCCGATCCAGAGTGAAGGCGGTTTGGCGCGCGCCCATCAAGGCCTGCAGGGCGGCCAGAGCGCTGAAGCCCAGCGCCTGGACGGCGCCCACGCCCATCCACTTCATCACCCCCAGCCGATCGGGCGGATCGGCGGCGGCGCAGGCCGAGCTCGGCCCCTGACCGTAGGCGAAGGCTCGTACGATCGTATAGCGCAGGTTCAGCCTCTGCGGCGATGGATCCTCCCAAACCCAGGCGTTCGGCGACCAGACGAAGCGTGCGCCTGCAGCCTTCATTGCGGCGAATAGGATCGTGTCCTCGCCGCCGATCTGATTATGTCGTTCCGAAAACGGCTGACATTGATCCGGCAAGGCCGCCCTGCGGATGAGGCTGTCGCCGCATCCATAGTATTCCTCGGTGAGGCCGGCTTGCTCAGGCCCCACGCGGGAAAAAAATCGCTCGAGGTAGGCGCGATGCTTGCGGATGTCGGCAGGCGCCCGTCCGCGTACAGGGCCGAACACGACGTCACCGTCAAACTTGGCTTGATCAGCGAGGAGCGCGGCCAGCCAGCCAGCCGGGGCTTCCTCGTCGTCATCAAGAAAGGCGATGAAGTCCCCCCGAGCCTTTCGCAGCGCGGCGTTGCGCGCGGTGGCGACGCCCGGGGACGCCTCATGCACATAGGTTACGGGAAACGGCGCCTCTGAACTCAGGGCGGCCACCAACGCCTTAGCCGAAGGCCGTTCATCGTTGTCCACCACCACCAGTTCAAGCCTGGCGACGTCAACGCCCGCCTGGTTGAAAGTCGAGCGAATGGCGGTTTCCAACGCCGCCGGGCGGCGTTGGGTGGGGATGACAATACTGACCGCAGGTTCACCCATGGCCTCAGTGGGCGTCCTCGGCGGCTCGACGGGGGCGGGACAAGGCGGCGACCGCTACGCTGCGAGCACGACCCAACAGCGAAAGTTCGACGGCGGCGATCGAATCAAGGCGGGTCCGCACCCGATGCAGCGGCCCGCCGCGGTCGGCGCCAACCATCGCCCAAGCCCATTCTGAGGCCTGAACCGTCAAGCCGGCGCGCCCGTCGGCTCTGGCCGTGCCCTCCGCCACGGAGCGGGTATCCAGGGCGAAGGGCCGCTTGTAGTGGTCATGGCCTGGTCCGAGGTCATAGGTCCTCAGGTCAAGCCCCGGCATTGCCGCGATGGCGCGGGGCAGGAACACCTGACCTGGCGACCAGGCGGCGAGTTCCGGATCCAACGATGCAATCCAGGGGTGGTATGTCGTCCCGAGGCGCACACCGAAGTGGCCGGCGACCAGCCGGTCTCCGGCATAGAGATTGATCATCAGGCCGCGGAAGTCGCCGGTCTTGAGTTCGAACAGATTGGAGAGCAACTGGCCCGTCCAGGCCGGCCGCAGGAAATCCTGCGCTCCGGTGCGGGCAAGCTGGTCCGCCTTCCATGCCAGCAGCGTGTCAAACGCCGCCCGCGATTGATCCGGCGCGACGATGCGCAGCGGGCCGATTTCACGGTCGAGCTTATGATCCAGACGCCGATAGTTCTTGAAGCGTTTGGCGCTTTGGGCGCGAAGCGCCTCAAGGTATTCGTCGGCCGAACCCTGCAAAGCGATCACATGGGCCTCTTTCAGGCCGCCCAACGCGGATTCGAAGCGCCGCTGGGGATCTACGAGCCCCGTAAATCGGAACGCCCGCAGGTCGGCGAGCGCCAGCGCCTCGCCGACATTCAGGTCCTCTGAGGCGACCAGGGCGTGAAAATCGGACAAGGGCGCGCCAATCGGGCGGGCGAACGCGCGCGGTCGGCGATGGTGCGGCAGGAATCCGACTGCGCGATCATGCCTGCGCCAGATCGCCACTCTGGCGTCGGCGCGAACCTCGGCCACGGCGCGGGCGAAATCTGGCCCCAGCAACGGACTGGCATACGCCGGCTCGGCGGCGCACAGCGCCCGCCAAGCGGATTCATCGCTGGGCGACAGATCGTTCGGATTTACAGTCTCGGCGCGCAGCATCGCCCGTCGTCATAAGGACAACGTGTTATGGATTGGCAAATTCGGCTGCAAATCCTTACCCGTTTGCGTTGGACTTAGTCGCGAGCAAATGTCTGCTTCAGAATTGTCTGCAGACCCGCGGCATCAGCAAAGTCGAATGCGGCGAGCTCGGCGGAATCGACATCAAGCACCCCCACCAGGGTTCCTTCGGCGTCGAACACAGGCGCCACGATTTCGCTGCGCGAACGACTGTCGCAGGCGATGTGGCCAGGAAACGCCTCAACGTCGGGCACGATCACCGTCTCTCTGCGGGCCGCGGCCGCACCGCAGACTCCGCGTCCGAAGGCGATCCGCAGGCAGCCTAGCGATCCCTGGTATGGGCCGATCACGAGTTCATCCGGCTTCGAGGGATCGACGACGTAAAACCCCGTCCATAGGAATTTCGGAAACGCTGCAGCGAGCATGGCGCTGACCGTGGCCATGCGCGCGGTCCGGTCGGGTTCGTCACCAAGCACCGCCGCAATCTCGCCGGCGATGGCGCGATAGCGAGCGGCCTTGTCAACAGGAAGTCCCGCGGCGTCAAAGGATTCGGCCATTTCTTTGCTCCCGGCGCGGCCGAACTTGCTGGATCTACCGGGGCCTATTTAGGTTTCGGCGCCCACGACTCACAGCGCCCGCCGACGGATACGGCGCCGTTGAGAAGTTGGCATTTGCCGCATCCGCCGCTCTCCGACTTGTAGAAGGCGCACCCACCGCAGATTTTCGCCGCGTCGGTCGAAGGCTCCTCATAGCGAAGCGACCGCCTCATGCTGCTTTCCGACGGGGAAAGATCATCCTCGGCGACGCAGGCGCCGGCGTAGGCCTGGGCGGCCCATGCGGCGGTGACAGCCGCGAGCGGCGCGCTGACCGCCAATCGCATGGCCTGCCGGCGGTCAAGATTGCGCAACGGGTGAAGTGTCTGGTCCATTGGCCGTCTGCGCCCCATCAATTCGGGTTCTGATGTTCGTCTATGACTATCCGGGCCCGAGAAATCAAACCATCGATCCGGCCGAATGCCTGCAATGGGCCATTCCTGCAGCGAGACTGATTGACGGCGGCGCTCAGTTGGGCCTTCTGGAGCCGGATTAGTCGCGTGATCGGTCGCGCGCGCAGCGAGGCCTCCGGGCCGCCGCCCGCCCACCGATCGATGAAGGAGAACGGTAATGTTGGCGCCTGTGGCGAGCGAGCAGGAAACCTTCCGCAAGGAAGTGAAGGCCTTCCTGAAGGAAAATTGGCTGGGTGCGGCTGACCGCGACGCCAGCGCATTTCGCAAGAAGGCCGTTGCGGCGGGCTACGTCTACCGCTCGATCCCCAAAATATATGGTGGTTCGGAACAGGCGGCGGATCCGGTCAAGGCCCACATCATCCGCGAGGAGTTCGACAAGGTCCGCGCGCCCCGCGAAGTGGGCGGCAATGGCCCCGGCCTGCTGGCGCCCACCTTGCTCGCCTGCGGCGAGGACTGGCAGAAGGAAATGTTCATCCCCAAGACCCTGACGGGCGAGTACCGCTGGGCGCAGGGCTATTCGGAGCCCGGCGCGGGATCCGACCTCGCCAACATTCGCACCAGCGCGGTGCTGGAAGGCGACGAGTGGGTCATCAACGGTCAGAAGGTCTGGACTTCTGACGCCCACAACTCGATCTTCATGTTCATCCTTGTGCGCACCGAACCGGATGCCCCCAAGCACCAGGGAATCTCCTACCTTTTGCTCGATATGCGCCAGCCTGGCGTCACCGTCAGGCCGTTGAAGCAGATCACCGGCGAGGCGCACTTCAACGAAATCTTCCTGGACAATGCGCGCACGCCGAAGAACTGGATCGTCGGCGAGCGGGGCAAGGGCTGGATCGTTTCCCGCACCACCCTGGTTCATGAACGCAACACCGTCGGAGCCTCAATGGGATCCGACCATCTGTTCAATCAGGTGCTGAAGCTCGCTCGCACGACGGAGCTGAACGGCCGGCCGGCCATCGAGGATCCGCTGATCCGCGACGAACTGGGGCGGATTTACGCACGTGTCTCCGCCCACCGGGCGGCGGGCCAACACGCGCAAAACCTGGCGGGCGCTGGCCGCGAGGGTTCACCCGCGGCCGGTGGCTTCACCAAGCTCTACGGCAGCGCGATCTCCGAGAGCATCGGCCTCCTGGCCCAACGGATCATGGCCGACCACGCCATGGCGCAGCCGGTGGAGAATCACGCCGGCCCCGGCCGCTGGGTTCGCCAGTACCTCAACTCCATCGCCGCACAGCTTGGCGGCGGCACCTCAAACATGCAGCGCAACCAGATCGCCGAGCGTGCGCTCGGTCTGCCGCGCGACTGATACCCGGACGGTAAACGACCATGGATTTCGCACTTTCCGACGACCAACTGACCTTCATCGATCAGGTCGACCGCTATTTGCGCGACACCTGCCCGCCCGACAGGTTGCACAAGGCCTTCGACGGCAACGAGGCGATCGCCTCGGAAATCTTCCAGGGCCTGTTGGAACTGGGCTTGGGCGGCCTGGTGGCGCCCGAGGAGCACGGCGGTCTGGGACTGGGCCTGCTGGAGGCGGCCTCAATCACCGAGCGGATCGGCTTCGCCGGCGCGCCCGGCCCCTGGGTTTCCCATGTGCTGGCCGTGCTGGCCATCGCCAACGCAGGCTCTGACGCACAGAAGGCCCGCTGGCTGCCGGGCATGGCGGCGGGCGAGATCGTCGGCGCGGTGGCGTTGATGGAAGGTTCAGCCTGGAGTCCGGAGGACTGGAAGCTCTCCGCCTCACCCCGGCTCAGCGGCGCCAAGGACTATGTAATGGGACTGAGGGAGGCCCAGGTGTTCGTGGTCGGCCTGGCGGGCGGCCAACTCGCGCTGGTCGAATCAACCGCGCCCGGCGTCAGCATGACCCCATGGTTTTCCACCGACATGACCCGCCCGGTGGGCCAGATCGGGTTCGACAATGTCGCCTGCGAGGTGATGCCGCAGGCCTATGGCGCGGAGCTGTTGGACGCGGCCCTGACCCTGGCCTCGGCGGACTCCCATGGGGCCTCGGCGCGAATGGTCGAGGACATCGTCGAATACTCAAAGACCCGGGTGCAGTTCGACCGGCCCATCGCCGCCTTCCAGGCGGTGAAGCACAAGCTGGCCGACCTCGCGACGGCGGTGGAACCCAACGGACCGCTATACCGCCAGACAGCTGCGATCTTCGATCAGACCCCCGATGACTCGCACCGCGCCGCGGCGCTGGCCAAGGCCCACATCACCGAGGTCGCCTCCAACATCTGCCGCATCGCCACGGAATCCTATGGCGGCATCGGCTACACCTGGGAGCATTCGGCCCACATCTGGTTGCGACGGGCCATGTTCAACTACGCCTGGATGGGGACGCCAGCGGTGCACCGGGCGCGGGCGGCGGATCTGGCGGGCTGGTGAGATAGGGCTGCGCGGCCGGTCCGCGGCCACACCATTTTGTGGGTTCCCTGAGTTTCATACATTCACGCGGTAGTTCCAGATCACTTTCGCGCAGGAAGTCCACATGATCGTCACGGGCGGTTGCCATTGCGGCCGAATACGTTGCGAGGCTGCGGGAAAGTCGCTCTATGGTGCGCTTTGCCACTGCGGAGACTGTCGGCGATGCGCCGGGGCGCCGATGGTGGGCTGGGCGATATACCCGCAAACCAAGATCAAGATCACCCAGTGCCAGCCGAAGACCTATGCGTCTTCAAAGGACGGTCGAAGCCAGTTTTGCGCCGACTGCGGCGCCGGGCTTTTCTACGTCAATGACGCCAACATTCCCGGCTTCATCGAAATCCAGACTGCGACGCTTGACGACCCGGACACCACGCCACCCCAGGCGCAAATCCAGCTGGCCGAGCGGATCGGCTGGATGGCGCAGGCGCACGAACTGCCCACCTTCGACCGCTTTCCGCCGGAAGGCTGAACGACCGGTTAGGGTGCGATCCGCCCCCTACCCCGGCCCGAAGGTCAGCCCTTCGTTCAACGTCCAGGTTCCCGCCGTCCCGCGCACCCAGCCGCTTGACGCCCAGGTGCCGCCATCCACCGGCATGGTGACGCCGGTCACATAGCGGGCCATCGGCGAGGACAGGAACACCACCACATCGCCGCATTCGGAGATGTCGCCCTCGTAGCCCAGGGGGATCAGGCGGTTGAAGGCGTCGATCTGGTCGGGGCTGCGCTTGATCCACTGGCTTTCGTCCACCGGACCGGTGCGGTTGCCATGGTTGCCCGGGGTAATGGTGTGGTCAGGGGCGATGCAGTTCATACGGATCTTATGCTGCGAAAGCTCCAGCGCCATGGTGCGGGTGAAGTTGAGCATGCCGGCCTTGCAGGCGGCGTAGACGGCGAAATTGGGGGCCGCGCGGGAGCCCTCGATGGAAGCTACATTGACGATGGAGCCGCCGCGGCCACCGCGGATCATCACCGGAACCACCGCAGAGGTGGCCGCGAACATGCTGATCAGATTGATGTCCACGTGGCGTCGCCAGCTGCGCTCGGACTGCTCCATGAACGGGCGGCCGGAGACCCCGCCGGCGTTGTTGACCAGGATGTCGATGCGGCCGAACTCGGCGTCGGCGGCGGCGACCATGGCGCGGACCTGATCGGTGTCCATCACGTCGGTGGGGACAGCCAGCGCCTTTCGGCCCAGGGCGCGCACCTTGGCCGCAGTGTCCTCGCAGCGGGTGGGCTCGATGTCCGCGATCACCACGTGGGCGCCGTGCTGAGCGAGCGCAATGGCGCAACCCTGGCCGATGCCGCCGCCTCCGCCGGTGACGATGGCCACCTGGTCGGTGAGCATGATTTTTTCAGCTGGCGCGGTCATCAGATTGTCTCCTTGGGATGCGGTCGGTAGGTTGAATTCAGTTTGCCTTGTCCGCCGCGATCAGCGGGGCGACCATCTCGGCCAGGGCCGGGCGGCGGACCTTCTTCGACGCCGTGCGCGGCAGATCGTCATAGTCCATGAACAGGACACGTTTTGGCACCTTGAAGCTGGAAAGTTCGCCCTTGAGACGCGCCTTGACGCTGTCCTCGGTCATCGGGCTTCCGGGCCTGGGGGCGATCACCGCCACCACCATCTGCTCGAGCTTGGGGTCGGCAACGGGAAACACCGAAACTTCGAGCACGTCGGGGTCGAGGCGGATCACCTCCTCCACTTCCTCCGGAGAGACATTGGCGCCGGCGGTCTTGATCATGCCGCCCAGCCGGCCGCGGAAATAGAGGAAGCCCTCGGCGTCCAGGAAACAACGGTCGCCGGTCGGATACCAGCCATCGGGGTCAAAGGCTTCCCGGCGCAGGCGCTTATAGAACCCCTCCATCAGCCAGGGGCCGCGGACCAGGAGTTCGCCCATCTCACCCGCGGGCACAGGCTCGCGGCTATCGGGATCGACGATCTTGAACTCCATCTGATCCAACACCTTTCCCCAGGTGATTTCCCCGCCGGCAGGGCGTAGCTCCCCATCGGGAACGCCAGAATGGGGGCCAATGGTCTCTGTCATGCCCAGGGAGTCCGGCACCTGCTCGCGGGCGATGACGCCGCCCTCGCGCAGCATGGTGAAATAGCCGCGATGGCTGGAGGTCAGCACCTTGATGCGGTCGAAGTCCGACAGCGTCCAGCCGTCCACCGCGGCGATGGCGCGCATCACCGCCTCGCTGCCGCTCACATGGGTGGCCCTGTCCCGGCGGATCGCGTTCAGCAACGACGCCGGCGAATGGTCATCCACGCAAAGGATGCAGGCGCCCTTGATCATGCCGCCGATCAGACAGTCCAGGCCTCCGACCCAGAACATGGCCGCGGTGACCAGCATGCGGTCGCCGGTCTCCACGTTGGCCGGGATCAACTTGTTGGACCAGGCAAGGAACTCCGCCTTGCTGACCACCGCGCCGGAAATGTGCACCACCGCCTTGGGCAGGGCGGTGGAACCGGAGGTGTAGATCATGATGCAGGGGTCTGAAGGCGCGACCTCGGCCTCCACGCGCGCCAGCAACGCCTCGGTGAACACCTTCGAGGCGCGGCCCTCGGCCTCAAGATCGTCCAGCGTCCCACCGGCCCACTTGGGCGCTTCACCCACAACCCAGATGGAACGGAGATATGGGCAATCGTCCAGCGCCAGGGCGCCTTGCCCATCGTGATCGGCG
This sequence comes from Caulobacteraceae bacterium, assembly GCA_947475415.1. Classification (GTDB taxonomy): domain Bacteria; phylum Pseudomonadota; class Alphaproteobacteria; order Caulobacterales; family Caulobacteraceae; genus Phenylobacterium. The sequence continues at coordinate 118,266 of CANJLH010000007.1, forward strand.
AGCCCGGGGAAGGCCTCCTCCAGCCGCGCGCAATAATCGTGGCGCAAATAGCGGTCGGAGGTGAGCAGAATCGCCACATCGGCGTGACCCACCGCATAGGCCAGCTCGCGGGTGGCGGCGAAGGTGGAAAGCGCGATGGCGATTCCGCCGATGCGGGAGACAGCCAGCCAGCTAGCCACCCACTCTGGTCCGTTCTGCATCAGGATGCCGACACGGGTCCCTTTGCCCGCGCCCCGGGCCAGCAGGCCGCGGGCGATGTCGGCGGAGCGGGCGTCGATCTCGGCGTAGGTGAAGCTGCGCTGGCCCTCCCAGGCCACGAAATCCCGCCGCCCGTGGCGCTCAACGATAGCGCGCCACCACTTAGGGATCGCCACCCGGCCATCCAGTTCCGCCGACCTCGCCGCGTCCGCCCCAGTCATCCTCAACCTCTTGCTGTTGCGCGCGACCCTAATGGCCCGGGCGGCGTCGATCCAGCGGTTGATTCCCGGCGCGTCTCGGGCCAATCCGGAGGGCGCTGACGGCTCGGCGGTGAAGATTCCTGTGTGGAGGCGAAATGAGCGCAGACCCGGACATGCTGGCGCCCGGCGTGCGCCGCATGCGGCCCGACGACCATTTCATGATCCTAACCGACACGGCGTCGACGCCCATGCATGTGGGCGCCGTGATGATCCTGGATGTCCCGACGGCCGAGAAGGCCGGGTTCTATGACGCCATCCGCGCCCAGTTCGCCGCGCGCCTGCCCCACACCCCTCTGCTGGCGGAAATCCGCCAGGCGCCCGACGGCTATGACTCCGACGTCTGGGTCGATGTGACATCCTGCGACCTGGACTATCATATCCGCCGGGTCGCCACCGACCGTGACCTGGACGACGAAGGCCTCTACGCCTTCATCGCCGCCGAGATCATGCACGGCCTGGACCTGTCTAAGCCCCCCTTCGAAGTGCATGTGATCGACCGTATGACCGGCGATCGCTGCGCCATCTACATGAAGATGCACCATGGGTTGGCCGACGGGATAGGTTTCCAGACCGTGCTGGGCCTGCTGAGCGATGAGACCGCCCCAGCCCCGCCGCGCACAGCCGCTGGCGTCCTGCCCGACGACGCGGAATGGCGGCGCCTGGCCGACGAGCGCTTCGCGCGGGAGGCCCCGTTGCAGGCCGAAGGCTCGGCCAGACGGCGCGCGGCCCTGGCCGCCATCGAGGCGTTACAGGCCGATCCCGCCACGCGCCGCGCCCGCACGCCGATCTTGAAGATGTCCGGTCCGACCGCCATGACCCGGGCCTACTCCACCATCACCGTGCCGCTGGAGCGGCTAAAGGTGCTCGGCAAGCGGCTGGGCGGCACCATCAACGACGTGTTCATGGCCGTCTGCTCCAGCGCGCTCCGGCGTTATCTGGTGGAGATCGACGACCTGCCGGACACCCCAATTGTGATCAATTCGGCCCGCAGCTACCGGCGGCCCGAGCACGGCGACTTCGGCAACCGCATCGTGGCCCTGCATCCGCACCTTGCCACCACCCTGGCCGATCCCATCGAGCGGTTCCGCGCCATCCAGGCCTCGATGGCCGCCGAACGCGCCCGCACCGGCCATGACGAGGCGCTGCTCGGGGCGCTTGAGAAACCCTATGGCGCCCGGGACCGGCGGGCGAAGTTCTCCCAGCGGCAGTCGGACGGCGCCGCGGTCCTACCAGGCAACATCAGCCTGTCGAACGTGCCGGGACCGCCGGAGGGACGCACCTACGCCGGTTACCGCCAGATCGCCAATTTCCCGACGCCCCTGCTCGGCTCCGGCCGCTTCCTCAATGTCACCTCGCGGCGCAACGGCGACAGTCTGTTCATGGGAATCATGACCGACCCGACCAAGATCCCCGATCCGCGCGTGATCCGCGACTACATGTTCGACGCGCTCGCCGAGTACGAGCAACTGGCGCCGGACGAGCGAGCCAGCTAGGTCGCCCCATGCCTGAACAGGAACTGCTTGGTCCGACGTCGCACACATTCGTCTCGCAGCGGCTCAAACTGCACTATGTCGATTGGGGAAACCGCGACGCGCCGCCGCTTTTGCTGCTGCATGGCGGCCGCGACCATTGCCGCAGCTGGGACTGGACCGCCCAGGCGCTGCGCAAAGACTGGCATGTGATCGCCATGGACCACCGCGGCCATGGGGACAGCGCCTGGTCGCCGGACGGCGGCTACCAGATCACCACCTATCTCTATGACGTGGCCCAGCTGATCCATCAGTTAGAGCTGAAGCCGGTGTCGATCGTCTCCCACTCGATGGGATCCATCGTTTCGCTGCGCTACGCCGGTCTCTATCCGGAAAACGTGCGGCGGCTGGCGACCATTGAAGGGCTGGGGTTCCCGCCGGACGCCTATTCCAACCGCTGGATGATCCCTGTCCACCAGCGGCTTACCGGCTGGATCGAGGATCGCCGCGCCCTGGCCGGCAAACTCCACTACCGCTATCCGACCCTGGACGCGGCGCTGGAACGGATGCGCCAGGAAAACACCCAGCTTTCCGAGGAACAGGCACGCCACCTGACCATCCATGCGGTCAGCCGCAATGAGGACGGCACCTACAGCTGGAAGTTCGACCCCTATCTGCGCTCGGGCGTTCCCACCGATATCGCCCTGGCCGACATGCACGCCCTATGGGCCTCGATCGCCTGCCCGGTGCTGCTTTGCTGGGGCACGGAAAGCTGGGCCCTGGATCCGACGCCGGAACTGAAGCACTTCCAGAACGCCCGGGTGGCCGCCTTCCAGGGCGCCGGCCACTGGGTGCACCACGACAAGTTCGACGCCTTCCTGTCCGAAATCAGAGACTTCCTGAAATAGAAAGGACTGCCCATGGCCCTGGTCATTGTGGAGAAGGCCGGCCCGGTCGCCACCGTCACCCTCAACCGCCCCGAGGCGATGAACGCGCTGTCGCTCGGACTGCAGAATGAGCTGACCGACGCAATCGAGGCGTTGAGCGCCGGCGACGACATCCGCGTGATCATCCTGACTGGCGCCGGGACGCGGGCTTTCACCGCTGGTCTCGATCTGAAGGAGGTGGGCGTTTACGGGCTGGGTTACGGCCCCGACGGCGCGCGCAAGGGCAAGGATCCGGTGTCGGCCCTTCTGGCGTGCCCCAAGCCGGTGATTGGAGCGATCAACGGCGTGGCGATCACCGGCGGCTTCGAACTGGCGGTGGCTTGCGACATCCTGATCGCCTCCACCAACGCCCGCTTCGCCGACACCCATGTGCGAGTGGGCGTGATCCCGGGTTGGGGGATGTCGCAACGGTTGTCGCGGATCCTGGGACCGTCTCGGGCCAAGGAGCTGTCGCTCAGCGGCAATTTCCTGGATGCGCAGACCGCCTGCGCCTGGGGGCTCGTCAACAGGGTCGTCGCGCCCGGTGAGCTCATGGCTTCGGCTGGTAAACTGGCGGCCGACATCGCCACCTGTGATCCCGACATGGTGACCCGCTACAAGGCGCTGATCGACGACGGCTATGACCTTCCGTTCGGGGAGGCCATGGCGCTGGAGCTAGAGCGGTCCAACGCCGACAACGCCAGACTTACCCCAGAGTCGATCGCCGAACGCCGCGCCGGCGTACAGGCGCGCGGCCGCACACAGAAGGGCTGAGACCCATGGATATCCGACTGACCGGCCGCACGGCCCTCATCACGGGCGGCAGCAAGGGCCTGGGCTTGGCCAGCGCCGTGCGGATGGCTGCGTCCGGGGCCAATGTCGCCATCGTCGCGCGGGACCAGGCAACCCTGGCCGCAGCCGTGGACGAGGTGCGCAAGACGGCCCTGGGCGAGGTGGAGGCCTACCGCTGCGATGTGACCAGCCTGGCCGAAATCGAGGCCACATACGCCGCCGCCAAGGCCCGTTTCGGGGCGGTGGACATCATCATGAACAACGCCGGCGCCCACATGTCCGGCCCGTTCGAGAGCCTGGATGAGGCGCGCTGGAAGGCCGACATCGACCAGAAGCTGATGGCCGCGGTGCGGTTCTCGCGCCTGGCTTTCCCCGACATGAAGGCCCGCGGCTGGGGCCGAATCCTCAACAGCCTGAACATCTACGCCAAGGCCCCTTCGGCGGGCTCGGCGCCCACCTCGGTGACCCGGGCGGCGGGGATCGCGCTCACTAAGACCCTCTCCAACGAGGGCGCGGCGCACGGGGTGCTGGTGAACGGCATCGTGGTTGGACTGATCGACAGCGACCAGCACCGGCGCGGTTGGGCGGCCGGCGGCTCCACCCGGACCTACGAGGAATTCCTTGGCCGCGTCGCCGAACGGGCGCGCGTCCCCATGGGCCGCGTGGGCCGGGCCGAGGAATTCGCCAACGTCGCCTGCTTCCTGGCCTCGGACGCGGCCTCCTATGTGACCGGTTGTGTCATACATGTGGATGGTGGACTGAGCCCGGGGATTTGAGAAGGAGTTGGCCGGGGACGGCGGCAACCCTACCCCGGTGCGATCTGCACCTTGCATTGGTGGGTGCGCTGGCGCAGCGCCTCGAAGGCGGCCGGGGCCTCGTCCAGGCTGACCACGTCAGTGATCATGCGGCCCACCTCGGGCGCCCCGGCCTCGAAGGCGTCGACGGTGATCTCGAACTCGCGGCGGTCGTAGAGAACTGCGAAGTTGATGCGGGCCTCTTTGGCCAACGCCGCGCCAGGGTGGAAGCTGTCGGCGGTGGTGCACAGGCCCAACACCACGATCAGGCCCCGCGGCCGCACGCAGTCGATGGCGGTCTGGACCATGCCAGGCAAGCCCACGCACTCGATCACCACATCCGGCGCGCCGCCTAGGGCGCCTGCAACCTGGCGGGCCAGGCGTTGGCCGGGGTCAGGGGTGACGAAGACATCGGCGCCCATCGCCATGGCCAGGCCCTCGCGGCGGCCCGTGGCGGCGGTGACCGCCACCTTGGCGCCGGCGCGTTTCGCCCAGTAGGCGGCGGCGAGGCCTATGGGCCCGGCGCCGATCACCAACACCTTGTCACCAGGCCGCAAATTGGCGCCGCGCACGCCGTGCAGGGAAACCGCCATAGGTTCGACCAAGGCGCCGGAATCGAAACCGACGCCCTTGGGCAGCACAACACAGGACCGTTCGCCGGCCAGGGCGAACTCGGCATAGCCGCCGCCGGTCCCGCCCATGCCGTTGCCGCGGGCCTTGGGACACTGGCTGGGAACACCGGACAGGCAAGGCCCGCAGCGGCCGCAACCCATCCAGGGCAGCACGCTCACCGCGTCGCCCACCTTCAGCAGGGTCACCTCGCGGCCGATGGCGGCCACCTCGCCGGCGAATTCATGGCCAAGGATGGTTCCGGGCTTGGTGGCGAACGTGCCCGCGTCGTCCTGGGTAGTGTGCAAGTCGGTGCCGCAGATTCCGCATCGACCGACCTTGACCACCACTTCTAGATCGCCTGGGGTCGGGTCCGGCGCCTCCTCGACTGTCAAAGGTTGGCCCGGGGCATGGAAGACGCACGCGCGCATTAGGAAGCTCCTGGCGGAAAATCGCCGCGACGATTCTCTGTTTATCGACGGGCGGCTTGATTTTCGACGGGGATTCGCCCCCTTAGACATCTGACAATTTAATCGGGAGCAGGCGCCATGGCTGACTACGATCTGATCGTTCGCGGCGGCGAGATCCACGACGGAAGCGGCCGACCCGGCTACATCGGCGATGTGGCGATCAAGGATGGCCGGATTGCTGCGGTGGGCCAGGTGGCCGGAACAGCGGATGAGGTGATCGACGCCGCGGGCAAGATCGTCACCCCGGGCTTCGTGGATATCCACACCCATTACGATGGCCAGGCGACCTGGGAAAACCGCATGGCGCCGTCGTCGAACCACGGCGTCACCTCGGTGGTGATGGGCAATTGCGGCGTGGGCTTCGCGCCTTGCAAGCCCGAGCAGCGCAAACTGTTGATCGAGGTGATGGAGGGCGTCGAGGACATCCCCGAGGTGGTGATGGCAGAGGGCATCCCCTGGAACTGGGAAACCTTCCCGGAATACCTGGATGCGTTAAGCCAGCGGGAACTTGACATCGATATCGCCGCCCAGCTTCCGCATTCGGCGCTGCGGGTCTACGTCATGGGCGAGCGCGGCGCGCGCAAGGAGGCGCCCACAAGCGCCGACCTGCGCCAGATGCGCGAAATCGTCACCGATGCGGTCAAGGCGGGCGCCCTGGGTGTGACCACGTCTCGCAACCTGATGCACCGCAGCCGGGCCGGCGATCTGGCGCCCAGCCTGCATTCCGATGAAGACGAGCTGCTGGCCATGGCCGAGGGACTCAAGGACGCTGGCGCCGGCGTCTATCAGCTGATCCCCGACATCGTCGCCGACCTGCGCGAGGAAATCGAGCTGATGCGGCGCATCACGCGCAAGGCCGAGCGTCCCCTCTCCTTCTCGCTGATCCAGATGGCGACGGGCGATCCCGATGGCTGGCGCAACGCGCTGGCCAAACTTGACGAGGCGCATGAAGAGGGGCTGGAGCTGCGCGCCCAGGTCTATCCGCGGCCTGTCGGCATGCTCTACGGCCTGGACCTGAGCTTCCACCCATTCGTGTTCCACCCGAGTTTCCAGGCCATCGCCGAGCTGCCGCTGGCTGAGAAGGTGGCGTCGATGCGCGATCCGCATTTGAAGGCCCAACTGCTCAGCGAACACGCGGTTCACACCAACCCCGTCTCCATCAAGACCGCCGCCAACTTCCGCTTCGGCTATCTGATGGGCGACGAGCCGGACTATGAGCCGGATCCCAGGGACCGCATCGACAACCTGGCCCGCGAGGCCGGCGTGTCACCCTATGAGTTCATCTACGACAGACTGCTTGACCGGGACGGCCGGCAGATAATCTTCCAGCCGGGCGCCAACTACCGCGACGGCAATCTGGACGCGGCGCGCGCCATGGCCGCCCACCCGCGCACGGTGCTGGGCCTGGGCGACGGCGGGGCCCACTACGGCATGATCTGCGACGCCAGCTTCCCCACCTTCTATCTGCAGGCCTGGGTGCGCGATCAGGGTCGGGTGGACATCGCCGCGGCGATCCGTGCGCTGACCGTGGAACCGGCCCAGACGGTGGGCTTGAACGACCGCGGCCTGTTGGCCCCCGGCTACCGGGCCGACGTGAACGTCATCGACCTGGCGGGCCTGAGGCTGCACGCGCCGCACATGGTCCGCGACCTGCCGGCCGGCGGCAAGCGGCTGCGCCAGACCGCGGACGGCTATGTGGCGACCATCGTCAAAGGTCAGGTGACCTATCGCGACGGACACCACACAGGGGCGCTTCCCGGCCGGTTGGTGCGCGGCGCCCAGTCGGCGCCCGCCCACGCCTGACGGCGATATAATTGTAAATATTTCAATTCTTTAGAGGGTATATCTCATGAGCGGAGTAGGCCTTGAAGAGGCTCACGCCATCGCGCGACGTGTGGAGGCTTTCGTTCGCGAACAGGTCGTCCCGTTCGAAAAGGACCCTCGCAACGGCGGCCACGGTCCCGACGAAAGCCTGGTCGTCGAGTTGAAGGACCTGGCCCGCAAGGCCGGGGTTCTCACGCCACACATCCTGCCCGACGGCAGCCACCTCAACCAGCGTGAAACGGCCATCGTCCTGCGCGCCTCCGGCGTCTCGCCGCTGGGCCCGCTGGCGGTGAACACCATGGCCCCGGACGAGGGCAACATGTACCTGTTGGGCAAGGTGGGCGCCCCCGAACAGAAGGCGCGGTTCCTCAAGCCGCTGGTGGAGGGACATTGCCGTTCGGCCTTCCTGATGACCGAGCCGGCCGGCGAAAACGGCGCAGGCTCTGACCCATCCATGATGCTGACCACCTGCCGGCTGGACGGAAACCACTGGGTGATCAACGGCCGCAAGGCGTTCATCACCGGCTACGAGGGCGCCAAGGTCGGCATCGTGATGGCGAAGTCGGACGACGGCGCCTGCATGTTCCTGGTCGACCTGCCGGATCCGGCGATCAAGGTCGAGCGGATCCTGGACACCATCGATTCCTCCATGCCGGGGGGCCACGCAATCCTCAGCATCGACAACCTGCGGGTCCCGGCCGATCAGATGCTGGGGGCTTCCGGGGAGGGCTTCAAATACGCCCAGATCCGCCTGTCGCCGGCCCGGCTGTCGCACTGCATGCGCTGGCACGGGTCCTGTACCCGCGCCCATGAAATCGCCGTGGACTACGCCACCCGCCGCAAAGCCTTCGGCCAGCTGCTGATCGACCATGAAGGCGTGGGCTTCATGCTGGCCGACAACATGATCGACCTGAAACAGGCCGAGCTAATGATCGACTGGTGCGCTGGCGTGCTGGATTCCGGCTCTCTGGGCACGGTGGAAAGCTCCATGGCCAAGGTGGCGGTGTCGGAGGCCCTGTTCCGGGTGGCCGACCGCTGCGTGCAGGTGATGGGCGGCACCGGGGTCACCGGCGACACCATCGTCGAGCAGGTGTTCCGCGAAATCCGCTCGTTCCGCATTTATGACGGGCCCACCGAGGTCCACAAATGGTCACTGGCCAAGAAGATCAAGCGCGACAAACTAGGATCCAGCCGCACATGAGTCTGGCGGCGGAGGACAATTCGGGCACGACGGCGGTGCGAGAGAGCCACCGTTTCGATGAGGCCCGGCTGGCGGACTGGATGGCGGCCAAAGTCGAGGGCTACCAGGGCCCGCTCACCGTGCAACAGTTCAAGGGCGGGCAATCCAATCCCACCTACAAGCTGATCACGCCGGGCCAGAACTACGTCCTGCGCAAGAAGCCGCCGGGCCAGCTCTTGAAAGGCGCCCACGCCGTGGACCGTGAGGCGCGGGTCATGGCGGCACTGGGCCAGACCGGCTTTCCAGCCCCGCGCATTTTCGGCCTTTGCACCGACGACGCCGTGATCGGGACCTGGTTCTACGTCATGGACTGCGTCGACGGCCGCATCATCTGGGACAACACCTTCCCGGACATGACCCGCGAAGCCCGCGCCGCCCACTTCGACGCCATGAACGCCACCATCGCTGCCCTGCACACCACGGACGTCAACGCGGTGGGCCTCGGCGATTTCGGCCGCCACGGCAGCTATTTCGAGCGCCAGATCGGTCTGTGGACCCGCCAGTACCTCGCCGACGAGGACGCCGGCCGCGACCCCAACATGGACCGGCTGATCGCCTGGCTGCCCGACCACATTCCGCCGGGCGACGAGACCTCCATCGTCCACGGCGACTACCGCTGCGACAACATGATCTTCCACCCCACCGAGCCCAGGGTGGTCGCAGTGCTGGACTGGGAACTGTCGACCCTCGGCCACCCATTGGCCGACTTCACCTACCACTCGATGATGTACCAGATGCCGCCGGACATCGTCGCCGGCCTGGCCGGCGCGGACCTGGCCGCGCTGGGCATCCCGACGGAGGAAGAGTACGTCGCCGCCTACTGTGCGCGCACAGGCCGCAAGAGCATCCCCCAGTACGACTTCTACATCGCCTTCAACTTCTTCCGCATCGCCGCCATCTTCCACGGCATCAAGGGCCGCATGCTCCGCGGAACCGCCGCCTCGGAAAACGCCGCCACCCGCGCGGCCAACCTGCCGCGCCTGGCCGAGATCGCCTGGCGGCAGGCGCAGAAGGCGGGGGCTTAAGGGGGCGCAGGGTTACGGATCGCGGTCGGGCCGCCCACGACTGAGCGCCCCCCGCACCGCTCATTCCCGCGCAGGCGGGAACCCAGGTTTTTTTGTTGAATCAGACAATTATGAATTAGAATGAATAACCTGTCCCCGGTTTCCCAGATTCAGCCTGGGTGTCTGGTGGGTTCCACCTGGGTCCCGGCCTTCATCGGGATGAGCGGAGAACGATCATGCCTGTACGTGCAGGACTAGGGCTCGCGGAGTTTCCGTTCTCGGACGCGGCCGCCTTCTGGAAGTGGATCGATCTCTGCGACGCGGGCGGGGTGGATTCGATGTGGCAGTCGGACCGGCTCACCGGACCGCAGCCGTTCCTGGAGGCCATGAGCCTGATGGCGGCGCTCGCCGGGCGCACCCGGCGGCTGAAATTCGGGATGAACGTGCTGTCCATCGGCTTTCGCGAACCCCTGGTGATCGCCAAGGCCTGCGCCACTATTGATTTCCTTTCGAACGGACGGATGCTGCCGGCGTTCGGCATCGGCAACCTCAATTCCCCGGACTGGACCGCCACCGGCCTGCCCACGGCGGGTCAGGGCGGGCGCACCGACGAGGCGCTGGACATCATCGCGGCCCTCTGGCGCGGCGAGACCGTCGACACCGACGGCAAGTGGTTCAAATACAGGAACGCCTCCATCGCCCCCCTGCCCGTGCAGAAGCCCCTGCCCCTTTGGATCGGCGGGTCCAGCCCGGCGGCGATCCGGCGCACGGGGCGGATCGGCACCGGCTGGTCGGCGGGGCTGGAGAGCCCGGCCCAGGTGGCGCCGGTGGTGGCCGCCATCAAGGCCGCCGCCATCGCGGCGGGGCGGGAAATGGACCCGGAACACTTCGGCGCCGGCTTCTTCTACCGCTTCGGGCCGGCCGACGATCCGCAGGTTGAGGCACGGCGCGTGGGCCTGCAGAAGGCCTATCCCCAGCGCGACCTCACCGACATCATCGTCACCGGCGGGGCGGCGGAGATCATCCAGCGGGTGGCCGACTACCACGCAGCCGGGATCACCAAGTTCATTCTAAGGCCCTTAGGCCGCGGCGACGAGGACATCTACGACCAGACCCGCCGGCTGATCGAGACGGTGCTGCCCAACCTGCCGCAGCCGAAGATCCCGGTTTAATAAGGAGGCCCTTCTCCCTGCAGGGAGAAGGTGGCCTCCCGCCAGGGAGGTCGGATGAGGGGCCACACCGAGGTCTGGGATAGGCCACTGTTATCACGTTGCAAATTCCGTGCAGCCCCTCATCCGTCAGCTTCGCCGCCACCTTCTCCCTTGAGGGAGAAGGGGTCCCGCTGGGCGGCGGATCATGGTCTTGCCGGGTTCACCCCCGGCTGGCTCACGCCGTCGAGGCGGGCGTGCGGTCGAACGCCTCCAGCAGCAATGCGCTGCGCTTGGCGATGATCGGCCGGTATTCCCCGTGGGTGAGGATGTAGAGGTCACCCGCCCGGATCGCGGCCACCACCCGCTCCCCCACCATGGCCGCGTCTAGGCCCGCCGCCGAGGCGCTCTGCACCGTGCGCTCGCGGGGCTTGTTGCCCAGCGCCAGCGAGGTCTCCCCCAGACGGGTCTGGATCAGGCCGGGGCAGAGCACCGATACGCCCACCCCGTGCGGCTCCATCTCCTTGAGCAGCACCTCGCTGATCCCCACCACGGCGAACTTGGCCGCCGTGTAGCCGCCGAGGTTCATATTGGCCATCAGCCCGGCCATGGAGGCGGTGTTGACGATATGGCCCCTTCCCCGGGACCGCAGGTCGGCGGCGAAGGCGGAGATGCCGTTGTAGACGCCGGTGAGGTTGATGGAGATCACCCGGTCGAAGTCCTCCGGGTCCATGTCGGCGAAGGGGTTCTGGCAGGGGCCGATGCCAGCGTTGTTGACCACGATGTCGGTGGGACCGTTGACGGCTTCCGCCGCGGCCTTGGCGGTCTGCCAATTGGCCCGGTCGCGTACATCCAGCCGCACCCCGAACGCGCCGGGCACGGTGGGAACCACCCGGTCCAGCTCCGCCTGGTCGATGTCGGCCAGGGTGACCTTGGCCCCGGCGGCGGCGAGCGCGCGGCCGATGGACAGGCCGATGCCGCTGGCGCCCCCGCTGATGAAAGCGGCGCTTCCCGCAATGTCCTGCATGTGTTTCCTCCTGGTTCGCGCCTGCGGGTTATCGCCCCGTTTCGCATGTCATCCCCCGACGCGTCAGCGCAGGCTGTAGACCTTCTGCCTGGCCATCACCTCGTCGCGGTTGACCTCCGGCACGCCGACGGCGTTGCCGAGCAGGCAATACTTCAGCCCGGTGTGCAGGCTGGCGTTACGGGTCATGTCCATGGATTCCCAGATGGCGCGGACCGTGCCCTGGGTGGCCGCGGAGGGCTTGTTGGCGATGGTGGCGGCGATCTGGTGGGCGCGGGTCCACAGATCGTCGCGGGGTACGATCTCACTCACCAGGCTCACCCGCAGGGCCGTCTCGGCGCACATCCGCTCATCGTTGCCCATCAGCGCCATGCGCAGAACGTCTCCGATCGGTATGCGCCAGCGCAGGCCAATCGGTTCCAGTGCCGCGGTCATGCCGTAGGTGACGTGGGGATCGAAGAACTCCGCGTCCGGCGAGCATACGACGATGTCGGATTCGTTGATCCAGTAGAGCGCGCCGCCGCCGCACAGGCCATGTACGGCGGCGATCACCGGCTTCCAGCACAGGTTGGCCTTGGGGCCCAACAGCTCACCAGGGTCGCGCTGGTTCCACAGCTGGTCGGACCCCAGGGTGTTGCTGCGCACGCGCACGTCGGCCCCGGTGGAGAAAGCCCGGCCCGGCGCGGCGCGGATCACCACGGCGTTCACGTCCGTATCCTCGGCGATCTCCTGCCAGAGCGAACGGAACTCCGTGCACATCTGATAGGTGAAGGAGTTCAGCGCCTGGGGGCGGTTGATGGTGATGGTGCCGACCTTGTCGGGGGTTTTGTCATAGAGGATGGTCTCAAAGCGGCCGGTCATATCGTCTCTCCGGGAGATGTGGATTCGTGGGTTTGGGGACCGTCGCGGAATTTGCGGGCGTCCCGGTCAAGCGCTTAGCGCTTCGCCCGACTGCCGCGCCGCATCCGCCATATCTGGGATCTGGCAAGCGGCGACGTATTCCTGGCGCAAGCGCTTCACCAGTTCAGCGACGGTGGGCACATCGTTGATCAGGTCCATCGCCTGTCCGCCGCTCCAGATATCGCGCCACGGAGTCACACCCTCTGGCAGGTGGCTGCGATCGCGATGGCCCTTGGCCACCGGCAGGTCGTCCGGATCCAGGCCCACCAGACGCAGGGAGTTCTTCATCCAGTTGGCCGGGACACCGGTGACCTTGGGCGTGAAGATCAGATCCTGGGAAGTGTCGTCAGCCAGCATCTGGCTGTAGCGCGGGTCGACCCGGGCCTCCTTGGTGGCGATCATGCGGGTGCCGAGATAGGCCAGGTCCGCGCCCAGGATCTCGCCCGCGCGGATCACCGCCCCGGTGGCCACCGCGCCGGCCATGATGATGGTCCCATTGAACATCTGACGCACCTTCGGCACCAGCACCAGGTGGCTCATGGTCCCGGAGTGGCCGCCGCCGCCAGCGCCAATGCAGGTCATGCCGTCAACGCCGGCCTGCATGGCCTTTTCGGCGTGCTTGAGGCTGGTGACGTCGTGCCAGATGACGCCGCCGTAATCGTGCACCCTTTTGGCCATCTCGGAGGGATTGCCCATGGCGGTGATGAAGATCTTGATGCCGTATTTGGCGCAGAGCTTCATGTCCTCGGCGATCTCGTCGAGGGACTTCTGGGTCGACAGATTGATCGCCAGCGGCCCGACGCGGGTGTTCGGATTGGCGTCGCGGAATTGCTTCAGATCGTCGTCGATCTGCTTCATCCAGCCTTCGAATTCCTCGAACCGCTTGGCGTTCTGGGGCGGCAGCGCGCCGATGATGCCGGACTTGCAGGCCTCAGTGACCAGCTCGGGGCCTGTGACCGCGGTCATGGGCGCGCAGACCGCCGGAAGCGCCAGGTGGCTGCGAATATTCGGATCCAAGGCCATTCAGGTCCCCATTTTGCGATGACAAAGCCGGACGCCGCGAACCTGGAATATGGCTCGCCCTCGTCGCGCCGTTAACGCATCATCCGGTCAGTTTCGGCGCAGGGCAACCATCGAAAGAACGGTTTGTGGCGTTTGATCTGGGCGGAGGAGCCATATGGCCAATCTGGCGAAGCCGATGAGCGTGGAAAAGGTACCGGTGGCCGGAGTCTGTCCCGAATGCGGGGCGCATGCGCTGAAACGCTACGAGGCGCTCTCGGCCGGCGGCTGGTTTCAGGTGGTCAAGTGCCAGGACTGTCTGGCTAGCGTCGAACGCAAGCCGTGGAAACGCCTGGGGTACGTAGACCGTGGCCACGTGGACGTGATCCTCAACGCGCGCAAGGCGGCCAAACCATGAGCGGCAAGATCATCGCCGTCGACGTGGGCGGCACCTTCACCGATGTCGTGGCCGTGGAAGACGGCAGGATCACCACCGCCAAGGTGGCGACCATCCCGGCCTCATCGGACAAGTCGGTCCTGGCCGGCGCGCGGGCGCTGGGGGTTTCCGACGCCTCGGTTTTCAATCTGGCCTCCACAGCGGGTCTGAACGCCGTTCTGACCCGCCGGCTGCCCAAGGTGGGCTTTCTGACCACCATGGGCCATCGCGACATACTCGATCGCGGCTCCCTCGTGCGCCCGCTGGAGGCGATCACTGACCCGACATGGCGCCGCAATTTCGGCGACGCCGGCGGGCGGCCGATAATCCCGCGCTACCTGCGCCGAGGCGTCAAGGAACGGCTCAACGCCCAGGGGGAGGTGTTCGTCCCCTTAGACGAGGCCCAGGCCCGGGAGGAGATCGAGCTCCTCAAGCGCTGCAATGTGCAGGGCGTGGCCATCTGCCTGCTACACGCCCACCGCAACGACGTCCACGAACAGCGCCTGCGCGAACTGGTCCTCGAGATTTTGGGCGACCTGCCCTGTTCGATCTCTTCGGAGACCTCCGCCCTCATCCGGGAGTTCCACCGCGCCTCGACGACGGTGATGGATGTTCTGATGAAGAACATCTACGGCGACTACACCAAGCGGCTGCAGAAGGGCCTCGACGAGGTCGGGTTCAAGGGCGAGTTCAACTACTCCGACTGCAGCGCCAACCTGTTGCCGTCGGACTACGCCATGCAGCGGCCATATCAGCTGCTGATGGGCGGGCCGGCCGGCGGGGCGGTCTCGGCGGCCCACTTCGGCGGCGTGATCGGCGACAACAACCTGCTGTGCGCCGACGTGGGCGGCACCTCCACCGACATCAGCGTCATCGTCGAGGGCGTCCCGTGGTCGGCGCCCACCTTCGAGCTCGAACACGACCTGGTGGTTAGCGCCACCTCGATCAATATCGTCACCCTGGGCGCCGGGGGCGGCTCAATCGTCATGGCGACACCGGAAGGCGACATCGCCACCGGGCCGGACAGCTGCGGCGCCGAGCCGGGACCGGCCTGTTACGGCGATGGCGGGATACGGCCAGCGGTCACCGATGCGGCGCTGGCGATCGGCATCCTCACCCCCGGCGGGTTCCTGGGCGGCAAGAAGCGCCTGCATCCCGACCTGGCCATGAAAGCCTTTGAAAGCCTGGACACGCCCCTGCCCCTGGCCCAGCGCATCCGCTACGGCTGGAACATGGCGATCAACAATATCGCCGAGGGGCTGCTGAACATCTCCATCGGGCGCGGGATCGATCCGCGTGATTTCAGCCTGGTCGCCTGCGGCGCCGCCGGGCCGATGATCCTGCCCTGTCTGCTCGATCAGTTCCCGATCCGCCGCGTGATCGTGCCGCCCTATCCGGGCCTGTTCAGCGCGCTGGGCCTGATCTCCACCGACCGGGTCTATTCCGACCATCGCGGGCACTACATGGTGCTCGACGGGCGGTCGGCGCCGCTGCTCAACAGGATGTATTCAGCCATGGAGGCCCGGCTACGGGAGAAGGTCGGCGCCGATCAGCCCGGCCTGCGCGTCCTGCGCACCTTCGACGCCCGGTTCCTGGGACAGAGCTGGGAGACCCCGCTAATCGAAGCGCCTGCCGGCGAGATCGACGAGGCGGCGATCCAGACCATGATCGAGAACTTCCGCACGACCTATGAAAAGCTGAACGCCAACCGGTTCGACAACCTGCCGGTGGAGGCGGTGACCTACCGGGTGCAGCTGGTGCTGCCGGCGGCCAAGGTCACCTATCCGGCCGCCGAGTCGGCCGGTCCGCCCCAGCCGATCGGCGAGACCACCCTGCGCTACCTCTATGACGAACCGCGGCGGGCATTCGAATATGACCGCGAACAGCTGGGGATTGGGGCGGCGATCGCCGGGCCGGCGGTGATCCGCGAGGAGACGTCCACCACCTTCGTGCCCGATGGCCGCACCGCCACCGTCGGGGGCCACCGGGAGATCATCATCCAGTAGGGCGGCTGATCCCTACGCCGGGCGGAAGATCGGCAGCATCCAGTCATCCTGGATAGGATTGAACTCGACCTTGACCTTCATGCCGATGGTGACCTCTTCCGGGTCAATGTCGAACAGATTGGTCACCAGCCTTGCGCCCGGGGCGCCGTCCAGATCAACCACCACCGGGATGTAGGTGAAGTCGGGGATGCCGGCGAAAGGCGCCTTGTGACACACCACATAGGAATAGACCGTGCCCGTGCCCGGCAGGTCGGGCCATTTGGTGTCCTGGCTGCGGCACTTGGGACAGTAGGACGTCGGCGGCATGCGGAAGTGGCCACAGGCGCCGCACTGGGCGGCGGTGAGAATCCCCTGCTTGGCCTTTTGCCAGAACGGCTCAGTGTAGGGATCGGTGTTGATCTTGATGTGCTCGCCCGGAATGGCGACGGCTTTCAGGGACATGGTTCCTACCTCCTCAGCACGCAGCCGGAGACCGGCAGGTGGGCCGGACCGCCCGTGCACAGGGCGAACTCGGCGTCTTTGACTTGATTTACGGCCACGCCGCGCAGCTGCTCCACCGCCTCGCGGATATGAGTCATGCCGATGATGTAGCCTTCGGAGAGCTGGCCGCCGTGTGTGTTGACCGGGATCGAGCCACCTTTGTAGCGAACGGCGCCGCTTTCCACGAAGGGACCGCCCTCCCCCTTCTTGCAGAAGCCGTAGTCCTCAAGCTGCATCAGCACCATGGACGAAAAGTGGTCGTAGATCAGGGCCACATCCATGTCCTGCGGGCCGACGCCGGACATGTCCCAAAGCCGCTGGCCCACCGGCTTGTGACCGGAAGAGGCGAAATACTCGTCGGTTGGCATACCCATCCAGGCGAAGGCGCGGCCCCACTCATGACGGCCGCCGTGGGCGGCGCCATGGATGTAGACCGGCTTTTGTTTCAGGTCCTTGGCCCGGTCCGAGGTGGTGGTGATCACTGCGACAGCGCCGTCGGTCTCCAGGCAATAGTCGAGCCGGCAATGAGGGTCAGCCAGCATCGGCGATTGGAAATATTCCTCCACAGTGAGCGGGTTGCGGCGCACCGCGGTCTCCCGGGGAATGGCGTTCTCCCGTTGCGAGATGACAATTTCCGCGAGGGCCTCCCGGCGTGTGCCGTAGAGGTGCATGTGGCGGCGGAACAGCACGCTCATGAGGTGCCCGGGCCCAACCAGGCCCGAGGGCTGCAGGAAGGAGCTCTGCGCATCCGGTTCGCTCAGGCTGTACGCCAGGCCGAGGCGCTTATGATACTGCTGCAACCCCATGACGGTGATGCAGTACTTGGTGTCGCCGTTCATCAGCGCGGCGGTCGCAAGCCCCATGGAGCCTGCTGACCCCCCTCCGCCCGACGTGATCGCAGCGGAGAACCCGACCTCGGGGATGCCCAGCATCTCCATGAAGGTGGCGGTGTCCATCTTCTCGCCGTAACCGGCGCTGGCCGTGGAATAGTAGGCAAACCCGTCAATCTGCTCGACACTGAGGCCGGCGTCGTCGCAGGCCTTGATCACCGCCTCGCAGATCATGTCATTGATGGTCCGGGGCCAGGACTGACCTCGGACGTAATATTTCGTCGCGCCGACCCCCACGATCGCGCACTTGTCCTGGTTGACCCAAACCATCCGTTTCCTCCGTCCCACAAACCGGCGGGGCGCATTTCCGCACCGCCAGGGAGCCTAACAAATCGACATGTCATAGCCGGCGCAAGGGCTGAATTGACCGCGGCGGACCGGCATGGTCCGGTCGCCCCCGACGCCGCGGAGCCCGACCATGATCATCGTCCACCACCTCAACCAGTCCCGTTCGGACCGCATCGTCTGGCTGCTGGAGGAATTGGGCCTGCCCTATGAAATGCGCACCTACCTGCGCAACGCCGCAGGCTTGGCGGATGCGGACTATCGCGCCCTGCATCCCATGGGGACCAGCCCGATCCTTACCGACGGCGACCTCACCCTGGTGGAGACCGGCGGCATCATCGAATATGTCCTCGACCGCTATGGCGACGGCCGGCTGGTCCCGCCGCGCGGAACCCGCGAATACGCGCTTTATCTTCAGTGGATCCATTTCGCAGAGGGCGGCGCGGCCTTTTCCATCCTCACAGAGGCGATCCTGGCCGTTGCTTCAGCGGGCCGCGATAAGCCGAACCCGTTCCTGAGGGTCTGGCGCGACCGCAACGAACGGATGATGCCCTGGCTCAATGATGAACTGGGCCGGCGCGCCTATTTCTGCGGCGACGCCTTCACCGCCGCCGACATCGCCATGGCCTATGACGTCTCGATGTTCGAGCGCTTCATCCCGCGACCGCTTGCGGATTTCCCGAACATCGTCAGCTATCGCGACAAGGTGTTCGCCCGACCGGCCTATGTGAAGACCATGCAGCGCCTCTATCCGCAAGGACGCCCCGCCACGTGGAAAGGCTGAAGCATCAGTTCAGGTCGGTGAAGGGGTTCCAGCAGACCTCCCACAGGTGACCGTCTGGATCGGCGAAATAGCCGGAGTAGCCGCCCCAGAAGGTCTTGTGCGGCGGTTTCACCGCCGTTGCGCCCGCCGCGATCGCTTCGGCGAAGGTCGCGTCGACCGCCTCCGGTGAAGGCTCGTTGTGGGCGAGGGCCACGCCGCGGAAGCCTGACCCTTCGGGGGACACCCCGGCGTCCTCGGCGGCCAGGTCGCGGGGAAAGAGGCCAAGCCAGGTTCCTTCGAGGCGGAACATGACCATGTCGTCGCCATCCTTGTAGTTATGGGTCTCGAGTCCGAGGCCGTCACCGTAGAATCGCAAAGAGCGGGCGACGTCGGCGACAGACAGGGTGATGAGGGATATCTTGGGTTTCATGGGATCACAGGTTTATCCTGGTGCGAGCGAAACCGTAAATCCGCCATTCGAACAAAATAAGAACTTTTGACGCGCGAGAAGCCGCCGCTGCGGCGCGCCCGCCGGAGACCAGACCATGATGGAGCCCTCGGAGGATCCCGGCCTCTTCGAGATCATTTCCACCACCCGGGCGATGCGCCGGCTAAAACCCGACCCCGTGCCCGACGCGCTGATCGTCAGGATCCTGCAGGCCGGCCTTTGCGCGCCGAGCGGCGGCAACGCCCAGGCCTGGCGCTTCCTGGTGATCAAGGACGCCGAGATCAAGACGCGGGTCCAGGCGTTCTACCAGCGGGCCTTCGACGAGAAGGTGGGACCCGCCTACGCCGTCAATCCGCCGCCACCGGGGGTGTCGCCGGAACAGCATCGCCGTCAGCACGCGGCGGTGGCGCATCTCACCCGCCATTTCCACGAGGCGCCGGTGTGGATCGTGGCCTGCCTGATTCACGGCCGAGCCCGCCCCAATCGCGGCTCAGGCGCCTCCATCTATCCGGCGGTGCAGAACATGCTGTTGGCCGCCCGCGCGCTGGGCCTCGGCGCGACGCTGACCAGTCGCCACCTGCTCTATGAGCGCGAGGCCGAGGAGGCCCTGGGCTTGCCCGAAGGCGTGCATTCCTATGCGATCCTGCCGATCGGCTATCCGATGGGCCGGTTCGGGCCGGTGCGCCGCGCGCCGCTGACCCAGGTGACCTATCTGGATCGCTGGGAGGAGTCCTACCCGGCGGCGGGATGAACGCGGCGTCCAGCGCGCCGCGCGGCAAGTTATGCGGTTAGGACATCGACGCCGCCGTAAGACGACTTGGACGCGATCATGCGGTCCTGGCACCGAGTTGAGCCTCGCCAGCAGCCTGGACCGTTCGCATGCAGACCTCGGAACAGGAAGAGATCGCCCGCACCCTGCAGCGCATGGTTCCCGACCGCGCCGCTGCTCGCCGGGCGATGGAAGGTGGACCGAACGTCGACCGGGACCTCTGGGGAAAGCTTGCGGAACTGGGCCTTCTGGGTCTGACCATGTCCGAGGACCTGGGCGGCACGGGCATGGGCCTGGGCGAGGAATGCGTCGTGCTGGAAACCCTGGCGGGCAAGGTCGCGCCGGTTCCGCTGATCAGCACATACCTCGCCGCCCGGATCCTGACCGCAGGCTCGGGTGCGGCGCGCGAGCGACTGAGCGAACAGCTGATCAGCGGCGAGAAGATCATCACCGCCGCCCTCCTCGCCGAGGGCGGAGACGGAACCACAGTCACCGAGGCGAACGGTCAACTCAGCGGTGAGTTGGCTGAGGTCGTCGAAGGCGCCAGCGCGGACGTCCTGCTGATCCCGGCGGGCGGCGCCTGGTGGGCGGTGGATGCTGGGGGGCCCGGCGTGACACGCTCCGACATTCATTCCTTCGACCGAACCCGCGCTATGGCAAAGGTCGAACTCGACCGCGCCACCGCGGAAAAGGTGAGCGACCTTGAACTGGATCGGGTGATCGACGTCGCCCGCACCCTGCTCGCAGCCGAAGCCTTGGGTGTGGCGCAGGCGGCTCTGGACCTTGCCCGCGCCCACGCCCTGGACCGCCATCAGTTCGGCCAGCCGATCGGCCGCTTCCAGGCGATCAAGCAGAAGTTGGCCGATGACCTGATCGCCACCGAGAACGCCCGCTCGGCGATCTGGGGCGCCGTGCGCTCGGCGCCCGACGGCTGGCCGGACCCGGCGGCGGCCCGTCTGGCCAAGGCCGAAGCCACCGGCGCGGCGGTCAAGGTGGCGGCGGACTCGGTGCAGACCCATGGCGCCATGGGCGTTACCTGGGAGCACGACCTGCACCTGCTGATGCGCCGCGCCAAACACGGCCAGCACACCCTGGGCTCTCCCGATACGCACCTGCGGGCGCTGGGCGATACGCTGATGGCCGACGCGGCGGCCTCCGGCGGGCGTGGCGGTGGGCGGCCCAAGGGCGACACCCAGGACCTGGGCTTTCAACCCTCCGAGGAGGATCTGGCCTTCATTCAGCCGTTCAAAGACTGGCTGGACGAACACCTGACCCCCGAACGGCTGGAGGAGATCCGACGCGGCGGGCTGTCGGCGCGCCGCGCCTGGCAGTCGTTCATGGCCCAGGCCGGGTGGGTCGGCCTGCACTGGCCGGTGGCCTACGGCGGCCGTGGCGCCAGTTTCACCCAGCAAATCCTCTACTACGCCGAGATCGCCAAACGGCAGTTGGGCGCCCTGCCCGGCAACCGCGGACTGATGCTGGTGGGTCCGACGCTGGCCACCCATGGCACCGAAGAACAGAAGAAGCTGCTGGAGCCTACCCGGCGGGCCGACATCCTGTGGTCGGGCGGCTTCTCCGAGCGCGGCTCAGGTTCGGACCTGGCCTCGCTCAGGACCAAGGCGGTGCTGGATGGCGACCATTTCGTGGTCACTGGCCACAAAATCTGGACCTCAAACGCCGAGGTGGCCGACTGGCTATACACCCTGGTTCGCACCGGCCCGCTGCATCCCAAGCACGCCGGCATCAGCGTGCTGCTGATCGACATGAAGTCGCCGGGTGTGGAAGTGCGGCCGATCAAGCGCAACAGCGGCGACCACGCCTTCAACGAGGTATTCTTCGACGACGTGCGAGTGCCCGTCGCCAATCTGGTGGGTCCGATCAATGAGGGCTGGCGGGTCAACCGCACAACCATGGTGGGCGAGCACCTGACCAACTTCCTGGGTTCGCAGACCGCCCAGGCCAACACCATCCGCCGCATCACCCGCGAATTGAAAACCCGCGAGGATCGGCTGGGCGTCGATCCGGATCTGCGCAAGCGCGTCGCCGAGGCCTGGGTGCGGACCCAGATCGTTAAGCTGCACGGCCTGCGCAATGTTGCGCGGTTCACCGGCGGCGATAATCCCGGCGCGGAAGGTTCGATTTCAAAGCTGGTGGGCCAGGAACATGAGCAGCGGTTGTTCGAACTGCTGCTGGACGTTCAGGGCGTGAAGGGCCTTTACGAGGGCACCTGGACGCGGGCCTATCTGTCGACCCGCGCCTCGACCATCGGCGGCGGCACCAGCGAAATCCATCGGAACCGCATGGCTGAACGCGTCCTGGGCCTGCCCCGCGACCTTTGGGCCGACGAGGAACAAGGTTCAGGCGGAGGCGAATAATATCATTTAATCAAGGTCGTGAACGCACGACCTCACAAGGGTGAGAAACATGTCTTCGGAAGCCCCCATCCTCTATGAAGTGGTCGACGGCGTCGGCTCGGTGATCTTCAACCGTCCGCATCGGCACAACGCCCTGGACGACGAGGCCAGCGCCCTGTTCGCTGAAACCCTTATGAAGGCCCGCGATGACGTGGAGGCTCGCGTGATCATCCTGCGCGGCAATGGCGCCTCTTTCTGTTCAGGCCGTGACACCGCCGCGCTCGGCCAAAGGTTCACCGGCCTCTCCGACTTCCAGCACCTTAGCCGCAGCCTGCGCCGCAAACTGGACATGCTGGACATCCAAAAGCCGCTGATCGCCGAACTCAAGGGCCATGCCATCGGCGGCGGCTTCGAAATGGCGCTGAAGTGCGACATCCGGGTGGCGGCGGCCGACGCCAAGCTTTCCCTGCCCGAGATCAATTGGGGAATCATGACCGATTCCGGCGGCAGCGTGATCTCCACCGCCCTGGCCGGCCCCGGTCGGGCCAAGTACCTGTTGATGACCGGCGACGTGCTTAGCGGAACACAGGCCCACGAATGGGGCATGGTGGACTTCGTCTGCCCGGTCGAGGAACTGCAGGCCAAGACCTTCGAAATCGCCAGGAAGATCGCCGCACAGCCGCCGATGCACGTGGCGCTCGCCAAGCAGTTGGTCGACGACGTCTACGGCGAGATTATCCGCCGCGGCCTGCGCAATGAGATGGTGTCTCTCACCGCCCTCTACGCCAGCGACGACTACAAGGAAGCCCGCGCCGCGCGCAATGAGAAGCGCAAGCCGGTCTACAAGGGACGCTGAGCCGGAACGCCTACTTCAAGGACTTGAGGTAGGCGATCAGGTCATCAAGCTGAACCGGGTTCTTAAGACCCATATAGGTCATTCTGATCCCGGGGATCATCTTCTGCGGCCCTGGAAGATAGGCCCTCAGTCGGGCCTCATCCCAGACTCCGCCGGCTTTCTTCATCGCCGTGGAGTAATTGAACCCGGGGAGCGTGGCCGTGGGCCGGCCGACCACGCCAAACAGTGACGGCCCCAGGATCGGGGCCGCCCCCTTCAGTGGCGAATGGCAGGTCGAACACTGCTGCAGGAACACCAGCTTGCCCTTGGCGGCATCTGCGGCGGCGCAGGGTGACGTGAACGCCACCCCGCCAACCACCAGAGATGCGAGGGCGACATCGCGAGCTGCGCCTAAAAAGCCAGCCATGTGAACACCCTAAGCGTATTGTTGTCGGAGGCGTTGCGCCCGGCGCCGTCGTAGTTGTGACTGGCCCCGTCGAACTTCGAATACATCGTGTATTGGACTCCCGCCCGCACGTTGAAGCGCTGCCGCATGGGGGCGTCAGCGCCGCCGAACAGAGTCCCGTCAAGCTGTAGATTGAGCCCGGAACTTTTTGGCCTGTCGATGCGCGTGTCGGCATAGAGTATGGCGTCGGATGTTCCGGATGTATTGAAAGCCTGCACAGTCGCGCCGAACTTGTTGCGCCAATAATACGACGCGTCGATCCGTGTGTCTTTCAGCCTGCCATGAAGATTTTCCGCCAGGCCGAGTGCTTCGGAGGCCGCTAGGGAACGCCGCTCATCCAGGTAGCGTGCATTGACGCTGAAAATGTCGCCGTTGGTCCGGGTGAGCTGATAGGAGCCGTCGAGGCCTACGTCGGTGTAACGGTCCGTGGCGTGGGCGGAATGATCTCGCTCCGGATAGATATTGGCGCGAAGGCCGAACAGGCCAACCTGAATGTTTTGCGCGCCGTCTGCCTTTTGGAATGCAAGCCGCCCGTATGGAGCGAGCCCGTTGATGTTTCCTGGCGACAACGGATCCGCGCCCAACCGGGTCAGCGTCCGCGCGCCGGGTGAACCGTATGCGCCTGCTTCGATGTAGTAGTTGGAATTGATCCACGCATAGGTGGTCAGACCGATAGTGTTCTGAGCCAGACCATCCGCCAGCAGCGGCGATGCCGAGGGCGATGGGGCAAGCCCTGAGTCCGTGTAGGGGAATCCCCACGCCGGCGTGGAATTCCACACATCCTGAACTGTTGGCGAATTGTTCAGGCTGGCGCCCAGTAAAACATCGGCGCCCTTGATCGTCGTTTCAGTCGTCGCCCGCAGGTCGATGTTGTCCCAGGCGAAGGCCTTGCCGACCCCGTCATAGGTCGTCTGAACAAATCCACCGACATGCTGGCCGATGCCGCCGGCCAGGAAGACGCTGACCTGATCCAGAGCAAAATTGTTGTTGGTCTTGAAGCTGTCCGCCGGTGGTTCCGTCTGGGATTCATTGGTCCTCAGATAGGATGCGATCGCCATCACCGCGAGGGGGTTGTTCTTCTCGACCGCGCGCATCGTATAGCCGTGAAGCTTGAAGTTTCGGCCGAAGGGAGTGAGCTGCGGCCCGAAACCGCCCACATGACAGGCTTGGCAGGGTTGGCCAGTCTGTTCGGCGAAGGCCGGCACGGCGTTCGCAGGCCTTGCGGTCACCACAGCAAGGGCTGCAATCACGATCGACAACAGGCCCGGCAAGCGGCTGCTCAATCCAGAAAGTTGCGTTGGCTTATCGAGTTGAGGGGGCTTTTTGCACGCGCGCGCGGAAACACGGAGCGACAGACGCTCCGCAAAAACTGATAACAACACTCGTTACTTCTCCCAGCAATACGACACTGCCCGTGGCAAGCAGACGCCGCCGGGCGCCCGATGCCTCAAGGGGTTGGCTTCGAATTCTGGATTTAATTTTCGGCGGTCGTCGAAACCTGTGAATGATGGAGGGCTTATGGGCCTCGACGCCCTGGACGCGGCCCTGGCGGTCCTTACTCTAGGCCCTCCAATTCCAAGGAAGAACGCCCATGCTTGAACGCACCGTCACTGTGACGACGCCAGAGGGCGCGATGCCTTGCCTCGTCGTTCAGCCACAGATTCGGGCAGCCAAGGCTGTGGTGGTGATGATCATGGACGGTCGCGGCTGGCGCGAGGACCTGTTCGACCAGGCGCGGCGGCTGGCCAGCGTCGGCTATTATGTGATGTTCCCGCAGATGTTTTACCGGCACATCGGCAAGGGACCGACCGAGAACGTGCTGGATATGGACTGGATGACCGAGCTCAACAGCGCCATCACACCGGATCGGGCGACCTCCGATGTGGCCAGTTGCCTGGACTTCGCCGCGGCCGATCCCACCGCGCCGAAGGGCGCCAGGGCCGCGGTGATGGGGTTCTGCATGGGCGGGCGGCTGTCGGTGTCGGTCAGCCAGGGACTGGGCGAACGCATCGCCTGCGCCGCGGCCCTGCACCCCGGCTACCTCGCCACCAAGAAGGATAACTCCCCGCATCTGGCGCTGAATAACATCTCGGGCGAAATCTACCTGGGGGTCGCCGAACACGACCCGCACCTGAGCCCCGGCGCCGTTGCGCGATTCACAGAAGCGATGAACGCCGCCGGCGTCCGCTACAGCCTGGAGGTACTGCCTGGCTCCGGTCACGGCTACTCGACACCCGGCAATGACGAATACCATAAGCCCAGCGCTGAACGTGCCTGGGAACGGATCTTCGACCTGTTTGAGCGCAACCTGACGCCGGCCGGCGCATGAGCGCGCAAGATCTCTTCAAGCTCTCCGGAAAGGTCGCCCTGGTCGTGGGCGGCGGCCAGGGACTGGGCGAGGCCTCGGCCCGCTACCTCGCCGATGCCGGCTGCGCCGTGGCCGTCGTCGACCGGGAACCCGCACGAGCCCAGGCCGTCGCCGAGGCGCTGGCGGCGCGCGGCGTGAAGACCACCGCCATCGTCGCCGACATTCTGCAAGTCAGCGAAATCGAGCGGGTGGTGGCCGAAACCGAAGCCGCCCTGGGCGGTCTCGATGTCGTGGTATCCATCGTCGGCGCGTCCAAGTTCGGCGGCGTCCTGGAGCTGTCAGAAGCCGAGTGGGACAACGACCACGCCCGCAATCTCCGCTACTTTTTCTTCCTCTGCCAGGCTGCGGCGCGCTCCTTCGTGCGTCGAGGCGTCCCTGGCGTGATCGTGGGCATCGCCACGGCCGGCGTGAATGGCTCGATGCCATTCCGCTCGGCTTATGGGGCGGCCAAGGCTGGCCTCGTCCATCTGGTGCGCACTCTGGCTGTGGAGCTTGGCGAATGGGGCGTGCGCATCAACGCCGTGGCGCCGGGGCTGACAGTCACGCCGCGCACCCAGGCCCGCGTCGCCAACGAGGCGGCCCAAGCGCAGATCCGCAACATTCCCCGTGGCCGCGCCGGAACCCCCGACGACATCGCCAAGGCGGTGCTGTTCCTGGCCTCCGACATGGCCGATCACATCACCGGCGCGACGGTGCCGGTGGATGGCGGCTCAACGGTTGCGCCCAACTACGACCTCGGCCCCTCCAGGGCGGCATCGAAACGCAATCGCCTGGCCATGGGCAAGGATCCGCTGGAATAGGGGCATGCCGGCGCGGGCGAAGACCTAGATCTGAAAGCCGAGGCTGTCGTCAAAAATCAAGGGCGCAGGCCAGGCCTGCGCCCTTCCCTATTCCCAGGCGACCGGCAGAGCCTCGACCCCATAGATGGTTAGATCATCCTGGAACTTCAGCACTTCGCGAGAACAGGACAGTCGCAGTTCCGGCAGGCGGCGGAAAAGGTTCGACAGGCCGATGGTCAGTTCCATCCGGGCCAGATGGACGCCCAGGCAGTGGTGAACTCCATGGCCGAAGCCCAAATGGGTCCGGCTGTTGGCTCGGAACACATCGAAGCCGTCCGGCTCTGGAAACACGTCGGGATCGCGATTGGCCAAGTTCTCCGCCAGGATCAGGCCCTCCCCACTCCGGATCGCCTGACCGCCGATCTCGAGGTCGCCCGCCGCAACCCGCCGGCGGCCAAGATGGGTGACCGACAGGAACCGCACGATCTCATCCACCGCCCCGGCCCATAGGCTTGGCACATCGCGCGCCCTCAAGATCGCGGCCTGACCAGGGTGTTCGAGTAGCAGGAAAGCGCCCAGCGCAAGAGTGCTGCTGGTGCTGTCCTGGCCGGCCAGAAACAGCTGGCGCACACAGCCCAGAACATCGCGGCGCTCAAGCATGCCTGCACTCACCTGAGTGGCGAGGCGGCTGATCATGTCGTCGCCGGGATGTGCCAGCTTGCGCTCGATCCAGGAATCCAGAAAGTCGATCAGCGCCCGATTGGCCGCCGCGGCGGCCTCGCTGGACGAGTCCCGTCGTAGAATGACCAGGACATGAGCCAGCAGCGCGCCTTGCTCATCGCGCTCCAGCCCCATGATTTCCGCAAGCACCAGGGCGGGAATCGGTCTTGCCAACAGTTGGACAAGGTCCGCCGGCTGGCCGGCCGCCATGAGGGCGTCGATCCGGTCATCAACGATGGCCTGGACAGCGGCGCGCCGCCCCTCCAGCGGCCGGGGCATGAAGTCCGCCAGGAACAGGCTGCGCAGGCGCTGGTGTTCCGGGTCGTCCATCACCATGAAGTTGGGCAGCATCTCGCGGCCCACCGCAGAGGCGGCGGTGACGTGGGGATAGCCGGGCCGCCCGGCGTCGGCGCTCAGGCGCGGATCGGCGAAGGCGGCGCGCACGTCCTCATAACGGGTGAGCAACCAGGCCCTGTCGCCATTCCACAGGCGGACAGGTGCGACGGGACAGGTGCGCCGCAATTCCGCGGCTTCCGGCGGCGGATGCAGGGGCCTGTCGCGCGGCAGAGGAAAATCGCGCGCCGGCAAGCCGTCTACCGGTCGGGTTCCCATACGGGCGCGAAGAACTCGCCGTGCGGTTCGAAGGCGACCCGCACGCGCATGCCGATCTCCACGTCCTCAGGCGCGCAGTTGACAATGTTGGTCCCAATCCGCAGGTCCTCCTGCTCGTCGAGCTGGACCATAGCCAGGACGTAGGGCGGCGGCACGGCCGGATTGTAGGTGTGCTGGTTGATGGTGAAGGTGAACACCGTCCCCTTGCCGCTAACCGGCTCAATGGAAACGCCGGGATCGTCATCGGCCACATTCCAGAACGGATGGATCCAACGGCCGGTGGCCTTGTTGCGCAGCAGGCTCAGCCGCCCCGATTTCCCGCTGGTCCAATAGGTGCGGTTGCCTTGTGGCAGCAGGGACATCATGCGCGGAGAAGGCGCGGTCTGTGAATCGCTCATGGATCGGACTATCCCGTTCGGACTATCGTAGGATTCCCTAAGCCATTACGCCGCCGGGTCAACGGCGCGCCAACACCGGAGCTTCCATTGTCCGCCACGTCATCGTCACGGCCGATCGTCTCCGGCATCGGAATTTCCCAGATCGGCCGGAAGTCCGCGGTCAGCGGGCTTGATTTGACCTGTGAGTCGTCCCGCCAGGCGATCGCCGACGCCGGCCTCACCCCCGCCGATATCGACGGGATTTCGACCATGGGTGAAACGCCGTTGATCGAAGCCGGTCAGGCCCTGGGAATCGAGCCGAAGTACAAGGGCGGCGGTTATGACCGAGGCGGCCTGCTCAGCCCTGTGATGGCGGCGGCCGAAGCGGTGCGGACCGGGGCCGCGCGCCATGTCCTGGTCTACCGCACTGTGAAGATGATGGACGGGGCGGTGATTTCCAAAGACGACGCCTCGCCGGTGCAATCCTTCGCCTCGCCGCCGCCGCTACCGCTCGCGGAAGCTGGCCCGCCGACAGGCATGGGCGACATGGCCCAATTGATCGCCTACCACGGCTATGCGGCGCCCAATTGGCTGGCCATGCATTGCAACCGGTATATGCACCTCTATGGCGCCAAGAAGGAACAGCTGGGTTGGCTGGCGGTGAACAGCCGCCGCAACGCCGCGCTCAATCCGCGAGCGGTCTATCGCACGCCATTCACTCTGGACGAATACATGGCCGCGCGGATGATCTCGACGCCGTTCGGGCTGCTGGACTGCGACGTTCCCATCGACGGCTCCATCGCCTGCGTGGTCTCCCACGCCGGCTACGCCGCCGATTGCCCCAAACTCCCAGTGCGGATCGAGGCCTTCGGCGGAACCGACGGGGTCGGCGGTTGGACCATGCGACCCGACTATCCGAAAATGGCCTCGGTGGACGCGGCGGCGGAGATGTGGGCCAAGACCGACCTCAAACCGTCGGACATCGACATGGCCCAGCTCTATGACGGCTTCACCTTCCTGACCTTCGCCTGGCTGGAGGCCCTGGGCATCTGCAAGGACGGCGAGGCCGGGCCGTTCGTGGAGGGCGCCAGCCGCATCGCCCTGGATGGCGAAATGCCCTTGAACACCTACGGCGGCCAGCTTTCGGCCGGGCGGATGCACGGCTATTGGGTGCTGCACGAAGCGGTGCTGCAGATGCGCCGCGAGGCAGGCGAGCGGCAGGTCAAGAAGCAGAAGCTGGACGTGGCCGTGGTGGCCAGCGGCGGCGGGCCGATCGCCGGCTCAATGCTGCTGACGCGGTAGGCGTTACGTGGTCCGCTCCGCCTCGAGCAGCGGACGGATGATCTTGAGCACGAAGCGAAACAGGATCAGCGCCGTGGTCATGGCGAACACCGAAACTATGGCCATCGACCAGCCAACTTTGGCATGGTCCTTGAACACATAGTCGGTGAAAACCGCGACGACGGGCGGCCCCAGACCCTGGCCGGCCATGGTGATGACGAACAGGAACAACCCGGTCATCCGCCCCCGCATCTGGTTGGGAACCAGAAGCTGGATCAGGGCCGAAAAGTAGAGGACGTAGGTCAGCGCCACCACGTCGACGACCCCAAAACACACCAATGACACCACCGGGCTGCTCACGCTTATGGCCAGGACGGCGAAGGGAATCGCGAACCCCAAGGTCCAGGTGTAGAATCTCAGGTGGGCGTCACTCATGCCCCGACCGTAGAGCCAGTCGACGATCGATCCCTTGATCGGCAGGGTCAGCGCCGCCAGCGCGCTCGCCGTCGCCATGAAGGGCGTGTACTGAGGTGCGGTCCAGCCGAACCGGCGGGTCATATAGGCGGGCGCCCACGCCATCATGGCGTTGGACGTCATGGCCAGCAGGCTGAAGCCGACGATCATCAGGATCAGCATGGTTCTACGCTGCAGCACAAAGGCGGTGAATTCGGCGCGGGCGGAGTCACCAGTTTCGGTGACCGCGCGACGGCGTGGCGGCTCTTGGAAGCTGAACGCCAGCAACGCCAGGATCACGCCCGGCCCACCCACCAGCAGGAACACAAATTGCCAGGGCCTTAGCTCCCCCACGGCAGGCAGGTGCATCGCCCCCAGGCTCGCGCCAAGCGCCACGGCCGCGCCGCCCACCGCATAGGCCACCGTGGAGCCGACTTTGGGGCCCATGGTGAACACGGACAGCGCCCGGGTCAGCATGCGGCGCGGGAAGCGGTCGGCGATCAGGGAGTACGCCGCGGGGCTTAAAGACGCCTCGCCGATCCCCACCGCCGCGCGCAGGAAAAACAGGCTGTAGAATGACGAGACCAGGCCGCAGGCCATGGTGGCGAAGGACCACACCGTCGTCCCGGTCCAGACCACCAGACGCCGGGGAAACCGATCCGCCGCCCAGCCCAGGGGAAACCCCGCTACCGCGTAACAGACCGCGAAGGCTGGCCCCAGGATCAGGCTCAGTTGCACGTCGCTCAGGTGGAGATCCGCCTTCAGATCCTCCGTCATCAGGGTGACGATGATCCGGTCGCAATAGGACAGCACGTAGAAGGTGAGCAGAACGCCCACCATCCACCAGGCGGCGACCCCGGCGCGGGGCTCCGACGCCGCGTCGACGGACACTGACTTCAAGGAAACGCCCCCATTCTCTGCGCCGCCCTCAGCCC
Source organism: Caulobacteraceae bacterium (assembly GCA_947475415.1). Taxonomy (GTDB): domain Bacteria; phylum Pseudomonadota; class Alphaproteobacteria; order Caulobacterales; family Caulobacteraceae; genus Phenylobacterium. The sequence continues at coordinate 149,180 of CANJLH010000007.1, forward strand.
CGACGCGCGTCGGCGAAATACCGGGTGCCGGGGTTCGGATATTCCGCCAGGATCGCCGCGCGGAAAACCCGGTCCTCCAGAGGGCTCTTCGGCACGTTGAGGCTGGAGCCGCGCGCCTTGAGATCGTCGGAAATGATGCCCCAGATGATATCCTGAGTCAGATCGTCGGAATGATCGTCGTAGATCTGCGCGGCCCGCTCATCTTTGAACGCCATCGCTTTCCAAACCAGGGAATAGCGGATCTGCTCTGGCTCCCAGGTGACGAAGAGGCCGTTGTCATCGATCACGTCCCAGCGGCGGCCGTCCGGATTTCGATGCAGTTTGGCCTCACCGCCGAAGGCGCCGGGCGAGACCCTTTCCTCTGGCTCGCCTATCGCCAATGGCCGATGGAACATGAACTCGTTGTCGGTGACCAAGCCAAGGTTCCAGAACGGCGGCTCCTCGATCCTCGAGGGCTTGTCCGGTCCGTCCGGCCAGCATTCGAAGCCGCCGTGACGGCCGCCATAGAACAGCACCAGGCCCGTGGTCGACGGCACCGCCCAGGGGATGAACAGACCGGAATTGTGCACCAGCACATGCATCCAGAACGGCCCGTCGCGCTCGATGCCTCGATAGGGCGAGATATCAAAATGCGGACGGCCCGCGATCATCGGGCCGAAGATGTTCCAAATCATCCCCTGGGGACGGATCACCGTGGCGCCGAAGGCCTCCTTGGCGCCGGCGATGAGCTTCTGGTTGTGGAACCAGCGCTCGGCTTCCGCGACCTTGATGTTCCCGTCCGTGACCCAGTGCTCGCGGAACCATGGCTCGGCGCCGCCGGTCTTCTCATAGCCACCTTTGCCATAGATCAATCCGTGCGGGGCCCGCGCATCGACGGCGGCGATCAGCGCCGCGGGATCGTCGAAGACGTTCTCCACCCGAACCACCTTGGCGATGATGTGGGCGGGCCTCAGCGCCTGTACATTGAGTCCCATCGCCAATCCTTCCGGCTGCTGGCTCTCTTGTGCCGACGCTATGCCGATTTACCCAGCAACGCCATGACGTTGCGGCGGGATTTCTTCTTCGACGACCCCAGGTCGTAGAGCGGCGCGTGCGACGATCCGCCGTCCACCGGCAGGGTCGTACCGGTGACGTGCCGGGCCATGTCGGAAGCCATGAAGGCGACGCCGCGGGCGATGTCGTCGGGGTCCGCCAGCCGGCCCATGGGAATCTTGGCGATCTCCGCCTGCCAGGCCGGGGTGTCCATGTAGCCGACGGAATTGGGGGTGAAGGTTGCGCCCGGCGCCACCGCATTAACCCGAATGCCGTAGTCGCCCAGCTCCACGGCCATGGACTTCACCAGATGCACCAGGCCGGCCTTGGCCGAGCCATAGCCGGAGCGGAATGGCATGGAGCGCAGCGCCCCGCCGGTGGCGATGGCGACGATGCAGCCCTTGACGTCGCGGCGAACCATGGAGCGGGCCGCGCCCTGGGCGTAGGTGAAGAAGTAGCGGAAATTGCGGGTCTGGTCGGCATCCCAGTCCTCCAGGGTCATTTCCAGCACGCCCTTGAGCTGCGAGCCGCCGACGATTGTGACCAGCACGTCCAGCCCGCCAAGGCCCGCCTCGGTCTCGGCGATGACGCGCTCGACCTGCGAGGCGTCCAGGGCGTCTGCGGTGATGGTGATCGCCTTGCGGCCAAGCTCGCGGACCCGCCCCGCGACCTTCTCGGCCGCGTCGGGCCGCAGGTCGACCAGGGCGATGTCGGCGCCCGCGCGAGCCATGAACACGGCGCTCGCCTCCCCCAGGCCCTGGCCGCCGCCGATGATCAGCACCTTCTTATCCGTCAGGCCCAGGAGATCCGCGCTCATATGTTCCACCTTTTCAAGGAAGTTATTCGCCGGCCAGCCGAGCCTTGTTCTCTGCCAACACCGAGGCGTAACGCGCCACCCGGGCGCCCAGATAGCGGGCCGCCGCCAGCGTCGCTTCGGCGAGCGGCTCCTTGCGCGGATCGGTGAAGCTGACGCCATAGGGGTTGCCGCCGGCCGCGTAGACGCTCGGGTCCGTGTAGCCTGGCGGCACGATCACTGCGCCCCAGTGGTAGAAGATGTTGTAAAGCGCCAGCAGGGTCGACTCCTGGCCCCCGTGTTCGTTGCTGGCGGAGGTGAAGCCGGCCGCCGCCTTACCCGCCAGCTTGCCCTGGAACCAGAGGCCGCCGGACTGGTCGAGGAACTGCTTGAGTTGCGCCGCCGGACCGCCAAACCGCGTCGGCGTGCCGAACACGAAGCCATCGGCCCACTCCAGGTCCTCGACGGCGGCGACCGGCGCGTCCTTCACCGCATCGTGGTGGGCGCGCCAGGCGGGATTGCTGTCGATGGCCGCGGCCGGCGCGAGTTCCGCCACCCTGCGCAGGCGCGTATCGGCCCCCGCGTCCCGGGCGCCAGCCTCCACTGCGGCGGCGACCTCGTGGTTCCGCCCGGTGGCCGAATAATAGATGATGGCGATGCGTGTCACTGGGCGGCCTCGCGCTCTCGGGCGTAGCGGTTCTCGCGGAATGGTATGCCCAGGTGCTCACGCAGGGTGGAACCCTCGTATTCGCTGCGGAACAGGCCCCGCTTGCGCAGGATCGGCGCCACCATCTCGATGAAGTTGGGAATGCCCATCACCGGCGTGCCGAGGCCCAGGATGAAGCCGTCGCAGGCCCGGGTCTGGAACCACTCTTCGACGATGTCGGCGATCTTGTCCGGATTGCCGGCGAACTGGGGCCGCGGCTGGGCGATGCGCATGGCGGTCTGGCGCAAGGTCAGCCCCTTGGCCTGAGCGAAGGACCGGAAGCGCAGCGCCGTGGATTGATAGGCCTCCAAACCCACATGGTCGGCCAGGTCTGGGAAGGGTTCGTCCGGGTCGTAGCCCCGGAAGTCGTGGCCGCCGAAGGTCACGCTCATATAGTGCAGCGCGTCGTCCAGGGTCACCAGCTCTGCCAGCTCCCGGTACATCCGTTCGGCTTCCTCGTCAGTGGAGCCCACCACCGGGCCGATGGCGCACATAACCACGATGTCCTCGGCCCGTCCGTGCGCCTTCGCCTGCGCCTTGACGCTGGCGTAATAGCTCTGCGCGTCCTTGTAGGAACGGGTGCCGGAAAAGATCGCATCGGCGAACCGGCTGGCGAAGGCCATGCCATCCCCGGAAGCTCCGGCCTGGAAGCAGACCGGTTGACCCTGCGGCGAACGCCGCTGGTCCAGGGCGCCGCGGACCCTGAAGTATTCGCCCACATGGTTGAGCGCGTGCAACTTGGAGGTGTCGGCGAACCGGTTCGTCGCCTTGTCATAGATGAAGGCGTCATCTTCCCAGCTATCCCACAGGCCGCGCACCACCTGAATGAACTCGCTGGCGCGCCGATAACGCTCGGCGTGAGACCAGCTCTCGTCGAGGCCATGGTTGAAGGCTGCGCCCGCCACCGCGGTGGTGACCACGTTCCAGCCCGCCCTTCCCCCACTGATCATGTCCAGGCCGCCGATCTGGCGGGCCAGATTATAGGGGTCCATGTAGGAGGTGGATGCCGTGGCGACCAGGCCGATATCGGAAGTGATCGAGGCCAGCGCGCCCAGCAGGGTCATCGGCTCCAGCTTGCACATATTGTGCGGGGCGGAATCGGCGTCGGCGTAGGGGCTGTCGGTGCAGAAGAAGAAGTCGAACTTGGCTTTCTCGGCCAGTTTCACCAGGTCGCGGTAGAACGGGAAGCTGATCGAGGCGTCGGAGGGCAGCAGGGGCTGGCGCCACATCCACTTGGTCATGCCTGCGCCATGGGTCAGAAACCCAAGCTTCATCTGGCGCTGCGACATGCGTCTTCGCTCCCAATCATTCGGCGCTCAACCTGATCATCGCGGCATGGCCGTCCAATGTCGATCCTCGCCGGACTGATGCAGGTCAGGCCTGAGCCGCCTCCGCCCCGGCCATCGCCTCTCGGACCGGCTTCATGGCGATCACTTGCGGTTGAGCCACGACAGGGCATAGAGGGCGAACAGCACCGTCGGCATCCACCAGGATCTTGGCGGCGTTGGGGGGAGCGGCCCGGTCGCCCCCGGCGCTTCGGCCAATTCCCACATGCTCCCCTTACCGACAGTGCGGCCGCGCAATTCCAGCAGGCGACGCAGGGTTCGCCAATGCGGATTCGCCCTTGGTCGCCCCATCATCGCCCCGAAGCGGGCTCGCCGCGGACTTGCGGAGCCCGGCAACCGCCCATAGGGACTATTCAGCGGACATTGCGGGAGGCCTGGGCGTGAAAGTTGGCGCGAACATCGGCGAGGAATTCGACGCTATCATTCCCAACGCCGTGCGCGCCGAGCGCCTGGGGCTGGACGTGATCTCCACCGCAGAGTTGGGGCATGACCCCTTCCTGCCGCTGATGCTTGCGGCGGAACATACCCGCCGCGTCGAGCTCACCACCGGCATCGCCGTGGCGTTCGCGCGCAACCCGATGAACCTGGCCAACCTCGGCCATGACCTGAATTCCTGGTCCAAGGGCCGTTTCGTGCTGGGATTAGGCTCGCAGATCCGGCCGCACATCAATTGGCGCTACTCCATGCCCTGGAGCTCGCCGGCCGCGCGGATGAAGGAGATGGTGCTGGCCCTGCACGCCATCTGGGATGCGTGGCTGGAGGGCAAGCCGCTGGAATTCCGCGGCGACTTCTATTCACACACCCTGATGACCCACCGCTTCACGCCCACCGACACCCAGTATGGTCGGCCCAAGGTGGCGATCGCCGCCGTCGGCCCGCTCATGACCCGGACGGCCGCCGAGGTTGCGGATGGCATGCTCTGCCACGCCTTCACCACCGAGCGGTACTTCCGGGAGGTGACCCTGCCGATGATCGACAAGACCCTCGCCGCCCGCGGCAAGCCGCGCGCCGAGTTCGAGGTGGTCTATTCTCCGTTTCAGTTCATCGGCGCGACCGAGGAACAGGTCGCCGCCGGCAAGCAGGCGCTTCGGCAACAGATCGCCTTCTATGCCTCGACACCGGCCTACAAGGTTGTCCTCGACCTGCACGGTTGGGGCGGGCTGCAGGAGGCGCTGCACCCCATGTCCAAAGCGGGCAAATGGGTGGAGATGGGTGAACTGATCACCGATGAGATCTTCGACGCCTTTGCGGTGGTCGGTGATGCGGCCAGCGTCGGCGACACGATCATCAAGCGTTTCGGCGGCATGGTGGACCGCACCAGCGTCAGCCTGGAAAACCTCTCCGACGAACAGGCCCACGCCTATGTGGAGCGGTTGCACGCGGAAAGGACGAAAGCGTGAAGGCCCTGCAGAGCGTCGTCACCGGCGGACCGGAGACCCTCGTGCTGAACGAGGTCGCCGAACCGGTTCCCGGGCCCGGCGAGGCGGTGGTGCGGGTCAGGGCCTGCGGGATCAATTTCCCCGACGTTCTGATGATCGAGGACCGCTACCAGGTCAAACCTGAACGGCCCTATGCGCCGGGCGGCGAGATTTCCGGGGTCGTTAGCGCAGTCGGCGAAGGCGTCACCAACGTAAAGCCGGGCGACCGGGTGCTCGGCAACTGCGGTCATGGCGGTCTGGCCGAGGCGCTGGCCGTTGAGGCCTGGAGGCTATTCGCGCTGCCGGACTCCATGCCGTTCGAGGAAGCTGCGGCCCTGATCACCACCTTCGGCACCACATACCATGCCTTCAAGGAGCGCTCGTCCCTGAAGGCCGGGCAAACCGTGCTGGTGCTGGGTGCGTCCGGCGGTGTCGGACTGTCCGCCGTAGCACTGGGAAAGGCGCTTGGCGCGCGCGTGATCGCGGCCTGTTCGACCCAGGAGAAGGTGGACATCTGCATCCGCCATGGCGCAGATGTCGGTGTGGTCTACGGTCGCGGCCCGTTCGACCGCGATGGCCAGAAGAAGCTCACCGAACTCTTCAAGGATGCCGTTGGACCAGACGGCGCGGACGTCATCTATGACGCCGTGGGCGGTGACTACGCCGAGCCGGCGCTGCGATCCATCGCCTGGGAAGGTCGCTATCTGGTCATCGGCTTCGCGGCCGGCGACATCCCGAAGATCCCGATCAACCTGGCTCTGCTCAAGGGCTGTGAGATCGTCGGTGTCTTCTGGGGCGCATGGGTGACGCGCAACCCGCAGGCCCACCTGGAAAATATCGCCGAGCTGCTGGACCTGTACGCGCAGGGTAAGATACGTCCGATTGTCTCGGAGACATTTCCGCTGGCCCGGGGCGGCGAGGCGATCGCGCGGCTGAAGAATCGTGAGGCGGTGGGTAAGGTCGTCGTTACGATCGATTGACGTGGGTCGCCCGTGGGCGACGGATATTTTGTAAGATCGTCCGGCGGCGGCCCTGTTTTGGCCGGCCGGCGACGAATGATCAGAGGCTAGGACGCAATGGTTGATTTTTGCCCCGACGACACCCCGGAACTGAAGGCGTGGCGGCTGGAAGTGCGCGAGTTCCTGCACGAGGCTTGGCCGAGCAAGCGGATCTTCGACTACGATTACGACGAGGATCCCGCCGGCTGGGAAGAGTACAAGGCGTTCTGGCGGGCGGTGGGCAAGAAAGGTTGGGTCGCGCTGACATGGCCAAAGGAATATTATGGCCAGGCGCGCTCCACAGTTGAGAAGTGGATTCTCGACGAAGAGTTCATCGCCTACGGAGCGCCGACCTATCCCGTCATCGGACTGGCCGTCGCCGCGGCGGTGCTCCGCCACGGCACCCATGAACAGCGCCTGCGTCATTTGAAGGGCATCGCTGAAGCCACCACACTTTGGGGTGAAGGCTACACCGAACCATCAGCCGGGTCCGATCTCGCCTCGCTCACCACCCGCGCGCACCGCGACGGGGATCATTGGGTGCTAAACGGCCAGAAGACCCTCGGCACGGCGGCGCACCAGTGCGACTGGATGTTCGTGCTGGCGCGATCAGACCCCAATTCGGTCAAGCACAACGGCATAAGCGCCTTTCTGGTCCCGCTCGACACCCCGGGCATACAGATGCTGCCGCTGGAGAACATCGGCGACGGCCAGCAGAACCAGACCTTCTTCGAGAACGCACGCATCCCCGCGGACTGCCTCGTCGGCGATGAGGGCCAGGCCTGGAACCAGATTTGGTTCGGCATAGGCGGCGAGCAGTTGGATAACGCCTTCGCAGCCCAGGACACCCACCTGATGCGGATGGTCCGCATGCTGGCCGACACCATCAGCTACTGCAAGGAAACCAAGCGCGGCGGCGCGCCGCTGACCGAGGATCCTGTAATTCGGGTTCAGCTCGGCGAACTGATGGTGGGCGTCGAAGCGCTCCGCCTGGCCGCGCTGGACGGATACTCCAAGGCCGCCACCAGTGGCAAAGGCGGCCGCGGCGCGCTGGAGTCAAACCTGAACGCGGCCTTCTACAAGGAGTTCTGGCCGCACTACGCCCAGGTGGCCATGGAAATTGTCGGGCCTCTCGCCCAGATCCAGGGCGGTAAATGGGCCCAGCTCAACGGCCGCTTCGAGAAGTACTTCCGCACCTCCTTCGGCAACCACGCCGGCGGCACCTCGCAACTGAAGCGCATGGTGGCCGCCACCCGCGGCCTGGGGCTGCCGCGCTGACGCGCGCGCCTCGCCGCCCCCTGCAACCCGAGATGATGGACGCCCGATGGCTATCGATCTGAACTTCAATGAAGAACAGCAGTTGATCTGCAACACCGCCAAGGAGTTCTTCGCCAAACGCTGCCCGCCGGAGCTGGCCCGCAAGTACGAGAACAGCACCGAGGACTTTCCCCGCGAACTCTGGAAGGAGATCGCCGACCTGGGCTGGCTCGGCATGACCTTCCCGGTCGAATATGACGGGCTCGGATGCTCCTTCCTGGACACCTACGGCATCTATGTGGAGGCGGGCCGCAGCCTTGCGCCGGTTCCGCTGCTGGAGGCGATCGGGATCGGCGCCGCCCTGGTTGCTCGCATGGGCTCTGCTGACCAGAAGCAGGCGCTGCTTCCGGCCATCGCGGCCGGCGACAAGCTGGTCACCCTGGCGATCATGGAACCGGACGGTTCCTATGGCGCCAACGGCGTGACCCTGACGGCCGTCAAGCAGGGCGACGGCTTTGTGCTCGATGGTACCAAGCTGCTGGTGGCCTGCGCCGGGACCGCCGACCGGCTGATCGTGGCCGCCCGCACCGGCGGCGCCGGCGAAGATGGCGTCACCCTGTTCCTGGTCGACCCCAAGGCCGCCGGCGTCAGCATCGAGCGCACCAAGAACATCGGCGGTTATCCGCTCTACGCGGTGACCCTGGCGAAGGTCGCCGTTTCGGCGGCGGACGTGCTGGGCGCCGTTGGCAAGGCCTGGCCGGCGACCGAAGCGGTGATGATGCAGGCCGCGGTGCTGCAGTCGGCCATGGTGGTCGGCGCCGGCGAGCGCGTCCTCGAGATCGCAGTGGGCTACGCCAAGGAGCGTGTGCAGTTCGGCCAGCCCATCGGCAGGCACCAGGCGGTGCAGTACCTGTGCACCGACGTCGCCATCGCCCTGCGCAACACCAGCCTGCTCACCCTGCACGCGGCCTGGAAGATCGACTCAGGCCAACCGTTCCTGCGCGAAGCCGCCCTGGCCAAGGCCTCCGCCAGCAAGGCCTCCGCCAAGATGACCTTCGCCGCCCATGAGGTGCACGCCGGCATCGGCTTCATGATCGACTACGATCTGCAGCTCTACACCATGCGAGGCAAGCACTGGGAGTACAACCTGGGCGACGCACGTCACCACTACGAAATCGCGGTGGCGCAGGCGGCGGCGTAGGCGACCACCGGCGCTTCCCGCATCGCCCCAGGACGCCCGTCTCTGGACGGCGGCGGTCTTTCGCGTATCGTCACGCCGAGGGGAACGGGAGGACGCGACATGGGTGAACAACTCCGCTTTGACGGCCGGGTGGCCATCGTCACCGGCGCGGGCCGCGGCGTGGGCGCGGCCCACGCCCGACTGCTGGCCGCCCGCGGCGCGGCGGTGGTGGTCAACGACGTGGGCTTCGCCCGCGGCGACGGCGGCGAAACCTCGCGGGCGCCGGCGGACGAGGTCGTGCGCCAGATCCTCGAAGCCGGCGGCCGGGCGGTGGCCAACGGCGAGGACGTGGCTGCCGCGGCGGGCGCCAAGCGGCTGGTGGAACAGGCCCTCGACGCATTCGGCGGCCTGCACATCGTGCTCAACAACGCCGGCGTCGGCCACCGCGCGCCCCTCGTCGAGATGTCCGACGACGACTTCGACTTCATGATGCGCAACCACGTCTACACCTGCCTGCAGACCACCAAGGCCGCCTGGCCGCACCTGGCGGCGCAGCGCTACGGCCGGGTGGTGATGACATCGTCCGGCGCGGCCTTCTTCGGCATTCCCAACATGAGCCACTACTGTGCCGCCAAGGGCGCCGTGTACGGCCTGATGCGCTCCGCGGCGCTGGAGGGCGCGGAGGTCGGCGTCCAGGTGAACGGCTTCTGGCCCTCGGCCTACACCCGTCTGGTGGGCTCCGACCCGGCCCTGGCGGCGCGGATGGAGGCCTCCATGCCGCCGGAGCTCGCCGCCCCGCCGGCGGTGTGGCTGACCCATGAATCCTGCCCGCTGAACGGCGAGGTGCTGCATGGCGGATCGGGGCGGGCCTCGCGGGTGTTCATGGGCGAGACCCGCGGCGTCGTCCGCCGGGGCCTGACCCTGGAGGACGTGGCGGAGAACCAGGCCGAACTGATGAGCGAGGACGGCTACTTCGTGTTCAAGACCGCCTTCGAAAGCTCCGAGACCCAGACGACGCTGGTGCAGGCCGTCCTCGGCTGACGCGGTTGCCACCGCCCGCCCGCAGTGATCTACTTCGGCGAAATCCCAGGGAGATCGACATGCCCCGCGTGCAACCCGTCCCCACCGACCAGCTCACTCCCCGCGCCCGGGCCATGCTGCAGGAAGGCTTCGACAACGGCGCCTACAACGACAATTCCGGCCAGCTGCCGCCCTCCATGCGAACGCTGGCCTGGAGCACCCACGCCCTGAGCGTCGCCCACGCCGGGGCCATGGCCGGCTGGCGCTCCGGCCTGCTGGACGATAAGCTGCGCGAGCTCGTGCGCATCCGCTCGGCCCAGGTGAACGGCTGCGCCAACTGCTCGGCGGCGATCAAGGAGGACGGGGTCTCCGGCGACGACGTGGCCTGCATGATCGACCTGGACTTCTCCAAGTTCTCCCCGCGCGAGGCCGCGGCCCTGGCCTATGTCACCAAGTTCGGGGTCGACCACCATGCCATCGAGGACGCCGACATCCAGGCGCTGCTGGAGCACTTCAGCCCGGCGGAACTGGTGGAGCTGATTCACTACGCCGCCCAGATGCTGGGCTCGCACCGGATGTTCAGCGTGTTCAAGGTGATCGGCGACAGCGAACCCCTGGTCCGCTTCGACCCGGCCCTGGTGGATGCGCCGAAGGAGGCCGGCGACATCGCGGCGTGAGACGGCCTATCCCCGCGGGTCGATGAACAGCGTCTGGTGGGCCCGGGCGAACTCGCCCTCGCGATCCGACAGCAGGGTGTTGACCAGCGCCCGGCCCTCCCCGTGACTGACCGCATCGGACTCAATCAGCACCCAGTCTCCGCGGGGCGCGCGGGCCAGGTTCACCGAGATGTCGATGTTGGCGAAGGTGTGGGTGCGGTAATCCACCACCCGCGCCTGTCCGCTGCCCATGTCGGAGACCAGGGCCATCTGTACGAACGGCGTGATCGGCGAGCCTTCGACAATGTCCCCGGTGAGCCGGAACCAGGCCGCGCCGGGACCGATGTCGCCGTCGCCGCCGCGGAGCCGGCGGGATTCCACCATCCCATGGATGGGCCGACGCGGTGAAATAGGGTTTGGCGGACAGGTTTCCGGGGGCGCAGGCGCGCCGCCGACCGCCGCCACCGGCGTCTGCGCGCGGCGCAGGCGCACGGCGCTGGCGCGGGCGGTGAGTTCGCCGTCCACCCGCAGCTCGGCGTCCAGCACCTGCAGACGTCGGCCGTCACGCACCGGTGTCACCGTAATCCGGAAGGGCCGCATCGGCGTGGGCTTGAGGATGTCGATGTGGAAGCGCGCCAGGTCCATGCCCTCGGCGCAGGCCTGCTGCTCGAAGACGTGGGCCATCAGGCCGGACAACGCCACGCCGTTCTGGAACCCCGGGTCCCAGGGCCCCGTGGCGGCGTGCAGCGGATGCACGAGGTCGCCCTCACGCCGGTAAAACGCGGAATTGCTCAAAGGTCGGCTCAGAGCTGAGTCGCCATGGGCCTGGCGCCCTGGGGCTCCAGCGCCGCGGCCAGGCTCTTGGCGACGTCGCGGGCATGGCGCGTCATCCCGCCCAGTTCGCGTTGCAGCGCCGGAAGACGCATGGTCCACAGGTGCAGCGGATACTCCCGGGTGAAGCCGATCGCGCCATGCATCTGTTGGCATTCGCGCAGCATTACCGGCGCATTGGCCGAAACATAGGCCGCCGCCGCCGCAGCGGCCTGGGCCGGCGCGCCGCGATAGGCGGCTTCCAGTCCCAGCCAATAGGCCGCCTCGGCATTGACCGCCAACTGGGCCAGCCGGTGCTGGATCGCCTGGAACGACCCGATCGGACGACCGAACTGCACGCGATCCTTGACGTAACCGACAGTGGTGTTGAGTGCGCCCTTCATGGCGCCCGCCGTCTCGACCGCCAGGCCCACCCGCCACCAGTTGCGCAGCTTGTCGCCTGACCCCGGCCCCAGCGAGGCGGCCCGTTGCAACGCCGCCGGCGACAGCCGCGCCAGCGGCCAGCCTGTACGGTCGTTATTGACGTCGGCGACATCCCCGGCCTGAACGTCCAGGCGCTTGGCGGTGTCGCCGTCGAGGATCAGCACCGTCTTGGCGAACTGTCCCATCCGGAAGGGATTGCCCAGCCCATTGGCCAGGGCCACCGGGCCGGACGCGACCTCGCCGGTCACCATGGGAAACACCAACGCCGTCGCTGCGGCGGCCAGCACCGCGGCGGACTCCGCCAGCCGTTCCACCACCAGGGCGGCGTCCAGGGGACCTGCGCCGTCCGTCACGGCGAGTTCGAAAAAGCCGGCCCCCGCCAGTTCGTCGTGCAGCCCCTGGTCATAGGCTGTCTGGTCGACCAGCTTCTTGTTGTGCTGCCAGTCGCCGTTACGCTCCAGGATGCGGTCCACAGCGTCCAGGGCCTGGCGCTGGATGTCATTGGGTGTGAGGTCCATCGGTCGTTCCCCTCTCAGACCTTGGTGGGCAGGGCGAGGAAGTTGGACGCGATCTGGTCCAACTGCATCTCGGTGGTGCCGGAAGCCACGCTAAAGGCCAGCACCCGGCGAACGTCGCCGCCGGACCCGGCCTCCAGCCCCTCCTCTCCGAACACCACATGCGCCAGCTCACCGGCCAGCCTGAGCGCCGAGGTCTGGGCCACGCGGCTCAGGTTGGAGTCCGCCGTCGGCGGCGATCCGTGGGCGCGCAGATCCACAACCTTGTAGGTGAGCATCCGGGCGGCCTCGAGGGCGGCGTAGACTTCGCCTATGCGGGTCTGGATCTCCGGATCCTCGAACATCCCGTTGCGCCTGGCCTCGACGATGGTGCGGTTAAGGATCAGCTGCCCCGTCTCATAGTGGGCCGCGCCCACCCGCTCGAAGCTCAGAGCCCGCCGCACGATGTCCCAGCCGCGGTTCTCTTCGCCCAGGCGATAGGCTGCGGGCACCCGCATGTCGGTGAACACCAGCTGGTGGAAGGCCTGCTCACCCACGAACCCGTCGATGTGGCGCACCTCCAGGCCGGGGGTGTCCATGGGCGTCAGCAGGATCGAGATCCCCGCCCGCTTCGCCGCCGTTGGGTCGGTCTTCACCAGCAGGAAACAGAAGTCCGCCGTCCCGACGTGAGAAGTCCATATCTTTGAACCATTTACAACATAATCATCACCGTCCCTGACCGCGTGGGTGCGCATGGCCGGAAGGTCGGAGCCGGCGTCCGGTTCGGAAAATCCCTGGCACCAGCAGACGTCGCCCGCCGAGATGCGCCGCAAGTGATAGAGTTTCTGCTCCTCTGTGCCCGCGGCCATGATCGCCGGCCCGATCCAGTTCACGTTCATGTACTGGGGCCCGCGCGGCTCGCCGATCGGCCACAGCTCCTCGGAGAGGATCGCCGCGCGCCATGGCGAAGCCTCCTGGCCGCCGTATTCCTTCGGCCAGTTCTGGGTCAGCCAGCCCCGGGCGGCCATGGCCTTGGCGAAGGCGATGGAGTCGGTCTTGTATTTTTCCAGGTTTGACTTGTCGTAGCCGTTCCAGCCGGGCGGAAGCTGCTCGGCCAGGAACGCCTTGATGTCGTTGCGATAGGCGACATCGTCTTCGGTCCAGTCAAAATCCATGGCCAAAACCTCCCGCGGCGCGCTTCGGCGCTTAAGGCGCGCCGGTGACATTCAATGGGTCGTCGTCATGCTAGGCGGGCGCGCGGCGCATGGCTAGAGGCGGTTGCCCCAAACACGGCGAGCGACGAAGATGCTCCCAAAATCCCCAAGGAATCCGCCATGTCCGAATTGACGTTCAAGTCCATCACCATCGACCACGACCGCGAGGCCAGGGTGGTGACGGCGACACTCAACCGTCCATCGGCCCTCAACGCCATCGGCCAGTCGATGCTGGAGGATTTCGAGCGGCTCTGGCTTTGGGTGCGCGAGGACGATGCGGTCAACGCCATCGTGGTCCGCGCCAGCATGGAGTCCAAGGCCTTCACCAGCGGAGCCGACGTCACCCCGGCCGAACAGGGGGGCGACCGGATGAGCCGTCACTGGAATGTGTTCGTGGCCAAGAGCGTGTTCGACCAGCTCAGCCCCCGTCTGCACTACGTCTGGAAGCCCGTGATCACCGCCGTTCACGGTGTCTGCGCCGGCGCCGGCCTGTTCCTGGTCAATGACAGCGACATCGTGCTGGCCGCCGACGACGCCCAGTTCTTTGACCCGCACCTGTCCATAGGCATCACCTCGGCGCAGGGGCCAATCAGCATGAGCCGGCGGGTCAACCTGGGAGAGGTGCTGCGCTATACGCTGATGTCCAACAACGAGCGGCTGGGGGCGGAGACCGCCCTGCGTATCGGCCTGGTCACCGAGGTAACCACGAAGGACAGGCTATGGGCGCGGGCTGATGAAATGGCGCGCATGTTCGCCGCCTACGACACGGTGGCTGTGCAGGGCAGCCTGAAGTCCATCTGGGAAAGCGTCGACATCGGCCGCAAGGCCGCCCTGGAGCGCGCGCACCTCTATTCGGACGCCGCACGGGTCTCCTCCAGCGGCACGCTCACACGCACTGAGCGCCGTCCCTACGTGGTGCGCTGAGTCTCGGCCTCGGAGGAGAAGTCCGGATACTTGCCAAAGGTGAGCGCCACGCCGATGGCGATCACCAGCAGCACGGTCAGGACGCTGTAGCCCAGGTCGTAGTTCTGCAGCCGGTCGAAGATCATTCCGCTGGCGAAGGGCGCCCCGCCGTAGCCGATCCCGAAGATCGCCAGGCCGACGCCATAGATGGCGCTGAACGCCCGCGTGCCGCAGTAGCGCGAGATCAGATAGGCCAGCAGATCGCCTTCCGCCCCCATGGTCAGGCCGATCAACACCCCCGCGGTGAGACCCCGCAGCTGATTGCCGTCGTAATGGATCAGCAGCCCACACCCGAGTGCGGCCAGCACGAAAAATCCCGCCGCCACCACCCGCGCCGGCGCGAAATCCAGCAGCCAGCCGCAGGTCAGCCGGCCGACGATCAGCGCCGGCCCGATCGCCGCGGCCACGGCGGCGGCCTGTAAGGGCGAGACGCCCTTGTCGATCATCATCGCCGACAGGTGGATCGAGGTGGATGTGGCCGCCGCCGCGGTGACCATCAGCACCAGACTGACCCGCCAGAACATCGTCGATCGCAGCGCCTGGGCCAGGGTAAGGCCATGGCGCGGGTGACCGGCCGCGGCCATGGCCTCGTCGGATTCACGTGGTCCGGTGGCCGGGCCGCGAAACAGGAAGTACGCCACCGGCGTCACCACCGCCGCGATGCCGATACCGATGGCGAAGAAGGCGCCTCGCCAGCCCAGGTGGTTGATCAGCCACAGCGTGAGCGGCGGCCACATCGCCCCGCCGACGCCGCTGGCGCTGTAGCCCAGGGCCAGCGCCAGCCCACGGCTGACATTGAAGTGGCGGGCGACCGCCGCCGACCAGGGGATTGGCCCCAACGCCAGACCGAAGAAGGCGTAGGCGGCCCAGCCCATGTACCAGCCCCAGATCGACGGACCCGAAAGGCCGACCGACGCGATCGCCAGTCCGGTGAGCGGCACGCCGATTAGGGCGATCGTGCGCGGACCATGTTTGTCAACGAGCGCGCCAAGGACCGTGGCGAACAGGATGGTGCCGATCGAATAGAATAGCGTCGCTGACGAAATCTCGGCCCTCGACCAGCCGAAGGCGTCTGAAAGCGGCTTCATGAACTGGCCAAGGCCGAAGGTCATGAAGATCGAACCCAGGATGCCGATGTGGGTCACGAAGACGAACCGCCACCCTGTCCGCCACTCCTGGACGGCTTCCCTGCTCATCATCCCGCGACCTCCCCCGCATCCTTGGCCGTGCAATCGGCCTTGCGCCCATATGACCTCAGTTTATCAGGGCGCGATAGCGATCTCGGACTGGACAGCCGCCGCGCGCCAACGCACTGGTGTGCCGTTCCCAGGGAGAGGACCCATGGCCTTCACCAACGCCCAGTTCTCATTGACGGATAAGGTTGCGATTGTCACCGGCGCAGGCGGCCGCGGTAATTCCATCGGCCGGGCCTACGCCTTCGGTCTTTCAAACGCCGGCGCCTCGGTGGTCGTAGCCGATATCAATGGCGAGGGCGCCCAGCGCGTCGCCGGGGAGATCAATGCAAACGGCGGCAAGGCGATCGGCGTCCAGGTCGATATTACCGACCGCGCTTCCGTGGCCGCTATGGCTGAAGCTGCGAAGCAGGCTTTCGGCGGCGTCGACATCCTGGTCAACAACGCCGCCCTGATGGCCGAGCTGAAGTTCGGCCCCACCATCTCCATCGCGCCGGAGGAATGGAATCGGGTGCTGGCGGTCAATCTCACCGGGGCGCTCAACTGCGCCCAGGCCGTGGTGGACATGATGCGCGCCCGCGGCGGCGGCAAGATCGTCAACCAGGTGTCCATGGGCGCCTATCCGGCGACCTCGGTCTATGGGATCAGCAAGCTCGCCCTGGTGGGCCTCACCCATACCCTCGCCCGCGACCTGGGTCCGGACAAGATCAACGTCAACGCCATTGGTCCAGGTCAGGTGAAAAGTGACGCCGGCCTGTTCCTCACCCCCGAGGGTGGCGGTTTCGAGCAGCGCTACGGCCCGCAGGTGGCGATGCGCCTGCGTGGCGACCCGGATGAACTGGTCGGCGCTCTGATGCTGCTGGTCAGTCCGGCAGGCGACTGGATCACCGGCCAGGTGCTGAATGTGGACGGCGGACTGATTATGCGGGCCTGACCCGCTGCAATGGAAAATTCGAGGAGACGCATGACGTGAAGGCAGCGCCATTCGATTACGTGGCCCCTGACAGCATAGAGGCGGCTGTCGATCACCTAGCCCGCGGCGGCGGCGAATCAGTCGTCCTGGCCGGCGGCCAGACCCTGATGCCCCTGCTGGCGCTGCGCATGGCCACACCCTCGGTGGTCGTGGACATCAATCGCATCGCTGAGCTCAGTGGCGTCAGTCGCCTCGACGGCGCCACACGGGTGGGCGCCACGACCCGCCAGGCGACCATCCTCACCGACCCCACCATCGCCGCCCACGCGCCGACGCTGGCTCAGGCGGTGCGCAATGTCGGCCACCACCAGACCCGCAACCGCGGCACGGTCGGCGGCTCAGTCTCGCTCGGCGAACCCGCCGCGGAACTCCCGGCGACGGCGCTGGCGCTGGAGGCGATGATCGAGACGCGCTCTCCGCGGGGAACGCGCAGGATCGCGGCCGGGGACTTCTACACCGGCCCCTATTCGACCGTGCTGGAACCCGACGAGTTGGTTGTGGCGCTCCACTACCCGGATCTCCCGGCCAACACCCTCACTCTGGTGCACGAAGTCGCCCGTAGGCCCGGCGACTTCGCCCTCACCGGATTTATCGGCGCCTTCACGGTGGATGGCGGCGCCATCAGCCGCGCCCGCATTTCCTGGCTGGCCATGGGCCCCACGCCGATGCGCAGCCCCAAGGCCGAAGCCGCCCTGGTCGGCCAGCGGGTGGGCCAGATTGACCTTGATGAGATCGGCCGCCTGGCGGCCTCCGAAACCGACCCTATGGACGACGGACACGCCTCCGCCGACTACCGCCGCACCGCTGGCGCGCGAATCTTCCGACGCGCCGTCGGCCAAGCCCTGGAGACCCGCTGATGAGCGATCACAAGATCAGACTGACCGTGGATGGTGGCCCAGTCTCTAAGACCGTCGAGGCCCGCCAGACCCTCGGTGAATTCCTCCGCGATGGCTGCGGACGCACCGGCGTGCACCTGGGCTGCGAGCACGGCGTCTGCGGCGCCTGCACGGTGATCGTCGACGGCAAAGCCGTCCGCTCCTGCCTGATGCTGGCGGTGCAGGCCGACGGGACGGAAGTCACTACCGCCCAGGGCCTGGCCGCCCCGGACGGAACGCTGAGCCCTGTGCAACAGGCGATGATGGATGAACACGCCCTGCAATGCGGCTTCTGCACGCCCGGCGTGGTGATGACCATGACGGCGCTGACCGCGGGCGGCGCCCGGCCCACCGAGGCGGAGATCAAAGCCGCCATGTCCGGCCACCTGTGCCGCTGCACAGGCTATCAGGGGATCATGCGCGCGGCGCGCAAGCTGGCGGGAGTGAACGCATGAACGAGATGACCCAGGCCGCTCGCTTCGTCGGCCAGCGCGTTCCGCGCAAGGAAGACCGCCGCCTGCTCACCGGCAACGGCGCCTACACCGACGACATCACCGTCCCCGGCATGCTGCACGCGGCCTTTGTGCGCAGCTACATCGCCCGCGGAACCATTAAGTCGATCAACACCGATGCCGCTAAGGCCCTGCCTGGGGTACATGCGGTCTATGTGGCCGACGACCTGCGCACCTTAGATATCAAGTTCCTGCAGCTCTACTCTTCGCCCACGGCGCCGGCGCCGGCCATGTGGCCCTTGGCCGACGGCCGCATCGCTCATGTGGGCGAACCGGTGGTGATTGTACTGGCCGACAGCCGGGCGCTGGCTGAGGACGGCGCGGCCCTGGTGGAGGTCGACTACGAATCCGAGGAGCCGGTGGTCACCCTGGAACAGGCCAGGGCGCTCACCAAGGCGATCCATCCGGACCTCGGCGTCAAGCCCGCCGACACAATGATCGTCCCGTCGGACGATGCCATGGCCGAGACCTTCGCCAAGGCCGCCCATGTGGTCACCGGCACGATCCGCCACCAGCGCCAGGCCCATTCGCCGATGGAGACCCGCGGAGTGGTGGCCCAGCCCAAGGGAACCGGTGAACTCACCGTCTGGGTTTCCTGCCAGAGCCCGCACATGGCGGCGCGCTACCTGTCCGAGGCTTTCAACCTGCCGGCCCACTCCATCCGCGTCATCGCCAAGGATGTCGGCGGCGCCTTCGGGCTGAAGGTGCAGCTATGGCGCGAGGAGGTGGCGGCCGTGGCCGCGGCCCTGATCGCCAACCGCCCCGTGAAATGGATCGAGGACCGGCTGGAGAATCTGACCAGCGCCAACCAGGCCCGTGAGCAGGAAGTCACCGTCAAGCTGGCCCTGGACGCCGACGCCAAGCTGCTGGCGGCGGACCTGGAATATCACTCCAACATCGGCGCCTTTCCGCATGGCATAGGCGCCAACGCACTCGGAATGATGATGTTCCCCGGACCCTACCGGCTGCCGCGGCTGAGCGTGAACGCCAACGCCTATTTCTCCAACACCTGCGGCGAGGCGGCCTTTCGCGGCCCGTGGATGGTGGAGTCCCTGGCCCGCGAGACAATGCTCGACGTCGCGGCGCGCCAGATCGGCATCGACCCCCTGGAAATCCGCCGGCGCAATCTGATCACCCGGGAGGAGCAGCCCTTCACCACCTGCATGGGTACGGTGCTGAACTGGGTGACCCCCCGCGAGACCCTGGAGCTGGCCGTCGAGAAGATCGACGTCGCCGCCTTCCGCGCCGAACAGGCCAAGGCTCGCACCGAGGGTCGCTACCTCGGCCTGGGGTTTGCGACCTATGTCGAACCCACCACCATGAACATGGGCGGGGTGCTATCCTCCGAATGGGCGCAGGTGCAGGTGGAGCCCACCGGCAAGGTCACCGCGGTGATCTCCACCCACTCCCAGGGCCACGGCACCGAGACCACCATGGCTCAGGTGATCGCTGATGAACTCGGCGTACCCTTCAATGACGTCAGCGTCTTCGAGGACGACTCCTCCCGCGGCAGCTTCGGCGCCGGCGCGGGCGGCAGCCGTCAGGCGGTGGCCGGCGGCGGCGCGGCGATCCACGCCATCGCCATCCTCAAGGCCAAGATCAAGGCCATCGCCGCACACCTGCTCAACGCCAGCGCGGATGCTGTGGAGATCGAATCCGGCATGATCCGGGTGAAGGGGGTGGAGGAGATGACCACCTCCCTCGCCTCCCTGGCCGCCACCGCCTATTTCGAGACCCCGCGCCTGCCGCCGGGCATGGAGGCTGGGCTTACCGCCCAATACCGCTATAGCCCGCCGCCCTTCGTGTTTTCCAACGCCACCCACGCCTGTGTCTGCGAAGTCGACCGGGACACCGGTGTGGTGAAGATCCTGCGCTGGGTGGCCAGCGAGGATTGCGGGGTGATGATCAACCCCTCCGTCGTCGAGGGCCAGATCGCCGGCGGCGTGACCCAAGGCGTCGGCGGCGTGCTGATGGAGCAGATCCGCTACGACGCGGACGGAAACCCCACCGCGGCCACCTTCAAGGACTACCTGGTCCCCGGCATCTTCGACATGCCGGAGATCGAGTACTGCCACATGATCACCCCGGCCGATAACCCGGGCGGCTTCAAGGGCATCGGCGAAGGCGGCGCGATCATCGGTCCGCCGACTATCATCAACGCCGTGGCCGACGCGCTGTCCCCGTTTGGGGTCCGCACCCTCGACCTGCCGCTCTCGCCGCCCAGGCTGCTTGCCCTGATGGATGGGGCCGAGGCGAAGTGATCTCCCTATGATTTTCGACGAACAGACCGTCCTGATCCGCGACACGGTGCGGAAATTCGTCGAGCGGGAGTTGATCCCGCTCGAACTGCACGTGCTCAAACAGGAGGTTTCGGCCGACGACGGCTCAGCGCTGAGCCCTGAGCAGTTCCAGCGCCTGCGCGATGTCTCCAAGGAACTGGGCCTTTGGGGCCTCGACGCGCCGGAGGAGTTCGACGGACTGAACCTGCCGCAAGTGACCATGGCGGCGGTGTTCGAGGAGCTGGGCCGGTCCATCACCCACTTCGTGCTGCCGCCGGACACGCCCAACCTGCGGATGATGGCCGCTGTGGGCACGCCGGAGCAGAAGGAGAAATATCTGCGGCCCTACATCGAGGGCCGTCTGACCTCCGCCATCTGCATCTCCGAGCCCGGCGCCGGCGGCGACCCGGCCGGCATCACCACCAAGGCCCTGCGCACCGCAGACGGCTGGGTGCTCAACGGCCGCAAGATCTGGATCACCAACGCCCGCCAGGCGGACTTCATGATCGCCATGGCCCGGGTGGGCGACGGCGGCCGCCAGGAGGGGATCACCGCCTTCATCGTCGAGAGGGGAACGGCAGGGGTCAACATCCAGCGGGCCATCCCGATGGTCGCCGACACCCTGACCTATGAGCTCACCTTCGACGACTGTCTGTTGCCCGAGGGCGCCCTGCTGGGCCAGGTTGGCCAGGGCTACGCGCCCATGCAGTTGCGGCTGGTGACCCGGCGGCTGGAGATGGGGGCCCGCTGCATCGGCATGGCCAGCCGCGCCCTGGAGATCCTCTGCGAGCACGCCCGCCAGCGGGTGACCTTCGGCGAGCGCCTGGCTGACCGCCAGGCCGTGCAGTGGTGGGTGGCCGACATTTCCACCCGCATCCACGCCGCGCGGCTGATGGTCCACGACGCCGCCGAGAAGGTCGACCGCGGCGAAGACGTCCGCCACGAGGCCTCCATGCTCAAGGTGTTCGCCACCGAAATGGCCTATGACGCCTGCGACCACGCCATGCAGACCCTGGGCGCCATGGGCATGACCAAGGAGCTGCCGCTCTATCACCTGTGGCACCGGGCCCGGATCATGCGGATCTACGAGGGGCCCAGCGAAGTGCACCGCCAGACCATCGCAAGGCGCGTGTTGGGAGGACGGCGATGAGCGGGCTCGTCTTACGCGACGACCAGGGCGGGCTTTGCACCCTGACCCTCAATCGGCCGGATAAGCTCAACGCGCTCTCCATGGAGCTATTCGAGGAGCTGAACGCCCATCTGATTAGCCTGGCCGCCAGCGACACGATCCAGTGCGTGGTGATCAAGGGCGCCGGTAAATGCTTCTCCGCCGGCCACGACCTGGGCGGCATCGCCGAGGGCGAGACCCACGCAACCCCCAACTTCCAGGCCCATGTGGTGGAGCGACTGGCGACGATGCCCCAGCCGGTGATCGCCGCCGTCCACGGCCATTGCTACACCGGCGCCCTGGAGCTGGCGCTGGCCGCCGACATCATCGTCGCCGCCGAGTCCGCCCGCTTCGCCGACACCCACGCGCGCTTCTCGCTGGTGCCGGTGTGGGGGATGAGTCAGCGCCTGCCGCGACGCATCGGCGCCTACAAGGCCCGCGAGATGATGTTCACCTGCGCCACCTACACCGGCCAGCAAGCCGCCGCCATGGGCCTGGCCGCTCAGTGCGTTCCGGACGACCAGTACGACCGGACCGTGGCCGACCTGGCGGCGACGATCCTCGCCCAGGCGTCGCACAGCCACCGGGCCAACAAGCGCCTGCTGCTGGAGACCGACGGCCTGCCCCTGTCGGCAGGCCTGGCCCATGAGGTCTATTTCGGCGCCGGACGCGGGCCCGACATGCAAGACCGCATCGCCGCCTTCCGCAACCGCAAGGGTTAGGCTGGCTGAAGCAGCCCTTCGTGCTGTAGAGCCAGCTTCACCGCCGCCCGGGTCTCCATGCGGTCGCCAAATGCCGTTAGCGTCGCGGGGATCGGCACCCCGTTTTGCTTCGACCAGCGCAGCATCACATACAGATAGGCGTCGGCCACGCCCGCTTGGCCGCCGAACAAATAACCCTCTCCAACCTTGTCGCTGAGCAGGCCCAGCCGTTGTGCGATGCTCTCCCGCGCCTTGGCTTTCTGGCCTTCGTCGGCGTCGGGGGTGAAGAACGGTTTGAAGCCCTTGTGCAGCTCGGTGGATATGAAGGCCATGGTCTCCAGCAGGCGGTAACGCCCCAGGACGCCCTGTGGCGCCAGGCGTGGGACCCTGTCGGCGATCCAGCTTAGGATGGCGATGTTCTCAGTGAGCACTTGGCCGTCGTCGAATGCCAGGGCCGGCACATAGCCCTTGGGATTGACCGCTCGGAAGTCCTCACCGGTCTCAGTGGTCTTCGTCTTCAGGTCGACCTTCACCGGCTCAAAATCCAGGCCCGCCTCATGGAGGGCAATGTGATCGGCAAGGCTGCAGGCGCCGGGCGCCAGGTAAAGCTTCATCGCTGCCCCCCCTGGAAAGCGGCATGCGATTGGAACTGGGCGTGGGACATGGTCGAACTCCGGGGATGAGCTGCAGGTGTAACGCGCGACGCGTCCTTGCGTTCAACTGCTGGCATTGCGCTGCGCCGCGTCTAAGTTGGACCGATGCCGATTTCCTATCCTCAGATTCTCGACGTCGCCCTGCCGCCGGAGGCCTGGTCCTGGGATGAGCGCGACTGCCTGATCTATGCCCTCTCCATCGGTTTCGGCCGCGACCCGCTGGACCGGCGGGAACTGCACTACGTCAGCGAGGGGCCGGGGTTCCGCACCTGCGCCGCCTTCGCCAGCGTCATCGGCGCCAGCGCCGGCCTGCGCGGCGAGGTGCTGGGCATCAATCCGCGCCTGAGGGTGCATGGCGAGGCTCGCGCGGTGTTCCTCGCCCCCGTGCCCGTCGCGGGAACCGGCATTGGCCACACCCGGGTGATCGAGGCCTTTGACCACGGCCCCAAGGTCGGCGCGGCGATCATCAGCCGCACGGACCTGACCGACGCCGCCGGCGCGCCCCTGGCCACCGTCGACATGACCAGTTTCGCCCGTGGCGACGGCGGTTTCGGCGGCCCGCCGGGGCCCGTCTCCCCCGCCCTGCCGGACCGGGCGCCGGATCGCACCGCCGAGGTCGTCACCCTGACCAACCAGGCGCTGCTGTTCCGCCTGCTGCGCGACCGCAACAAGCTGCATTCCGATCCCGGCCGCGCCGCCGCCGCCGGCTTCCCCCGTCCGATACTGCACGGCCTTTGCCTGTTCGGGATCGCCTGGCGGGCGCTCTTGATGGAATTCGCCGACTGGGCGCCCGAACGTATCCGTGAGCAGAGCGTCCGCTTCGCCCGCCCGGTGTTTCCCGGCGACACCCTCACGTTCAATTTCTGGCGCCAAGGCGGCGAAATCGTCTTTGAGGCCAATGTCGCCGGACGCGGCGCGGTCTTGCGCAATGGCCGCGCCGTGATTGACTAGGGCAAACGACCTCTGAGGAGACGAAATGGCCGACCAACCCAACCCGCGCTGGAAGCGCCGCCCCGAGGGCTCCACCTGGGGCGACTTCGGTCCCGACGATCAGTTGGGCCGCCTCAACCTGGTCACCCCTGAGAAGGTGCGCCAGGGCGTCGCCGAGGTGAAGGAGGGCCGCACCTTCTGCCTCAGCCTGCCCCTGGATTTTCCGGGCGGCAGCAAGCTGGCGGCCCGGCGCTATCCGCCCGTGCTACGGCCTACCGAGCGTGACGGCCGGCCCAACATCAACTTCCGGCCGCCGCCCAACGACGACTACGAACCCACCGACATCATCAGCGACGACCTGGTTATCCTCTATCTCCAGTACTCGACCCAATGGGACAGCTTCGCCCACGTCGGCGCTTATTTCGACGCCAATGGCGATGGCATCGCCGAGCCGGTCTACTACAACGGCTATCGGGCCGGCATCGAGGTGGTGGGGCCCGATGACATGGACGGCAGCCCCTGCGCCAAGGCGCTGGGGGTGGAAAACATGGCGGTCCATGGAATCCAGGGCCGCGGGGTGATGATCGACCTGGAGGCCCACTTCGGCCGGGACAAAAAGCTGATCGGCTATGACGAACTGATGGCGGTGATCGCGGCCGACAAGGTGGTCGTCGAACCTGGCGACATCGTCTGCCTGCGCACCGGCTTCGATGAAGTGCTGCTGGAAATGAACCGCGACCCCATCGGCAAGCGCCTGCATGGCTCCTGCGCGGCCCTGAACGGGCGCGACCAGCGGCTCCTGCAGTGGATCACCGACAGCGGCCTGGCGGTGCTGGCCTCCGACTGCTTCGCCGTGGAGGCGTTGCCGGCCCAGGGCGGCGCGGGCGCCTGCGCATCGCTGCCGCTGCATGAGCACTGCCTGTTCAAGCTCGGGGTGCACCTGGGCGAGCTCTGGCGGCTGTCGGAACTGGCCGACTGGCTGCGCGCTAACGGCCGCAGCCGCTTCCTGATGACCGCCCCGCCCCTGCGCCTGCCCGGCGCCGTGGGCTCGCCAGCGACGCCGATCGCGACGGTCTAGCCTATAACACCGCCTCGGCGATCCGCCCCAGCGCCCCGTCGATATCCGCCTCGTTCAGCAGCGTCGGCAGCGAGATCAGCACCCGGTCGCAACCCGCCATGGCGTAGCGGGCGACCAGCCGGCGATCGACCCGCTGTCCCGGCCCGATGTCGCCGTCGATCTGGGGGCCACGGATGATGGCGGTGATCTGCAGGGTGGCGGGGTCACGCCCGGCCGCCTGCGCCAGTTCGTCCATCCGCCGCCGGCCCGCCGCGATGATCGCCGGGCCATTGGCCACGTCCTCGCGGGTCACGAACGCCGGCAGCCAGCCGTCGCCATAATCCACCACCTTGGCGAAGGTCTTCTCGCCGGCCTTGGCGCCGATCAGCACCGGCGGCCAGGGCTTGCTGGCCGGCTGAGGGAACAGTTGCACCGGCGGGATTTGATAGAATTCGCCGTCGTGGGTGACGGTTTCCTGGCTCCACAGCTTCTTCATGACCTGCACGATCTCGCGCGTCTGCGCCCAGCGCCGGTCCCAATTGCCGCCCAGCAGTTCGCACTCCACCTTGCTCCAGCCCACCCCGGCGCCGACCAGCAAGCGACCCCCGGAATAGAAGTCCACGCTGGCAAGTTCCTTGGCGAACTGCACCGGATTGTGCTCAGGGATCAGGAACACCCCGCCCCCGAACCTGATTTTCGACGTCGCCGCCGAGATCCGCGCCAGGGCAACCAATGTGTCCTGGAAGAAAGGCACCCCGTGGGCATGGACGCTATGGCCCGGCTGGTCCACCGGACGGATCGGATGCTCACCGTAGAAGATTGACTCAAAGCCCATCTCCTCCGCGCGTTTGGCCACCAGGGCCGCGTCGATGTCAGGGGTCGGATGCGGCGGGGTGGGCGGACGGCTGATGCCGATGTGCATTGGGCGGCTCCTTCCCAGGTTTCCAACACGATAGTCTCTGCGCGGCGGATGACCAGTGTCGAAGCCCTTGCCGAGTGAAAGCTGTCGGCACAGGATCGGTGCAAACGATCAGGGGAGGTTCATGTGGCCTACGACTTCACCAAAGGCCTGCCGGCCTACGCCGATCTGCCGGTGAAGCCCGGCGCGCCCGCCGGCTCCTCCTGGGGCCTGTGGGGCGACGACGACGCCCTGGGGACGCTGAACCTGATGACGCCGGAGCGGGTCAAGGCGGCCCGGGCGCTGATCCAGCGCGGCGACGTCTTTCCCCTGGACTGGGACCTGGGCCTGCCCAACCCGCCGTTCTTCGGCCGCCCGCCGCTGTCCATGGAGGTGACGGTCTCGGCGCACCATGGCAACGGCGAGAACGACTTCATCGCCTTCAACCCCCAGGGGTCCAGCCAGTGGGATGGCTTCCGCCACATCGGCGCCAACGACCCCACCGTCCCCTGCGCCCGCTATAACGGAATTCCCAGCGAACAGCACGGGGTCGACCACTGGGCGCGCAAGGGCATCGTCGGGCGCGGCGTGATGGTGGACGTGGTCCGCTGGCGCGAGGCGCAAGGACGCCCCCTGGACATGGGCGGATCGGACGCCCTCACCGCCGCCGAGCTGATCCAGATCCTGAAGGACCAGAAGACCACGGTGCAGCCCGGCGACGTTCTAATGCTGCGCTTCGGCTGGACCGACTGGTACCAGACCCTCGACCCTGAGATCCGCGTCAAGCTGTCCAAATCCCGCGCGCCGCGTTCGCCGGGCCTGATCGCCGGCCGCGAGATGGTCGAAACCCTTTGGGACCTGCACATCGCCGCCGTCGTCGCCGACAACGCCACGGTGGAGGTGGCCCCCTTCTCCGCCGGCCTGTCGCCGGAGGAGACCGCCGGGACCTACAACAACCTGCATCAGCACCTGTTGCCCCTGCTCGGCATCCCCATGGGCGAGCTGTGGAACCTGGGACCGCTGGCCGCCGACTGCGCCGCCGACGGCCGCTATGAGGTGTTCCTCACCTCGGCGCCCCTGAACATCAAGGGCGGCGTCTCCTCCACCCCCAACGCCATCGCCATCAAATAGGACCCCCCATGCTGATCAAGCGCATCGACCACCCGATCATCTGCGTGAAGGACCGCAAGCCCTGGGTGGCGGCCATGAAGCGGGTGCTGGACCTAGAGCCCCTGCACGGCCGCGACGGGGATGAATGGGGCTTCTCCAACGCCGAGGTGGCGGTGGGCGATGGGCTGATCGGCATCGTCGAGCCGGCGGGCGAAGCCTCGCAATTGACCCGCTTCCTCGCCGCCAACGACGAGGGCTATTACGCCATGGCCGTGGACGTGGGCGGCATGGAGGGGCTGAAGGTCGCCGCCGCCCATTTCGCCGCCAACGACATCCCGGCCCGCGAAGCCAAGCGCGACGGCGAAACCCGGCTCCTGTGGGTGCCGCCCCGCGCAGCCTGCGGCGTCCTCTACCAGGTGACCCCCGGCATGGCCCTCGAACAGGGGACCAACCCGCTCTACGTGGGAATTTCCGAGTACATCGTCGCAGTTCCTGATGCCAAGGCGGCGGCGGATCTCTACCGCAAGATCTTCGCCTTCGACGCCGCCGAGCCCGTTGAGGACAAGACCCTGGGCTACAGGGGATTGCGCCTGCCGATCACCGGATCGAAATGGGCCGAGTCCGTGACCATGGCCGAACCCTCCGCCCCGGACGGCGCCCTGGCGAAACACCTGGCCGCCAAGGGCGAAGGCCTGTTCCAGTTCACCATCGACGTCACCGACCTGCCTAAGGAGATCGCCCGCCTGAACGCCGCCGGCATCCGCCACGCCCCCCAGGGCGTCGCCGGCGACCGCATCGGCATCGACCCGGCGGAACTGTTCGGGGTGAGGATCGAACTGGCGGCGGTGTGAAACCGGGACACGTGCCGACGCCCCCGGGACGCAATGCAAGCCTTCAGTGGTTGTGCATGGCCATGGGGTAGAGCGCGAAAGGATTATGGTGGTTCCCTTCATCCCCGACCTCAGGTAGCGACAGCTTGCGGCCATGAGCGCCGCAGTTTCCTCCCCAAATGCTTTTTCTGAGGTAAGTTATGAAGTTCAGTTTCACCGCCCTCGCGGCGGTCGCTTTCGTTTGTGTTTCCAGTTCCGCCGCCCTTGCGGCCGCCCCGGTTGTCGCCACGCTGAAATCCCCCGTCGAGGGGACCCTGAAGCCGATCGCCGGCAATTCGATCTTCACCTGCAAAGCGGATGCCTGCACCGCTGGCAACCCCGCCGCAGAAGCCTACACCGCGAACGCCTGCCGTCAGCTGGTCCACGCCGTGGGTCGGGTCACCGCCTTCAGCCGCGGTGATCGTCAATTCGACGAAGCCAAGCTCGCCAAGTGCAACATCTCGGCGAAGAACTAGAATGACCCGGGCTTTATGGTGACACTGTGCGCAACTGGCCGGGGTCGATCGATGACTCCCAGGTCGCTTCCTACGGTGTAACCTTAGCCTTCAGTTAAGCGACCGGGCGCCCAAGCCTTTCACACCGATGGGCGAAAGGTCCGATCTCCCCTGGCCCCCGCCATTCCTCGCGCGGGGGTCAGGTCGTTGCCCGTCAGTGCGTCGCCTGGGAGTGGGGACCGCCGGGCTGCGAAATGGCGCCAAGCGCCTTGCCAGTCGGTTCTGGATTGGCCTCCATCGCCAGATCCCCCAGCGAAATGATCCCCACCAACCGCTTCTGGCGGCTTAGCACCGGCAGGCGGCGGATCTGCTTGTCGGCCATTCGCAGCATCACCTCGGCCACCTCATTGTCCTCGAAACAGGATTCGACGTCGGTGCTCATGGCCTCGCGCACCCGGGTTTCGGGGCCGTTGCCGAGCGCTATGCAGCGCACCGCGATGTCTCGATCGGTGATCATCCCCACCAATCGGTCATTCTCGCCCACCGGCAGGGCGCCGGTATCGATCTGCGCCATGACCAGGGCCGCCCGCTGAATCGTATCGTCTGGGCTGGCCAGACGCACATCCTGCGTCATGAGTTCGCTGACTTTCATTTTGATCTCCTGGGTCGAGTGCAAGCCCCACTTCACAACAGGCGGCCGCAGGTTTCGTTCCCAGGGGTTCCGGTGACAGTTGCAATAACCCCGAAACGCCCCGCTTCGCCTTCCGGGCCGGCCCGCGCGAAATCCGGGGGCAGGAGCAATGATCCCCCCCGCGAGGCCGGATTGATCAGCTCATAGCTGGGGGCGAAGTCGGCGTAGGCCTGCGCCGATCCGTTGCGGTAGAGGCGGCGGCCGAGCGGCGGGCTTTACGCTCACCTGAAAACCCACCGATTCCCGCTCACGCCCTCACGTCAATTCCGGACGCATCCAAGGTGCATGGCATTGATCCTCGGAAAGTCGAAGCCCAGGACGTTTTTCACCCCCAACCCCGCTTACAGCCCCGAGACGGCCCCCTGCGTCAAATCCGGCCGCACAAGGGCGTGTGGGGTTGAAGGGTCGCGCGTCTTTCCATCCGCGCCCCGCTCATTCCCGCGCAGGCGGGAACCCAGGCTTGTTTTTTCGTTGCGGCTGAACCCCAACCCGTGGCGCTGTCTGAACCCAAGAAACCTGGATCCCGGCCTTCGACGGGACGAGCGGAGAAAGGTGAGGATCACTCCCTTGTTCGTGTCGTCCGTGGGCGAATAAACCCCAAAATCCTTGACTCCCGCCTCGATCCATGTTCTCTATTTGTTCGTGGGCGACGCAGACGAAAACATCATCGAACGTCACGAGCTCTATCTCGATGAGCTGGCCAGGATGACCCTCGTGCTCGCCCGCGATCAGCAACAGCGCGCTTTGGAAACCGACAAGCCGGAACAAGCCGCCGTTTTCGGCCGGCTCTACAACGCCACCGCCCGGTCGCTGCGCCAGACGCTGGCGCTCAAAGCCCGCCTCGACCGGGA
>CANJLH010000008.1 GCA_947475415.1 Caulobacteraceae bacterium
CGCCGAACCGCCGCGTAGGACTCCACAACGTACATCCCCCGGCGCTCCCCACTCTCGGGAAAACGCCTACCACTGGCCGGGTTTTACACCGCCCGCAGCCGCATATCGCCGCCGCTCCAGTGGCCTACTTTTACTCCGCCGCGCACACGGCCGATGTCATTGATCGATACGCCGGTGGATGGGATCTCGACCTTGATGTCGTCATCGCGCCAGGCTCGCGCAGCCGCGCCGGCTCGCACCGAGGTGGTCGCGGTGCGGATGGCGGTGATGTGGTCAAGCAGACGGTCGGCGACCACTGCGCCGCTCAGCCCACGATCCGCGAGATCAGCCGGGATAGCAAAGGCGCGCACCACAACGCCTTGGGCGCGACTGGCCTGCCAAGCGAAGCCGGCCAGGAGGATCAGGGCGCTGGCCAAGGCAGCGGCCAGAAACAATTCGAAGGTGACATACAGACGTTCGCGCAGGTGCTTGATAGCTATCTGGCGGTTTTGTCTGGCCAGGCCGACGATCTGCAAATCCAGCAGCTGGGCTTGCTTGTCGATCAGTCGCCGCGCGGACGGGTCAACCTCGGCGCCATCGATGGCGTCATCCATCGCCAAGTCGAGCCCAAGCTCGGCTAGACCCTCAAGGGGTTTGTCGGGTGTGGTCATGCCCCCTATCCGTCTCGTGTCCGACCGGCAATTCGGCCTTTCGCACCCGTCGTAGGGCGCCCACGCATTCAAATCATCGGTATTCCGCATCGCGGATACAGCGACGACGGCTTTTTCATCAAGGCGTCCCCCCTGGCGCGGTATTGGAGCAGTGTCGGCGTTGGCAAAACCGAACATGCCATTGCCGGCTCACGGGGGCCATGATCCTATCAAACCGCCAACCGAGCTGCCCGTTTGAGCGGCGGCCGGAGCGCGGAGGATGCGATTTTGACAACCATTGCGCCCGCAACCTCCAGGCGCGGCTACTATTATGGCTGGAACATCGTTGCCGCCTGCGTGTTGTCGCAGGTGGCGGGAATGGGCGTCACCCTCAACTGCTACTCTCTGTTTCTTCCAGGCTGGAGTTCGGAGTTCTCGGCGCCGATCAGCCACCTCTCCCTGGGCATGGCGATTTTCGCCTTCGGGTGCGCGGTATTCGCCCCCTTGGCCGGTTTTATGGCCGACAAATACCCCGTGCGACGACTGATGGCCGGCGGTCTGGTGGGCATTGCGCTGCTGCAGATCGCCGTGAGTTTCGCCACCGCCTCCTGGCAGATCGTGGCCATCTACGCGTTCCTTCTGCCGGCGGGAGTGTCCTTCTCGGCCGCCGTCCCGGCCCAGGCCCTGGTGTCACGTTGGTTCGTGCGCAAACGCGGCTTGGCCATGGGGGTGTGCGCTTTCGGCTTGGCCCTCGCCGGGGTTATCTTTCCGCCGATCATCACCGCCCTGCTGCCGCAGTTTGGCTGGCGCGGAGTCTGGTGGATGTACGGGGCGTTGATCGGTTTGGTTGTGGCGCCGGTCGTCTATTTCACTCTACGCGAGCGGCCGACCGCCGCCGACGGTTTTGACTAT
The DNA here is from genome assembly GCA_947475415.1 of Caulobacteraceae bacterium. Classification (GTDB taxonomy): domain Bacteria; phylum Pseudomonadota; class Alphaproteobacteria; order Caulobacterales; family Caulobacteraceae; genus Phenylobacterium. Next base: position 1,542 of record CANJLH010000008.1, read on the forward strand.
GTGGCCGAGGAAATTGAGGCTCCAGAAGCCGTCAAGTTGCCTCTAAGGACGATTTTTTCCCGCCCAAATTTCTGGATCGTGGTCGCTGTGTTCGCCGCGATTGGCAGCACTTCATCCGCTGTGACGGTGAATCTGGCCCCCTTGGTGAGGGAGCGTGGGTTTAGTCTTCAGATGGCGGGGCTGCTGATCTCCACAGGCAGCATCGCGGCAATGGCATCCAAACTGCTCTTCGGGATGCTGGCCGACCGGCTGGGCAATCGCATCCCCCTGGTGCTTCTGGCGGCGGTGACAGCGTTGGGATCCGCCCTGCTCGGTGTCGCCCATAACCAGGCGGCGCTCTTTTGCGCTGCGGCTCTAATCGGCGTCGCCGGCGGCGTCTGGACGATCCTGGCGTCTGCGACGGCGGCGGAATTCGGATCCCGTGCGTTCGGACGCGCCTACGGCGTGATCAGCGGCTTCACGCCCATACCACCCATGATTGCACCTCTAGTGGCCTTGGCGCATGAGCGCACCGGCGACTATGTGATGCCGATGACGACGCTGGCGGTGATGGCCGCGGCCGGCGGCGGCGTGGCGTTACTACTGAACGAGAAGCGCCATGAGCCGTTCAAGACCTAGTGCATCTGCAGGCGGTAGGTGACATCGGCGATCACATAGGCCGCCAGCAGCAGCCCGAAAGCTACGACCACCGCCCGGCCGATCAGCTTGCGTCGTCGCAAAATCGCCTCGTCTTCATCGCTCATCCGCACCTCACTTCCCGGATCAGTCCGGTCTCCGCGTCGAACAGGAAATTCAGCCGCCGCGGATTGTAATCGTCAGTCACCGGACAGGTGGTGCAAACCACCCGCTGCAGCGCCGGGTAAACCGGCACCGGGATGCGGGTGCGAGGTTGACCGATCAACTGCCTGTTCTCATCGGCGCGGCACTCGTCTCGCGAGGACACTGCGGGCGCCACGTGGTGCGCTTGTGGCGGCGCAGGCGGGCGCGTCGGCGCAGGCTCAGGTTCCGGCGCAGCACAAGCCCCGAGCACGAGGAGGCTCAAGCCGAACGCCACCAAGTTCCAGGAATCCGCACGCGTCACGATTGCTTTCGCCATCCTCGACCTTCCTGACGCCAATACGACATTTCCGCGCCGGTCGCCTTGATTCGGCTCCACTGCGCGCGCGCCGCCGCCACGATGCCCTCATCGCGGCCGTCGAACAGGACCATGCACCGGACGTAGGGCGCAAGGTCGCCCGCCTCGGCCCCGTCCACTAGGAACAGCGCCTCGGCCCCATTGGGGTTGCCGAATTCCGTTGTCAGTAAGACCGGCTGGCGATCGGCATACGGCTCGTCGTTCAGGCCATGCGGGAGAAAGGCCTCGTCGCGATAGGTCCACAGCCAGCCATCCAATTGGTCAAGCCGGGCGCGCTCGGTAGCTCTGACCAGGGCTTTCCAACCGCGCGCCAAGGTTTTGTCGAGCAGTTCCGGCAGGGCCTGCTCCAGACTGGTGTGCTCCAGGTGATAGAACCAGACGTCGGTCACTACCGCCTATCCTTCGTAGTTCTCCGCCACCAGGCGGTTCAGAAGCCGAACGCCAAACCCGGTGGCCCCGTCTGGAATCGTCGGAACCGACGAGGGCTTCTTCCAGGCGGTTGAGGCGATGTCCAGATGAGCCCACGGCAGGCCACCGACGAACTTCTGGATGAACAAGGCTGCCGTGATTGAGCCGCCCGGGCGGGGGCCGGTGTTCTTCAGGTCGGCCGCCAGGCTCTCCAGCCCCTTTTCGTATTTCGGCGGCAGCGGCAGACGCCATAGCATCTCGTCCTCGCTGGTCGCGGCGTCCAAGAGGTTTGCGGCAAGCTCATCATTGTTGGAGAACAGGCCGGCAAAATCATTGCCCAGCGCCACGATGATCGCCCCAGTCAGCGTGGCGAGGTCGACCATGAACCGTGGCTTGAACCGATCCTGACAATACCAGAGGGCATCAGCCAGAACGAGTCGGCCCTCCGCATCGGTGTTGATCACCTCGACCGTCTGTCCGGACATGGTTGTGACAATGTCGCCGGGCCGCTGGGCGTTCCCATCTGGCATGTTTTCCACCAGGCCCAGGATGCCCACCACATTCACCTTGGCCTTGCGCGCGGCCAGAACGTGCATCAGCCCGGCCACGGCCGCCGCGCCGCCCATGTCCCATTTCATGTCCTCCATCCCTTCGGCAGGCTTGATGGAAATACCCCCGGTGTCGAAGCAGACACCCTTGCCGACAAACGCGATCGGTTTGGCCTTGCCGGCGCCTTTCCACTGAATGACCACAAGCTGGCTGTCGCGGCGGGAACCCTGCCCCACCCCCAGCAGGGCGCCCATGCCAAGGCGGCTCATCTCCGCCTCCCCCAAGATCTCAACCTCCAAGCCCAGGCTTTCCAGGGCCTTTGCGCGACGAGCGAATTCGGCCGGGTAGAGAATGTTCGCCGGTTCCGACACCAGATCCCGCGCGAAGGCGACGGCATCGGCCAGTGCGGCCAGTGGCGCAAAGGCCGCCAGCGCGGCGTCCACATCGTCGACGACCACCTGGGTGCGAGTGATCGACGGTTTCTTCTCCTGTGGCTCCTTGGTCTTATAGCGGTCAAACCGGTAAGCCGCGAGACGAACACCCAGCGCTGCGCGAGGCGCGCGCAGGGTATCGGGCAGGACGAGGCGTAGCGTGGCCAAACCTGAGGTTTTCACGGCGCCATACGCCTGGGCGGCGGCGTGTTCGACGCCGATGTCGCTGAGCCCATCGGCCTTGCCGGCCCCGATCAACACGAGACGCGCGGCGTCGATTCCCACCGGCGCCTGCAGATCCAGGACCTGGTCCTTCGCGCCAGTGAAACGTCCCGCCGCAAGCGCCCGGGTGATCGCGCCGCCGCTCAGACCATCAAGCTGCCCGGCGCGCCCTGCGAGCACTGCGCCCTCAACCACCACCAGCGCCTCAACGCATTTTTCGGAAACTACCGCTGAGGCGGTAACGAATTCGATGTCCATTCTGTCTCTCTCAAGTCCCGCCGGAGCACGCGCCGGCGCCTCCGCGGCCGGTTGTGCGTCGGAGCCGGCCATGGTTTAGAACAGCTTCTCATCGGGAGCGCGCCGAATCTCGGTTCGAACTCGATTTTGACCCGCCGGTGTGATCGGCGGCGCGGTATGGTGGAATGACGCATCGCGTTTTGCGCATTATCGCCACTCAGGCGTGGTTCAGGTTGTGTGGATGATTCCGACCCAATGCGCCTGATCGACCGCTACCTCCTGGGACAGCTGCTGGGACCGACACTTTGGGCGATTTTGGCGCTGTCGATGCTGGCGTTGTTGAGTCAGAGCCTCTCCGCGCTGGACCTGATCGTCAGCCAGCGCCAGAGCGCCCTGGTGTTCGCCAAGATCACGCTGCTGGCCATGCCTCAGCTTATCAACATGGTGCTGCCGATCGCTCTCTTCGTCGCGGCGCTGGTGGCTCTAAATCGTCTGCACACCGAACAGGAGATCGTGGTCTGCTTCGCAGGTGGGATGAGCCGGTCAAGAGTGATCGCGCCTGCGATGCGGTTGGCCTGCACCGTCGCCTTCTTCGCACTGGTAATGAACCTGTTCGTGCAACCAGCGTCATTCCGCGCGATGCGGGAGGAATATTTCAAGGTCAATGCCGACGTCGCAGCAACTCTCGTCCGCGAAGGACGTTTCACCGAACCCATTCCTGGCGTCACCGTCTACGCACAATCGGTGGACAAGGAGGGGGTGATCCACAACCTCTTCATCCACCACATCAAGGATGACGGGTCTGCGACAACCTACACCGCCGACGAGGGAAGACTGCTGAAGCGCAACGGTCATCCGGTGCTGTTTCTGGCGCACGGAACGACCCAGGAATTCAGCCGGAGCGGCGTGCTGAACTACCTGACCTTTGATGACTATCCATTTGATTTAACAGCCCTCACAGAGGTCAGTGGGCTAATTCACTACAAGCCTTCCGACCGATTTCTGCACGAACTTCTGTTCCCGGATCTGCAGCAGGACTGGGAGCGACGAAATCGCGCTCGGCTGCTCGCGGAGGGCGTGGGCCGGATCGCATCACCGCTCTACAACATCGCATTCATGGCGCTGGCGTTGTCGGCAATCATCGGCGGCGGATTTAGCCGACTGGGTTATGGCCGGCGTATCGCGGTGACCTGCGCAGTTGCGGCCGGCATGCGGATATTGGGATTCGTCATTCAGGCCGGCTGCGAAGCCGAACCCTGGCTGAACATCGCCCAGTTCGCCATTCCCCTAGCCGGAATCTGGGCGGGCCTTGGCGCTGTGTTCCGACAGAAGGTGTCGCGCACCGCCGCCGTCCGCCGACAGCTGGAGCCGGCGCCATTGCCGGTTGGCGCATGATCGGCGCGGGCCGAATTGAGCGCTATGTCGTGGGCCGCACGCTCAGCGCGGTAGGCATGGCGCTGGCGGTTATCGCAGCGGTGGTGGCGTTGGTTCAATTCGTGGACCTTTCGCGAACGGTGGGCGTCCGCGCCGACGTCAGTGTTGGAAGCCTGTTTTTGCTTACCTGCCTGCGGGTGCCGGCAATTCTCCTGATGCTGGCGCCGTTCATATTTCTCTTCGGCGGCATGGGCGCCTTTGTGGGACTGAATCGCTCGAGCGAACTGGTGGCGATCCGCGCGGCGGGCGTTTCCGCGTGGCGGTTCATCATGCCTTCGGCTGGCGCGGCAATGCTGATCGGCATCCTTACGATCTCGGTGCTGAATCCTGCGGCGGCGGCCTTGAACGCACGTTATGATTCGTTGCGCGGGCGCCTGATGGAGACTGCGACAACCAACGCGCCGCGAGATGTTTGGCTGCGCCAGGGCGACGATGCGACGCAGATTGTCATACACGCCCGCGGGCGCGCCACCGTGGACGGCCTTGTGAGACTGAAGGATGTGTCGCTGTTCATTTATCAACGCACGGCAAAGGGAGGCTTCGCATTCCGGCGGCGCCTGGAGGCCGGTGAGGCGGCCCTAATGTCTGGGTTTTGGCGACTGACGAACGTGCGCGAGGCCAGCGCCGGCGAATATTCTCTGCGCTCTGACACCATGACCATCCGTTCGTCTCTGGACGCCGAAACCGCCATGGCGCACTTCGCATCGCCGGAAGCCATCGCGTTTTGGCGACTACCGGCGGCCATTCGGCAGACAGAACAGGCGGGCTTCAGCGCCGCGGCCTATCGTTTGCGCTTCGCCCAACTCCTCGCAGCGCCCGTCCTGTTCGCAGCGATGTCGATACTGGCCGCCGCTTTTTCATTGCGACTCTCTCGCCTGGGAGGCCTGTCTCTTCTGGCCGGAGTTGGGGTCGGACTGGGATTTCTGTTCTTTTTCCTGAACGAATTCTCCGGTGCGCTGGCTGACGCAGGCGTCATTCCTCAATTTGCGGCTGCGTGGGCGCCGCCCCTCGTCGCCCTCCTGTCAGGGCTCACTCTGCTCTGCTACACCGAAGACGGTTGAATCATTGGCGCGCGCCGTTATCCATCGCCCCGCACATGCCGCCAGAGGGGATCTACGGCTGATGAACTCAGGTCGGCGCCAGCGCCCCGCCTCTTTTCGCCGCGGCCTGCTCGCCGGCGCGACCGCCGCCGTTCTGTGCGCGAACGTGGCGCTCTCGCAGCCTGCGCAGTCCGCGCCTGAGTCCGCAGAACCCACCGGGCCCGCACGCGACGAGATGTACCTTGAGGCCGACCTCGTAAGCCGCAATGACAAGACCAACGTCCTTACGGCCAGCGGATCGGTGGAACTTCGGACGCGCGGGCGAACGGTTCGTGCTGATGAAATCATCTATGACGAGACCGCAGGCGTGCTCCACGCCAAGGGCCACATTGAACTGATCGAGGCCGACGGCTCCGTCGAAACCGCCGAGGAACTTCTGCTCGACGACAAGTCCAAGGCCGCTGTCGCCACGACGGTGACAGCGCGGCTAGGCAAGGAAATCAAGATCGCCGCTGCAAGCGCGGTGCGCCCGAACGAAGACATTCAGGAACTGAACCGGGCGATCTACACACCTTGCCCAATCTGCGTCGACGACAAGAAAAAGAACCCCACCTGGACGATCCAGGCCGATCAGGTGGTTCGCGACAAGAAAAAACAGCTCGTCTACTATCGTAATGCCGTTTTTCGGATTTTTGGGGCCCCTATTCTCTACTTGCCCGTGTTCTGGAACGCTGATCCCCAGGCGCCGCGCAAATCAGGCCTGCTGCCGCCGATGGCATCCGTGTCGGACCGGCGTGGCGTGTCTTATGAGCAGCCCTACCTGTTCGTGCTTTCGCCCTCTTCGGACCTAGTGTTGAGCCCTCAGTTCAATAGCAGGGTCCACCCCTTCCTGAACGGTCGCCTGCGCAAGCGCTTCTATTCGGGAACCGTGGATGCGCGGTTCGGCTACACCTACGATCACGATTTCGATGGCAGCGGACGCGGCTTCGGCGCCAACACGTCGCGCAGCTACGTCCTCGCCAGCGGCGCCTTTCAGGTTGATCCGGCCTGGCGCTGGGGTTTCACCGCTGAGCGTGCTTCGGACAGGCTGATATTCGACAAGTATGAGGTGCGCGGCGCCTTCGTTGCGCGCGGCCCCTATATTTCCGACGACCGCCGCTTGATTTCTCAACTCTACGCCACCCGCCAAGACCAACACTCCTATGTCTCGGTGGCAGGCATGACGATCCAGGGTCTTCGCCCCGGAGACAATGACCGCACATTCCCGGTGATTGGCCCCCTCGTTGAGGCGCATTGGGAACCCAAGGCGGACGTGGCCGGCGGTCGATTGCGCCTTGATGCAAGCGCGGTCTCACTTTCTCGCGAGCAATCACAGTTCGATGTCAAGGGCCAGCGCACGCCGGGCATTGACAGCCGCCGGCTGACCCTGGCCGCAGACTGGCGCACATCCTATACGAGCACCAGCGGTATACGGCTCGAGCCTTTCGCCCAGTTGCGGGGCGACATCTACGCGTTTGACGACCTTCCGGCCGGTCGGCGCGCCCGTCATAATTCCCGAACCTTGACCACGATTGGCGCCGACACTTCGTTGCCCATGGTCCGCCGCTTCAACGACTATACGGTCGTGCTCGAACCCGTCGCACAAGTTGCGCTTACGGCGCATGCCGACCCCATCGAGATCGACCAGACGCCGGATGGCAAACCTGTCTATTTCAACGAGGACAGCCTGGCGTTCGAGTTCGACGAGTCGAACCTGATGCGGACAAACAAGTTTCCCGGTTTCGATCTGTTCGAGACCGGCGCGCGGCTGAATGTCGCGGGACGCGCCGCCGTGATGTGGGATGACGGACGTCGCGCGAACCTTGTGATCGGCCGCAGTTTCCGCAACCGGCGCGACAACATTTTCGCCCCCCGTTCCGGATTGCAACGGCAGGGTTCCGACTGGGTGGTCGCCGCAGAAGCGCAGCCCTTGCCTGGATTATCGGTCTTCACCCGCGCACGCATGGATTCCAAGGACTTAGGCGTGCATCGGGCGGAAGCCGGCGCGAACCTTTCCGGCAAATGGGGTTCCGGCTATGTGCGCTATCTTCGCGACGATCTCGATATCAACGGCGCTAAGCAGGAAAATCTTGACCTGGGGGCCGAAGTCTTCTTTTCCCGGAACTGGGGGATATCCACCTATGGCAACCGAGATATGGTTCAGAAGGCATGGGTGGTTCAGGACGTGGGCTTGATTTACCGCGATGACTGCACACGTTTCGAAATCTTCTATCGTCACGAGGACACGGTGATCGGCAGGCTTGGTTCGGCGAATTCGGTGGGCTTGCGCCTAACCCTCGCCACATTGGGCGACCCAATCAATGGCAAGTGATCCAGGCCCGATGGGCCGTTCGGAAGGAACGAATAACCCCATGAAACGTGCGCGCGGGTCCACTTACGGGGCGGCGGCGCGAGTCGTCTTCGCAGGTCTTGTCCTGACGTGCCTGAGCACAGCCGTCCTGGCGCAGGCGCCAACGCCGGTCGCAGAGCCGCCAGCCGCCGCTCAGCGGCCGCCGGAGCCCAGAGGTCTAGGCGAGTCGGTGGCGGCCGTGGTCAACGACCAGATCATCTCCACCTACGATCTGGGACAACGGATGCGGCTGCTGATCGCCACATCCGGCGTTCAACCGACCAGCGAAAACATGCCCCAGTTCCAGCGCGAGGCGCTGATCTCGCTGGTTGATGAACGGCTGCAGATGCATGAACTGCGTCGGGTCGAGAAGCAGCAGAAGATGGAAATTGTCGCCAGTGCGGACGATGTGGAGGAGGAACTTGCCGGCATGGCGGGTTCCAACAACATGTCCGTCGAACAATTCCTCAAGGTTCTGCAAGGCCAGGGTGTCGGCGCTGATACCTTGCGCGAACAGATCCGCGCGAGCCTCAGTTGGCAACGGTGGATTCGTGGTCGCTATGGCTCTCGACTGCGGATCGGTGAAGACCAGATCAAGGCGGTCCAGCAACGCGTCGCCGCCGCCGCTTCAAAGCCGCAGTACGAGATCAGCGAGATCCTGATCGACGCCAACCGCGTCGGAGGCCAGCAAGCGGCCGTCGAAGGCGGTGGGCAGCTTATCGTTCAAATGCAACAAGGCGCGCCATTTGCCGCCGTCGCACGGCAATTCTCCGTCTCACCAACCGCGGCCAACGGTGGTGACGCCGGCTGGGTGACCGCAGGAGATGTCGCGCCCGAAGTGGCCGCAGCCCTCGAGCAGATGCGGCCCGGACAACTCTCCCAACCGATACCCGTGCGTGACGGCGTCTATCTGATCCTCCTGCGGGATAAGCGCGCCGGGGCCGGCGTCACCCTGGTCAGCATGAAACAGGCCGCGATCGCCCTTGGCGCCCAGGCCACGCCGCAACAGGTCGATGCTGCGCGCCTCCAGCTGGAGGCCCTGCGCCCGTCGCTCAGAGGCTGCGACAATATCGAGGCCGAGGCCGCAAAGACACCAGGCATCGTGGCTGGCGACTTGGGTGAAGCTGAGATCAAGGACCTCGCCGGGCCTTTCCGCGAAGCGGCCGAATCCCTTCAGCCCGGTCAGGTTTCGCAGCCCATTCGCACGGCCGCGGGAATGCACCTTGTCGCCGTGTGCGGCAAGCGCGCTACCGGCGCTGAGCAAGCCACGCATGACGAAGTGGAAAATCGGCTTTTTGGCCAACAACTTAGCATGATTGCTCGCCGATATATGAGAGACTTGCGCAATTCGGCGACCATCGAGACGCGGTGAAAACAGCACCACTTGCCCTGACCCTTGGCGATCCGGCCGGAATCGGGCCGGAAATCATCATCAAAGCCTGGGCGGCGTTGCGGGCCGAGGGGCCTGCGTTCCTGGTGGTCGGAGATCTGCAGTGCCTGGCGTCCGCCTCGGCTTCCGGCGCCTCGATCCTGCATCCGATCACCTCGCCCCAGGATGCCAATGCGGTATTCCCCAATGCCTTGCCGGTGCTGGATTCGCCGTTGCGTTCATCCGTTGTCGTCGGCAAGCCCACGGCAGCCGCGGCGGCTGGCGTAATTCGTTGGATTGAGACCGCGGTCGGGCTGACTCTGTCCGGCGCAGTGTCCGGCGTCGTGACCGCGCCGATCGCCAAAGCGCCGCTCCTCGAAGCTGGTTTCGGATTTCCCGGCCACACCGAATTCCTGGGCGAACTCACGGCGTCGGCGAACTACGATGGCGCGCGCGGCCCGGTGATGATGCTGATCGCGGGCGACTTGCGGGCTAGCTTGACGACGGTCCATGAACCCATCGCCAAGGTGGCTTCACTGCTCAGCGTGGAGCGTATTGTAAACGCAGGCCTGGTCACGGCTCAGGCCCTGCGCCGCGACTTCGGAATAGATTCGCCGCGCCTGGCGGTGGCGGGTCTGAACCCACATGCGGGAGAATCCGGGAAGATCGGCCGTGAGGACGCGGAAATCGTGACCCCGGCCGTGCGCGCTCTGTGTGACCTCGGCGTCGACGCCACCGGTCCCTGGCCTTCGGACAGCCTGTTTCCGCCCGAAATGCGCCAGCGCTACGATGGTGTTCTGTGCCAGTACCATGATCAGGCGCTGATCCCGGTAAAGATGCTGGACTTCTGGGGTGGGGTGAACATCACGCTTGGCCTGCCCATCGTGCGTACTTCGCCTGACCATGGGGTGGCCTTCGACATCGCCGGGCGGGGGCTGGCGCGCGCCGACAGTCTGATCGCAGCTATCCGCATGGCGCACCAGATCGCTCGGCGCCGCCTCGGATGAGCGAACCGCAGCCTTTGCGCGAAGCCCTGGCGGCTCATGGCCTGTTGGCGCGCAAGGCGCTTGGTCAGCACTTCCTGCTTGACCTCAACATCACCCGAAAGATCGCCCGCCTCGCTGGCCCGCTCGACGGAAAGCGCGTCATTGAGGTGGGACCAGGACCGGGCGGCCTCACGCGAGCGCTACTCGAGGCCGGGGCGAAGGTGGTCGCAATCGAAAAGGATCCACGCTTCCTGCCGCTGCTTCAGGATCTCAGCGCCACCTTCGAAGATCGCCTGGAAATTGTCCTGGCGGACGCCCTGGCCGCCGATGAATCCTCGCTGTGCTCCGGAGCCCCCGCAAGCATCGTCGCCAACCTCCCGTACAATGTCGGAACCCCCCTGCTGATCAAGTGGCTGACCGGAAGCTTTCGCCCCACCTCGATGACCTTGATGTTCCAGAAGGAGGTCGCCCAGCGAATATCGGCGCCCCCAGGTGCGGACGCCTACGGTCGGCTGGCTGTCATCGCCCAGGCCTGCGCCGATGCGCGCATTGTCATGGAAATTCCGGCCCGGGCCTTTACGCCGCCACCCCGGGTGGATTCGGCAGTCGTACGCCTGGACCCGCTGGCTGAACCGCCCAGCGCCCGCCGCCTTGAGGCGCTCCAGGCTATCACCGCCGCGGCATTCGGCCAGCGTCGCAAGATGCTTCGCACCAGCCTCAGATCCCTAGGTGGGGAAAAGCTCTGCTCGGACGCTGGTGTGGCGCCCGATGCGCGGGCCGAGACTATCGACGTCGCGGGTTTCCTGCGGTTGACGGATACCTGGCTCACCGGATCTTGACCGGCGCAGCGGTGCGCCAGCGCATCGGCGCAGGCTGAGGAAACCTCAGAAATGCGAACGCCGCCGCGGTCACCCGCGACGGCGTCCAAACTCGGAACAAAAGCCGGTGTTACGGCATATTGCTCGCAACAGTATTGAAGGCGCCGCCAACCTTGCCGCCCAGGGTCGTCAGGGCGGCAACCAACACCAGAGCGATCAACGCAGCGATCAAGCCATACTCAATGGCCGTCGCGCCGCTCTCATCACTCACAAATCGTTTGATAACCTTAGTCATGAATTTCACCTTTGGTCGAACGCGCTCAAATTCTGAGGAGCAATATTATTCTACCAGAGTTAAATGGCGGTAAAATTTCGCCACTATTCCGCCCCCTCGAAAACATTATTATAGTTTACTTGCGTTTACTATGCTATCGACTCGATTTCGATGAGGCGAGAACTCACAACGCCTGCCGAATTGGCGGCTTGTGGGGTCTCACCGCTGAGTGGCCAAGACCTAGGGATCCGATTGGGCCATGCCTGAACGGCTCGTAGTCCGCAGCAACAAGCGCTTTCGACAATGCGCGCGCCACAAACCGCTGCGACCTACCAAATGCCGCACAAACCCACGGCCATCCGTTAGATTTTTGCAAACAGATCGTCGATGAAAAATTCAGGTTAGGCCGCAGCCGCCTCACGGACGCGGTTGTCGACCGCCACGTCATCCTCGGCTCGGCGCTCGGAACCGCGCCGCCGACGCAGGGCCTGCAAGGCTTGGGCGACTGCGGAGATCACCAGGAAACTCTCCGCGGCGATACGATTTAGCGGCGCGCCGCCCGCCGGATCCAGGCGCAGGTCAAAGGACAGCAGCACCAGCGCAAGCATGGTCGAAATGATCCCAAGGATCTGCAACCAGCGCCCGCCCACGGGCTTCCAGATGAAGGCGTAGATATACGCTCCAAGGCAGGCCGCCGCGGTGGTCAGACCGATTGCGCCAAGTTCAAGAGCTCCACTCATCTCCGGCCTTCTCCGTTCGAGTTGGCCCGAGATTATTGTGTCATGTTTTACATTCCGTCACCGCGAGACCATTTTTTGGCGGACCTACTTGGTCAGCCGTAAGGCCCGATCAACAATGTCCTTGAAAGCGTCACCGACGCCGGCCGTGCTGGTGAAGATTGCGTGGGCTGAATCGCCGGCACAGGCCGTGGCTTTGGCGCGCGCCGCCGCATCGGCCACGTCCACGAGAATGACGTAAAGCTCAACCTTGTAGGAGGTTCGGATTTCATTGCACGCAGACAGCATCAGGCCATCGATGCTGGCCTGGTCAAGTTTTGCAACGTTGGGAGAATTCCAGCACCCGCCAGCAGGCCCACCCCGCCAGGTATCTGTACAGCCGTAGTAGCCCTCATACTGGCTTGGCGCGACATTGGCGCCGTCTGTGAGCATCACGGCGATCTTCCTGGTTTTTTTGTCGCCCCAGCCTTTGGCGGCGACGCCCAGGCCCCAGAAATCCTGCCAATACTTCTTCGGCGAAAGCGATCGAAGACCCCAGAGCAAGCCCACGTCGGCCATGGTCCCGCCGGGGACCGGGTACATCTCGTTGAGCTTGTCCAGAACCTGTTTGCGGTTCCCTGACAGGGGCAACATGCCCACGGGGCAATTGATATTGGGGCCGGATATTGGCGCTGCGGCCGTCCAATTTGGCGACGCCGTCCAGGTCGAAGCGTTAAATCCGCTGAATGCATCTTGCTCCCAGGCGCAGATGCGACCACCACCGGCCACATAGCTGATCTCATTGGGGTCGGCCAGGCAGGGCTTGTTCTCCCCGACCTTCTCAGGCGGAGTCGTCGACCAGTAATTCCAGTTCCCGCAATCCTCCTGATAAGGATAGTAGGCGTTCCGGGTGCCGTTGTAGTGCCACCAGCTTCCGCCATCGCCGATGCACTGACGCAATGGGCTCATGAACTGATGGCCTGGGTCACATGTAGTCTGGGAGACATAGGCCAGCTTCTGCAGAAGTCCGCTTCTGCGCAGGGCGGGAACAGCGTCCGACCGATTCCAGCCTGCGCGCTGGAAATTCGGTACCACGTACCGCCCCTCCAGCGATCCCTCCATGACCGGCGGCGGCGGCGGCGGATCGCCCGGCGGACCGGGCGGCCCCGGATCGTCTTGCCAGACCGTGCTGGTGGTCCAGGCGTCGCACCACCAGAGGTTTCCGGATTGCGAAAGATTGGTCTCCAGCAGTGCGGCCGGCCAACGGGTGTCTGGCGCATTGTCCGAAATCGGTTTGGTGACGGCGCCGGAAGCGTCAACTTCGACCTCTCCGTTGGCGGACCGGATGCACCCTCGCCAAGTGGTTGGCGCGGCCAGGGCGTCGAGATCTGCCTGGTTGATCGCCACGGCGGCGTCTCTCGGTGTCGCCACAAGCGCATAGCGTCCGGCGGATATGGCGGGAGGCGCAACACGCGTGCCAGCCGCGGGCGGCGCCACATCCCCGACCGCAGCCGGGTTCGCCGCATCCGGCGCGCTGGTGTTGATGTTCACCACGGTCGTCCACGGCACCACCGAAATGCGAACCCGGTCTCCGCCAAGATCGAACATGGTGTTCACATAGTCTTTGGCCGCCGCCCGCATCGCCTGGAAGCGGTTCGACTCGAACATCGACGAGGTATTGTCGAGGATAAGGGCCAGTTCAAGCTCCTGGCCGCCGGCGGTCGCCGACGCCGTCACCGTGAACGGCATGATCGGATAACCCAGCACGCCGGCGAAATTATTCTTGCTGCCCCCCGTGACGGTCATGGTGACCTCGCCCGTCGCCGCGTTGATATTCAGCGCCTTTGAATTGATCACGGTTGTGGTGGAACCCAACGCCATCTGACGATCGAAGGCCGCGAAGGCTGATGCCTCCGCCGCAGCCTTGCGCGCCACCGGCGTGCCTGCGCTTGAAGCGAAGTAAGTCTTGGCGCCTGCCAACACCGCCGCATCGGTCGCGTCAGCCGCAAAACCCTTGTTATTGCTCCATTGACGGACGTCGATGCCGCCGCCCACCAACAGAATCAAGACAGGTATCGCCAGGGCGAATATCATTGCGACATTGCCGCGCCTCGACGCAAGCAACCGCCCAAATTCCCGCCGGACCATCCAAAGCCCTTCCCGCACGCGTCGATACTTGCTTTGCGACACGTTCAAGCTTGTTATTTTCAAACATCACATAACGCTGTTTCGGTTAGGAGAACGTCAATGACGCCGCGCGCCGCGACATCCCGTCAGATGCGCCGCCGGCTGTAGCGCCATCTTTCTTTCCGTGAATCACGGCCGAGCCCGCAGCTGATTCGGAAACATTGAAAGGCGCAGCGCGGAATCAATGCTAAGTTAACCTTGGGCCGGCGTTGTTGGCCCCGGTGGTTCTGTGCGTCTTCAGCTCGATCAGCGCCCATAACCGCCGTTGCTTGACGACACCAAGCGCTCAAACAGGGAGACCACCTCATGCGCCTCATCACCATCGCCGCCATTTCCGCCCTCGCCCTCGCCGGGGCCGCCTGCAGCAAGAAGGAAGAACCCGCTGCTGACGCCGCCGCCGCTGGCGCGGAAGCCGCCACCGACGCCGCCGCCGCAGCTGGTGACGCCGCCAACGCCGCCGGCGCCGCGACCGACGCCGGCGCCAATGCGGCCGCCGGCGCAGCTGACGCCGCCGCTGGTGCGGCCAATGCCGCTGGCGACGCCGCCGCAGCCGCGGGCGCAGCCGCCGACAAGATGGGCGAAGCCGCTGACAAGGCCGGCGCTGCTGCCGAAAAGGCCGCTGGCCACTAACTAGGCCAGCCTATCCAGGAAGCCCCCGGCTTTCGGGTCGGGGGTTTTTCTTGTCCGCTTCGTCGGACCTTCAGAGTTTCTCGGCCAGCAATTGCGTCACAAGGTCCGCCACCCAGGGGTTGCGCGCCCGACGCAGCCGTTCCGCATGATAGATGTGCGCCAGGTCCGAATAGGCGCGGTCGAAATCGTCATTGACGATGACATAGTCATAGGACTGCGCCTGCTCAATCTCGCCGTACGCGCGCTGCAACCGGTTCGCGATGACATCCGGCTTGTCCTGAGCCCTGGCGTGCAGTCGCCGCGACAGGTCCGCCATGGTGGGCGGCAGGATGAACACCCGCACGCAATCCTGCGGCGCCGCACCCACGACTTGGTTCGCGCCCTGCCAGTCGATATCGAACAACACATCCCGGCCAGCCGCCAAGGCCGACATCACCGGCGCCTTGGGGCTGCCATAGCACTGCCCGTGCACCTCGGCCCACTCCAGGAAATCGCCGCGGGCGGCCATGGACTCGAAACCCGGCCGGTCCGTAAAATGATACTCTCGCCCATTCATTTCGCCCGGCCGCGCCGTCCGGGTAGTCGCTGAAATCGATAATTCGAGGTCCGCGTGATCTGCGACCAGTCGGCGCGACAACGAGGTTTTTCCCGCGCCCGAAGGCGAGGAGATCAGGAGCATCAGGCCCCTGCGGCGGCCTGGCGCATCAGTCATGATCCAGCCCTACTCCACATTCTGAACCTGTTCGCGGAACTGCTCGATCACCGCCTTCAACTCCAGGCCCAGGGTGGTCAGCCCGGGCAAAGCCGACTTCGCGCACAACGTATTGGCTTCACGCATGAATTCCTGAGTGAGGAAGTCCAGCCGCCTTCCCGCCGAGCCGTTCCCACCGATCAGGTCCCGTGCGGCGACGACATGTCCCGCCAGCCGGTCGAGTTCCTCACGCACATCGGCCTTGACCGCCATGGCCGCCGCCTCCTGAACGATTCGGTCCAGGGCGTCGGCGCTGTCACCGATCAGTTCCACCAGCCGCCGTGAAAAACGGTCCTTGATAACCGCCGGTTGATCCGCCGCCACAGTCTCAGCTTGACCGACAAGGTCCGCGATCCTGTTCAGGAGCCCGGTCAGAACAACTGTCAAGCTCGCCCCTTCCGCCGCCCTGGCCTGCGCCAGCTGGTCCAGAGCCACCGCGATGGAAGCGGTCATGGCGACCTCGAGCGCGCGCTGCGTTTCCTCATCCAATCCGGCATCAGCCTCAATCACGCCACGCAGGGCCAGGAGCCCGTCCAGACTCGGCGGACTGGCCCGCCCCTGAGTGATCAGGGATTCGCCCAGCGCCAGATATCGTTCGAGCATCTCGACGTTCACGCGCACTGAACCGGCGCTCTCATTGCGGCGGGCCTGCAGGCCGATATTCAATTGACCGCGCTGAAATCTCGCCTGGGCTCCGTCCCGCGCCGCGCGGTCCAGCCCCTCAAATCCAGGCGGCCCCCGAAACCGGGACTCCAGGTTGCGACCGTTCACGGAACGCGCTTCCACCGCCCAGCTCCAGTCGCCCAACGCGCCCTCTGCACGCCCAAATCCCGTCATCCCGGACAGGGGCATTAGACGCGCGCTCCGCAATTCACTTCGCCGCCTCGCGCGCACGCGCCTTCTGTACGTCGCGCCAGTGCGCAACGTTCTTCAGATGCTCGTTGTAGGTCGCCGCAAAAGCATGGCCGCCTGAGCCGTCAGCGACGAAGAACAGGGCGTCCGACTGTGGCGGGTCCAGCACAGCGGCCAATGCCGCGCGACCAGGATTGGCGATCGGGGTCGGCGGAAGTCCGGGGATCAGATAGGTGTTGTAGGGGCTCGGCGTATTCACCTCTGTTAGGCGGAGACCTCGGCCCAGCGGTCTTCCCCTGGAAATCCCATAGATAATCGTCGGGTCACTTTCCAGGCGCATACCGAGGCGCAACCTGTTGACGAAGACGGCCGCTACCTTCGGACGTTCAGTTGCGACACCGGTTTCCTTCTCGACAATGGAGGCCAGGATCACCGCCTGCTCTGGTATCGTGAAGGGAAGATTCGGCTGACGTTCCGCCCAAAGTGCGGCCAGCGTCTGGTCGCGGGCGTCCATCATCCGCTTGAGCACAGCGGCACGATCATCACCATTCTCATACTGGTAGGAGTCCGGCAGGATTGCGCCCTCTGGGGCCTGCGGCGCCTCCCCGGTGAGGGTCGGCATCTTCTGCAGGGTCTCTGCGACCATTTCCGAAGTATATCCCTCGGGAATGGTCAGCATGTGGCGCACCACATCGCCATTGCGGATCGCCAACAGCACCGCCGACATGGGGGAGCGAGATCCGAACTCATATTCGCCAGGCTTCAGTTCGCGGGCGGCGCCGGTCACCTGGGCGGCGGCGGCGAACACGGCCGCCGACCTGACCACGCCGGCGCGCTCAAGGCTCGAGGCGACCTCGCCAAGGCTGGCGCCTCGGCGGACAATCACCGTCGTACTGGATCCATGCAATGAAATCGGGCCATCGCCATTAAAGGTCCACAGGGCCCAAATCAGGGCGATCAGGGCGACGGCCGCCAGGGTTCCAGCGGCGCTGAGCGCCACCACCACCCAGCGACGGGCCGGCGTCACGCCAGGGATTTTCGCCAGGCGCGGATCCAGGCTCATGAGAATTTCTTGAAGACCACGGAGGCGTTGGTGCCACCGAAGCCGAAGCTGTTGGAAAGGACCACGTTGATGACCATCGGCTTGGCCTTGTTGGCGACCAGGTCGATCACGGTCTCGACGGAGGGGTTTTCCAGATTGATGGTCGGCGGGGCGATCTGATCCCGTATCGCGAGGCATGAGAACGCCGCTTCAATGGCGCCAGCCGCGCCCAGCAGGTGTCCGGTGGCCGACTTGGTCGAACTCATGGTCGCCTTGGCTGCGGCCGCACCCAGCAACCGCTCCACCGCCCCGAGTTCAATCTCGTCGCCGAGTGGTGTCGAGGTGCCGTGCGCATTGACGTAGTCGATGTCAGCGACGTCCACGCCGGCATCCTTCACCGCCGCCTTCATGGCCCGGAACCCGCCGTCTCCATCCTCAGCGGGCGCAGTGATATGGAAGGCGTCTCCGGCCATTCCATACCCCAGGACCTCGGCATAGATCTTTGCGCCGCGGGCCTTGGCGTGTTCAAGCTCCTCGAGAACCAGAACGCCGGCCCCTTCGCCCATTACAAAGCCGTCCCGGTCCTTGTCATAGGGCCGGCTGGCGCGTTGTGGCTCGTCATTGAAGTGCGTCGACATGGCGCGGCAGGCGATGAACCCCGCAACGCCCACCGGGCAGATCGCGGCTTCAGCGCCCCCCGCCACCATGACATCCGCATCGCCGTACTTGATCAGGCGCGCTGCATCGCCAACCGCATGTGCGCCGGTCGCGCAAGCCGTGACCACGGAATGGTTCGGCCCCTTGAATCCATGCCGGATCGAAACATGTCCGGAGGCCAGGTTGATCAGGGCCGAGGGAATGAAGAACGGGCTAACCCGGCGGGGCCCCTTCTCGGCCAGTTCCACCGAGGTGCGTTCAATTGTGCCGAGACCGCCGATTCCCGAGCCGATGATCACACCGGTGCGTTCCCGATCGGCGTCGTCCCGCGGCTCCCAGCCGGAATCCTTCACCGCCTCATCGGCAGCCGCGATCGCGTAGAGGATGAAATCGTCCACCCGCCGCTGATCCTTGGGCGCCAAGGTCTTGTCCGGATCGAACGAACCTTCAATGTCGGGTCCGCCACCGCCGCGCCCGTCCACGCGCGGAATCTCGCACGCCACCTGACAGGCGTATTCCGCCGGGTCGAAGGTGGTAATGCGCCCTGCCCCGGACTTGCCGGCCAGAATGGCCCGCCAGGTCAGTTCCCGACCTTGGCCCATGGGCGTCAAAAGCCCGATCCCGGTTACGACGACTCGGCGCATGGATTCTCCCGGATTCGATAATCCCATACGAAGACCGCCGCGGCTTCCGGGCGCAAGGGCCTTTCAGCGACGCGGCGGTCGTATATCAGTGATGTGAGCGTGGGGTCAGGCCCCCAGCCGCTCTCCAATAAACTTCACGGCGTCGCCCACCGTCTGGATATGTTCAGCGGCGTCGTCGGGGATTTCGATGTCGAACTCCTCCTCGAAGGCCATCACCAGTTCGACGTTGTCGAGGCTGTCGGCGCCCAGATCGTCAATGAAGCTCGCCTTTTCGGTGACCTTCTCCGGATCGGCGTCGAGGTGCTCGATGACAATCTTGCGCACGCGCTCAAGGATGTCGGACATTCGTTATCGTCCCTTGTGGTTCAGCTTTGCATCGGCGAGGGCCGATGCGATGTCAACTGGCGTGAAATGGCTTCGGCGGGATGCCGGGCCGGATTCGAGGCGGAACTAGCATGTTCGTTTCGACGCGCCTAGCGCGGCTTCAGATCATCGCCATCCCACCGTTAACATGCAAGGTCTGGCCGGTCACATAGGCCGCCTCGGCACTGGCGAGATAGACGCAAGCCGCCGCCACCTCTGCGCCATGGCCCAGGCGGGCGGCCGGGATGGTGGTCATGATCTGAGCCTTCTGCGCTTCGCTCAGGGCATCGGTCATCGGACTTTCGATGAATCCGGGCGCCACGCAATTGACCGTGATGCCGCGGGTGGCGACCTCTTGCGCCAGCGCCTTGGAGAAACCGATCATGCCGGCCTTGGACGCCGCATAGTTGGTCTGGCCGGGATTCCCGGTGACCCCAACCACAGATGTAATACCGATAATGCGGCCGAACCGCCGGCGCATCATGCCCTTTGTCGCCGCGCGGGACAGGCGGAAGTAGGATTCCAGGTTCACTTTGAGCACCTGGGCCCAATCGTCATCCTTCATGCGCAGCAGCAGGCCGTCGCGGGTCACGCCGGCGTTCGCGACTAGGATATCCATGGGTTGGCCGGCGGCGGCCTCGGCTGCGTCCACCAATCCGTCCACAGACGCCGCATCGGACAGGTCCGCAACAGCCACATGTGTGCGCGCGCCGAGTTCGGCAGCCAATTCCTTCAGGACCGCCTCGCGGGTGCCGGACAGCACCACCGCGGCGCCTTGGGCGTGCATGGCTCGGGCGATCTCCGCGCCAATCCCGCCGCTGGCGCCGGTGACGAGTGCGGTCTTGCCGGAAAGGTCGAACATGTCCGCGCTCCTAAAGGGACTTGGCGAAGGCTTCGAGGTCAGCAGGCGCGTTCAGCGCCACGGCCTCGGAGTCAGGCGCGATTCGCTTGACCATGCCCGAAAGCACCTTTCCGGCGCCGGCTTCGGCGAACCGCGTCACACCGCCGGTCTCGGCCAGCCAGCCCACGCTCTCGCGCCAGCGTACGCGCCCGGTCACCTGTTCCACCAGGAGGCGGCGAATCTCATCGGGGTCATGCACCGGCCGCGCGGTGACATTGGCCACCAAAGGCGCGCGCGGCGCCTGGATAATCGCCTCGGCGAGCGCCGCGGCCATCTCCTCGGCGGCTGGTCGCATCAGCGGACAATGGAATGGCGCAGAGACATTGAGCGGAATCGCCCGGGCGCCCAGTTCCTTGGCCCTTATGATGGCGGCATCCACCGCCGCCTTGGCGCCGGAGATCACCACATTGCCCTGGTTGTTGTCGTTGGCCACCACGCAGACGCCAACTGCAGAACCCGCCTGTGCGGCCGCCTCAGCCAGCGCAACATCCGCCTTTGGTCCGATCAACGACGCCATCGCGCCATCGCCTACTGGGACCGCCCGCTGCATCGCCTGACCGCGCAGTTTTAAGAGCCGCGCGGTGTCTCCCAGGCCGATCGCGCCTGCGGCCGCCAGGGCCGAATATTCCCCAAGGCTGTGACCGGCCACGAAGGCAGCCTTGTCCACTCCAATGGCGAACTCGCTCTCCAACGCCCGCATCACCGCCACGCTGACCGCCATCAGCGCCGGTTGGGCGTTCTCGGTGAGGGTGAGGTCCTCCTCCGGGCCGTCGCGCATCAACTTGAACAGATGCTGGCCCAGCGCCTCGTCCACCTCCTGGAACACTTCCCGGGCGGCTTTGAAGGCCGCCGCCAGGTCCGCGCCCATGCCGACAGCCTGGCTGCCCTGGCCGGGAAAAATGAATGCAAGGCCCATGCGATACTCCGCCTCTGCTGCGATGTGGCCTGCCGGGTTAAGCGATTGGAAGAAGGGCGGCAAGTCAGCGAGACTTGTGTGCGCTCCGCATCGGACTATCTACGCCAGGAGCCGACCGCCGCTCCAGGATCACAGAGATGAAACGTCTGCTCGCCGGCCTCGCCCTTGCGATCCTCGCCGTGGCTCCGGCCTTTGCCGCGCTCAAGCCCGGCGCGAAGGCGCCCGACTTCACGGGCCCTGCCTATCTGGCCGGCAAACCCTTCACCTTCAGTCTCAGCCGCGCGTTGGCGAAGGGACCGGTGGTGATTTTCTTTTTCCCGTCCGCCTACTCCAAGGGCTGCAATCTGGAGACCAAGGCCTTCTCGGACGCCGCCGACGCCTTCAAGGCCGAGGGCGCGAGCCTCGTCGGAGTAACCGCCGGCAACGTCGAAAAACTGGCGGCCTTCTCCATGGAGACCGAGCATTGCGGCGGCAAATTTCCAGTTGTCGCAGACACCGGCGTCAGGATCGCCAAAACCTATGATGTGGTGCTCTTGGGGATCAACCTTGCCGGCCGCGGCCTGTCCAACCGCACGTCCTATGTCATCGCTCCGAACGGGACGGTCATTCACACCTATACCGCCATGGCGCCAAACGACCACGTCAGTGAATCCCTGAATGCGGTGAAGACCTGGCGCGCCAGGCCCGCCTTGCGGGTGCGCCAGGCGGAATAGCCTTGCCGCAGCGGCGCTTTTCCCCTATCAGCCCCGCTCTTTACGGAAAGCGGTCTTGTGCGGAGCCCGAATGGGCCGGGAAACTCCCGGCCGCCGCGCAAGAGCCATCGTTCGAGCGGTTCTTCCCCCGCCGAAACGCCGCCTTCCCCATGGAAGAAGGACACCATGGCGCTATACGAGCACGTGGTCATTTCGCGGCAGGATATCTCGCCGCAACAGGCTGAAGCCCTGAATGACCAGATGAAGCACCTCATCGAGGAAGGCGGCGGCACCGTCGCCAAGATCGAATACTGGGGCCTGCGCAATCTCACCTACCGGATCAAAAAGAACCGCAAGGGCCACTACTCCCTTATGGCCATCGACGCCCCCGCCGCGGCGGTCAAGGAGATGGAGCGCCAGCTTTCGATCAACGAAGACGTGCTGCGCTATATGACCGTGCGCGTCGAGGAACTCGACCTGGAACTTTCACCGATCCTGGCCCGCCGCGACCGCGAGCGTGAACGCCGCGGCGACGACTTCCCGCCCAAGGACGGCGGCTTCCAACCCAAGGAAGGAGCCTTCTGATGAGTGAAGAAGAAACCGCCGGCCCGGCCGCGGGCGCAGCCCGTCGCCCGTTCTTCCGCCGCCGCAAGGTCTGCCCGTTCTCGGGCTCCAACGCGCCGAAGATCGATTACAAGGACGTCAAGCTCCTGCAGCGTTATGTTTCTGAGCGCGGCAAGATCGTGCCGTCGCGCATCACCGCGGTCTCCGCCAAGAAGCAGCGTGAACTGGCCAAGGCCATCAAGCGCGCCCGCTTCCTGGCGTTGCTCCCCTATGTCGTGAAGTAGGGAGCCGCACCATGAAAGTCATACTTCTGGAACGCGTGGAGGGCTGTGGCGCTCTGGGCGATGTCGTCAGCGTCAAGGACGGCTTTGCGCGCAACTATCTCCTGCCCCGCAAGAAGGCGCTTCGCGCGAACCGGGCCAACGAACAGATTTTCGAGGTTCAGCGCGCCGAGATCGAGGCTCGCAACATCAAGGCCCGCGAGCAGGCGGCCAAGGGCGGCGAGAAACTTGATGGTTCGAGCTACATCCTGATCCGTCAGGCGGGCGAGAGCGGCCAGCTCTACGGCTCGGTGTCGGGCCGCGACGTGGCCGACGCCGTCCAGGCTGAAGGTGGCAAGGTCGAACGCGCCATGGTCGTGCTCGACAAGCCGATTAAGTCGCTGGGCATGCACGAGGTGAAGATTCGTCTGCACCCTGAGGTGAGCGTGACCATCACCCTAAACATCGCCCGCAGCCAGGACGAAGCGGACCGTCAGGCCCGCGGCGAGAACATCATCGCCGCCCAATTCGAGGAAGACCGCGCCCAGGCCGAACAGGCCCAGGCCGACATGCTCGAGGGTGGTGCGGGATCACAGGCGGACTTCGGCGAAGGCTGACTTCAAGCCTGAACCTACGAAAGCCAGGCGGCGCGGAGCTTAGGGCTCCGCGCCGTTTTTCGTGCATGAAGGGACCTAAGGGGAAAAGTTCTCCACAGAAGCGAAAGTTCTGTGGACGACCGAAATTGTCGCACTGCGCGCGCCTGATGGTGGCCTTAGATGGTCGCCATGTCCCTCGTCCCCGCCCTTGATCTGAGATCTCCGCATAACGACGTGGAGATTCCCCACGCTCCGGCCAATATCGAGGCCGAGCAGGCCCTGCTGGGCGCGATCCTATATGACAACGCCGCCTTCGAGCGGCTCGGCGACAACCTGCAGGCTCGCCATTTCTACGAGCCCTTCCATCAGCGGCTCTACGCAGCCGTCGAAACTCACATTCGCAAGGGCCAGCTCGCCGAGCCGATCCTGCTGGCGGAACAATTCATTCGCGACACCGCCTTCGAGGCGCTAGGCGGCTTACGATATCTCGCCGACTTGGTGGATCGCGCCCCGCCCGCCGCCAATGCACCGGATTACGCCCGGGCGGTCTATGATCTGGCGCTGCGTCGGGAACTGATCCGCATCGGCGGCGACATTTCCACCAGCGCCGCACGCAGTGATGCGGATGTCTCCGCCAAGGATCAGATCGAACAGGCCGAACAACAGCTCTATGGCCTCGCTGAGAGCGGCGGGGTCAGCCAGGGCTTCATACCCTTCGCCGATGCCCTGCGCGGGGCCGTCACCCTGGCAGCCGAGGCCCACAGCCGCGATGGGGGCCTGGCGGGTCTCTCCACCGGCCTGATTGATCTGGACCGTAAGCTGGGGGGACTGCACCCCTCGGACCTGATCATCCTGGCGGCGCGCCCTTCGATGGGTAAATCAGCGCTGGCGACCAACATCGCCTTTCATGTGGCTCGCAACTACGCCTGGGAGCCGCAACCGGACGGCGGCCGCAAGACCGTAAACGGCGGAGTCGTGGCATTCTTTCAGTTGGAAATGTCGCCTGAACAGATGGCGATGCGCCTGTTGGCGGAGGTTTCCGGCGTCTCCAGCGACCGGCTGCGCAAGGGTGAGATAGACGCGGTCGAGTTCGGCCGCGTTCGCGACGCCGCCCTCGATATTCAGGATGCGCCGCTCTACATCGACTCCACCGGCGGCATCTCAATGGCGAAGCTGACCGCCCGTGCGCGGCGACTGAAGCGCACAGTGGGCCTGGACCTGCTTGTGGTCGACTATCTCCAGTTGGTGACGTTGGGCGAGTCCAGCCGCATCGAAAACCGCGTGCAGGAAGTCAGCCAGGTCACGATGGGTCTGAAGGCGTTGGCCAAGGAACTGTCGATCCCGGTGGTGGCGCTGGCCCAGCTCTCCCGCCAGGTAGAGAACCGCGAGGACAAGAAGCCCCAGCTCGCCGACCTGCGGGAATCCGGCTCCATCGAGCAGGATGCCGACGTGGTGATGTTCATCTACCGGGAGTCCTACTACCTCGGCCGCACAGAACCGCGCGAGAATACCGCCGAACATTTCACCTGGCAGGAGGAAATGGAAAAGGTGAACGGCCAGGCCGACGTCATCATCGGCAAGGCTCGCCATGGCCCGATCGGCACCGTCAAGCTCGCCTTCAACGAAGACCTCACCAAGTTTGGCAACCTGGCCCGCGACGGCCGTTACGAGCCGAACTGACCGGCGTCAGCCCGCCTTGGCCAACTGCTCAACGCGTTCAGGGTTCACCGCCGCCACCGCCGCTTTCAGATCGTCCACGCTGACGTTGTCGCCCACGGCGTGGATCATGAATCGGTCGCCGGCCAGCACGCTGTACTCGCCGTGTTTGGAATTGCTGTCGAAGGACTCCTCGGTCATGCGCCCGTCGACCCGGCCGATCTTTTCATACTTGCCGCCTTCCTCCTTGGAGGAGCGGATGTTGAAGGCGCCCGCCAGCGCCCCCAACGCCCCGGCCGCACCCAGGTCGGTAATGGTCAGGTCGAGCCGCGCCTCGCCGCGGCTGTACTTCGCCTCGACGTTGGAGCTGTCCACACCCCCGACGCCGCCGCTGCCGGACGACACCTCTCCGCGCGTAAAGCCCGCCACGCTGGCGGGCAAATAGGCCTTCAGCACCTCCGGGTCGGTTGGCGTGACCGCCGAACCGTCAGCCGCCTTGCCGCTCTCCATCTGCTTGGCCGCCGCCTCCAGCTGCTTGGAGGCGGCTTGCAACTTTCCCAGGTCTACCGACCCTCCGGGCGTATTGATCTTTCCGGAGACCTCACTGCCCGCCATCCGTCCCAACGCGCCAAGGCCCATTGTCGCCCCGGCGATCGATGCGCTTATTCCGCCCACCACAAGGAAGATCACGAACGATACGATTACCGACACCGCAATATACGGGACCGCCCTGTCCTCAACAGTCTTCATGAGCTTCGGAAGTCCCAGGTACATCAGGTAAAGGCCGTACAGCGCCGCCAGTAAAATCAGGGGGGCCGCCGCTGGAACCAGGCCAAACAGCCCGGCGACCCAGGTCGCAGTATTGGAATAGGCAACTACCTTGAATGCCTGGACCTTGTTGCTGGTCCCGCCGAAATTCGGCGCCAGGAAGTTGATGATCAAGGCTGTCACATAGACCATAACCAAGCCTAGTACGAAGCCGACGATTCCCGTGACGATCGCCGTCACAATCGGGGTCTTCATGGTGACGCCCAACACCGTGGTGCCGAGCAGCGATGAACCAATCGCGGTGCACACCGCCGGAATCGCCGCCAGCGGAACGACATAACTCTTGTATAGGTCCGCGATCGTGGCCGGTTCGGCGTCAATCTGGTCCCACGTGGGCTTTGGCCGCAACAGGATGTCCTGGACTCGTTGAATCAGACTCGCCCCCGGGGATCCCGGTTCCACTACGCTCATGTCTCGCCTCCCAATTTGCGAATTCGGCGTTGCTCTCGGCGCAAGCCTAGCCCAAGGCGCAGGAACGGCAATGCGTTTGCGCAAGCGAGACTTCCCCACCCGTAGCGCTAGATTGGGCGCCGGTTCGAATCAGGAGCTTTGATTGGCCCGCGACGGCGCCGTCTATGTCTGCCAGTCCTGCGGCGCGGCCCACGCCAAGTGGTCTGGCCAGTGCGGCGCCTGCGGGGCGTGGAACACCCTTGTTGAAGAGGTTTCCGCCCGCCCCCCCGGCGCGCTCGCCCCCAGCCGCGCGTCCAAGGCCCGCGGCCTCGCCTTCGAGACCCTGGAACAGCAAACCCCAGCCCCGCCAAGGATTTCCACCGGCGTTGCGGAATTCGACCGGGTCTGCGGCGGCGGCGTAGTGCCCGGCTCGGCGATCTTGCTGGGCGGCGATCCAGGGGTCGGCAAATCCACGCTTCTCCTACAGGTGGCGGCGAGTGCGGCCCTGCGCGGCGCCGCATGCGCCTATATTTCGGGCGAGGAGGCGGTGGAGCAGATCCGCGCCCGCGCCCACCGAATGGGCCTGGCCGAGGCTCCTGTGCGGCTGGCGGCCGAGACCGCCCTTCGCGAAATCCTCGACGGCCTGAAGCGTGAAAAGTTCGACCTAGTGGTGATTGATTCGATCCAGACCATGTGGAGCGACGCCCACGAGGCCGCCCCCGGCTCGGTGACCCAGGTGCGCGCCGCCGCCGGCGAACTGGTCCGCCTGGCCAAGAAGCGTGGGGTGGCGGTGATCCTGGTGGGTCACGTCACCAAGGAGGGAACCATTGCCGGTCCGCGGGTGATCGAACATATGGTCGATGCCGTGCTCTCCTTCGAGGGCGAGCGGGGTTATCCGTTCCGGGTCCTGCGCGGCGCCAAAAACCGCTTCGGCGCCACCGACGAGATCGGCGTCTTCGAGATGAGCGAGGCGGGCCTGATCGAGGTTTCGAATCCCTCAGCTTTGTTCCTCAATACCGCCGGAGAGCGCGCAGCGGGCGCCGCCGTATTCGCCGGCATCGAAGGTTCCCGCCCGGTCCTGGTGGAGGTTCAAGCCCTGGTGGCGCCGTCGGCTTACGGCACGCCCCGCCGGGCGGTGGTGGGCTGGGATTCCGGGCGTCTTGCCATGGTCCTGGCGGTGCTGGAGGCCCGCTGCGGCTTGAGCCTCGGCAACCGTGACGTCTATCTCAATGTCGCTGGGGGCCTGCGGATCAGCGAACCCGCCGCTGACCTCGCCGCGGCGGCGGCTTTGGCATCCTCGGCTTTGGACCAGGCTCTGCCCCAGGACTGTGTGGTGTTCGGCGAGGTCAGCCTATCCGGGGATGTGCGCGCCGTAAGCCGCATGGACGGCCGTATAAAGGAGGCGGCGAAGCTGGGCTTTCGTCAGGTGCTCGGGCCCGCGGATCTTGACGGCGCGGGCCTGATGCGAGTCGCCGGGGTAGCGCGCCTGTCCGAGGCCATCTCTCGCATCGGCGAAGCTGCTTGGGACTAGCCGCGTGAACCAGTTCGACATCGTTGTGCTGATCATCTTCGGGGGGTCGGCCCTGGCCGGCCTGTTCCGTGGCGCGGCGCGGGAGACGGTCACGGTCGCGGCCTTCCTGATGGCCTCGGCGGCGGCCATGTTCGGCCTGCGCTACGCCGGCCCCATGGGTCGCGCGATCATCGACCCGGACTGGGCCGGCAACGTCGCAGCGGTGATCGCCGTGTTCCTGGTGGTCTACATCCTCCTGCGGCTGATCGGCGCCGCCCTGGCCCGGCGCATTCGCGACGACGAGGTCATGGGACCACTGGACCGGATCGTAGGTCTGGGATTCGGCATGGTGCGCGGGTTTGTGTTCCTGGGCGCGCTCAACCTGTTCTTCAATGCCGCCACCCCGCCAGAGCACGCGCCAACCTGGATCACCCAGGCCAGAACATATCCCATCACGGCCGCAGCGGGTCGCATCC
The DNA here is from genome assembly GCA_947475415.1 of Caulobacteraceae bacterium. Taxonomy (GTDB): domain Bacteria; phylum Pseudomonadota; class Alphaproteobacteria; order Caulobacterales; family Caulobacteraceae; genus Phenylobacterium. Next base: position 29,465 of record CANJLH010000008.1, read on the forward strand.
TTGTGGCTTTCGCCCCCAAGGGGCTGGACTTCGCCGGAAGATTGAAGCCCAGCCTTGAGAAGGCGGTTCGCGACGGCGCAGGTGACAGCGGCGCGGTAGGGGCGTACGACGCCCCCGACCGGGATGCAGCCGCCGGTCAGGTGGAGAGTGCGCGATGAGCGACGAGGATCTGGGGGCGATCTTCCCCCGCGATCCCGATGACGACACGCCGCGGCTTGAATGCGGCGTATTCGGCGTCTTTGAACAGGCTGGCGCGGCGGCCATTACGGCGCTGGGTCTGCATGCCCTGCAGCATCGCGGCCAGGAAGCCTGTGGCATCGCCACCTTCGACGGCCAGAGATTCCATACCGAAAGACATATGGGCTACGTCGGAGACGCCTTCGCCGGCCACGACCTTGTAGATCGCCTGCCCGGCCATACCGCCATCGGGCACACACGATACTCTACGGCCGGCGGCAGCTTCCTGCGCAATATCCAGCCGATGTTCGCTGACCTTGAGGCCGGCGGCGTCGCCCTGGCGCACAATGGCAACCTCACCAACTTCCTCACCCTGCGCGAGCAGTTGGTCGCGGAAGGGGCCATATTCCAGTCCACTTCCGATTCGGAAGTGATCTTGCACTTGCTCGCCCGTTCCCGGCGAGGGCGCGTGGTGGAGCGGTTCATCGACGCCCTGTCGCAGATCGAGGGCGGCTACGCCCTGGTCGCCATGACCAACAAGAAGCTCATCGGCGTGCGCGACCCTCTTGGCATCCGCCCTCTGGTGCTAGGCGAGTTGGACGGCAAGGCCGTTCTTGCGTCTGAGACCTGCGCCTTGGACATGATCGGCGCACAATTCATCCGCGATATCGAGCACGGCGAGATGGTGGTGATCGATCAGGACGGGATTGAGAGCCTCCGCCCCTTCCCCGCCGCACGCGCTCGACCCTGCATATTCGAATATGTCTACTTCGCCCGCCCTGACTCGGTGGTCAACGGCCGTTCAGTCTATGAAGTGCGCAAGCGAATGGGCCGCCGACTCGCCCAGGAAACAGCCGTAGATGTCGATGTCGTCGTGCCGGTGCCGGACTCCGGCGTGCCGGCGGCCCTCGGCTTCGCACAAGAAACCAATCGACCCTTCGAGATGGGAATCATCCGCAACCACTATGTCGGTCGCACCTTCATCCAGCCGACCCAGGGCGCGCGTGAAACCGGCGTGCGGATGAAGCTTTCCCCGAATCGCTCGGTGCTGGCGGGCAAGCGGGTGATGCTGATCGACGACTCGGTCGTTCGCGGCACGAATTCGGTGCGTGTCGTTCGGATGGTGCGTGAGGCCGGTGCTGCTGAAGTGCACCTGCGTTCCGCCTCGCCGCCGATACAGTGGCCGGACTACTATGGCATCGACATGCCGGACCGGGACAAGCTGCTTGCCGCCAACATGACCATTCCGGAGATGGCCAAGTTCCTGGGCGTGGATTCCATGGGTTTTCTTTCCGTGGATGGCCTTTACTGGGCGATGGATGCGGGGCCGCGTGACCCGGTCAACCCCCAGTTCACCGACCACTATTTCACCGGCGACTACCCCACGCGCCTGCTGGACCGCGAGATCGCCGAAGGCCGCAATGAGGCGGTGGAGCGTCAGCTTTCCTTCCTGGTCGACGCTTAGGCCACGCCCGGCGTGAGCGGCCTCCTCGCCCGACTGAAGCTCGACCCTTACATCGTTGCGCTGCTGCTGATGGTGGCGCTGGCGAGCTTCGCGCCCGCCCGCGACGGTATAGCCGATGGCCTCGGCGTCGCGGCCAAGGCTGGCGTTGCCCTGGTCTTCTTTCTGCACGGCGCACGGCTATCCCCCGATGCGGTGCGCGCGGGCATGACCCACTGGCGGCTGCATTTGCTGGTGCTGGCCTGCACCTTTGGCCTGTTCCCGCTGCTCGGCCTGATCGTTACCGCCTTACCGGTGACGCCGGTGGCGCTCGCGCCCGGGATCGTGCTGCTTTGTTGCCTGCCCTCCACGGTGCAGTCCTCGGTGGGTTTCACCGCCATCGCCCGTGGAAACGTCGCCGCAGCGGTTGCCGCCGCCGCCGCCTCCAACCTGATCGGTATCGTGTTGACCCCCGTGCTGGCCGGACTGCTCTTGCACTCGGCCGGCGGCGCCTTTTCAATTGCGGCGCTTTGGATGATCGTCCTGCAACTCCTCGCGCCGTTCATCGTGGGCCAGTTCTCTCGCCGCTGGATCAGCCCCTGGCTGCAAACTCAGGCCCGAATCCTCGGCTGGGTGGACAAGAGCGCCATCCTGCTGGTCGTCTATGTGGCTTTCTCCGAAGCCGTCGCCGGCGGCCTGTGGCGCAAAGTCGGCGTCCCCGACCTGGTCACCCTGCTTGCCATCTGCACAACCTTGCTTGCCGTGGTGCTTGCGGCCACCACATGGCTCGCTCGCAGCCTTGGCTTCGCCAAGGCTGACGAGATCGCCGTTGTGTTTTGCGGCTCCAAGAAGAGTCTGGCCAGCGGCGTGCCCATGGCCAGCGTCCTCTTTCCCGCCGCGGTGGTCGGACCCATGGTGCTGCCGTTGATGATCTTCCACCAGATTCAGTTGATGGCCTGCGCCGTGATCGCCCAGCGGTACGCCACGCGCCAGGACTAGCAACGCGGACGGATTGCGATACACAGCCGCCCATGTCGACTTCCCTACCCCTCACCGGACGCATCGCCCTCGTCACCGGCGCCAGCCGCGGCATCGGCCAGGCCGCGGCCCTCGCACTCGCGGACGCCGGCGCACATGTGGTCGCCGTCGCCCGCACCCAAGGTGCGCTTGAAGCTCTTGACGATGAGATCACCGCCCGAGGCGGCGAGCGGCCGACTCTGGTTCCAATGGACATCGCCGAAGGCGACGGCCTCGACCAGTTGGGACTGGCGCTGCATCAGCGATTCGGAAGACTCGACATCCTGGTCCACGCCGCAGCTGTCCTGGGCCCCGTCACTCCGGTGAGTCATGTGGAGCCCAAGGCGTGGGCCGAGACCCTGGCGGTGAACGCAACCGCGGCCTGGAGACTGATCCGCGCCACCGAACGCCTGCTGCGCGCTTCGGAGGCGGGACGGGCGATATTTCTCACACCTGAGGTCGCCTCACATCCGAGAGCATTCTGGGGGCCGTACGCCGCAAGCAAGGCCGCCATGGAAGCAATCGTACGCGTCTGGGCCGATGAGCTCGAACAGACGTCTATTCGCGCCGTTCTCCTGGATCCTGGAGCCATGCGCACCCGGCTGCGAGCACAGGCAATGCCAGGCGAGGATCCCGCAGCCCTGCCTGAGCCCCGCCAAATCGGGCCGTTGATCGTGCAACTGGCGCTGACAGATCCAGGTTTGCCCAGATCCGTTGTCCGGTTCAGCGACTGGACTATCGCTTAAAGGTCCTCACCTTGACCTTTGGCGCACGCTTGGGCGTGTAACCTGAAGGCGCTGGGCCGCTCTTGGCTTCACCCGCCGCGTAAGGATTCTTGCCCGACTTCACGCTCAGCCGAATCGGAACGCCCGGGAGATCAAAGCTCTCTCGCAACGAGTTCACCAGATAGCGCTTATAGGACTCGGGCAGTTGGTCTGACCGGCTGGCCACCAAAACGAAGGTGGGCGGCCGCGCCTTGGTCTGGGCCATGTACTTGGGCTTCACGCGATGCCCCGCCACAGCCGGCGGCGGGTGACGCGCGGTGGCCATCGACAGCCAGTCGTTTAGATCCTTGGTCTTGACCTTCGTGGACCAATGCTCGTGCACCTTGAACACCGCCGGCATCAGCCGGTCGAGGTGACGTCCAGTCTCAGCCGACAGCGCGATGATTGGCGCGCCCTTCAGTTGAGGCAATTGGGTTTGCGCCTCCGCGATAATCTCCCGTAGGCGCTGGCCCTGGTTTTCAACCAGATCCCACTTGGCCAGACAGAACACCAGCCCACGGCCCTCCCTCTCCACCAGGTCGCCGATCTGCAGGTCCTGCACTTCGAAGGGGTGGGTGGCGTCCATCACAAGGATCACCACTTCGGCGAAGGTGATGGCGCGGATTGTGTCTTGGGTAGAGAGTTTCTCCAGCTTCTGCTGCACCTTTGCCTTCCGGCGAAGGCCTGCTGTGTCCACTAGCCGGACCATGCGGCCTTCCCATTCCCAATCCACAGGGATGGCGTCGCGGGTGATCCCCGCCTCCGGCCCGGTCAGCAGCCGATCCTCACCAATTAGCCGGTTCACCAAGGTGGACTTGCCTGCATTGGGGCGCCCGACGATCGCAATGCGCACCGGCTTGTCGGCGTCCTCCTCCTCGTCGTCGTCCACGATCGGGGCGACCTCAACGAGCGCCTGGTAAAGGTCGGCCATCCCCTCGCCGTGTTCTGCAGAGATGGCGATAGGTTCGCCCAGGCCGAGGTCGTAGGCTTCAAGCGCACCCGCATCGCCGGCCCGGCCCTCGGTCTTATTGGCCACCAGCACCACCGGCTTGCCACGTTTGCGCAGCACTTCGGCGAATACCCGGTCCATGGCGACGATCCCGTCGCGGGCGTCGATGACGAATAGCGCCACGTCGGCCTCGCCGATCGCCAACTCGGTCTGGGCGCGCATTCGCGCCTCCAGGCTTTCATCCGTGACGTCGTCAAACCCCGCCGTATCGATCAGATCCAGATCAAGATCGCCGATGCGCCCGGTGGCGTACTTGCGGTCCCGGGTGACTCCTGGAAGATCGTCAACGATTGCGAGCTTGCGCCCCGCCAGCCGGTTGAACAGCGTCGACTTGCCCACATTAGGGCGCCCGACAATCGCGAGCCTTAGCGGCATTGCGGGCGTCCTTCCTGACCGATCAGCGCAGAGCGATCAAATCGCCCTCGTCGGTGACCACATAGACCATATTTCCGACGGATATGGGACCAATCAGAGTGCGCGCGCCCAGTTTCACGGTGCGCTCGATGGCGCCGGTTTTCGGGTTCAACACCATCAGTTCGCCTGTGGTTCCGGCCACCAACAGCCGATTGGAAACGAGCAGCGGGCTGGACCAGACCGGTTTGATCACACGCTTTCCGCCAACCCCCAGGAAGGCGCCGGCCTTGCCGAACTTGCGGCCGTCGTTGAGGTTGCGGATCCAATACACCAGCCCGGTCTCCCGAGCCGCACAGATGACCCGCCCATCCTTAGCCACCACATAGACAACGTCACCCGCCGGGAGGGGCGTGGTGACGCCGGCCACCGGCAGTGACCAGCGCGACTGGCCCGTACGGAGGTCTGTAGCGGAGAACACGCCGGAATGGCTGATGGCGTACACGTCACCCTGGTAGATCACGGGTCGTCCCGGAATGTCGCGGATTTCCGAAAGGGCGTTCGTCCGGCTGGCCCGCGACAGGGCTTCGGACCACAGGTCGTTGCCGTTGCCGATGCGCAGCGCCACCAGTTCGCCGGACCCGAATGACGCCACCACCGTGTCCCCCGACACGGCGGGGCTTGACGCACCCAGGATCCGCGCCGGTTCCGAAAGAGCCTGATATGTCCAGCCGGGTTCGCCGTTCGCCACATCAAAGGTCAACAACGTATTGTCGATGGCCACCGCCATCACCCGCCCGCCGGCCACCGTCGGTGCGCCATGGATGGGCTGTTCGGTGCGTGTGCGCCAGCCGACTGCGCCGGAACCGGCGTCAAGCTGCGCCACCAGCCGATACCCGGACGAGACGTAGACCTTGCCCCCATCGAACGCGAGTCCGCCGCCAAAGGCTTCCTTGTCGCGCCGGTTCTCGCTGGGCCGCATGTCGGTCCGCCAGATCAGTGAACCTGAGCCGGCGTCATAGGCCGAAACCTTGGCCTCTGCGTCCATTACAAAAATCTTGCCGCCGGATGCGATGGGCGGCGCCGTGACATGCCGGCCGCGGCTAGAGCCCGATCCAATGCTCTTGCGCCAGGCGATATGAAGGTTTGGCGCGGCGTCCAGGTGGTCAGTTGACTGCTCCAGGGTCCGACCGGGAAGCGGCCAATCCGCGGCGGGCGCCGGAGTCGGCAGGAAGAAATCCGCGCCTTTCAGAGCATCCGCCACCGCCACGTTCTCGTCGTCGAGGATTATGGAGATCCGCTCGCCTTCGGCGACGGATTGATGCTTCTTACCCTTGAACGGGTTCAGCTTTCCCACGGTGGAGCAACCCCCCGCCGAAATGGCGACCAGCAGGAGAGCGGCGATCAGGCTACAGCGGCGCATGGGCGTCATTGGGGTCCGGGCGGTTGCGGTTGCACTTCTGGCGCGGTGGCGGGTGATCCGGGCGGAAGCATCGCCGCGGGAGGCGCGGTCGCCGCCGCCTTCACCGCGGCGCCAAGCGCCTTGGCGGAGCCGGAATCGATCATCGCCATCGCGGCTTCCGCGCGGCGCTGCACGGAATCCGATGCATCGGGCAACAGGGAAATCACCACGAAGTCGCCCCGCGCGCCGGCCAGGTCGCCGGCAAGGAGTTTTGCGAAGGCCAGCGCCTCTAGCGCCTGCAGTCGGTACGGTCGGCCATCCTCAAGCAGGGGCTTTATTCGCGCTTCGATGTCCTTGAAGCTAGCGGTGTCCAACAACGCAAAGATAGCCTTGAGGCGCGCGACGTCGCCGATAATCGGGTCCGGCGCGGCGGATGCGGCCTGATCGAACAGGACTACGGCGTCCTTGGGCCTGTTTTGCGACAAGCGGATTGTTCCCTGCTGCATTAGCGAGAGCGCCTTATAGGCCTTGGGCGCGCTCTTCGCGGCCTCGCCGAATTTGCCGAAGGCCTGATCCGGCTTGCCTTGGGCCAGTGACTCAAGGGCATGCGCGTAGGCTTCCGAAGCCCTCGCTGTTGCCTGAGTTTGAATGCGGTTCCATCCCCAGATTGCGAAGGCGCCAATGATGAGCACCAGCGCAAATCCGAGTAGCAGCGGGGCGGTCTTGACAAGCGTCGCCTGCAGCCGATCGGCGCGAAGCTGCTCATCGACCTCGTCGAACAGGTCGGTCACGTACTTGAGTCTCCGCGCTAGGCGACGGGAAGGAAGGCGTTACCTATAGCGCATGCCTGCGCGGGGCAATGTTTGCGTCGGCTCCGGCGTACGAACGCTCCGGATCCTACACCGCCTTCGCGAAATAGATCTCCGCTGGACCTGGGAACCGCCGGTTCCTGACGTCGTCGGCGTAACCCGCAACTGCGCGGCTGATTTCACCGCGCAGGTCAGCGTAGCGGCGCACGAACTTTGGGGTCCAGTCAAAAAGGCCCAACATGTCGTCGGTCACCAGGATCTGGCCATCACACCCCGCCGAAGCGCCGATGCCGATCGTAGGGACTTCAATGGTCTCGGTGATCTCGCGGGCCAGCCCCTCGGCGACCCCCTCAACCACGATTGCGAAGGCGCCGGCGGCGGCCGTCGCGCGCGCTTCGTCCAGTATGCCGTTACGCTCCTCGTTGGATCGGCCTTTGGCCTTGAAGCCCCCGTCGACCAGCACCGACTGGGGGCGGAGGCCCACATGGCCCATCACAGGAATGCCTCGCTTGACCATGTAGTCGATGGTCGCCGCCACGGTTGGCCCTGATTCCACCTTCACGGCCTGGGCGCCGGTTTCCTTCATGATCCGCGCGGCGTTAGCGTAGGCCGCCTCCGGCGCTCCCTCATACGATCCGAACGGCATGTCGACGACCACCATCGCCTGGCGCGCGGTGCGCATCACGGCCTGGCCATGCAGGATCATCATTTCCAGCGTGACGCCAACGGTGTTGGGCAGACCATGCACCACCATGCCCACTGAATCCCCCACCAGCAGCACGTCGCAATGCGGGTCCAGAAGTTCGGCCATCGGGGCGGTATAGGCGGTCAGGCAGACGATCGGCGCCTTTCCCTTGCGTGCGAATATGTCGGGTGCGGCGAGGCGCTTCACCGTTTCCTGGCGTTGTGCGGACATGGGACGTCGGTCTCCTGGTCACCACCGAGCCTACAACATCACGGCCAGTTCGGCGCGGTTTTAGGTCGGCGCCGCTTGAGATGGCGAAGCGCAAGGCCTCTCGCAATGGCGTGCTCGCCAATTTTGTTCGGTGGCCCGACTCGACGCCATTCCCGCCACGCCTGTGAATTTCACAGGCGGCGGCCGCGACGGACAACCCGCCGCGGCCGTGTCGCGTAGTCGTCAGGCGAACACGAAGTCCGTGGCGTTGAAGCTGGACGCGAGCATACCCAGCACAACCACTTGGGTGTCACCGACCGCAATCAGGGCGCCGTCGGCGGTATTGCTAATGTGCACCGCGTTGGCGAACTGCGCGCGGGTGACGCCGAGCCCGGAGATGTCGAAGTGGTCGCGCTCAGATCCGGAATAGTTGTGGGCGGCGAAGCCGCGCACGGAGTCGAATCCGCCACCCCGCTCCAGGCGGTAGATATCGTTACCGCTCCCGCCAATCAGCAGGTCATTGCCCGCACCGCCGATCAGGGTATCCGCGCCGGCGCCGCCGGCAAGGGTGTCATTGCCGCCCAGGCCGGACAGCCAATCACGCCCCCCCTGACCTGACAGATTATCGCCGCCTGCGCCGCCGCTCTTCTGGTCCGCACCGCTGGAACCTGACCAGTTGAACCCCACGGTCGTATCCGTCGGTGGCGGCGGAGGCGGCGGAGGCGGCGGAGGCGGCGGAGGCGGCAGAGGAGAGCTTGAGCCTGAATAGGGGTGCGTCAGGTTCAGGGCCGGCTCGCTGGTGAGCTGGGTGGTGTTGGTGATGGTGAGGGGGCCGTTGGCCAGTGTCGTTGCGCCAAAGATGCGGGTCCCGTCCATGGTCGCCGGCGCGCCGGCGGCGTTCCACACCAGCACACCGCGCCCCATGTCATTCAACACCGTGTTTCCCGTCATGGTTAGCGTACTGCCGGCATAGACCCCGCCTTCCTCGCCATAGGCGATGATGTTCGAATTCTCGCCGTTGGGGCCCTGCTGGATGATGTTGTTGGTCAGGACGGCGTGACCACCGTTGGGCAGATCGATTGAATAGCTGGAGTTGCCAGATTCGTCGTAGATACGGGTGTTGGTGACGATGGTTTCGAGGGCCCGACTCTTGATTTCATGGCCCACGACCGCGTCGTGAAAGAGACTGTCCTCAATCGTCAGACGGGCGATTTGTCCGACATACAAATTGTGTGTTTGACCATCGCCCGCCCCGTTGTGCGCGAACTCGCTGTTCCGGATAAGGATGGTCCCGTTTGCCACCGGATTGGCCAGGATCCCGTTCTGGTTGTCATGAAAATAGCTGTTGGTGACGACCAGATTTCCGCCCTGGTAGCGTATCCCGGCGTCGTTCCCGCTTGGACCCTGGGCTCCGGAGAACTCAAAGTGATCCACCGTGACATCCGTGTTGGTGATCAGGAATCCTTTGTCATTCGGGATATCCATTGTGGCGGTCATGTGAACCAAGCCGCCCACCCCCTGCAGGGTGATCTTGGTGTTGATCGTCGCGAAATCGTTGACGTAGGTCCCGGCCTGTACCTGGATCAGATCTCCGTCGTGCGACGCCGCCACCGCCGATGATATGGTTGAGTACTGCTGGCCTTGTCCGACTGTGAGTGTCGCCACTTTGGTGTCCTGTCCGCGATAACGCCCCCGCCGCGGCGACACTTGCCGGCGCAATGAGACGAGCGTTGGGCGCGGATCGGGCGCTTAGCCGACTGAATTGAGGCGAAAAGTGCGCCAATTCCCCAATAAGGTGAATTATTTGCAGACTTCTGTTCAGGGAGATTCTCTGGAGAATCGTGGCGGCGGGCCGAGACTCAAGCGGCGTGACCGCGGAATTCCGCATGGCGACGCGCACATAAACGCACGCTATCGCGAGGGCACAACTGCGGCGGACCTGGCGGCGCTCATTCCCACTCGATCGTCCCGGGCGGTTTCGACGTCACATCGTAGACTACCCGGTTTATCCCCTTGACCTCATTGATGATCCGGGTCGCCGCGCGACCCAGGACTTCCCAGGGAAACTCGAAAAAATCGGCGGTCATGCCGTCGGTGGAAGTGACGGCGCGAAGCGCGCAGACCTCGTCATAGGTGCGCGCATCACCCATCACGCCCACCGTACGCACCGGCAGCAACACGGCGAAGGCCTGCCAGATGTAGTCATAGAGGCCGGCCTTGCGGATTTCGTCCAGGTAGATCGCATCGGCCTTCTGCAAAATCGCCACCCGCTCAGCGGTCACTGCGCCGGGGATGCGGATGGCGAGGCCAGGCCCTGGAAACGGATGGCGGCCTACGAATGCCGGCGGTAGGCCGAGTTCGACGCCCAGCACCCGCACCTCGTCCTTGAAAAGTTCACGCAGGGGTTCGACCAGTTTCAGCTTCATGAAATCTGGCAGGCCGCCGACATTATGATGGCTTTTGATCACCGCTGAGGGACCGCCACGGGCTGAGACGCTTTCGATCACGTCAGGATAAAGCGTTCCTTGGGCCAGAAATGCGGCGCCTTCCACTTTCGCCGCCTCGCGGTCGAAGATCTCCACGAAAACGCGGCCTATGGTCTTGCGTTTCGCCTCCGGGTCCGCCTGACCGGCCAATTGCCCCAGGAACTCCGCGCCGGCGTCTACATGCACCAATGGAATATTGTAATGATTACGGAAAAGCGTGACGACTTCGCTGGCCTCATTATGGCGCAACAAGCCGGTGTCGACGAATACGCAGGTCAGTTGGTCACCGATCGCCTCATGGAGGAGAACCGCCGCCACCGAGGAATCCACACCGCCGGACAGACCGCAGATCACCCGGCCCGCGCCCACCTGCGCCCGGATACGCGCGATCGCCTCGCCGCGGAAAGCGGCCATGCTCCAGTCGCCCTTCAAGCCTGCGATCCGGTGGGTGAAGTTGCGCAGCATCAGGGCGCCGCGCGGCGTGTGCGCCACCTCCGGATGGAACTGGATCCCGTAGAATCGACGCCCCTCGTCGGCGATCACGGCGAAGGGCGAACCCTCCGAAGAGGCAACCACCTGGAAGCCTATCGGAATGGCGGTGATCTTGTCGCCATGGCTCATCCAAACGGTTTCACGGTGGCCCACGCCGCCCAGACCTTCCAGTAGGGGGCTCTCCCGTTCGATCAGGATCTCGGCGCGGCCGAATTCACGGTCCTGTCCGCCTTCCACCTTGCCGCCCAGCTGGGCCGACAGAGTCATTTCGCCGTAGCAGATGCCCAGCACCGGTACGCCCAGCTCGAAGATCCGCTGCGGCGCCGACGGGCTCTCATCCTCGTGCACGCTGGCCGGTCCCCCGGACAGGATCACCGCCTTGGGCGCGAAGGCGTCGAGGATAGCGTCCACCTTGTCGTAGGGATGGATTTCACAATAGACGCCGCTCTCGCGCACCCGGCGCGCGATGAGCTGGGTCACCTGCGAGCCGAAATCGACGATCAGGACGCGTTCATGCTGGGGGGCTTCGGTCATGCAGGCCTGTTAGCCGAATCTGCCGTCGAGGTCACCGCGCCCGCGTCAGTACGGCCACGAAAAACCCGTCGGTCCCGGCGCTCGCCGGCGAAACCCGCAGATAACCTTTATCCGTGAGGCGCTCCGCAAGCTCCGGCGCATTGCTGGCCGCCGCGATTGAGAACTGAGGATGGGCGTCCAGGAACGCTGCAACCCGGTCCTCATTTTCAGACGGCAACAGTGAGCAGGTGACGTAGACGAGCCGCCCGCCCGGCCGTACGAACCCCGCTCCCGCCGCCATAACCGCGTCCTGGTCTGCGATTCGCCGCGCCAAGGTCTCCGGGGAAAGCCGCCACTTGGTGTCCGGATGCCTACGCCAGGCGCCGGAGCCGGAACAGGGCGCATCAATGAACACCAGGTCCATCTTGTCGTCCAACCCCTTCAGCGGCTCAGGGTTCACCGGCGACCGAATTTGCAGATTGCGCACGCCCGCGCGATCGGCTCGGCGTATGGTGTCGGCCAGGCGGCGCGCTTCGCTGTCATAGGCGTAGATCTGGCCGGTATTGCCCATGGCCGCCGCCAGGGCCAGGGTCTTGCCGCCGCCGCCGGCGCAGAGGTCGAGCACCTGCTTGCCGCTAACCTCTCCGGCGCAAGCGGCGGCGATCTGCGAGCCCAGGTCCTGCACCTCGAACCAGCCCTTTGAGAAGGCGGGGATCGTCTCCACGGCCCCGCTACGCTCGGCCGCCGCCGGCGCCTCGATCCGCAGGGCCGTGGGGGGATACCCCACCGCCTGGGCATGCAACGGCGCCAGCGCCTTCAGCGCCCGCGCCGGATCGGTCTTCAGGGTATTGGCGCGCAGATCCACTGGCGCTCGCACGGTGAGCGCCGCCATCTCCCCGCTTAGCTCCGGACCGAATGCCCGCGTCAACTCTGGTTCAAGCCAGTCTGGAAAGTCGCATCGTACCGGAATTGGCGCCGCGGCGACGTCAACCGGCGAGGCCAAGGCGCTGCGCTCGGCGTCCGTCAGCGCACCTATTCCGTGTCCCTCATCGCCGGCCGCCTCGGCGATCCGCTCGACCGGCCAGTCCCACACGAACCGCAATGCCGCAAGCGCGGCGCCGCGCGGTCTGTCATCGCCCATCCGGAAACCCAGTGACCGCCGACGCCTCAGGACGTCCAGCACCAGGCCGGACACCCAGGCGCGATCCTTCGATCCCGCATAGCGGGCGCTCTCACCCCAATGCTTCAATGCCATCCGCACCGGCTTGTGGCGGGCTTCCAGATCGCCCAACACCTCGACGGCCGCCGCCAACCGCCCACCGTCACGCATGGCGATGATTCACCGGAACAAAGCCGTGACGACCATCCCCAGGCCCACCATAGATACCGCCCAAATCAAGGTGCGCAGGTAGCGGATCCCTGCCGCATAGGCCGCGGGATAGATAGCGCGGGCGCCAACATATAGGGCTGCCCCCCAATGGGTCAGCGGGCCAAGCTTCGCCGCCAGATAGGCCGCGACAACCGCCGCGACGAACAACGGGAAGGTCTCCATGAAATTATGGAAGGCCCGGTCCAGCCGCGCGGCCACGCCGCTGATTGGCGGCGGCGGTTCATCCCTTGGGCCGCCCGCCCACTTCAGCCCCTGTTGGCGGCGCGCTGCGATCGCGGCCCAGACCAACTGAACCAGGCCCACGATCACCGCGAGCCCCAGAAGTTTCAGTTCCACCGCCGGCCCGCCCATCAGACGGCGCTCGGGTAGTTCGGAGCTTCTCGGGTAATCATCACGTCATGCACGTGACTTTCGCGCAGACCCGATCCGGTAATCCGGATGAACCGCGCCCGCTTGCGAAATTCGTCCATGTCGCTCGCGCCAACGTACCCCATGGCCGCTCTGAGGCCCCCAACCATCTGATGCAGGATCGGTGCGATCGGCCCCTTGTAGGGCACCTGCCCCTCGATCCCCTCCGGCACCAGCTTCAGCGAATCCGAAACCTCCTTCTGGAAATAGCGATCCGCCGAGCCTCGGCTCATGGCCGCGACCGAACCCATGCCGCGATAGGCCTTGTAGGAGCGGCCCTGGTAGAGAAACACCTCGCCTGGGCTTTCATCGACGCCTGCGAACACTGAGCCCATCATCGCCACGCTGGCTCCCGCCGCCAGGGCCTTGGCCAGGTCGCCGGAATATTTGATCCCCCCGTCGGCGATCACCGGCACGCCGGATCCCTCCGCCGCGCGCACGGCGTCGAGGATCGCCGTCAACTGCGGCACGCCTACGCCAGCCACGATCCGTGTGGTGCAGATCGACCCCGGCCCGATCCCCACCTTCACCGCATCGGCGCCGGCGTCGATCAGGGCGCGGGCGCCGTCATAGGTGGCCACATTCCCGGCCACCACCTGCACCCGGTTGCTCTCGCGCTTCACCCGCTCGACGGCGCGGGAGACGTCGATGTTGTGGCCGTGGGCGGTATCGATCACCACCAGGTCCACGCCCGCGTCCACCAGAGCCATGGACCGCTCAAAGCCCAGGTCGCCCACCGTCGAGGCGCCGCCCACCAACAGCCGTCCTTGAGCGTCCTTGGCCGCGTTCGGATAGGCCTCGGCCTTCTCCATGTCCTTGACCGTGATCAGGCCCACCGCGCGGTAGTCGTCATCCACCACGATCAGCCGCTCGATCTTGTGCCGGCGCAACAGCTCGCGGGCTTCCGACTGGCCCACGCCCTCCTTCACTGTGATCAGATTTTCCTTCGTCATCAGCGCTTTGGCGGGAACATCGTCGCGCGCCTCAAATCGCATGTCACGGTTGGTGAGGATGCCCACCAGTCTGCCGTTCGACGGGTCTACGACAGGGAATCCGGATATCCGTCGCCGGGCCTTGATGTCGCGCACTTCACGCAGCGGCGTGTCCGGATGGATGGTCAGAGGATTGATGACCATGCCGCTTTCGTAGCGCTTCACCTCGCGCACCTGATCGGCCTGCTCCTCCACCGTCAGATTGCGGTGCAGAATGCCCATGCCGCCGTTCTGCGCCATGGCGATAGCCAACCGGCTTTCCGTGACCGTGTCCATGGCGGCGGACACGATGGGAATGTGAAGCTTGATCTCGCGGGTCAGCCTTGTACGCGTATCCACTCGCGTAGGCATGACGTCCGACGGACCGGGTTCAAGCAAAACATCGTCGAAGGTGAGCCCTTCGCGAATCTCCATGGAGACACCTCGTTTTGCGAGGGGGGTATAGGCCGAGGGGGGACGCCTGGGCAAGGGCGGTGTTGCCACGCCTCAAACGATCACATGCACCTGCGCTTCCCCCGCCGTCATCCGCCCCACAACGGCGGCCCACTCGAACCCACGTGCGCGGGCCAGATCGAGCACCGCCTGCGCCTGATCCGGCGCCACCGCCACCAGCAGACCGCCGCTGGTCTGAGGATCAGTCAGCAGATCGCGCCGCCAGTCTTCCAGCTCCGCAGGCGCGCGCACCGAGGCGACATAGCTCGCCCAGTTGCGGCCCGATGCCCCGGTGCGGACCCCGTCCCGCGCCAGCGCCTCGACCCCCGGCAGCAGGGGCGCAGTCGCAGATTTGATCTCAGCGCCCAGCCCCGCCCCCCGGCACATCTCCAGGAGATGCCCCAGCAGGCCGAAACCGGTGACGTCGGTCATGGCGTGGACCCCCGCCATCGCCGCGAAGTCCGGTCCCACCGCATTCAGCCGCGTGGTGGTGTCGATCATCGCCGCATAGCCGGCTGCGTCCAGCCGCTCCTGCTTGAACGCCGCGCTATAGACTCCCACCCCCAGCGGCTTGGTCAGCACCAGCAGGTCTCCCGCTTGCGCCTTTCGATTGGTGAGCAGACGATCCGGATGCACCAGACCCAGCGCCACCAGACCATAGATCGGCTCGACGGAATCGATCGAGTGGCCTCCGGCCACGGGAATGCCCGCCGTGGCGCATACCGCCGCGCCGCCGGCCAGAATCCGCCCGATGGTCTCGGGGCTCAGAACCCCCAACGGCATGCCGACGATGGCCAGCGCCAGGATGGGTTTCGCGCCCATGGCGTAGATGTCTGACAGCGCATTGGTTGCGGCGATCCGACCGAAATCATAGGGATCATCCACCACCGGCATGAAGAAATCAGTGGTCGCCACCAGCGCCTGCTCATTATTCAGCCGCCAAACCGCCGCGTCATCCGATGTCTCGGTCCCAACCAGCAGATCTGGAAATACCCCCGCCGCCGGCACATGGCGCAGAATGTCCTGCAGCACTGACGGCGCGATCTTACAGCCACAACCTCCGCCGTGGGCGAGCGAGGTCAGGCGTGCGGGCGGCTGAACGGTGGATTGGTTCTCGGTCGTCATCAGGTCAGTATATGCGAAAGCGGCGGAACGGTGCGAAGGCTGATCGGTGGCGAATGTCGTAAACATCACGGCGGCGGACGCGGCGAACCTGAAAGAGTTCGACGCCGTGATCGATGTTCGCAGCCCCGGCGAGTTCGCCCAGGACCATCTGCCTGGCGCCATCAACCTGCCGGTGCTGGACGATGAGCAACGAGCGCAGGTCGGGAAGATTTATGTTCAGGAGTCGCGATTTTTGGCGCGACGCATGGGCGCGGCCCTTATCGCCCGCAACATCGCCCGCCACCTGGAAACGGCTCTGGCCGACAAGGGTGGCGACTTCAGGCCCCTGGTCTACTGTTGGCGCGGTGGTCAACGGTCCGGCGCCATGGCCACGGTGCTCGCACAGGTTGGCTGGCGTACAAGTTGCCTTGCCGGCGGCTACCGCACCTATCGCCGCCACGTCGTTGAACGGCTTTACGACGGCGAGCTTGCGATCCGGCCGGTGCTGCTGGATGGACCCACGGGTTCGGGCAAGACCGACATTCTCGGCCGCCTCGCCAAACACGGCCTGCAGACCCTCGACCTGGAAGGGCTGGCCGAGCACCGCGGCTCCCTGTTCGGCGCCCTGCCCGGCCGCGCCCAGCCTAGCCAGAAGATGTTCGAATCCCGCCTGCTCGCGGCGATTGAGACTTTCGATCCCGATCGGCCGGTGGTGCTGGAGGCTGAGTCCAGCAAGGTGGGCGAGCGAATGATTCCCCCCGCACTGTGGACCGCCATGGCGCGCGCGCCCCGCATCGAGTTGCGCGCCGCGCCTGAAGCTCGGGCGGCCTACCTGGCGCACCGCTACGAGGATATCGCCCACGACACGGCTGGCATGGCGGCGATCCTGAACCGCCTACCGCGGCCGCCGGGCGCAAGGCGGCTAGCCGAATGGCTGGCCTTGGCCGACGCTGGCGATTCCGAAGTCCTGGCTGCTGAACTGATCGCCTGGCACTACGATCCCGCCTACCGCCGATCCAGCCAACAACAGGGACGGCTCAATATCGGTGTCGTCGAGATCGTCGACCTGAGCGAGCTAGGCCTTGAGGCCGCCGCGGATGCGGTGGCCGGGACTTTGATCCGCCTCAACACCTGAAGTCTCAACCCAGGCCGACGCCCATCACCTGGATCCCGCGCCGCCGCTTCGGCTCCGGAGACTTACCCGCCGCCAGTTGGCAATCCTGTTGCAGGCTCTCATCGTCCACTTTCATGCAGCGTTTGAGGAAGACGTTCATCTCCTTCTTGCGCTTGGCCTGCCGAGCGATAGCGATCTTCAGCGCCAGGAATGGCTTTTCGTCGCCAAATCGGTCTTCACCGGCTTTCGCGACGAGGAATCCGTTCAGTCCCTGGCCGGTTTCGTAGAACATCCGCACATGGTCGACATAGCCGTCGATCGTTTGATCCGTGCTGGCGTGGGCGCGGTTGAATAGGACGTCAGCGCCGGCGGTATCGCCTTGGTCACCCCTCAAGCGCCCCGCTTCGTTCAACACCAACGGGGAATCCTTAAACATCGTCGGGTCGGCTTTGGCGATTTCGGTCTCAGCGCCGGCTAGATCACCGTCGGCGCGCGCGGTCTTGGCGGCGCTGACCGCCGCGACGGCGATGCGGGCGTCGGTGAATTCCTGCGTGGCCCGCAGGTCGCTTATCCACGTGGTCGCCTCATCACGCAGGGCCAGATCGCGGTAGGCGGCGGCGGAATAGGCCCCCAAACCCCGTTTGCGGTCCTCCGGCGGACGATGCTCAGCACTCCCATCGGAATGTGTGGCCGCGCCCATGGCCATACGCCCCGCGCTGCCCACCAGACCACGTTTGAACTCCTGCCGCGAACCGCCTGAATCCAACGCGGACTTTATCACGCTGTCGGTCGCGGTGCGGCCCATCTCCCGCTTAAGCCGCCCTTCCAGGCTCGCGCGAAGTTGCCGACGCCGCGCCTCGTCGGCCTGAATGGTGTCGAACACCCGGGCCGAGGCCGCCTCCGCGGCGAAGGGAACCTTCAGCGAAAGGTCGAAACCCAGCGCATCTGCTTCATCTTCCTCGCCCTGCGCCCAGGCGGGTTCGATCATGGCGTTATTGAAGAAATGCAATAGGTCGCTGGTCGCCTCTGCGCGCCGCCCAGCGGTCGTGGCGCGCCCCGCGAATACCGCCGCACCCTGTCGTCCGCCGCTTAGGTTACGTGCGCCGCCAGCCAGCGATGCCAGGACATAGAGTTGGCCCAGGCGGCCTGCGGTGTCGTGGCGGCGCTTCTTGGCCGCATCATTGGCGAAATGACCGAGCCGGACGTGAGACAGTTCATGCGCCAGTACGAAGGCCACTTCGTCATCGGACTGCGCGCGGTCCAGCAACCCGAAACCCACCACGATCGAGCCATCCGGCAGTGAATAGGCGCTGTAATAATCAACGCCCTGGATCAGCACCTGCAGGGGTGCGCCCTTGGGATAAGGCCAGCTGGCCTCAATGCGTTGCAGCAGCGCGGTGATCTTCGCCTCGGTCTGCGGCATACGCAGGCGCGCGGTCTGGTTGGCGCCCTGGTTGATCGCGTCGTCAACCAAGCCCCGGGCGCCCTGTCCGCCGGCCACATTGATCTTGCGCGCGGCGACCTGATCGATGAACGGTCCGCGCTTGCCCGACACCGCGTAGGCGGAACCGGCGAGGGCGACAGTCGGCTGCAGAGCAATCAGCGCCACACAAATGAGCCCTGTTAGTCGATGGGTCAGGTTCATCATTTCGCCTTCTTGCAGTCGGCCGCGCCGCCCAGCCCCATATTTGCCGCAGCGTAGGCTGAACCCTTCGCGCGAACCGCCCCTTGGACTGGCGCGCAATCTACGGACTTGGCGCTGGTCTGAACGTCCAAACCGCGCAAGTACACCACCCGATCCTTCAAACGGACGCCGATGCTCCGCCCCGCGCCATAGCTCACGATCGGCGCCGGCAGCTTCAACTGCGATGCCTTCAGGCGGCCGCTGGGCTGCCCCTTTTCATCGAAGGTGCTGAGTTCTGGACGAAGCACCTTGGTGACCAGGCCCTGCGGTTCCGCGGCCGCCGCCGCGAACGCCGCCAGGGTGGTGACGAGGATCACACAGGCGTCAGATTTTCGCATCGGCGTCGGGGTCTTCTGGCGCGGGGAGCGGAGGCGGCGGGCGCGGCGGCAACAAACGGTCTTCCTCAAATTTCAGCGCCTGGACGGCGCGCCGCCAGTAGACCAGCAGCCGGCGCACGATACGCGATTTTTCAAGTGAGCCAGAAATGTCCGCCGGCATGGTCTGGCGTGTCGCGTAGAATAGGAAACCCAGCGCTACGGTCGACAGGCCGATCCAATTTATTGGTGATCGGTGCGCAAATGTGACGCCCAGCCACGTGGCCAGACCGACGACGGCGATAGATATCCCGAACAGCAGCACGTAGAGCGGGCCATAGACCGCTGCGCGCAGCCTCGGCTCCACGCCGGCCTCGATCGCCCTGTCGAGGAGGCTGTTGCGCGCCATGACGCCCAAGACGCCACAGACCGTTAGAGCAAACACCATCAGGCTTTTCAGCAGGTCTGAATCCACGAAGGCGCTCGCATTTCGCCTGTACTCCCGGCCATGCTCGATCAAATTGTCCAGCGCCATGGCGTGGTACTGCACCCCTGGGGTCTGGCCATGAACCGGTGAATCCACCCAATCGCCCGACGCCCGGAAATGGCCGCCGACCAACACCATCTTTCCTGCAAGCAACTCGGTGACATCGGCGGCATCGAGCCCTTGCCCGGCTACCAGCCGGTCGTATCCCAGGCTGAGCGCGTAGGGACACTCCTGCCGTGCGCCGGCGCTGGGCCCCCGGATGCCGGCCATCTGCTCGAACAAGCGCGTCCGCCATCCTCGGCCAGCATCATCCCGACAAGGCGCCGCCCGGCCGGTAACCGCCTGGGTCAGCCGCAGGTAATCCGGATCAGGTCGCGATCCCCAGGTCACGTCTAGAGGCGCGTCAAAGGCTTGGGCCAGGTCCGGCGCGGCGGGCGCCCTGCGTGAGCCCACGGCGGATGCGGCCCGCGCATGCAGCGCGCGGAACCCCGGTTCGCCACAGGCATCAGCCCGCCGCAGACAATAGGCCGCGTAGAGCGCCATGGCCGGCGATACATCGAAGCTATGCACCGCCAGCCGCGACGCCTTGCCGACCTCGAAGCCATAGTCGGTAATCAGCGGATAGGCCTCCTCTCCCACCAGGGCCGGCGCAAGCACCGCCGCGCCATCCAGCGCCCTTTGCGCGTCGGTGAACAGGTCTAGGTCTGCCGGGGAGGGTTTGGCGAACACAATCGGTGTTCCACCCGCCGCGATGATGCAGGCGATCTTGCTGAGCGGATCGGATATGCAATCCGCGCGGTCAGACCAGGCGCTCGCATGGGTCGCCTGAGCTATTCCAGCGACAAATTCGTCGAAACCTTCGCCGGCGCCGCCCTGCCCCATGTAGACGAAGTCGACGAACATCGCCGCCGGAGGTTCGCCGCCCGCATGCAACAGATCATCCAGCATGGTCCACTGTTGGGCGTAACCCGGCGGGAACCGGTTCCAACCGAATCCCTTGAGCGCCTCCACCGAACTTTCGTCGATATAGATCACACGGATCGCCCGCTGACCCTTTGCGTCACGGCCGTAGTCGGCGGCGGTGATACGCTGGTAGACCTGATCGGCCAGACGGTCCGATGCGCCCTCCAGTCCGAACAGATTGAGCTTGGCCACCGCATAGGCCGAAATCGCCAGCATCAACCCGACCGCCGCAGCCTTTAAGATCCGGGTCCAGGAATTCACTTATCGACGAGCCCCATCCGTCGAAAGAACTGCGCGAAGCGTCCCGGCGTCAAGTGCCCCGCCGGCCCTTGAAGCCTGTCGCCACCAGGTAGAGTTCGGAACTTTCCGATCGGCTCGCCTTGGGCTTGACGTTTCGCACGCTGACGAAATGCTGTTTTAGCAGGGCGATCACGTCTGCGGTCTCGCCGCCCTGGAACGCCTTGGCCACGAAGGCGCCGCCTGGCCTCAGTACCGACACCGCAAACCCCGCCCCCGCCTCGATCAGCGCCACAATGCGCAAGTGATCGGTCTTGCGATGCCCCACCGTGTTGGGAGCCATGTCCGAAAGCACCACGTCGGGTGGTCCGCCCAGCAGCTCCATCAGCCTCGGCGCGCAGGCCGGATCGGTGAAGTCCATCTGCAGGATGCGAGCGGGCGGGATAGGCTCGACCGGCAACAGGTCGACGCCGGCCACTCTGCCGACCTTGCGTTCCAGCGCCACCTGCGTCCAGCCGCCAGGCGCCAGGCCAAGGTCGATCACCCGTGCGCCGGGCTTGAGCAGCCGGAACCTATCGTCGATCTCCGCCAGTTTAAATGCCGCCCGGGAACGATAGCCAAGGGCGCGGGCCTGAGCGGCGAAAGGGTCATTTATCTGGCGCTCCAACCACGCCTGGGACGAGGCCGTCCTTAGCTTGGCGGTTTTCAACCGCGCCGGCGCCGCCCGGCCGGTTTCCAGGCCGCCTGTAGGCGGACGCACCATGCGTTTGCGGGGCGGCTGGGTCATGGTTCGGTCCGCCCGTCCCGAGGCCGGCGGCGGCGGCGGCCTCCACGCTCGGACATCAACGACAGAAGGATGCCTTCCCTCAGGCCCCGGTCGGCGACCCGCACCCGCGAACAAGGCCAAAGGTCCTGCACCGCCTGAAGGATCGCTGCGCCGGCCAGCACCAGATCGGCCCGGTCCGGCCCGATGCAAGGCTGCTGCGCCCGCTGGCTGGCCGACAGACGCAGCAGTCCATCGGCGGCGGCCTCGCAGTCCGCGCGCGTCATCCAGATTCCGTCCACGCGGCTGCGGTCATAGCGCCGCAGGCCCAGATGCATCCCGGCCAGGCTGGTGATCGCCCCCGACGTCCCGACCAGATGCGCCCGATCCGCCTCGAAAATCGGCCGCAGGGGATCAGCCCGGCGGAAGGCGGCGATCTCGCCTTTCACATGTTCCACCATGGAGCGAAACCAGTCCTCTTTGCCCGTATCGCCTTCGGGAAACCGTTCGGCCAGTGTGACAACCCCAATGGGCACCGACAGCCAGGCCCGAATCGGCGCGGACGCCGGCTCGGCCCCGCCCGGCGGTGACTTGTCGGACAGATCCACCCAGGAAAGCTCCGTCGACCCACCGCCCACATCCACAACCAGGGCCGCATCCGCGCGGCGATCCAGCAAACCTAGGCACCCGGCCACCGACAGCTGCGCCTCCTCGTGCGGAGTGATCACCTGCAACCTTAGCCCGGTTTCCTTCGCCACCCGCTCAAGGAAGTCGATTCCGTTCTCCGCCGAGCGGCAGGCTTGGGTGGCGATGGCGCGCAGCCGCACCACCCGGCGGCGGCGGACCTTCTCGGCGCTGATCCGCAGCGCGCCCAACGCCCGTTCCATGGCCGCCTCAGACAGGCGTCCGGTCTGCGACATCCCCTCGCCCAGCCGCACGATGCGAGAAAACGCCTCCACCACGCGAAAACCTGACCCAGCGGGGGTCGCGATCAGCAGCCTGCAATTGTTGGTGCCCAAATCCAGCGCCGCATAACAGGGCGGGCCGCCGGCCGATCGATCTCGTCCCTGCGCCGCGGCGCCGGGCGCGCGCGGCGCCTCTGTCATGGACCGGTGTCCGAATCCTACGCAGGCGCGCAGGTCGCACGCCTCATTTCGAGTCGACCTTACCCCGCCTGCTCGCCTATCGGAAGGCGCCCGCTTGCCCGGGCCGGCGCGAACGTTACGTTCACCTTGTAGTCAGGAACTGGGGAGTAGATTCGCTCATCATGGTCGAACGGCTCGTAAAGTCCGATGTCGAACGCGCCGCGCCGCCCGCGATTTTTCCCGCGCGCCAGGTGATCCACGCCAAGTTCCACATCGGCCAACTGGTCCATCATCGGGTCTACGCCTTCCGAGGCGTGATCTTCGACGTGGACCCTCAGTTCAACAATTCCGAGGAATGGTGGGAATCCATCCCGGAGCATGTGCGCCCGCGCAAGGACCAGCCCTTCTACCACCTGCTCGCCGAGAACGAGGAGTCGAGCTACGTGGCCTATGTCTCCGAACAGAACCTGGTCCTAGACGACACTGGCCAGCCGGTGGGTCACCCACAGGCGGCGCTGATCTTCGAATCCTTTGATGGGCGTGAGTACAAGCTGCGGCCTCGGATCAGCCATTAAGCCGCGGCCCCTCAATAGTCCCGCCGCCAACGCACCGCTAGGCGTGCATTGTTCTGGCTTCCCAACCGGGACAGTATCGACAGCCGCCGGCCCACGCGCCACTGCACCTCGGCTGAAGCGCCCTCGCGGCCACCGCCGGTGATCTCCAGATAAACGTCTTCGGTGAGGTACTTTCCGCCTGAGACTGTCACGCCCGACTGATCGCCGCCGCCCAGCGCCAGCCGGTCCAGGCGGGCGAAAGCCTTCAAGTTGCCCATGACGTCGAATCCGCCGCCGCCGGCCAGCGCCGACAGGGCCGATGCCAGTTGCGCGGCCTCCAAAGGTGACAGTTGCGAAGCCGACCGACCGAACAGCACCTGTGAGAGCACCTCGTCATTGGGCAGCACCGGCGTCGAGGTGAGCGTGATCTCCGGGTCCGCCGCCGTGCCGCGGATCTGCACCACCGCAGTAAGGGCCGGATCCTCTCTCTTCGCCGATAGGTCGAGGCGGATGTCCTCCAGCCGGGTTGAGAGATAGACCACGCCGCGGTCGTCAAACGTGAACCGCTTGCCGGCGAACTCATAGTCACCGCGCACCACTCTGGCCACGCCGCTCAACCGCGGCCGCGACGTCGTGCCCGCCACGCGCGCGTCCAGGGACATCTCCATGTCCAGCCCTCGCCCGCGGATAAACACCCGCCGCGGCGCCTTAAGCGTAACGTCCAGCGCCACCGCGCCGTTGGCCCGCGGCGCAGGCGCCAACGCCGATTTCAGGTCCGCCGGCTTGTTGCGTTCGACGACTTCCATCGCGACCACGCCGCTCGGAGTGCGAGTCTCGGCGGCGACTTCGGCGCGGTCGATGCCCAAGGCGCCGGATATCCGCACCTTGCCATCAGCGGCGCGGTCGATGGTGACCTGGCCGCTGGCCGCGGCGGTCGCCTGTTCATTGTCGATCAGCCGAAAAGCTTTCAGATCCATGCGCAGGGACGAGACGCCGTTTCGGGCCAGACTGACACGGCCGGCTCCGGACATCATCCCGCCGCGGCCGTCCGAACCGGACGCCTCGCGCACATCCACCGATCCGTTGAGAAAGGTCGCAGTCGCCTTCGCGTCAGTCAGGATCAGGCCTGTGGCGCCATCCTGGAATCGGGCGCCGCCAAGGCTCGCCTCGCCCTGGGCCAGCGGGTCGGCCAGGGTGCCGGAAAGCGAACCCTGGGCGCGGATCTGGCCCGACAAGCTGCGGTCGCCCCCCACCAGCAGGTCCCACAGCGGCTTGACCTCGCCCTCGGCGAAGAACCGGCCGCTCATCGGTCTCACGCGGTTGATCGCAATCCGGAAAGGCCGCGCCGAGGATTCCGCCGGCAGCACCAGGTTGGCGTTCGCCTGCAAGCCCATGGCGTTGGTCGCCTGAGCGTTGAGGCTGACGGTGTCTCCGGACAGCTTCGCCTTCAGGGTTCCGTCCAGACCGGTTTTCACATCAGTTCCACGTCCGCGGGCATTCTCAACACGCGCATCGAGCTCCCCGCTAAGCGGTCCGCCATGGCCCTGCACGGAGAAATTGGCGTCGATCTTGCCCGCAAGGTCCTGATCCAGCGTCTCCAGGCTCAGTCGGCCGATCTGGCCGCGAATGTCCGCCGCGCCATCGGCCAGGCGGGCGGTCAGGTCGATCCTCCCGCCGTCCGGGGCCGCCAGCCGCACCCGCGCGTCACGGTTTTCGCCATTGATGTGGATTATCGCCGGCTCGACGGTGCTCAGGCTACGACCGCGCGCCTGGCCGCTACCCTGAAATGACAGCGTGTAGTCCGGCGCGGCGTCCGTCAGAAGGCCCCCGCCGTCGAGCGACCAGGCGCCGCCGCGCGCCTCCCCCTCCAGCTGCGCCCGGTAGGGAAGTCGCGCCAGCGGCCCCTCTGCCGATATCCGGCCCGAGCGGATCGCCAGGCCGGCCCCCGTCATCAGCGCATCCTTGGCGGTCAGACTGACATCGGCCCGCGCACCGCCCGCTGCGTCGACGATCCGCACCGTCCCGGCGACCAACCCCTGGTCCAGCAACGCCCCTCTGCCTATGGCCAAATGCAGGTCGGCGGCCGACGGCGCGCGCCGCCGCAATGACAGCGCGCCACTAGCCTGCACGCCCGCCCCATCCACCGAAAGGTCCGTCAGGTCGACGCCGCCCGGTGTGAACCGGAACGCCGAACTGGCCCGCGCCGGTCCATAGGCGCTCTGCGCGGTCAGGCTGGCGACCCCATCGGTCCCGTCGGCCCGGTTCACAAAGGTCAAGGTCACGTGCGCATCCTTCAGCGGGAGCCTGGGCGCATCGATGGCGTCGAAATCGGCGATCAGGTCGGCCTTCGGCGCCATGACATCGCCGGTCACCGAACCGGAGCCGCGCGCCTGGCCGCTGATCTCTACCGAGCCGGCGCGGAATGGTCCCTTGGCGCTCCAGGCGAGCTTCAACGCCAGCCGCCCGGCCGGTCCGACATCGCCCGTGGTCTCAACCCGTCCCATGGCGCCGGTAAGTTCAGAGCGGGCGTTCGCGACCACGCCCCGGTCCAGTATGGCCGCGCCGACGAGTGTCGGTTGCGCCCCCAGCAACCGGTCCAACTCGGCCATGCCGGAGGCGAAGCGAGTGGCCTTTGCATCTACCGTGAAGCTCCAGGGCTGCTCGGCTCCCCCCTGTGACGCCGACCAGCTTGCCCGGACGAGGCCGCTTGCGTCCGGTCGCGCCGCGGCGAGGTTGGAAATCTCCGCCTGTCCCTTGAAGCTGAGGCCGCCCAAGAGGCCGCGATCGCCGCTCGCGCGCACCACAAGGCCCTTCCCCGTCACATCGACACGCCGCAACAGCACGCGGCCGTCCGCCAGCTGTGAGCCCTCCACCTGCGCCTTGGGCGCGGCCCCGAGCAGGGCCGCGACAAAGCCCTGTCCCGCACCGCCGGCGCCTGTCAGGTCCGCGCTGTAGCTGTAGTCCCGCCCCTTATACGCCACGGATACCGGACCGCTGATCCTGGCCAGGGCGTAGCCGCCCAGGGTCCCCTTCTGAGCCTCTCCCTGGCCCTTGAACGCCCAGGTGTCCGCGTCACCCTTCCAGACACCGACCAACTGTGCCGGCCCCGTCGCCGGTGCGCCGCTTACCTTGGAAATATCCGCCGTCGCCAGCATCACCCGAAGGCCGTTCGGTCCCGAACGGCGCTTGCCAATGTCGCCAAGCCCACTCGCCGTGGCGGTCAGGTTGGCGGCCGTAAGCCGCCCTGTCAGCTCATACATCGACCGGGCTTTGCGCCCGTTGACCTCGAAGTGCGCCTCAGGCCCCACCCGCTCCGCGAGACCTGCGGTCAGGCGCGAAGCTGAAAGCAGCCACCGACCGCGCGCTGCCCCACCTGCGGGTGTCCAGGCGCCCGACGCCTCCAACGGCCGAGTGTCCCCCGAAGTCGCAACCGCCTCGAAATGTCCGGACTTGAGTTGACCGCCGGCAAGTATGCGCAGTCGAAACCTGCGGTCTGCGGCCAAGCCCAGCGCGCCTGCCATGGCTCCGCCGTTCGCCTCGTCGGCGCGGATGTCCAGCCGCATGGGCTGGGCGTCGCCGATCAGGAAGTCGATGTCTAGTCGGTCGCCGGCATGCAACCGGCTCGCACCATGAATTTGACCAGACTGGCGGCCAATCCGGGCGATGTCGAACCGCGCCCGCGCATCGTAGAGCCCCCGCACCGCGCTGAACGCCGGCAGGGTCTCCACCTGCGTTTGCACGGCCAGCAGATGAATCGACACCGGGGCGGGCTTGTCCGGCCGCTTCGGCGACAGTATTGGCCGGCGCAGTATCGTTAGCTTTCGGGCGGTGAGCAGATCGGCTTCGAAGCGGCGGTGCAGCAGGGCGGACGCCCGCCAGGTCATATGCAGGTCTCTGGCCTCCCACCAGATGCCTTGAGAATCACGCAAGGCAAGCCGACGCAGTCGGAAATCGCGCCAAAGGTCGCCCTGCAGCCCCTCAACGTGGACGTTCCCAAACTGGCCGATCCGCTGACCTTCTACCCCCGCCTCGACGAACCGGCGGCCGGTGTCGGTCAGCACGCCGTAGCGGGCCGTCACCCCCAGTCCGGCGGCGAGCGCGATCCCAGCCGCGCCGACGATCTGTAGCCAGCGGCTCCTAGGCCGCGCTGGCGCGGGGGAATGTTCGTCAGGCGTGCTCAAAAGCTCTGCCCGATGCTGATGTAGATTTGGTAGGCCGCATCGCCCTGACGCTTGTCAAAGGGGACCGCCACATCCGCGCGGAGGGGGCCAAAGCCTAGGTCATAACGAACGCCGATCCCGCCGCCGATGCTCAGATCACGGCTCCTCGGGAATTCGTTTGTTCCCACCGCACCCGCGTCCACAAACACCGCCACGCCCCAGGGCCCGGTCACATGTTGCCGCAACTCGGCTGTAGCCTCCAGCAGCGACAAGCCCCCTTGAGGCGTGTTGTCCGACAGCCGAGGCCCTACCGCCTGAAAGGCGTAACCCCTCACCGACCCGCCACCGCCAGCGTAGAAGCGCCGAGACGCCGGCACCTCGGGGATCGAACCGCCGACGATCACCCCCGCGCGCAAACGGCCCGCCACAACGCTTCGGCCGCCGTTCGAAAGCGGCAGGTAATAGGCGCCCTGGCCGGTGAGTTTCAGGTACGGCCTGTTCACCGCGCCGACCAGCATGGTTGGCTCGGCCCTTGCCGTAAGCCGCCAGCCGCGCTTTGGATCCAGCGGATGATCCGAGCGGTCAAGGGCGAAGTCTCCCAGCAGGCTGATGGTCACGACTCGCCGTCCGAGAGGGGTCAGCGTCTGTGGTCGCTTTTCGTCCGTGTTGGACACGTCGATCGACCCACCTGCGGTGATGTAGGATGTTCGCCGGTAGCGCCGCTGCACGTCGGCTCGGATGCCAAAACCGGTTTCGTCATAGGCGTCGGTGCGGACACGGTACGCCGCCGCGCCAAAACGAAGCGTCTGCCGCGGTCGCAGCCAGTGCGGCAGCCTAATTTCCCCATCGACGCGGCTATCCAGCTCGGACAGGCGCGCGAAAATCGACAGTGTGTCGGCGCGATGCAAGATATTGTAGCG
This sequence comes from Caulobacteraceae bacterium, assembly GCA_947475415.1. Taxonomy (GTDB): domain Bacteria; phylum Pseudomonadota; class Alphaproteobacteria; order Caulobacterales; family Caulobacteraceae; genus Phenylobacterium. The sequence goes on from CANJLH010000008.1 coordinate 57,428, forward strand.
CGTCCATCGGGCGTCGAAGCCATAACCCTCGGTGGTGCCCCAACTCGCGCCGACCTCGATCGTGCGCGGCTTTCGGTCGGCGAGACTGATCACCACCGGCCGAAGTCCCCCCTCGGTGGTCTGTTCCGGCGGCGCTAGCGCCACCGCGACGCTGTCATAGACACTCGTTTCGAGCAGACGCCGCTCTATCTCCGCCACGTCATCCGGGTCATAGACTTCGCCGGGTCCCCAGGTCGCCAGCCTCTGGACCCAGGCGCGCGATGTACGTGTCGCCTGGACCAGGTCAATCGCTCCCAGTCGCACCAGGCGCCCCGCCGCGATGCGAAATTCCGGGCTGATGGACTCGTCGGCGTGGTCAACCACCACCTCCCTTGGCTCGGCGGCGACATCGGCGTAGCCGTGCTTCTGGACCGTCGCCACGACGCGCCCCTCGGCCGCAAGCACGTCGGCGGCGCGACCTGGCGTCCCGTCCTTCAGGCCAATAGCGTCGCGCGCCGCCGCTTGGGTCGGCAGCACCGGTGGTTCGCCCCGCCAGGTGACGCGTGCGTCACGCAGGTTAAAGCGCGGTCCCGGTTTCACCTGCACGATGGATGCGGGGGTATCACCGTCCCCAACGTCGGGTTCGACCGAATAGGCATAGTATCCTTCAGCTCGCAGCACGGCGATCGCCGCTTCCGCGGCCGCATAAGCTCGCCGACGCGCCTCGAAGCGATTGGGTATTGGCCGGTCAGTATCGCCAATCGCCTGAACGATTTCGGCTTTCAAATCCGCCGGCAGATCGCCCTGGACCACCGCGCGCGGCGTCGCGGCTAGCGCGCCTGCGCAATACGCGCATAGGACCGCCGCGGCGGCGATTGCGACGATGAAACGTCCCACGCCTATCGATTCCCTGCGCCCCCGACTGAGGTCTCTAACCGGCTCGCCCCGTGGTGTCACTCGCAGAACACGCCCGTCTAATCCGCGCGGAGCGCCGGCGCAGGCCGCCGCGACAGAGCTTGCAGCGCCGCCAGCACGCCCCCGGTCGCCGCCAGCCCGGTCGCGCCTCCCGCCAAGGCCAATACGCCGCCCCAGTCGACGCTCCATTGAGCCTCGAACACCCGCACCACCACCGGCCAGGCCGCCGCATAGCCCAGCGCCACTCCGGCCATGCCCGCGATCAAGCCGACTGCGCCATATTCCAGGACATAGGCGCCGAGAATCTGCGCCCGCGACGCTCCCAGGACCTTAAGCACGGCGGCCTCGCGGTTGCGGGCCTGGGCGCGCGCAGCGATGGCGCCGGCCAACACCAGCAGACCGGCCAGCGCCGCCACGGCCGCAGCGCCACGGATCGCCAGCCCCAGCCGATCGAAGAGATCTGTCGCCGCCGCCAGTTGCTCGCGCACCGAAATCACCGATACCTCCGGGAAATCGCGACCCAGCGCGCGACTCAGCGCCCGCTCCTCAGCGCCTGTCGCCTTGGCGATCGCAACCTGGCGCAAAACCGCCCCCTCAAACGCCGATGGATTCAGAATCACGGCGAAGTTGGAGCCGAATCCGCCGAAATCCACCTTGCGGACCACCGCCAGCCGCGCCTCGATATCCCGGCCCAGCACGTTCAGCCCGACCAAGTCACCAACCTTCAGTCCCGCGCCATGGGCCACGTTCGCTTCCAGGGCCAACAGTGGCGGACCCCGGTAGCCGGCCGGCCACCAACGCCCGGCGACAATGCGGGCGTCGCGGGGCGCGGCGTCGAGGGTGGAAATCTGAATGTCGTTATCGAAGGCCCAGCGCTCGGAAGCCGCAATTCTCGACTTGTCCGGCGCAGTCCCGCGCACCGCCACGATACGCCCGCTCACCAGCGGCATGCGCAGATAGTCCTCGCCGGTCAACGCATGCGCGAACGCGGCGGCGACCGCAGCGTCGAAGGCCGCAGCTCGATCGCCCGGAATCTCGGTGAACACCAGCGCTGGCGCGGTCTTCGGCGCGACTTCGGAGATCTGCCGCAGCAGGCTCGACTGGATCAACACCACCGCCGCCAGCAGCGCCACGCCAAGGCCGATCGCCGGCGCTGCGGTTCGCGCCGCTGATCGCGGTCCGGCCAAATTGGCGAGCCCCAGCCTGACAGCGCCTTTCGCGTGGATTCTCACGCGGCCTGCAAGGGCCGCAGTCGCCACCCCAAGCGCCCATAGCAACGCGAACGCCACCGCTACTCCGGCGATCATGATGGCGGCGGCCATGGGCGTCGGCGCGGAGATCAATGCCAGACCCGCCAGCGCGGCGCCGGCCAGGCCGGCCCCGAAAGTTTCCGGCCCGAGCTTCAGACCGGCGTCGAAGTCGCGACGCAACAGACTGGCGGGTGACGTCGCCCGCGCCCGGCCCAGCGGCGCCAGGGAAAAGGCTGCCGCCGACAATAGTCCGAACACCCCAGCCCTGATCAACGGCTGCGGATAAACCGCGAAAAGCGCCGGAACCGGCAAGTCGTCTCCGATCAGCCCGCCAAGCACAAAGGGCGCCGCGGTCCCGATCATCAGGCCAATGCCCACGCCAAGCAGCGCCAGCGCGCCCACTTGGATCAGATAGATATTGCGCACCAAACCGCCCGATGCGCCCAGCGCCTTCAGAGTGGCGATCACCGGCTTGCGCCCCTCCAGATAGGCCGAGACCGCACCGAACACGCCGAGCCCCCCGGCCACCAGCGAGGCCAGGCCGATGAAGCCCAGGAAATATTCCAGTTGATCGATCATCCGGCCGATCCCTGGCGCGGCATCGTCACGGGTCCGGATCCGGAAATCGCGCCCAGGCAGCGCCCTGGTCAGTGTCGCCGCTGCGGTCTTTGGCGACATGCCGGCCGGCAGCGCTACCCGTGCGGTCTCTCCGAACGGCAGCCCCGGAGCCAAGAGCCCGCTTGCTTCCAATGTCTCCATGCGGGTGATCACCCGCGGCCCCAGCGCAAACCCGCGGGAGAGTCGGTCGGGCTCGCCCAGCAGCACGGCCCGCGCCACAAGCGGAACCTCCCCAGCCAGGAACCGGTCGCCGAGTTTCAACCTCAGCCGATCTAGCAGCGCAGCCTCCACCACGGCTCCCGCCACGCCGTCGATTGGCTCCAGCGCGGCCTCAAGCGACCCACCGCCGGCAAGTTCGACTTTACCTGCCAATGGGTAGTTCTCACTCACCCCCCGCAACTGGACCAACCGCCGCTCACCTGAAGGCGCCTCGGCCATCGCCCGCGACGCCGCCGACCATGCCGTGCGCCCCATCCCTTCCACAGCCGCACGTTCCGCCGCCGTGAACCGCCGCTGCTCCACGGACACCGACAGGTCGCCGCCCAGGATTTCGCCGGAGTTTTCCGCCAAACCCCGCCGGAACGCCTCGGCGGTCGATCCCGCTGCGGCAATGGCCGCAACACCCAGCGCCAGGCAGGCCAGGAAAACGCGGAACCCCCTCACCCCGCCACGCAGTTCCCGCACCGCAAATCTCAGCGACAGGGGATTCACGCCGGCTCCAAAATGCGGCCATCACGCATGACCACGCGTCGATCCGCCTGTTCGGCCAGGCCCTCATCGTGAGTCACCATCACCAGCGCCGTTCCGGCCTCGCGCACCAGGTCGAACATCAACGCCGCGACATGGTCTGCGTTGGCTGCGTCCAGATTGCCCGTGGGTTCGTCAGCGAACAACAACATCGGACGCGGCGCCAGCGCCCGGGCCAGCGCCACCCGCTGCTGCTCGCCCCCCGACAGCTGGTGCGGATAGTGCCTTTGGCGCGCTGACAGGCCGACTCTGTCCAGCCACGCCCGCGCCTGCGCCTGCGCTTCGGCTCGTCCCGCGATTTCCAGCGGTGCGGCCACATTTTCCTGGGCGGTCATATTGGGTAGCAGGTGGAAGGATTGGAACACCAGCGAGACCCGCCCCCTTCGCAGCCGTGCGCGACCATCCTCATCCAGCGCCGTCAGATCCTGACCAAGCAGCCGCACCTGTCCCGAGGTTTGCCGCTCCAGACCCGCAGCCACCGATATCAGCGACGACTTTCCTGAGCCAGAGGGACCGGTCACAGCCACTCGCTCGCCGGCGGCGACCCGAAAATCCACACCGCGCAAAATCTCCACCGGACCGGCGGCGGACGGCAGCGTCAGGGTAACCGCGTCCAGGGCGAGCGACATGGTGGTCGCAGAGGCGTCATACACGTTTTTGATCCGGGGATTGAGCCAGGGCTTGGAGACCTTAGATAGGTTCTATCCATGTCGAACGCACCAACCACTCGGCCCAGCCGCCGCGCCGTCTTCCTGGCCGGCCTCGCGGCCATGCCCATGGCCGCCCAGGCCGCGTCAGTTCGTGTCATCACCATGCTGGGGGATTCCATCACCGCTGGCTATGGCCTGCCCCGCGCCCAGGCGCTGCCGGTTCAACTGGAGACCACCCTGCGCCGACGAGGTCTCAGCGTCATCGTGCGCGGAGCCGGCGTTTCAGGCGACACAACCGCCGGCGGACTGGCACGCGTCGACTTCAGCGTGTTGGCCGACACCGACCTGTGCATCGTAGCCCTGGGCGGTAACGACTTGCTGCAGGGCATCGATCCTCGGAGGACCCAGGTGAATCTCGAACGGATCGTCGAGCGCCTGCAAATGCGCCACATCAAGGTGTTGCTGGCGGGCCTCAAGGCGCCGGGTGTGATCGGCTTGACTTACGCCCGTGATTTTCAGGCGGTATTTCCCGCTGTGGCGCGAAGGCGTGGCGCGATCCTCTACCCTGACCTGCTCGCCGGTGTCGCGCGCGACCCCCGCCTAGTTCAGAAGGATGGCCTCCACCCCAACGCCGACGGCGCGCGGCTCATCGCCGAGCGGTTGGCTCCAGTGGTCGCAAAAACTCTTAGCGGTCACGGCTGAACGGTTCAGGCCTGCGGATGGAAGTCCTCGACGGCCGGGCCGCACCATGCGCGCACCATCGCCTTGAACATTATAGCGGCAAGCACCGCGGCCCGCGCCTCCGCGCCGTCCAGTTCGACAGTACGGCACCCATAGGGGCTCTCCAGGTGAAGGTCGCCATCGATGACGTGCCAAACGCCCGCATAGAGTCGCCCACGATAGGCGAAAGTGACGCTGTGACGGATAAGGACCATTCTGGCGTCCCCAGACCCCAATCACACTCCAATGTGGAGCCAGGCCGCTATGCGCGCGCCGGTCGTTTGTTAACCATTTGATTGCGTCGCCTCAAGCCCTAAAATTTACAGCGTTCTCCCAAACAATTCGGGGCGGCGGCGCACATGTTGGTAGGCCGGGTGGGAGTCGAACCCACGACCATCCGATTAAAAGTCGGATGCTCTACCACTGAGCTACCGGCCCAACAGGCCGGCGTTTGGGCGCCGGCGAAGCGGCGCGGACCATATGCGGCGCCCCTTGGCCACGCAAGGCCGCGTGATCTAAGCTATGCATTCATCCAGACTCGGAGAACGGATTGATCATGCGCCTCGCTATCATCGCCGCCGCCGCCACCATGATCGCCGGCGCCGCACTCGCCGATGACCCCCAAAGGGTGCAGACCACCAAGGATGCAAACGAAAGCGGCATCACAGGTGCGGTGTCAGCCCCGCTGCGCGACGTCAATGTGCTCAGAACAAAGGTCCCGCCGGTGCTGCTGGAGGCCATGGCGGATCCATACGGCCGTCCTGGCAGGCGGCCCAATTGCGCCCAGATCGCCGCCATGGTGTCCCCCCTGGACGAGGCCTTGGGCCCTGACCTCGACGTGCCGCCAGAGGATGCGGACAAATCCGAAAAGGGGCGCGCCGTCGCCATGGGCGCGGTCGCGGGCCTCGCCTCCGATGTGATTCCTTTCCATGGCTTTGTGCGCAAACTGTCCGGCGCGGAGCGGCATGACAACTTCGTCCAGGCCGCGATCCTGGCGGGCAATGTCCGCCGCGCCTACCTCAAGGGTCTTGGCGAGGCTCGAGGCTGCATGCCCCCGGCCACTCCGTCGCATGTTCTGGCTGGAACGCCCGCCGCGACACCACCTGGAGGGCCCGGCTACCGCGGTCGCTGACGGGCCCTGAACTCAGCGCGAAAGGTCGCAAATCCGCCTTCCATGATGGCGGTCCGCATGGCCGCCATCAGCGTCTGATAGTAGGCGATATTGTGCCATGACAACAACACCTGACCCAGAATTTCACCTGACTTCACAAGGTGATGCAGGTAGGCCTTTGAGTAGTCCCGACTGGCTGGGCAAGAGCTGGTTTCGTCGAGCGGCGCCTCATCGTCCGCGTAGGCCGCAGCCTTGAGATTGATCGCGCCTTCCCAGGTCCAGGCCTGGCCATGCCGGCCTGACCTCGTCGGCAACACGCAGTCGAACATGTCGACCCCGCGCGCCACCGCCTCCACCAGGTCGATCGGCTTGCCCACGCCCATCAGGTAGCGTGGCCGCTCCGCCGGGAGCAGATCGGGCGCATAGTCCAGCACTTCGCACATGGCCTCATGGCCTTCGCCCACAGCCAGACCGCCGATGGCATATCCGTCGAATCCGATCTCGACCAGCCGCTCCGCCGATTCACGGCGCAGCGCCTCGAAGGTCGAGCCTTGCTGAATGCCGAACAACGCCTGGCGGTCCCGATTCCCAAACGCCGCCTTGCAACGCGCACCCCACCGGGCCGAGAGCCTGAGCGCTTCCGTCGCCCGCGCCGGCTCCGCCGGCCAGGCCACGCACTCGTCAAGCTGCATGACGATGTCCGATCCCAACAGATCGGCCTGGATCTCTATCGACCGCTCTGGCGACAAGGCGTGGCGCGAGCCGTCGATATGGCTCTGGAAGGTCACACCGTCCTCGCTCACCTTGGCGATCTTCGACAGGCTCATCACCTGGAAGCCGCCGGAATCGGTGAGAATCGGGCCGGTCCACCCCATGAACCGGTGCAGGCCTCCCAGCCGCGCCACCCGCTCCGCCGTCGGTCGCAGCATCAGGTGATAGGTGTTGCCGAGAATCACATCCGACCCGGCCTGGACCACCTGATCGGTGGTCAGCGCCTTTACGGTCGCCGCCGTGCCCACCGGCATGAAGGCCGGTGTGCGGATATCGCCGCGCCCGGTGGACAGAACGCCCGTGCGCGCGGCGCCATCGACCGCGCCGAGGGTGAAGTCAAACGCCCCCATCAGGCTCTCCACAACAGGTTGGCGTCACCATAGGAATAGAACCGGTACCCCCGCGCCACCGCCTCGGCGTAGGCGGCGCGCATGGCCTTCAGTCCCGCGAAGGCGCTGACCAGCATGAACAGCGTCGATTTCGGCAGGTGGAAGTTGGTCATCAGGCCGTCCACGGCTCGAAACCGGTAACCCGGCGTGATGAAAATCGCCGTCTCACCAGCGAAGGCCCGTACGGCCCCCGCGTCATCGACCGCCGATTCCAGCAGCCGCAGGGACGTCGTGCCGACGCAGACGACCCGCCCGCCAGCCGCGCGCGTCGCGTTCACCGCCGCCGCGGCCTCGGCGGACACCTCTCCGAACTCCGGGTGCATCCGATGCTGGCCCAAATCCTCGGTCTTCACCGGCAGGAAGGTGCCTGCGCCTACGTGCAGCGTCACCCGCGCAATGCCGACCCCGGCCGATCCCAGGCGAACCATCAGATCGTCCGTGAAATGCAACCCCGCCGTAGGCGCCGCCACGGAACCAGGTTCGCGGGCGTAGATGGTCTGGTAATCGGCCTGATCCTGGACGTCCTCAGCGCGCCGCGCGGCGATATAGGGCGGCAGCGGCATCGCCCCGCGCTCGGCGATCGCTGCATCCAGGTCCGGCCCGGCCAGGTCGAAGGCTAGTGTGACTTCCCCGCCCTCTCCTTTTTCCCGGATCACCGCGTCCAGCGCTCCGGCAAGGCAGGCCCGATCCACCGTTGATCCAAAAGCCACCCGGTCGCCCACGGCCAGGCGTTTGCCGGGCTTCATGAAAGCAGTCCAGGTGTGGGGACTGAGGCGGCGATGCAGGGTCGCCTCTACCGCCACGTCCGAACCCACTCGCAGCCTGCGTCCTTTTAGCCGCGCCGGGATCACCTTCGTGTCGTTGAGGACCAGCAGGTCGCCCACCCGAAGCAAAGCCGGCAAATCGCTTACCCGCCAGTCCTCAGTGGCCGCCCCGGGCGCAACGAGCATCAACCGGGCGGAATCTCGCGGCTTCGCGGGTCGCAAGGCGATGCGGTCTGCCGGCAGGTCGAAGTCAAAATCGGATAGCTGCATGCGGCCCGCCTCAAACGCCGCATGGAACGCGCCGTCAAGCGTGGTGCTGTGCTATCGGCGCGCTTATGTCCGCCCTGCGCCGATTCCTCGCCGCTGCATGCGCCTTCGCCCTGTTCTGGCTGGCGCTGGGCGCCGCCGCGGTCAGCGTCGCGGCCCATGGCGGAAAGACTGATCTGCGCCTGGATATACTTACCCATTTCGCGCCCTTGTGGCTCGGCGCCAGCGCCCTGCCCCTATTTTTCGCCCTGTTCATCCACAGTCGGAAAGTGAAGTTCGCGATCGGCGTACCGGCCCTGGTCGGCGTGATCGCCGCGGGCTCTCTTATCCTGCCGGAACTGCGTCGGCCGCTGTCTCCCCGCATCGCCGCCGACGCGCCGCACCAGATCAAGCTCATCCAGTTCAACACCTGGGGCCGCAACGACGAAATTGACCGGACCGCCCAATGGATCGCCGATCAGAACGCCGGCATCGTCGTCATAGAGGAGGCCACCGTGGCGATCCGCGAAGCGATCCTCGCGCGGCGCGCCTATCACGCGTCCTGCCGTCGCTGCTCGGTGATGATCTTCTCCCGCGCACCGCCGATCTTCACAGCCCCACCCCCCTTGCCAGAACCCTGGCCGGGCCTGCCCAGGGCGCGGGCCACTTTCGCACCTGCGGACGGTGGCTTCACCGTGATCGGCGTCCACTACACCTGGCCCACGGATGACGATGTCCAAAAGCGCCAGGGTCTCCAACTGGCCGGCTCCATTGCACGCCTGGATCACCGCCGCCTGATTCTAGCCGGTGATTTCAACTCCACCCCCTGGTCGTTCTCTCGCCGTCGTGAGGACGCCCTGTTCGGCCTGGAGCGCCGCACTCGGGCTCTTTTTTCCTGGCCCGCGGCGCGGTTCACTCGCTTCCGCATCCGCACGCCCATGCCCTTCATGGCCATCGACCACGTGTATGCGGGCGGTGACTGGCGCACGGTCAGCGTAAAGCGCGGCCCGAAGTTGGGCTCAGACCACTACCCAGTGGTGGTCAGGCTGGCGCTGATTCCGCGATAGGCGGCGTCACGCGTCGGCCGCCACCTTCGCCGTGACGATCTTGCCAGGCTGGCGCGGCGGCTCGCCTTTGGGCAGGGCGTCGACATTCTCCATGCCCTCGGTCACCTCGCCCCACACGGTGTATTGGCCGTCAAGGAAGTTGGCGTTTTCGAAGCAGATGAAGAACTGGCTATTGGCGGAATTGGGACTGGAGCTACGCGCCATCGAGCAGACTCCGCGCACATGCGGTTCGCGGGAGAATTCCGCCGGCAGATTGGGTTTGTCCGATCCGCCCATGCCGGTGCCGGTGGGGTCGCCACCCTGGGCCATGAAGCCCGCGATGACCCGGTGGAACACCACCCCATCGTAAAATCCTTCCCGAGCCAGCTCCTTGATGCGGCCCACATGGCCGGGCGCCAGATCCGGGCGCAGCCGAATGGTCACCGCGCCGGTGTCCAGGGTCAGGATCAGGGTGTTTTCCAGGTCGCTCATTACTTCACCTCTGCAGGAATTTTCACGTCGCACGCGGTGAAGTCGGCGCCCTTCGACGCCCGCACCCGTTCGATTTCGGCTTTGAACCACGCACTCTTGGGATCGATCACACGGACTTGCGGCCGCTCCTTTTCGGGGATGTCGGCCAGAACGCGGACTTTGTCCATCCGATCTTGCGGCTCGGCCACCGGCTCGCCCGTCTTTATCGACCGCACGTTCTCAAGACCAAAGATCACTCGCCCCCAGGCGGTGTAGCGTTTCTCCAGCGACGGATAACCGGCACGCATCAGGAAGAACTGACTGTTGGCGGAATCCTCGCCCTGGCCACGCGCCATACCCGCCACGCCGGCGCAATACAGCGGCCAGGCGGAAACCTTGCTGTCGGCGGTCATGGCCATCAGCATTGACGACTGGCTCATCACCGGCAGCGACTTGATGAAACCGATCTCCGCCACGCCCTGGTCCGCCACCGGCGTCCAGGGTCCATCTGCGCCGCGCCGAAACGTGAATTCCCGCGTCAGGTCCGGCTTGGTGGAGCCACCAGCGCCGGTGTTCAGCGGATCGCCCGTCTGAGCCATGAAATTGTCGATCACCCGGAAAAACGTTCGCCCATCATAAAGCTTCTCGCGGGTCAGTTCGCGCACCCGGGTCACGTGGGCCGGAGCCACTTCGGGGACCATTTCCAAAATGATGCGACCCTTGTTGGAGTCGATCACCAGCACATTCTCAGGATCGGGCATGCGCCAGTCGGCGGCGGCAGGGCCGATGGGCTTGGCGGGGGATGCTGGCGCAGGGGCGACCTTGCCGCCCCCCTTGGCGGCGGGGGCGGCGATCCCACTGGAAGCCGCACCCAGGGCGAGCGCAAGTACGAGGGCGGTTCTGGTCATGCGGCGTCCGTCAACTTCTTCCCTTGCCCGCCCAGGCCAACGCATGCCGCCGCCCATCGCGATGGTCAACAGGCCAGGCGCCTTCAGCCCTTGCCGACCTTGACGGTCAGGCGCGAAAGCACGCGCGGACTGACGAATTTCGAAGCGTCGCCCCCCATGGAGGCGATCACCTTAACCAGGCTTGACGATACCGCCTGGTGGCGCGGATCAGCGAACAGGAAGATGGTGTCGATGTCCGGCGCCATCTCGTGGTTCATGGCGGTCATCTGATATTCGTATTCGAAGTCCTGAACCGAGCGCAATCCGCGCACGATGACGTCCGCGCCCATGTCGCGGGCGAAGTGGACCAGCAGGCCCTCGAAGGGAACCACATCCACCTGTGTGGACCCCCGCACCAGGTCGACCTCCTCGCGCACGATCGCCACGCGTTCGTCGAATGAGAACATCGGGCCTTTGGAGTCGTTGCGCGCGACGCCGATGACCAGTCTGTCCAACAGCTTCACAGCCCTACCGATGATGTCGGTGTGGCCATTGGTGAAGGGATCAAACGTTCCCGGATAGACGCCTACACGCGGCATGCGGAAGCTCCCCCCAACTGTAACGCTCCGCCTTTCGCCGTGGTCCGCCGATTAGGCAAGCCTATTCTTCGCTTGCGGGCGCCGCCTCGCCGTCTTCGCCTTCTTCCTCGCCAGTATCCGCCAGCCGTTCGACACCCACCACATGCTCCTCGGGCGCGGTGCGGAAGATTGTCACCCCGGAGGTGTTGCGGCCCACAATCCGCACCTGGCTCACCGGCGTGCGGATAAGCTGCCCCTGGTCGGTGACCAGCAGGATCTGGTCGAAATCGTCCACCGGGAAGGCTGCGGCCAGACGACCGCCCTTGCGGGTCAGATCCTGGGCCAACAGCCCCTGCCCACCGCGGCCTGTGCGGCGGAACTCATAGGCAGAGGTTCGCTTGCCAAACCCTTCGGTGGAGACCGTGAGGATGAACTCCTCCGCCGCGCCCAGTTCGGCGATGCGTTCCGGCGTGAGGGAGGTTTCGTCCTCGGCCTCGTCCTCATCGTCCGGGACAGCGTCCTCGAGCTCGTCCTCGCCACTCACCGCCCTACGCATGGCGTTGGAATGTTTCACATAGGCCGCACGCTCCGCCGGCGTGGCGTCGACCGAGCGCAGGATGGCCATGGAAATGACGGTGTTGTTGTCCGCCAGCCGCACGCCGCGCACGCCCGTGGACTCGCGGCCCGCGAACACCCGCACCTCCTCGGTGGCGAAGCGGATCGCCCGACCCGACGATGTGGTCAAGAGGATGTCGTTCTGCTGGGCGTTGCACAGACCGACGCCGATGATGGAGTCGCCTTCATCCAGTTTCATCGCGATCTTGCCGGCGCGATTGATCTGCGCGAAATCTGACAGCTTGTTGCGCCGCACATTGCCTGAGCGGGTGGCGAACATGACGTCGAACTGATCCCAGCTCGCCTCGTCTTCCGGCAGTGGCAGGATGGTGGTGATACTCTCGCCGGGCTCAATGGGTAGCAGGTTGACGAACGCCTTGCCCCGCGACGTCGGCGTGCCCACCGGCAGGCGCCACACCTTGAGCTTATAGACCTTGCCGCCGGAGGAGAAGAACAGGACCGGAGTATGGGTGTTGGCGGAAAACACCCGGGTGACCGCATCCTCGTCCTTGGTGGACATGCCTGAACGGCCCTTGCCGCCCCGATGCTGGGTCCGATAGGTGTTGAGCGCGGTGCGCTTCACATAGCCCGAGTGGGTGACGGTGATCACCATGTCCTCGCGGGCGATCAGGTCCTCGTCCTCAACATCGGCGTCGCCATCGACGATCTCGCTGCGGCGGGGCACGGCGAAGGCCGCGCGCACATCTGTCAATTCACTGCGCACGATGGCCATGATGTTTTCGCGCGAAGACAGGATCTCCAGGTGACCTTTGATGGTGTCGGCCAGCGTGCGGGCCTCGTCGAAAATCTCCTCCCGGCCCAGTCCGGTGAGGCGCGACAGGGTCAGCGCCAGGATCGCCCGGGCCTGGTCGTCGGTCAGCCGCACCCGGTCGCCGTCAACCAGCACCGTGCGCGGGTCGGCGATCAGCTCGATCAGCGGCATCATGTCGCCGCAGGGCCAGTCGCGGGCCACCAGGCGCTCGCGTGCCTCAGCCGGGTCCTTCGACGAGCGGATGATGTGGATCACCTCGTCGATGTTCACCACCGCGATGGCCAGACCCACCAGCACATGGCCCCGATCGCGCGCCTTGCTGAGTTCGAAGCGAGTGCGGCGGACCACCACTTCCTCTCGGAAGTCGATGAAACACCGCAACATTTCGCGCAGGCCCATCAATTCGGGCCGGCCGCGGTTGAGCGCCAGCATGTTGACCCCGAACGAGGTCTGCAGCGGCGTGAACCGATAGAGCTGGTTCAGGACCACGTCGGGCGAGGCGTCGCGTTTCAGCTCCACCACCACCCGCATGCCCTGCCGGTCGCTCTCGTCGCGCAGGTCGGAGATCCCTTCGATGCGCTTTTCGCGAACCAGCTCGGCGATCCGCTCCACCATGGTGGCCTTGTTCACCTGATAGGGGATGGCGGTGATGATGATCGCCTCACGATCCTTACGGATCTCCTCGATCGCCGCCTTGCCGCGCATCACTACCGAGCCGCGGCCGGTCATTAGGGCGGCGCGGGCCCCGGTTCGACCGATGATCTCGCCGCCGGTGGGGAAGTCCGGGCCCGGCACGATATCCAACAGAGCGTCCAGCGCGATGTCAGGGTCATCGATCAGCGCCAGGCAAGCGTCGACGATCTCACCCAGATTGTGCGGCGGGATGTTGGTGGCCATGCCCACCGCGATGCCGCCCGCGCCGTTCACCAGGAGGTTGGGGATCCGCGACGGCAGGACCACCGGCTCCTTTTCCTTGCCGTCGTAATTGTCCTTGAAGTCGACGGTGTCGAGTTCCAGGTCGGCCAGCAGCGCCGTGGCCGCTTTGGTCATCCGGCACTCTGTGTAACGCATCTGCGCCGGCGGATCGCCGTCCACCGAGCCGAAGTTGCCCTGCCCGTCCACCAGCAGCAGGCCCATGGAAAATGGCTGGGCCATGCGCACCAGGGCGTCATACACCGACTGGTCCCCGTGCGGATGCAGCCGGGCCAGCACGTCGCCCACCACCCGGGCCGACTTGGAATAGGAACGCTCCGGAGTCATCCCGAGGTCGTTCATGGAATAGAGGATACGCCGATGCACCGGCTTCAGCCCGTCGCGGACATCAGGCAAGGCCCGGCTCACGATCACGCTCATGGCGTAGTCGAGGTACGACTTTTTGAGTTCGTCCTCGATGGCGATAGGAGCAATGCCCCCGCGCCGCCCGTCATCGGGTGTGGTGGTGTTCTCGTCGGTCAATTGAAGGATTTAGCCGTCAGAATCAAAAACAGAATTTCCCGTCTCTGTTAGCACTCCAGGTTCGCTGCGCCAAACAATCCGAGCGGTTTTGGAAAGCCTCGAAACCCGACCGCGCCCAGCTCCGGGGGGTGCGGAGATTGAAGTCTGCGGATCACGTTCGGGACTTCCCGAATTCGCGCCTCCCTCCGCACTCCGGCCCAGGAAAAGGGGGGCAACGTTCCCCCCTGCGAGACCGAACTGAGCGGCTCATAGCCGGGGGGCGAAGTCGCCGTAGGCCTGGGCAAATCCGTTGCCGTAGAAGCTGTCAATGTCGACCCAGCGGCTGGCGATTGCGGTCGCCGCCACCCAAACGGGTTTCCTTCGCAGACCTACGTCAATTTCGGTCGTTTCCAAGGTGCATGGGATTGATCCTCAAAAAATTGAACCCCGGGGTCGAGTATTACCCCCAAACGCCGTTTTCACCTCGCCGCCCTATGTCGAATGCGGCCGTACAACTAGGCTGGCGGTTGAATTGCTGGCCTGACCATACCCCGGCGCTCAATGCGTCCAGGGAACCTTGCGGCCGAAGGCGAAGTTGTCGGAATAGGCCTTTATGATGCGTTTGACCGGCTTGGCGTCGATCACCTGAGCGGCGATACCGTGGGCCTGGGCGTAGCGCACGGCGTCGGCGGCTTCGTCGAAGTGAAGTTGCACTTGGCCATTCATGTCGCTGGACTGGGTCCAACCCATCAGCGGATCGGAGCGCCGGGCCGATGTGGGTTCGAATTCCAGCACCCACGCCTTGGTCTTGGCCTTCCCCGACTGCATGGCGGTCTTGGCGGGACGGTAGATGCGCGCAAGCATGGTTGCTTCCCAACATTTCGGCGGCGCCCGCTGGTCGGGGCGGCAGGATTTGAACCTGCGACCCTCTGCTCCCAAAGCAGATGCGCTACCAGGCTGCGCTACGCCCCGTTACCGGCGGACGGCGCTGACATAGAAGGGATTCCCCGCGGCTGCAAACGGAACCCTGGCCCAAGGTCAGTGATCGGTGAGTTTGAACACCGCTGTGGCGCGCACCACGTCGCGATCGCCCACCCAAACGCGCCCTTCAAGAAAGGCCAGATCCTTGGTGGCGCGAACCACATTGGCCTCAGCGAAGGCCCAGGCGCCGGGCCGTGCGGCGGAGAGGTAGCTCACCGACAGCTGCACCGTCACACCGCTCTTGCCGGTCGCCCTTCGAACGGCCTGGGACATCGTCCCGTCCAGGAACGCCGACAGCATGCCGCCATGGACAATGCCATAGCCATTGGTGTGTCGCTCCTCAGCGAAGAAGGTCTGGCGCGCACCCTCGCCCACGTTTTCCTGGTAGTAGAAGGGGCCGTTGTGCGCCGCGAACGCCCCCCGGTTGGCGGCCAGCTTGTAGCCATCCGGAGGCGCCTGGGTGCTCGTTTCACTCATTTCGGAAAGATCCTGTGGCGGACCCGATCGCCCGGCAGAATACCCAACTGGGCGGCGCGGCCGCCTGCAATTTCAAGCACGCCGCGGATTGGCCCGCCGGAGGGCCGTGGGGTATCGGTCTGGGGCTGAGCGTTGCGAACGATCGAATAGACGCGGCCGTTGGCGGCGATGAACACCATGTCCAACGGTATCAGCGTGTTTCGCATCCAGAAGGCCACGTCTGTGGGCGCGCCAAAATCAAACAGCATGCCTCGGTCAGGCGCGACACTGGTTCGGCACATCATGCCGATCTCGCGGCGCTTCGGCGTATCGGCAAGTTCGACCGCGAAGCGCGCCACGCCACTGGATGTCGCGATCTCCAGGGGCTCCAGGCGCAGGGCCGCCTGAGGCGTGCAGGCCTGCGGCCGGGCGGTCGCGCAACCCGGACCCAACACCAAGATGGCGGCGCCTGCGGCGAAGGCCACCAGGCCTCGTCGGGTTACACTTGCTGAAAGCACCAAATTACTCCGGGACGTTGGGTCAGAGTTGAGACCCTACGCCTGCCCGATTGCGCCGACTTCCGCAACGACCAGCCCCTTGGGCCCCTCGGCGAAGCGGACCATCACATCGTCACCCGGCTGCAAATCCTCGATCCCGCTGCGCCGCAGGGTCTCGATATGGATGAAGATGTCGCCCGGCTCACCATCGCGGACCACGAAGCCGTAACCCTTGGAGCGGTTGAACCATTTCACCTTCACCCGTTCCAGCGGTCCTCTGGCGGCGGCCTGCGGTCGGCGCTGAGGCCGGTTGTTGGCGTATCCGCCCCCATGTCCGCCCCCTTGCCCGCGATCGAAGCCCTCACGCCGGAATCCGTCGCGCCCATTGCCATCGCCCTCGGGGCGCCGGCGTTCCGTCGGTGGCGGCGCAGCGCTCTCATCAAGCTCCACCACCTCCGACACCTGCCAGCCCTTCGGCCTGCGAATGACGTCGCAAACGATCACCGACCCCTCAATCGCGCTTTCGCGGCCTGAGTTACGTAGTGACGTCACATGCAACAGCACGTCCTTCAGGTCGGTCTTGCCGGGATCATCGGGAACGATGAACCCATACCCCTTACCCGTGTCGAACCACTTGATGCGCCCGCTGATCCGCACGGACTCAATGTGCGGATCGCCCCCTTCCAGTTCATAACCAGACATATGCCCCTCGGCCCGGCCTCCCCGCCTGTACGATTTTAGGCCAACTGTAACAGTGTTCGCACCTCCGCCCGCCGTCAATGCGCAAATGTGACATGTGCTGGCTCGGAACTGAAAATTACGCCTGTGCGGTGGCTTCAGCCATCGCCACTCACGCTAACCGCCAACTAGCCACTCGGGTTCGCCTCCAGCGCGGCTTTCTCGGGGCACTCAAACAGCCGATCTCCGATTCGCCGGTAGATCGTGACTTCATAGCGGCCCGACTTGAGGCCAGGCGCTCCCAGGTCAGCGGCAAAGCCGCTGTTGAGCGCGCCCCGGGCATGGAGCGCTTGCGACACGTCGGGGCGCTGCTGGTCGAAGCGGATAGATGCGACAAGGTCCGATCCAGCTCCACGCAGCCGGACATAGCCATCACGCCCGCGGGCGGCCTGGGGATCGTGCAGCCACCCGGCGACCTGCACGCTCGCGCCGGGTTCGAACCGAGCCGCCGCCTGATCGGCGTGGCAGCTTTGCGCGGTCTGCGCCAGGTTCATCTGGCCAAGCAAACGCGGACTGGCGGCTGTGAACAGCTGAATAGTCGGATACATGCCCGGCGCTGCCGCCAGGAGCAAATCAATCCGCCGCGACGTCGCCAGGGTCGGAGCAGGCCCCTCGCGCAAAGCCAGGGGCAATCCATGTTCGATTGTCTCGAGAATCACCAAATCAGGTTTGAATTGGTCAATTAGATCCTGCCGCCAGAACCCCTCCTCGTTATGAGCGAGCACGATGCGGCTGAAATGCGGATAGAGGAGAGGCAGCAGTTCCTGGCTGAAGGAATCCCGCGTCATCAGCAGAACCGGCTCGCTTTTGGCGCCTGTATCGACGATGACAGTCCCGTGCAGATCGCGTCGTTCGGTCAAGAAGGTGAGTTTGACGGCGGCCTCAGCCTTGGGGTTCACAATGTGCGGGTATGACACCTTCACGAGGTCACCGACCCCAAGCATGCCGGCAAGGTCGCGAGGACCACTTCCCTGTCCGGCCTCGACGACCTGAAAGTATGACAATGGTTCCGGCCCCTCGCCGACGCCCATCGCGCGGAGCTTTTCCATGATCGCCCGGTAACCGGCATAGGCGCCATAGCCCGTCCAATGGGTGTCATTGCGGCCATATGTCTCAACGTCGCGCGCCGTCATCTTGGCGATCGCGGGCTGCAGATAGAGAACATCGCCGACGGCCGATGCCTGCGCCAACGGTGGAAACCGAACTGTTGCGCGTGCAGGTCCTGGCCGACCGAACCATCTGGGAGCGAATGCCGAGTAGATAATCTCCTTTGTCGGCGCGATGACGACAAGGTAGCGGGCGCCTTTGCCACCTAGGGCCTGAGTGCGCCCTGCCAATACCTCCAGCCAGAGCTTTGCATCATCGCCACTCATTGTCGGATCGCCCCGGGCCGCGCCAAGGTGAGATCCATCGTCGAAGAACAGATAGCCCTGCCGTCCCACGATCACCCGCGAAGATCCGCTGACACCAAACACCAGACGCAGGCGGTTGAGGCCCGCGAGCAGATACGGTCGCGGCGGGAACCGGTCGGCGATGAACTCGTCCACCTTGCCGCGGTAACCCACCAGTTCGCGAAGCGTCGTCGGAAAGGCAGGCCGCGCGGCGAGGTCCCGGTTCTCTTGCAATTGCGGCGGCGTGAACCAATGCGGCGCAAGATGCGCCGCCGTAACAAGGACTACGACAAGGCCCAGAAGGATGCGCCAATGATTGCGGGTCGCGATCATGAGCCTAGAACCGGAAATAGAGGAATGGATTGAGCGTCGAGCCCGCGAGATAGGCGACACTCAGGACCAGCCCCGCCACCATCAACGGAATCGGCAAGACGTGAACACTTCGCGTATCCAGTCTATCCGGAACTGCGGCGACGTTCTCTTCCGCGCATTGCGTCCTCAGGCGCGTCAGCAACCACGGCAGGACCGGAACCGCCAGCACCGAGCCCGCGATAAGCGCCGCGACAGCCTGAGAATCCAGCAGGATCGCCAGCGCGACGTCCGGCGATGAGGGTGCGAGGCCGAACAGGCTTCCGAGAAAGTCCATGGCCTGCGTCAGATTTTCCGCCCTGAAGAACACCCAGCCAACCATGACCACAAGCAGCAAGTACGCATGGCGAAGCGCGCGCGGCGCGCTCGCGACTATGCGGCTAAACCCAAACCGCTCAAGCATGAGGAAGAAGCCGTGATAGAGGCCCCAGACGATGAACTGCCAGGCTGCCCCATGCCACAGACCAGTCAGAAAGAAGACTGTCAGGAGGTTTCGAATTGTCCTGGCCTGGCCATGCCGATTTCCGCCCAACGGAATGTAGACGTAATCGCGGAACCAGGACGATAGGCTCATGTGCCAGCGCCGCCAGAACTCGGTGACCGACTGCGAAACGTAGGGGTAGTCGAAATTCTTCGGGAAGGTGAAGCCCAGCATGAAGGCCAGGCCGATGGCCATGTTGGAATAGCCGCAGAAATCGAAATAGATTTGCAATGTGTAAGCCCAAGCGCCGAGCCATGCGGCCGCCATGCCTAGGTCGCCGGGGTTAAGGGCGAAGGCGTGGTCAGCGAGGGGGGCCACCAGGTTCGCCACAAGGACCTTTTGGCAAAGGCCTACGATGAAATACTGGACGCCCAGACCTGTGCGGCCGCTTCGGCGCCGGTCGCCCTGCATTTCCTCCCTAATGTCTGCATAGCGCACGATTGGCCCGGCGATCAGGTGTGGGAACATCAGGATATAGGTGGCGAACCGCGCGACATTCCGTTCCAACGGCACGGTGCGGCGGCGCACGTCGACAAGGTAGCTGATGAGTTGGAATGTGAAGAAGGATATGCCCAGCGGGAGGGTCGTCGTGACGATCGGCAACGGATCGCCGGGCAGGATCGCATTCAGCGACCCTGCCAAAAATCCCGCGTATTTGAAGAACCCCAGCACCGCGAGATCAAGGGCCGTGAAGCCAACCAGAATGCGGGTGCGGGCTTGTTCATTCTCCGATGCCGATATCCACTGCGATCCGGCATAATTCAAGCCGATGAGGGTCAGCAGTAGCGCGAGGTAGGCTCCCTCCCCCCAAGCATAGAACATGGCGCTGCCGACCAGCAGCGCCCCTGTCCGCCATCCGCTGACGTAGTAGCCCAACAGGAAAATCGGCAGGAAGTAGAAGATGAAAATGATCGAACTGAAGACCATCTGTACGCCGCGTCCCCGTCCGCGCCAACTCAACGGCCGCCAAAATCTTGGACCCCGCCTCTGCAGCCCGTAGAGCGCAGCCCCGCAGAGGCGTCAATGTTCAGCCAGCATGTGAGAGGATTTCGCTTGGCAGTCCCTAGGGGAGTCGAACCCCTCTCTCCAGGTTGAAAACCTGGCGTCCTAACCGATAGACGAAGGGACCGCAGCGCGAGGGCGGCTCTATATCCGCCTTCACCGAGGCGTGCAACGGCTTAGGGCGGCGGATCGCGCCCCAGGGACATGATCAGCCTGGTGAGCAGATAGAGCCTCGGCGTCAGGGTCGAGAGCTCGAGATATTCGCCGGCCGTGTGCGCGCCGCCGCCCACGGGACCGAGTCCGTCGAGGGCGGGCGTTCCCGCCTCATGCGACAAGGCCGATTCCGATGCGCCGCCGTTGCCGCCGGTCTCAAGGTTTCGCTCGATGCCCGCGTAGATCGCCATAGCGCGCTGCGCCAGGGCCTGAGTCTCAGGATTATCGGGCAAGGGCGGAAACGAAGCGTCTCGAGTGACCGTTACGGTCGTATCGGGGATGGACGGCGCACGGGCGCGGGCGCGCAAGGCCGCCTCGACGCGTTCGAAGTCCGCCTTGTCGCGCACTCGGACATTGATCTGCGCCAGTCCGTCCTCGGGGATGATGTTGTGCCGCACGCCTGCCTTTAGGACCGTGAGATTGACCGTCAGTCCGGGTCCGGAGGTCGGCATGGCCTCGATCGCGCCCAATTGGTGGATCAGCTCTACAGCCGCGTTGCGGCCCGCCTCCGGGGCCACGCCGGCATGTGAGGCCCGCCCCTTCACCGCCACGTTGAACGTGGCGCTGCCCTTGCGCCACACCGTCAGCCTGTCCGGCGGATCGCCGGGTTCGAGATTGAGTTCCACATCGTGGTCGCGGACCAGCCGGTCGATAAGTTTGCGGGTTCCCGGAGACCCGCGCTCCTCGCTGGTCTCAAGCAGCAGCGTGATCCGGCCAAAATCCCGGAACCTGAGGTTTTGCAGAATTTGCAAGGCCAGGACCGCCTCGACCACGCCGCCCTTCTCATCGATGACGCCAGGGCCATAGGCGCGGCCGCCTTCGACCCGGAATGGGCGGGCGGCGGCGGTTCCCGGCTCAAACACGGTGTCGATATGGCCGATCAGCAGGATGCGACTTCGGCCTGTTCCCTTGAGGGTCGCGACGAGGTTGTCGGGAAGCCCGGTCGCCTCGGCCGGGCTCATCTCGATCGTCATGCCCAGCGCCGTAAGCCTTGGCGATAGGACGGCCATCACAGCGTACGCGCCCTGGATGTCACCGGTGCCGGAATCGATATTGACGATAGATCGCAGCAGCTCGAGCTGGTCTGCCCGCAAGTCCTGCGCCCTTGACCAAACGCGGTCGTTCCGGCCGGCGGACTTTGGCCCGGCGACGGCCTGACCAGTCAGCAGCAGCGCCAACCAGACGCCAATGGCGACCCTTGCGCTCATCCCTCGCGCCTCATGTCCGCCACGTCGTCGATCTCCAGTTCGACACTGTTGCGGCCCTGCCAGTCGTCAGGCCGAAGCCGGCCTGCAACATGCACTGTCCCGCCCTCAGCCATAAGCCTGCGCCCGGCTGCGGTGTCTTCAGCGCGCCAGGCCACCGCCTTGAGCTTTCCGCCTGAGCGATCGGTTAGCGTCACCCGCACATGGCCGCCCCGCAGCGCCATGGGCCGTTCCACACGCACGTCGGCCAGTGCGAACACAGGCTCCGCATTGCCCGGGCCAAACGGCGCCAGTTGCTGGAATTCGGCGTAGAGACCGCGATCGGCGCCGGCGGTGGTCAGCAAGGCGTCAATGTCCAAGGCGTCCTCGGCAGTGGCCGTCGCACTCTCGGCCGCTGTATGCTCGCAAAGAAATTCCCGTAGTTCCGGCAGCAGCTCCGGCCGGACCGAAAGGCCGGCGGCCATGGCGTGACCGCCACCCGACAGCAACAAGCCTTCGTCGTAGGCCGCCTGAACCGCGCGACCAAGGTTCACACCGGGCTGCGAGCGGCCGGACCCCTTCCCAACATTGGCCGCGCGGTCAACGCCCACCACTATGACTGGCTTGCGATAGCGTTCCCTGAGCCGGCCGGCCACAATCCCGATCACGCCGGGATGCCAGTCGTCGGCGCTGACCAGGATCAGGGGAGCGTCGTCCTGGTTGCTGGCGTGGTCAATGAGGCGCACCGCCTCATCCTGCACGGCCTGTTCGACCTGTTTGCGCGAGGCGTTCAGCGCATCCAACTCTGTGGCTAAGCTGTGGGCTTCCTGGGGATCATCTGTGGACAAAAGCCGCGCACCCAGGTCAGAGCGACCGATACGACCGCCGGCGTTGATCCTCGGGCCCAGGATGAAACCGGCGTGAAAGGT
The DNA here is from genome assembly GCA_947475415.1 of Caulobacteraceae bacterium. Classification (GTDB taxonomy): domain Bacteria; phylum Pseudomonadota; class Alphaproteobacteria; order Caulobacterales; family Caulobacteraceae; genus Phenylobacterium. The sequence goes on from CANJLH010000008.1 coordinate 79,632, forward strand.
GGTGGCCGCGCCGCTGGCCTTGGCGATCTCCATCAGCGACTTCAGACCGGGGTTGGCCCAGGACGACATCACTTTCAGGCCCTGGGCGGTCAGCGCGCGATTAAATCCGGTGAGCGCGGTCACGTCGCACACTGCGCCTAGCGCCGCCAGGTCGAGCCAGCGCCGAATGTCCGGCTCTGAGCGCTCTGCGAAGAGGCCGCGCCTGCGCGCTTCGCGGTTGAGGGCGGCCAGAAGCACGAAGGTCACGCCGGCCGCCGCCAGCATTCCCTGTCCGGAGTTGCAGCCCGGCCGATTGGGGTTGACTAGGGCCGCGCATGCCGGCGGATCGTCGCGCATCAGGTGGTGGTCAATCACCACCACTTCCAGGCCAATCTCGGCGGCGCAGGCTATGGCGTCATAAGCCGCCGCGCCGCAATCGACGGTGACCACCAGTTCAGCGCCCTCGTTACGCAGGCGCCGGAAGGCCGCCGGCGAAGGGCCATAACCCTCGGTCATCCGGTCCGGCACATAAATCGGCAGGTTCTTGCCCATGGCGCGAAACCAGCGGACCAGTTGGGCGGCGCTGGAAGCGCCGTCGACGTCGTAGTCGGCGAACACCACCATGGGCCGGTCGTCGGTCAACGCATTGATCAGAATGGCCGCGGCCCGGTCCATATCCAGGAAACTGGACGGATCGGGGAAGGACGCCTTCATGGTCGGTCTCAGGTAGTCGGCGCCGGCATCTTCCGACACGTTCCGGCTGGCCAGCGCCCGGGCCAGCGGTTCCGAAAGCCCCAGGGCCATCTGGTGGCGACGAACAATGTCCGCGTCCGCCGCCCGCTCACGCCAGCGCCGCCCGCTGAGGGAGCGTGCGACGCCCAGGTAGCCTGCATGTGCGGAACCGTCGGGCATCGCGCCGCGCCGCCGGCCCTAGACCGGACGCTTCATCCGCACTTCACGCACGGTGCGGGTGGCGGAGTTCATGACCAGAGTGTGGGTGTGGACGAAACCATCCGCCACGCGCACGCCGTCAAGCAGGGCGCCGCTGGTGACGCCGGTGGCGGCGAATATGGCGTCGGCGCGAACCATCTCGTGCAAATCGTATTTCTTGTCGAAGTCGGTGATGCCAACCCGGGCCGCGCGAGCCTTTTCGTCAGCGTTGCGGAACACCAAACGGCCCTGAAACTGGCCGCCCACACACTTCAACGCCGCGCAGGCCAGCACACCTTCCGGCGCCCCGCCCTGGCCGACATAAAGGTCGATGCCAGTTTCCGGATCCGCGGTATTCATCACGCCCGCGACGTCGCCGTCCGTGATCAGGTGGATGCGCGCACCGACGGAACGCAGGCTGGCCATGATGTCGGCGTGGCGCGGCCGGTCGAGAACGCAGACGGTGATTTCCGTCGGGTCGACCCCTTTCGCCTTGGCCATCGCCCTGACGTTGTCTGCCGGACTAGCGTCGAGGTCGATGATTCCCGGAGGATAGCCGGGACCGCATCCGATCTTGTCCATGTAGGTGTCTGGCGCATTCAGCAGGGTGCCCTTGGGCGCCCAGGCCATGACCGCCAGCGCATTGGCCATCGCCTTGGCGGTGAGGGTCGTGCCTTCGAGGGGGTCCAGGGCGATATCAATCTTGGGGCCCCGCCCCTTGCCGACCTTTTCGCCGATGTACAGCATCGGCGCCTCATCGCGCTCACCCTCGCCGATGACGATCTCGCCATCGATCTCAAGGTCATTCAGGGCGGTGCGCATGGCGTCGACGGCGGCCTGGTCGGCGGCCTTCTCGTCCCCGCGTCCCACCAGTTTCGAAGCGGCGATGGCGGCGATCTCGGTGACGCGGACAGCGTCGAGCACCAGGCCGCGATCAAGGTTTTCGGAACTCATCTATTCGGTCTCCTTCGGGGGCATCATCCCCGGATTCTCAAACGCGCGCGATGCGCAAGAGCCGCGGACGATCGATCACGGCGGGGAGGCCCGCGATGCGCTCGATGGCGGCGGAAAGCACTGACTCAGCTACGGAATGGGTGGTCAGCACGATGGGAACGCCGGCGGCGTCCTGCACCGGCTTCTGCAGGAAGCTTTCGATGGAGACCCCGGCTTCGGCAAGGGTTTCCGAGACCGCAGCGATGACGCCGGGCTCGTCCTTGACCATGAACCGCAGGTAGGCGCGGCCATGGTTTCGGGACGGGTCGACCGGCGTGAAAGGCTGCAACGCCGCGGCGGGTCGCTGGAACACCGGTCGCACGGCGCCGGTCATTACGTCGGCGATGTCAGCCGAAACCGCCGCCGCTGTGGGACCTGAACCTGCGCCGGGCCCCTGAATGAAGATGCGGCCGATCCGGGTTCCCTCAATGAACAGGGCGTTCAGCGCGCCACCCGTTTGAGCCAGCGGATGATCGATGGGTGTCAGCGACGGATGCACCCGCACCAGCACCCCATCTTCCGAACGGCTGGCGGAGGCGACCAGCTTGATGCGATAGCCCAGGTCCTTGGCCAGCTGGATATCCAGCAGGTCAATCTGGTCGATACCCTCCACCTCGGCGGCGGCGTAGTTCGGGGCGCATCCGAAGGCTAGTGCGGCAAGGATCGAAATTTTGTGGGCCGCGTCAAAACCGCCGACGTCCATGGTGGGATCGGCCTCGGCATAGCCAAGGCGCTGAGCTTCGGCCAGCACGTCGGCGAAGGCCGCGCCAGTGGATTGCATCTCGGTCAGAATGTAGTTGCAGGTGCCGTTCAGGATGCCGGCGACCGAGCGCACGTCATCTCCAACCATCGCCTCGCGCAGCATCTTCACCGCCGGCGTGCCGCCCATGACTGCGGCTTCGAACAACAGCGGCACGCCCTGGGCCTCGGCCAAAACGGCGAGTTCGGCGCCATGTTCGGCGATCATGGCCTTATTGGCGGTGACCACAGGCTTGCCGGCCTTCAGCGCCGCCTCGACAGCCGCCTTGGCCGGCCCATCGGACCCGCCGATCAATTCCACGAACAGGTCGTTGTCCGGTGATCTGGCCAATTCCACCGGATCGTCGAACCAAGTCAGGTTGGAAATATCGAAGGGGCGCGGCCGCGACCGCGAGCGCGCCGATACCCCGGTGACCACCGCCTGAGCTCCGGCCGGGGCGAAGTCCGGTCGTTCCGAAAGGAAGTTAAGAACGCCCGCCCCGACATTTCCAAGGCCAGCGATCCCGATGCGCCACTGCGACCGGCTCATTGGGCGGCCAAGGCGTTATGGTGGCGCGCCAACAGTTCCGGCGCGCGCGCCAGGAACCGCTTCACGTTGCGGGCCGCCTGACGGATGCGCTGTTCATTCTCCACCAAACCGATTCGAACATAGCCCTCGCCGTATTCGCCGAACGCGACGCCCGCGGACACCGCGACACCGGCTTCCTCCACCAGCAGTTTGGTGAACAACATCGATCCGGCTTCCTTGAACTGTTCTGGAACCGGAGCCCAGGCGAACATGGAGGCGGGCGGCGAAGGAATGTCCCAGCCGGCGCGAGCCATCGAGGACACCAGAGTGTCGCGCCGCGACTTGTAGATGGCGCGAATCTCGTCGACGCAGTCCTGCGGACCATTGAGCGCCGCGGCCGCGGCCACCTGGATTGGCGTATAGGCCCCATAGTCCAGGTAGGATTTGACCCGAGCGAGCGCTGAACACATCCGCTCGTTGCCAACCACCATGCCGACCCGCCAGCCGGCCATGGCGTAGGTCTTGGACAGGGAGTTCACCTCGACGGCGATGTCGCGGGCGCCGTCCACCTGCAGGATCGAAGGCGGCGGGTTGTCCTCGAAGTAGATCTCCGAATAGGCGATATCAGACAGGACCAGCAGGTTGTGCTTCTTCGCCAGCGCCACGGCGTCCTTGTAGAAATCCAGGTCCACCCACTGGGCGGTGGGATTGGAAGGGTAGGACAGGATCAGCACGCTGGGCGCCGGGCTTGAATGGCTCATGGCCGCACTGACGCCGGATAGGTAGGCTTCTGGCGACGGGGCTGGCACATGGCGGATCACGCCGCCTGCCATGATGAATCCGTAGGCGTGGATGGGATATGCCGGGTTCGGGCAGAGGATCACGTCGCCCGGCGCGGTTAGCGCCTGGGCGAGGTTCGCAAACCCCTCCTTCGATCCGAGCGTCGAGATCACCTCGGTGTCGGGATTCAGCGTCACGCCGAAACGGCGCTTATAGTAACCCGCCATGGCCTTTCGCAGGCCTGCGATGCCCTTTGAGGCGGAATAGCGCCCCGCCTTGGGATCACGCGCGGTCTCGATCAATTTGTCGACGATGTGCTTCGGGGTCGGCATATCGGGGTTGCCCATGCCGAAGTCGATGATGTCGACGCCCTGGGCGCGAAGCCGCGCTTTGATGCGGTTCACTTCCTCGAAAACGTACGGCGGAAGGCGTCGGATACGGTGGAACTCAGGGGTCATGTGAAGCTCGGGCCGCAAACCCTGCGGCGATGTGGGAGCTGATGCTGGGCATGGATAGACTCCGCGCGGGAGTCCGCCAAGCCGGTTCGGATTTTTCGCGCCCCCGCCGACGCTTTATCTGGGCGGCGGAGGCGGGGTAGCTCGATCCCGCAGGGCGCGGGCGAAGGCTTCGGTGTCTTCGGGCCGCGCCGGGCCGGGATCAGCGCCGACCTGCCTCTCGGCGTTCGCTGCGAAACGTTCGGTTCCGGTGAGCGTCCAGGTGTTGTCAGCGGTTTCCCGTTCCAGGCGCGCGCCCGCGTCTCGCGCATCAATGGCGGCGGTGGCAAAAGCGTCCGGCGCGCGGACATCCTTCGGTGCGGGCGGCATATCGTCGAAAGTCGGAAACGTCTTATGCGCTGCCTCCATCTTCGCCGCCGCGGCGGCGATCGGCGAAGCAGGGTCAATTTTTGCATTGGTCGTGGGCATGCTTATGCAACCGCCCGCGGCAAGGGACAGGCCTGCGCAGGCGGCCAGCCTCGAAAGCCGCGTCATCGTCCCAAGATCAAGCCATCGGTTCATTTGCGTCGCTCTTATGCGATGATTGAAGTTTACGAAAGGGCGCCTAGCTTTCGCCCAAGGAGCCGTTGGCATGAGCGAGCACGCCGTCGAACCGCCGGAGGGCCGGAAAAAATCCGGCAAGAGGGGTAAGAAGCACAAGAACGCAAAGGGTGCTTACCCTGCCGAAGCGCCGCGCGCCGCCCCTGAAACCGCCTCGTCAGGCGTTAGTTCCAATGGGGAGGAAATCAGATCGCCCTTGAACATGCTGTCGGCCGAACAACGTGATCTGGTGGAAAAACTTTCCATCAACCTGGCTCGGGCCGCCGTGACCGCCCAGGGCGCCATCGCGGCTCAGGCCCTTCGTCAGGCTGATCGTCCGGCCGCCCTTTCGCCTGATCCGTTCCATGTCGCGCCATCGTTGAACGAGGTGTTGGGTCGCCTCGCCGCCCAGCCGGACCGGCTGGTGCGCGCCCAGGCGGACCTGTTCTCCCGCTATCTCGAACTCTGGCAAGCGACCACCCAGCGTATGGGCGGCGCCAAGCCCGCACCGGTGATCAGGCCGGCGACAGGGGACAAGCGCTTCACGGATCCAGACTGGGACGAAAACCCGGTCTTCGATGTCATCAAGCAGTCCTATCTGCTGACCTCGGACTGGCTAAACAGCCTGGTCGCCTCGGTGGAGAACGTCGACCCATTGGCCAAGCGCCGGGTTGAATTCTTCATGAAGATGCTCACGGACGCCTTCTCGCCCTCGAACTTCCTGGCGTCCAATCCTGCGGCTCTGCGCGAAATCATGTCGACCAAGGGCGAGAGCCTGGTGCGCGGCGTGGAAAATTTCGCCGAGGACCTGGCCCGAGGCGGCGGCGCCCTGTCCATCGCCCAGACCGATCCGGATCAATTTGAGATCGGACGCAATGTGGCGACCGCGCCCGGCAAGGTGATATATCGCAACGAACTCATTGAAATTTTGCAATTCTCTCCGTCCACCGAGACGGTTTGCGAAATCCCGCTGCTAATCTTCCCGCCCTGGATCAACAAGTTCTACATCATGGACCTTCGCCCGGAAAATTCGCTGATCCGCTGGCTGGCCAGCCAAGGGATGACGGTCTTCGTAACCTCTTGGGTCAATCCAGATGCCCGCCTGGCCGCCAAGTCCTTCGAGGACTACATGGTCGACGGCGTCTACGCCGCCACCGAAGTGGTCACCCGCCAGTGCGGCGTCGATCGGGTAAATGCCGTGGGCTACTGCATCGGCGGCACCCTGCTCTCGGTCACCCTGGCCCACATGGCGGCAATCGGCGACAAGCGGATCGCCTCGGCGACGTTCTTCGCCGCCCAACAGGATTTCACCGAGGCCGGCGACCTGCTGCTGTTCTCCAACGAGGACTGGGTCAATGATCTGGAGCAAGAGATGGACGCCCGGGGCGGCGTGCTGTCGGGCAAGACCATGGCCGACACCTTCAACATGTTGCGGGCCAATGACCTGATCTGGTCGTTCTTCGTGAACAACTATCTGATGGGCAAGGAGCCGAAACCCTTCGACCTGCTGTTCTGGAATTCCGATCAGACGCGGATGCCCAAGACCCTGCACCTGGCCTATTTGCGGCGGTTCTATGGGGACAACGCTCTGGCGAAGGGGGAGCTCAAGATCGGAGGTGTCGATCTCGATCTGGGCAAGGTGAAGATCCCGATCTATGCTCAGTCCTCCCGGGAGGATCATATTTCACCGGCGCGCTCGGTCTACAAGGGCGCGCGTCTGTTCGGCGGACCGGTCACTTTCATGATGGCGGGGTCTGGCCATATCGCCGGGGTGATCAACCACCCGGACGCCCGGAAATACCAGCACTGGACGAATGAGGCCTTGCCGCCGACTCTCGTGGAGTGGCAGGCCGCGGCCACCGAGCACCCTGGGTCTTGGTGGCCTCACTGGATGCAATGGTTGAAGCCGAAGTCTGGCGGTCAGGTCCCCGCGCGCGATCCTGCGGCCGGTGTCTTCCCGGCTTTGGGCGAGGCGCCTGGGGACTATGTGCGGGTGAAATCGGACGCGTGACGCCTATGCCGGGACGAACCTCAACGCCACGCCGTTGTTGCAGTAGCGCAGACCCGTCGGTCTTGGCCCGTCGTCAAAGACGTGGCCTTGGTGTCCAAGGCACTGTGCGCAGTGATATTCAGTCCGGGCGTATCCAATGTCGAAGTCGGACTTCTTGCCGAGCGCGCCCTTGATGGCGGTATAGAAACTTGGCCAGCCGGTGCCGGACTCGAATTTCCAACGGGCGTCGAACAACGCCAGGCCGCAACCGGCGCAGACGAAGACTCCCTTTCGGTGTTCGTTCAGCAACGGACTTGTCCCCGGCCGCTCGGTGGCCGCCTCGCGCAGAACGGCGAAGGACTCCGGCCTGAGCTTCGCCTTCCATTGGGCCGGCGTCAGCTTGCGAAACGGCGAGGCGGCATAGGGATCGGCCGGCGCGGCGAGTGCCGGACCGGCGGCCAGCGCGAACACCGATCCCATAAGGAAGCGGCGACGGTGGAGGGCATTGGAGGTGATCATGCGCCTATTACGCCGCGCACCTGATCTTGGATGCAAACCCGGCCTGCTTCACCGCCAGCATAACCGGCTCACAGCCCCGCAGCCTCCTCCAGCCCAAGCACCAAATTGAGGTTCTGTACGGCCGCCCCGGACGCACCCTTGCCGAGGTTGTCCAGCAGGGCGATCAGCCGCGCTTCGCCGCGGTCGTCGTTGCCGAACACGAACAGCCGCATGCGGTTGGATCCGTTCAGCGCCTCCGGATCCAGAGCCGCCACATAGCCGCTGGCCCCGGCCCGCGCCTTCTGAAGCTCGCCGCATTCGCCGGCATCGGCCACTTCGACGAAGCGTTCCCCGGCGTAGGCTCTGGTCAAGGCTGTGCGCAGGTCCGCCGACGATGGCTTTCCCGGCAGAACTCTGAGCGGCAGGGGGATTTCGACGATCATCCCCTGGGCGTATCGTCCCACGGACGGCGAGAAGATCGGCGGATGCGTCAACCCCACATAGGCCTGCATCTCCGGCAGGTGCTTGTGAGCCAGGTTGAGCCCGTAGGGCCGCCAGGCGTCCTGCGTTCCCTGTGGCGCGGGCTGTTGCTCGAATTCCTCGATCAGGCCCCGGCCGCCACCGGAGTAGCCGGAGATTCCGTGGGTGGTCAGGGGCCACTCCGCCGGGATCAGGCCCTCGCGCACAAGGGGAGCGGCGAGCGCTATGAAGCCCGTCGACCAGCACCCCGGGTTGGTGATCCGCTTCGACGCGGCGATGGCGGCCCGATGACCCGGCTTCCACTCCGGAAAGCCGAATACCCAGCCAGGCGCGGTGCGGTGGGCGGTGGAGGGATCCACCACCGCCACGGCGGGATTGGTGATCAGGCTCACCGCCTCCTTAGCCCCCTCGTCGGGCAGGCACAGGATCGCCACGTCGACCGCGTTTAGCAGTTCCGCCCGCGCCGCCGGATCCTTACGCCGGGCCGGTTCAATGGAGACCAACTCCAAGTCCTTCCGTGCGGCAAGCCGCTGGCGAATTTGCAGCCCGGTGGTGCCGGCCTCGCCGTCGATAAATATCTTGTGACCCATGATCCTGATCCCAATAGCAGAAAGGGCGCTCCGGTTTCCCGAAGCGCCCTTCCGCAAACACGAATGCTTGCGCGCCTAGCGCTTCGAGAACTGGAAGCTGCGTCGAGCCTTGGCCTTGCCGTACTTCTTGCGCTCCACGACACGCGAATCGCGGGTCAGGAAACCGTGCGGCTTGAGCACTGCGCGCAGGCCCGGCTCATAATAGGTGAGCGCCTTGGAAATGCCGTGGCGCACTGCGCCAGCCTGGCCGGACAGACCTGAGCCTTCGACTGTCACATCGACGTCGAACTGGCCGAGGCGATCGGCGACCTGCAGCGGTTGGGCGATCATCATGCGCAGCACTGGGCGGGCGAAATAGACCTCTTGGTCACGGCCGTTGATGGTGATCTTGCCTTTGCCGGGCTTGATCCAGACCCGCGCGATGGCGTTTTTGCGCTTGCCGGTGGCGTAGGAACGGCCTTGGGCGTCCACCTTGCGCTCATACACCACCGTATCGGCGGAGGGCGTGGCGATGGCCGCCAGGGCCTGAAGTCCTTGAGATTCGCTCATGCTCAGGCGCTCCGCACGTTCTTGGCGTTCAAACCGGCGAACGCGATGGTTTCAGGCGCCTGCGCTGCGTGCGGGTGCTCCGGCGAATTGTAGATGCGCAGGTGGGTCATTTGCTTGCGCGCCAGGGGGCTTTCCTTGGGCAGCATGCGCTCGACCGCCTTTTCCAGGATCCGCTCCGGGAAGCGGCCACCCAGCACCTTGCCGGCGGTGCGGCCCTTGATGCCGCCTGGAAAACCGGTGTGGTGGTAGTAGACCTTCTGGTCGAGCTTGCGGCCTGTGAACTTCACCTTGTCGGCGTTGACGACGACGACAAAGTCGCCGCAGTCCACATGCGGGGTGTAATCGGGCCGGTGTTTGCCGCGAAGACGCATGGCGATGAACGAAGCGAGGCGGCCGACAACGGCGTTCTCGGCATCGATCACGATCCACTTCTTCTCGACCTCGGCGGGCTTCAATGAAGCCGTGGTCTTCATCATGGAATGGGTCCGTCGAACTGATGCATTGGTCGCCCGCCGCAATGGGCGCTCGACCGGAAGGCGCCGCTGTTAGGGATCGCCCGCGCGCCTGTCAACTTCATTGTGAGCACCCACGGGAAAGTTGATATTTTTTCGTGGATTATCCTTTGTGGTATTATAATACCTACACCCGCCTCACCCGCCAGGCAAAGGCCACGGCGACGGCGAAGGTCAGGGCGGCGACCGCCTGGTGAAGGAGACCAAGCGGCAAGGGAACCACGGTCAGGAGGGTGGCGACACCGATGGCGGCCTGCAGCAGCACCACAGCGGCCAGACTGAGCGCCAGCAACCTTGAACCGTCCGGCAAGTAGGTTGAGCGGCCGGCGCCGATGGCCGTGGCGATCGCCAAGGCGATCAGCACATAGGCGCCGAGACGATGGTTGAATTGAACGGCCGCCTGGCTATGCGCCAAGATCGCCCAGAGGCTGTCGCCAGCGTAGTCGCGGGGGATCAGAGCGCCGTTCATCAATGGCCAATCGTTGTAGACGAAGCCCGCATCATTGCCCGCCACCAGCGCGCCAAGAAGAATTTGCAGGAACACCAGGGCGAGCAGGCCAAGCGCGATCCGGCTCCAGGGACTTGGCAAGGTCTGGCGCGCGCCACCGGCCCAGGCGTCCAGTCCCGTCCAGACCAGGGCGCCGAACAGGATGAACGCCAGACCCAGGTGAACCGCCAGCCGCTCCGGCGCCACCGAGACCCGATCCGCAAGGCCGCTGGACACCATCCACCAGCCTGCTGCGCCCTGCAGGCCGCCCAGGCCGAACAGCACCGCCAGCCGCCAGATCAGCCGCCTTGGCGCCATGCCGCGCACCAGGAAAAAAACCATCGGGATGAAAAAGGCCATGCCCAGCAGGCGGCCAAGCAGACGATGGGACCACTCCCACCAATAAATGGTTTTGAAGGCCGCCAGATTCATGCCGGCATTGACCTGGCTGTATTGCGGGATCGCCTTGTAGGCGGAAAACGCCTCGCGCCAGTCGGCGTCGGACAGCGGAGGGACAACGCCGGTGACCGGCCGCCAGACCGTGATCGACAGTCCAGATCCCGTCAATCGGGTGGCGCCGCCCACGATCACCATGGCCAGCACCAGGATCGCCACCGCAAACAACCAGGCTGCGACGGGCTTTGAACGGTCGGAGCGCAGAAATGAGGTCATGGGGTCCGTCGCCCGCCAGAATGGCGCAAACTCGCCGTCGCTAGCCGAGAATGCCCCCTGCGTCCACGCAGCGCATCAAAGACATAGGGCCCGAGAACGCTTATGCTGGGGTCATATCGGGAGCCGACCTTGAATCCGCGAATCCGCAAACTGATCGGCATGTTCGCCCTGTTGGGGTTTGTCGTCCTGTACGTCGGCGCCGCCGTACGTATTGGCGAAATCCTGCCCGACCATTGGGCCGCGCGCCTCATCTACTACGCGGTGGTGGGGCTCGCATGGGGCGCACCAGTCCTGCCGCTGATTTCCTGGATGAATCGGGAAAAGTCGGGCTGAGGGGAATGGCCCATCCGATGGTCGGAGCGACAGGATTTGAACCTGCGACCCCTTGACCCCCAGTCAAGTGCGCTACCAGGCTGCGCCACGCTCCGACATCGGCGGCGCCCTTCTAGCCCGTTCGGGCGGCAGGGCAAGGGCGAAAAGGTTCAAGTCCTGCGCAGCAGCCCGTCCAACCGCGCCTGGGCGGCTTCCAGGTCAGCCAGCGCGCCAAGCAGGCCATCGCGGCTTGCCCCAGACGGCGGCGGCTCCATGTCGGCGACTTCCAACGACTGAGCGATTGCGCGCCCCTCCCCGGCGGCCATCAGGCGCTTGACGCCCTCATCCTTGTGCAGACGCTGGACGCCCTTGATGGAAAATCCCTCTTCGTGCAGCAGCCGGCGCACACCCTTGAGGACGGCGAGGTCCTGGGGGCGATAGAAGCGCCGTCCCCCAGCGCGCTTCATGGGACGAATGAAGGAGAATTTCGTCTCCCAGAATCGCAGCACATGCTGCGGCACGCTGAGCTCTGCGGCCGCCTCGGATATGGTCCGAAAGGCTTCCGGGCCCTTGGCCACGGGCTATCCCGCTCTCATTTCTGCAGCGCGCGATCTACACGCGCCTTCATCACCTGAGAGGCGCGGAAGCCGATCACCCGACGGGGCTCGATCGACGCCGGCTCGCCGGTCTTGGGATTGCGGCCCATTCGCGCGCGTTTTGACCGTACCTGGAAGACGCCGAAACCGGAAAGTTTCACCTGTTCGCCCTTTTCCAGGGCCTGGGCCATCAGCTCTAGCACGCGCTCAACCAACTCACCGCAATCCTGGCGCGTGAGGCCAACTTCCTCGTGAACCGCCTCACATAGGTCGGCCCGCGTCAACGTTGCGCCCTTCATAGTTTCCCCTGCCCGCTACATTCCGACAAACGTCATGACCTGATTGTCGCATCAGGTCAAAGACTTCAAGGATTCGTTTGCGTGATTGTTCAGAGTCTGACGACGCAGGCGCCCCAGGTAAGGCCCCCACCCATGGCTTCCAGCAAAAGAAGTTGTCCCGGCTTGATGCGACCATCGCGGATACCCTGGTCCATCGCCAGCGGAATGGAGGCGGCCGAGGTGTTGGCGTGTTCGGCCACTGTTGATATCACCTTGGCCGGGTCGATGCCGAGGCGCTTGGCCACCCCATCCAGGATGCGTTGATTGGCCTGGTGCGGCACGAACCAGTCGACGCTGGCCACTGGCACACCTGCATCGGCGGCGGCGGCTTCGACGGCTTCGGAGATGTTCACCACCGCATGTCGGAAGACCTGATTGCCCTGCATGCGCAGGTGGCCGATCCGCCCGTCGGTGGAAACGCCACCGTCAACATATAGGAGATCCTGCTTGCCGCCGTCTGCGCGCAGCGCGAAGCCCAGCAGGCCGCGATCTTCGGTATTCCCGGCGCCTTCGCCGGGCTCCAGCACGACGGCGCCGGCGCCGTCTCCGAACAACACGCAGGTGCCGCGATCCTCCCAGTCCATCAGCCGGGTCATGGTCTCGGCGCCGATCACCAGGCAACAACGCGACCTGCCGCGGGCGACGAATCCATCGGCCACGGATAGGGCGTAGACGAAACCCGAACAGACCGCCTGAACATCAAACGCGATTCCCACCGGCGCGCCGATCTTGCGCTGGACGATGGTTGCGACGGCCGGAAACGTCAGGTCGGGCGTGGTGGTGGCCACAATGATCAGGTCCACATCGGCGGCCGTACGGCCGGCTGCCCTCAACGCCCGCTCCGCGGCAGGGGCGGCAAGGTCGGACACGGCCTGATCCGGCGCGGCGCGATGGCGAGTCCGGATACCCGTCCTCTCGACAATCCACTCATCCGAAGTATCGACGAACTTCGCCAGGTCGGAGTTGGTCACGACCTCATCGGGCAGATAGCCGCCGACCCCGGTCACGACACTACGCACTACACTCATGGCGCTCCTTCAGCGGCCGGCGGAACGGTCTCGGCCATGGCGGCCGGGAGCTTCCCCATATTCCGTTCGATTTCAACCGCGAAATCGCTCCGGGCCAAGTCGGCTGCAACTCGCAGCGCCTGCGCGAAGTCGCGGTCGCTCGCTCCCCCATGGCATTTCAGCACTATGCCATTCAAGCCCAACAAGGGCGCAGCCGGCGGCGTCGACAGTCGGTCGCGGAACTGACGCAGAGCGCCGGCGGCGAGGAACGCCCCGGCTTTGCCCAGGATCCGACTGGTCAGAGCGGCCTTCAATTCGTCGCGGATGAAGCGCGCCACGCCCTCGGCCGTCTTGAGCGCCACATTGCCGGTGAATCCGTCCGTCACGATGACATCCACAACACCGCGGGTGATATCGTCGCCTTCAACGAAGCCGCGATAGTCGAAATCAAAGGCGCCTTCTCGAAGGATGCGATTGGCCTCGCGCACTTCCTGGTGGCCCTTCATCTCCTCGTGGCCGACATTCAGCAGTCCGACTGTCGGGCGGGCGACACGATGGGCTGCGCGATGAAACGCTTCACCCAGGATCGCAAACTCCACCAGCCGCTCAGCGTCGCAATCCACGTTGGCGCCAACATCCAGGAAAGTGGTGACTCCCCGCGGGTTGGGCAGGCTGGCCACCAGCGGCGGGCGATCGAGGTCGGCGCTCATCCTCAAGATCAGCTTTGAGATCGCCATCAGGGCGCCGGTATTTCCCGCCGAAACCGCAACGCCGGCCTCGCCGGTTTTCACCGCCTCGACGGCGGCCCACATGGACGTTCCCTTTCCCCGGCGCAGCGCCTGGGCGGGCTTTTCATCCATGCCAACCACCCGCTCGGCATGACGCACGTCGATTCGTCCCGACAATGCGGGATGGCGGGCGAGCTCCCTGGCGAGCACCGCCTCGTCGCCATGCAGCAGGAAGCGAACCTCGCCGGTCAGGATCTGGGCCGCGCGCGCGACTCCAGGAACCAGCTCCGCCGGACCGTGATCGCCGCCCATGGCGTCGACCGAAATGACAAGTGGTTGGGTCAAGTCGTCGCCAAGTCCCCCATTGCATCGACTACGCCCTGCTACGGCGACGATACAGCCCGAACCCGCCGATGCAAGGGCGCCGGGCGATGAACCGCAACCACAAGTCAGGCGTCGGGCTTCTTCAGCCTCGCCAGGGCTGCGAATGGCGACAGTGATGGGGATTCGGGCGCGTAGGCGAATTCCGCATCGGGTTTGCGCGGGAAAGGATCGATTTCCAGGGCCAGATGTTCGATCACGTAGGCGGCGAGATCCACCAACTCGCCCTCAACCTCGTCTGGCGGCTCAGGTCCTTCGAGGTCAAGGGTCACTTCACCTGCGCTGCCCACGGGTGCGTTCGGACTTCCGGCGGGCACCACCCGAACGTCGATCTCACCTGAGACAAGCGTCTCGAAGGGTTCCAGAGTGATCCCACAGATCTGAGTGACAGTCGCCGTGAAACGCCCGCTGATCTCAGCCCCGTCCAGCCAGGGGCGCGTCTCCAGCTGCGCGTCCAGATCCGAAAGCCGGACCAGGCCAAGGTCGGCGGCGATCCTGGCGCATTCCGCTTCACCAGGCCGCAGGCCGAATCGCGCCGGGCCGCGCGCCAGCTCAGCCAGACGCACCGGAAGGGACCAATCGCTCATTATACCGCCCATGTGACGCGCCCCTGCAGGAGCTCTTCCAACGCCAGGTCGCTCAGCGCAGCACGCTCGGTAAGCACCAGTTCAGCCAACCTTGGCGCCAGCGCAGTATCGCCCTCAGCGTAAACCGTGCGTCCGATCAAGGCCTGCAGCAGGCTGGTGTCCGGGATGGCCGCAAAGGCGCCCTGATAGGATTTCACCCTTCCGTAGAACGCCTCGCCAAGGCGGCGCATTTTCTTGCCCATGGAAAGGTCGCCGACGCCCATGTCCCTCAGCGCGTCGTCAAGGCCGGCCACATAGGCGTCAAACAACGCCTGCGACGTCTCCGCCGCAGGTGCGCCATGCCCCCTCAGCCGATCAAGCAACAGCACGGTGAACAGCGAGTAGAGTTCGAAGCGTCCCTCCACAGTGTCCGGAACGCCCAGGTCCTGGTAGAGCTCCGGCCGCCGCGCCCGCTTGACGACCGAAAGATAGAGCGCCTGCCCTGCGGATTGCGTGGGTCGGCGACGAAAAATTCGGTCCAGGATCATCGCGGCCTCGATTTCGCCCAGCGCAGCGCCTATGTGCGCCGAAGCGCCGCCAGCAGGCGGCATTGAACTATGCGGCGGCGAGGGATAGGTCAAAGCTCCCGGCCGCACCAATGGAAATGCGATTCAATATGGCCAGACGCCTCGCTTACGCCTTCCTCGCCGCGTCCATGCTCGGAGCTGCGGCCTGTTCGCCGATAACATCCCACCATGGATTCCAGGCGATCGACGCCAGTCCCAAGGAAGTGACGGTGGGGGTGGACACCAAATCCACCGTGCGCACCAAGCTTGGATCGCCCTCAGCCACCTCGACTTTCGATCCAAACATTTGGTTTTATGTCGATTCCACCAAGGCGCGTGTGGCCTTCCGCAAGCCCACCACGACCACGCGCGACGTGACCGCCATCCAGTTCAACAAAGACACCGAGATGGTCGAACAGGTGAATAACTATTCGCTGAAAGATGGACGTGTAATCGCCTTCAATGGTCGCGAAACTCCCACGCGCGGCCGCGAACTGACGGTTCTGGAACAGATTCTCGGGACCGTGGGGCGCGGCAGCCTACTTCCCAACGACAGCGAGGGCGCCCCGGGGAATCGGCCGAACGGTCCCTGACGGCAACGTCCCTGACCAACAGAAAACGCCCCGGAGATCGCTCTCCGGGGCGTTCGCATGTCTGCAGGTAGAAGCCGACCTGGCTTAACCGACCACCCCATGGGCCAGGACCGCCAGCAGCAGCAGAGCCACAATGTTGGTGATCTTGATCATTGGGTTCACAGCCGGGCCGGCGGTGTCCTTGTAGGGGTCGCCAACAGTGTCACCGGTCACCGCGGCCTTGTGGGCCTCGGAACCTTTGCCGCCGTAGTGGCCTTCTTCAATCAGCTTCTTGGCGTTGTCCCATGCGCCGCCGCCGCTGGTCATCGAGATGGCGACGAACAGGCCGGTGACGATCACGCCCATCAGCATTGCGCCCAATGACGCAAAGCCATTCACCTTGCCGGCGATCGCCGTAATGATGAAGAACAGCACAACCGGAGACACCACCGGAAGCAGCGAGGGAACGATCATTTCCCTGATCGCCGCGCCGGTGAGGATGCTCACCGCCCGCCCGTACTCGGGCTTGACCTCGCCGGTCATAATCCCGGGATTTTCCCGGAATTGCCGGCGGACCTCTTCAACCACCGCCTCAGCAGCGCGACCGACGGCCGTCATGGACATGCCGCCGAACAGGAAGGGCAGAAGGCCCCCAAACAGCAGTCCGACCACCACATAGGGGTTCGACAGATCGAAGGCCACGTTGCCCAGCCCATAGAAATAGGAGTTGGTATCCGTGGTCGTGGAGAAGAACTTCAGATCCTCGGTGTAAGCGGCGAACAGCACCAGGGCGCCGAGGCCGGCGGAACCGATGGCGTAGCCCTTGGTCACCGCCTTGGTGGTGTTGCCGACAGCGTCCAGGGCATCGGTGGTCACGCGGACTTCCGGCGGCAGGCCGGCCATTTCCGCGATGCCGCCAGCGTTGTCCGTGACGGGTCCGAACGCGTCCAGGGCCACGATAAATCCAGCCAATGACAGCATAGAGGTAACGGCGATGGCGATGCCGAACAGGCCGGCGAGGCCATAGGTTACGATAATGCCCGCCATGATCACCACGGCAGGAGCCGCGGTGGATTCCAGGCTCATGGCCAGGCCCTGGATGACATTGGTCCCATGGCCGGAGACCGAGGCCTTGGCCACCGACTTCACCGGCCGGAAGCCAGTCCCGGTGTAATATTCGGTGATGACCACGATCAGGGCGGTGACCACCAGACCGGCGATACCGCATTGGAACAACTCGTTGGCGCCAAAGGTCTTGTCGCCCACGGTCATGGTGGTGCCGACAAGCTTGTTCATCACCCACCAGATCGCCCCCACCGAAAGAACGCCGGTGACGATCAGGCCCTGGTAGAGCGCGCCCATGATGTTGTTGGACTTGCCCAGGCGCACCGCGAAGGTGCCCAGGATCGAGGTCAGAATGCAGACGCCGCAGATGGCCAACGGCAACAGCATCATGTTGCCGAGTTCCGGCAGGCCGCGGAAGAAGATGGCCGCCAGCACCATGGTGGCGACGGTGGTCACCGCATAGGTCTCGAACAGGTCGGCGGCCATGCCGGCGCAGTCACCGACGTTGTCGCCCACGTTGTCTGCGATGGTCGCCGCATTGCGGGGGTCATCCTCCGGAATGCCGGCCTCGACCTTGCCAACCATGTCGCCGCCGACGTCGGCGCCCTTGGTGAAGATGCCGCCGCCCAGACGGGCGAAGATGGAGATCAGCGAGGCGCCGAACCCGAGCGACACGAGACTGTCAATGACCTCGCGGCTTGAGGATTCCAGTCCCATGACCTGCGTCAGGACGTAGAAGTAGCCAGCGACGCCGACGAGGGCGAAGCCCGCCACCAGCATGCCGGTCACTGCGCCCGATCGGAACGCCAGCGAAAGTCCCTTGGCGAGACTTTCGGAAGCGGCCTGGGCGGTGCGGACGTTGGCCCGAACCGAGATCAGCATGCCCGCAAAACCCGCCAGGCCCGACAGGATCGCGCCGATGGCGAATCCCGCCGCCGCCTTGGGTCCGATCAAGAGGCCCACGGCGACCAGGATCACCACGCCGACGATGCCGATCGCGGTGTATTGCTTGTTGAGATAGGCTTGAGCGCCCTCTTGGATCGCCGCGGCGATCTCCTGCATTCGCTCATTGCCCGGCGACGCCCGCAGCAGGGATGCGGATTGTACGGCGCCGTACAAAACCGCAAGCACGCCGGCGGCGATCACCAGCATCAGCACAGAACTCATGATATTTGCGCCCCTTTATGATTGCGCGGAGGAAACGGCCGTCGTCGCGCCGCGGCGCTCGGCAGTCCCGGTTCCTCGAATTTCCCCAAATTCACCCCCCGCCGAAAACCGACGGTGTGAAAAGACGCCGGAAACTGCCAAAGTTAGCCGGCGGAAGCAACGACTTGTCTCGGTTTGGCGTAATTGGACTTCACGCAGCGGCCTTCGGCTTCGGCATACCCTGCCTACGCTTCGGTTGTTGCGAGGTGACGACCACCGACTTCACCGCCTTGGCGCCCGCAATCACGGCCGCCTCCCGCGTCATCGCGGCGACCAATCGCGGCTCGTCAATAACCGTGTAGTCGGTGGACTTGGTGAAGGGAGTCCTATGCGCGGCGCGCACCAGGGCGTCGCGAAAGAATGGCTCCTTCTCACGCATTTTCAACGAATCAACTCCGCTGTTCAGGTTGAGCCGCACATAGGCGAACACATAGTTGATCAACTGGCCGTTCACGACGATCGGCAGCGCGACAGGCGCGATGTCGACGTATTGGCCAACGCTGGCCTTTTCCTCCTTCTTCTCGGAGGCGGAGGCGCTGGCCGACGCCAAGAGGGCGAAGGGCGCGGCGATGAACAGACTGCGGCGGCGCATCTCGGCAAATTAGGCGGATATGGTTTCCAGGAAGTTCACCATTCGCTCACCGGTGTCGCCATCCGCCGGGACCAGGATCGACTTGTACCCCGCCTGCGGTGACCACGACGGCTGGATCGGCGGTGAATTCGCCTAAGACTGTGAAGCCTCTGATCGGCGCAGCGGCCGCGCACACCACCTCATAGTCGTCGCCCCCTGTGGCCAGGCGCAGGCGCCCGGCGACCAGGTCTGATTGCTCGCTCAGCCAGCGGCCGGCGGAATTCGACATCGGCAGACGGTCGAGATTGATGTGCAATCCAGTTCCGCTCGCCTCAGCAATGTGCCGCGCGTCGGCGATCAGGCCGTCGGAGACGTCGCAGGCGGCGTGGGCCTGCCCCCGCAGTGCGTCCCGTAGGTCGAGCCGTGGATTGGGGAGCCTGAACCGGGCTGTCAGGAACCCGTCGGGATCGCTGACTTCACCTTGTTCGGCGGCCAGACCCAGCGTCCCATCGCCGATCGTCCCCGACACCATCAGCAGATCCCCCGGCAGGGCGCCGGAACGGCGGATCATTCGTCCAGTCGGAACCCAGCCCAGCAGCGTCAGCGACAAGGTTAGCGGACCTGGCGTCGACGCCGTGTCGCCGCCCAGCAGCGTCAGTCCGTAGGCCTCACCGTCCTGACGCAAGCCTTCGGCGAAAGCCTGTCGATCTTTCCAGGCGCAGGCGTCGGACCAGGCCACGGCCAGGAAATAAGCATCCGGTTCCGCACCCTTGGCTGCGAGGTCGGATAGGTTCACCCGCACGAGCTTGCGCGCCACCAGGTCCAGGGGCGTGGCCGGTGGAAAATGGACACCCTCGACGATGGCGTCCTTGGTCACCACCAGGTCGCAGCCTGGGCGCTGTGAGACCACGGCGGCGTCGTCAAGCAAACCAAAGGCCCCTGCCGCGCCGCGCGTCAGCGGACGGTAGAGGCGCGCAATCTGTTCGAATTCATCCGGCGCGGACATCCTGGGCCAAGGCGTCCAGCGCCCCGTTGACGAAGCCCGGTTCGGGCCCCTCGAAGAAGGACTTGGCGAGGTCGACATATTCGTCGATCACCACCTCAAGCGGAATCTCTCCGTGGTGGGTCAACTCAAATGCACCCGCCCTCAGAATCGCCCGCACCGTGGCGTCCAGCCGCTCCAGCCGCCAGCCCTTGGCCAGGCGCTTGACCACCGCCCGGTCGACTTCGGCCTGATGCGCCACGACGCCGCGAACGAGGTCTGCAAAGAACGCCTCGTCGGCCCCGGCCAGCCGGGCGCCCTCGATTTCGCTGTCGATATCACTGTCAAACCGGTGGTCGATGAATTCGCGGATCACCGCCTCCACCCCAGCGGCGGCCGTCTCCATCTGGTAGAGCGCCTGCACGGCCGCAAGGCGCGCGACAGAACGCGCCTGCCGTGGTGTGGCGCTCATCGGTGGGCGCCCAACAGGCGGCGTCGAAGGGCGACGACTTCCAGACAGGCGCGGGCCGCCCCGCCCCCCTTGTCACCTTCGCTGGACCGTGCGCGCGCCCAGGCCTGATCGCCGTCCTCACAGGTCAGAATTCCGTTGCCGATGGCCAGGCCCTGCCGCGTGGCGAGGTCCATGAGGCCGCGGGCGGATTCATTGGACACGATCTCGAAATGATAGGTTTCGCCGCGGATCACAGTACCCAGGGCGATGTAGCCATCGTAACGCACGCCCGTGGTCCCGCCCGCCTCGGCGATGGAGATCGCGGCTGGAATTTCCAGCGCGCCGGGAACGCTGATGACATCGTACTCAGCCCCATAAGCCGACAAAACGCCCTCGGCGCCGTGCAGCAGGGCGTCAGCGAGATCGGAATAGAACCGCGCCTCGACGATCAAAATGCGAATCTTGTCTTCGGTCATCTGCGGCCTCGGAAGGACATTGGCGCTCCCTTTAGGCGGTTTCGCGCCAGCGGGCGAGATAGCGCGCGAGCATGTCGATCTCGAGGTTCACCTGCGCACCCGCCACCAGTTCGCCCAGAGTGGTCACATCCCAGGTATGGGGAATCAGATTCACACCGAAAACATCATCCTCCACTTCGTTCACGGTCAGCGACACGCCTTCGACGGCGATCGATCCCTTTGGCGCGACATGTCGATGCAGCGGACGCGGCGCGCGGATGCGGACCCGGTGTGACCCGCCTTCTGACGTCACGGTCAGCACCTCGCCAACGCCGTCCACATGTCCGGACACGATATGACCGCCGAGTTCGTCGCCAACGCGGGCGGCGCGTTCTAGATTGACCCTGCGCCCGACGCGCCATTCACCGAGCGTGGTTATGGCCAGGGTTTCGCCCGACACCTCCACCGCAAACCATCCGCGTCCCTTTTCCACCACGGTCAGACAGCAACCCGCATGGCTGATCGAGGCTCCGATCTCGATGGTGTCGACATCATAGGCGGTCTCGATTTCGAAGCGCCGATCGCGGTTGGTATCGCGCACGGCGCGCACGCGCCCCACATCGGTGACAATTCCGGTGAACATTCAGATCCTTTCGTAGCGCTCCCACAGGTCGTCCCCCAGGGGCCGCACGTCAACTCTGCGCAATCGGGGCGCACCAACGAGCTCCCTTAGCGCTAAGGGACCGACTCCAGGCCTGCCCTCAGCCCCGATCAGGATCGGGGCGCGGAACCACTCCACAGCATCCACCAGCCCTTCGCTGAGAAAACTCGCCGCCACCCGGCCGCCGCCCTCGACGAACAGGTCCCGCAGCCCTTCCGCAGAAAGGGCCGCAACGACGTCCGCCAGCGGCGGATGCTCGCCGCGCGCCTTTAGGGTCAGCACCCGCACACCCTGATCGGTCAGCGACGCCCGGGCCGGCGTGGTCGCCACCACATAAGTGGGGATCTGTCGCGCCGTCGATGCGAGACGGGATGTCGCCGCCAGGCGCTGGCGGGAATCCAGCACCACCCGGGCCGGTTGGGGTCCGCCGTAGCCAGGCGTGCGCACCGTGAGTTCGGGATCGTCGGCGATAGCGGTCTCGACCCCCACGACGACCGCATGGTGCCGGGCGCGCAGGTCGTGGACCATTGAGCGCGCCGCGTCTCCGGTGATCCATCGGCTCTCGCCAGCCTCGGTGGCGATGCGGCCGTCCAGTGAGGTGGCGAGCTTTAGGGTGATCAAGGCTGAGTTTCCGGCCTGCCGGCGCGACGCCTAGCGTCCGTCATCCAGGTTTTCGTTGAGCCCCTCCTCGCCGAGGAAGGTGGCGAACTCGCCCGCCTCGCGGAAGTCTCGATAGACCGATGCGTAACGGACATAGGCCACATCATCCAGGGCCTTCAGGTGTTGCATAAGCAATCCGCCGACCGTCGAGGACGGAACTTCCGCGTCACCAAGGCCCTCCAGCTGGCGAACTATGGACGAGATCATCCGCTCCACCCGCTCCGGCTCGATGGGGCGCTTGCGGATCGCCACGGCCACGGAGCGGGCCAGCTTCTCGCGGTCGAAAGGGACGCGCCGGCCCGACCGCTTGACAATGGTGAGCTCACGAAGCTGCACGCGCTCGAAGGTGGTGAACCGCCCGCCGCACTCAGGGCATGAGCGGCGGCGGCGGATAGCCGAGTTGTCCTCGGACGGGCGGCTATCCTTCACCTGACTTTCGGAATGTCCGCAAAATGGGCAGCGCATGATCTAGTCCCTCGCCACCTACCATTCCCTATTAGGAGTAGATGGGAAAGCGTTTCGTCATTTCGACGACTTCGCCGCGCACCCGGGCCTCAACCTGACCCGACTGATCATCGGCGGCGATCGCGTCCAGCACTTCGCCGATCCAGCGGCCCACCTGGCGGAATTCGGCCGTACCGAATCCCCGCGTAGTTCCCGCCGGCGAGCCCACGCGCAGGCCCGACGTCTGCATCGGCGGCAGCGGATCGTTGGGAATGTTGTTCTTGTTGGTGGTGATGCCGGCGCGCTCCAGCGCCACTTCGGCCACGGCGCCGCTCACGCCCTTTGGCGTCAGATCGACAAGCATCAGGTGGCTGTCGGTGCCGTTGGAGACGATCTTGAAGCCCGCCTGCTGAAGGCTCTCGGCCAGCGCTTTGGCGTTTTCGATCACCCTGCGGCCATAGTCCTTGAACTCCGGCCGAAGAGCCTCGCCGAACGCCACCGCCTTGGCGGCGATCACATGCATCAGCGGGCCGCCCTGCAGGCCGGGGAACACCGCCGAATCAATCTTCTTCGCCAGCTTCTTGTCGTTGGTCATGATCATCGCGCCACGCGGGCCGCGCAAAGTCTTGTGGGTGGTGGTGGTCACGATGTGGGCGTGTGGGAACGGGCTTGGATAGACGCCGGCGGCGACCAGGCCCGCATAGTGGGCGATGTCGGCCATCAGCACCGCCCCGCACTTATCGGCGATGTCACGGAACCGGGCGAAATCGATCACCCGCGAATAGGCTGTCGCGCCAGCGATAATCACCTTGGGCTTTTCCGCCATCGCCACGGCTTCGGCCTCGTCATAGTCGATGAGGTGATCCTGGGCCCGCACGCCGTAGGCCACTGGCCGAAACCATTTGCCGGACTGGTTGACGCTCTTACCGTGGGTCAGGTGTCCGCCGTGGTCCAAATTCATGCCCATAAAGGTGTCACCCGGAACCATGGTGGCCATGAACGCCGCCTGGTTCGCCTGGCTGCCCGAGTGGGGTTGGACGTTGGCGAATTCGCAACCAAAGAGCTGCTTTGCGCGCGCAATCGCTAGGCGCTCAGCCTCATCAACCACTTCGCAGCCGCCGTAGTAGCGTTTGCCAGGATAGCCTTCGGCGTATTTGTTGGTGAGCACGGAGCCCTGGGCGTCGAGCACGGCGCGCGAGACAATGTTCTCTGACGCGATCAACTCGATCTGCTCCTGCTGGCGGGTCAGTTCCCCCGCGAGCACCTTCGCCAGATCGGGATCGGTCTCTGCGACAGTTTTGGCGAAGAAGGCGGTGCGGGAGTCTTGGGCTTCGACGGTCACGGGCGGGCCTTTTGCTGACGGGGCGGAGTCGCGGCGCTCTGTAGCCGAGAACGGCCCGTCGAGCCAATCAGCTTGCGGACGGAACTGTTTTCCCATGGTCGAGGTTATGGCCGGTGGGCGCTCGCACGTCAGACAGACGCGCGACAAGACAGGAGGGGACTATATGGCTATGGAACAGGAAATCGGGTCGCAGGATGACCTGATGCGGCTCGGCGCAGATATCGTCTCGGCCTTCGTGAGCCGCAATTCCGTTGCGGTGGACGCCGTTCCCGACGTGATTCGTTCAGTGCACCAAGCGCTCAGCGGCCTGACCGGCGCCCCGCCCGTCCCGCCGGAAGAGAAACGCCGCCCTGCGGCGTCGATCGCCAAGTCCGTGCAGCACGAATACATCATCTGCCTTGAAGACGGTAAGCGACTGAAAATGCTCAAGCGCTACCTGCGCTCGCGTTACGACCTGAGCCCCGAGGAATACCGTCGGCGCTGGGGCCTGCCGGCCGACTATCCGATGGTGGTGCCGGCCTATTCGGCCCGCCGCTCCGACTTCGCCAAGCAAATCGGCCTCGGCCGCGGCGTACGCCGCGGCAAGTAATCCAACGCCTGCGAGCTCAGGCCGCGACGCCGCCGACGCGCTTGATGTTGCAATGAGTCCAGAGCGCTTCAAGCGCCTGGACCAGATCATCCATCATCGCGTCCGTGTGGGCCGGCGAGGGCGTGAAACGCAGCCGCTCAGTGCCCCGCGGCACGGTGGGATAATTGATCGGTTGGACGTAGATTCCATAATCGGCCAGCAGGATGTCAGAGATCATCTTGCAGTGCACGGGATCGCCCACCTCCACCGGCACGATGTGGCTCACGGAGCTCTCCATCACCGGCAGGCCGGCCTTGCGCAACCGCGCCTTCAAAGTGGCCGCCCGTTCCTGGTGAGTTTGGCGAACGTAGTCGTTTTCCTTCAGCCACCGGATCGAGGCCGCGGCCCCCGCCGCCAGGGCGGGCGGAATCGAGGTCGTGAAGATAAAGCCGTCCGCAAAGCTGCGGATGGCGTCAACGATGACGGCGTCAGCGGCGATGTAGCCGCCCATGACACCGATGGCCTTGGCGAGCGTGCCTTCGATGATGTCGATCTGGTCCATGACAGCGTCGCGCTCGGCGACGCCGCCGCCCCTTGGACCGTACATGCCTACGGCATGAACTTCGTCCAGATAGGTCATGGCGTTGTATTTCTTCGCCAGCGCCACCGTGGCCGGCAAGTCGGCGATGTCGCCGTCCATTGAATACACGCTCTCCAGGGCGATGAGCTTCGGCGCGTCCGGATCGGCGCCCGCCAGCAACTCCTCAAGGTGCGCCAGATCGTTGTGGCGGAACACCCGGCGCTGATCGCGCGCCCCCGCGCGGATGCCGGAGATCATTGAATTGTGGTTCAACGCATCGGAGAAGACGATCAGCCCCGGCAAAATCCGATACAGCGTCGAAAGCGAGGCTTCATTGGACACGTAGCCAGACGTGAACAGAAGAGCGGCCTCCTTGCCGTGCAGGTCGGCCAGTTCTCGTTCCAGTTCAACGTGATAGTGGGTCGTCCCGGAGATGTTTCGCGTGCCGCCCGAACCGGCGCCCGCCGTATCAAGCGCCGCGTGCATGGCGTCGAGCACCACGGGGTTCTGACCCTGACCGAGGTAGTCGTTCGAACACCAGACGATGACGTCCTGTTCTGCGCCGTCATCACGGGTCCAGGTCGCCCGCGGGAAATTTCCCCGATGGCGTTTGAGGTCCGCGAACACGCGGTAGCGGCCTTCCGCGTGGATCTCGTCCAACGCGGCGACGAAGGCTTTCCTGTAATCCATCAAACTCATTTCCCGCCTCGGCATTGGCCAGCCGTCGGCTCTCAGACCCCGGTCGGACGAGTTTTTCGCATTGCCGGCCCACGTTGTCCACATCAGGACGATTACGTAGCTTGCCTCGCCCGCCTCGATAGATCAGATCGCCCGCATGACATCAGCTCCCCTCGCCCCCTACCCGGCGCTGCGCCTGCGCCGCTTGCGCCAATCGGACTGGGTGCGCCGCTTGGTCCGGGAAAGCTCGCTCACGCCCGCTGACCTGATCTGGTCGATGGTGGTTCATGAAGGCGAAGGCCAAATTCCGGTGGCGGCCATGCCTGGGGTTTCGCGCCTTTCCGTCCAGGACGCCGCTGCCGCCGCGCGCGAGGCGCGCTCGCTGGGAATCCCCGCAATTGCGGTGTTCCCCCATATCGACGGCGCCAAGAAGGACGCCCGAGGCGGCCACGCCGCGGATTCCGATGGACTGATCGCCCGGGCGATCAAGGCCATGAAGGATGCCGCGCCTGAGGTTGGGATCATGTGCGATGTGGCGTTGGACCCCTTTACCGACCATGGTCACGACGGGCTGATCGAGAACGGCCGTATCCTCAATGACGAGACCATCGAGGCGTTGATCGCCCAAGGCCTTATGCAGGCGGAAGCCGGCTGTGACATATTGGCGCCCTCGGACATGATGGACGGTCGCTGCGGCAGGCTGCGCGCGGCGCTTGAAGCGGCGGGGCTGTCCGACGTGATGATCATGTCCTACGCCGCCAAATACGCATCGGCTTTCTACGGCCCCTACCGCGAGGCGATCGGCTCTGGGAAGCTGGGGGCTGGGTCGGTCGACAATCCGCCAGACAAGAAGACTTACCAGATGGATCCCGCCAATTCCGACGAGGCGCTGCGCGAGGTCGCCCTCGACATCGCTGAGGGCGCGGACATGGTGATGGTCAAGCCCGGCATGCCCTATCTCGACATCGTGCGCCGGGTGGTGGAGGCCTTCTCGATGCCGACCTTCGCGTTTCAGGTTTCGGGCGAATACGCCATGTTGATGGCTGCGGCTCAGAATGGCTGGCTCGATGAGGAACGCGCCATTCTGGAAAGCCTGGGCGGTTTCAAGCGCGCAGGCTGCGCCGGCGTGATAACCTATTTCGCCCCGAGGGCCGCGCGCCTGTTGGGCGCTTGAGCGCGTGCGACCGCCCACCACAGGCGCGCGCGCGTAACCGTCATGGTAAAGAACTGTTTGCAATCGTCTGCCTAACGTTGCGTTTGCGCAACTTTTCATCATCGAGTTCAGGATGTCGCCCGTGTTGCCCGCTTCGCTTGCCGTCCTCGGCCTGATCTCGTCGCCCCTGGCCCTCGGCGCGCTGATTCTCCTTCACGCCAACCGAAGCCACGCCGCCGCCGCCCGCGCGGCCGCGGAGCCTGACCTCAACGGCTAGCTCAAGGGCGTTCCAGTCGCGCTGACAGGCTGGATGTATCCCAGCGATGCCCTCCGAGGGCCTGCACTTCGGCATAGAAGCCATCGATCAACCGGGTCACATCAAGGCGCGCGCCATTGCGTCCGGCTTCATCAAGCACCAGCCCTAGATCCTTGCGCATCCAATCCACAGCGAAGCCAAAATCGAATCGGCCTTCAGCCATCGTCGCCCAACGATTGTCCATTTGCCAAGATTGGGCCGCGCCCTTTGAAATAGCTTCATAAACATCGGCCGGATCCAGCCCCGCGCGCCGGGCGAAATGAAGTCCTTCTGCAAGCCCCTGAACGAGACCGGCGATACAGATCTGATTGACCATCTTGGTCAATTGTCCGGCGCCCGGGCCGCCCATTAACCGGACCGCCTTGGCGAAACTCGCGATCACCGGCTGCGCTCGCTCGAAGGCGCGCGGATCTCCACCGCACATAACCGTCAGCTGACCGTTCTCTGCTCCGGCTTGTCCACCGGAGACCGGCGCATCGACGAAAGCCCGACCTCCCGAAGCCGCCAACACCGCCATCTCACGAGCCAATGCGGCGGATGTGGTCGTACAGTCCACCACGATGGCCCCCGCTGTCATGACCGGCAGCGCTGTCGAGATGACACCGCGCACGTCGTCGTCATTGCCAACGCACAGGAACGCGATCTCCGCGCCGGCGGCCGCGTCCTCCACGGTGGCTTCCACCCGCCCGCCGTGGGTGGCGACCCAGCGCTTGGCCTTTTGCGGAGAGCGGTTGAACACCGTCATGTCGTGTCCGGCCCGCGCCAGATGACCCGCCATGGGAAACCCCATCACCCCAAGGCCGAAGAAAGCTGTCTTCATTCGTTGCTCCTCAGATTCCGCAACCGCATCTTAACAACCCGCGGGCAGGTTGGGACGCCAACAGGCTTAACCGGAATAAACCATGTCGACCGGCGAACGGCCCATCATCATCAAGCGCATCAAAAAGGGTGGCCACGGCCACCATGGCGGCGCGTGGAAAGTGGCCTATGCCGACTTCGTTACCGCGATGATGGCCTTCTTCCTGCTGATGTGGCTGATCAACACAACCAGCCCGGAACAAAAACGCGGCATCGCCGACTACTTCGCGCCGGCCAGTGTGTCGCCAACCACCTCAGGATCCGGTGGAATCCTTGCTGGCACAGCCCTGGGCGACGATGGCGCGGAAGGCTCCGGCTCCGCACAGGTTATCGAGAACCAGGCGCCCGAGGTGAAGAACCCGGCCGACGGAAAGAGCGAATCAGCCGCCCAGAGCGCCTCGGACGCCGCCGCCGAGGCCATGCGGGAGGCGCTTCAGAAGCGAGAGGAGGCCGCATTTGAATCGGCCGCCCAGTCGTTGAAACAAGCACTGCAGGATATGCCGGAGCTTGCCGAGCTTTCGAAGAACATCATTGTCGACATCACGCCTGAGGGCCTGCGCATCCAACTGATCGACCAGGAAGGCCGCTCAATGTTCCCGGAAGGGGGCGTCCAACCCAACGACCGGGCTCGCCTGCTACTGCGCGCGGTGACCAAGGTGATCAACCAATTGCCCAATCGGATTAGCCTCTACGGCCACACCTCGACCAGTTCCAATGGCCTGACCGCCGACGGCGACTGGCAACTTTCCGCAGGCCGTGCGGACGCGTCGCGGCGCATTCTCCAAAGCGCCGGCGTTGACCCTGATCGCGTGTACCAGGTGTCCGGCAAAGCCAATTCCGAGCCGCTCTATCCGGACGACCCGACGCTGCCAGGGAACCGGCGGCTCGCCATCGTGCTGCTGCGGGAGGCGCCGGTGCTCCCCCCTGACCATGGTCTCTGAATCGAAGCCCTTGCGCCAAGGCTGCGCATACCGCCTAATCATTCATAGGCGCAAAGGTTTGAGAGCGATCGCAAGTCCGTGACGCAACACTTTCCGACCCGACAGCTCAGGTTCTTCCTGACCGCGCCGTCGCCGTGCCCGTACCTTGCGGACCGGTATGAACGGAAGGTGTTCGCGCACCTACCGCTTTCGGACGGCGCGATGGTCAATGACAGCCTGACCCAGGTGGGCTTTCGGCGATCACAAAACATCGCCTATCGACCAGCCTGCGAGACCTGCACGGCCTGTGTTTCGGCGAGAATCCCTGTCCGCGATTATTTTTACTCACGGTCAGAGCGCCGCACCCTGACCCGTAATGGCGATCTGGAGCGTCACCTGGTCGAGGCGGAAGCCACGCTCGAACAATTCGATCTGCTGCGAAGGTATCTGCTCGCCCGACACGCTGACGGCGGCATGGCCGAGATGACATGGCCGGACTATGTGGCCATGGTCGAGGACACGGCGGTTCGCACGCACGTAATCGAATACCGGCTACATTCGAAGGATGGCGGCCCCGGCGATCTGGTGGCCTGTGTCTTGGTTGACCTGATGAGCGATGGCCTGTCGCTGGTCTATTCCTTCTTCGACCCGAACCTCGGCCGGCGCAGCCTCGGTTCCTTTATTATCCTCGATCACATCGAGCAGGCGCGGCTGACTCGCCAACCCTACGTCTACCTGGGCTACTGGGTGCGAGGGAGCATAAAGATGGACTATAAGGTCCGCTTTTCGCCGGTCGAACTCCTGAAACCGGAAGGCTGGGTCGTGATGTCCGCAAGGGACCGCGACGCTAAGGTCTGACGAGAAAGCTTTGGATTGGGCGTTCAACTCAACCACACGATCGTCTGGTGCAATAACCAGGAGACGTCGGCACGGTTCCTGGCCGACATCCTTGGCATGCCGCCCCCCAAACGGTTGGCCCACTTCTCCGTCGTGGAACTGGGCAATGGCGTAAGTCTGGATTTTTCGCAGAACGGCGACGCGATCGTCACCCAGCATTATGCTTTCCTCGTGAGCGAACCGGAATTCGACTCAATTCTGTCGCGCATCAAATCACAGGGACTGAGCTACTGGGCCGATCCGGCGCGTACGCGGTCCGGTGAGATCAACCACAATGATGGCGGACGCGGAGTCTATTTTCTGGATCCGGACGGCCACGTCCTCGAGGCGATAACTCGCCCCTATGGTGGCGGCTGAACCGCATCGACCGGCGCGCCCCGGCTTGCTAGGCTGGCCCCGTGAACCCTCGCGCAAGACATGCACCATGGCCCGCCAGCTTCGGCTGAGCCTTCGCGGTTCCCCGGACTACAGCCGCGCAAGGTTCGCCGAGGGTCCCTCGAACACCCAAGCCGTAGCGGCGGTGGACGCCTGGCCCGCTTGGCACGCAGGGACCCTTGCCCTCATAGGTCCGGAAGGCGCGGGAAAGACCCATCTGGCGCGCGCCTGGGCCGATGCGGCGGACGCCGTTGTGCTTGAGCGGGAACTCCCCGACCTGGACCTTGGCGCCGGTCGCCCGGTGCTAGTGGAAGATGTCGACCGGGGCATGTCGGAGGAAGCGCTGTTCCACCTGATCAACATGGCCGGGCGGGCGGGCGGTGGTTTGCTGGTCACCGCACGCACCCCGCCGCGCGCCTGGCCGGCCAAACTGCCTGATCTGCGCTCGCGTTTGAACGCTCTGCCACTCGCTTTGATCGAGGCGCCCTGCGACATCGTGCTGGAAGCCGTTCTTAGGAAATTGTTCCGCGAGCGGAGCATTCGACCGAAACCTGATGTCTTTCCGTACCTGCTGCGGAGGATGGAAAGGTCCGTGGTCCACGCCCGTGAAATCGTTCGGCGCATTGACGAGGCGGGCGATGAATCCGGGCGCGCGATTTCACGCGCTCTGGCCCGTCAAATTCTTGATGGCGATAATGAGAATCTTGACCTTTTCGAGTGAACACTTACCCCGCTAGAATGACGCCAAGTCAGGAGCGAGTTGGATGAACGACGCCACAGCGATCAACGCCCATGCAGTGGCGGCGGCTGTGCGTGCGCACCACAGCTGGGATGACAAGCTCGCGGAATCTCCAGACCGGTTCTTCAACCGCGAACTCTCCTGGCTGGCCTTCAACCGGCGCGTGCTCGCCGAGAGCAAGAATTCCCGGCACCCGCTCCTGGAGCGGCTGCGTTTCCTGGCGATCAGCGCCAACAACCTCGACGAATTCTACATGGTCCGCGTGGCGGGCCTGAAGGCGCAGGTTCGTGAAGGCGTTCGCGCCCTGAGCCAGGATGGCTTGTCCGCCTCAGAGCAGTTAAAGCGCATCAACGCTGAGGCCGCAGATCTGATGGCCGACCAACAAGTCCGTTGGGGCGAGCTGTGCAGCGAACTTGCCGATGAGGGCCTTCGGGTGGTCCTGCCCGCGGACGTCACGGCGGCTGAACACAAATTCCTGGATGAGCAGTTTCTCACCCAATTATTCCCGATCCTCACGCCGCTGGCGATCGACCCGGCGCACCCGTTCCCCTTCATCCCGAACTTGGCGTTTTCCTACGTCCTGAAGCTGAAGCGTACGCTGGACGGACGTGTGCTCTACGCGCTGGTGCCGATTCCTGCTCAGGTGGCCCGGTTCTGGGAACTCACCGGAGGCAATGGCCGGCGGAAAGCTCTGCGGCGCTTCATTTCACTCGAAAACGTTGTCTCCCTTTGTCTGGATCACCTGTTTCCCGGATGTGAGGTCCTCAGTCAGGGCGTGTTCCGCTTGATCCGGGACTCCGACGTCGAAGTCGAAGAGGAAGCCGAGGATCTCGTGCGCGAGTTCGAGGCCGCGCTGAAACAGCGGCGCATGGGTTCGGTGGTGCGGGTCGAGATCGAGGCCAGCATGCCGAAGGATCTGCGCGCCTTCATCACCTCCAACCTCGCCGCCAATCCCGAGGACCAGATCATAATCGAGGGCCTGTTGGGCCTGGACGAGCTGTCACAACTCATCCCTGCAGATCGCGCGGACCTGAAATTCACGCCATTTGACGCGCGTTTTCCTGAGCGTATCCGCGACCACGCCGGCGACTGCTTCGCCGCCATTCGGGAAAAGGACATCCTGGTCCACCATCCCTTCGAGAGCTTCGACGTGGTGGTCCAGTTCCTGCGACAGGCCGCGCGAGACCCCAATGTGCTGGCGATCAAGCAAACCCTCTACCGCACGTCCGACGACAGCCCGATCGTCGCGGCTCTGATCGAGGCTGCGGAGAACGGCAAGAACGTCACGGCGCTGGTGGAAATCAAGGCCCGCTTCGACGAGGCGG
Source organism: Caulobacteraceae bacterium (assembly GCA_947475415.1). Classification (GTDB taxonomy): domain Bacteria; phylum Pseudomonadota; class Alphaproteobacteria; order Caulobacterales; family Caulobacteraceae; genus Phenylobacterium. The sequence continues at coordinate 111,705 of CANJLH010000008.1, forward strand.
CGAACCTGAAGTGGGCCCGCGACCTGGAGCGCGCCGGGGTGCATGTCGTGTTTGGCTTTGTCGAATACAAAACCCACGGCAAGCTCTCGATGGTGGTCCGCCGCGAAGGCGAGGAGTTGCGCACCTATTGTCACTTCGGGACTGGCAACTACCACCCGGTCACCGCTCGCATCTACACAGACCTGTCGCTCTTCACCACGGATCCGGCCATGGGCCGCGACTCAGCCCGGCTGTTCAATTACGTCACCGGCTACGCCTTGCCCAACCGGCTGGAACGGCTGTCTTTTTCGCCGGTAACTATGAAGCGGGATCTTCTGGGTTTGATCGCCAAGGAAGCGGCGAACGCGGCTGCCGGGCGACCGGCTGGTATCTGGGCCAAGCTGAACGCCCTGGTGGATCCGGTGCTGATCGACGCCCTGTACGCCGCCAGCCAGAGCGGTGTGAGCATCGATCTGGTGATCAGGGGCATTTGTTGCCTTCGGCCCGGTGTGAAGGGCCTTTCAGAAAACATTCGGGTGAAATCGATCGTCGGCCGGTTCCTGGAACATTCCCGAATCGTGGCCTTCGCCAACGGCGCACCCATGCCCTCAGGGGAAAACCGGGTTTTCATTTCATCGGCCGACTGGATGCCGCGGAACCTGGACCGCCGCGTGGAAGTCTTGACTCCGATTGAGAACCCCACCGTGCACCAGCAGGTGCTGCAGCAGATCATGGTGGCGAACCTGAAAGACGAGGCGCAAAGCTGGACGCTGGATGGCGATGGCCGCTATACGCGGGACCCGTCCTGGGACCACCCGAGCGCATTCTCCGCGCACGAGTATTTCATGACCAACCCCAGCCTCTCGGGACGAGGGCAAAAGGTGAAGGACATGCCGCGTGCGATCGATCATGTGGTCACGCGAGGGTAGCCCGGAAGACGCTCCCAGCGCGTTTGAAGCTCCGGTAGGCCGCCCCGCGGCGGTGATCGATGTCGGCTCCAACTCGGTGCGCCTGGTGGTTTATCGCCTGGAGGGCCGGGCGATCTGGACCGTCTTCAATGAAAAGGCGCTCGCGGGACTCGGTCAGAACCTTCCGCAAACTGGCCGCCTGTCGCCACAGGGAGTCGAGACGGCGATGGCGGCGCTGCGCCGGTTCCGCGCCGTGCTGGAGGGTTTCGATCCGAACTCCGTCTACGCAGCCGCCACCGCCGCCGTGCGCGAGGCCAGCGACGGCCCTGAATTTCTAAGCCGTGTTCATGACGAAACCGGCCTGGAAGTTCGCTTGCTTTCCGGTGAGGAGGAGGCCCGCTATGGTGCGCTTGGCGTCATCGCCGGCGAGCCCGGCGCCGTGGGCGTGGTCGGGGACCTTGGTGGGTCGAGCCTGGAGCTGGTGCGCTTGGCCGACCGCAGTCCGGGTGATGGCGTCACCCTGCCGCTAGGTCCATTCGCCCTCGGCGCGCCACGCGTCCTGGATACCGACCGCACCCGCAAGGCCATAGACCACCGCCTGAAGCGCCTGGAGCAGCGGTTCGCCGCGCCGACCTTCTATTCGGTGGGCGGTGGCTGGCGGAACCTGGCGCTGCTCCACATGGAGATGTCCGGTTATCCGCTGCACGTCACCCACCAATACGAAATGTCCCGCTCCGAGGCGTTGGAGACCACTCGTTTCGCGGCCCGGCAATCGCGCCAATCGCTGGAGCGGATTGAGGGTCTTTCACGCAAACGCTTCGAGACCCTCCCCTACGCCGCACTGGTCCTGGAGGCGCTGATCGAACGGCTGGACATCCAGCGGCTGGTGATCTCCGCCTTCGGCGTGCGCGAGGGAATTCTGTTCGAATCCATGTCAACGGCGGATCAGGCCCGCGATCCCCTGATCGTCGGTTGCGAGGCCCTGACCAGCTTCCGGGGGCTGTCTCAGGCCTTGGGGCGAGCGCTCGAGGCCTGGCTATTGCCAGCGTTTCTGGATCTCGCCCCGCTGTTTGGCGACCGCGACGCGGTGCTGCTCGCCGCCGCCTGCAGGCTGGCCGACGTGGGCGCGCGCCTGCATCCGGATCACCGCGCCGACGTGGTGTTCGAGCAAGTGCTGCGCTCGCCTATAGCCGGGATGAACCATCCGGAGCGCGCGTTCCTGGCTTGCACCATCTTTTCACGTCACACTGCAGCCACCACCACCCCCGAGCCGCAGGTCGTGGCGAGGCTGCTGACGCCGGAACGGCGGCTCCGGGCCAGGGCCCTGGGCTCGGCGATCCGGCTGGGCTGCGACCTGGCCGGCCGCAACCCCCGTATTCTGGAGAAATCCGCCCTGTCGATCCGGGATGGCCGCGTTAAGCTCACCGCCGTCCCTGACTGGAAAGATGTGCTGCTCGGCGAGCAAACCGCCAAACGGGCCGCCACCCTAGCCGGGGTCTTGGGCCTCAAGCTGAAGCTAGGTTGAAGCTGGCTTCGGCGCCCGGCGCACCTCCACGACCCGCACCCGCGCCCCGTCGAGAACCAGGCCCAGTTCACCGCGCTTGAGTTTCAGGGCGTCGGCGCCGAAAGCTTCGCGCCGCCAGCCGGTCAATGCGGGCGTGTCGGCGTCATCGTCATTGGCGATGAGCTCCAGATCGGAGACGGTGGCGATCAGCTTTGAGGCGACACCGGCATCCTCCGCCCGAGCCTTCAACAGCACCTTGAGCAGTTCCACCACCGCCCCGGCGGCGGGCGATGACGGCGAGCGGCTCCGCTCGATCACGGGCGCATAACCTTCCGGATCGCGTAAGGATTCCCGCACGGCGGCCAGGAGGTCGGGGCCGAACCGCGAGCCAGCGAACCCCTTGGGCACCGAGCGCATCCGCTCCAGGGCCTCAGGCTCGGTAGGCGCCTGAGTTGCGATCTCGTCGATCGCCTCGTCCTTCAGGATCCGGCCACGGGGCTGATCGCGCAACTGGGCGGTGCGCTCGCGCCATGCGGCGACGCCGCGGAAAACGGCCAGGTAGCGGGCCGTGTGCTTGCGCGGGCGCAGGCGTTTCCAGGCGTTTTCCGGCTCCATGTCGTAGTTGGCCGGGTCGGTCAGGCCCTTCATATCGTCGGCCACCCAGGCGTAGCGGCCCTCCTTTTCCAGCCGCTCGTGCAGCATGGGGTAGAGCTTGGCCAAGTGGGTGACGTCGGCCAGGGCGTAGGTAAGCTGGTTCTCCGACAGAGGGCGGCGCGCCCAGTCTGTGAAGCGGCTGGACTTGTCCAGTTCGATTTTCAGCATCTGGCGCACCAGGGCGTCATAGGCGATCTGCTCGCCAAACCCGGCCGCCATGCCCGCCACCTGGGTATCGAACAACGGAACCGGAAGCGCTTTCAGATTATAGAAGATCTCCACATCCTGTCGCGCAGCATGGAATACCTTCAGAATGCTCGGATCACGCATCACCTCGAGAAAAGGTTCAAGGTCGATCCCCTCGGCTAGCGGATCAATGACCGCCTCGACGTTGGGCGCGGCGGCCTGGATCAGACAGAGCTTGGGCCAATAGGTCGTCTCGCGCATGAACTCGGTGTCCACGGCGACAAAATCCTGGCCCTTGAGCTGATTGCAAAACGCCGCCAGGTCGGCGGTGGTGGTAATAGGCGTCATCCGCTAGCTATAGCCTCTCGCACGCCCGAGTCTGCAAGTCCCGTGGCGCGCCACCGTCAAGATTCAACAAAGCGAAGCGTTTTCATGACCGAGCGGCCGAACGGACTGACCTATGCGCAGGCCGGCGTCGATATCGAGGCGGGCGCCGCCCTGGTGGAGCGGATCAAGCCCCTGGCCAAGGCCACGCGGCGGCCAGGCGCGGAGGCGTCGCTGGGAGGCTTCGGCGCCCTGTTCGACCTTAAGGCCGCGGGATACGCAGACCCGCTGCTGGTCACCACCACCGATGGGGTGGGCACCAAGCTCAAGCTGGCCATAGAGACGGGTCGGCACGGAACGGTAGGGATCGATCTGGTCGCCATGTGCGTCAACGATCTGCTGGCCCAGGGCGCGGAACCGCTGATGTTCCTGGATTACTTCGCCACAGGTAAGCTGGATGTCGACGCGGCCGCAACCGTAGTGGCCGGGATCGCCGAAGGTTGCCGCCAGGCCGGAGCAGCGCTGGTGGGGGGCGAGACCGCCGAAATGCCGGGCATGTACGCCGAGGGCGATTATGATCTGGCCGGCTTTTCCGTGGGCGCGGTGGACCGCGACAAGGTGTTGCCCCGGTTTGACCGCCAACGGGCCGGCGATCTGCTGATCGGGGTGGCCTCGTCGGGTCCGCATTCGAACGGATATTCCCTGATCCGCAGGATCGTCGAGCGCTCAGCGCTGGCGTGGAACGCCCCTGCGCCGTTCACGCAGGGCGTCGATCTGGCGGAAGCGCTGCTGGCCCCGACTCGGATTTATGTGAAGAGCGTGTTGCCCCAGATCCATGCCGGCCGCCTGAAGGGCCTGGCCCATATCACCGGCGGCGGACTGGTCGAAAATCCCCCGAGGGCGATCGTCGAGGGACTGGTTCCCAGGTTTGACTGGTCCGCGTGGGCGATGCCGCCGGTTTTCGAGTGGCTGCAGTCGACGGGCGGCGTCAGCGAACATGAGATGCGGCGGACATTCAACTGCGGCCTTGGGCTGGTGCTGATCGCCGCCGCCCAGGATGCGCCGGCGGTGCTGGAAGGCCTGTTGGCGGCCGGAGAGGACGCCATGGTTTGCGGCGAGTTGGCCGCCGGCTGATGCGCAGCCCCACCATATCCGGGGGACTTTAGGGACTGCGCACCGGCGGAGGTTAGCGCCCGTGAGGCTTGGCGGCGACAGGCTTCGTCGCGGGCGTGGGCGTTTCCTTCTCAGGCGTATGCGCGACGTCGGCTTCGGCGGACTTGCCCATGTCGACACTGTCGGAGGCCGGGCTCGTCTGACCTGTGGCTGACAGCGAACTGGCGGCCGTTGAAGGAGCCGGCGTGGATTCTGTCACCAGCATGCTGGTCGGCGCAGCGGACATTGTCGCCGCGGGCGCCGCCTGGGCGACCGGATAGGCCGGTTTGGCCGGTGCGGCCGGCTCGGCGAACGCTGGCGCGGCGCCCAGAAGTGCGGCCAGGATAAACGATGCGGTGGTCAGGGGGAGGTTCATCGGTGGTCTCCTTTTCCGCCCGACCTGTGCCGAGCGGTGTTGCGAAGGCCGCCTTTCATCCCTGCTTCTGGGCTTCAGCGGGGCGACAAAAGGTTAATTCGTCGCGCCCGCCCTAACATCCGCCGTGTTACGGCCCCAGTTCCTGTGACGCTTGTCAGCCCGGAATATCGGCTTCAGTGAAGAACTGCGCGATCTCGATCTTGGCGTTTTCCTGGCTATCGGAGCCGTGGACTGAATTTTCGCCGACGTTTTTGGCGAAGGCCTTGCGGATCGTGCCCGCCGCAGCGTCGGCAGGGTTGGTGGCGCCCATCACTTCGCGATAGCGGGCGACGGCGTTTTCGCCTTCCAGAACCTGCACCACCACTGGCTGAGCGGTCATCTGGGCGACCAGTTCGCCGTAGAACGGACGCTCCTTATGGACTTCGTAGAATTTTTTCGCCTGGGCTTCGGTCAGCCGGATGCGACGCTGGGCGACGATGCGCAGGCCGGCGTCCTCGATCATGGCGTTGATTTTTCCGGTGAGATTACGCTCGGTGGCGTCCGGCTTGAGGATCGAGAAGGTGCGTTCGGTCATGTTTCGTCCGGAGCGTTTGTTGCGTTGCGGGAGGCGCGGCTTATAGACGGCGGCTTCGTTCGCCTCAAGCCGCCCGGTCATGCTTCAGATTCAGAACCTCGTTTTCGACGCCTGGGGGCGGCGTTTCTTCGACGGCGCTTCCGTCTCCCTGCCCCGGGACTCCAAGGTTGGCCTCGTGGGCCGCAACGGGGTGGGCAAAACCACGTTGTTCAAACTGATCCGGGGTGAACTCGTCCTGGGCTCCGGTGAGATCGGAATGCCGAAAGCCGCCCGAATCGGCTCGGTGGACCAGGAACACCCCGCAACGGCGGTCAGCCTGATCGACACGGTGCTGGCGGCCGACGAGCGCCGCGCGAACCTGATCGCCGAGCTCGATACCGCCGAACCGGAACACCTGGGCGAGGTCTATGCCCGGTTGAGCGAGATCGACGCCGATCGCGCGCCATCCCGAGCTGCGGAGATCTTGGCCGGACTTGGCTTCACCAACGCCGACCTGGCTCGTCCCATGTCGGAATTTTCCGGCGGCTGGCGGATGCGGGTGGCCCTGGCCGCGGCCCTGTTCGCCGAGCCGGATCTGCTGCTGCTGGATGAGCCCACCAACTACCTGGACCTGGAGGGCGCGCTGTGGCTAGAGGCCCGGCTGCGGAAGTATCCCTACACGGCCATGGTCATCAGCCATGACCGGGAGCTTTTGAACAACTCCGTCAACCACATCCTGCATCTGGCCGACGGCAAGTTGGAGATCTATGCGGGCGGCTATGACGACTTCGAACGCCAGCGGGCCGAGAAGATGCGGCTGGCGGAGGCCATGCGAGGCAAGATCGAGGCGAAGCGGGCGCACATGCAGGCCTTTGTCGATCGCTTCCGCGCCAAGGCCTCAAAGGCCACCCAGGCCCAGTCGCGGCTGAAGATGCTGGCCAAGCTGCCGCCTGTCACCGCGACGATCGAGGATCGCACCCTGCCCTTCACCCTGCCTTCACCGGAGCGGCCGCTGGCGCCGCCTCTGATCCGGGTGGAAGGGGTCAGCGTTGGCTATGGCGACGGGCCGCCGGTGCTGCGGGGCATGAATCTGCGGTTGGACATCGACGACCGCATCGGCCTCTTGGGCGTCAACGGGGCGGGCAAGTCCACCTTCGCCAAGATGGCCGCCGGCGCTCTGCCGATCAGTCACGGCCACATGCACCGCGACCGGCGCATGCGGGTGGGCTGGTTCCACCAGCACCAGATCGAAGCGATGGACCCCACCGACACGCCGCTGGAGATCATCCGCCGCGCCCTGCCCGAGGCCAGCGAGGCGGCGCGCCGTTCGAAGCTGGCGCAGTTCGGCCTGCCCGCCCTGAAGGTGGAGACCACAGTCGCCAACCTCTCGGGGGGCGAACGCGCCCGCCTGCTGCTCAACATGGTGGCGATGGAACGACCGCACCTGCTTATCCTGGACGAGCCCACCAACCACCTGGACATCGATTCCCGCCGCGCGCTGCTGGACGCCCTCAACGACTACGACGGCGCAGTGATCCTGATCACCCACGACCGCTCGCTGATGGAGTTGGTGGCCGACCGGCTCTGGCTCGCAGCCGACGGAACCATCGCCCCGTTCGACGGCGACATGGAGGATTACGCCCGCTTCGTCCTGGACCGCGCCCGCGTCGCCGCCCGCGCGCCCTCGCAGATTGCGGCTATCGAGCCCCCGGCGCCGGCGCCGGCGCCTCAGCGCAAGCCCAAGGTCCCCACCGGGACGGCGCGACGCCGGGCTGAGGCCGCCGAAGCCGCGCTCGCCCGCGCCCACGCGGCGCTCAAGGATATCGATACGGCGCTGGCCGATCCTGGAGTTTTCACCGGAGATCCCGCCCGAGCCGCCGCGTTAGGCCGCCAGCGCAACGACGCTCAAGGCAAGGTGGACTCCGCCGAGGCTGAATGGCTGGCCGCACATGAAGCCTATGAGGCGCTGAAGGTCGACGGGTGATCAGGCCCAGCTGCGCGGCCGACAAGGTTTCAGTCGCGCCTGCTTACGATCTTGCCACCGGCGCTTTTGTACGACCTGACTTGCCGTAAGGTTCAGAATGTTCGGCCGTGTAGACCGGCGGCCAGCGGCTTGGCGGACCGCGGGTTGAATGTATCCTCGGGTTCGTCATTTCAGATCAGGAGCATCCCATGGTCGCGTCCGTTTCTGCGCCGGCCCCAAGCGAGGCGATTGATCGGCATGCCGACACGCTGCGGCGGGACGGGTTCGTGATGCTGAAGGACGTGCTGAGCCTGGAACGCGTGGCGCAGCTCAACGCGGTTTGCGACCGGCTGATCAGCGCGCGCCCCGGCGAGGAGGCCTATAATTTTCCAGAGGTGGCCGAATACGAGCCGCTGGTGGCCGACATGATCGAAGAGCCGCTGGCGCTGGGCGTGGTGGTCAATGTGCTCGGCTACAATCTGGGACTCAACAATTCGCTCATCAATATTCGACCGCCGGTGGCGCCGGACAATGTTCCGAAGCCGGGCGAAATCCGCAAGATGGGCGTCGGGCGGATGGTCAATCTGGGCTGGCACCGTGACGGACCCTCGCCGCAATTTCCGCGCATCCAGACCTTTTCCTGCAAGGTCTGCTACGTACTGAGCGACATGAGTCGGCCTGGGCGCGGAAACACCAAGGTTATTCCGGGCAGCCACCTGCGCGCCGACCTGCAGCCCGACGGCGATCCCGAACGCAATCCCCCCGGCGCGATCGAAGTGCTGGGTGCGCCCGGCGATGCGTTCATCTTCGACATGAACACCTGGCATGGAGCGGCGACCAACACGTCCGATGTCGAGCGGCGTCTGTTGTTCATCTCCTACAGTTACCTCTGGACGGCGGCGCAGGACGCAATAAATCCCACCGAAGCGGTGATGCGCGGCGCATCACCGCTTCGCCGACAGCTCTTCGGCGCCCTCTATTCCAGGCCGGTGGACCGCTGGATTCCCACCGAGGACATGTTGCCCCTGAAGGCCTTCTGGCGCGGCGGCGAACTCACCCGCAACTACGCCTGATTTCCAGCCGCGATCACGCCGTCTTCGCCACGGTCAGGCCAAGCTCGGCGATCATCACTTCGCGCATGGCGAACTTCTGCACCTTGCCGGTCACCGTGGTGGGGAAGGTCTCGACGAACCGGACGTAGCGCGGAACCTTGTAGTGGGCGATCTGGCCGCGGCAGAACTCGCGCAGGGCGTCCTCGGCGAGGGCCTGGCCGGGCCGCAGGACGATCCAGGCGCAAAGCTCCTCACCCAGCCGCTTGTCCGGCACGCCGAACACCTGCACGTCCTGGATGGCCGTGTGAGCGTAGAGAAATTCTTCGATCTCGCGGGGATAGACGTTCTCGCCGCCGCGGATGACCAGGTCCTTGATGCGGCCGGTGATGTTGCAGAAGCCCTCGTCATCCAGCCGGGCCAGGTCGCCGGTATGCATCCAGCCGCCGGAGTCGATCGCCTCAGCGGTCTTTTCCGGATCGTCCCAGTAACCCAACATTACCGAATAGCCTCGGGTGCAGAGTTCGCCCTGTTCGCCGCGCGGCGTGATGCGGCCCTCTGCGTCGACGATTTTTACCTCCAGGTGCGGCTGCACGCGCCCGACTGTCGAAACCCGCCGCTCCAGCGGATCGGTGGTGTCGGACTGAAAGCTGACCGGCGAAGTCTCTGTCATGCCGTAGGCGATAGTGATCTCGTCCACGTGCACGCGCTCCACCACCTGGCGCATCACCTCCACCGGGCAGGGCGATCCGGCCATGATGCCGGTTCTCATGCATTGCAGGTCGAAGCGCTCGAATTCCGGGTCGGCCAGAGCGGCGATGAACATGGTCGGTACGCCATACATGACGCTGCAGCGCTCGGCCTCGATGGTTTCCAAGAGAGCACGGGCCTCGAAAGCTTCGCCGGGGTAGACCATGGTCGCGGCATGCACGAGACTAACCAGATTGCCGCCGACCATGCCGAAGCAGTGGTAGAGCGGCACGGGGATGCAGATCCGCTCCCCCGGCTTAAGCCGCATCGCCAGGCCGATGTACTGGGCGTTGTTCAGAATGTTGTGGTGCGAGAGCGTCGCGCCTTTCGGCGAGCCGGTGGTCCCGCTGGTGAACTGGATGTTGATGGCGTCGTCGAATTGCAACTGGTCAGCCAGAGTCGCCAGGCGGGCGTGCTCCTCCACCCCGCCAAGGGCGCAAACCTCGGCGAAGGACAGGCAGCCGGGGTGCGGCGCATCCCCCAGGGTCACCACCAGCTTCAGCTGAGGCAGCCGCCCTGCTTTAAGCGAATTGGGCGTCGAGACCGCAAGTTCCGGCGCCAGGTCTCGCAACATCGCCACATAGTCGCTGGTCTTATGCCGAACCGCGGTGATCAGCGCCTTGCAACCCACCTTGTTGAGCGCGTACTCGACCTCACCCACCCGATAGGCTGGGTTAATGTTGACCAGCACCAGCCCCGCCTTGGCGGTGGCGAACTGGGTGACAGTCCATTCCCAACAATTGGGCGCCCAGATGCCGATCCGTTCTCCCGGCGCCAGGCCCAAAGCGACCAGGCCCGCGGCCAGCGCGTCAACCTGCGCCTTAAGCTCCGCCCAGGTCCATCGCACGGATTGATGGCGAACGATGAGGGCCAGGTCATCCGGGCGCGCGGCCACGGCCTCGTCGAAATAGACGCCGATGGTCTTGCCGATCAGCGGCGGGCCGTTCGCGCCATGGACGTAACTGGGCGTCATCGACATCCAAGGGTCTCCCATTCAAACCGGAAATTCCGCGCTGTAGCCTGTGGCGTCAAGACTGTGCGCTCGGCCCCGACAGGCGAACCTGCGACAAAGCGCCGGCAAGGGCCGGATGCAAGACGAACCGGAAATTTCGAAGTATCCTTGTTACGCCGCAATCACACAGGTTTGAGAAACCCGATGTACCGACGTTCCGCCCTCGCCGGCCTCCTGATGGCCGTCACGCTCTCTTCCGGCGCCTTGGCCCAGGCGGCCGCGCCTTCGCCGGACGCCATTCCGAAGCAGCATATGGAGGTGGTCGAGTCCTACGGCGGACTGGTGTCTGGAGACATTGCGACTTTTGTCAGCCAGGTTGGCCAGAAGGTGGCGGTTGCCGCCGGAAAGCCCGGCCAGTGCGGGTTCCATGTGCTGAACACCAACATGGTCAATGCCTTCACGACCCCGCCAGGTTGCCACGTCTATATCACCCGCGGTCTGCTCGCGATCATCAACAGCGAGGATGAATTGGCCGGCGTGTTGGGCCACGAGGTGGGCCATGTGACCGCCAAACACGCGGGCAAACGTCAGACGCGCTCAATCCTGACCGGCCTTGGCGCGCTGGCCGTAGGGATCGCCACGGGATCGGGCGAGGCGGCGCAACTGGCCAGCCACGCCGCTCAGTTGAACGTGTTGAGCTATTCGCGGTCTCAGGAATATCAAGCCGACGACCTCGGCGTTCGATACATCGGGGTCGCGGGCTATGCGCCGACCGGCATGGTCGACGTGCTCCGGGCCCTGGACCAGGAAGATCGCCTGGACAATCGTCTGCGCGGTGTTGAGGGCAAGGCCACGGCGGTGTGGGCACGGTCCCACCCCCTGACCACCGACAGAATCTCCCGCGCCGCCCAGCGAGCCCAGGCGGCGGCGGCGAACGGAGCTCCCAGGGAACGGGAGGCGCCGTTCCTGAACGCCGTTGACGGCTTGCTCTACGGCGATGACCCAGCCCAAGGTTACGTGGAGGGGCGCGTCTTCGCCCACCCCGGCATGGGGATCGGCTTTAGCGCCCCTCAGGGCTATTCCCTGACCAACACGCCCAGTGCGGTGCTGATCGACAATCCATCGGGCGCCCGCGCCCAGTTCGGCGCCGGCAAGGCTTCGAGCGATAACCTGGAGGCCTATGTCACCGCCGGCCTGACTCAGATCCTGGGGCAAACGCAGGCCCAGGTCGGTCGGGCGCAGCGGACCACCATCAACGGTTTCCCGGTGGTCAGCCAGATGGCCAGCGCGCAGACGAATTCCGGCGTCGCCGAGGTGACGATCACCGCCTACGCCGCCGACGGCGGCCAGGCCTTTCACTTCGTCACCATTGCTCCGGCCGGACGCAGCGGCGAATTCGAGCCGCTGCTGCGCTCCTTCCACCGGCTAGACGCAAAGGAAATCGCCGGATGGCGGCCTCGGCGGATCGGGGTGGTGACGGTGCGGACGGGCGATACCGCGGAGTCGCTTTCGCGGCGGATGGCGTTCGCCGACTATCAGCTTGAGCGCTTCCTGTTGATCAATGCACTTGACGCCAATGCGAAGCTGACGCCCGGCCAGTCGGTGAAGCTGGTGACCTACGAACAGCGGTGAGGCGGCGCCGGGCTGGGATTGCGGCGATTGAGCGCCTGAAGGCCTGGGCCCGACGACTGAAATCGGAGGTTTTGACGCTCTGGATCGCGGCGCGCGACCCACGAACGCCGTGGCGCGCGCGGCTGGTGGCTGGCGGCGCTGCGGCCTATGCGCTGAGCCCGATAGACCTGATCCCGGATTTCGTGCCGGTGCTGGGCTATCTGGATGATCTGATCATCGTGCCGCTGGGCGTCGCGCTTGCAATCAGACTTATCCCGGCGCCGCTGTTGGGGATCTTCCGCGAACGCGCTGCGGAATTGGCCGTTCGGCCGGTCAGCCGCACCGCGGCCATGGCCATCGTGATCATCTGGCTGCTCGGCGCCGGGGCCCTGGCGGCGGCATGGCGCGCCGCTCAGCGGGTGGAGAGCCCACCGTCGAGGACCATGTTTTCACCGGTCACCCAACCGGCCGCATCGCTGCACAGGTAGGCCATGGCCGCATAGAGGTCCTGCGACGACCCCACCCGGCCCAGCGGAATCCGGGCCAGGATCTGGTCGAACCCGGGCAGTTGCCCCTTGGCGCCGGAAAAGGCGCAGATGCCCGGCACGATGGAGTTGACGGTGATCGCGTCCTTACCCACCTCGCGGGCCATGCCGGAGGTCATCAGTTCCAGGGCGCATTTGGACAGGCCGTAGGAATTGCTCCCGGTGGCCGAGGCGGTGGACGAGACGTTGATGATCCGGCCGAAGCCGCCCTCGCGCATCAGCGGCACGGCGGCCTGGTAGCAGTTGAGCACGCCAGTGAGATTTACCGCCCATGTGGCGTTCCAGACGTCCAGAGGACAGTCGAGAATACCGTAGGATTCCGGCTCCCGCCAAAGGGCGGCGTTGTTGATCAGGACGTCCAGACGTCCGAACTCGGCCAGAGTTGCGGCCATCAGGGCGTCAACGCTGGCGCGGTCGGTGACATCGGTCTGAACCGCGATGCAACGGGGGCCGGTTTCACTGGCGGCCTGTGTGGCGGCCGAAGCGTCCTGGATGTCCGCCAACACCACATGGGCGCCGTCGGCGGCGAACAGCTTCGCGAAGTCGCGGCCGAGGCCGCGCCGGGCGCCTGTGATGATGACGACGCGTCCCGCAAGGTCGCCCATGGCTGTCTCCTTGGCCGCATTCGGGCCGATTATCAGCGGACCACGAAGCCGCCGTCGACGACCAGGGTCTGGCCGGTGATGAAACTGGAGGCCGGACTGGCCAGGAAGATCGCCGCCGCGGCGATGTCATGGGGCGTTCCGTAGCGGCCCAGGGGCACGCGCCGAAGCACGGCGTTGTGCATCTTCATCGCCGCCTCGTCGTTCCGATCCATGCGGCCGGTGTCGATCGGTCCCGGCAGAATGGCGTTCACCTGTATCCTGTCGGCCGCGAAAGCCGAGGCCGCATCTTCCGTCATCCGGTTCACCGCCGCCTTGGAGGCGTCATAGGCGAAGCGGATCGGCGCGGCCGGCCGGATCGAGCCCATGGAGGAGATGTTGATGATCCGCCCTCCCTGCCCGTCCGCACGCATGCGGGCCGCCACTTCGCGCAGGCACAGGAACAGGCCGCGCACATTGGTCTCGTGGATGGTGTCCCAATGTTCGGTGGAAGCGGTGAGGAACTCGCCGGCGGGATAGATTCCGGCGTTGTTGACCAGGATGTCGATGCGGCCGAGAGCGGCGTGAGCCTGTTCGACAAAGGCCTTCACCGAGGTCTCGTCACGCACCTCCAGGCTGAGCGCCACCGCCTCGCCGCCCAAGTCAGCGATTTCCTTCGCCACCGCGTCGGCGCCGCCTGGGGTCCGGCTGCTCAGCACCACCTTGGCGCCGGCCTGGGCCAGTTCGATAGCAATGACCCGGCCGATGCCCTTGCTGGAGCCGGTGACGATCGCGGTCTTGCCGGCCAGGCCGAACAGCCCGGTGACGAAATCGGTGGTCGCCATGCCGTCAGGCCTTCACGCGACGGGCCGCGGCGTCCTGCAACAGCGGCTTCAGCTCGCGCTTCAGCACCTTGGCGTTCTGGTTGATGGGCAGCTCCGGCAGGATCACCAGAGTGCGGGGCACCTTGTTGTCAGCCAGACGCGTGCGGCAGAAGGCGATCAGCTCCTCCGGCGTCGCCTGGGCGCCGGTCATCAGCGACACGGCGGCGGCGACATCCTCGCCCAGGACCTCATGGTCGACCCCCACAACGGCGGCGTCGCGCACCGCCGGATGGTCATGCAGCACGGTCTCGATCTCGATGGGGCTGATGTTGTAGCCGCCCCGGATGATCAACTCCTTGGAGCGGCCGGCCATGATCAGGTCGCCATCCTCGTCGATGTAGCCCAGGTCGCCGCTCTTGGTCCAACCCCCCACCCAGCCCTTGGCCGAGGCCTCGTCGTCACGCCAGTAGCGGCGCGGATTGGGCTGTTTGCCGCAGATCTCGCCGACCACGTTCTTCTCGGTGATCACATTGCCGGCCTCGTCGCGCAGTTGCATGTGGGGTGGCATCGGGCCGACGCAGCCAGGCTTCAAAAGCTGTTCGTGGGTCTGTGTGCCGCCGCCGATGCCACCCTCGCTCATGCCGTAGGTGTTACGCATCTTCACGTGCGGCCACAGCTTCAGCGCCCGGACCACGGAGTCATGGGGCAAGGGAGCGGTGCCGGTCATGATGGTGCGCACATGGCGCCAGTCCGTGGTGGCCGAGTCCGGATGATCCAGGATCAGCCGCAGCATCGAGGGCACCAGATATACGGTGGTGGCCTTCTTCTCCTCGACCATCTTCATGAACGGCGCGGGATCGAATTTCGGCAGGGTGTAGGAAGCGTGGCCATTGCCCAGCGGCAGCAGGCACTCGCCCTGCATGCCGCCCGCGCCGGTGAACGGCAGGGCGTGGGCTGTGCCGTTCAAGTGCTTGTCGAAGCCCTCCGGGTTCATCCGCTGGGTCATGTCGGCGTGGGTGCAGACCACCCCCTTGATCTTGCCCGTGGTGCCCGAGGTGCCCATGATCAGGGCGTCGGACTGGGCGGTGAACTGCGATTGGTCCGGCAGCGCCTCAATGGCGCGGGGCATGTCGTCCACGGTCCAGACCTGCTCCAGGCCCAGGCCCTTGAGCTTGTCCGGCACATTGGTGATGGCGAACCGGGGCTCAATCAGGGCCGCGTAGTCGCGAATCTCGGTCTCGGAGAGGCGGGTGTTGACCGGTACTGCGATGCCGCCGGCGCGCATCACGCCTAGGGTGGCGATGGCCATTTCCACGGCGTTGTCATTGTTGATCGGCAGGAACACCCGTTCTCCAGGTTTCAGACCCGCCTTGGCCAGCCCGCCGCCCACCTCGTCGGCTTCGCGATCCCATTGTCCGATGGTCAGCACGCGCCGGGTGTCGTCATGGGCGACCCGGTCGGGGATCAGGCCCGCCTTGATCTTCAAGACATCGGGAATGCGAACCGAACCGGGAGCGACCGTCATACTACCTCGCCTGTGCTTGCGCCTGATGGCCTCCGTCCAATCCCATGGCCGGCGAAAGGTCAAGCGATGGCGCGGTCAGGCGGTGCGGGTCAGCAAGGACTGGGCGTTGCGCCAGCCGATCATCTCCCGCTCCTCGGCGGTAAGATCGAGGCCTTGGAAGGCGGCCGCATAGGCGGCGGTGTCCACCAGCGGATAGTTGGTGCCGTAGATCACACGATCGGCGCCGATGTCGCGGATCACCTCCAGCAGCTGCGCCGAAGTCCAGCCGCCGGGCTGGTCGATGCCGGTGAGCCGCAGGGAGAGGTCGGTGTAGATATTCCGGTGGGCGTGGATGAGCCGGGCCACCTCCTCCTCGGCCCCCTGCCCCAGATGGGCCAGCTGGATGCGCACATCGGGAAACCGGCCGGCCACCTCATGGAAGTGGCGCGGATGGCCCCAGGGCTCATGGCCGTGCGAGCCGCGAGCGCCGCATTCCGACAGCACGAAGACGCCATGCCGCCTCGCCGTCTCCCACACCACATCGACGCGCGGGTCGCTGGGCGGGATATCCAGGAACATCGGCGCGATCTTCAGCCCGCAGGCGCCTTGGGCCAGGCGTTCAGCCGCCTCGGCCTCGATCTCCGCGCGACTCATCAGCACCGGATCGACCCCCACCAGGCTCGACAGCCGCTCGGGATTCTCCGCAGCCGCCCGCGCGCCCCAGGCGTTCAGCCGGCGCCACTGGTCGATCACGCCGCGCACGGCGTCCTCGCGGCTCTCGCCCGCCGCCACCCGCGCGCCTGCCAGGTCAAGGGCCGGCAGCCAGGGCACGATCAGGGTGCGACTGACCCCGTTCTCCGCCATCTTCTCCAGCAGTTCGTCCACATCGCCGCGATTAGGCGGCGCTGTGCGGCCCACCATGGCGAAGAATTCCTGCGCGGCGGCGATGGAGGGCTGGGTGTGGGTGTGGAAGTCGATCAGACCTGCCAAGGTTCACACCGCCCACACCAGCGGTAGCGCTTCCAACTGGAACATCCCCGCCGGCATGAAGCGGATCTCCGCGCCGGGCTTCAGCGAGAATTCGCCGATGCGTTTCAGCCACTGCTCCACGGCGATGCGCAGTTCGCGCCGCGCCAGGTGGGAGCCCGCGCAGCGGTGGACGCCGCCGCCGAAGGTGAAGTGGGGGACGTCTGCGCGCTGGAAGTCCACCCGGTCCGGATCGTCATGCACGTTGGGGTCGCGGCCGGCGCCATAGGGGATGGTGTGGACCACGTCGCCGACCTTGAGCGAGGCGCCGTGGAACTCGATGGGCTGGCGCACCTTGCGGGTGAGGCCGATCCACGGGAAGGCGCGCAGGATCTCCTCCACCGCATTGGGGATCAGCGACGGATCGGCGATCAGCTGGCGCTGCTTTTCCGGGTGGGTCGCCAGATAGTGGAATACATGGCCCAGCCCCGCGGTGACCGTGTCCAGCCCCGCCTGGAAGATGAACATGACGATGTCTTCCACGTGTTCGAGGGCGATAGGCGCCCCGTCCACCTGGGCGCGGCAGACGATGGAGACTGCGTCGTCGCCGGGGTTTTCATAGCGCTCGGCGATGACGGTCTTCAGATACTCCATGCTGCGCACCCCGGCGGCGCGGCGGCTTTCCGGCGCGTCGCCGTGGAACATCTCTTCCACCCAGGCCACGAACTCTTCCCGGCGGTCCAGCGGCAGGCCCATCAGCTCCACCAGGATGGTGGACGGCAGCGGCTTGGCCAGGGTGTGGAGGAATTCGCATTCGCCCGTCGCCTTGACCTGATCGATCAGCGCCCCGGTGACCTCGCGGACGCGTGCGTCCCAGCGGTCGATGGTGCGCGGCGAAAAGATCGGCCCGAGGATGGCGCGGAATTTCAGATGGTCCGGGGGATCGACCTCCAGCGGGATGATCTTGCGCGGCCAGGGCGCCAGTCCCACCGAGACACCTTCAGAGGTGGTGAACACCGCCGGGTTCTGCAACATCTCGCGCATGATGGCTTCATTGCCCACGTACCAGGCCCCCTTGTCGGTGTCGGGGTGGTCGGTGGAGAAGAACAGCGGCGGCGCCTCGCGGCGGACCTTGTCCAGCACCGCCCAGGGATCGCGCACGAAGTCGGGGTCCGCATCCTTGTTGAAGTCGTAGACCATGGCGAGGGGAACGCCGGGCGGAACGCGCTCAGGGTATAGGGGGGCGAGCATGGGCATGACCTCATAAGCGACCAGACGGCGGCAGAATGACATGACCGGGCGGTCGGCGCCTATGGTTTGACGTTCTGGTCTTGGAAAATCCTCCGCCTCGGGATTAAGTGC
>CANJLH010000009.1 GCA_947475415.1 Caulobacteraceae bacterium
ATCAGAAGTTGATGTCGATCGTGGAGCGGCGGTTGAGGGGTTCCTTGACGCCGTCGCCGGTGGCGACCGCAGGGGCGCTTTCACCCTTCCAGTCCACCGACAGGGCGGTCTGGGCGACGCCCAGGCCCACCAGGGCGTCAGCCACCACCTTGGAGCGGCGCTCGGACAGGCGGACGTTGTAGGCGGGGGCGCCGGAGGTGTCGGCGTGACCCACCACCACCACTTGCGTGGCGTGGCCGGCGCTGGCGTAGGTCGCGGCCTCCTGGACCACCGTCTGGGCTTCCGGCGTCAGGATCGACTGATCGAACGGGAAGTAGACGATGAACTGCTTGGCCTCATACGCCGGCGGAGGCGGCGGAGGGGGCGGCGGCGGAGGCGGAGGAGGAGGCGGCGGAGGGGGCGGCGGAGGGGGCGGAGGCGGAGGGGGCGGCGGAGGCGCGGCGGCAAAGGCGTAGCGCAGGCCGAGCGTCACCGACTGGTCCGAGTAGCTGCCTGAAAATATGCCCGGCTGAAGAGCATGACTGCCGACGGTCGAGAAATCGAGATCCGAGCCATCGAAATAGCGATAGGTCAGGTCAACATTCAGGTTGTCCGACGCACGCCAGGCAAGACCGGCCAGCGCCTGCCATGCAAAGGTCGTGTCGCTGTCGCTGATGGAAAGGTTCTGGATCGCCGGATTGGTGGCGGAGATGGCGCCAGTGACGGTAGAGAACTGGCCGAGCGCATCCAGCTTGGAATGGTTGACGCCGACTCCAGCGCCCAGAAATGGGCTGATCCTTGAGTCAGGCATGACATCATAGATGACATTGCCCATCAGCGACCAAGTCTTCAGTTTTCCATCAGGTGAACCACAGTTCGGCGCGGCGGCGGTCCGGATCAGTCCGGGGGCGCAGAGACCGACGATGGAATTGGCCGCCGCCCCCTTAATCGAGGTCAGGTCGCCGGGACGATGGCCGAGCTCAAGCTCAACGCGCCAATTCGGGCTTAGGCCATAGCCAACGCGACCGAAGCCGGTCCAATCCTTGTCCTGGTCAATTGTCCAGCGATAGGGTGAGGGGTTCGCCCCGTTAATTGATGACTGGGCTTTGAGGCCATTCGGCCAGTGATAACCGAGATCGACCGCGCCATACCAGCCTTCTGCGCCGGCGCCCGTTGCGAGAAATGCCGCGACGATTGCAGCTCCGGCTAGGAGTTTGAATTTCATAAGTCATAACCCTTCTTGGTTCTTCACGGATGAAGACGATAATTTGTGCTTAGACAGCAAATATGATATTGTTTGGGGGTAATTCTGAGATCAGAATTTATAGATGGTTTTTCCAGGCCATTAAGTATGCGATCAATACTTGACAATTAAAATCTTATATTTTCGCAATTCTCCGATCCGAAATTAGATATGCTGCCCGACCCATCCAGTCAAAACAACGCTCAATCTCGCACTTTGTTCCAGTGAGCCCATCGCTCGACCGTTTTTCGAGGAACGCATTATTTTAATGCGCGGAGACCCCCGACCGACCCAACTTAAGTCCGCCGATCGGGGCCTGATTGGCTGAACCGCCGCGCCCTGCCGCCCAAGGCATCGGGCCGGTTCAGGGTCTTGCGGAATTCATCTCTCCGCTCGTGAACCGAGGCGATGACCAGGCCCATCGGGATGCCGATTTCCACAAGCAGGGCCTCTGACAACTGTAGACTTGCCTCGATGGTTTCGGGCACCGCGTCAGTTGCGCCGGCAACATAAAGCCGTTCAGCGTGGCCTGCGTCGCGGGCGCGCGCGACAATGATTAGATCCGGGCGTTCGGCCCTGGCCACGGCCACCACCGCCTCAACACCATCGGTATCATCCTGCGTAACCACCAGCGCGATGGCCGCATCGAGACCGCAGCGCTTGAGAAACTCAACACGAGAGCCGTCACCGAAATAAATGGATTCGCCTGCGCGGCGGCCCAGTTCTACCAGGCGCGCCTCGCGTTCGACCGCCACCCAGGAGATCTGGTGGCGACGCAGCATCTCTCCCACAAGCTGGCCCACGCGGCCGTAGCCGACCACCACTACATGCGGCCCGGCCCCGCCTTCAGCTGCGGCGGGCGCAACGGGGATTGGCGACGGCGTCACCTGGCGTCCGCCCAATCGCAGGCCCAAATGAGCCAGGAGTGGAATCGCGATCATCGACAGGGTCGCGGCGACCATCACCAATTGGCCCTCGTCGTGGGGCATGACGCCATTGGCCGTCGCCGAGGCTAGGATCACGAAGGCGAATTCGCCCCCTGCCGCCAGCAGCAGGCCCGCCTCCAAGGCCGAGCGACTCGCGAGCCCGAACAGGCGCGCGAGACCGAACACCACCGCTGTTTTCAAGACGACCAGACCCAACGCCATGCTCAGAATCGGAGCCGGCCGGGCAAACAGCAGGGTCACATCCAGGTTGATGCCCACAGACAGGAAAAACAGGCCGAGCAGCAGACCCTTGAAGGGCTCGATGGTCTTTTCAACCTCATGCCGGAACTCGGTCTCGGCGAGCAACAGACCGGCGATGAAGGCGCCGATGGCCATGGAAAGTCCGCTCAACGCGCTGACCAGGCCCGCGCCGATAACCACCAGCAGGCAGGCGGCCATAAACAGTTCCTCGCTTTTGGCCCGCGCAACCGAGTGCAGCATTGGCCGGAGCGCCAGACGGCCCAATGCCAACAGGACCAACACGCCCGCCGCCGCCGGCGCGAACGCCAGCAACAGCTTCGGCGATACGGCGCCGGCCGATTGCGCGCCTAGGACGGTGATGGTGACCAGGATCGGCGCCACTGCAAGATCCTGGAACAGCAGTACCGAGAAGACCGCGCGGCCGGCCTTGGAATGTTGTCGCTTCTGCTCAGTGAGAATCTCCATGACCACCGCAGTGGAGGACAACGCCAGGGACGCGCCCACAGCCGCAGCCGCCGGCGTCGCCAGGCCCAAAGCCATGGAGGCCGCCGCAACGACCACGCCACACAATCCGACCTGCAGCGCGCCCAGACCGAAGACGTAGACCCGTAGCAAGCGCAGTCGCTCCCAGGACAACTCCAGACCGATCAGGAACAACAGGAACACCACGCCCAGGTCGCCGAGCTGTGCGACCTCGGCGGGATTGTCGATGGTCAGATAGGAGAGCCACTTTGCAGAGCCGGCCAGGGCGCCCAGGCCGTGCGGACCCAACAGCACGCCGGCGCCAAGGAAGCCAAGGATCGGACTGATCCGCCAACGTCGGAACAGGGGCGCGACAATCCCGGCTGTGGCCAGAAAGAGCACGATATCCTTGTAACTGCTAGTGGCGGCGCTGGCGTCCATCCGGCCTCCCGAAGCTTGCGCCACTATGGCAGGATCGAGCGTGTTGCGGAATCCTCGTCGAAGCCAAAAGACGACGGTTCAGGGCATAACGAAAATGTAATGGGTTATTTGCCGTCGCGCCGGGCAAGTTCGCCTGACCATGCCATCCAACTGGGCTCCATCTCCCATGCCTCACCGAATCCGCGGCGCGATCGCCGCCGTGTTGCTGTTCGCTCCGGGCGTGAGCCTGGCCGCCGGTCCGCGGGTCGCCGAATCAACCGCAGCCCCGCGCATGGGAGACTGGGGCTTTGACCTTGCCGGCCGCGATCAGGCTGTGCGTCCGCAGGACGACTTCTACGACTACGCCAACGGGACCTATGTGGCGAAACTGGAGATTCCTTCAGATCGGTCGCGCTTCGGACCGTTCGACCAGTTGCATGAGCTCTCCCAGGCGCGGATGCGCGCGGTGCTTGAGGCGGCCGAACAGGATCCGACATCGAAAATCGGCGGGCTCTACCGCAGCTTCATGGATGAGGCCGGCGTCGATCGCCTGGGCGCCGCGCCACTGAAACCCGGCCTGACCTCAATCAGGCGGGCGCGGACCCGGGCCGACGTCGCCCGGCTGATGGGGCGCGCTCAGCGCAGCTTCGGCGGCGCCATCTTCAACGCCTACATTTCAGACGACGCCAAGGATCCGCAGCGCTATGCCGTCAACCTCACCCAGGGCGGCCTAGGCCTGCCAAACCGCGATTACTACCTGGACCCGCAGTTCGCCGCGCAGAAGGCCGCCTACGAGGCCTATGTGGCCCAGATGCTGAAGCTGGCCGGTTGGCGAAACCCAGCCCCCGCGGCCAGATCGATCGTCGGCCTGGAAACCGAGATCGCCAAGGTCTCCTGGACCCGAGCTGAACAGCGCGATGACGAAAAGACCTACAACCCCGTGGAGACCAACGCGCTGTTAGCGCTAGCTCCGGGTTTCGACTGGGCCGCCTATTTGGACGGCGCCGGCCTCACCGCCACGCGCCGGGTGATCGTCGCGGAGAACAGCGCCTTCCCGAAAATCGCCGCGATCTTCGCCGGCGCGCCGATCGAGACCTTGAAGGCCTGGGCCGCGTTCGGCCTCGCCGACAACGCCGCGCCCTACCTGTCGAAGGCCTTCGAGCAGGCCCACTACGAGTTCCGCGACCACACCCTGTCCGGCCAACCTCAGCAGCGGCCTCGCTGGAAGCGCGGCGTGTCGCTGGTCGACAGCCAGATGGGCGAGGCCCTGGGGAAGGACTATGCCGAGGCCTATTTCCCGGCCGGCAGCAAGGCGGCTATGCAGGGACTGGTCGCTGATCTGCGCGCGGCCATGAAGAACCGCATCGAACACCTCGCCTGGATGTCGCCGGCCACCAAGGCCATGGCCCAGGACAAGTTGACCAAGTTCAACGTGAAGATCGGCTATCCGGACCGGTGGCGCGACTATACGGACCTGAACATCCGGGCTGGCGACCTGTTCGGCAACGTCGAACGCGCAATCGAATTTGACTGGCGATACCGCGTCGCGCGGCTGGATCAGCCGGTGGACCGCGCCGAGTGGGGCATGACCCCGCCAACCGTGAACGCCTACTACTCATCGACAAAGAACGAGATTGTATTCCCCGCCGCCATCCTGCAACCGCCGTTCTTCGATCCACTGGCCGACCCGGCCATCAACTACGGCGGCATCGGGGGCGTGATCGGCCATGAGATCACCCACGGTTTCGACGACCAGGGCCGCAAGTCTGATGGCGAGGGCAAACTCGCCGACTGGTGGACGCCAGCGGACGCCGACAGGTTCGCGGCCGAGGCGGCGAAACTCGGCAAACAGTATGCCGCCGTCGAGGTTTTGCCCGGCGCGCACATCAACGGCGACCTGACCATGGGCGAGAACATCGCCGACCTGGGCGGGCTGCTGCTGGCCCTGGACGCCTATCACCTGTCCCTGGGCGGTCGGCCGGCGCCCGTGATCGACGGGCTGACGGGAGATCAACGCGTGTTCCTTGGCTGGGCTCAGGTTTGGCGCTCGAAGAACCGAGAGGCGAGCTTGCGCAAGCAACTGGTGTCCGACCCTCATTCGCCGCCCCATTACAGGGTCATACTGCCGATGCGGAATATCGACGCCTTCTATGAGGCCTTCGGGGTCAAGCCGGGCGACGCGATGTATGTGGCGCCGGAGCAAAGGGCGCGCATCTGGTGATCGCTGTCAGATGAATTTTTGACGGTGTTATATAATTATTTTCTGGAAAAAAATTGGCCTACTGCGGGATTAGTCGCAGCAGGCCAATTTTGAGCAATTGCTCAATTTAAAAGGGCGTTTCCTCCCCGAAACGCCGGAGACTTGCGGACTGTGCGCCGGAATGTCTCTCGCAGGGGTGACAGAACTGTAATTTTTTTCCCGAGTCAACAGGCGCCCCACCCGCTCTCACCAGTCCGTGATCAAAACCTTGATGATTTCCCTCTGTCCGGCCGGTTTTTTTGACGGTCCAGCACAAATTATACCCTGACGACGGAGGCTGCCAGGCGGTCGAATGGCGGGCAGGCCACGTCAAAAACGAAGTCGGGCCGCGCTGCGGTCAGGGGTCCAAGCCCCGCCGCGGTGAGCTCCGCCGCCGCGGACGCGGCCTGATCCGCCGCGATCAGCAGGCCGTTCGGTCGACGCTGGGCTCCAGATTTGGTTAGATCTTGAACTATTTTGGCCTGCTGGCTGGACTCGGGACCAGACCAGACCAGAGTGACGCTCGCTTTCGCGCCCGCGCGCGCCTCGACAATCCGCAGCAGTCGTTCAGCCGCAGCCAACTGGCCGCTCGTCCAAGTAGCGCCCAAGGAGGCTGCGAGCTGAAACTGACTCTTGAGGATCAAGCCGTCCGCCAGCACTTTCAGGCCATTGGCCGCCAAAGTCGCCCCTGTGGTGGTGATGTCTACGATCAGTTCCGCCGCGCCCGACGCCGGCGCGCCCTCTGTGGCGCCGCCCGATTCGGTGATCCGGTAGTCCGCCACGCCATGGCGGGCGAAGAAGGCGCGGGTCTGGGCGACATACTTGGTGGCGACCCGCATTCGTCGTCCTGTGCGGGCGAGGAATTCATGGGCTACGTCCTCAAGATCGGCCATGGTCTCGACATCGAGCCAGCTCTTGGGAACTGCAGTGACCAGATCGGCGCGACCAAAGCCAAGGGCGCGCAGGAAAAGGACCCGCGTCTCCACGTCATGACCGCGTTCGCGCAGAAGGTCTTCGCCGGTGGCCCCAAGGTGAGCGTCGCCGGCGTCCAGCGCGTCGGCGATGTCACCAGCGGAAAGCAGCCGCACCTGCACGCCATCCAGCCCTTTCAGCGTGGCGATGTAACCGCGCTCGCCGCCAGCCGCTTTCAAGTCCAGGCCGCAGTCAGCCAGCCAGGCCTCCACCTGCTCCTTAGTGCGCCCTTTCGACGGCAGGGCGACAATCAGCGGACCGCTCACGATTCGCCTCCTGCAAAGGCCCGCCAGGGCCGAACCATGCAACCCACCGCCGCTGTGGCCTCCCCGCCCAGTCGGGCCAACAGGCCGTCATAGCGGCCACCCACCGCCACTGGCCGGTGGCTGTCCAGGGCGTCGCTGCGGATCTCGAAGGTCATGCCGTCATAATAGTCGAATGCATGCCCCAGAGCGGTAGCGAACCGTAGCCGCTCGGCGGGCGCCTGCCGTGTCAACTGCTCCAGTCGCTCAGACCATCCCGCCAGGGCCGCAGACATGGCCGGCGTCACGCCGCTAGTGAGCGCCCGCACCTGGTCGAACGCCATCTCCGGCGCATCGGATATCGTTAGGAACCGGCGCACCGCCTCGGCCTGCGTGAGGCTTAACGCTGGCGCGCGGGCCGCCTCGGCGCGACGGATCAGGCGCTGGGCGATCTCCCCCGGCCCGCGCCCGCCGACCGGCTCGATTCCCGCCAAGGCCCAGATCTCGCGCAGCAGGTCGGCGGCCTGCGCCTCCGAAAGGCCCGCCAAGAGATCGGCGATGCCGCCCGCTGCGGCTTCTCCCTCTCCGCCAGCCCGCGCCAGTTCCGCCTGCAACAGGCGGGGTCGACCCGCCGCTCGCTTCAGCCGCGCGGCCAGCGCTTCAGCAAGGCCCATGTCTTCCACGAAAGCGGCGAACAAGGCGATGTCGCCAAGCCAGAGCGTCAGGTCCCTGCGCCCCCCGGCGACAGCCGACTCCCAGGCCAGCGCCGCAATCTCCGCGTCAGCCAAGGCCGGAGACAGCGACGAATCGGCGCCAAATTGCTCCAACCCGAACTGCAGGAATTCTTCTGGCTGCGCTCCGTCCGGCGCGGCCCGGAAGGCTTGGCCCTCGTAACGGTAGCGCCCCCCCGCCGCTCCGGATTCCAGATGCTGGCGCGCCACCGCCACGGTGAAGTCGGGGCGCAGGCAAGCTTCGGCGCCGCCCTCAGCCTGAACGACGAATAGACGAGACCGCATGGACTCGCCGGCCAGATCCAGCAGCAACCCCAGCGGCTGCAGGATCGGCGCATCGACCCGCTCGGCCGCCGCCGTCAGGAATGGTGTGCGGATGGCGCTGAGCGCCGCCTCTGGAACCCTGGGCTCCGTTCTCACGCCCCCGCCTCCACAATGGCGCGCACCGCAGCCACCAGTTGGGCCCGAGGCGCCTGTACCTGTCCTGGTCGTTCGGCCCGCCACGCGGCGTTGTCCGTGACGCCAGACGACAGTTGCCGACCGAGGTCGAGATCCTTGATTGTCACCAAACCGGCGGCGATCTCATCACCGCCCAGGATGACCGCAGCGGGGGAAAGCCTGCGGTCCGCGTACTTCATCTGCGGGCGCATCCCTGAGGAGCCCAGATAGACCTCGGCGGCGATGCCAGCTGCGCGCAGTTCGGCTGCGGCGGCGAAATACTCGCCCATGTGGGCCTGATCAAATGCGATCACCACCACCGGCCCCCTGGCCCTTGCGGCCGTCTCCCGGCCCGCTGCGCGCAGGGCAGCGGCCAGCCGCGAGACCCCGAAGGAGAATCCGGTTGCTGGGACCGGCTGACCGGTGAACCGAGCCACCAGATCATCATATCGCCCGCCCCCGCCTACTGATCCGAACCGCACCGGCTGACCGGCATCGTCGGTCATGGAGAGGTTGAGCTCGGCCTCGTAGACCGCGCCAGTGTAGTATTCGAGGCCGCGCACCACCGAAGGCTCGATCATGGCCAGGTCCTCGCCAACACCCATTCGGGTCAGGGCCATATCGATGGCGGCCAGGTCGGCCAGGCCCTCGTCACCCTCCGCCGAGCCACCTACGACATCCGCCAATCGTGAGAGCACTTCGGCGCGGCTTCCGCCGCCAGCCGCAGTGAAGGACAGCACCGCCTCGGCCGCCGCCGCCGCAAGCCCAGCGCCCTTGGTGAAGGCCCCGGATTCATCCAGCCGCCCCTCCCCCAACAGCAGTCGAACGCCATCCGGCCCCAACCGGTCGAGCTTGTCCACCGCGCGCAGGACGGCCAGTTTCTGGCCCTCGACAGTGACGCCAGCGCGGGTCATCAGACCGTTGAGCAGCTTTCGGCTGTTGATTTTCAGGCTGTAGGCGCCGGCCGGCAGGCCCGCCGCGGCGAATCCCTCCGCCGCCATGGCGATGATCTCGGCGTCGGCCTCGGGCCGGGCCGAGCCCACCGTGTCAGCGTCGCATTGGGTGAATTCCCGGAAGCGACCCGGACCCGGCTTCTCATTGCGCCAGACGGTTCCGGTGGCGTAACGGCGGAAAGGCTTGGGCAGGCTTTCCCAGTGTTGGGCCACGAACCTGGCCAACGGCGCAGTCAGGTCGTAGCGAAGCGCCATCCACTGCTCGTCGTCGTCTTGCAAGGCGAACACGCCTTCGTTGGGACGATCAGCGTCAGGCAGGAACTTACCCAGCGCATCGGCGTATTCCAGCGCCCCGGTGTCCAGGGCCTCGAAGCCATAGCGCTCATAGACCGCGCAAACGTCGGCCAGAATCCGCCGCTCCGCCGCCACGTCGCGGGCGCGTCGGTCAACAAAGCCTCGGGGTGCGCGGGCTTCCGGTCGGGGGGCGTCTGTCATGGAATCGTCGAGGTCCGGTTGGCGTGTCGGTCGACGAACGGGGCGCTGGCCAGGCCCCGTCCGCATCGGCGGGCGGGGCGGTCAGGGTCGCGTCAGGCCACGCGCCCCCGAACCGTCCCGCCGCAGCGGGTCGGATGGCGATGGCCGTGATGTCGCGCGTTCAGCATCATAGGGTCGGGCCTATAATCGAGAAGGGTTGAGAAATCCAGACCACCCGCCCTTGCGTGCTGGCGTCACTGCGATGAAATACCGCCATGGCCGCTATCCAGACCATCCCTGACCCGCAGGACGAGCCGGCCTGGGCGGCAATCGCCGCGTGGCTAGGAGACACGGCGTGGGAGCGGACCGCCCACGGGCTGAAGGTCGACACCGGCGCGGGGCGTCGCGCAGCCTTTCCCGGCGACCTTCTCTACCGCGACGCCGACGGCCATGTGGCGATAATGTTCGCAGGCAACCTTGAGCGGGCGCATGCGCCGCCAGACGCACCTGAGGCTTGGGCCCTGACCATCACGCTCGCCCATTCGCACGGTGACGCCACCCAGTCGCTGGCGACAATCATGAGCTTGCCGGACGGGCGTATCGACGCCCGCGCCCTGGCCCGGGAAGTGGAGAGCTTCGTCGGCGCGGCCACCCGGCCCCGGGACATCGCAGTCGCGCTGGAATTGAAACCGAAGACACCGAGAGGTCAGCACATCATGCCCAGCCTGGAGGAACTGAAGGCGCGGCCGGGCCAGGTGATCGAGGTGAAGCCGCTGGAATAGACGGCGGGCGCCTGGACGTTGCCGCCTGCGTAAAGTAGCAAAACCGGCGGCCGTCAGGACGCAGGCTGACCGGTCCCGATGCTTTCCATGACGTCTCGCGACAACAACCCGATAACCCAGCCTCCCCCCGCCCTGCCCCTCAGCGGCGTGCGCGTGCTGGATCTGAGCCGGCTGATCGCCGCGCCAGCGGCGACCCAGATGTTGGGCGATCTGGGTGCGGAAATCATCAAGGTCGAGCGGCCGGGCGAGGGCGACGATGCGCGCACATATGGACCTTCCTTCCTGCAGCGGGACGACGGACAGGCGCAGTTGGCCGGGTTTTACCTGGCGGTGAATCGCAACAAGAAGTCGATGACTCTGGATTTCTCCAAGCCCGAGGGCGCCGAGATCGTCCGAGCCTTGGCGGCGAAGTCAGACATCCTGGTGGAAAACTACAAGGTCGGCGACCTGGCGCGTCGGGGCCTGGACTACGAAAGCCTGAAGTTGGTCAATCCAGCGCTTGTCTATTGCTCGGTAAGCGGTTTCGGCCAGGACGGACCCTATGCGGCGCGCCCAGGCGTCGACAGCATCTTCCAGGCTATGAGCGGCCTGATGAGCATCACTGGCGACCCGAACGGACCGCCGCAGAAGGTAGGCCTGCCGCTGATCGACATGATCACCGGCGTCTACGCCTCCACCGCCATCCTGGCCGCCCTGCGCCGGCGCGACGCCACAGGGAATGGTCAGGCGATCGACATCTCATTGCTGGACGTGGCCATCGCGACTCTTGGACAGCGGGCCGTGGACTATTTGATTACCGGCGAGGTGCCGATGCGGGCCGGCAACGCCTCCACCGGCACAGCGCCGGCGCAGCACTTTCTGTGCCGCGACGGTGAGGTGAATGTCCAGGCGGGCGGTGACCGTCAGTTTGGAAATCTGTGCCGCGCGCTAGGCCGCGCCGACCTCCTATCTGACCCGCGGTTCGGCAACCGCATGGACCGGTGGCGGAACCGCGAGGCCTTGATCGCGATCCTGCAAGCGGTTTTCGCCGCCGACACCGTGCGAACCTGGTGTGACCGGCTGCAGCCTCAAGGCGTGATTTGCGCACCGGTCTATGACCTGAAACAAACCTTTGAGGATCCGCAGGTGATCCACCGCGGTGTGGCCATGCCGATGCAGCGGTCCGACTATCCGCCCACGCGTCTGCTGCGCAACCCGATCCGCTTCAGCGACACCCCGATCACCGACTACGCTTTCCCACCAACGCTGGGAGAGCACACAGAAGCGATTCTGTCGGATTTGCTGGGCTACGACTCAGACAGGGTCGCGACCCTACGCGCGGCCGGCGTTATCTGAGGCCGAACATCGCTGAACCCCGCCTTGCTGGAGCCGGACGCGGTGGCTAGGCTCCTATCTTCCGCGCGGTCGGCCCAAACAACAGACAGCGTCCGCGATCGGGGGGAACATGAGCCAGACAACGACGGCTGCCGAGCGGCCCTACGGCGGTTCTGCCTATTCTTGGTACGTGGTGATCCTGCTCGCCTTGGTCTACGCCTGCCACTCCATGGACCGGGGCATGGCCGGTTTGCTGGTCGAGCCGATCCGCCATGAATTCGGCTTGAATGACAAACAGCTCGGGCTGTTTACCGGCATGGCGTTCGGCATGTCCTTCTCCCTGGCAGTTCTGCCCATGGGCTACATCGCCGACCGGGTGAACCGTAAGCGCCTGCTGGCGCTGATCGTCCTGATCTGGAGCGGAATGACCGCACTTGGCGGGCTAACCCGCAACTTCGCTCAGCTGGTGGCGGTCCGCATCGGCGTGGGCGTTTCGGAAGCTGGGGCGGCGCCGCTGGCCCTGCCGATGCTCACCGACATTTTCCCGCCCAGCAAGCGGTCCTTCGCGCTCGGCATCTTCTATATGAGTTCGCCGGTGGGCGGCTTTCTGGTCAGCATCATCGGCGCCACAGTGGCCGCGCATTACGGCTGGCGCGCCGCCCTGATGGTCGCGGGCATTCCGGGAATAATCCTGGCGGCTCTGTTGATCCTCACCGTGCGCGAACCCAGACGCGGCGGGGCGGAGATCGGCGGGGGCGCCGCGGAAAAAGCTCCGGGAATGCTGGAGGGCTTCCGCTTCCTGATCCGCACGCCGGCGGTGTTCTGCCTGATGTGCGCTTGCACCCTGATAGGGCTACTGAACATCACCATTGGTTCCTGGACGATGTCGTTCTTTATGCGCGTGCATAAGCTGCCGATCGGCCAGGCGGCCATCATCCTCGGCGTGGGCGGCGGACTGATCGGCATGCTGAGCCCACCGATCATGGGCTGGCTCGCGGACCGGTTGGCCCCGCGCAACGTGCGCTGGCCGCTCAGGTTGGTGGCGATCGCCTGCTTCTTCTCGTTCCTGCTCACCCTGGTGATGCTGTTCACCCCCAGCCTAATGGTTTCCATCGTCACATTCGTGATCGCCGACTTCCTGCGTCACGGCTATACGCCGCCGACCTACTCGGTGTTGATGACCCATACGCCTACACACATGCGCTCCAGCGTGATGGCGATCATGCAGCTGATGACAAATCTGGCCGGCTTCGGCCTTGGTCCCTTCGTCACCGGTGCGATCAGTGACTACTATGGGGGCGGGACGGCGATCAAATTCGCCCTGGCCGATGCGGCCTTTGTTTTTCTGATCGTGCTGGTGTTGCTGATAGTCGCCTCGCGCATGCTCTATGGAAAGCCTGACGCTCAGCCCCGCGCATAGGCGCCGCGGCCAAAGTAGCGGTCGAGCTGGTCGGGAGTGGCCGCCTTGAAACTCTCGGCGTCCAGCGCCGAGATCTTATCAGCCCGGCCAAGCGCGCGTATCACCGCCGGCCGCGCCGTGATCGCATCGCGCCAGCGCGTCAGGCCGGGGCCGGCGCCCGCCTGGGGAAAGAACCGAGCCAAGGTGCGAAACCAGGGAAACACCGCCATGTCGGCGATGCTGTAGTCATCGCCGCCGAAATACCTCGCCTCGCCGAGCCGCGTTTCGGCGACGTCCACGAGCCGGAGCATTTCCGTGCGATAGCGGCTGCGGGCGTAATCCGATCCGGGCGGTCCGCTGCGGAAATGGATAGCCTGTCCGAACATCGGGCCCACCCCGCCCATCTGCCACATCAGCCACTGCAGCACCGTATAACGGCTGCCCGCCGGCAGGAATCGGCCAGCCTTCTCGGCCAGATAGATCAGGATCGCACCGGATTCGAACAGGGTGATCGGCCCGTCGTCGTCGGCGAGAACAGGAACCTTGCCGTTGGGGCTAAGCGCCCGGAACGCCGGGCTATGTTGCGCGCCCAGGATCACATCGCAGCGCTCAAACTGATAATCGAGCGTCAGCTCCTCCAGGGCGATCAGCACCTTGACCACATTGGGACTGCCCATGCCGTAAAGGGTGATCATCGCGGCGCGTCCAGAAAATCGGTGACATTGCGCGCGGCCAGGTCGAACACTGCGCCCAAGGCCTCATGGGTCACCGCCGCAGTGTGCGGCGACAGGATCACATTGGGAACGTCTGACCAGCGCTGCGCCGGCGTCGGCTCCTGGGCGAACACGTCCAGCGCCGCGGCGGCCAGTCCGCCGGACTTCAACGCCGCGATCAGGGCTTCCTCATCCACCAGCCCGCCACGGCCGACATTGACCAGTATCCCTGCCGGACCGAGCGCCTCGAGCACCGCCGCGTCAACCATGCCAGCAGTGGCCGCATCCAGCGGGGCCGCCAGCACCAGGGCGTCGGACAAGCGCGCGAGCTCCCGGAGATCCGATATGTATGGGTAGGGCGCATCCGCCTTGGGCCGAGGCCCCTGCCAGGCCAGCCGACAACGGAATGGCTCCAGACGGCGCCCGACGGCGCGCCCGATGTGGCCCAGGCCGACGATCCCCACGGTCATCGCCGATAGCGACCGCACCGGCTTGAAATCGCCCCAGACCCAGGCGCCCGCGCGCACCTTGGCGTCGTTAGGGAAGAAGCCCCGCGCCGCGGCGATCAGGGCGCCCGCCGCCCAGTCGGCGACATCCTCGGCGTTCGCCCCGGCGCCGGACACCACCTGGATCCCACGGGCCGCGGCCGCCTGGGTATCAACACCGTCGAAGCCCGCGCCGATGGCGACGATGCGGCCGAGGTTCGGATAGGCATCCATTTCCGCGGGCCCCAACGGCTGGCCGCCGCTCACCACCATCACCCGGACCTGGGCGCGGTCCGCCTGGGTCAGCCGCGCGACCGCCTCGCCCTCGAATATCCGCCGCGCCGCCAGCCGTTGGCGGATCGGCTCATAGGGCGTGGGAAAGACGATCGCATCGGCGTCATCGGTCATGCGCAGGATTCCTTGGGAGCAGATTTCGCCCCGGTCATGCGACGATCCTATCCGCCCCTGGCGCCCACCGCCAACGGACTTGCGACCAAGACGTTGCGGCCGGGAGCTCGAAGCCCGCCGCCGAATCGGCGGCGGGCGGGCGCTTTACGGTTGTCAATCGTTCACTAAACGGTAGCCTTAGAGCGAAAAAACACAACATGGGAGGCGGGAGTGTCCATCAAGCAGATGCTAATTTGCGGTGCGGCGGCCTGTGTCCTTGCCGCCGCCAGCGCCGCAGCGGCCCAGGACAACCAGATCGAAGAGGTGGTCGTCACCGCCCGGAAGATCGAGGAGAACGTCCAGGATATTCCGGTCGCAGTGACCGCGATCTCCGGCGAGAATCTTGAGCGCAAGAATTTCCAGGAGGTGCGCGACCTCAAGGCGTTGGCGCCCGGCATGGTGTTCGGCGGCGGCAATGCGCCCGGCTCAGTTAACCCGTCGCTGCGCGGTCAGACACAACCGGACAACACCCTCTCCACCGACTCCGCCGTGGCGCTCTATGTGGACAACATCGTCCTTCCTCGAGCCTACGGCCTGCGGGCCAACATGATTGACGTGGAACGGGTGGAAGTGCTGCGCGGGCCGCAGGGCACCTTGTATGGCAAGAACACCACCGGCGGCCTGATCAATGTGATCACCAAGCAGCCGGGCTCGGAATTCGGCGCCTCTTTGCGGCTGAGCGCGGGCAATTACAGCGCCTGGGGCGCCCAGGCGATCGTCAACATTCCGCTGGGCGAAAACATGGGTCTGCGGCTGGTGGCGGACCGCAACCACCATGGCACCTATGGTCGCGATGGAGCCGGCCGGCCCAGCGCCTATGCCGACAACAGCTTTCTGCGCGCCAAGTTCAAAGGCGAATGGGGGCCGTTCGAACTGCGCTTCTTTGCTGGCTACACCTCGTCCAGCCTGAGCGAACTGTTCAAGCTGCGCGGCCTGGCGCCAGCTACAGCCACCACGCCGGAGGGCAACCAGTTGACCCGTGAGGCGGCCCTGGAGCTGTTCGGCGCCGATACGCCGGCGGCCTGGGCTCTGGCCCTGCCGATTGTGCGGTCCTACCAGTTCCTTCCCCACTATGTGTCCGGCGGCACCTTCGAGGCGCGCGAAAACGATTACGCCCGCGATGTCGGCCTGCAGATGGACTACAAGCTGACCGACGACATGACTCTGCGGTCGATCACCGGCTACCGGTCCCTGGCTTTCGCGTTCCCGGATGACCTGGACGGCACGCCGTTCACGGGCACCCATCCCCGCCGCGCCGCCCAGGACGACTTCATCAGCCAGGAAGTGCAGCTGCTGGGCGGCGACAAGCACTTCAACTGGGTGTTCGGCGCATATGGGAGCTGGGAGCACGGCAAAGAGTACTCGACCACCTCCACCCTGCCGTTCCGCCTGACGCCCACCCGGCTCACCCAACTGAACCTCACCAACGGCAAGTTGGTGAGCCGCAGCTCAGCGGTGTTCGGCCAGGCCAACTGGGAGTTCGCCCCCAACTGGTCGGCTACGCTCGGCGGCCGCTACACCCGGGATATCCGTGAGCTGATCAGCCAGAACCGCACCTTCTTCAACGGCGCGACCTTCACCTGCTCCGTGCCGGTGGTGTTCCGGCCCGATCCTAACTTCTGCCTTGGGACCTTTTCTAAGACCTTCAAGGAGCCGACCTGGACGGCCTCGCTGACCTACAAGCCCAGTGAAGACATCACCACCTATGTCAAGGCGTCCCGCGGCTACCGCAGCGGCGGCCAGCAATACCGCGGCTCTGGCTCCGTTGAGGCGTTCCAGCCGTTCCTGCCGGAAACGGTTATCGAGTATGAAGTCGGTCTGAAGACGGAGTTCCTTGACCACACCCTACGGCTCAATCTGGCGGCCTTTTACGACAAGATCAGCGACGTCCAGCGCAGCGTTATCATCCAGGTGCCGTCCACCGGCGCCACGGCCACCGTCCAGACCAATGCTGCGCGCGCCACAATCAAGGGGATAGAGCTCGACGGCACCTGGCGCATTACCCACGAATTCACCCTCAACGGCGCGATCAGCAAGATCGACCCTCAGTACAAGGAGTTCCGCGATTTCGTGCTCGGCGACCGTTCGGGCGAGGACTGGCCGACGCCGAAATTCCAGTACAGCGTAGACGGCACCTGGAGGCATGAGACGGCGATCGGTGATTTGAGCGCCACCTTGAGCTGGGCATACGAGAGTAAGCGAAATCTGGCGCCTGCGGCCTTGCTGAAGACTTGGGTGACCCAGAAGGGGTTCGGAACCCTGAACGGGCGCGTCACGCTGGATGTTCCCAGCCAGGACGTCACTATCGCGGCCTTTGTGCGCAACATCACCGACAAGGAAACTTTCGTCGCCGTTGTTAGCTTCGACCGGTCGTTGGGCTGGAACGTGGGCGCGCCGGGTGAACCCCGGACCTACGGAATCCAGATCACCAAGCGCCTCGGCGCGCCGTAGGATCGCGGGCGGTGTTCCTCAGGGAACGCCGCCGTCCACCCTGATCATCGCTCCGGTGGTATAGCTGGACGCCGGACTGGCAAGGTAGAGCGCGGTGGTGACGATCTCCTCCGGCTCGGCCACCCGGTTAATGGCCTTCACATTGGCCTCGATCCGCGCCTTGGCGTCTTCGCCGGGCTGGAACATGTCGGTGTTGAACGAACCGCAGACGATTGTATTGACCCGCACCTTCGGCCCGAAGTCGGCGGCGAAGACTTGGGTCAGGGCGTTCAGCGCCGCCTTCGACGCCGAATAGGGTCCGACCAGCGGCAGTGGGTGCAGTGAAGCCCCCGACGAGATGTTGATGATCACCCCGCCATCGCCATCGACCATCCGGTTCCCAACCAGAGTGGACAGTCGGAACGGGCCCTTGAAGTTCACCCCGACGATCTTGTCGAAGAAGTCTTCCGAAATGTCGCGGTTGTTCATCACAGGTGACAGGGCGGCGTTGTTGACCAGGATGTCGATGCGTCCGAACTCGGCGTAAGCGGCGTCCACCAGCGCCGCCAAGTCGTCCCAGTGGCCCACATGGCAGGATCGCGCCATGGCCCGTCGACCGAGCGCGCGGATCTCCGCCGCCACTTCCTCGCAGGCGTCAAGCTTACGGCTGGCGATAATCAGGTCGGCGCCAGCCCGGGCGAATCCCAGCGCCATGGCCCGGCCAAGTCCGCGGCTTCCGCCAGTGACGAGGGCGACCTTGCCGGTCAAGTCGAATAGATTGCTCATAGGCTGAGGACGTTCCTTTGGAGGGGCCGGTTTAGGCTTTCAGTTTGATAAAGGGTTTGCTCAGGGGGTCAGAGCGCTCGATGTAGACCTGACCGACCTCACCGTCCCATTCGCAGGGTCCGAAGTTCAGCACGTACATCAGGCCGGCTCCGGCGAGATCCTTGCCCACCGCCAACCGCTTCTGCATCGAGGTCCAGATCGAGCGTTTGGTGTCCATGGTCAGGTTGAGTTCGCCGCCGTTCCAGCGCAGCCGAACCGGAAGTTTTTCCCCGGCCATCACCAGTTCGGTAAGCCTGGGCGGATCGAGCACTTCGGCCCAATGTACAGACCCATCCTTCTCCACGACGAAGGCGCCCTCCAAGGTGATCTTGCCAGTCGGGTCCCAGTAGGTGGAGAAGATCCAGGCCCGGCCGCTGGGATAAAGGCAGCCGGCGATAACGTGGCCGCCCCAGCCAAGGCTGGTTCCAGCCTCGCCGCCGCCGCGCGGGCCGCGGGAGTGGTCGCGCCAGCCGGTGGCCGCCTCGATCGGATAGGTCTTGTCGTCGACCTTGACCACGCCGCGGGCGTGATAGAGCTGTTCATAGTGCTCCTTGGCCCAGCCCTGGGCAGTCATCTCGCCCTTGCCAACACCGGAATGGGCGGCGGAGTGGGCATCCCACACCGGGGTGGCGCATTCGATATCCAGATCGATGATCAGGCGCTTCTTCAGGCCGTCCGGCGCCAGGGCCTTGGCCATGTCTTCGTTGGACACATGCAAGGCGAAGCCGTCGAAAGTGACCTTCCAGCGCTTGAACGGCTCAATGCACCGGAAGACGAGGTTGGGGCCCGCGGGCTTCTGGTCCTGAGGCGTGTAGTAATAGCCCCATTGTGTGAGCACACCGTCGTCGCCCGGTAGGCAGACCAGCACACGGTCCTCCCACATAGCCCATTCCGAGGGAACCGACCCCAAGTGCAGCCAGAAACCCATGTCCGCTTTGGCGTCGTAGAGGGCGAACAGCAGATTTTCCGCCCACAGCGCCTCCGCGGGCTTCACCGCCACAATGGATTCTTTTTCGACTGCGAGGCCGCTCGACAGATCCCGTGCGCTCATGACATCCGCTCTCATGGTGTGGTTTTCAGGGCGGCGCTCAACGCGCCAGCAGCCGCTCGCCTGCGACCTCGAACCAGGTTGCGGTCAGGCCGCGGGTTTCCAGGGCCGGGCTCATGGGCATAGCATCGGTGCCCGCCGCCTCGCCCAAGGCCTTCTGGAGTTTCCCTAGGTCATCGGTCTCCGCCTCGTAGAGGGCCATATACCGGTGCGGTCCCTTCGGCTCGCCGCCGTCCGCAGTTGCGAGTTTGAAACGCTGCGCGGCGACAAACCCCTCGACCTTCAGAACATCGGGCAGGTGTTGGTTGTCATACCAGCGATTGTATTCCGCCTCCTGGCCATCAGTGGGGTTGGTCATCACGACGAACACATATTTGGGCACGGCGTTTCCTCCGGTTCGAGCCTCGGCCCCACGCTAGGCCAGCCAAATCGCCGCCACAACCGCCGATCCGTCAGCTTGCCGCCGCAGCTGCATCGGCGATCTCCTGCTGCAGCCGGGCATAATCGGATCGGATGTAGAACGAAGCCAGGGTCGCGGTCACCGCCGCACCCAACCAGCCCAAGGTGATGAACGAAAGAGAGTAGCGCACCGCCTCGGTCCCATAGCGGGGCTCCAACAGGTCGTTGAGCACGCCGATGGCGAAGGGTCCAATGCCGATCCCCACCAGCGTGGTCACTAGGCCCATGATCACCGAGGAGACCGCGCGCATGCGCACCGGCGATACGGTCTGGCCGATGACATAACTGAGCGTGTTGTGTGAACACTGGGCGAACGTCATCAGGAAATAAGCCGCCACGGCGAAGCGCCAGTCGTGCTCCGACACGAACCACAGTCCCGGCGGAATGGCGACAAGCGGCCCTATGGCGGCGATCCAGGGATAGGCTCGCATGTCCTTGCGGGCGGCCCAGTCGGCGATCATGGAACTGGACATGATGCCCAGGAACAGTGATCCGGCGATCGCCGCGCCAATCCAGGTGCCCACTTGAGCGGCGCTCATGTGATGGATGCGGACCATGAAGGTCGGGCCCCAATTGAGCATGCCGTAGCCGCCCAATCCCCCGAGTCCCACCGTGGCCAGGGACAAAACGTAGCTGGGGGTCGAAAACAGTCGGCGTATGACCTGGCCAAGCGGCGGCGGCGGCGCCTGTTCCGCCCGAACCGGCTCAGAGAATCCGCGCGGCGGTTCGCGGACCCACAGGTAGACGATCAGGGCCAGCAGCAAGCCGGGCGCCCCGACGATCAAGAAGGCCGCCCGCCAGCCGAACGCCTGCGAAAGCCAGCCGCCCAGGAAGACGCCGAGCCCGATGCCGAGCGACTGGGTGCCGGAGAGAAGTCCCAGCACCACCGCGCGCCGGTTAAGTGGAAACAGGTCCATCAGGATAGACTGGCTGGTAGGTGCCGCGCCCGCCTCGCCAACCGCGACCCCAATGCGGGTGCCAGCCAACATCCAGAATCCCACGGCGGCGCCGCCCAGGGTGGTCATCAGGCTCCAGAACGCCAGGCAGACGGCGATCACCATCTTGCGCGTACGCACGTCGGCCAGACGTGCGATGGGGATTCCCGCCAGGGCGTAAAAGGCCGCGAACGCCAGGCCGGTCAGGAAGCCCATCTGGGTGTCGGAAGCGTGGAACTCCTCCTTGATGGGCTGCAACAGGACCGTGATCACCTGCCGGTCGACAAAGTTGAACAGCCCGACCACGCACAGGATCGCCAGGACAAGGTTGCGGCGTCGCGGCGTCCAGTAGGATTCCGCCTCGGCCATCAGGCCGGAGGCGGCGGTCGGTCGACTAATCATGGGCAGGGCTCCGGTCTAGGCGCCGGCGAAAAAGCCTGGGACCTTCGGGTCGACACCCAGTTTCGCACCGGGTGTGAAGGTGGCCGGCACACTGGTGAAGCCGGTAACGACGCCGACGTTTTCGAATGATTTCACGGCGTCCAAGTCCACCTGGAAGTCCGGCATACGCCGCAGGACGGTATTCAGGATGGTCTCGAACTCGAGCCGAGCATAGAATTGACCCAGACAACGATGGGTGCCGGAACCCAGAGCCACATGCAGGTTGGGTTTGCGCTCCAGCACCACCTCCTCTGCCTTGTCGAACTCCCTGGGGTCGCGACAGGCGGCGGCGAAGCACAACATCACCCGGTCGCCGCGGCGCAAGTTCTGGCCGCCCAATTCCACATCGCGGGTGACGGTTCGGCAAAGCCCCTGAGTGGGGGCGGAAATGCGCAGGAATTCCTCAAAGGCGGTCACGGTGAGACTGGGATCCTCCATCAACGTCTTGCGCAGATCCGGACGTTTGGTGAGGATCTGCAGGGCATTGCACAGCACCGAGGCGGTGGTGTCGATGCCCGCGCCGATGACCAGATTGGCCAGCGCTAGTATCTCATCATCGGTGAAGTCAGCCGTCCCCTTGTCGCGAGCGTTGAGCAGCACGCTGATCACGTCGCGGCCGCGCTCGCCCGTCTTGTGGTCTTCGACGGCTTTGACCACCTGAGCGCGCTCGAACGCGAGGTCGTCGGCCAGTTCCAGAAGCTGAGGACTGCCGGCGGGAATATGCGAGGTCAGGTGATGGTTGCGCGCCACCAACTGGTAGTGATCGGTGGGCACGCCGGCCAGCTCCAGGCTCAGGATGGCTGGGACGATGTTGGAGATATCCTTGGCGAAATCGATGGCGCCGGACTCGATCTTGCGGTCCAGGCAGGCATCCACTAGATCCTGTAGCCGACCACGCCAGCGCTCAGCGGCTGGCAACGAGAAGGTCGCCGCCAGCGCCTGACGCGAGCGCTCCCAAGCCGGTGGATCTTCTTCGAGCAATATAGAGGAATAGGGCCTGGGCGGTACGAACAGTCCCTCGTAACGCAAGCCATCCAAGGGGCGGGCCCGTCCGTCCGCGTCCAAGACGTGCTTGGAGGAAAAGGTCTCCCAGTCCCTTGCCGCGGCTTCCAGCTCCGCGAAGCCGATCACGACCCAATAGCCACCGTAGTTGGGGGACCAGAACACCGGCCCGATATCGCGGCGGATCTGCTGGTACCAGGCATGGCGCTTATCGACATATTCGCGGCTGTTATGATCGAAGTAATCGACCACCTTGGCTCCGAACGGGCATTCACCGGCGCTCATTCTGCCTCCCTCTGCGGCGGTCCGCCACCGCTTATCGGACCACCATACACTTGGCTAACGCCCCCACAATGGGTGCGAAAGGCGTTCCGATCGCTCGACAATCGGTCGGATGCTCCTAAGGTATCGGGCGCGACAAGGGTGGAATGATGAGCGCGACCTACGACCTCGTGCTGCGCGGCGGAACAATCGTCGACGGCTCCGGCGGCCAATCCTACGTGGGCGATGTGGCCGTGAAGGATGGCCGGATCGCCGCCGTGGGCGAGTTCCCTGGACGGGGCGGCGCGGAAATCGATGTCGCCGGCAAACTGGTGACCCCCGGTTTCGTGGACGTCCACACCCACTATGACGGCCAGATCACCTGGGAAAGCCGCTTGGCGCCTTCGTCCAACCACGGTGTAACCACTGTGGTGATGGGCAATTGCGGCGTGGGCTTCGCCCCCTGCCGCGCCGATCAGCGCCACCTGGCGATCAAGGTCATGGAAGGTGTCGAGGACGTGCCCGAGGTGGTGATGGCCGAAGGCATCCACTGGACCTGGGAGACCTTCCCTGAATACCTGGACGCCATCGAACAGCGCCATGCCGATGTGGATTTCGCCGCCCAGATCCCGCACTCGCCGCTCAGGGTCTACGTCATGGGCGAACGCGGGGCTGAGATGGAGCCGCCGACCGACGCCGAACTGGCCGAGATGCGGCGGCTGACCACCGAGGCGATCCGCGCCGGCGCCATCGGCGTCTCCACCTCGCGCCAACTGGCCCACCGTTTCCGCGACGGCCGTTCGGCGCCCAGCGTGCGCACCGAAGTGGATGAGATTCTCGCACTGGCCGAAGGGCTGCGGGACGCCGGGACCGGCGTCTTCCAGATCATCACCAACACGGCCAAGTCTCCAGCGGACGAGTTCGCCATCATGCGCCGGCTCGCCGAAACCGCCGGTCGACCGCTCTCGTTCACCCTCGCCAGCGGCGGACCCGGGGACGGCCGCCAGATTCTGATGCAGGGAGTCGAGGCGGCTCGCGCCGACGGTCTGTCGATGCGCGCGCAGTTCTTCCTGCGGCCGGTGGGAATGCTGTTCGGCTTAGACCTGTCCTACCATCCCTTCGCCTTCAATCCGAGCTATCGGCCAATCGAAGCCCTGCCGCTGGCCGAAAAGGTCGCGGCCCTGCGTGACCCCGCCCGGCGCGCCGCTATCCTCGCCGAGACGCCCGACGACCCCAATCCGTTCCTGATGTCGATGATCAAGCGGATCGACAGCCTCTACGTCCTCAACGATCCGCCTAACTATCAGCCCACTCCCGAAGAAAACCTGGCGGCCCGAGCAGGGGCGGCGGGCATCAGCCTGCGGGATATGATCTACGACGCCTTGCTGGAGAATGACGGCAAGTCGATCCTCTACTGCCCGCTGGGCGCCCTGGGTGAAAATCCGCGACGCTTTTTTGACCACCCCGATGCGGTGCTGGGCCTTGGCGACGGCGGCGCCCACTATGGAATGATCTGCGACGCAGCCTACCCGACCTATCTACTGACTCGCCTGGGCCGCGACGCACCGGCATCGGAAAAGATCGACTTGCCCCAGGCGATCAAGGCGCTGACCCGCGACCCTGCCGAGACGGTGGGTTTCCTAGATCGCGGCCTGATCCAGCCTGGCATGAAGGCGGACCTCAACGTCATCGACTATGATGGCCTACGCCTGCATGCGCCGAGTGTCGCCCGTGACCTTCCCGCGGGCGGGAAGCGTCTTACACAGAAGGCGGATGGCTACGTGATGACGCTGGTGGCGGGCGAAACGACATACCGTAACGGCGCGCACACTGGAGCCCTGCCCGGACGACTGATCCGAGGCCAACAGGCCGCGCCAAATTAGGGAGAAAACAAAATGGAACGTGTCGTCCTGACCAACGCCAACCTGATCGACCTCGACTCCGGGGCGCGGCCTGGCGCCGTCATCGAAATCGCCGGCGGCCAGATCGAGTCCGTCACCTTTGGCCCTGCGCCGCAGCGCCGCCCCGACGCCAGGGTGATTGACCTTGCAGGCGCCAGCGTCATGCCAGGTCTGTGGAACTGCCACTATCACGCTGCCTACAAGGGCGTCGGCGGTATGCCGCTGCCCGTCGGCATGGATGCGCCGCCCGCTCTGCACGCGATCCGCGCCGCAGACCACATCCGCATGGCCATGGACGCCGGCTTCACAGGCGTGATCGGCGCCGGCGCGCCCTACGCCATCGATACCTCGCTGAAGATGGCCGTCGAGGAGGGGACCATCCCCGGCCCGCGCATCATGTGCGGCAGCCGCGACGTCTCCACCACCGGCCACAGCCAGGACAAGTACTATGCCTGGCACTGGCCCGAGGGCTCGCCGCCCAGCGTCGTGCGCGCTGACGGGCCGGAGGAGTTCCGCAAGGCGATCCGTGACGAAATCAAGCGGGGCTCGGAGATCATTAAGATCTTCGCCACGGGCGGCCATGCTGTGGATGGCGTGCCGGGCAAGATGGACCTGACCGGTGATGAACTCCGCGCCGCCTGCGAAGCGGCCCACATGCGCAACGCCAAGATCCGCGCCCACATCGCCAACAAGCTCGGCATCATGACCGCACTGGAGGTCGGCGTGGACGTGATCGACCACGGTGACGGCCTGGATGACGAGGGCATCGAGAAGCTGTTGGAGACCGGCGCCTTTTTCGTCCCCAGCATGCTCTATCCTTACAAGGTCAGCCAAATCCGCAGCGGGCCGAATATCGACAAGATGCGCACCGAGATGGACAAGATGGTCGAGGTGCTGCCTCGCGCCGCCAAGGCCGGCGTCAAGCTGTTGCTGGGCGACGACTTCGGCGCTGTCCCGCTGGAGCACGGAGACTACGCCGACGAGTTGGAGTTCTACGTGAACTACGTGGGCATCGCCCCCCTGGATGTGATCCGCTGGGGAACCCGCAATGGCGCAGAACTCTATGGCCGCGGCAAGCTGGGCGAGGTCCGGGAGGGCTACCTGGCCGACCTGTTGGTCCTGGACGGCGACCCCCTCGCCGACATCAAGGTGTTGCAGGACAAGACCAAGATCGCCGGCGTGATGAAAGGCGGCGTGTTCCACAAGAACGCGCTTGACGGCCTGGCCGCCCGCGCCCGCGCCGCCGCCTGAGGTGGCGCTGGGTTCGGATCTGGTGCTGGGCAGCTATTCGCTCGCCGGCGCCCCTGCGCCGCAACGCTATGCCGCCGCCGCCGCTGCGGGCTTCACTGGCGCGAGCGCCCTTTGGCATGAGGTGACCGCACGCCGCGCTTCAGGGGACAGCCTTGCAGCGCTGAAGGTCGAATTCACCAACGCCGGTTTGACCGCGCCGCAACTTGAGATCATTTCCCTGCCCGGCGCCGCGGGCCTGGCCGCCTTC
Source organism: Caulobacteraceae bacterium (assembly GCA_947475415.1). Lineage (GTDB taxonomy): Bacteria > Pseudomonadota > Alphaproteobacteria > Caulobacterales > Caulobacteraceae > Phenylobacterium. Next base: position 25,281 of record CANJLH010000009.1, read on the forward strand.
GAGGCCGGCGCTCGCGACATCGCCGAGACCGCCGCGGCGCTGGGCTGCGAGGTGGTAAACGCCGCCGCCCTCGATCCCACCGCCACCGAGGACGATTTGGTGCAGGGCCTGGGCCTGCTGGCTCGCGCCTGTGATCGCCTGGGCCTGAGCTGCGGCATAGAATTCGTGCCGTTCCTCACCCGCGCGCCCGATCTGGCCTGCGCACTGCGGATTGTGCGCGGCGTGGGCCTGTCCAACGCAGGACTCATCATGGACTCCCTGCATTTCTTCCGCGCAGGCGCAGAGTGGGCGGCTCTGGGCGATCTGCGGCCCGGCGAGGTGATGGCGTTGCAGATAAACGACGGTCCCGCCGAGCGGCCCAACGACGACTACCACGCCGAGGCCATGGGAATGCGTCGGTTGCCCGGCGACGGCGACTTCGATCTCGACCGGTTCCTCAAGGTGCTGATCGAACGCGGCGTCACCGTTCCTCTCACCGCCGAGGTGGTGAGCAAGGCCCTGGACGCCCTGCCCGCCGCCGAGGCCGCCCGCCGCATGGCCGAGGCGACACGCAAACTGCCCCTCGCCTGACGCCAAGGAAGACCCGCGATGCCAAGCCGCGACCATATGATCCAGGCCATCGAGACCTACTGCCGTGCGGAGTGCGAGAAGGACAAGGCCGCCTGGATGGCCCTGTTCGCCGTGGGCGCCGTGCATGAGGACCCAGTAGGAACCCTACGCAACGAGGGCCTGGAGAAGATCGCCGGCTTCTGGGACTCCTTCCAACCGATGAACGTCGAGCTTTGGCTGACCGAGCCTCCGATCATCTGTGGGAATGAGGCTATCGCCCTGATGCAATGCCGAGTCGGCCCAGCCGATAACCGCCGCGAATCCGGACGCATCGTCGATCAGTTCATCTTCAACGAGGCGGGCGAGATCACCAACCTTCGGGCCTTCTATGACATCACCAACTGAACACGCCGACGTCCTGATCATCGGCGCCGGACCCGCCGGCGGCGTTGCAGCGAGACGGTTCGCCGCGGCGGGTCTAAAGGTCGTCGCCCTCGAACAGGGGCACTGGCAAGACCGCGCCAAGTACCATGGGACGGAATGGGACTGGGAATTGCAGGCGGCCAAGGCCTGGTCGACGCATCCCAATGTGCGAGGCAGGCTCACCGACTATCCGGTCGACTATTCAGACTCCGATATGCAGGGGATCAATTTCAACGGCGTTGGCGGGGGCACGATCCTGTTCAATGCCGTGTGGATCCGGTTCCTGGAGTCCAATTTCCGGACCTTCAGTTTGACCGGCCAGGGAGTCGACTGGCCCATCGGATATGAGGACCTACGGCCGTTCTATGAGCGCACCGACCGGGAGTTCGGCGTGTCCGGCATGGGTGGAAACCCTGCCTATCCGCCCGGTGAAGACCCGCCGCTTCCGCCGCTGCCCTTCAACAAACAGTCCCTAGACATCGCCCGCGCCATCGCAAAACGTGGATGGCGCTGGTGGCCGGATTCAAACGCTATTGTCTCGGTCCCTTTCGACGGGCGCAATGCCTGCGTCCAGCGGGGCACCTGTCCCACCGGATGTAACGAGGGCGCCAAATCCAGCGCCGATATCACCCATTGGCGCCACGCCGTCGCCCTGGGTGCGAACCTGATCACCGGGGCGCGGGTGAGCCGCGTGACCCTGGACGCCGGCGGCCTCGCCAATGGCGCCGAATGGATCGACGAAGCTGGCGGCGAGCATTTTCAGTCCGCCAACGTGGTGTTCGTCGCCGCCAATGGCATCGGCACGCCAAGGATCCTTCTCAATTCCGCCTGTTCCGCGTTTCCCGCCGGCCTCGCAAACCGTTCCGGCCTGGTCGGGCGCAATCTGATGATGCACCCGTTGGCGATCGTCGCTGGGGTATTCCCTGATCCGGTCGAGCAGATCCACAACGGCTCTACAGTACAGGTGCTGAACTTCGCCGAGAATGATCCCGCCCGCGGTCACGTCCTGGGCGCGAAGTGGGCCCTGCATCCGACCGGCGGGGGACCGCTTGCTGCGGGCCTGCAGACCCTGGCGGAGCATGGCCCCGGCGGCGCCTACCATCAGAGCTTCGCCGAACTCTTCGGTCACGCCATGCACTGGTCGATCATGTGCGAGGATCTGCCGGAAGAGACCAACCGCGTGGTGCTTTCGCAGGATCTGACCGATTCTTCCGGCCTGCCGGCCCCCAAGGTGATCTACCGCTACAGCGAAAACGCCCTGAAGTGCCTGGATTTCAACACCGCCCGGGCGACCGAAGTTCTTTATGAAGCCGGCGCGAGCCGGGTGATCGCCGCAAATCCGGCCGGCGGCAACGCCCACTTCACCGGCACCGCGCGTATGGGCGACGATCCTGCGACCTCGGTCGTGGACCGCTGGAACATGTGCCACGACGTATCGAACCTGGGCATTCTCGACGCCAGCGTCTTCCCCACCTGCGCGGCGGTGAACCCAACCACAACCCTGGCGGCCCTGTCGCTGCGCGCCGCGGAGCGGCTGATCGAAACCCGCGCCAGCCTGCCGGTCCCCCAGCGGCGCACCAGCATCCCGGTGTCAAGGCCGCCATCGCCGAAACCTGCCCCCGTGGTCGCCGAACAAATCACCGCAGACGAACGGGTTGCTCTGCGCGCCCTGGCGTCGGCCCTGATTCCGGCCGCCGACGGGATGCCGTCCGCGGCGGATATCGGCGTGGAAGGCCGGCTCCTGGACCGGATCCTCGCCGTGCGACCGGACCTGACGAGTGACCTGAAAGCCGCCCTCGCAGAGCCGTTTGCCGACCCCGCGGCCCACTTGGCGCGCCTGGCCGCCGAGGCGCCCATGGCCCACGCCGCCCTGCAGTCCGTGGTGGTGGCCGGCTATTACACCGACCCCGGCGTACGGGCGAAGATCGGCTATGAGGGTCAGACCGGTCGCCTGCAGAAGCCCGACAATTACCCTGCCTACATCGCCGAAGGTCTGCTCGATCACATGCTGAACTGATCCGCAGCACCCACTGGCGGTCAATCCACGGAGCAACACCATGAAGAACCTCAGGGGCCGCACGGCCGTCATCACCGGCGCGGGCTCGGGTCTCGGTCGTGGCACGGCGCTCGAGCTGGCCAAGGAGGGCGTCAATCTGGTGCTTGCCGACATTGACCTGGCCGGCGCCGAGGAGACCGCGGCCATGGCCGCAGCCGCGGGCGTCCAGGCGATCGCCGTTCTGACCGATGTGGCCCAGCCCGACGCTCTGGAGGCCCTGCGCGACGTCGCCGAGGCCCGCTTCGGCCCTATCGACATTTTGATGAACAATGTCGGCGTGCTTACCGGCGGCCGTCCGGAAGATCTTCCTATTGCGGAGTGGGAGCGGATTCTCAACACCAACCTCCTTTCGGTTGTCCGCTCGATCCACGCCTTCGTTCCAGGCTTCCTGGCGCGCAGGAGTGGTCATATCGTCAATGTGGCCTCCACCGCCGGGCTCTACGCTTACGCCTTCGACCGCGGGCCCTATGCGGCGAGCAAGGCCGGCGTCATCAGCCTGACCGAGGGCCTGGCTCTCTATCTGAAGTCGAAGGGGATTGGCGTGTCGCTGATGTGCCCGGGTCCCATGCCCACCAATGTCGGCAAGAGCCTTCGCGCCTTTGGCGCGCCCCTGGGCGTGCGGGGGCCGGGGGCCGACTATGTTCCGGTCCCGCCGCAGGAGGCCGGCGCGATGATCGTGGCGACGATCAAGGCGAACGGCTTCTTCGTCACAACCCATCCGGAGCCGCTCTTCAAGCGGCTGCGGGCGCGGCTTGAAGATTGGAACGGCTTCGTCGAGCGGAGCGCCGCCGACATCGCCGCCGACCCCAACTACGAGAACCGTCAGTAGGAAAGCTGGATCGCGCTGTTCGCGTAGACAACGTCTTTCGCCCCAACCGCCCTGAGCGGTCGGCCGACGAAGACGCTGGAGAAATATCCCACGAACATCAGGTGCGATGACGCGCGCCAGATGTAGGCGACGCTACCCGAAGCGCCAACGTATCTGTCCGCCACCCGCGTGCCAGGCAGCGCCAGGGCGCCGCCGGCATAGGCGAAGTCGCGGGCGTTGGCGCGCCATGACGCGCCCGCCTTGAAAATCAGGGTGAGCTTGGGCGTTGGATCAAGGCCCAGCGTCGAGGCGACTTCGAGGGTGTTGGAGAAGGAGCTCAAGCCATTCTGGCCAAACCAGATCGTCCGCGGGAAGGGGGGTGAGAAGGTCTGCTGCCGCGTGTCATTGGGATCTGAATCGCCGGAGCCATAAGTGACCCGGCCGGCGATCCGCGGTCGCCAGGCGCGATCGAGCTGATGCCCAAGTTCGGCGGCTCCGCCCCAGGCTGAGACGTTCTGCGAACCAAAATCACCGGACTGAACCATCACCTCAGCGTCGATGTCGAATCCGCCGCCAACGGGACCGGTCACCTTCAGCGCCGTAGATTCGCGACGGTCCTTGCCCAGGGCGCCGGCGATGCGGAAATCCTCGCGGATCAGGTCGTAGCGGGAAATGTCAGCCGTCACCGCCCCGAACTGTCGTTCAACCCGGCCGCCGGCGAAGTGTTGCATCGGATCACCGCGATCATCCCAGGGCCCCACGCGCTCCTGGGTCGGACGACCCGTGAACAAATCGACCTTCCAGGGCCCCTGCGACAGGATCAGCCGCGCCACATCCTGGCGCTGGCGGATATTTGAGGCTTCGCGCAGCGCCACCCAGCGCGGGCTGCCAAGGAACATTTCCTGGCGGCCGATCCGCAGCGTCGCATCCAGCGTGTCAACGCGGCCATGCAGCTCGACAAATCCCTGGGTGAGGTCCCACTGATCGTCATCGGCGACGCTCTTCAGTTTGCGGCTGACGGCGTCGTGGACCCCGACCTGTACAAAGACCCGCGCCGCGTCTGCGATGCGCAGGTCGGCGTGGGCCAGCGCCCGCTGGGTGATGAAGGCGTCCGAATGCTCCCCGGTAATGCCCAGTCGAGGCGCGTTCAGGAACTCCGCCTTTGCGCGCAGCTCACCGCCCAGTGTCAGGTGAATGTCACTGCTGAGCGCGATATCCTTCAGCGGGAGCTCGGATCCGCGCCAGTCTTCGGAGGCGCGCTCAGTATGAATAGCCGGATAGGGCTCCGCGCGGGCCTGGCGCGGCCACGGCGAAAGCAAGGAGAATGCGAGCGCGCACAGCGCCAACCGCCTCGGTTGCGTGCCGGCCATTTCTCTACCCTTGCCGTTGTTGTGATCCGGCCTAATGAGTTTGGGCGCAATGATCCAGTCGGCGTACGCCTAGTTTGCAATTGCGCTAGGGGGGGCTTTTCCGCCAGATAGCGCGTGATCACGCTGCAAAAGCGCGAGCGCCAATTGGTCCGATTGGGAGACCCTCATGAGCGAAACCCTCGAACGCGTTCCCATCAAGGTTCGCCGCCACGACAGCTGGCCGGACATTCCGGCGCATGTGCCCATGGAACTGGTCCACGAGCTGGACTACCTGGATGAGAACAGCCGCACTGATCCGTTCAGCGTGACGGAAAACATCTACAATGAACTTCCGCCGGTGTTCTTCTCGCCGCAGTTCAATCCGGTGTTGTACAAGGGCGTCTGGGTCGTCACGCGGTATGAAGATATCCGCGAAGTCTATCAGAATGACGCCCTGTACTCGACCGAGGGCGCGGCCGGGTTCCAGCGCCTTGTGGGCGAGACCTTCCAGATGTTGCCCTTGGCGGCTGATCCGCCGGACCACGGCAAGTACCGGCTTTTGCTCAATCCCTGGTTTTCACCCAAGGCCATCAATGTTCTGGAACCGCAGATCAAGGGTGTGATCAACGAACTGATCGACGGCTTCATCGACAAGGGCGAGTGTGACGTAGCCTTCGATTATGGCCGTATCTATCCCGTAAAGGTGTTCCTCAACCTGATGGGTTTCCCCTTCGACAAGTTCGAGGACTTCCTGGAATGGGAGTATGCGATCCTGCATTCCCGCGGCGACGCCAAGAAGATGACCTGGGGCACGCAGGGCGCCCTCACCTATCTGCGCAGTTTTATCGAAGAGGTGCGCAAGTCCCCCAACGACAAGCTTGGGAGCGCGATTGTCCATGGGCAGATTGATGGGCGTCCGGCCACCGAGGACGAAATCATCGGCACCATCTTCTTCCTTTGGGTCGGCGGTCTCGACACAGTAGCGGCCACCACTTCGCTGATGTTCCGCAGGTTGGCGCAGGATCCGTCGCTTCAGCAAAGGCTTCGTGAAAATCCGGAACTGGTGCCCGAGGCCATTGAAGAGTTCATGAGAATGCAGCCGCTGGTGAACTCCTCACGCAAGGTCAAAGCCGATCACGAGATTCATGGCGTGAAGATCAAGAAGGGTGATCACGTCATGTGCTACAATACCGCCGGGAATTTCGACCCAAACGAATTTGAAAACCCGCGTGAATTCAGACTCGACCGTCAGGCGAACCGCCACTTCACATTGGCCGGCGGACCACACCGCTGCCTTGGTTCGCACCTGGCGCGCCGCGAACTGCGTCTGGCGCTCAGCGAGTTTCTGCGCCGCGTGCCGCCCTTCCGGGTGAAGGAGGGCGCCGACATGCGGGCCTACCCCGGCCTGATCGCTGCGCCGAGGCTTCCGATCGTCTGGACGCCCGCCTAAACCAACGCCAGTAGACCCAAACCGACCGCCGACTTGCAGACAAGACGCGCGGTGATCATGAGGAGCACGAACTTTGAAAGTCATCGCACGCAAGGACGCCTGCGCCGGCCACGCCCGCTGCCACGCCGTCGCACCTGAAGTCTTCGACCTGGACGACGTGGGCTACATCTCCTTCTACGAGAAAGAAGTTCCCGCCGGCCTTGAAGCGCAGGCCCGCCGCGGCGTGCGCGCCTGTCCGGAGCGCATCCTTCGGATCGAAGGCGAAACCCTCGATTGAGCCGGCGCCGACGGCGCCAGCAGGGGACCTCTCTTGGCTGAGTTCGAGTCCTTGAAGGATCGCGTCTTCGCGGTCACCGGCGGTTCGCGCGGTATGGGCCTACGCTATGCCCGCGCCCTACACCGGGAAGGCGCAAAGGTTTGCGTGTTGGCGCGGCCTTCGGAGGCGCTGGACGCGGTCGCCGCTGAGATACCTGACTGTCTGGCCATTCCCTGCGACGTGGGCGTGCTGGACGACGTCAAGCGCGCCTTCGCCGCCATCAAGGTTCGGCACGGCAGGCTACACGGGCTGATCAACAACGCTGCGTCCTGCCTTCCACACACCATCCCCGAGGCCACCGACCACGAACTCAACTCACAGATTTTCACAAACTTCATCGGGCCGATCTGGACCGTGCGCGAGGCTGTACCGCTGATGCGGGCGGCCGGACGCGGCGACATCATCAATGTATCGTCGGAATCGACCCGGATCCCGTTCCCGATGCTGGTCATCTACGCCGCCAGCAAGGCCGGCCTGGAATCGTTCACCCAAGGCCTGCGCGATGAACTGAAGCCGGACAATATCCGCGTCACCACATTGAGGGTGGGTCAGGTTTCCGATTCCAGCCTCGGGACGCACTGGGATCCCGAGAAGGCCGTGCGATTCATGGCGAAGTCCGACCAGGCCGGCGTTAAGGACGCCAAGCCCATGACACCGGAAACGACCGCGAACATGGTCATCCAGATGCTGCGCTTGCCCGCGGAAGCCAATATCGATCTGGTGGAAATGCGCGCGTTCTGAACGCCGCCTAGGCACCAGCCTTGGCCTGTGCCCGCTTCGCCTGCTGGCGCTTGATCGCGGCTTCCACCAGCACCACGCGGTCATTGCCGAAGAACATGTCGTCGTCGTCCACGAAATAGGTCGGCGAACCGAAGCCGTTGCGTTCCATCAACTCCTCAGTGTTGTTCCAGAGTTGCTGCTTGACCTCCGGCGTGGCGATCTGCGCCAGCAGCCATTGGGCATCGACGCCGACCCGGTCGCAGATAGCGCTCAACACCTCGTCCTTGGCCAGATCCTGACCGTGAACCCATAGCGCCTCGAAGGCGGCGGTGGCGAACGCCACCATCTTGCCCAGGGGCTGCATGATCAGGCAGGCCCGCATGCACTTAACCGCGTTCACAGGGTGGCCGCAGGCCGGCGGATGATTGATGGTGATCCCGGAATATCGCGCCCAATCTTGCATGTCCTTGTGAGTGTACTCGGACTTGCGCGGCACCGGCGGATTGGCGCGGTTTTCGTAGACCGGCATGTTCACCTTGTTGAACACCCCGCCGACAATGATCGGCTTCCAGATGATCGGCACGCCCAGACGCGCCGCCACGGGCTGGATGTTGTGAAAGCCCAGATAGGTCCAGGGGCTGGAGCAGTCGAAATAGCATTCGAGCTTGACGGTGTCGGCCATCGTTTGTTCCCTCAGTCCTTCCCCGCGCCAATGCCAAAGATGCGGCGGCGCATCTCCGGGCTCTGCGGCGGGCCATTCTTGTACAGGTCCTTACCTACGGCCAGTCCGCGCTGCAGCGCCTCACGACCCCTCAATTTCGTAAACCAGGCCTGGACCCGCGGATAGTCGGCGATCGGGATCGTTTGCGCCTTGTGGGTCATGATCCAGGGAAATATCGCGATGTCGGCGATGGTGTAGTCGTCGCCGGCCACATAGGCGCCGGTCTTTTCCAACTGGCGGTCGAGCACGCCGTAGAGCCGCTTGGTCTCGCCCCGGAACCGGTCGATGGCGTAGTCGATCTTGTCGTCGGCGTAGAGGAAGAAATGACCATGCTGGCCCAGCACCGGGCCCAGATTCGCCATCTGCCAGAACACCCACTGCGTGACGCCATAGCGTCCGGCGACATCATTGGGCATCAGCTTCCCCGACTTCTCGGCGAGGTACAGAAGGATCGCCCCACTCTCGAAGATCGACAACGGCGGCCCACCTCCCAGCGGCGCGTGATCGATGATCGCGGGAAGCTTGTTGTTGGGACTGACCGCCAGGAATTCCGGTGTCAGATGATCGCCCTGCGAGAGATAGATCGGCCGGATCTCATAGGGCAGGCCGCACTCCTCCAGCATGATGGAAACCTTCCAGCCGTTGGGCGTGGGTCCGTACAGCACCTCGATCATTCGACACTCCCTCACGGATGGCTATTGACCTCGTTGCGGTGACTCTTAGCGTGACCACACGCCAAACGCATCCCGGAGGAAGCCCCTTGTTCAATGCCAATCAGACGTTCGATCGGGGGCTCCTGAAGGGGAAGATCGCCTTAGCCACGGGCTCCACCGCCGGCATCGGGCTACGCACCGCCGAACAACTGGCCCGCGCAGGATGTGACCTTGTGCTGGTCAACGGCCGTTCGGAGGCATCCGGTCGAGAGGCGATGGATGAGCTAAGAGGGCTCGTACCTGAAGGCAATTTCGAACTGGTCCTCGGCAACTACCACGATCAGGCGGACCTCGACCGAATGTTCGGCTTGGCCAAAGGGCGCGGCGGCCTGGACATCTTCATTCACACCTGCATGGCCGACGGCGGGACAGGGCTGAAACCGTTCATGGATACCAAGCCCCAAGAATGGCGGGGCACCGTCAACGGGCTGTTCCTTTCATTGCTGGAATGCGTCTATCGCGCCGTGCCGCAGATGATGGCCAAAGGCGGCGGGGCGATCGTCTCTTACGCGTCCGACGCAGCCAAGATCGCCACGCCGGGCGAGGCCGTGAATGGTGGCTGCCTGGCCGCAAACGTGATGTTCTGCCGAACCGTCGGCCTGGAACTCGCCCGCCACAACATCCGCGTCAATGCGGTCACCCCATCGATCACCCGCGGCACCAAGACTTATGACAAGGTGATGGCGTCGGGTTTTTCCAAGAAGCTGTTTGAAAAGGCCGAAAGCCGCGCCCGTCTTGGAGTCGCCTACGCTGAGAATGTGGCGCCGATGGCGGTATTCCTGGCCAGCCCCCTAGCATCCCACATCACCGGCCAGGTGGTCAGCGTCAATGGCGGGATATCCGCGGCGTAGAACGGCTGACCTACCGGTTCATCACCGCGCCGGCCAAGTCGATGACGCACATGTCGTCCCACTTGGGATGCGGCCCGCAGGCGACCCCGGCTATCCGGTAGTTGGCCCCGAAGATGTCATGCCGGTGACCACGGCTGGGGACACCCGCGTCGACGATCAGTTGGCGCACCACGTCGGCCGGCGTGGCCTGGCCGTAGGAGATTACTTCAGCGGCGAGGCCCGCAAAGACACCCTGCTCCTGCAAACGGCGACCCAGGTTTCCCCGCGCACCGTGGCCGACGCCGCCGCGGCGACTCTGAACACCGGCGAGCTCCGCTGCAGCCGCTGCGATCCGCCCGTCTGGCGACAACGGTGGCAACGGCGACTGCCGCATCAAGAATTCCACGGCGTCCTCAAGGGCGCCCGGATCGCGGCGACTGTCCTCGTAATTGGCCCGCTCGCGCAGCAACACCCGGGCGTAACGCGACGGGTAGGCCCGGGCGCGATTGATCTCCGCCAGCACCTCATTTTCAAAGGAGTCGGCGAAACTTGGCCGGGGAATGGCGCAGGACAGCAGCAGGGCCAGGGCGGCGCCGAATATCACCCGCATTGCAAACTCTCGAATCGGTCGGCGCCCCCGCCAGAAATCAAATTAGCACGCCAAACTTAACCGGTTCCTGCGACAGGACGTCCCGAACCTGACGCCGCGGCGCTGGGGGCTCAGCGCGGCCCCGATATCAAGGCCATCACCACCATGACCGCGATTGCCAGCACAAGGATAAGGCCGGCCCTTGGGCGTTGACCCAGCAGCGGTTCACCCTCGGGCGCGGGGTCAGGTTTAGCCTGCGCCTTGCGCGCCTTCCTGTAGTCGGCGAGGTCTATGACCTCTGGCTTGCGCACCGGTTCCATCTAACCTCCGTCACGCTGGCTGATCCCAGTGCATAGCCTAAAGCGCCGTCGGGAGATTCGCTATCCCCGTGGCGCGCTATCTATGGAGAGCGAGCGAACGCGATAGACCTGCATGGCTTCGCTGTGTGGCGATAGCGGTTGCAACCATCCGGGGATTTCGCCGCGATCAAGACGCTGTTGCAGACTGGCGCGGCCAAGCTCGGTGTGGGTGAGGCGGTCGCTCCGGCCCGGACATGTCACCACCAGCGTCGCCCCCAGTTTCCTAACTGCGGCTTCGTCCTTCCCCGGGGGCGCCGAGAGCGCTCCATATGCCGCAAGAATTCCAGGCGCGAGCCGGTGATAAGGAGCGGCCACGGCGGAGTGTCGGGTTTGGGCCAGGATGCGGGGACCCAGGTCGATTTCCGCCAGCACCAGACCGGTCGGTTGCGCCGCCAGGCGCCGCATCTGAGGACGCGCATAGCAGCGGTCCGCGACCGCAACTGTGTTCTTTGTGCGCCAAGCCGGAATTTTCGGAAGCACGGCCATCAACATGTACTGGCTGAAGCAGGCCGCCAGCAGAATCGGGCCGATCAGGCTGCCGCGCCAGTAGCGAGCCGAAAGGTCTGTAAGGGCTGCGGCGATCAGCGGCACGGCGAACCAACTCGCATAGTGGATGCTTCGCTCCGTATCGAGCGCCATTCCGACCGCCGTCAGATAACAGACTGACAATAGCAACCACGCCGGGGTTCGGCTCTCGCGGCGCAGCCCCAGCCAGACCATGCTGAGCAGGCCGATCACATTGAGCAGCAGTGATCCCGCGATGAATATTGACCGGTGCTTCCAGAATTTCGGCAGGGGTGGTTGCATCTCCTGGATGAAGTTCAACCAGATCGGCCTGATCGCCGGATTGACCTCGGCCAGCGGCCCGCCGATGCAGGCGGGGTGGATCGCAAGATAGGCGCCGCCCGCCGCGGCTCCCACAAGCGCCAGGACCGCGAGTCTCGCGAAAAAACTCTGTCGCGCTGTCCACGCCGCCGCCGCGAACAGGCCGCAGGCCGCCACTGAGATGCCGGCCCACAAATTGATGGCCAGCGCATCGCAAACTGCGAGGCCCCAACGCTGTGGCGGGGTCTGTATTAGGTAGCTCAAGCTGGTCACAACCAGCAGGGAAGCGGCATAGGCCTGCGCCGTTCGCGCCTCGGATTCCGGTCGAAACAGGAATCTGACGCCAAAAGCTGCGCCAGCGATGGCGAGGAAGGGCAGTGATTCCAATCCCACGGCGATGCAGAGGGCAGTGGCCGCGCCGGCGAAGAGTCCGCTTCGCGCGCCCCGCCCCATCGCGCCCAGCACCGCCGCAAGCGTCAAGGTGATCTGGACGTTGTGGTGGTCGATCCGCCCTGGCCAGAACTGGATGAACAGCAACATGTTCGAAACCACCAGCAGCGCGGCTATCTCCACGCCGGAGCGGCCAGCCACGCGCCGGACGATGAAGATGGCGGCCGTCACGGCGAGCACCAGCCAGGCTAGCGGCCAGACTGAGCGCAGGGCGTACTCCGCACGATCAGGCGCCAGGAACAGTTGGAACACGCGGTCAACCCCGGCCAGGCCGGCATCCACCAGCCTCGACCAGTGCATATCGGCGCCCAGCGGCGGCTGCAGCCGCACGATGTGGGGGTTGAACCAACTCGAAGCGCCCGACACCAGGTCACGAACCATCACCAGGCGCAGGGCGTCATCTGTGTCGCCGAGGTTGGAGGGCAACCGCCCTCGGGTGAGTGTCAGGATAGAGATGATCGCCACGGCGCTGGCCGCCAACGCAATTAGGCCGGAGTGGGGCTGCGGACGACCTCCGGAATCCGGTTCAACTTCCATCGGGGTCCCGGCCTTGCGCGCAATCCTGGAGACAAGGTGATCGAACTTGGTTTACGCGGTCTAAAGCCTAATGATCCAGTTTGACGAACAACGCTGTTAACACGGCGCAAATCGCCGTCCAGGTAGTCGATGATAGTGCTTAGCCGCGACCAGCTCTTTTCCGAAGTGAAGCGCGGCTTCCGCTTTCTCGCCGTCGGCGCGGTCGGCCTGGCCGTGGATTCGACCGTGTTCATGTTGTTGTTCAACCAGCATTCGCCGCGTCCGGTCGCCCGCGCAGCGTCGCTGGTCGCGGCGACCTTGGTTACTTGGTTCGCGAATCGCGCCGTAACCTTTGGCGCCAGCGGCCGCAGCCGGCGCGCCGAGCTTGGACGCTATGGGCTGGTGGCGTTGGTCGCCCAGGGATTCAACTATGGCCTGTTTCTGGCCCTAAGCGCCGCGGCGCCGAAAATTCACCCTTTGCCTCTAATCGTGGTCTCCGCGGCCAGCGCGGCGATGTTTTCCTACGCCGGTCAGCGCCTGTTCACCTTCGGGGCGTCGCGGACACCGGCCACCTAGGAAAAATCGCGTGCAGACCGAAACCGACGTCCTGATCATCGGCGCCGGGCCCGCGGGCCTGACGGCGAGCTACCTGCTGACCAAACATGGCCGTGACGTCGTGGTGCTTGAGAAGGACCCGGTCTACGTCGGCGGCATCAGCCGCACTGTGAACTACAAGAATTTCCTGTTCGACATCGGCGGCCACCGCTTCTTTTCCAAATCCCGCGAGGTTGTGGATCTTTGGAAGGAAATCCTACCGGACGATTTCATTCAGCGACCGCGTCTGTCGCGTATCTTTTACAACAACAAATTCTTCGCCTATCCACTCCGGGCGTTTGAAGCCTTGTTCAAACTTGGCCTTTTCAATTCCGCGGCATGCATGGTTTCCTATGGGATCGCCAAGCTGACGCCTGTGCGCAACCCAAAGACCTTCCATCAGTGGGTGCGCAATCAGTTCGGCGAGCGGTTGTTCTCGATCTTCTTCAAGACCTACACTGAGAAGGTGTGGGGCATGAGCTGCGACGAGATCTCCGCGGACTGGGCCGCCCAGCGGATCAAGGGTCTTAATCTGATGACCGCGGTTTTGAACGGTGTGGCCAACTCCCTGGGCGTCAAACCCAAGGGCGACGTGAAAACACTGATCGAAACCTTCGAGTATCCCCGCCGCGGCCCCGGCATGATGTGGGACGCCGCCGCCGAAAAGACCCGCGCCAATGGCGGCAAGGTTGTCATGGACCGTGAGATGCGTACAGCCGAGTGGGATGCCTCCCGCAAGGTCTGGACGATCAACGCCGTTGACCGAACGGGCGCAAGCCACGTCTACACAGCCAATCACCTGATCTCGTCGGCGCCGATCGCCGAGCTATCGGCCGCCCTGTCTCCGCCAGCGTCCAGCAATGCGCACGCGAGCGAACTGCGCTACCGCGATTTCCTCACCGTCGCCCTGATCGCCCGCAATACAAAGGCCTTCCCCGACAACTGGATCTACATCCACGATCCGGCGGTCAAGGTCGGGCGCATCCAAAACTTTCTCTCCTGGTCTCCTGAAATGGCCCCGGACGGCGACCACGCTTGCCTGGGACTTGAGTATTTTTGCTTTGAAGGCGATGGAGTCTGGTCTGCGCCGGACACTGAGTTGATCGAATTGGCCAAGCGTGAGATCGCCCATATCGGCCTGGTGAAGCCTGAGGACGTTGTAGACGCCTGTGTCGTGCGCCAAGCCAAGGCCTACCCAATCTATGACGACGCCTACCAGTCCCATGTCGAGGCGGTGCGGCGGGACTATGAGGAAAGCTTCCCCACCCTGCACTTGGTCGGCCGCAACGGAATGCATAAATATAACAACCAGGACCACGCGATGATGACCGCCATGCTGACGGTCGAGAACATTCTCGCCGGCGAGCGGGTGTTTGACGTCTGGCAGGTCAATGAAGACGCCGAGTATGGTGAGGCCGGTGTCTCGGGCGCCCAGGAGGCTCTGAAGAGCGTGCGCCTGACACCGCGCAAGGTCGCCGCCTGACGAAGGGTTGCGCCTTTTTCCGTACGCCAGGATGACATAAGGTCTCCCGCGAAGCGGCCCGTGACCCAACATACATCCCCGACACCGACAGCGCCCGCGATGCGAAGGCGATTCTCCCGCTTGGCGCTAGTCGCCACGGGCGTGGCCGGCGTTCTGATTTTGTCGTTGGCGGCGCTCTATGTGGCCCGGAACCTGATTGTTCGCGACGCACTGCTCAGTTGGCTTCAGAAGCGCGGCGTCGTCGCGGATGCGGAGATAACCCACTTCGGAGTATCCTCAGCGACGGCGCGTGTCGTTTTGGGCCCAAAGGCCCAACCCGCCTTCAGCGTTGAATCTGCTGAGATTCGTTACGCGGTCTCAGCGCCCTGGTCCGCGGAAGGGCTAGGCGTTCAGGTCAGTTCCGTGCAGTTGACCCGGCCCGTGCTTCGGGCGCAGCTGCATGAGGGTGCGCTGACATTCGGCGCCCTGGATCCCATCGTCGCTGAGTTCCGCAGGCGGCCCGCCGGTACGCAGCCGGCAATCCGGGCCAAGGCCGCGCACATTATTCTGACCACGGACTATGGCCCCGCTAACCTGACCGGCGACGCCGCGTTGGCGGACGGCAAACTCCTACGACTGGACGCGCGACTTTCCCCCACCCGTTTCACCCGCGGCGACCAGTCTGCCCAGGTTCGTTCCGGCGTGGCCAAGCTGCGCACCAGGGCTGAACGCATCGATCTTGATCTTGACCTTCAGTTGGACCGTTTGGCCGTTCGGAGCGACCGGGGCGATGCCATGCATTTCCGGCTGACAGGAGATCTTCCTTACCCTGACCTAAAGCGGGTCGCCGCGGATGGCCCGGTGAACCTGCGCCTTACCGCCCTGGTCGGCGAGGCTGTTCTGAACAATGCGCGTCTCGGTCCGGGCCGAGTGGCCGCCAGCTTCCAGGGCCGCGCGACTGGGCCTTTGGCGGCCCTGACGCTCGATGGCGTGGGCGAGGCGGTGGCTGACGGCGATGCCCTTGAATTCGGCGGCCTGCGCACCCGCGCCGTCACATTTAAGGCCCAGGCCACGCGCGTGAAATGGACTCGTACGGACGGCCGTCTCGCCGCGGTTCTGGTTGGGAACGCGACAGCGAAGAGCCTCACGCAAGCGAACTTGCGCCTCAGCCACGTCGCGACAAGCTTCACCGGGCCATTCACCACCGGCTTGCAGGGCCTGGATGCCGCCCTGCGCATCGCGTTAACGGCGCAAGGCGAAGTCACGGGGGTTCCACAGCCCCTAAGTGAAGACGTGGTCCAGGTCGCGGCGACCAAACGCTTGCTGCGGTCATTCCACTTGGACGCGCCGGCCATCACAGCGAGCCTGGAATCGGGCGGCCTGTCTCTGAATCTTGACCGACCCTTACGTCTTGTCGGCCTGGACGGCGCATCCGCCGTCATCACCGCCACCCCAGGCCGGCCCATCTTTCGCAATGGCCGCGGCGACTTTCTGGCGGAGATGTCCGGAGGTGGTCTGCCCCACACCACGGCAACAGTGAATGGCTATCGCATCGGCGGATCGGGACTTGTTGCACCCTTGCGCCTGCAGATCGCGACCGACTTTAACCCTGCGCGGGACGTCAAGGTCACCGCCGTCGGCGAATTGCGCGCGTCAGGCGGCGCAGCGAGCTTTCTGCTCAACGGCTGTGCGCCAGTTTCCGCAGCGCGCCTGGAGTTCGGCGAAAACAGCGTCGAGGCGGTGAGAGCCCAGTTGTGCCCCCTCGCCGAACCGGTTTTCACCTACCGTGACGGCGCCTGGCGCGTGAAGGCGCGCGCCCGCGACGGCGAAGCCCGCTTGGACCTGTTGCAGACCCAGGCGAACCAGGCCGGCGGCGTGGTCGAGTTTGGCCAGTTGCATGGGGCGCTCTACGCCACGGCGGAAGTGGAAGGCGTCGACCTGCATGACATCGCCCCGGCGCTGCGCTTCCAACCCCTCCGCGCCACGGGTCCCGCCTTACTGCGCGACGGCGTCTGGGAGGCGGAGTTCAAGGGCGCTGACCGCGAGGGAAATGATCTCGGCGAAGCGCTATTGAGCCATGACACCCGCAGCGGCGTCGGCGAGTTGAATTTCGATACCGGCGTGTTGCGGTTTTCCGAAGGCGGGTTGCAGCCGCAGGCGCTATCGCCCCTGGCCGCGCCTCTTGGAGCGCCTGTGACCGGCGCGGCGGGCTTCATAGGCGCAATAACATGGTCGCCAGGCGTGGTCGCCAGCCGGGGCACGCTGACAATTCCGCAACTCGACTTCGCCAGCCCAGCCGGCCAGGTCAGTGGCCTCTCCGGCGAGATTCAGTTCACGAGTCTGGCGCCCCCAACCGCGCCCTTGGAGCAGCGGATGCGCATCGCTGAGGTCGCCGCCTTTGCGCCATTGCGCGATGTGAAGGCCACGGTCGGTGTCGGCGCTGACCGGCTGCAGATCCGTGACGCTGAGGCGGAGACGGGTGGCGGACGACTGCGCATAGGGGAACTGGACTTTCCATTCGCACCCGGCGCGCCCTGGGGTGGCGTATTGCTGATCGAGGGGGTCCAGGTGAAGGAAATGGTTGAGAAGTCCCCGTTCGGCGACCACATGGAATTGACTGCAAAGGTGAGCGGCACAGCGCCTTTTCAAGTCGTCGATCAAAGCTTGCGGATATCGAAGGGCGAACTCCACGCCATCGAGCCAGGCCGCCTGTCGATTCGTCGCGAGGCGCTGACCGGGGTCAATGCTGCGACTGGCGAAGCCGCGACACCGGCGCCAGCGGCTCCTGAAAACGCCTTCAGTGATTTCGCGTACCAGGCCATGGAGAATCTCGCGTTCCAGACCCTTTCGGCCGAGATCGACAGTTTGCCCGGGGGGCGGCTAGGCGTCCTGTTTCGAATCAAGGGTGAAAACCAGCCCCCCAAGCATCAGGAGTTGCGGGTCGGCGTGGTCGATCTGCTGAATCGCAAGTTTCTGGAAAAGCCGCAGCTCCTCCCGTCAGGCACAAAAGTAGATTTGACGTTGGACACATCGCTCAACCTCGATCAGCTTCTGCGCGACGTCGCCGGCTATCGCCAATCTCGCGGTTCAGCCGGTGTTCAGGGGCAAGTTGCGACAACACCCCCAGGATCTTTGGAGAGACCCAAATGACCAATGACGATAACGGGACAGGAGTCCTCTTAGGCCTGGGCGGCGCAGCCCTGGCGCTCAGCGCCTGCGCACCGACCGTGCACGTGGATGTGAAACCCATCACGATCTACGCGAAACTGGACGCGGATGTCCGGATCAGACTCGACGAAGACGTCAAGGCGCTGATCCAAAAGAACCCCAACCTCTTCTGACGAGTGGCAGTCATGCATCGGCGAAATTTCATTGTTGGTGCCGTCGCGGTGAGCGCGGCGCTGGTTGCGGGCGCTGCGGCGGCCGACGTGGCGCAGTCGAAGGCGCTCGTCGACCAGGCCAAGACCGCGGGCGTTGTCGGCGAGAAGTCGGATGGCTTCCTCGGTTTCGTGAGGGCGAGCGGCGGTGACCCTGCTCTGCGAGTGGCGGTCGACGAGATCAACGCCGGCCGCGCGCAGCTTTACCGCGAGGCGGCCGCGCGCAATGGCGTAACCGCGGCGGCGGCGGGCGCCGCGGCCTTTGAACAGGTGGTCAAGGGCCGACTTAAGCCCGGTGAGTACTTCCAGACCCCCGAAGGCGGCTGGAACCGCAAATAGCCGAAAAAATTTTCGGGGCGGCCGGAACCGGCTTCTCTCGCTGTTGTTATACGTATGCAGTGGCGGCTCAAGAACGCCCCCCCGACTTGCGAGCCGCCGGCGCCCCGGCCTCCCAGCGAGGCCGGGGCCTTTCTTTGCGCGGCGTGCGCTGCGCCATCCGGTCAGACTTAGTTAAGACGTTCGGAGGAACCTCAGGCGCCCATCGGGGTTTGCAGCTTGAAGGGTGTGAATCGTGTCACGCACAGACCGAATTAAGGCCGAAGCCCGGGCGCTCTGGATTGAGACCTTCGGCGAAGCGCCCGCTGAAGGGCTGGGCGGATCGGAAATGCTGCAAATCCTGCTCGACCGCACGGAGCCGGGCCGATACCGGCACCTGAAAGCCGCCGCGAGGTCACCGAACCTCGTCTTCCCCCGCACAGTTTGAGAAAATTAGAGCGTATTCCGAGGGCCCCAACGGCGCACGGATAAAATGCGCGAAAAATTCAAACCGCGAATCAGTCATTCTGACCCGGATCGAATGGAACCCGCTCTAGCTGAGCAGCATCATTCCGATCGAGAAAACCACCAGGAACCACAAGGTGGCGAACCCAACGAAGATTGGCGTGAGGCCTGAATCTGCCTTCGCGACCCTGATCTTGTGCTGCACTTCGGACCGGAGGGTCTGCGTCTCGGCGTACTGTACTTGTTTGGACATGACCTGCTTCCCTGTCATTCCCATCTGATTGTTCCGAAATGGGACAATGCGATTGTGTCTGGCGACACCGTCGCAACTCACAGGCCGTGGGGTCACAGGGCATAAGAAGCGAAAAGCGCCCCCGGTGGAGCCGAAGGCGCTCTGTTCCCATCCCCCGACAGGAACGCCATGGCCGCCATCGGGCGCCCGGCCGCTAATCCTGACGCCTAGATAGCAATTCGATCTGACCGCGAAACTGGCGTTATGTCGCAGGTTCCGGCGGCGTCATGAGCAGCAGCCCATCCGTATAGGTCTCCACCACCAGACTGAACGGGCGGCCATGGGCGTCGAGCAAGACGGCGCTGTGTTGCAGGATTTCCGCTGGCGGTGTGAACGGCGTGGCGTTGGCCTGGGGTGGCTGGTCCTCCCAGCCAGGCGGCAAGGGGTCGGTCAGTAATTGCACAGCGAGCGTACGCCGGTGATAGCCGAGGTCGGCCACCACCCTGCCGAACGGCGTGTCGGTTTGCTCCAGCAGCTCATTCATCCGCCGAGTCAAACGGTCCGGACGATACCAGTTGTCAGCCCGCGACAGCACCAGATCGCCGCAAGTCAAGGCGACGCGGCGATACCGCAGCCGCGTCGTGGGGCTGGCGCCGAGCGCCTTGCGCTGCTCGACGCTGGCGGGCTTTGGCGGTCCCGCCTGCACCTTTGCGGCGATCTTCACTCCCGGTCGCGGGCCATGCCGGTCGCAGAAGCTCTGCAGGACCGCAGTTGCGCTGTCATGGCTGAGCAATTCTGCGTTCAGCGCTTGCAGACGCGCAAGGGCCTGCAAGCGCTGGACATATCCATCCGGCCAAGGCGCCGCCCCGGCGGAGGGGGCGAGCGACAGGGCGGCGGCGAGAACGGCGGCGATCATGGCCTGCATTTGGCGACTGGGGCGGCCCGGGTCGAGCCCCCTTCCCACCAATTTCGGCTAGTCGAGGTACTTCTTGAACCCTTTCTCGCGCAGCAGCTCATTGTGCCGCGACCACATTTCGGTGGCCTTGCGCCGTTCGGCCATCGGCGGCTCGGGAAGGATCACCGGGCCGTGCTCCTTGCTGGGCAGGATCACCGTGGCCTCGCAGATGGTGGTCACCGTGTCGCGCTGGTTGGTGGTCTTGACCATCAGGTCGACGAAGCAACGGCCGTCCTCGACCCGCTTGTTGACCACCTCGCCGGATAGGAACTGCACATCGCCCATGTAGTTGAACTTGCGCACCTCGTCGTACTGGCGGTGGACGAAACCGTCGTCGCCGACCCAGTCGGTGAGGTAGTGGTGCAGCCAGCTCTCGCGCAAGACAGAATAATCGTAGGCCATGGGGTTGCCGATCTTGCGGGCCCATTCGTTGTTCCAGTGCACTCGCTGGGACACGTCCGGCACGCCGTACTCGTCCTTGATGTAGAAGTTTCGGATGCGTTGGCGGTTCTTGTGCCACTCGCGCGACCCGCCGATCCGGTAGCCGTCGGTGATGCCGTAGCCCCCGCCGTGGAAGACGATCAATTCCGTTACGGTGAGCGGCCCCTTGACGTACTGGGGCATCTTGTCGCCCACCTCGACATCTTCGAAATAGCGGGGTTCGGCGCCGCGACGCTTCTCGTTGGCGTAGATCTCATCGATGCGCTTGATATCGTCGTCGGTGTAGACCGCCGGCTCCAGGGCCGTGTACTTGCCCTTCTCGGCGGCGGCCTTGCGCTCGGTGTGGATGGCGCGGGTGCGGGCGACGAAGGCGATCTCGCCGCGCTGGTTGAGATTAACCGAGCGATTGTAGCGGATCACCGAACGGCCGGCGAACTCCGAGGGTTTTTCGTCCACGGCCGCCGTGCCGCCGTATCCGTGCAGGGTGTCATCCACAAAGATCGGCTTGTACCAATACTTGTCAGCCCCAGCGACGAACACATGGATGCCGCGGAACAGGCTGCGCGTGCGGTGGGCCAGGTCGGCGTCCATAGGATCGCCGAGCATCCCGGAGTGAAGGATCTGGGCCATGGAGCCCGGTGCGATCTGGCCGCCCCAACGGGTGCCCAGGGCGTAGTTGGGGTCCCAATAAAGCGGGTTATCGTCGCCGATCGAATAGGTCCAACGTTTGATACCGGACTGGCTGGCGCCGCCGTTCCAGGACAGTTCGCCGGAGCTGCGGGCGACATCGACGCCGATCAGTTCGCGGGCCAGCGCAATGTCCTCATCCTTGATGGTCCACTGCTGGGCCTTCTCGATATCCTTGGCGACCTGTTCCTTGATGGCCTCGGCCTTGTTCGTGTCGGTAATGCTTTCTGACATATCGGTCTCGCTGCTGGCGGCCGGCGATCTCCCCGTGGGGCCGGCGAACTATTCAATCCGGCGATCGTAGCCGCCCGGACGAGGCGCCGACAAACGGAAACTCCAACCGATCGACTTGACGCCATGGGGCTCTGCGGGCAGGCCTGAGCCGGGAGGAGACAGCATGGACCCCAGGGACAAGGTCGCCATCGTCACCGGCGCCAGCCGCGGCATCGGCCGCCAGATCGCCCTGGCGCTCGCCCGGCGCGGCGCCAAGGTGGTGGTGGCTGCGCGCACCACCGAACAGAAGGGCCGCCTGCCCGGCGCCATCGGTGAAACCTTGGCGGAGATCAAGGCCGCCGGCGGGACCGCCATCGCCGTGCAGACCGATGTCAGCCTTCCCGAAGACTGCGAGCGGCTGGTGGACCAGACCATCCACGCCTTCGGGCGCGTGGACATTTTGGTCAACAACGCCGCCGACACCCGCGGCGTGCGCGACCCCATCGAATCCTATCCCCGGGATGTCTGGCTGCGCCAGTTCGACGCCAACCTGCACAGCCAGTTCAACCTGATCGCGCTGGCCGTCCCGCACATGAAGGCCCAGGGCGGCGGGGTGATCATCAATTTCACCTCCGGCGACGGCGACATCAAGGACTACCGCTACGACCCCGACGCCCCGCCCCGGCCCCTGGGCTCAATGATCGGCTACGCCACCACCAAGGCGGCGATTTCGCGGTTCACCAATGCGCTCGCCCCCGAACTGGCGGCGTCAAATATCGCCCTGGTCGCCATCGACCCCGGCTTCACCCGCACGGAACTGGTGGACCTGATGGGCGAGCGCGGACTTGTGGACGCCGACCAGGCCCACTCCACCGACCTGCCGGTGAACCGCGTCCTCGAAGTGATCACCGCCGAGGAGCCCCGCACCTACGCCGGCCAGATCCTGCGGATGATCAAGTAGGGCTGGGCGAAGCCAGACCGGCCTATGGCGCGGCGTCGGGCGATCAAGGTGCTAACGACCTGCGCCAAAAAGTTCAAATCGACAGCACCTTGGCGCGACATATCGTCATGTTATTTCAGTAAGTTAAGCTCTACCGGGTGTAGGCGCTGCTTTCGGCTAGTCGGCGTTTTTCGAGGTGCGAACAGCACCATGGCGCAACGGCGTCGGACACCCTGAAGATGATCAGATGAGATCGGAGTCGCCGCCCGGCGCAGACGGGACGCGCCCGGCGACGGGGTGAAGATCTGTTGGACATGTCAAAGACCGTCGCGACGCCGGCGACCGATCGCGCCCCAAGTCGGGGTTCCGGCGCCGGGGCATCCTATCACGGCCTGGGCGCCGGGTGAAGAACAAAACAGGAATATTTATGGGTCGCGGGAACCGGCCGTCCGGTGGACTTGGAATTTTTTCGCGGGAAACGACGCGTTTGACGCCCTATTCGCAAGTCGGTCTGGGTGGAGCGGTACAGCGGCCCTAGGCGACCCGGTCCAGCCGGTCGGCGATCGACATCTTGATCAGGGCCTGGCGGGTGACGCCACGCCGCTGGGCCTCGATGTCCAGGCGACGGACCATCTGGTCGGTGAAGTCGATGTTCGCGCGGCGCTTTGCCAACCCAGGCCGGCGGGCGGTGGAACAGTCCACATGGGCGCTGACGTCCTCGCCGTCGTCAAAGGCGGTGTCGAACGCCTTGGCGTCAATCGTCTTGGTGTTCATATCGCTTCACCTCCTCGTCCCGTGAGCGGCGGACCGAGATGATCCGGGTCGCCTCGCCGCGCGCCGTGACGACCGCCGTCCAGAGTTTTCCGGCGATCCGTGCGATCACCAACTGGCGTAGCTCACTCAGGAATCGCGTATCGACCACCAGTCGCAGGTCATCGCTCCATAGCGCCTGAGCCGCCTCGAAATCGATCCCATGCTTGGCGAGGTTGACCGCGATCTTGTCGGGATCGAATTCGAACATGCGGGAAGAAGGTGCGGAAACGGTATTATTTCTGGCCCTTCTAAGCGCGAAGTTCTGCCGACATGCAAATGACGATTCGTGTCTTATGTGATGGTGTAGCTCGGCGGCAGCCGCAGCACTCGCAAAGCGGCCGAGCGCAGCCAAAGTGCAGGTGCGCAGGCGTTGGGCAGGAGTATCGTCGCTCTGAACTGATTGAGCGCCCTATTCGATTGACCAGGAGATGGATGAGTGAGTCGGACGCAAGGTCCCCAGTTCGTGGGTTGGTTCGCGCCGCTACTGGAAGCGCTGCGAGAACTCGGTGATAGCGGCCGCCCCAAGGAGGTAAGCGCAAGAATTGCGGAGCGGCTTGGCGTGTCCGACGAAGAGCTCAATGCCACCAACAAGAACGGGCTCTCACGCTTTGACAACCAGGTTGCCTGGGCCAGATTCTATCTGGCGCGCGCGGGCCTGATTGATACCTCCCAGCGCGGTGTATGGACCCTCACCGAGGAGGGCAGACGGACGATGCTCGATTCCCAAGGAGCACTGGAGGTGTTCCAACGCGTTCAGCGCGCCATCCGCGAGGAGAAAGTCGCTGACCCGACTCTGGGGCCGCTCAGATTTGGGAGCGATATTCATGACGAAGCCATCCAAGTGGATGCAGATTCAGAGTATAATCCTAAAGAATCAACATTTTATAGTGAAATGATTCATACTCTTCAAGCCCTTTCTCCGAGTGGGTTTGAGCATCCATGCAAAAAACTGTTACGAGAAGTGGGATTTGAGGAGGTGCATGTGACTGGAAAATCCAGTGACGGCGGCATCGATGGATTTGGAATACTTCGAACCAACCCATTTGTTGCAGATAGAGTATTATTTCAGTGCAAGAGGTACACTAAACAAGTTTCTCCTGCTTACATTCGTGAATTCCGAGGGGCGATGGCCAATCGGGTAAATCGCGGAATATTCTTGGCTACCAGCACGTTCAGCGCAGAGGCAAGGCGGGAAGCAAGCCGCGAAGGCGCTGCACCCATCGAGCTTGTAGATCTGGACGCTCTGATTAACTTACTGGAAGAGCTCGGTCTTGGCGTGACGAAGCGAACCGTACTTAGCGTGGATGCGGAATTCTTCCGTGACTACTTGCCTGAGAAGCCATAGGCGCTTTGTAAGCAGTTGGTCGTTGCGCCGCCTACCGCTTCGGTCTTGAACCCAGGCGTTAATCGGAAATCGAAGTGGGTACGCCCCCCTACGCCACCCGCACCCGCGCCGTACTCTCCGGCAGATCCGACCCGAACGCCCGCTGGTAGAACTCCGCCACCGTACCGCGCTCAAGTTCGTCGCATTTGTTCAAGAAGGTCATGCGGAAGGCCAGGCCGATGTCGCCGTTGAAGATGTCGGCGTTCTGGGCCCAGGTGATCACGGTTCTGGGACTCATCACCGTGGAGATGTCCCCGTTCATGAAGGCGTTGCGGGTCATGTCGGCCACCCGCACCATGGCCGCGATGGTGCGCTTGCCCTCGGTGGTGTTGTAGCCGGGCGCCTTGGCCAGCACGATCTCGGCCTCCACGTCGTGGGCCAGGTAGTTGAGGGTGGTGACGATGGACCAGCGGTCCATCTGGCCCTGATTGATCTGTTGGGTGCCGTGATAGAGGCCGGTGGTGTCGCCAAGGCCGATGGTGTTGGTGGTGGAGAACAGGCGGAACCAGGGGTTGGGCCGGATCACCCGGTTCTGGTCCAGCAGGGTCAGCTTGCCCTGCGCCTCCAGCACCCGCTGGATCACGAACATCACGTCCGGGCGGCCGGCGTCATATTCGTCGAACACCAGGGCGATGGGCCGCTGGATCGCCCAGGGCAGCATGCCTTCCCGGAACTCGGTGACCTGCTTGCCGTCCTTGAGCACGATGGCGTCCTTGCCCACCAGGTCGATCCGGCTGACGTGACTGTCCAGGTTCACCCGCACCAGAGGCCAGTTGAGCCGCGCCGCCACCTGCTCGATGTGGGTCGATTTACCAGTGCCGTGATAGCCCTGGACCATGACCCGCCGGTCGTAGGCGAACCCGGCGCAGATGGCCTTGGTGGTCTCCGGATCGAACTTATAGGCCTCGTCAAAGTCCGGCACATGGGAGTCGCGCTCGCTGAACGCCGGCACCTCCATGTCGAAATCAACCCCGAAGGTCTCACGGACGGAGACCTTCCGGTCGGGGACGAGGGCGGCGAGCTTGTCGTCTGTGGCGTCGAACGCAGTCATGGCGGGTCCGCTTACAGGGTTATGGCGGCGATGAAAACGCCTGTTCAGCAACGCTTGCGCATTCAAACCCTGAACGGACGCGGCCCGCGCTAGACCATGCCCGCCTTGCGCAGCGCCTGATAGGCGCGGATCACCCGCTGCAGCCGGCCCTCAGCGGAGCGGTCGCCGCCGTTGGCGTCGGGGTGGCAGCGCTTGACCAGTTCGGTGTAGCGGGCGCGGATTGCGGGACCCTCGGCGGTGTCGTCCAGGTCCAGGTCGGCCAGGGCGGTGCGCTCGATCTTGCCCAGCCGTCGCGCGGGTTCGGGTTTGCCGGCGTTGTTGCCGAACAGGTTGAAGGGGTCGCGGAAGTTCCCAACGCCGGCCCTGGCGCGAGACGCCCCGTTCTCCCGGCTGTTGGCCGAGGCCTTGAAATCCCAGGTCGGCCGACCGCCAGTGAAAGATTCCTCACGTTGACGGGCGCGGATTTCACCCTCGCTCATGCCGGCGAAGAAATTCCAGCTGCGATTGTAGTCGGCGGCGTGCGGCTGACAGAACCAGTAGTGGTCGTTCAGCATGTCCCGGCCCTTGGGCGCACGCGCCGTGGCGGCGCGGCGGCATCCGGGGTTGTCGCAGGCCCGCTCGCCCGGCTTTAACGCATGGACATCCTGCGCCTGCGCCGCCTCATCAGCAGAGGGCGGCCGCACGCGGATGTCGACGAACTTCGGGCGGTATTGAAACGCTTGCGCCATGGCCCGATTATGAGGATCACAAAACCCCTTTTCCAGAATTGAAGATGCGGCCAATGGGCGCCATATTCGAAACGATTTCCCAAAAATTATCCGCCGCCTTCCAGCCCTCGCGGCTGGAGGTTGAAGATGATTCGGCCCGGCACGCCGGCCACGCAGGCGCCAGCGGCGGCGGCGAGAGTCACTTCAACGTGACCATCGAGGCCGAACAGTTCCGCGGCCTGTCCAAGGTCGCCCGCCAGCGACTCATCTACCGCGCCCTGGCTGATGAACTGGCGGGACCCGTCCACGCCCTTTCGCTGCGGGCCCTGGCGCCGGGGGAGCCCTAGCCCCTTACCGGATCAGGTGAATTCACCTGATCCGGATATTAAGGTTGGATCTTCAAATGTTTGGAGCGTGACGGCCGCCACAACCGGTATCCACTTGTGGCTGTCACGTTCTATCCGGGCCAGCCCCGGGCCGCGCTCAGGGCCTCCAGCACCTGGGCGAGGTCGGCTTCGCGGAAAGGCTTCTGCAGCACCGGCGAGCCTTGGTCCGCCGCGCGCAGACCCGCATCGCCGTAACCGGTGGCGAAGGCGAAGGGGACGCCCAGTTCCCGCAGCCGGTCGGCCACAGGGAATACCGACCTGCCGGCCAAATTGACGTCGAGGACGGCGCAATCGATGCCCCCCGCCGCCGCCAGGTCCAGCGCCTCTTCGACGTTCGCCGCCGGCCCGACCACCTGGCAGCCCAGGTCGCCCAGCATGTCCTCGATCAGCATGGCCACCAGCGTTTCATCCTCGACGACGAGGACCCTGAGGCCGGCTGTGTCCCTGGTGGCGCTCATGCGCGCTGTGTTCCTGCGCCGCGAACCGGCGCCATTAGGCCAGACCGCGCGGCGGACCGAAAGCCCTAGCTGCGTGCGCCCTCGGCGACGAGGAAGCTGCGCACCGCAGCCGCATCCACGTCCTTTGCTACGAACGCGCCGCCCAGCTTACGGGCGAGGATGAATGTCAGCCGCCCGTCCTCGGCCTTCTTGTCCTGGGCCATGTGCGCGATCAGGCGTTCGACGGCGAAGGGGTGGCCGGGAATCTGGACCAGGGTGGTCGCCAGCCCCGCCGCGGCGATGACGGTTTCGGCGCGGTGGGCGTCCTGGCTGGAACACAGGTTACGTGCGGCGGAAAATCGCAACGCCAGAGCCATGCCCGCACCCACGGCCTCGCCGTGCAACAGATCCTCGCCGTAGCCGGTCTCCGCCTCCAGGGCGTGGGCGAAGGTGTGACCCAGATTGAGCAGGGCGCGACGGCCCTGTTCGGTCTCGTCCTCGGCGACAATCTCGGCCTTCATCTGCACTGAGCGCGTGACGGCGTGGCTCAGAGCCTTCGGCTCGCGGCCCAGCACGGCCGCCCCATTCGCCTCCAGCCACTCGAAGAAGGCGAAATCCCCCAGCAGGCCGTATTTGATGACTTCGGCGTAGCCGGCGCGCATTTCCCGGTCGGCCAGCGTGTCGAGGAGGTCCAGGTCGGCCAGCACCAGCCGGGGCTGGTGGAAGGCGCCGATCAGGTTCTTGCCGCGAGCGGTGTCGATGGCGGTCTTGCCGCCCACCGAAGAATCCACCTGGGCCAGCAGGGTGGTGGGAATCTGAACGAAGTCGATCCCGCGCTTGTAGATAGCCGCCGCGAATCCGGCCAGGTCGCCGATCACTCCGCCGCCGAAGGCCACGATCAGGTCGCCCCGATCCAGTCCAAGCTCCAGCAACCGATCGCTCAGCGTCGCCAGACCCTCGAAGCTCTTGGTCTGCTCCCCGGGCGGCAACACAATCGGATGTGCCTCGATCCCCGACCCTGCCAAGGCCGCCGACAGCCGCGCGCCATGCAGGCCCCACACGTTGGTGTCGCTCACCACCGCCACCCGCGCCCGCTTCAGCAGCGGCGCGATCTTCCGCCCCGCCGCCTCCACCAGGTTCTCGCCGATCTCGACCTCGTAGGCCCGCGCGCCAAGTCCCACTGTGATGCTGGTCATTGGGAGCGCTCCGCCAGATGCCGCTGCAGAGCCTCGATGATCAGGTCTACGGTGACCTGGTGAGGCGCATCACCGGTTGTCACGATCACATCGGCCTCGGCGTAGATCGGGTCGCGCGCCCTGGCCAGTTCGGAAAGCGTCGCCAGCACGTCCTTGCCCTTCAACAGCGGCCGGTCGCCCTTGCGGCCAACCCGGCGGGCCAAAACGTCCAGGTCGGTCTTCAACCAAACCGAAATCGCCTTCGACTTGATCAGCCGCCGTGTCTCGTCGTTGATGAAACCGCCGCCTCCGGTGGCGAGCACATGAGGAGCCTCGTCGAGCAGGCGTGCGATGACCCGGCGCTCGCCTTCCCGGAAGGCCGCTTCGCCCAGGTCCTCGAAAATATCGGTGATCGACCGACCGGCGGCCAGCTCCACCTCGGCGTCGGCGTCGCGGAACGGCATGTCCAGGGCGGTGGCCAGCCGGCGGCCGACACTCGACTTGCCCACCCCCATCATCCCCACCAGGGCAATGGTTCGGGACTTCAAGGGCGCGAACCGGTCCATGGGCGCCCCATACACGACCCGCCCCTATCGCGCCAACTCGCCAGCTTGGGCTATGATGCGGTCATGGCGAGATTGTCACACCTGATCGCGGGCCTGGCCGGACTGGCGTTGTCCGCGTCGGCGTGGAGCCAACCGGTGACGATCGCCCCCCTCGCCGCGCCCGACCTGTTCTCCACCGGCGGCCGCGACACCGGCCTGAACGGCGACATCTGGCGGGAGACCTCGGGGCCGATCCTTCGCGCCGTGCTTCCGCTGCTGGCCGCACGGCCGCTGCCGCCGGCAGCCGCGGCCCTGGCCCGCCGAGTGCTGGCCACCGGGGCGAGCGCGCCGCCAGGCTTGGGCAAGGACGCCGGCCTCGCAGGCGTCCGG
This sequence comes from Caulobacteraceae bacterium, assembly GCA_947475415.1. GTDB lineage: Bacteria > Pseudomonadota > Alphaproteobacteria > Caulobacterales > Caulobacteraceae > Phenylobacterium. The sequence continues at coordinate 54,524 of CANJLH010000009.1, forward strand.
ATCGCCGCCCTCACAACCCAGGGCGACCTGGCGGCGGCGGCGCGAATCCTTTCGCGGACCTCCGGCCTCGACCGCAACCCCGAACTGGCCACGGCCGCGGCGGAGGCGGCGCTGCTCTCGCGGGATGACGAGCGGGCCTGCGTGGTGGAGCGCGGCCTGGGCGCGGGCCGCGACGGAGTCTACTGGCTGCGACTTCGGGCCTACTGTCAGGCCCGTGCTGGCCAGACGGAGGCCGCCCGTCTCACCCTCGACCTCGCCCAGACCAAGGTGCGTGATCCGGTCTATGGCCGGTTGATGGGGGCGAAGCTTGATGGGTTGGCGGCGGGTCCGCCGACCTTGAGGAACGGCCTCGACTATGCCCTGGCCCGTGACCTAGGTCTGGACCTCTCCGTCGCCAAACCGGCGCCCGCGGTGGCCGCGGCGCTGGCCCAGGCTGGCGATCCGGGCCAGGCGACCTGGGTTGTGGAGCCAGGACCGGGAGAAGCGCACGCCGCATGGATCGCGCTGGCCGCCGGCGACCTGGCCCGCGCCCAGCAGATTCGCGGGCGGGCGCAGCGGGATGCCGCCCTGGGCGCCGGCCCGCTGGATTTGGCGATCCTCGACGCCGCCATCGCCGCCGCCTCCGGAAAACTTGACGAACCGGTGCTCGACCGCCTGGCCGAACGGGGCTCCGCAGGCGACCCCAAGGCCTGGCCCCGAGCCCAGACAGCGACGCTCTATCTCGCGGCGCTCGGCGCGCCGCTGAGCGAGGCCGCCCGGGGCGAGATGGCGACCTTCACCGTGGCCGCCGGCCGGACTCCAGCGGCGCGCGCTGCTGTCCTGGAAGCCGCCGCACAGGCTGGCCGGCTGGGAGAGACAGCTCTGGTCGCCCTTTGGATCGCCGCCGATGCAGGGCCGCAGGGCCTCGCGCCCGCCGACCGCGCCAGGGTCATCCGCGCCCTCGACCAGGCGGGGCTAAAAGCAGACGCCCGCGCATTCGCCGTCGAAGGTCTGGTGGCGCTTCGATGACCGTCCAAGCCGCCGGCTGGGTCGAGGCGTTCCTGGAGATGATGGCGGTGGAGCGGGCCGCGGCGCGCAATACGCTGACCGCCTATGGCAAGGACCTGGCAGACGCTGAAGCTTTCCTGCGCCACGGGGGAACCACGCTGGCCCAGGCGACATCCGAGGCGGTGGAAGGTTATTTCGCGAACCTGGGCGCCCAGGGCCTATCGGCCTCCACGGCGGCGCGGCGGCGCGCGGCGTTGCGCCAGTTCTACCGCTTCGTGCTGGCCGAAGGCTGGCGGACCGACGATCCCTCCCGCCGGGTCGAAGCGCCGCGCAAGGGCCGCTCGCTGCCCAAGGTGCTGAGCCGCGAGGAGGTGGAGCGGCTGATCGCCGCGGCCGGCGCCGCAGAAGGCGCCCAGGGTTTGCGCCTGGCCTGCATGGTGGAGCTGATCTACGCCTCCGGCCTGCGGATCTCCGAACTCACCGGCCTGACCCTGGCGGCGGTGGCGCAGGATCCGGCCTATCTGATCGTCAAGGGCAAGGGCGGCAAGGAGCGGCTGGCCCCCCTGAACCCGCCGGCCCGGACCGCGGTGAAGGCCTATCTCGCAGTACGACCGGCCTTCCTGCCGCCCAAGGACCAGGACAATCCGTGGCTGTTTCCCTCCCGTGGCAAGGAACGGCGACTGACCCCAAGGCGATTCGCCCAGCTGCTGGATGAGGCCGCCATGGGCGCCGGGATCGACCCGGCGCGGGTCAGCCCCCACGTGCTGCGACACGCCTTCGCCACCCACCTGGTTGAGGGCGGCGCGGACCTGCGCGTCGTGCAGACCCTGCTTGGACACGCCGACATTGGCACCACTCAGATCTACACCCATGTGGCCGGCGAGCGGCTGGCCCAGGTGGTGGCGACAAAACACCCGCTGGGACGCAAGCGTTGAGCGGTCTTGTGACATTGGCGCGACACGCCTAAGTTCCGCCGCCTCCGGAAAGGGCGAGAGAAAACCGACTGATGGCCGTACACTATCTCGAGTTCGAGCGGCCGATCGCCGACCTCGAAGCCAAGATCGAGGAACTCTCCAAGCTGTCCGACGTCACCGGCCCCGGCGATTTCGTCGCTGAGGTCGAGGCCCTGCGCGCTCGCGCCCAGGAGATGCGCCGGGAGGCCTACGCCAATCTCAATGCCTGGCAGAAGACCCAGGTGGCCCGTCATCCGCAGCGGCCGCACTTCGTCGACTACTGCGCCGGACTGATCACCGACTTCGTGGAACTGAAGGGCGATCGCAAGTTCGCCGATGATCAGGCGCTCCTGGGCGGGCTGGGCCGGTTCAACGGCCGGCCGGTCGTGGTGATCGGCCACGAGAAAGGCCGCGACACCGTGGGCCGGGTGAAGCACAACTTCGGCTATGCGCGGCCCGAGGGCTACCGCAAGGCGATCCGGCTGATGGACCTGGCCGAACAGTTCAACCTGCCGGTGCTGTCCTTTGTCGATACGCCAGCGGCATATCCCGGCGTGGCCAGCGAGGAGCGCGGGGTGGCCGAGGCCATCGCCCGGGGCACCGAGCGGGCCCTGTCCCTGGGCGTGCCGATGGTGGCGGTGGTCACCGGCGAAGGCGGTTCAGGCGGCGCGCTGGGAATCGCCTGCGGCTCGCGGGTGCTGATCCTGGAGCACGCCATCTATTCGGTGATCCCGCCGGAGGGCGCCAACGCCATCCTGTGGCGCGGATCGCGCACCGCCGAGGAGGCCGCCAAGGCGATGAAGATCACCGCCCAGGATCTGCTGGGCATGAAGATTGTCGACCGCATCATCCCCGAACCCCCTGGCGGCGCCCACGCCGACCCCGAGACCGCCATCCGCGACGTGGGCGCGGCTCTGGAGGAGGAACTGGTCGCCCTGGAAGGTCTTTCGCCCGACCAGCTGCGCAAGCAGCGCGCCGAGCGCTTCTACGCGATTGGCCGGCCAGGGTAGACGTGGGGCGCGGCGCGGGACGAACCTCAAGCCCATGTCCACTCCCCCGATTCGCTGCGGCTGGCGCGGCATGGCCGGCGATCCGCTCTACGAGGCCTACCACGACACCGAATGGGGCGTGCCGGAGTACGATCCGCGCGCGCTCTGGGAAAAGCTGGTGCTGGACGGGTTCCAGGCCGGCCTGTCCTGGATCACCATCCTGCGGAAGCGCGAGGCGTTCCGCGCCGCTTTCGCCGGTTTCGACCCCGACATCGTCGCCCGCTTCGGCGAGGCCGACCGCGCCCGGCTGATGGCCGACGCGGGCATTGTGCGGTCGGGCGCCAAGATCGACGCCGCCATCGCTTCGGCGCGCATCTATCTGGACATGCGTGAGGCCGGGGAAGACTTCTCCGCCTTCCTGTGGGGTTTCACCGGCGGCAGACCGCTACAGAACATGTGGACGCCGCAGTCCTGCATTCCCGCCCAGACTCCCCTGGCGGGGGATGTCTCCAAGGCGCTCAAGGCCAGAGGCTTCAAGTTCGTCGGTCCGGTGATCGTCTACGCCTTCATGCAGGCGGTGGGCATGGTCAACGACCATGTGACCGACTGTCACCGACATGAGCCCATCCGCCGCATGGGGGCCTGATGGCCCGCACCGCTCCCCACATGCGGCTGGAGCGGGACTGCCCTGCGCCGGTCTGCGGCGTTGATGAGGCCGGACGCGGCCCCTGGGCCGGGCCGGTGAGCGCCGCCGCGGTGATCCTGGATCCCCGTCGGGCGCCCAAGGGCCTGGACGATTCCAAGAAGCTCTCCGCCAAGGCCCGCGACGCCCTGGAGCCTGAGATCAAGGCCGCCGCCGTCGCCTGGGGTGTGGGGTTCGCTAGTGCGGCGGAGATCGACGAGCTCAACATCCTGCGCGCCACGGGCCTGGCCATGCGCCGGGCGGTGGAGGCGCTCGCCGTCGCGCCCGCCTTCGCCCTGGTGGACGGCAACTACGCCTTTTCCCTGCCCTGCCCGGTACGCTCTGTGGTCGGCGGCGACGGCCTGTCGAAGTCCATCGCCGCCGCCTCGATCCTGGCCAAGACCGCCCGCGACCGGCTGATGTTCGAACTGGACTCCGCCCACCCCGGATACGGCTTCGCCGCTCACAAGGGCTATGGGACCCGCGTGCATCAGGTGGCGCTGGCGCGGCTGGGGCCGTGTGAGATCCACCGCATGTCGTTTGCGCCGCTGCGGCGATGAGGCTGAACCTGCGCCCCGATAGCCGAGGGGGGAGCGGCGACGGCCTGGGACTTTTTTTGCGAGAACGAGCCCATGCATTGATGACGTCAAGGCGATTGCGGGGCATTTTTTTGAGAGGCGCGACCGGGTCTGACGCAGGCCAAATCGGTGGGTCGCAACCGCAGGAGCGTCAAGTTTACAGCCCGGAATCTTTCGCCCTGGAGGCAGAAGGATCGCAGAAGCGCTACGCCCATGAGCGACTGCCTGGCGGCAGCCCGCCCCGGCGTCCGGCTCCGGGCGGAGGGCCAGGGGGGTAAAAGGACCCGTGGCGGTCCTAGGGTCGGCGGATCTCGAAGTAGGTCTTCGCGCCCCGCTGGAACCCTGCGCCTTCATAGAACCTCAGAGTCGCCTCCCGTCGTGACCCGGTCGCCAGCAGAACCTTATAGCAGTCAGCCTTCCACGCCTTGTCGAGCGCCGCGTGGAGGACGGCACGGCCAAGCCCAGTCCGGCGATGGTCAGCATCTGTCACGACGTTCTCGATCACCCCGTAGGGCCGAGCGCCCCGGGACAGGTTGGGGACGATCGCGAGTGTGCAGGACGACACCAGCCGCCCAGCCATATCCGCCACGAAGGGGGTGGTCAGACCGGTCGTGAGCAGGGCCGCCCAGGCTGGCTCGGCCGCGGCGAGGTCGAGAACCGGATCACCGGGATTAAGCTGACTATAAAGGGCGAGGACGCCGGGGAGATCGGCCGGCCTCGCAGGGCGGATGTCAGGTTCAATCATGCGCCAAACGCTAATATAGCAAGTCGGCTAGGGCGCCACGGCATGAAATAGACCCGAGCGCGATCCGAATCCCGGGGGCGCGTCGAGGCGATGTCCGCCGGACAGGCCCCACCATAAATCTTCTGGCGGCCAGTCTGCCTGCCGGCCCGGCCAACTCAAGGACGAGCGCGCCGCGCTCGCCTGCGGCGCGCCAGAGGCGCGTCCTTGACTTGGCCGGGCCGGCAGGCTCGCATCATCCATGAGATTTATCCCCCCGGAAGCCTCCGACGAGGCTATCGCCAGGGGCTGCGGCGCGAACAGGATTGACCTATTTCATATAGTGTCACCGTAACTTCCGATTGTTCTATTCTCTCAGGCCGCGAACCGATGCCTTCGCATCATGAACCGCTCTAGAGCTATCCGGCCAAGTTCCGCTCGCCACCCCGAACCGCCACCCGTGACGTCCGCTTGCTGGCCACGAAGGGGACACATTACCCGCCATCCGCGCTCGCCTTAACCCCTCGCTAACCACGTTTGCTCACGCGCCCTAAACCATGACCCGCCCAGGATTCCGCCCTCGTAGAGCGTAGGAGCGGACATGGGCCTCGAAGCCGACAGGATCATCCAGGGCGATTGTATCGAGGCGCTGAAGTCGCTGCCCGACCGTTCGGTGGATCTGGTGTTCGCCGATCCGCCCTACAATCTTCAGCTGGGCGGCGACCTGCTTAGGCCCGACAACTCAAAGGTCGACGCGGTCGACGACGCCTGGGACCAGTTCGAGAGTTTCGCGGCCTATGACGCCTTCACCAAGGCCTGGATGGGCGAGTGCCGACGGGTGTTGAAGGACGATGGCGCGCTGTGGGTGATCGGCAGCTACCACAACATCTTTCGGGTGGGAGTGACCCTGCAGGACCTGGGATTCTGGATCCTCAACGACATCGTCTGGCGCAAGTCCAATCCCATGCCCAACTTCAAGGGCACACGCTTCACCAACGCCCATGAGACCCTGATCTGGGCGACCAAATCCAAGGGCGGCAAGCGCTACACCTTCAACTATGACGCCATGAAGATGGCCAATGACGAGTTGCAGATGCGCTCGGACTGGGTGTTCCCCCTGTGCACTGGCGATGAGCGGCTGAAGGACGATGACGGCGTCAAGGCGCACCCCACCCAGAAGCCCGAGGGCCTGCTACACCGGCTGATCCTGGCCTCCACCCGGCCCGGCGACATCATCCTGGACCCCTTCTTCGGCACCGGCACCACCGGGGCCGCGGCCAAGCGCCTGGGCCGCCGCTGGATCGGCATCGAGCGCGAGAGCGCCTATGTGAAGCTGGCTGAAAAGCGCATCGCCCGCATCCAGCCCGCCGCCGCCGCCGACCTGGAGGTCACCGGGTCCAAGCGCGCCGAGCCGCGCATTCCCTTCGGCCAGATCGTCGAGGCGGGCCTGCTGCGTCCTGGCGACACCCTCTATTGCGCCAAGGGCAAGCATGCGGCCAAGGTCCGCGCCGACGGCAGCCTGGCGGCCGGAACCATCACCGGCTCGATCCATAAGGTGGGCGCGCTGATTCAGTCGGCGCCGGCCTGCAACGGCTGGACCTACTGGCACATCAAGACCGACAAGGGCCTCACCGCCATCGACGCCCTGCGCGCCCAGGTCCGCCTGGCCAACGCGGCCTAGAGCGGTATCCGATCTGACTGCGCCAGATCGGTCGCTCTAAATTCCTGATTTGGCGCGCATTTCTTCCGAAAACCGCTCACACTTTTCGGAACGCGCTCTAGATCAGCCGGTCCAGACCCGCCCGCGCGGCCTTCAGGAACACGCTGGGCAGGGCGTCCAGACCCGCTCGGGGGGTCCAGATCGCATGGGCGAGCGCAGCTTCAGCCCGGTAGACCCGCAGGGTGAGCGTAAAGTGGGTGAAGCCATGGTCCACCTCGCCGGCCGCGCGCCATTCCGCCTGAGCCGGCGCCGCCGCCATCGCCTGCGCGTTTGTCCACGGTTCGGCACGCCAGTCGCTGGTGGGTAGAGCGAGCATCCCGCCCAGCAACCCCTTGGGCGGCCGGCGCTCCAGGGCCACCAGATCCCCCTGCGTCGCCAGCCACACGACCCCATGGCGGTGCGGTCTCCTGAGCTTCACCCCCCGCCGCGGATAGGTTTCCGGTGCGCCCTCAGCCTGCGCCGCGCAGGATCGCGCCAGGGGGCAGCGATCGCATAGCGGCGCCTTGGGTCGGCAGACCATGGCGCCCAGGTCCATCAGAGCCTGCGCCCAGTCGCCGGACCGCTCTTCCCCCACCAGCGTTGCAGCCAGCCGCTTCAGCTCCGGCTTGGCGTCCGGCAGCGGCGCGTCCACGGCGAACAGCCGCGCCATCACCCGCTCCACATTGCCGTCGACCACATTGGCTGGCCGATCGAAGGCGATCGCCGCCACCGCCGCGGCGGTGTAGGGGCCAAGCCCCGGCAGCGCGCGCAAGCCCGACTCATCGCTGGGAAAAACGCCCCCCTGCGCGGCCACCGAGCGGGCGCAGGCCAATAGGTTGCGAGCCCTGGCGTAGTAGCCAAGCCCCGCCCAGGCGGCCATCACTTCGCCGTCCGCCGCCGCCGCCAGGTCGCCGACGCGGGGCCACCGGCGGATGAAGTCTAGGAAATAGGGAATCGCATGCGGCACCGTGGTCTGCTGCAGCATCACCTCCGACAGCCAGACACGATAGGGATCGGCCCGCGCGCCGGCCGCCCGCGCCTGCGGCCGGATCCGCCAGGGCAGGTCGCGGGCGTTGGCGTCGTACCAGGCGAGCAGGCGTGGGCGCAGGGATTTGGGCGACTTGGGTGGCATCAGCGGCAGAATAGCGCCCTGGCGCCCAGCCATTGCGGTTTTTTCACGAGGCTTCGGTCGCGGCGGCGGTCTATAAGTCCCCATGGTCCGCCGCCCGCTGCCAACCCCTGCTGAAGCCGCCGAGATCCTGGCGCGCAAGCGCACGCGGCCGGCCCGCCGCCCGCCACCCCCGGCGGGCCGGGCGTTGACCAAATACATCAAGGAATTGGACGCCCGTTTCGGCCAGGGCCCCGGCGCCCTGCAGGCCCGATGGCGCGAGATTGTCGGACCCGAGATCGCCCGGCGCACCGAGCCGGTGAAGCTGGGCAAACCCCGCAACGGTGCTGGCGCGGCCCTTGAGATCCGCGTGGCCGGCGCGGCGGCCGCGATCGTGCAGCATCAGTCGGCGGAGATTCTGGCGCGGGTGAACCTGTTCCTGGGCTCGGGCGCCGTGGAGCGGCTGCGCATCGTCCAGGGCCCTCTGCGCCCCCGGCCCGAGGCGCCGGCCAAGACACCCCGCCGCCGCCTACCGCCCCTCGACGCCGCGGCCGAAGCCGAGCTCGCCGCCAGCCTGGCCCACGCCCCGGACACCGCATTGAAGGCGGCGCTGACCGCCCTGGGCCGCGGCGTGCTACGCCGCCAGGGACCGCAATGACCTGATCCGTCGCCAACGGTTTTCGCCCGGGCAACGCCGATTCGGCGCCGGGCAGGGAATCGCGCTTAACTCTCAGCCACGACTCATAAGGGCCCGCCCATGCCGAACCTGCCTCGCCGAATTCTGATCGTCGCCAGCATGGCCCTGGCCTTCGCCGGCTGCTCAAAGGCCGGCGGCGGGGGCGCATCCACCGACGACATGTCGCTGGGCGATCCCAAGTCCAAGGTTCAGGTTGTGGAATACGCCTCAGCGAGCTGCTCGCACTGCGCGCGCTGGAACAACGACGTATTTCCGGAATTCAAAAAGAAATACATCGACACCAACAAGGTCCACTACACTCTGCGCGAGTTCCTGACCCCGCCCCAGAATGTCGCCGCCGCCGGCTTCCTGACAGCCCGCTGCGCCGGCAAGGATAAGTATTTCCCCGCCCTTGATGCGATCTATCATAGCCAGGAGGAGATGTTTCAGACCGGCGACTACCGTGGCGTGCTGCTTCGCATCGCCCAGTCCATGGGTATGACCGAGAAGACCTTCAACGCCTGCGTTTCCGATGAGAAGGCGCTGAAGGCCCTGAATGATCGCGTCCAGAAGATCGTCAAGTCCGGCAAGATCTCGGCTACCCCCACCTTTGAGATCAACGGCAAGATCGTGAAGGAGGGCGAAGCCACCATGGCCGAACTCGACGCCGCGGTCGCCGCCGCCTCCAAATAGGCTGAGGGAGCCCAGTCACCCGGTGCACTTCCAGCGCATCAAGATCTCTGGCTTCAAGTCCTTCGTCGATCCGACGGAGTTCAGGATCGAGCCTGGAATCACCGGCGTCGTCGGCCCTAACGGCTGCGGGAAGTCCAATATCCTGGAGGCCCTGCGCTGGGTGATGGGCGCCAACTCCGCCAAGGCGATGCGGGCCGGCGGGATGGACGAGGTGATCTTCGCCGGTTCCGCCAACCGGCCCTCGCGCAATCACGCCGAAGTGGCGCTGACCATCGACAACGCCGACCGCAAGGCGCCGGCCGCATTCAACGCCGACCCGGTGCTTGAGGTGGTGCGGCGCATCGACAAGGGCGCCGGCTCCACCTACCGAATCAACGGTCGCGAGGTGCGCGCTCGCGACGTGCAGCTCTTGTTCGCTGACGCCTCCACCGGCTCCAATTCGCCCGCGCTGGTGCGTCAGGGCCAGATCTCCGAGCTGATCTCCGCCAAGCCGCAGAACCGCCGCCTGATTCTGGAAGAGGCCGCTGGCGTCTCCGGCCTGCATTCACGCCGTCACGAGGCGGAGCTGCGTCTGCGGGCCGCCGAGGCCAACCTCACCCGCCTGGATGACGTCGTCCGCGAGCTTGACCTGAACCTCGCCAAGCTGAAGCGCGAAGCGCGTCAGGCGGAGCGCTACAAGAAACTTTCGACGGAGATACGCAGCCTGCAGGGGGCGGTGCTCTACGCCCGCTGGGCGGAGGCTGGCGAGGCCGCCGGTCGCCTGGCCGGCAAGGCCGAGACCGCCGGCCGCGCCGTGGAGGAGACCGCCCGCGCCGCCGCCGCCGTCAGCGCCCGCGCCGCCGCGGCGGAGGAGGCCATCAAGCCCCTGCGGGACGCCGAGACCGTCGCTGCGGCGGTGCTGCATCGCCTGGCCATCGAGAAGGACCGGATCGACCGAGAGGACGAAATCCTCGCCGCCGAGGTCGCCCGGCTCACCGCCGAACGCGCCCGAATTGACGCCGACCGCGCCCGTGAGGCCCATATCGTCGAGGACGCGGAACGCGCGCTGGAGAATTTGGCCGGCGATCTCGTCGCCCTGGAAGCCGCCATCGCCGCCGCCCCGGCCCGGATTCCAGAACTAGAGGCCGCGGCGAAGGCCGCCGACGAGGCCCGCTCCGCCGCCGACGCCGAGGTCGAGGCCCTGGCCGCTGACGCCGCCGCCGAGCAGGCGCGCCGCCGCGCCGCAGAGGCCCGGGTTGCTGAGGCCGAAACCCGCCTGTCGCGCACTCGCCGCGCCCTGGACCAGGCCCGCGGTGAGCGCGAGGTCCTGGGTCCCGCTGAAAACCCTGAGGCCGCACGCGCCCGCGCGGAGCTTGCGCAGGCTGAAACCGCACTGGCCGAGGCCCGCGCCGGCCTGGAGGCCGCGGAAGAGGCCCGCGCCGCCGCCGCCCTGGCCGAGATCGCGTTGCGCGAAGCCGCTCGCAAGCTGGACGAACAGCTTGGCCGCCTCACCGCCGAAGCCCGCGCGCTGGCGCAGCTCGCCGCCCAGGCGCGCCGCGGCGGTTTTGCGCCTGCGCTGGACTCCGTGGCGCCGGACAAGGGTTATGAACAGGCCTTGGCCGCGGCCCTGGGCGATGACCTCGACGCAGCTCTGGACGCCAAGGCGCCGTCCTATTGGGGCGGTCGCGACGCCACGGCGCCTGAATGGCCCGCCGGCGCGAATCCGTTGGCTCCGCTGATCAAGGCGCCCCCCGCGCTGGCGGCGCGGCTGGCCTACACCGCCCTGGTCACCCGCGAGGATGGACCCCGGCTACAGGGGCGCCTTGCGCCCGGCGCGCGACTGGTTTCTCGGGAAGGCGACCTCTGGCGTTGGGACGGATTCACCGCGCGGGCTGAGGCGCCCAGGCCCGCCGCCATCCGCCTGGAGCAGAAGAACCGCCTGGCCGAGGTGGAAGGCGAGATCGAGAAGCTTGAGCCCCGCGCCAAGGCTGACCGCGAGGCCTTGGCCGCCGCCGCCACCGCCCTGCGCGCCGCCGAGGAGACCCTGAAGTCCGCCCGCCGCGAGCCCCCCGCCGCCGAGTCCCGCGCCGCCGCCGCTCGAACCGCTGTGGAGAAGCTCGACCGCGACGCCGCCCGTCGCGAGGCGCACGCCCAATCCCTGGACGACGTGATCCGCCGCTTCGCCGCCGAACTTGAGGAAGCTGAGACCCTGCTGCGGGTGGCCGTCGCCGAGGCCGGCGCGCCACAAGAAGCCGAACTGGTGGCCGAACGCCTGGCGGCGGCCCGCGCCGCCGCCGGCCCCGCCCGCGAGGCGGCCGCGGCCGCGCGCGCCGCCCTGGACGCCGAGGTCCGCGAACGCGAAAGTCGCGCCCGGCGCCTGGAAAACCTCAGTCGCGATCGTGACGACTGGAGCCGCCGGGCCGCCGCGGCCAACAAGCGCATCGCCGACCTGGACGGCGCCAGGGTCCGGGCGGTGGCGGAATTGGACAAGGCCGAGGCTGCCCCCGCCACCCTGGAGGAACGCCGCGGCAAGCTGATGGACGAACTCGCGACCGCCGAAACCCGCCGCGACAAGGCGGGAGACGCCCTGGCCTTGGCGGAGACAGAGCGGGCCGAAGCTGACCGCGCCTCGCGCGCCGCTGACGCCGCCGCCGCGGAGGCGCGTGAGGTGCGCGCCAGCCTGGCCGCGCACCTGGAGGCGGCCGGCGAGCGTCTCAGCGAAGTCACCGCTCAGCTTCGCGATCAGGCTCAGATTGAGCCCGAGGACCTCGCCCGCCGGCTGGCCGATGAAGCGGTGGCGATTCCCGCCGATCCCGGCGGCGTCGAGGCCCACCTCTATAATCTGGAGCGCCAGCGCGACGCCATCGGTCCGGTAAACCTGCGCGCCGATGACGAATCCGCCGAAGTCGGCGCGCGGCTGCAGACCCTGCAAACCGAACGGGCGGACCTGACCGGCGCCATCGCGCGCTTGCGCCAGGGGATAGATGAGCTCAACGGCGAAGGCCGTGAACGACTGGTCGCCGCCTTCGGAATCATCAACGAGCACTTCAAGACCCTGTTCGACGCCCTGTTCCAAGGCGGTCAGGCCGAATTGCGGTTGGTGGAATCCGATGACCCCCTGGAGGCCGGCCTGGAGATCTACGCCTGCCCACCCGGCAAGCGACTTTCCACCATGAGCCTGATGAGCGGCGGCGAGCAGGCCTTAACCGCCGCGGCGCTGATCTTCGCGGTGTTCCTGGCCAATCCCGCCCCGGTCTGCGTGCTGGACGAAGTGGACGCGCCGCTTGACGACGCCAATGTGGACAGGTTCTGCAATCTTCTGGACGAGATGCGGAACCGAACCGACACCCGCTTCATCGCCATCACTCACAATCCGGTCACCATGGCGCGCATGGATCGACTGTTCGGCGTGACCATGGCCGAGCGCGGCGTCTCCCAACTGGTCTCCGTTGACCTGCGCCAGGCCGAGGCCATGGCGGCGCAGTAGCCGCACGACGCGACGATCTGTCCGAGTCGTGTGATTATTCAATTTTTTCAATGCAATAAAAGGCGATCTCCCAGCCTTGACGCCCTTCGCCTGCGTCTATAGGTTCCGCGCGACCTGAAGCCCCCCGCTGCGGCGGCCCTGTCGCGGCCGAAGAGGCCTGACGACAGCATGCCGGAGCCGGACGAACCGCAATCTGAGGCGAGCGATCGCTTCGAGGCGCGGCTGGAAGCGGCTGAAGCGGCGCAGGCCAGGCGTGAGGGCAACGACTCTCACCAGGCCATGGCGCAGGGTTACCGCTTCCTGGGTGAAGTGGTCGGGGGCGTTTTTATGGGTGTCGGCCTTGGCTGGCTTCTGGATCGCCTCGCGGGCACTGCGCCTTTGGGGCTGATCGCGGGCCTGTTGGCCGGGTCGGGATTATCGATCTTCGTGGCGGTGCGCACCGCAGCGAGGATGACAAAGGATGAGTTGGCGAAGGCCGGGTCCCTGCCCGTCGTTCCCGACGATGAAGACGAGGATTGAGGCCGTAAATGGCTGAACAGCCTGCCATCGAACCGATGCACCAGTTCCTGATCCACAAGTTGGTTCAGGGGCCGGTCTTTCAGATCGGCGGCGTCAATTTCGACATGTCGATCACCAACTCGGTGGCCAGCATGCTGGTCGGCGCTGCACTCATCGTGGTGTTTTTCCTGACCACGGCGCGCGGCTCCATCGTGCCGAACCGCGCTCAGGCGGTGGTCGAGGCGCTCTACAATATCGTCGACCGGATCCTGGTCACACCGATCATCGGCCACCATGGCCGTCCCTATATTCCATACCTCTTCACCCTATTCATGGTGATCGCCGTCCTCAATCTGATGGGGGTGGTCCTGGCCTTCGGCAACTTGGCCGGCCAGTCCTGGACCTTCACTGTCACCTCCCAGTTGGCGGTGACCGCGACGCTGGCGGTGCTCACCTTCTTCAGCGTCTTCATCCTGGGCTTCATCAAGCACGGACCTAAATTCCTAACCCTGTTCGCGCCCTCCGGCATGCCGCCGGCGCTGCTGGTGTTCATGGTGCCGATCGAGATGCTGTCCTACTTCGTGCGGCCGATCACCCTGGCCATGCGTCTGTTCGGCAATATGCTCGGCGGCCACGTGGTGATGAGCCTGTTCGGCTCCTTCGTGGTGGCCCTGGGGATCGTCGCACTGTCGGGCGGTGTCGCCACCCTTGCGCTGATCCCAAGCGTCCTGTCCTTTGCGATGATCGTCGCCCTGACCGGTCTGGAGCTGGTGGTGGCGATCCTGCAGGCCTTCGTGTTCACCGCGCTGGCCACCGTCTACCTCAACGAGGTCGTGAACTTCGGTCACGGCCACTAGCCAACAACCCCAATCCTTCAAGAGGACTAATCAAATGGAAGCTGAAGCCGCGAAGCTGATCGGCGCAGGTCTCGCCACATCGGGTATGATCGGGGCCGGTATTGGCCTGGGCGTCCTGTTCGGAAACTATCTGCAAGCCGCGATCCGCAATCCGGCCGCCGCCGCCAGCCAGCAGACCATGCTGTTCCTGGGCATGGCGCTCACCGAAACCATGGGCCTGTTCGCCTTCGTGGTATCGCTGATCATCCTGTTCGCCTCCTGAGACCCTAGTCAGGACGCCGATGGCGATGCAGCAACAGGAAGACTCCGCGCCGGCCATGCCCGGTCACGAACCCGTGGCCGCGCACGAGGGCGCAGCCGGGACTGAAGGCCATTCCGGCGGCATGCCGCAATTCGACTTCGCCCAGTGGCCCGGCCAGATCGCCTGGTTCCTGATCGTCTTCTTCGGCCTCCTGCTGTTTGTTCGCTTCTTCGCCGCGCCCAAGGTGGGCGGGACGATCGAGCTGCGCGAAACCAAGATCGCCGACGACATCGCCCAAGCCCGGCAGCTGAAGTCGGAGGCCGACGCCCAGGCGGAGGCCGCGGCCACCGATCGGGCCCGGTCGCGGGCCGAGGCGAATAAGCTGGCTCAGGAATCCAAGGCGAAGGCCCGCGCCGAGGTCGCCGAACGTCTGGCGGCCGAAGAGGCCAAGCTGGCCGAGACCACCGCCACGGCCGAGGCCGCCATCGCTCAGGCGCGGTCCAAGGCTATGACCAACGTGGGCGATATCGCCCAGCAGACGGCGCTGGCCATCGTCGAGAAGCTCACCGGCCGTGCGGCCAGCGCCGGTGAATCCGCGGCCATCAAGGCCGGCAGGGGTTGAACATGGAACATCTGCTGACCGACAACCACTTCTACGTCGGCGCCGCTCTCGTCGTGCTGCTGGCCATCCTGATGGCCGCCGGCGTGCACAAGCTTGCGTGGGCCTACCTCGGCGATGCCGGCGCCAAGGTCCAGGCACAGTTGGATGAGGCCGCGTCGCTGCGCAAGGAAGCTCAGGATCTGCTAGCCCAGATCAAGGAACAGCGCGCAGAGGCTGAACGTCAGGCCGTCGCCACGATGGAAGCGGCAAAGGCCGAGGCCGCCCGCATGCAGAGCGAGGCCCAAGCCAACCTCGCCGAACAGATCACCCGCCGCGGCCAACTCGCCGAGCGTCGCATCGCTGTCGCCGAGGCTCAGGCCGCCGCCGACGTCAAGGCCGCCGCCGCCGATCTCGCCACGCAGATGGCCGAACAAGTCCTGGCCGGCCGCCTCAACGGCGCCAAGTCCGATCCCTTGATCGACCAGGCCCTGGAACAGCTGGCTGGCAGGGCGTTCGCGGCGCGCTAAGCGTCCGGCGCTCGCCAGAGGCCAGCGCGTCAAACAACCGAAAATCAGGTGACGCCTATACCGCGGCGCGGCGGCGGAGGTGGCGGCGGCTGCGGGCCAAGAACCGACCACGGGAGGGAAGCACCAGCCGTTCGACCCGCAGCATCTGCTGCCAGGTGAAGGCGATGACCTCCGGGTCGCGCCGCAATAGACGACGCAGCGGCGATACCATCCGCGGGTGAGCTCGCTGGAATTTCACAAACTGTCGGCGCGCCTTGAACGAGTTGCGCAGGATCAGCATCAGCCCGACCACGATAACCGGGATGCCTCCGGGACCCGGCAGCGGCGACACAAGCACGCCGGCCAGGCAAACCAAGATTCCAAGCACAACAAGCGC
This sequence comes from Caulobacteraceae bacterium, assembly GCA_947475415.1. Taxonomy (GTDB): domain Bacteria; phylum Pseudomonadota; class Alphaproteobacteria; order Caulobacterales; family Caulobacteraceae; genus Phenylobacterium. The sequence continues at coordinate 70,176 of CANJLH010000009.1, forward strand.
GGGCCGCAGCACCCGGCCGGCGACCTCCTTTGCGAGATCGTCAGTGGCGTAGCGACGCGCGCGCGACATGGTCAGAGCTATGGACACGGGGTTACTCGAATAAGAGGTACGTGGCCGCGCTTCTGAAGGGGGAGGTCAGGCCGCTGGCACGCACCTCCCATATGCGTGCGCGCTGGCGGAACGTAAAGACAACGACTCGTTAATTTCATATTTGAGGCCGTAAATCCTGGATCTGATGCGTTCAGGACACAGTTGCGCCGCTTTCTCGCCACGTCAGCCGGGGCTTGCGCGCCGCCAGGGTCTCGTCCAGCCGGCGCAGAGGCGCCATTTGCGGCGCCGCCTTGAACCGTTTGGCCTCGCCGCCCTTCGCCGCGGCGGCCAGGACGCGAATCACCTCGCAGAAGCGATCCAGTTCGCGGCGTGATTCGGTCTCCGTGGGCTCGATCAGCATCGCCCCATGCACCACCAGCGGGAAGTACATGGTCATTGGGTGAAACCCCTCGTCGATCATCGCCTTGGCGAAGTCCAGGGTGGTGACGCCGGTTCCCTCCAGCCATCGGTCATCGAACAAGGCTTCGTGCATGCACGGCCCGTCCGGGAAGGCCGCAGTCATCACATCGCTCAGACGGGCCTTGATGTAGTTGGCGTTGAGCACCGCGTCCTCGGCCGCCTGACGCAGGCCGTCGGCGCCGTGACTGAGCATATAGGCGTAGGCCCGCACGAACATGCCCATTTGGCCATGGAAGGCGCACATGCGGCCAAAGCCACGGTCCTCCTCCTTCAGCTCCAGTCCGCTGGCGCTGTGCACGATCCAGGGCGCTGGGGCGAAGGGGGCCAGGGCCTGCGACAACACCACCGGCCCGGCGCCCGGCCCACCTCCTCCGTGGGGGGTGGAGAAGGTCTTGTGCAGGTTGATGTGCATGGCGTCGACGCCCAGGTCGCCGGGGCGCACGCGGCCGACGATGGCGTTGAAATTGGCTCCGTCGCAGTAGAAATAGGCCCCGGCCTCGTGGGTTAGTCGAGCGATTTCAATGATATCGCGCTCGAACAGGCCGCAGGTGTTGGGGTTGGTGACCATGATCGCCGCCACGTCCGGGCCCAGCTTGGCGGCGAGGTCGGCGAGGTCGACGCGGCCGTCGGCGGTCTGGGCGATTTCGGTGACCTCATAGCCGACGAAGGCCGCGGTGGCGGGATTGGTGCCGTGGGCGGAGGTGGGGGTGAGCACCCGGCGGCGCGCGGCGTCGCCCTTCGCCTCGTGGGCCGCCCGGATGGCCAGCAGGCCGCAGAGCTCCCCGTGTGCGCCGGCCTTGGGCGACAGGGCCACCGCCGGCATGCCGGTGAGCGTCTTCAGCCAGTGCGCCAACTGGTCCATCAGCTGCAGCGCCCCCTGCACGGTGGAGACCGGCTGCAGGGGGTGGATGTCGGCGAACCCCGCCATCCGCGCCGCCTTCTCGTTCAGGCGCGGATTGTGCTTCATGGTGCACGAGCCCAGCGGATAAAGCGCCAGGTCGATGGCGTGGTTCTTCTGGCTCAGCCGCACATAGTGGCGCACGGCCTCCGGCTCCGACAGGCCCGGAAGTCCGATGGGCGCCGTGCGGGTCAGGCCGGCCAGGTCGGAGGCGTCCAGGGCCGCATCCTCAAGATCGACACCGGTGCGGTCGGCCCCGCCGACCTCGAACAGCAGCAGCTCGTCCTGCAGCAGGCCGCGCCCGCCAGCGATGGCGCCCTGCGCCGCCGAGTCTGAAATCTCCAGATCCGGCTGGGTGGGCCGGCCCACATTCGCCATCGCCATCAGCCGATCCTCCGGGAAAGCGCCGCAGTCAGCGCCGCGATATCCTCGCTGGTGGTGGTTTCCGTGGCCGCCAGCAGCAGCACATCGTCAAGGCCCGCGCCGGGGTCGAGGCGCGAGAACGGAACCCCGGCCACGATCCCGTCGGCCAGCAGCGCCTCGACCAGACCCGCCGCGTCGCCCGGCAGGCGCACGGCGATCTCGTTGAAGAACCGGGGCGTCAGCACCTCCACGCCGGCCACCTTCGCCAGCGCGCCGGCCAGTTCCCGCGCCCGCGAATGGTTCAGCGCCGCCAGCTTGCGCAGGCCCGCCTCGCCCAGCAGCGACATGTGGATCGAGAACGCCAGGGCGCAGAGGCCGGAGTTGGTGCAGATGTTGGAGGTCGCCTTTTCCCGGCGGATATGTTGCTCGCGGGTGGAGAGCGTCAGCACGAAGCCCCGCCTGCCGTCCGCATCCACCGTCTCGCCGCACAGCCGCCCCGGCATCTGGCGCACGTGCTTTTCCCGCGCCGCGAACAGGCCGACGTAGGGGCCGCCGTAGTTCAGGGCGTTGCCGATCGACTGGCCCTCGGCCACGGCGATGTCCGCGCCCATTTCGCCGGGCGATTTCAACAGGCCGTAGGACACCGCCTCGGTGGTCACCACCACCATCAGGGCGCCCGCCGCATGGGCCGCCTCGGCAATGGGGGCCAGGTCGGTGACCACGCCGAACACATTGGGGCTTTGGACCACCACACAGGCGGTCTGCGCGTCGATGGCCGCGATCACCGCGGCTTCGGCGTCAATGGCCGCCGCCTGCCGCACGATCTGCATGCCCTCGGCATGAGCGATGGTCTGGGTGACCGCGCCATAGTGCGGATGCAGTCCGCCCGACAGCACCGCCCGGTTCCGCCGGGTCACCCGCTTGGCCATCATCACCGCCTCGGCGGTGGCGGTAGAGCCGTCGTACATGGAGGCGTTGGCCACTTCCAGACCGGTCAGGGCCGCCACCTGGGTCTGGAACTCGAACAGCACCTGCAAGGTGCCCTGGGCGATTTCCGGCTGGTAGGGAGTGTAGCTGGTCAGGAATTCCGAACGCTGGATCAGGTGGTCCACCGTGGCGGGCACATGATGGCGATAGGCGCCGGCGCCGCAGAAGAACGGCCCCGCCCCCGCCGGCCGGTTCATGCCCGCCAGCCGGGCCAGCGCCCGCTCCACCGCCATCTCACCGGCATGGCCGGGCAGATCGAACAGCTCGGCCTTGCGGGCGGCGGCGGGCACGTCGACGAACAGGTCGTCGATGGACCCCGCCCCGATCACCCCCAGCATCTCGGCGCGGTCCAGATCGGAAAGCGGCAGGTAGCGCATGCTCAGAGCGTCCCCAGGAAGGCTTCATAGGCGTCGCGGTCCATCAGGGCCTCGAATTGCGCCAGGTCGGTGATCTTCAGCTTGGCGAACCAGCCCGCACCCTCCGGCTGGGCGTTCACGGTATCGGGCGCGTCGGCCAGCTCGCCATTGGCGGCCACCACCTCGCCGGAGATCGGGGCATAGACGTCGGACGCCGCCTTGACGCTCTCCACCACCGCGAAGGCGTCGCCGGCCTTCACGGCCTTGCCCACCTCCGGGACCTCCACGAACACCACATCGCCCAGCTGCTCGGCGGCATAGGCGGTGATGCCGACCGTGGCGACGTCGCCGGCCAGTTCGACCCACTCGTGGTCCTTGGTGAAACGCATGGGGTGCGGGCTCCTTCAGGCCTTGCGGACATAGTTGTGGGGGACGAACGGCAGGGGGACGACCTCGGCGTCCTGCGCCTTGCCGCGCACGATGGCGGAAAGCCGCGTCCCCGGCGCCGACAGGGCCGGCGGGACGTAGGCCATGGCGATGGGATGGCCGAGGCTGGGGGAAAACCCGCCGGAGGTGACGCGGCCGACAATGGCGCCGTCCTGCCCGGCGATCTCCGCCCCCTCCCGCGCCGGGGCGCCGGAGACCTTCAGGCCCACCCGCAGGCGAGGCGGACCCTCGGCCAGTTCCCGGGCGATCCGCGCCGCCCCGGCCAGGTCGCCGGCCTTGCGCCGCCGCTTCGACACCGCGAAGGCCAGGTTCGCCTCGATGGGCGAGACGGTCTCGTCCAGGTCATGGCCATAGAGCGGCAGGCCGGCCTCCAGCCTGAGCGAATCACGCGCGCCGAGGCCGATGGGTCGCACCCGCTCGTCGGCCAGCAGCCGATCCCAGAAGGTGGGCGCCATGCGCCGGGGCACCAGGATCTCGAACCCGTCCTCGCCGGTGTAGCCGGAGCGGGAGACCGAACAGGACGCGCCCTCGAAATCCATCCGCCGGTACTGCATGAAGCCCATGGCCGCCGCTCCGGGCATCAGGGCCTCAACGGCCTCGGCCGCCTGCGGCCCCTGCACGGCGATCAGCCCGCGGTCATCGGCCCGCTCAAGCGTGGCCTTGCCCGCCGCGGCGGCGGCGATGCGGGCGAAGTCGTCTTCCTTGGTCCCGGCGTTGACCACGATCTGCAACGTCCCCTGCCCCGGGTCGCGGACCGGCCGGCCCACCATCAGGTCGTCGGCGATCCCGCCGTCGGCATTGAGCAACAGGGCGTAGCGCAGGTTCCCCCGCCCCAGGCCGGCAAGGTCGGCGCTGACCAGGGGCTCCAGCAGGGCGCACACCGCCGCATGGTCGGCCTCGGGATCGCCGCTGGGCGCGATGAGGTTCAGATAGGCGGGGCCCATGTGCGAGACGTCGAAGGCGCCGGCGTGGGCGCGGGTCCACAGATGCTCCTTCAGCACGCCGTCGGCGTACTGCACCGGCATGGAATAGCCGGCGAACTCCACCATGCGCGCGCCAAGGGCGACATGGGCGTCTGTGAGCGGGGTGGTCTTGAGGTCGGCGGACACGGGACGCGGCGCTCCAGGCGGATGAGACGACAGCACACACGGATTCGCTCCCGTGCGCTGCCCCCGCTGTCCCTGTGCCTGAGAGATTTCAGCGCTTGCGCGCCTTGCTCCTTCGGCGAGCCGCATTTCGCGACTGCTTTCCAGCGTTCATCAGCCCTGCGCGGTCCGTTTGCCTGAGCGTTTCCGGGGCGGTTGCGCCTTCGGCTCCGGGTGCGAAACCCGATCTCTCCCGCGAGAGTCGGGGGAAGGTAGGCGATGGGGGCGGGGAGTCAACGGGGAGTCTGCGGATGGGAGCTTCGCGTCTTGCAGAGTCAGCGAGACCGTCGACGCTTGATTTCGCCGCGGTCAATGTTGCCATTTTGTTCGGATAATTCTAAGGTGCTCCCTTCATCCGCTCATTCCCGCGAAGGCGGGAACCCAGGTTTTTTGCTTGGCGTTCTTCACCTACATTCTCGCCAGTCAGCGCAACGGAACGCTCTACGTTGGCATGACCGATAGCCTCGTGCGCCGCATCCATCAGCATCGCGCCGGAACCTATTCCGGATTCAACCAGCGGTATGGTGTCAAGACCTTGGTCTGGTTCGAGGTTTTCGACACCCGCGCGGGCGCATTTCGCCGTGAGCGGGCGATCAAGAAATGGAGGCGCGCCTGGAAACTCCAGTTGATAGAACGGTCAAATCCCGGCTGGTGCGATCTTTATGAGGCGGTGATCGGGTGAAACGGAAAAAGCCTGGGTCCCCGCTTTCGCGGGGATGAGCGGGGTTTATTTGTTCGCTTTTTGTTCTTGCTTTCCGCGCGGAGCTGGGGTAGGGTGCGGCCGGTGCGGGACGCGGCTGCGAGAGACATGGCGATGCGTGAGGATGAGGCCTCGCCCAGGCGGGGGCGGCGGCCCAGGGCGGCCTATTGCCCGGAACTGGCCAGGCGGATCTGTGAGCGGGTGGCGGCGGGGGAGTTGCTCTATGCCGTCTGCCGGGAGCCGGGCATGCCGACGCCGCAGACCGTGGGGGTGTGGTCGCGCAAGCGGGCGGACTTTGGCCGGGCCCTGTCGCAGGCGCGCCGGGCGGGGGGCCGGGCGGTGCGCGGGGGCGGGGTGTGGCGCTATTGCGCCGACACGGCCGAGGAGATTTTCGAGCGGCTGTGCGAGGGCGAGAGCCTTACCGCCATCGGCGCCGATCCGGCCATGCCGTGCCTGTCGACCATCTTCCATTGGCGCCGGCGGATATCGGAGTTCGATGAGGCGGTGCAACTGGCCAAGCGCATCCAGGCCGAGCGGTTCTGCGACCTGGGCTGGGAGCTGGCCAGGGCGGCGACCCCGGAGACGGCCTATCTTACCCACGTGCGGCTGGCGCAACTTCGCTGGACGGCCGGGGTGCTGGCGCCGCGGACCTATCGGTTGAAGGCCCAGGAGCCGGACGCGCCCCGGGAGACGCTGGACGTGATGGTGCGGCGCTTCGAGATCGAGACCGATCCGCAGACCGGCGCGCGCATGGTGGTGGCCTATCGCCCGAACCCGCAGACCGGACAGCTGGAGCGGGAGAACACACCGGACTGGCGGCCGCCGCCTGGGGTTTCCTTGCCGGGAGGCGGGTAGGGAGACGGTCGTGACTTGAACGGTCAGGTCCCGGGCGGCGGGATCTTTGTGATGCGTTGATCGGCTGAAAAAAAGCCTGGGTCCCCGCCTTCGCGCTCAGGGATGCACACATCTCGGCGCTGTCCTCAATGCGAACCCTTCTCCCTGCAGGGAGAAGGTGGCGGCGAAGCTGTCGGATGAGGGGCTGCAGGGCATTTGTATGTGATAACAGAACCTTATCCGCGCGCTCGGTGTGGCCCCTCATCCGACCCTGCTCCGCAGGGCCACCTTCTCCCTGTAGGGAGAAGGGACGGCCCTCGGCGCCAACATATTGATAGAGCGAGCGTTTTTGAAATGTATGAATCCCCTAGCGCCTGCGCGGGGGTGGGGGGGCCCAGGAGGGGATGGGTGTAAAATGGTCGCAAATTCAGTGATATAGGTATTTTCGCGACGTAATCGCCACATCCCCTAACCGCAACCGTTAATCGGGGCGAGGGTCAGAGGTTCACTTCGGCGAAGCCGCCCTTGATTTTGTCGGTTATTTCCATTCCGAGCACCATTCGGGCAGTGTTGAGGGCGCCGAGGTCGCCAGACCAAATCGATGCATCGCCCAAATCCATGCGCATCATAAGCAGGTTGGGGTCGTCTTTTCCGCCCGGGTACCAGGCTTCGACAAAGTTGCTCCATTGCATTTCCAGCCGATCACGGCTGGTTTCCTCGCTCAGCACGCCGGCGAAGCGGCAGAAGAGGTCGTGGGCCTTTGACTGATAAGTCGCAGTCGCCGAGCCCATCGCCGCGAATCGACCGTTACGTCCCGTGAAAAACCAGATTGCTGAATTGGCGTCTTTGTCTAGCTGCGCGGTCATAGGTGCGGCGCTGTCTTGATCGCCATCAAGCTGCAGCATGACGAACGACGATTGTGTCATCGCGCGCCAGAATTTATGTCTGAGCTCATTTGGCTCGCCCTGTTCATATTGCATCGCGAAATCTCCTGAGGTTCGCCAATACAAACCGCGCCGCGACACTTATGTTCCTTACTCCGAAGACGAATAAATTATATTTTCGATCACCTAAAATGAATGTATTTCATAAAAATTGTCTGAATTTATGATGGTTCGTTTGACATAAATATATAACGAATTTGTAAAACTGCTTGATTAAATCAAATATATAATTTTATATATTCGAATTATTATTGGAACCCAGCAACAATATTGTCGTTTAGGGTGGGTGCAATTTAGCGCAAAGCAGACTAATTAAGGACTTCTGTTGTGCATGATATCGTCGATACTGCGGTCGCCGCAGGTTCGTTCAAAACACTCGTGGCTGCCGTGACCGCGGCCGGCCTGGTCGATACACTCAAGGGCGATGGGCCATTTACCGTTTTCGCACCGTCGGACGACGCTTTCGCCAAACTCCCGGCGGGCGCCGTGGATGATCTCGTGATGCCGAAAAACAAGGAAAAGCTGACCGAAATCCTGACGCACCACGTAATTTCAGGCAAGGTGATGGCTGCTGATGTTGCGGGCAAAATGATGCACCCAGCATCGGTCTCGGGCGAAACCCTCGACATCGACGGCGCCAACGGCGTTACGGTGAGCGGCGCCTCGGTTACCTCGGCTGACATCGAATGCACCAACGGGGTGATCCACGTCATCGACACAGTCATTATGCCCAAGGGCTGAACGACGGTATCGAACGGCTTTGAATGGGCGGTCCAGATGGACCGCCCATTCTCGTAGATGGCCGTCAAAGATTTCGGCCAATTCGGGGACAGGTCATCCGCCCCACGCCCGGGCGAAAAGCGGTGGCGGGGATGAGCGGAGGGGGAGGTTACATCCGCTCCGGCGTTTCGATGCCCAGGAGGCCGAGGGCCAGCTCAAGCTGCTTCAGCGCGGCGGTGGCCAGGGCCAGTCTTGACGCCTTGGCCGCGGGAGTGGGGGCGGCCAGGATCGGGCAGGCGGCGTAGAATTTGGAGAACGCCTGGGCCAGGCGATAGGCGTGTTCGGCCACCGCATTGGGGGCCTTCTTGTCATAGGCCTCGGCCACCGCCTGGTCAAAGGCGTCGAGGGTGAGCGCCAGGTCCCGTTCGGCCGGCTCGCCGATCGCGATGGCGCCGGCCTTGTCCCCTGCCTCGGCGGCTTTGCGCAGCAGGGATTTCACCCGGACCGCCTGATAGAGCAGATAGGGGCCGGTCTTGCCCTCGAAGCTGGAGAAGCGGTCGAGGTCGAAGACGTAGGAGGTGCCGCGAAAGTTCTGCAGGTCGGCGAACTTCAGCGCCGCGATGGCCACCTTGTGCGCCGTGTCATCGAAAGCGGCGGGGTCCAGCTCGGCGCCCAGCCCCGCCTCGCGCAGCCGCTCGGCGGCCTTGGCGCGGGTCATTTCAATCAGGTCGTTGAGCTTCAGGACCCCGCCCTCGCGGGTCTTGAAGGGCTTGCCGTCGGCGCCGTTCATGGTGCCGAAGCCGGCGTGCTCCAGGCTGCCTTCAACCGCATAGCCGGCCAGATAGGCGGCCCGGAACACCACCTCGAAATGGTCGGCCTGGCGCTGATCGACGCAGTAGATCACATGGTCGGGCGCGAGTGTCTGTTTGCGGTCCAGCACGGTGGCCAGATCGGTGGTGCCGTACATGGCCGACCCCTCCGACGACACCACCAGCAGGGGCGGAAGCTTCTTCTTGTCGCTTTCCCGCGCGACGCGGACGATCCGCGCGCCCTGGTCGTCTTCCAGCAGACCCTTGGCGGCGAGGTCCGCCACCATCGGCTCGATCAGGGCGTCGGCGTCGCTCTCTCCGTTCCACAGGTCGAAATCGACGCCGAGGGCATGGAAGTCCCGCTGCAGCGCCACCTGGGTCACCGCCCGGAACCTGCGCCACAGCAGGTAGCAGCCCGCCCGGCGCGCCTGCAGGTCGGCGGTGAGCTTGCGCGCCCGGTCGCGGTAGGCGGTGTCTTGATTGCCCTGCGCCGCGGCCAGCGGATAGAGCCGGTCCAGGTCGGCCAGGCTGACCTGCTCGAAGGCCGCCGGGAGCGCCCCGTCGGGATCGCCGCCGGCGTTCAGGGTCTCCACCAGGCCCGCGATGGCGGCGTCCTCGTCGCAGACGGCGCCGATCAGCAGCCCCATCTGATAGCCCCAGTCGCCGAAATGGGCGTCGCCGGTGACCGTGTCGCCGCGGAACCGGTAGATGCGTTTCAGGGACTCCCCGATGATCGACGAGCGCAGGTGGCCCACATGCATCGGCTTGGCCACATTGGGACCGCCGTAGTCGATGATGATCCTGCGCGGCCGGCTGACCCCTTGAGCGCCGGCGCGCGGATCGGCCGCCACCTCTGCGGCGCGGGCCGCCAGGGCCGCATCGCTGACCTTGAGGTTGATGAAGCCAGGCCCCGCCACCTCCACAGAGGTCAGACGCGCATCGCCCGCCAGTCGCCCGGCGACCCCGGCGGCCACGTCGCGGGGATTGAGCCCGGCGCGCTTGGCGGCCGGCAGGGCGCCGTTGCACTGGAAGTCGGCCAGGTCGGGCCGGTCGGAGGCGGTCACCCGGCCAAGGTCAGCGGGCAGGCCCGCGGCGGCGAAGGCGGCGGCGACCGCTTCGCTCAAGTCGCCCTTCAGGTCGCTCATGGCTTGGCGGCGGCGGCTCCCGTGGAGGTCGCGACGGTCCCGGCGTTGACCCGGAACCGCTTTCCGTCACGGTTGAACTCGGCCATCTGGGGCGTCACCTCGAAGCCCACCAGAACTTCGAAGTTGGAGCCCGAGGTGGTCATCTTGGCCCTGGGGATGGTGATTTCGCCGATCTGTTCGGTGACCCGCACCCGATCCTCGCCGTTCTGGAACTTCACCGGCAGGTCGAAGGTCTTGCGGGTGATGACCATGTTGTTGCGGTGGGTCACGGCGATCCAGTAGCGATAGGTCTTCGACGTCCCCTCGGCCATCGGCCCGCGGCCCAGCTCGAACAGGATCTCCATCTTCAGCTTGATGGGCTCTTCACCCTTGTACTGACAGCCGGCCGAGACGCCCTGGATCTCGCCGGTGTAGCCCACCGATGATGACGCCTCGCGACCATCCTTGAATTCCGCATACCTGGCCGCGTCATAGAGGATCTTTACGTAGGGACAGGGGCCCGCGTTGCGCAGCTGCGGCAGGGGGGCCTGGGGCTGCTCCCATTCCTTCTTCTGTTTCTCGCGCTTGGCGTCCGCCTCCTCGTCATCGCCGCCGCCCCCCCCGCCTCCGCCCATCTGGGCGTAGCTGATGGCGGGCATGGCCGCGCTGAGCGTGAACAGGGCGGCGAACAGAAGCGGCAATCGGCGCATGGCGGGGCGTCCAGGACCAGGGGGCGCGGTACGTCGCGCGGCAGCCGCCTGATTAGAGCCAATCGCCCAATGCCGCAACGCGGCTGGCGGTCGCGCACGTCGCGCCTTACCCTGCGCGGCATGAGCGCAACACCCGCCCGCCGTCCCCTGACCATCCGCCTCGCCAGCCCGCGCGGCTTCTGCGCCGGCGTCGACCGGGCCATCCAGATCGTCGAGCGCGCCCTGGAGAAGTACGGCGCTCCGGTCTACGTCCGCCATGAGATCGTTCATAATCGCCATGTGGTCGACCGGTTGAAGGCCCTGGGCGCAGTGTTCGTCGAGGAACTCGACCAGGCGCCGACTGACCGGCCGGTGGTGTTCTCCGCCCATGGGGTGCCCAAGTCGGTGCCCGCCGAGGCCCGCGGCCGGAAGATGTTCTACCTCGACGCCACCTGCCCGCTGGTCTCCAAGGTGCATGTGGAGGCCCAGCGCCACCATGACGCCGGCCGCGAGATCCTGCTGATCGGCCACGCCGGGCATCCAGAGGTGGTGGGCACCATGGGCCAGCTTCCCCCCGGCGCAGTGACCCTGATCGAGACCGTGGACGACGCCGCGGCCTTCACGCCTCAGGATCCGGCCAACGTCGCCTTTGTCACCCAGACCACCCTGTCGGTGGACGACACCGCCGCCATCGTGGACGCCCTGCGCCGCCGGTTCCCCGCCATCGCCGCGCCGCATAAGGAGGACATCTGCTATGCCACCACCAACCGTCAGGAGTCGGTCAAGGCCGCCTGCGCCGGCGCCGATGTCCTGCTGGTGCTGGGGTCAGCCAATTCCTCCAACTCGGTGCGGCTGGTGGAGGTGGGCAAGCGGGCCGGAGCCGGCGCGGCCTATCTGATTGAGGACGCGGACGCCCTGGACCTGAACTGGCTCCACGGCGCCGCCACCGTGGCGGTCACCGCCGGCGCCTCGGCGCCAGAGGTGCTGGTGGCCGGCGTCATCGACCGACTGGCGCAAACGTATGACATCAAGGTTGTCGAGGGCGCCGCACCCCGCGAGACGGTGAGCTTCAAGCTGCCAAGGGCCCTGACGTCCTAGGCGCGCTCATGTCATTCCCGGCCGCAGCTCAACGAACAGCGCCTCAACCTCCGCGCAGAGGGTTGCGCCCTGGCGCAGTTCGCCGCGGACAAGCCGCTTGCGCCCCTCGATCCGCTCCACCCAGGCGCTGATCTGGTGCTCCACGTTCAGGAACGCAACTGACCGATATTCGGTGTGGATATAGGCGGTGCGGGCGCGCACGCGGTCGCTGTTGGCGAGCCGGCCCAGCAGGTCGTCGAACAGCAGCGGGATCGCACCGCCATGCACCACGCCATTGGCCCCCAGGAAGAACCGGCCGAAGGTCACCGTCCCACGCATCGATGTGTCATCGGCATGGGTGACCACCACCGGCGGCGCCATCACCTTGCCGCGTCCAGGCAGGTCGAGGCGGCCGGACATGAAGGGATCGCTTTCCTCCACCGCGTGCGCCGCCAGCCGCTCGGCCCAGGCGCGAAGGTCGGCGGTCAGCGCCGCGGCGGTTTGCGCATCGGGCTTGGCCGGCGCGGCCCGGTCAAGGAAGTCACGTAGCGCCGCCTGCATCGCTCCGTAGGCGGCGCGCACGTCCGGCGGCGTGGTATCCTCGGCGTCCTGCGCGCCGGGCCAGGCGCCGGTCATGAGCGGGCACGCAAGGCGGCGATCAACGGCGGCGGCGTATCGTGGGTCATGGCGTCCTGGCGCTGGATGTAGATGTCTCAGAAGGCGTAGGTCGCCGCGATCACCAGGGCGTCGCGGTGGCCGAGGCGGGGGCGCGGCGGGCCAGCGCGGGGATCGCCGTGGGTCCATGTGGCGCTGAACTCAGAGCGTCCCAACTGTCTGGCGACGCCCGCCGAATAATCCTGGCGGCTGCGGCCGCCGCGCCCGCCGACAGGCTCCAGAAAACCCGCATGGGCGAAGATCCTGACATCCTTGGCCGGGCGCAGAGCGCCGGACAGGTCGGCGTACAGGGTGTCAACGCCGGAGTTATAGTAGTTCTGCGCGTAATTGAGCCGCAGACTGACGCGGTCGGTGAGGATCGCGCCATAGACCTCGGTGTAATTGACCACCCGCTTGCCCGCCGAGAAATCAGCAACGTGGTGGTGGCTGACGCCGAGATCGTAGGCCGGGCCATGACCGGGCCTGATCGCATAGCCGGCGTAGGTGATGTAGCGGATCGGCTGGAGTCCGTCGCGCCGGGTCGCCGCCAGAATTGCCGTCTCGCCCGCATACAGGCCAGCCTTGTGGTCGTAAGCGAGGTCGACGCTGACCGTCGGCCGCTCGTCGCTATGGCTGCGGCCGCGATAGCGGTAGTCGGACTGCAAGGTGATCCCGGCGCTCACCTGCGCCGCGGCCGGCGCGGCGGCGAGCATCAGGATCAGGACGAACCCGGCGAGCGCCCTAGGGACGGCCGGCGAACGCCTCAGTCTGACGGGCGCACCCGCAGGCGCAGGGGCCCGCATGCCTAAGCAGGGTGGCGCAGGGATCGACGGCGCGTGATTGGGGCGAGACCAGCGCCAGGCCCGGGCGCGCCTCATGGCCGCGTTCCCGGACGAGGGCGAACAGTCCACTGACATGCGCCGCCGCATAGGAGCTCCCGTTGGCGAGTCCCCAGCCGCCGCCGGGTTGCGTGGTCAGCACGTCGCGCCCGAGCGCCAGATATACTGATTTTCCCGCGACCGTCGACTCGGACCCCACCGCTATGACCCCGGTATGCGAAGCTGGAAAACCGCCGTCAGGTCGCTTTTCATCATAGGCGGCCACCACGACGGCGCCGCGCGCCAAGGCCGTGTCCACCAGTCGGACCAGCAGCGGGGTCGCCGGTCCGCTCAGACTGAGATTGATCACCTCCGCACGGCGGTCGATGGCGAAGATCAGCGCCTTGGCGAGGCTCAGACTGTCGCAGGTGGTTTGCACACCGCCTTCGGGCGCGCGGGATTCCCCGCAGGCGCGCAGGGCCAGCAGGCGCGCGGCGGGCGCCACGCCCACAATGCCCTTGTCATTATCGGCCCGTGCGGCGATGACGCCGGCGACGCCGGTGCCATGGGTCTCTGGGCCGGCGGCCGCAGCTGGGCGGAAGTCCTCACTCAGCGCGATCTGGCCGATCAGGTCGGGATGCGCGACGTCGATCAGGCTGTCGATCACCGCAACGCGCACATTGCGGCCCGTGGCCAGTTCATGCAGGGCCGACAGGCGCCACGCCCACGTCGCCGGCTGCATCGCGTAGAGCGGATCATTGGGTTCGCGGGGGGTGGCCTGCGCGCTGAACGTCTCCACCGGTTCGGCCCAGGCCACCGCGCGCTCCTGGGCGATGCGCTGGACCAGGTCGGCGGTCGAGCGGCCCTGAGGCACGGCCATGACGTAGCATTCCACCCCGGCCAAGGGCATCGGCCAGTCGCTGACCATGGTCAGGCCGAATTTGCGCGCAACCGCCGACGCCAGACGCCGCCGCGCGGCGCGCCCCTGGCCGTCACCATAGCCGCCACCGTAGCTGGAGCCGGCATTGAAGTGGGGCGGCGGCAGGCGAAGCATCACCATGATCTGCCGCTCGCCCGCAGCGCTCTCAACCGTTGCGGCCGAGGCCGGCGCGCCAAGACCGCATGCGACAACCGCAAGCGCCAGGGTCACGGCCAGGAGCAGGCGCTTCATCACCGGGGCGAATCTCCGTCCAGGGACTCAGCCAGGGTGACGGCCGCATGGGCGCGCAGGTCGGCAAGCGCCTTCGCCCGTGCGGCTGCGGGAACCTCCAGCACGAAGGCGCCGGACGCGGTGGGGCCATCAGTCACGCGAGCGTTGGCGGATCTGAGGATCGCCAGCACCGCCTGTTCGCGGATCTGAGGGTCGAACGTGACGATGATCCGCGCCGAAGCCGCCGGCGGGGTCGCCAGGGTGCGATAGCCATCACGGCGCAGGCTGAATGCGAGGTCCGTCGCCAGCAGGGCCAGAATGGCGGCCTGGGCCGCCACCGCCAGTCCGATCCAGACCCGCGCCCGCTTCGGCTCCCGGCGGGCGGGCCGGGCGCGGGGCGACGCCGCGATCCGGCTGCGCATTCGCAACCAGTCCCGCTCCATAGCCTGCGGAACCGCGAGGATCTCCGCGCGCAGCCGCCGTTCGGCCTCGAACTCCATCCGGCAATCGGGGCAGGCGGCGAGATGGGCGTCGACGCGAATTTTCTCCGCGCCGTCCAGCCGCTCGGTGAGCCGCCAGGGTAGCAGGCGCCTGATCTCGTCGTGGTCGGCGCCGGGCAAGGATGTGATGTTCGACATCGGAGTTCTCAGATCCAGTCCGAAAAGTCGCCAGCGAGTTTGCTGCGCAAGCGCCGGCGGGCGTGGAACATTCGCGTTTTCACCGTATCCACCGGACAGTTCATGATTTCCGCGATTTCGCGGTAGCCCGCTTCGTGGAAATAGGCGAGGTCGACAACCGCCCGGTGCTCCGGCGAAAGTTCGCCCAGCGCCCCGAACAGCAGCTCATGGGTCTGCACCCGCTCCAGTTCGTGGTCGGGCCAAGGTTCGGCGCTGGCGCGCAGATCGGCGGCAGGGTCCTCCACCGGCTCGTCATTGCGCCGGAGCGCCCGCAACGCCTTGCGATAGGCGATCGCGAATATCCAGGTGGAGAACTTGCTGGCCCCGGCATAGCTTTCGGGGCGTTCCCAGACCACCATCATGGTGTCATCCAGGATTTCCTCCACCAGATGCATGCGACGGGTCATGTTGATCAGGAACTGGGTCAATCTCGGATGATAGGCTCGGTAAAGTTCTTCGAACGCGCGCACGTCCCCCTCGGCGATCTTGTCGATCAACCGCGCTTCGTCCGGCCGTTGTCCCTGTGCGCCCGCCTGGCGTGAGCCGGCGTTCGCGCGTGCGCCTCGTAACATCGACGTTCCGCGTTTCCGCTACTAAGTGTCCGACCGAGCCCGAAAGGTTCAATCCTACGCCGAACCGCCACGGCGCTCCATCGCGGGATCGACGCGGCGATCGGGATCGGGATCAGACGAAATTGGCCGCCGAGATGTTATCGAGCGTCACACCCACCAGCACGAAGCCGAAGTCCGCCAGGTGATCGCCATTGCTGTCCACGAAGACGGCGACGTCGCTCCCGGCCTTGGCCGCGACGATCCTCAGCGCGGCGTCTGCGCCAAGAGCCGTATTGGCGGCGGTCAAGGCCGCGGAGAATTCGCCCTGCGACGCCGCCGCCTGCGCGGGATCTGATGTATCGACGCCATAGATATAGCCATAGCCGTAGGGGTCGGCGGGCGGGGGAGCCGGCGCGGCTGCGGTGTTTGAAACGACCTCCGTATAGCCGCCGGTCAAGCCGACGCTGAGGCGATCGCCCACCAGCCAGTCCGTGATCCGGTCGGCCAAGGCGAAATCCAGGTCCGACGATCCGGCGGCGAACACATAGAGGTCCGCGCCGCCGCCGCCGGTCAGGACATCATAGCCGCCTTCGCCAATGATGGTGTCGACGCCGCTCCCGCCGCGGATGGTGTCATCGCCCAGGTTTCCATCCAGAAGATCGCCGCCGCTCCCGGCGACGATCGAGTCGTTGCCTTGTCCACCGAGGATGGTGTCGGTCCCATTGGAGGCCGCGATGGTGTCGTTGCCCTTGTTGCCGTTGGACCAGTTGGCTTCGCCCGCCGCCGAACCCAGCACGATCGTGTCGTTGTCCTGGCCGCCATAGACGCTGTCGTTTCCGGCGCCGCCGACCAGCGAGTCGTCACCCTGATTTCCCTGCAGCAGATCCGGCCCGGCGCCGCCATCCATTGTGTCGCCGCCAGCACCGCCGAACAGTCCATCGTCGGCGCCGGTTCCCGCCGCGTTGTCGGCGCCGGTTCCGCCAACGTAAAGCCGACCGCCGCTTGCGAACATCAGGTCAAGGTCGCTGAATACGCCGGTTCCGAAGGTCACAGTGCGTCCGCCGAAGGTCAGCGCCGCCTGATCGGGACTGGTCTGAAACGCCACCACGACGCCGGTGGCGCTGCCCGCGCCGAACTGCAGGCTGTCGGTCGCGCCGTTATAGCCGGCCGCCTCTGCGGCCGTGATTGTCTGGAAGCTGAAAACCGCCATGCGTCCCTCCTGATTCAAGGGTGCGCCTCTAGGGCCCGCCGACAGTGAGTGCCGGCCAGCAGCGCCGTGGTTCACCGCCAGACGCCGCGAGGTGAAAAAAGGTTAAAACTTCCCTGCCTGGCGTTGAACCATTTGCGTCCGGCCCGACACCTACACGACAGGACCAGAATAACGGCGGTTCAGCCGACGCGCCCGCGCGCCCGGCTATCGCTCAGGAACCGGGGAGAGGCCGCCGCTTATGCCGGGCTTAGGCGCATGAGAGAGCCATTGAGCCGCGCATTGACCTGGGTGATCGCGGGTCTGTGCGCCGCTGTGGGATTCTCCGCCCGGGCTGATGAACCCCTGTTCGGATACGTCAACACCACCGACCTTCTGCCCCGCGACAAGGTTCAGATTGAACAATGGGCGACCTGGCGCGACAGCGACGGACCGGGCCGTTTCCACCGGCTGGAAGGGCGCACCGAGGTAGACTATGGCCTGACCAGCGATCTGCAGGTTACCGCCTACCTCAACTATTCCCGCCAGAGCGCGCGCCTTGACGCCGCGGCGGCGCGCACCGCGGGGGCAGCCGGCTCCGTCGATATCCACAGCGGCCGCCTGGACGGTGTGACGGCAGAAGCGATCTGGCGAGTGGCGAGCCCATACCTGGCCCCGGTGGGCGCGGCCTTGCTGGCGGACTATAGTTTTGGGCCGGACCAGCCGGTTTTCGGCGTCAAGGGGATCGTGCAGAAGAATCTGCTCGACGACACCCTCGTCCTGGCGGCGAACCTGCGCCTTGATGTCGGCCAGCGGGAGTCCCTGCCCGCCCAGGCGGGCCGGCCGGCCGCCTGGCGCCATGTGACGCGGCTGGAGGCCGATCTCGGCGCCTCTTACCGGTTTCGGCCCAACTGGTCCGCCGCCCTCGAGCTGCGCGCCCGCGATCGCTACGCCGGCGGTGCGTGGCGGGATACGGCGATCTACGCTGGTCCAACCCTTCACTATGGGGCTCAGCGTTGGTTCATGACCCTCTCGGCCCTGGGCCGCCTGCATGGCGCGCATCGCGCCAATCGACCAGGCGATGCTGCAGGCGCCCTGAGCTACCTGGCCGAGCGCACCCGCGCGGACGGCGTTCGATTCCGGATCGGGAGAACCTTCTGAATGTCCAGGCGCGGATCGCCCACATGAGTTCGAAGAACGCGCCCTGGCTGATGCCAATTCTGGGGATCGCCGCCCTGGCGCCGGCGGCCTATGCCGCCAACTACCTGACCGCCGAACAGGCGCGCGCGGCGATGTTTCCGCGCGCCGCCTTCGCCGAACAGCCACTTACGCTGACCCCAGCGCAGACGGCTCAGATTCAGAAGCTCTCCGGCCAGCGGGTGCTGAACCCCAAGGTTCAGGCCTGGCGGGTGTCCACCGGCGGCTGGTTCCTGGTGGACCGAGTGATCGGCAAGCACGAATTCATCACCTTCGCCGTGGGCGTCGACGCCGCCGGCGCGGTGAAGGGCGTGGAGATTCTCGACTATCGGGAAAGCTATGGCGGCGAGGTCAACAGCGCCGCCTGGCGGGCCCAGTTCGTCGGCAAGCGCGCCGATGCGCCGCTCAAGCTGGGCGGCGACATCCGCAACATTTCCGGCGCCACCCTATCGTCCAAGCACATCACCGACGGCGTCAAGCGCCTGCTGGCCACCCATGCTGTCGCCCTCGCCTCCGCTTGAACGTGCCACGGCCCTGCTCGGCGCCCTGGTGCGGGTGCGGGTGGAGGATTGCGCCCATACCCGGGCGATCACGGCCACCTCCGCCGCCTTCACCGCCATGGCGCGGATCCATCGGGCCATGAGCTTCCACGCGCCCGCCAGCGAACTCAGCCGCATCAACCGGCGGGCGTTCCGCGCACCCGTTCGGATCGGCGCGGCGACCATGGCCGTGCTCAGCGAGGCCATGGCGCTCGCACGCGCGTCCGACGGCGCGTTTGACCCGACCATGGCGCCGGCCGCCGTTCGCGCCGGCGCCCTGCCCCGGCCCCAAGGCGCGCCGGACCCCGACCCCGCGGCGGACTGGCGCGATGTTGAACTTGACGAGACAGGCCGCACGGTGCGGCTGCATCGCCCCCTTTGGCTGGACCTGGGCGGCATCGCCAAGGGCTACGCCGTGGACATGGCCTGCGACGTGCTGCGCCGCCACGGTGTGGTCCAGGGTTGTGTCGACGCCGGCGGCGACATCTGCGTCTTCGGACCCCGTCCCGAACCTGTGGCGATGGATCCCGGTCCCGCAGCCCGGTCCGTGGCCAGGGTGGTCTGGCTCACCGACACCAGCGTGGCCAGCAGCGGCGAACTTACCGACTCACCCGCCGCGTCGCGCGCAAATGCGATCCACTATGATCCCACCCGACGCCGGCGCGTACGGCGCCGGTTCGTCAGCGTGCTGGCCCATCGATGCATCCATGCCGACGCCCTGACCAAGGTGGTGCTGGCGCGCGGCCGCGCGGCGAGCAACGTGCTCAAAGCCTACGGCGCCAGCGCTGCAGTCTGCTCCGCCAACCGGATCTGGTCTGTGTACGGAGTGTTGGCTGCATGAACAAGCTGACCCGCATCGGCATGGCCAAGGGACCGGTCCGCCTGGGGACATGGCGCAAAGTGACGGTCTATGCGGTGAGCGCCGGCCTGTGGGCCAGCGGGGCGGTCTGGCTCATCTTCCACTACTTCCTGCGCGCACCCTCGGAATTCGGCCCCACGCCAAATCCCCTGGAGCCCTGGTGGCTGAAACTGCACGGCGCCTTCGCCTTCGCTGCTCTGTGGATGTTCGGTCTGCTCTGCGCGGCCCATGTGGGCAACGGCTGGACATCCGGGCGCCGCCGCTGGTCCGGCGCCCTGACCCTGGGCGTCGCCGCCATCCTGGGGTTGAGCGCCTATTTCCTCTACTATGTCGGCGACGACGGTCTCCGTCAGGCCGCGGCCTACGTCCATTGGATCCTGGGTCTGGGGACGCCTGTGCTGCTCATCTGGCACCGCGTGGTCGACGTGGCGATCGAAAGGCGGAAAGCCGCCGCCAAAATTCGGTTCGAACACCTGCTGCCCGTCTCTCTCCGCCGCTTTTTCGGCGCATCACCCGATCGTAAGCGCCCAAAGGCCTGGATTCTCCCGGCCTGGAAGCAATCTCCTGGGAACAATTCCCGCAAGCCAGCACCACAGGATGGACATGATGACTAAGCTCAAGATTTGTCTGATCGCATCGGCCGGCGCGTTCACCCTCGCCAGCTCCGCCCAGGCCGGGACGCTCTATATGGCCACCTTGAACGGGGCCAACGAAAACCCGCCGACCACCGCCACCTTCACCGGAACCGGCTTCCTGGTCCTGAACGACGCGGAGACCCAGGGGGTCGTCACGGCCACCCACAACATCAACATCACCCTGACCGGCGGTCACATCCATCGCGGCCCGGCCGGTGTGAACGGCCCGATCATCTTCCCGTTTGCGGACCCCAACAGCCCAGTCGGTCCCCTGACCTGGGCGATACCGGCCGCCGACCTGGTGAACCTGAAGACCGCTGGCCTCTATATGAACTTCCACACCACGGTGAATCCGGGCGGGGCGATACGCGGCCAGCTGCTGCGGGTGCTGCTGGCGCCTTCTGCGGCGGACGCATCACAGACGGCGGTCGCCAACGCCCTGGATGTCTCGGCCGGCTACACGAATGACCTGGACAATGTCCTGAAGGGCCTGGCGGTGAGTTCAACGACCGTCCGCGCCCAGGCGCTGGGCGAACTGTCCGGCGCCACCATCTACGCCCAGGGTCGCCAGGCCATGGAGACCATGCGCCAGGCCCAGGACGACATGTTCCGCCAGGCCGAAATGCTGGCCAAGAACCCCGAGGACACCACCGGCGGCTTCGTCGCCGTGGGCGATACTTTCGGCAAGCGCGACACGGTCGCCGGTCAGGCCGGATCGAAGATTTCCCGCCCCTCGGTGCTGGTCGGCCTGCACAAGACCTTCGGGGCCGGCGCGACGGCGGGCTTTGCGGTGGGCTACGCCGACGGCAAGGACAAGTTCCGCGGAGGCCTGGGCCGGACCCAGGTGAAGACGACTTCAGCGCAGATGTTCGTCTCCGGCGGTTCTGATCCCCTCGTCTTCACCGGCACGCTGGGCTACGGCTGGTCGAAGGTCGACACCAGCCGCAATCTCTCGGCGATCGGCCGCAACGCGAGTTCCTCCCACGACGCCAAGGTCTGGGCGGTGGGCGCCAAGGTCTCCGCGCCGCTGGCGGCCGGAGGCTCGACCACCATCTCCCCCTATGCCCGGGTAGACCTGCAGCACGCCTCCATCGACGCCTACGCCGAAGCCGGCGCGGGTTCGGCGGGGCTTGTCGTGCCCAAGCGCAAGGACAAGAACGCCGCGGTCGAACTTGGCGCGTCCCTTGATATCCCCATGAGTGAGGGCGACACCGCCATCGGGGGCTACCTCCAGGCCGGCTGGCGGCACATGCTCGAAGAGGGCGACGACGCCTTCGCCACCGCCTTCTCGGGTTCTCCGGTGTCGTTCCAAAGCCAGGTCCTGTCCCAGGGCAAGGATGCGGCCCACATTTCCGCCGGGGTCAACGCCAAACTCGGGGAAAACCTCACCGGTTCGGCCGGCTACACGGGGGTGCTGTCAAAGCGCACCAGCGACCACAGCGTCCAGTTGAAGCTGACCCTCAAGATGTAGCAGCGCGCGGGCGGGCCCCGGTTTTGACTGGGACCCGCCCGGCGCGGCCGTATGAGGCTTCTCCAAGCCAACCGCATGGCCTAAGGGGCGTGCACGCCGATCAATCCCTTGGAGACCGCGCCTTGTCCCTTTCCCTTTACGACGCCTCGATCCCCGGCTTCACGCGCATGCTGGGCAACCTCTCATCATTCCTCGACAAGGCCGAGGCCCATGCCGCGGAGACCGGCGCGAACCTGACCGACTACGCCCAGGCGCGGCTGATCGAGGACATGGCCCCCTTCTACCGCCAGATCCACATGGCCAGCGACGGCGCCAAGGGGGCGGCGGCCCGCCTGGCCGGGATCGAGCCGCCCAGCTTCCCGGACGTGGAGGAAACATTCCCCGACCTGAAAGCGCGTATCGCCAAGACCATCGCCTTCCTGGAGACCATCCGGCCCGAACAGGTGAACGGCGACCCCGACCGGACCATAGAGCTGAAGACCCCCAACCAGACCTTCACCTTCACCGCCCGCGATTTCCTGTTCAAATTCGGCCTGCCGAACTTCCTGTTCCACGTGACCACGGCCTATGGCCTGCTGCGCGGCAAGGGGGTTCCGCTGGGCAAAATGGACTTTCTGCAGGGCGCGTTCTGAGGCGGGCTCCGGCGCGAGCTTGACGCCGCCCGCGCCCTCCCCCATCCCAGCCGCGCATGGCCGTCTACACTGACATCAGCGACCAGGAGCTTGAAAGCCTCCTGGCCGACTACGACCTTGGCGAGGCGATCTCGTTCAAGGGCGTCGCCGAAGGCGTGGAGAATTCCAACTTCCTGCTGGAGACCGGGACCGGGCGCTATTTCCTGACCGTCTATGAGCGGCGGGTGCGCGCGGAGGATCTGCCGTTCTTCCTGGGCTTGATGCGCTGGCTGGCCGATCATGGCTATCCGTGCGCGCGCCCGGTGACGGACCGCGCCGGCGCCGAATTGAAGCAGGTGCGCGGCAAGCCGTGCGCGATCGTAGAGTTCCTGCCGGGGCTGTCGGTGCGGCGGCCGGGCGTCGCCCATTGCCGCGCGGCCGGCGAGGGCCTGGCGCGACTGCATGTGGCGGCGGCGGGATTCCCCTTGAGTCGCCCCAACGACCTCGGCGCCGCGGCCTGGTCGCCCTATTTCGCCCCGCTGGCGGCGGCGGCCGACGGTCTGAAGCCCGGCCTCGCCGCCGTGATCGCCGCCGATCTGGCGCATCTGGCCGCCGCCTGGCCACAGGGGTTGCCCGGCGGGGTCATCCACGCCGACTACTTCCCCGACAACGTCTTCTTCCACCATGGGGCGGAGTTCGCCGGCGCCATCGACTTCTATTTCGCCTGCGACGACGCGCTGGCCTATGACATCGCCATCGCTCTCAACGCCTGGTGCTTTGAACCGGACGGGAGCTTCAACATCACCGCCGCCCGGGCGATGGTCGCCGGCTATGAAGCGGTGCGGCCCCTGTCCGCGGCCGAGCGCGCAGCCCTTCCGGTTCTCGCGCATGGGGCCGCCATGCGCTTTTTCCTGACCCGGTTGCACGACTGGGGGACGACGCCGGCCGGCGCCCTGGTGCGGCCCAAGGACCCGCTGGAATATGAGCGTAAGCTGGCGGTTCACCGCGCCGCGCCCGACCTGGTGCTGTTCGGAGCCGGGGTGTGACGCCCAAGGTGGTGATCTACACCGACGGCGCCTGCTCGGGAAATCCGGGTCCCGGGGGCTGGGGGGCGATCCTCATCCATGCCGGCGCCGAAAAGCAACTCTGCGGCGGCGAGGCCGACACCACCAACAACCGCATGGAGCTGATGGCGGCGATCCAGGCTCTGGAGGCGCTGAAGAAGCCCTGTCAGGTGGAGCTGCACACCGACAGCCGCTACGTCATGGACGGGATCACCGAATGGATGCCGGCCTGGAAGGCCCGGGGCTGGAAGACCGCCGCCAGACAACCGGTCAAGAATGAGGATCTGTGGCGGCGCCTGGATACGGCGCGCCTGCGCCACGAAGTGCGCTGGCGCTGGGTGAAGGGCCATAACGGCCATGAGTTGAATGAGCGCGCCGACGCCCTCGCCCGGCAGGGGTTGTTGGAAGCCAAACCGTCGCCGGCTTGACAATCAGGTCTCCGCCTCCATGTTCGTTCACGATCGAATGAATCGGGGCATGCACCATGGCCGCCGCCGCCCAGGACCGTCCGGACGTCGAAGTGTTCCGGGAGATCAGCCAGATAGACCACCTGGTCCGCCAGTCGGTGAGCCGCCGGCTGCCGCCGGGGATGGCCTACGCCCAATATGAGCTGCTGCGGATCATGGCGCGGGAGGGCGACGGCCAGACCCCCGCCCAGCTGGCCCGCGCCATGCTGCTCACCAAGGGCGCCCTCACCAACATCCTGCAGCGCATGGAGGCCGCAGGCCATGTGCAGGTGATCGCCGACGAGACCGACCGCCGCAAGAAGCGGGTCCGTATCACAGGGGCCGGCGTGGCGGCCTTCAACACCGTGGTGAAGGGCCTGAAACAGCACAACAGCGACCTGCGCAGCGCCTTCACCGACGCGGAGTTCCGTGACGCCATGCCGTTCCTGAAAGCCCTGCGCACCTTCCTGCTTGAAGTCAGGCCGGACGAATCCTGAGCACGGCGCCGTCAACGGCCGTCACCTCGATGGAATCACCCGAGCCCACAGCGACGTCGGCCTTCGCCGCCCATTCCTTGCCATCCACGAACACCCGGCCTTCGCCGCCTTTGAACTCGGTCACCGCCTTGCCGCGAAAGCCTATGACCCGGCTCATGGGATCATTGATATCGACGCCGCCGGGCAGGGTCCGCTGCATGAGGTAGCGGCGGCTGAGCAGCGTGGCCGTGATGGTGATCACCGCGAACAGCAGCACGGCCAGGTGTGTGGGCATGGCCGGGAAGGCCAGCAGCAACAACGCCACGACGCCAGCCGAAGCGGCCGGCCACAGCATCCACCCCGATCCGGTCGCCACCTCCGCCGCCAGCAGGGCGCCGGCGAGCGCAGCCCAGATCCAGAAGGGGTGGGCTCCGAATTGCTCGAATAGTCCTGTCATGGATCAGCCCCCAGTGGGTGGAATGATCGGCGCCTGCCGCGGGCGCGGCGGCGGGGGCGGCGGGGTCGGAGCCGAACGCGGCGCGCCCCCAGATCCCTGAGCGGACCCGCACCAATTCGCTGATTCCCGAGATCGTGCCCACCAGGGAGCCCATTTCGGCCGGCACGATCACCGTGCGCTGCTGCGGACTCTCGGCCAGCTTACCAAAGGCTTCCACGTATTTCTGGGCGACGAAATAGTTGATGGCGTTGACGTCGCCCGCCGCGATGGCGTCGGACACCAGCCGGGTCGCCTCGGCTTCCGCGCCGGCGGCCCGCTCGCGCGCCTCAGCGTCACGGAAAGCGGCTTCCTTGCGGCCCTCGGCCTCCAGGATCGCCGCCTGCTTGGCGCCCTCGGCGCGGGCGATCGCCGCCTGCTTTTCCCCGTCCGCCTCGGTGATCACCGCCCGGCGCTCTCGCTCGGCCTTCATCTGCCGGGCCATGGCGTTGGTGATGTCCGGCGGCGGCTGCAGGTCCTTGATCTCGATGCGCGCCACCTTCACACCCCAGGGGCTGGTGGCCTGGTCGATGACGTCCAGCAGCCGGGTGTTGATCTGGTCGCGCTGCGACAGCACCTCGTCCAGCTCCATATTGCCAACCACGGTGCGCAGGTTGGTCATGGTCAGCTGGGTGATGGCGAAGTCCAGGTTGGTCACCCGGTAGGCGGCGGCCGACGCGTCCATCACCTGGATGAACACGATGGCGTCCACCTGGACGGTGACGTTGTCCTTGGTGATCACCTCCTGGCGCGGCACGTCCAGGACCTGCTCCATCATGTTGATGCGCCGCCCCACGCCTTCCACGAAGGGAGTCAGAAAGCTGATCCCGGGCCGCAGCGTGCGCGTATAGCGGCCGAACCGCTCCACAGTGAATTCGCGTCCCTGCGGCACGATCTTGATCGCGCCGACCAGCACAAAAAAGGCCAGCGCCACGAAGACAATCGACACCAAACCAAAGCCCATGCTCGTTTCTCCTGCTCGCCTGCCTCGAAGGCTAGTTCTGAAGTCTAGCTTGGGAAACGTCCGGCCGCCACGTTAACCGGCGCCGGGAAGCGAAGATGTCGGCGCGGGCGTGGCCTCCTGCGACAGCCTGCGCGCCAGGCTGCGGCCGCGGGCGGCCGCCGCGGCCTCCGCGCGCCGGGCGGTCGGCGTGCAGACCGGGTAGCTGCGCCGGCGGCTCTCATAGCCGTTGTTGAAGGCGCTGGTCAGCGCCCGCTCCACCGCGGCCGGAGCCTGCTCCACCTCAAGCAGGCGCATCATCCTTGCGCGCCAGTACTGGTCCTCACGGCCCGCGCAGGCCTGGCGCAGGGCGTGGCTTTCCCCCAGAACGCCGGCCAGCTCGATGAGAATTCCCTGCTGCTGCGCGTCCCGCGCCTGGGGGACGCCCGGAGCAAGCAGGACCAGGCCCGCAAGTATGACGCACGCAAATCGCATACCCTGTTATCGCGGCGCCGAAGCGCCCTGTCACGCCCTCGCCTTGTCGCAGGCCTTCTGATAGCCGATGCCGATGCATCGTCTTCTGATGATTCTGGCCGCGGCCGCGCTCGCCCACGCCGCGCAGGCGCAGCCCACCGCCCCGAAGCCGGCGCCCAAACCGGCGGCTATGCCGCAGCATGCCGGTTTCGACGCCCGCGACCCCGCCAGCCTGATCGCGCTGCTGAGCGGCCTGGGCGCAACTGCCAACCTCGCCGAGCGAACCGACACCGAGGTGAAGCTTGGCGTGACCACCCCCACCTACAGTTTCGGCGTCCAGTTCGTGGATTGCAGCGCGGACGGCAGGGGCTGCCAGGGGCTGGCCTTCACCACCAGCTCCGACAGCGGCCGCGCCAACCTCGCCCAGATGAACGGCTTCAACCAGACCTCGATCACCTGCCGGGCGTTCATGGACAACGCCGGACGGCCGCACGTGGTCTATTCCACCCTGTTGTCGGCCGCCGACACCCGCGAGGAAATGCGCACCCACCTGGGCGTCTGGCAGGGCTGCCTCTCCACCTTCGGCGCCTTCCTCGCCGACCCCAACGGCTACCTGGCGGCGGCGCCTTAGGGCGCACGCTCATTGCGAGAAGACCGCGGGGGCGGACCTGGGATGACATTGGTTAACTGAGCCAAGGTCGAAAAGCAGGAAAACGATGGTTTCCTGTGCACCAGGTTGAACCTTTCCGCCCCTTGGGGGAACTTAAGGACGCAGCGTTTGGTGCGACGCGGCGCGCGGTCTCGCCTGTGACAAGATAGGCTTCCTCAGAACAGCCTTGGACACGCAGGTGGGCTGGTCAATCGGCGGCCGCCAGCTTTGAGCCTCGAACAAGGACGGCATATGGCGACCTACAGCTTCCAGACGATCACCGCCGTACAGGCCGGCGCCTATAACGGCGCGAACGACAGCGTGAACTTCGGCGCCGGCGAAGCCGTTCAGGTGACCGCGGCCTACCTGACGGCGCCGGATCAGGTGGCGGTCAGTTACCGCGGCCAGACGGTGTCGTTCGGAACGGGCGTCTATGGTGATCTCGACCTGAAGTTCGACAACGGCGCCATGGTGTTTGTGGGCGGGACGGGCGCCGATAACGCCATTGGCACGGCCGCCGACGACGCCATGTTCGGCGGCGCAGGCGCCGACACCCTGAACGGGGCGGGCGGTGGCGATATTCTGCAGGGCAATCAGGGGGCGGATTCCCTCGTCGGCGGCGCCGGCGGCGACACGGTCTACGGCGGTCAGGACAACGACGCCATTCTGCTGGGCGTGGGCGCCGATGAAGCCAATTTCGCCAACGGCAACAAGGGCGACGACACGATCATCGCCTCGAACGGCATCGACACCGTGCTGGGCGGCCAGGGCAACGACTCCATTATCGGCGGGTCAGGCGGCGACTTCCTCAATGGCAATCTCGGTGACGACACCATCCAGGGCGGATCCGGCGCGGATTCGATCGCCGGGGAGGGCGGCCGAGACGTAATCAGCGGCGGCGCCGGCGCCGACGTGTTCAGCTTCGCCACCGGCGCCTCGGCGATGGACGCCCTGACCGCCGATCGGATCCTTGATTGGACGGCGGCGGACCGCATCAGCCTGCCGGTTAAGGGCGGCTATTCGGAATATGGCCCGGTGGCGCGCGATTTCCTCACGGCCGAGCTAGCCGGTCACAACACCATGATGCCCGACCCCACCCAGCACATCCTGGCCGTACAGTTGAACGGCGACGTGGTGGTGTTCGCCGACACTGACGCCGACACCATGCCGGATGTGGCGATCATTCTGGTGGGGGTCAGCCTGAGCGACCTCGACGCCAGCAACTTCATCTGATGCTTCGGGCCGCAATGACCGGATTTGCAGGCCGCGCGGTGGCGTTCCTGCTGGCGCTGTCTCTGGCGACGCCCGCCTGGGCGCGGCCGGTGGGCTACGCCGGCGGCTGGATCCTGAACGCCGACACCGGCGATGGCGGGTCGAACGTGGAGGTGATGTACACGCCCGCCGCCCGGGTCGCGGTCGGGGTCAGGGCCGAGCATAACCGTCCGTTGGACCATGACTTCGCCGGCGCTGCGCTGAATCTGGTGGTCTTCCGCCACAATGCGCCGGACTCTCAGGCCAACCTTTACCTGACGGGAGCCGCTGGGGTCGCCACCGGTCGGTACGTGGTCCCCACGGCGCTCACTGGGCCCCTGTCGATCCACGCCGCCCATCTGGCCGCGATCAACGGCCTCGCCCCCGGGCCTGTTCTGCGCTTCCGCCGCGCAGCCGGCTCCTTGGGAGCCCAGGCGGACTGGGAAAGCCGCCGCTTCCTGGTGCTGGCTGAGGCCCGTGGCATGACCATCGATACCCAGGGCTCGACCCTTATGTACCGGGGCCGGGTCGGCGTGGCGCCGTATGTGGCGGAGTCAGGCGCCTTGCACACCTGGCTGATCCTGCAGGCTGAGCACAATGACTTCGCCAAGCGTGACATCACGGTGACGCCGCTGGTGCGGCTGTTCAAGGGAACCACGCTCGTTGAGGTCGGCTCATCCTTGCAGGGCCGCCTCCTTGCAACCGTTTGGCTGTATTTCTGATGGAGAACGCCGTGAAATCCTTAACGCTGGCCGCTGCATTGACAGCCCTCGCCCTTCCGGCCCTGGCGCATGAGGGCGCACATGGAATGGGGCACGACGACATGCCGGGTATGGCCGACCACAAGCACGCCGCCGGCGAGACGGGCCGCGCCGGAGTCGCCTTCGCCAACCCCGACGTGGTGGCCCAGGTCAATGGGCTGGTCTGCGACTTCTGCGCCAAGGGCCTGGAGAAGAGCTTCAAGCGCACTGGCAAGGTCACGCGCGTCCTGGTGGACCTGACCGCGAAGGAGGTGCGGCTGAAATTCAAACCCGACGCTTCCCTGGACGACACGCAGATCCGCAATTTGATCCGTGACGCGGGCTATGTGGTGGTGGGCATCAAGCGGCCTGCCGCGTGAGTGAGCGGGCCTTCGGCTGGCGCGACGGCCTGGCGCCCCTGGCGGCGCTGCTGGGCGGGGCCGGGACCCTGGTATGCTGCGCGCTGCCAGCGCTGATGGTTAGCCTCGGCATGGGCGCGGCGGTGGCCGGACTGGTGACGGCGGTTCCGCAGATCACCCTGTTGTCCGAACACAAGCCTTGGGTCTTCGGCGTCTCGGGCGTGCTGATCGCGGCGGCGGCGCTCCTGCAGTGGAGGGCGCGCGGCCTGCCCTGCCCGGCCGATGCGCGCCAGGCCGCGGCCTGCCGGAGGTTGCGGGCGGCGTCCTGGGTCATCCTGGGCCTTGCCGCGACGTCCTGGACGATCGGGTTTTTCTTCGCCTTCCTGGCGGCGTGGGTTTGACGGAAACTCAACCGTCCTCCATCGCCGACTCGATGCCCAGATGTTCCACGAACGGGTCGAAACTCCGGTTGATGTAGAGCAGCGAGAAGCCGCCTTCGATGCCGCGCGTGGCGATCCGGGTGCGATGGTCCTGCGCACGGTCACCCTCCGCGCGCGCAGGGTGCGGGCCGCGCGCGCGGGGTGCGGGAATTGCGCGCCGCCTGGATGGCGGTCTCACACACCGTCCCCCTAACCTGCCGACAGATTCGTTCGATGTGAAGACGCCAGGGTCTAGGGGCGAGCCAACACGGCCAGTGTGGCGCCAAATCCTCGCCCGCCGCCGCAATTGCAACGCGCCCATGACACGCTGTACTCGGACGTTTGATCAGTTAGGGTTGCTGCGGGCGCGGTGAGCCGCGTTCAGAAAATCAAGCGGGCACCCTGAATACGCGCCGCAACCAGGGGAATTTCATGCATCAAGCTCAAAAGCGGTTGTCGTTGCGCCTTGCCTTGTGCGCAGGCGCCATCGCCTGCCTTCCAGCCACCGGTTTCGCCCAGGATGGCTCGGCGATCGAAGAGGTCGTGGTCACCGCCCGGAAGCGGTCCGAGAACCTGCAGAGCGTCCCCGTCGCGGTCACGGCGATCTCGGCGGAAGCAATCAAGAACCAGTCGATCGAGTCGATCCGCGACATCACCAACCAGACCCCTTCGCTGCTGGTCAACCAGGGTTCCTCAGGCCGCAATTCGCTGGTGGTGACCATCCGCGGCCAAACCAACAACGACCTGCTGCTGACCGTCGACCCGGCTGTGGGCATCTATATCGACGGCGTCAGCCTGGCCAAGACCATCACCGGCGAGTTGGCCAACCTGACCGACGTGGATCACGTCGAGGTCCTGAAAGGGCCGCAGGGAACGCTGTATGGCCGCAACACCACGGGCGGCTCTCTCAACATCTTCACCAGGCTTCCCACCGGCGAGCTGGGGGGAGAGATCACCCTGCGCACGGGCAATTTCGGCCGCTATGGCGGCGCCGTGATCGCCAACCTGCCGCTCAAGGGCGACGACCTCGCCCTGCGGATCGTCGGCAACTATGACAAGCGCGATCCCTGGGGCAAGAACGTCTACTCCGGCAAGGGCGCCGGCGGTGACCTGGACGGCGGCACCTTGCGCGGCACGCTGCTCGCGCGGCCGGCCGACAAGGTGGAAGTGCTGATCCGCGGCGACTACACCAAGAGCACGACGACCTCGATCCCGCACAAGAGCCGCGGCCTGATCCCCACCTCCGCCGCCGCGACCACCTTCGTCCCCAGGGAAACCGGCGTTCCCGGCGGCGCGGCCGGCGCCGCCGCCTACGCAGGCGCCAACGCGAATCTCGGCTTCTGGGACACCAACTTCAATTACGATTCCAAAGAACACACCTATAGCTGGGGAACCTCGGCGACGGTGAATGTCGACCTTACCGCGGACATGGCGTTCAAGGCGATTTCCGCCTACCGCGTCGCCGATCGCGACACCTTCTATGATCTTGACGGCTCGCCGTTCAATATCCTGCACACCCATGGCTACACGCACCAGGAGATCGTCAGCCACGAGGCGCAGCTGACCGGCAAGGCGCTGGACGGGCGGCTCAACTGGATCGTGGGCGGCTATTATTCGCGGGAGTTCGGCTTCGACGGGACCCAGTCGGTGTCGTTGGGCGCCGCGGCGACCCGCAGCTTCAACGAAGGCCATGTGGTCAATAAGTCCGCCGCCGGATTCACCCAGGCGTCCTTCGACTTGACCGATCAGTTCTCCGTCACCGGGGGTCTTCGCTACACCCACGAAAGCAAGCACCTGACCTCGGCGAACCGCCGCCTGGACGGCGTCTGCAACCTGCCCGTCGCCCTTCGGCAGCCTGGCCAGTGCCTCGTCTTCCGGGACGCAAGCTGGAACAAGCTGAACTACCTGCTTTCCGCGGACTACAAGCCGGCCGACGGCGTGCTGGTCTACGTCAGCACCAGCACGGGCTTCCGGTCGGGCGGACACAACCTGCGCGGCGGCATCGACCCGACGACCTTCCAGACCTTCAATCCCGAGAACGTCAAGAACTACGAGCTTGGCCTGAAGGCGGACTGGCTCGACCACCGCCTGCGGACGAACTTCGCCGCCTATTATACTGACTATAAGAACATCCAGCGGGTCATACTCGTCGCCTCGACCCTGAACCCCACCTCGACCGTGGTTGGCAACGCCGCGTCGGCCAAGGTCCAGGGTCTGGAAGCCGAGATCGTCGCCAGGCCGATCGAAAATCTGACCCTGACCGCGACCGGCGCCCTGACGGATCCCAAGTACAAGGTCTATCGTGACGGCCTGGGCACCGACTTCAGCGGTCAGCCGTTCGTGTTCATTCCCAAGAAGACCTACAGTCTTTCGGCGGCCTACAACATCCCGATCGAAGCGGGCGACCTCCGGCTTCAGGCCGACTGGTCGTGGCGCGGACGGGTGTTCTACAACGCCGACAGTCAGTTCAACGGCAGCACGGCGGCTCGGCCGGACTACCGGGGCCAGGCCGCCTTTGGCCTGCTCAACGCCCGCGCCAGCGTGAAGCTGGACGATGGCGGCTTGGAAATGGCCTTCTTCGGCAAGAACCTCCTCAACAAGAAGTATTCCGCCTTCCTGCTCGACACCACCAACACGGCGTTGGGCTTCGTCACCTACGTGCCAGGCGATCGCCGCACGTGGGGCTTCGAGGTCACCAAGACCTTCCCGTAAGGCTGCACGGGGCGGACGTCTGAAAACGTCCGCCCCGGCCCGGAGGGATCCATCGATGACCGAACTCGCCCCACTCGACGCCGCCGTGCTGCCGGGCGGCGTGCGGTCCCGATTCATCGACGGGGTGAACGGCCTGAGGCTGCACATTCTGGAGGCAGGGTTCGAGGGCGAAGAGCGTCCCCTGGTGTTGCTGCTGCACGGCTTCCCGGAGCTGGCCTATTCGTGGCGCAAGGTGCTGCCAGCCCTGGCGGCGGCGGGCTTTCACGCCGTGGCTCCCGACCAGCGCGGCTATGGCCGCACCACGGGCTGGGACCCGGACTATGACGGCGACCTGGCCTCGTTCCGGCCGCTCAATCTGGTGCGCGACCTGATGGGCCTGCTGGCCGGGCTGGGGCGGACCGTCGCCCACGCCGTGGTGGGCCACGACTTCGGCGCGCCGGTGGCGGCCTGGGCCGCGCTGGTGCGGCCGGACCTGTTTCAGCGTCTGGCGCTGCTGGCGGCGCCGTTCGCCGGGCCGCCCAGCCTGCGCTCAGGCGTCGTCGCGCCCGCGGGCGACATCCACGCCGACCTCGCCGCCTTGCCGCGGCCGCGCAAGCACTATCACTGGTACTATTCCACCCGGGCGGCCAACGCCGACATGATGACCTGCCCGCAGGGCCTGACGGCCTTCCTGCGCGCCTATTACCACCAGAAGAGCGCCGACTGGCCGGCGAACCGCCCCCATCCCCTGGCCGGCTGGACGGCGCAGGAACTGGCGAAGATGCCCACCTACTACGTCATGGACCTCGCCCGGAACATGGCCCAGACGGTGGCCGAGGCCGAAGGCCCCGAGCCCAAGGGCGCCGCCTGCGCCTGGCTCACCGATGCGGAGTTGGCGGTCTATGCGCAGGAATACGCCCGCACCGGGTTCCAGGGCGGCCTGCAATGGTACCGGTGCGTGACCGAACGAGTGCTGGCCGAAGAGCTGGAGGTGTTCTCCGGGCGGCGCATCGAGGTCCCGGCGACCTTCCTGGCCGGCGACGCCGACTGGTGCCTCTATCAGAGCCCCGGCGCGGTGGAGCGCATGCGGCGCGTGATCCCGAAGCTCGACGGCGTCCACAATATCCCCGGCGCGGGCCATTGGCTGCAGCAGGAACAGCCGGAGACCGTGAACCGCCGGCTGTTGGCGTTGCTTGCGGCGGTTTGAGGGGCGGAAGTCGCGCCACGGCGAGCGCTCGATGTCGCGGTTACCCGATCTCCCTCAGCCATTCGCCATCACCGACTCAAGGCCCAGGTGTTCCACGAACGGATCGAAATCCCGGTCGCTGTAGAGCAACGAATAACCACCCTCGATGCAGCGCGTGGCGATCAGGGTGTCGATGGTCTTGCGCACCGTCACGCCGCGCGCGCGCAGGGTGCGGAAATTGCGCGCCGCCTGAATGGCGAGGTCTGCGCCCCCGATGGCGATCACCGTCAAGGACGTCAGCAGACGCAGCGCATCCCTAAAGTCCCGCTCGCGGCTGAGGCCCTGCAGCACCTCGGTCAGGATCAGGTCGCCCATCGCCAGCGGTTCGCCGCCAAGCAGGGCGTCGAGCCTGTCGGCCTGGGGGGTCGCAATCCCGCGGAAATAGTCGATCCAGACGCTGGAATCGACCAGGATCAAGCGTCGGACCTCATCGCCTCAAGGTCGCCCTCCCAGGCCAGCTTGCCCCGGAAGCGCCGGATCTCGGCCTGGCGGCGCAATCGCAACAGCGTGCGTAACCCCAGCTCCACCGCCTCGCGCTTGGTCTTCAGCCCCGTCGCCTTGAGCGCATCGGCCATCAAGGCGTCGTCAATGACGATATTGGTCCGCATCGTGTGTATCCGATTCCAACATCATACACATAGAGCGTCCAGGACCTGGGCGCAACATCGTCTCGGGGGGGACAGGATATCCTGGCGCGTTTCCGTTGGAGCAGTATGGGCGCATTGCCCTGTCCCTGGATGCCTGCGGCGCCGATCGCCTGTCGCCAGGCCTGCGGCATGGGCTAAGCTCGGTCATGCGCTCACCAACCCCGACATTGCTCCTGGACCTCGACGGGACGCTCGTCGATTCACAGCCGGGCATTCTGTCGAGCTGCCGGGCTGCTCTACAGGCTCTCGGCCATGCCCCCGACCCACCGCTGGACCTATCCACCATGATCGGCCCGCCGATTGAAGACACCATGCGGATGTTGCTGGAGCCCCTTGGAGACGATCGGATCACCGAGGCCGTGGCGGCTTATCGCTCAGACTACGGCCAGCGCGGGCTATTCGACAGTCCGCCCTTCCCGGGCATCGCCCAGGCGCTGACGGCGATGCGCCGCGCCGGAGCGCAGCTGATCCTCGCCACCTCAAAGCGCACGGAATTCGCCCAGCGCATTCTGGACCACATTGGTTTCGGCGGCTTTTTCACCGCCATCCACGGCTCGGAGGCCGGCGGCGCGCTGGACCACAAGCCTGAAATGATCGCGTACATCATTAAGCGTCATGCGCTGGCGCAGAGCCGCTGCCTGATGATCGGCGACCGTCGGTATGACATCGCCGGCGCCCACGCGAACAACATGCGCGCCCTCGGCGTTCTCTGGGGCTACGGAACCCGCGAGGAGCTGGAGGCCGCAGGCGCCGATGACCTTGTCTCCGAACCGCAAAGCCTTCCGGAGGTCGCGCTCACCATGGCGACGGCCTGGCTGGCATGAGATCAACTGACGGCGCGACCGGGGGGCCGGGCATGATCTCTCGACCTCCCTGTCGGGCCCCCTAAAACAACACCCTCGGGTTCATGATCCGCTTGGGGTCCAGCGCCTGGCGCACCGCGCGCAGAGCGGCCAGTTCCACCGGGTCCTTGTAGTGCTCGGCCTCGGCGGTCTTCATGGAGCCCAGGCCGTGTTCGGCGCTGATCGAGCCCTCCAGGGCCGCCACGATGTCGTGCACGATGCGCGAGCCCTCGTCTCGCCGCGCCGAGTGCGCCGCGTCGTCGCCGCCGGTTGCGACCAGAACGTCGTAGTGGATGTTGCCGTCTCCCACGTGGCCGAAGGCGGCGATGCGGGCGCCGGGGGCGAAGCGGGCCATCGCCGCCGTCGCCTGGTCCAGGAAGTCGGCCACCCGCGACACCGGCACCGAGATGTCGTGCTTCCAGGTGGCGCCCTCGGGCTTCTGCGCCGGGGACTGGTTTTCGCGCACATTCCACAGGGCCTTGGCCTGGGTCTGCGACTGGGCCACCACGGCGTCGGCGATCAGGCCGGCCTCCAGCCCCTCGCTGAGGAACCGCTCCATGGCCGCCTCCGCAGCACCGGGCTCGCCCGAGGCGAACTCGGCAAGCACGTACCAGGGATGGACGCCGCTCAGCGGGTCCCGCGCGCCGGGAATGTTCTTCAGCACGAAGTCGACCCCCAGCCGCCCCATCAGCTCGAAAGCCTCCACCGCCCCGCCGGCCAGATCCTTGGCCCTGGCCAGGAGCTCGATGGCCGCCCGGGGCGAGGCCACGCCGGCGATCGCCACCGCCCGCGATGACAGCGCCGGAAAGAGCTTCAGGCTGGCCGCAGTCACCACACCCAGGGTGCCTTCGGCCCCGATCAGCAGCTGTTTCAGGTCATAGCCGGTGTTGTCCTTGCGCAGGCGCTTGAGCCCGTTCCAGACTTCGCCGTTGGGCAACACCGCCTCGATCCCCAGCACCAGATTGCGGGTGGTCCCGTAGCGCAGCACCTGGGTGCCGCCGGCGTTGGTGGAAATGATCCCCCCAACTGTCGCCGACCCCTCCGAAGCCAGACCGATGGGGAACCGCCGGTTCACCTCAGCCGCGGCCTGATGCACGGCGGCCAGCGTCGCGCCAGCCTCGGCCACCAGCACGTCGTCATAGGCGTCCACGGCGCGGATCGCCCGCAGCCGCTCGGTGGACAGCAGGATCTCGCCCTGGGGGATCTGGCCGCCCACCAGGCCGGTATTGCCGCCCTGGGGGGTGATCGCCACCCCGGCCTCTGCGCAGATCCCCACCACCGCGGCCACGTCGGCGGTGGTGGCGGGCAGGACCATGAGCGGCGTCGCGCCCGTCCAGCGGTCGCGCCATTCCAGCAGCTTGGGCGCCAGCCGCTCTGGATCCTGACACCAGCCGCCCTCCCCCAGCACGGCTTTCAGGCGAGAGAGGACATCGGCGGGAACGGGGACGGTCATGGCGCCAGTCTAATCGGCTTGGCCCGGCGCCGCTAGCCGACGAAGCCCGCTGCGCGGCGCAGGCGGTCGTTGATGGCCTCGCCCAGGCCCAGGTCGGGGATCGGACCCACGCTGATTCCCAGTGGGCTCGTGGCGTCGGCGGCGCGCAGATAGGCGAACAGCCTGGCCGCCGCCTCAGTCAGGTCGCCGGTCGGGCTCAGGTTCCAGATCCCCTCGGCCTGCGGGAATGGCCCGAACGCCAGATAGGCCTCCCCCGGAGACGGAAGGACGGCGTCCAGTCTCAGCGGCGCCTTGGGCGCATAGTGACGGGTGAGGCGCCCTGGCGAGCGACGCGCGTCAGCCTCGGCCT
The DNA here is from genome assembly GCA_947475415.1 of Caulobacteraceae bacterium. GTDB lineage: Bacteria > Pseudomonadota > Alphaproteobacteria > Caulobacterales > Caulobacteraceae > Phenylobacterium. Next base: position 106,666 of record CANJLH010000009.1, read on the forward strand.
CCGCCAACGGCCCAACCACCGCCTCGATCTCCGTGCGGGTGACCGCGCCGGGCCGCAGCAACCGCGGGACATCCAGCAGCGAAACCACGGTGGATTCCAATCCCACTGCGCAGGGTCCGCCATCCAGCGCCGCCCCCGCCGCCGCGCCGGTCTCGGCCATCGCATCGGCGAAGGTGGTGGGACTGGGCCGGCCCGAGCGGTTGGCGGAGGGCGCCACCAGCGGCCCGCCGAACCGCGCCAGCAGCGCCTGGGCCAGGGGATGGGCCGGCGCGCGGACGGCCACCGTGTCCAGCCCCGCCCGGGCCAGGTCGCAGACCGCCTTGGGGTCGCGGATCGGCGCCACCAGGGTGAGGGGCCCCGGCCAGAACCGCCTGGCCAGCGCCCGGGCCCGGGCGTCCAGCACCGCCACCCGCTCGGCAGCCGCCAGGTCCGCCACATGGGCGATCAGCGGATTGAATTGCGGCCGGCCCTTGGCCGCGTAGATCGCCGCCACCGCCCGCGCATCAGCCGCGTCGGCGGCCAGGCCATAGACCGTCTCGGTGGGCAGAATGACCAGGCCCCCGGCGCGCAGGGCCGCGACCGCCGCATTCAGCGCCGCGTCGCCCTCAGGTCGATGCTGAGGGTCACCTTGGCCGGGATTTGATCGGTGCTGGTCCACTCGCCCTGTCCGACGCCGAAGGCGGTGCGGTCAAGGCTGGTTACACCGCGCACCCGGGCCTTGTCTGCGTCGATCTGCAGCCGGAACGGCAGGCTGAGCGGCCGGCTCACCCCGCGCAGGGCGAGTTTGCCGTGGGCGAGGTAACGGTCCGGTCCTGTCTTCTCGAACCGCGAGGCCGTGAACTCAGCCCTGGGATGGGCGGCGATGTCGAACCAGTCGGGGGCGGTCAAGGCCGCGTCGCGCTGCTCGTCGCCAGTCACCGCCGAAGCCATGTCGATGCTCACGGAAACCCTCGATCGGTCCAGGGCCTCAGGGTCGAACAGAATGTCGGCGGTCCAGCGCTCGAACCTGCCCTTGACCGGGGCGCCGCTCCAGGCGGTCTCGAAGCTGATCGTCGAGCCCCGCGCCACGCGCCAGCGCGCAGATAGGGTCGGACTGGCGGGCGATGTGGATTTCTCGGCGGGGGTCGACGGCGTGACCGCCGGCTCGGCGATCACCGGCGCCTCGACCGTCGGCGGCGGCGCCGCGGCCGGCGGAGCGGGCCGCACCCAGTGGGCGGCCAGGAAGGCGGTTGCCGCGCCCGCCGCGATCAGGGCGATGCGCGGCTCCAGCCAGCGGCCGGGGACCGCGCCCGGCGCCATTCGCCCGAGCACCGGCTCATCGCGGCTGAACAGCTGATGCCTGAGCGCGCCGGCCACATGCATCGCCAGGAGACCATAGGTCGCCCAGGCCAGGGCGCCGTGGCCGATCTCGCCAGCGTGCTCCCAGGCCTTGTCGCCCGCCAGCCCCGGCAGGTTCGGCCACGGAATCACGCCGTAAAGCCGGGTCGGGATCGCGAGCCGGCTGGCCGAGACGATGACCCAGCCGGTCAGCGGCAGGCCCAGCATCGCCACATAGAAGCCCGCATGGGTGATCCGCGCCAGCTGCCGCTCCCAGCCCACGAAGCTTGCCGGCATCGGCGGCGGCCGATGGCCGAGCCGCCAGCCCAGCCTCAGCAGGCTGGCCAGGAGGATGGTGATCCCCACCGACTTGTGCAGCTGGAAGACCGCGAACTTCTCCGGGCCGTGGGCGTCTTCCATCCGCCCGCCCAGTCCCACCTGGAACAGGATCGCCGCGGCGATCACCCAGTGCAGCGCCATGGCCACGACGCCGTAGCGGCTCGCCTTCGTTTCGGCCACAGACTACCTCTTCACGAACTCGACTTCGAACTGCAGGTCGACGTCGTCGCCGGCGAACATCACCTTCAGTCCATAGTCGGAACGCTTGATCTTGCCCACGCCGGAAAAGCCCATCCGCGTGCCAAAGCCCATCAGGCCCGGCCCCACCCCGTTGAAAGTGACGTCGAAGACCACCGGTTTGGTTTTACCCAGGAAGGTGAGGTCGCCGTTGACCACCCCGTGTCCCCCCTCCCCCGCCGCCGAGGTCGAGACAAAGGTCATGGTGGGATAGCGCGCCGCATCGAAGTACTTCGGGCCGGCAATCTCGTCGTTGAATCCCGGCACATTGGAATCCACTGACTTAGGATCGACAGTGATGGTCACCTTGGTGCTGGTCCAGTTTTCGGGATCGTAGCTGAACGCGCCGTCCAGGCTGTTGAAATGCACCACCAGCTTCGAAAATCCGCCCATGTGCGGGATCTTGGCGATCAGGCTGGCGTGGCGTTTGTCCAGCACATAATCGCCCTTGGGCGCCTTGGTGGGGTCCTGGGTGATCGGATCGGCGGCGGCGGTTCCCGCCAGGGCCAGTCCGACCGCAAGCGCGCAAAGCATGTTCGGCCTCACTTCGTCCTCCGCAGCCCGGCGCCTGGGCAGCATGCGCCCGGGCTTGTGACACCGGAACCGGGCCGTGCCATCACGATGCGGTGACGCCGCCGGGTTTGGCCCGCGGCCGGCTTGGTCCTAAGAAGACGAGACCGGACCCAGGATTATTCCAAAATGACCTACCGCGCGCCAATCCGCGACATCGCCCTGGCCTTGAAGGCCGCCGGCCACCCGGCGCTCGCCGCCGCCGCCTTTCCGGGCCTGGACGATGCCACCGTCGAGGCCGTGCTGGCCGCGGCCGGCGAGTTCGCCCAGGACCAGCTGGCGCCCTTGAACCGGGTCGGCGATCTTCAGCCAGCGCGGTACGCCAATGGCGCGGTCACCGCCTCGCCCGGTTTCGCGGACGCATTCCGCGCCTACGCCGCCGGCGGCTGGCCGGGCCTGTCCGCCGATCCGGAGCACGGCGGCCAGGGACTCTCCAAGGCCCTGGACGTGGCGGTGATGGAGATGGTCAGCGCCGCCAATATGGCCTTTGGCCTCTGCCCCATCCTGTCGCAGGGCGCCATCGAGGCTCTGTCCGCCCAGGGGACCGAACGCCAGAAACGCCTGGTGCTGCCGAAGCTGGTGAGCGGCGAATGGACCGGCACCATGAACCTCACCGAACCCCAGGCCGGCTCCGACCTGGCGGCGGTCACCGCCCGGGCCGAACCGGACGGCGCCGGCGGCTACCGGATCACCGGCCAGAAGATCTTCATCACCTGGGGCGATCACGAGATGACGGAAAACATCTGTCATCTGGTCCTGGCCCGGATGCCCGACGCGCCGCCCGGCGTGAAGGGCATCTCCCTGTTCCTGGCCCCCAAGCGGCTGATCGACGATGCGGGAAACCCAGGTGCGCCCAACGCCCTGCGGCCCGCCTCCATCGAGCACAAGCTGGGCATCCACGGCTCGCCCACCTGCGTGATGCTGTTCGAGGGCGCTAAAGCCGAGCTGGTGGGGACCGCCAACGAAGGTCTGGCCCATATGTTCGTGATGATGAACGCCGCGCGCCTGCAGGTGGGCGTCCAGGGCGTCGCCATCGCCGAGCGGGCCTTCCAGCAGGCGCTGAGCTTCGCCCAGGAGCGCCGTCAGGGCCGCGCGCTGTGGGCGAGCGGGCCGGACGGGGCGATCTTCGATCACCCCGATGTCCGCCGCACCCTGATGCTGATGAAGGCCAAGATCGCCGCCGGCCGCGGCATCTGCCTGGAGGCGGCGGTCCTGGCCGACCAGGCCCGGTTCGCCGACACGCCGCAAGCGCGCGCCGACGCCCGCGCGCGCCAGGAGCTTTTCACCCCCATCGCCAAGGGCTGGTCCAGCGACATGGGCGTGGAGGTCGCCTCCCTAGGGCTGCAGGTTCATGGCGGCATGGGCTTCATCGAGGAGACCGGCGCGGCCCAGCACTACCGCGACGCCCGAATCGCCCCGATCTATGAGGGCACCAACGGCATCCAGGCCATCGACCTGGTGGGCCGAAAGCTGGGCGCCGACAACGGCGCGGCCATGGGCGCGCTGATCGCCGACATGGCCGCCACCGCCCGCGAACTCTCCGCCTCGGCCGGCCTAGCGGGTGTGGGCCAGCGGCTGTCGGCGGGCGCGCTGGCCCTGGAGCAGGCCACCGCCTGGCTGCTGGATCACCGCGGCGGCGACAGCCTGGCCGCCGCCACCCCCTACCTGCGTCTGGCCGGCGACGTCGCCGGCGGTTGGGCCCTTTGCCGCCAGGCCCTGGCCTGCGCCCCCGGACCCCAGGCCGAGACCAAGGCCGCGCTGGCGCGCCTCTACGCGAGCCAGGTCCTGGCCCAGGCTCCAGGCCTAGCGGAAGGGGTCATGACCGGCGCGGAGGACCTGGCGGCCACGGCGGCGGCGGCGCTGGAGGGGTGAAAGTCAGGGCCGGGATGTGACTTTCGGTGGAATAATCCCAGGCACAGTCAATTGGGGAGATTTGAGGCGGGGACTGGGCGAAGCCGCGCCGCCGCCCTCACCGCTCTTCCTCGCCCCCGCCTTGGGCCACCCCGGCGAACTCAAGGACCGGGCAACGCTCAGCCGAGCCAAGCGCCGCCGTTACCCCGCCCTGCGGCCCGCCGCCTTGCAGGACCAGTTGGCGGCTTCGTTCACCGCGCCCGGCGTCCTGGAGCCGTTGAAGACGGCGACCTTGGGCAGGGGGCAGATCAGGATGTCGCGGGCCTGGCCGGTCGGGGGGGGCACCAGCACGCCGGAGACCACCTTGGTGGCGGGGTCGGCGAAGGACAGCTTCATCCGGTCGGCGCCGCGGTGGGTGACGATGGCGTCGGGGGCCTGGCCCTTCTCCACCCAGTTGATCAGGGCGTCGAGCATCAGGTCCGGGGCATCGCCGGGACCCGTGCCGCCGCCGCAATGGGCCATGCCCGGGATACGATAATAGCGCACGAACTGGGGTAGGGCCGCCGGTCCGCCAACCAGGGTCTTGCCGGCGTCGTGGTAGTATTGCTCGAGTTCCACATCTGAGCAGCAGGGATCGCTGACCCCGTTCCAAAGCAGGAGCTTGCCCCCGGATTTCTGGAAGCCGGCGATATTGGCGCTGTAGGGCTGACCGTAGTCGAGCCGGTTGGCGGCCGCCCACCAGGCGTCCATGTCGGCCTTACGGCTGGCGTTGAACTGGGTTAGCGCGACATAGTCCTGGCCGAACAGGGCCTTGGACATGGTGTCGCCGATCACCAGTCCGCCATTGCCCTGGCCGCGCATCATCGTCGCCGGGTCCGCCGACCAGGGCGGCGGCGTCGTGCCGGTGAAGCCGGACCAGACGCTCATGTTGGTCAGCGGCATGCCCTGGGTGAGCGGCTTGCCATCCGGTCCCAACGGCCCGCGGTTGATCGCCTTGATGGTGCGGATCTCAGGCCCCGTCAGGCAGTCGGGCGCGTCGCCCGCCTTGCAGGCCAGCTTCGCCACGTCGAACCGGCAGGCGCGGTGGTCGGCGACCAGACCGTCGACGGCGCCGTCCAGACTGTCGCAGGCCGCGGTGACCTTGGCCTCGGTCATGGCGAGCTTGGCAGGCGAGACCCAGGCCCCGGGTTCGCGGCTGGCTTCCTGGGCGGCGACAATGAACTTGATCATGGTGGCGCTGCTGCGGCCGCCGGGCGCGCCCAGCAGCACGCCGTCAAAGTCCTCCGGATGGCGCTCGATGGCCATCACCCCCATGCGCCCGCCGCCGGAGCAGCCGGAGTGGTATCGATAAAGCTTCGCCGCATTGTAATAGGCCTTGGTGATCGCCTGGGTGGTCACCGCCGCGACGTGGGCGCCACGGTGGACGTGGTCGATCGCCTGGGCGGCGTTGCGGCCCATGAAGCTCCAGTCGGCCATGGGTCCGATGTGGCCGGTGTCGGTGCCGGCCACGGCGAAGCCCTTGTAGAGCGGATTGCCCGCCGGGATCTGCGAATCCGTCGGCACATAGCCGGCCGCGGCCCCCATGCCGATGAAGTAATAGCGGCCGGCCCAGTCCGAATCCGGAAGCTGCAGCCGGAACTGCACCTTGTTCGGCCCGGGATTGGTGGTGGTGACATAGCCCTCCACCTTGCAGTGGGGCACGGGCTTGGCGGTTGGATCGGCGGCGGTGATGGTGGTGTCGGCGCCGGCCATGGCCTGGATCGTCGCGACGTCGCATTTCCCTGCCGGCGCGCTGGTCTGCGCCATCGCGGCGCCCGCTGTCAGCATCCCGACGGCGGCGCTCAGCGCCGTGGCGGCAAGCCTCGTGGCGGCCTTCAGGCGGAGGTCTCTCATAGCGGTTTTCTCCTTCGTTGCGCGCGGCGGCTGCAGCTTGATGCGAAGGCCATGTTGCAGCCCGATTTCACGGCGTTGCGGCCCTGCGTCATAATCTGGCGGGAGGGCAGGCATGGCGCCCCGCCACCTCACCCCAGCAGCGGCTCGTCATAGGGCAGATGCCCGAACCGCCTGAGGATCCCCTGGCGGCGGATATCCATCACCGCGGCCCGCTCCGCCGGCGTCACCCGCGGGGTGTCCGCCGGCAGGTGCTTACGCACATCGGCCAGCTTGACCTTCATCGCGGTGGGCGTCGCCACGTCCTTCACCTGGTGATACTGGCGGATGCGCAGGATGCCGGTCAGCCTTCCGGCCGTATCCAGCCAGTTGGGGACGCCCGGATCGTGGTTGGCCACCACCATGCGGTAGCGGCCATCGGCGTCCTTGCGCGCCTGCTTGGCGTTGAGGCTCGACTGGAAATAGGCCGGATCGGTGCCGCGGGCATAGCGGTCGGCCAACTGAAAGCCCCAGTAGAGCGGCCCGGGATCCTCATGCTCGACGACCAGCGCCTCATCGTCGGCGATGTCATAGACCATGTTCTGCGGCCGGCCCTTCTGGGTCTGGCCGAAGCTCTTGGGCATGTGCTGGACGGCGAAGGTGTTGAACTGGCCGCCGGCCATCTTCAGCTGCGACTCCACCAGATAGTTGGCGAAGTAGGAGTAGTAGTAGTCGATGTAGCGTCCCGCACGCTCCATGCGCTGGATCAACTCCGCCTCGGTGTAGTCCAGGGTTCGCCGGGGAACGGGGTCCACGAGCTGGACGTCCAGCCAGGCCGGGCGATCATTGGACCAGTCGAGGATGCCGTTGCGAATGGTCAGGTGAGCCATCGGCCAGGCCTCGTTCATCCGCATCCAGTTGCCCGGCTGCGGCTTTGAACTGGCGATGATCTCGAAGGCGCCGTCGGGACCGACTTTGAACTCCTCGCCCACCGCGTAGTAGTAGGGCGCGTCAGTCTCCACATTGACCTGCGCCACCCGTTCCGGCGGATCGAACGCCCCCAGGTCACAGCTCACCGAGAAATCCAGGAAGGCCGATTCCCGCATCCGCCCGCGGATCCGGTAGGTGTGCTTGGGGTCCAGCGAGCCGCCGAAATATTTGAAGTCCGGGCACATGAACAGCACATTGGCCAACTGCGGCTCGCAGTATTCGTTGGAGACGAACTTGGGAAACAGCTCGTTCTGCGACAACACCATCATCCAGGCCTGGCCGATGAGCTCCATGTAGTAGGCGCCCGACAGCCGGTTGACGTCCGACCGCTGGGTCCAGGGATGACCCCAGATCTTGGCCTGGATGGCCTGCAGCTTGTCGTTGTAGGCCTGCAGGGCGGAAGCGAAGGCCGGAGACATATTGCCCACCGGCGCCGCCGCCAGCGCCGTCTGCGGCGCAGCGGCTATCCCCGCCCCGCCCATCATCCCCAATCCCGCAAGCGCATCTCGGCGTCTGAGCTGCATCGGTCTACCTCCCGCCTGAATTGATTATCCCGCCCCGACGAACCTTACCGGATGGCGATTGGGTTGATGGTCATCTGCACGGTGCCGCGCAGCCGCGGCACGCCCAGCACGAACAGGAATTCGCTCACATGGTCGGCCGCCAAGGCGCGGGTGTCGATCATTTCCAATATATAGACCCCGCTCTTGGTCAGCAGCGTGCTGTGCACCAGCGCCACGCCCGGATGATCCGACGGATTGGCTTCCAGGGCGATATTGTCGGCGCCCACCGCCACCACACCCTTGTCGGCCAGATACTGCGCCCCCTCGGCCACCAGCCCCGGCTCGCCGGACCGGAACCGCTCCGGATCGGTCTCGGCCAGAGCGATCCAGCCGGTGTGCAGCAGCACCACGTCGCCCCTGCGCACCTTGACGCCCTGAAGCTTCATCGCGCGGTCGAGTTCGGCCCGGCCGATGCGGTCGCCCGCCGCCAGCATCGGCTTTGCGAACACCCGGGTCATGTCCAGCAGCACGCCCCGCGTCACGATCGGCGGCAGAGCCGCGGGCTCCAGCTTGTAACTGCTCGCCAGGTCGTCGCCGGAAATGCCGTTGTAGAACCTGTGGTTCAAGCCGAAATGGCCCAATCCGTCGATCTGGGTCCCGATCCCCATGGAGGTGGTGACCCGCTCGTCGAAATTGGTCATCCGGTCCTCGTCCGGCGTCCCGGCGGGGACCGGCGGCAGCTTCGGGATCCGCTCCACCTCGTATTTGCGGGTTCCAAACGCCGGCGTCTGTGGCCCAGTGGGCAGCGCCAGGGCATAGACCTTGCCGGTTCGGATCAGCTTCGCCGCCTTCAGCACCCCGGCCTGCGAAAGGTTGTTGGCCGCCCCCAGGGTGTCGTCGGGCCCGAACCGGGACGGCCAGCGGGCCTGGGCGTCGGCGGCGGCGCAGACCATCAAGCCCGCGAGGGCGACCGCCGCACCCAATATCTGTCGCACCATGCCGCCCCCATAATCAGCCCTATGGCTCAATGGCCGATGCGAGCGCCTGACGGCGGACGAGTCAAGGCGCGGCGTAATTCAGGGCGACGGTTTGGGTGGACGGTTCAGGTGCGCCCTTGGCCTGGCGACGCGATTGGGAACCTCTGACGGCCGAGCTTCGTTGAAGTGAGACAAGAGACAGATTGGAGACCTGACGTGGGAAAAGGCATTATTTTGTGGCTTCTTGGCGTGCCCGGAATCGTCGTCATCGGACTGCTGGTCTTTCACGTCATCTGAAGGTTCGGGAATGCCCGATGGACGGTGACGGGAAACGGGGAATGCGTACGCGTCCTGGTTTCCCGGTCAGTGCGCCGCATCCTCTTCGTCTTGCAGCCGGGTGCGTATCCGCATCCAGATATCCGCCATAATGGCGCCTGGGATCGTCCGGCTGTCCCTTCGCACTTTGTGCGTGAGCCAGCGCCCGCCCGTGGCCAGAAGCGCGATGCGCGCTTCGTCATGCTGAGTGAACTTGGCTTCGCAGGCCGCTCGCATGAGCGCCCAGTGCTCGGGTGAACCCGCTTTGATTGTGGCGCCTTCATAAGCGAACTCGGTCGGCTGTGCGACGCCACCGCCCCGCTCCTTGGCCTCGCCGCCCCACAGTTTGGCCATGGCGCGGCGCTCAACGGGGCCAGGCCGTTTCAGGCCCTGCCAAAATCCTTCGATGCTGGCGTAACGCTGGCCATTCAACTCAAAGGGGGTGTGCGCCAGGTTCGAGATCGGCGCGAAGCGCGGCGCAATACTTTGCACGATGTTGAGCGGGGCGCGGCGCGCGTCCTCCTCAGGACCGATCATGCTGAACGCCATGCCGCGCCCTGACGACGCGTGAAGTTGGAAGACATGGCCGTCCGCCAGGGCCAGCCGGGTTATCGGTCAGGCGGATCCTTCGATGGACTTTGCATCAGTTCTGCGCCGGGCGCGGAGCCTAAGATTCATACATTGTCACCGCAGCCCCATCCCAAACCCTTCCCCCTGGAGGGGGGAAGGGCTTCAGGTGGGCGACTTGGCCTAGAGCTGGTTCAGCATGTAGTCGGCGGCGGAGACCTTGTATTCTCCCGGCGCCTCGACATTGAGGGTGGTGACCACGCCGTCCTTGACGATCATGGAATAGCGCTGCGAGCGCCCGCCCATGCCGAACTTCGAGCCATCCATCTCCAGGCCCACGGCCTTGGTGAAGTCGCCGTTGCCGTCCGCCAGCATGAGGATGTCGTCGCCGACCGCCTGATCCTCACCCCAGGCCTTCATCACGAAGCCGTCGTTGACCGAGATGCAGGCGATGGTGTCGACGCCCTTGGACTTGAGGGTCGGCGCCTGCTGCTTGAAGCTCGGCAGATGTTTGGCCGAGCAGGTTGGCGTGAAAGCGCCGGGCACGGCGAACAGGGCGACGGTCTTGCCCTTGAAGATGTCATCGCTGGGGGTGGGCTTGGGACCTTCCGCCGTCGCGACGGTCAGGGTCATGGTGGGCAGTCGGTCGCCGGCCTTGATAGTCATGGTCGTTTCTCCTTCGGGGTTACCCAGCGAGATAACGCCACACGGCCCCCCGTCAAGCGGCGGTCTGTGCAATGGCCACTTGAATCCGCCGCGATCCGGCTCAATCTCTTGCCCATGACGCAGGAAGGCTTCCTATCCGGCCGGGTGCTCATCGCCATGCCCGGAATCGGCGATCCCCGCTTTGAGCGCGCGGTGCTGCTCATCTGCGCCCACGACAGCGATCACGCCATGGGCCTGGCGGTTAACCGGCCGGCGGGAAATCTGACGGTGCCGGAGTTGTTCAAGCGCCTGAACATCGAATCGGACATTCAGGCGCCGGCCGATCTCGTCCTGGTCGGCGGGCCGGTGGAGCGCGAACGGGGGTTTGTGCTGCACACCGACGACTATCAGGCCGAACATAGCCTGGGTGTGGCCGAGGGCGTCGCCCTCACCGCCACCCGGGAGGTGCTGGAAGCCATGGCCGGCCGCGGCGTCGCGGCCCCCCGCCGCGCCAAGTTGGCCCTGGGCTACGCCGGTTGGGGTGCGGGCCAGCTGGAAAGCGAGATCCGAGACAACGTCTGGCTGGTCTGCGATCCTGACGAAGCGCTGCTGTTCGACGAGGACCATGACAACAAATGGACTCGCGCCCTGGCCAAATTGGGGGTGGATCCGCAGAGGCTGTCGTCAACGGCCGGGCGGGCCTGAGGCAAATCGCCGAATAAGGTCGGAAACCGCCCTACCCCCGCGCCTTCACCGGCGCGGCGCCGTCCACATAGCTTTCGTTGAGGTAGACCTCGGCTTCTTGCGGCGACAGGGCCGGCGCATAGCCGAAGCCCTGGCCGTAGTCGCATCCGAGCGTCAGGAGCTGGCGAGCCATGCCGGCGTTCTCCACCCCTTCGGCCACCACTTCCAGCGACAGGTCCTGGCCCAGCTTCACCACCGAGGAGACGATCTTGGCCGAGCCCTCGTTGGCGGCCATGGTGCGTACGAAATAGCGGTCGATCTTCAGGGTGTCGAAGGGCAGCCGGGTCAGGTACGACAGCGACGAGAACCCGGTGCCGAAGTCGTCCAGCGCCAGGGCCGCGCCGGCGTCGCGCAGCTTCATCAGCACGATGCAGGCCGAGTCCGGATCGCGCATCACGTCGCCCTCGGTGACCTCCAGCTTCAGCGCGCCGGGGGGCAGACCGGTCTGTTTGCGGATCGCCGTCACATCGGCGACCAAGTCGGGGCGGTCGATCTCGCCGGTGGAGAGGTTGACCGCGACGGTCATCTCGCCGGCGACGGGATGGTTGGCGCGCCACGTCGCCAGCTGCTGGGCGGCTTCGCGCATCATCATGGCGCCCAGCTCGCTCATCAGGCCCATCTCTTCGCAGGCCGGCAGAAACTGTTCGGGAGTCAAGAGGCCGCGACGCGGGTGGCGCCAGCGGACCAGGGCCTCGAAACCGGACAGCCCGCCGGTCGAGAGCCGAACGATCGGCTGGTAATAGGGCGTGAGCTCGCCCCGGGCGATGGCGCCGCGCAGGTCGTTCTCCAGGGCCAGCCGAGACAGGCCGTCGGATTCCAAACTGCGGCCATAGGCCGCCGCGCCGCCGCGCCCGCCGCTCTTGGCGGACTCCACCGCCAGTTCGGCGCGCCGCAGAAGTTCGGCGGCCTCCGGCGCCTCGTCGCCGCCCTTGGCCTGCACCGCGCCCACCGACAGCGTGGGGTGGATGTCGAAGCCGGCGATCCGCAGCGGCTGTTCGAGGGCGGTTCGCAAAATCTCCGAGGCCGGCCGTCCGCTGGTGCGGGTCAGCACCGCGAATTCGTCCTCGCCGATCCGCGCCATCAGCGCATCCGGCGGGAAGGCCGCGGCCAGGCGCGAACCCAAGGCCGCCAGGACCAGGTCCGCCCGCTCATGGCCCAGGGCCTCGTTCAACCGCCTCAGCCGGTCCAGATCCGCCACCACGAGGTCATGTCCGCCCGGGTGGGTCAGCCGCTCGCGGGCGCGCAGGACAAAGCTGCGGCGGTCGAGCAGGCCGGTCAGATTGTCGGTCTCGGAGGCGGCGAACTTGGTTTCCGGGGCCACGACCCCGGCGGCGCGTACGCCCTCCTCCAGCCACACGCCGCGCCAGATGCAGGCGCCGGCGCCGCGGGTGCGCATCCGCACGGCGATCTCTCCGCCGGGGGGCTGGACGCGCAGTATGTCCTCGGCCAGCGACCGGTCCTGGGGCAAGGCCAGCGCGCGCAGGGCCGCAGAGGAACATTCCGGCGCCAGCGGGCCAAGACCCAGCGCCCGCGCCGCCCCGTTCAGGCGCAGTCGGTCACGCTCCGGCTCCCAGAACCAGAGCGCAACATCAGCCGCGCCCAACGCCTCAAGCGTCGCCGCCGCATCCCAGGTCCAACGGTCGTTGCCCATACCCTCGAGCGCCTGGCGCGCCCCGAGCGCGCCTCTCTAGACAGACACCGCCTCGTCGGCGCCCAGGTCAGGCGCCGGCGAAACGAGGCCGAACAGGACATGATCAGCCCAAACGCCGTTAATTTTCAGATAAGCCTTCGCCTCGCCCTCCTCCACGAAGCCGGCGCGACGCAATAATTTGCGCGACGGACCGTTGCTCGGCAGGCAGGCCGCCTCCAGCCGATGCAGGCCCAGCGTGCGAAAGGCGAAGGTCGCCAGCGTCTTCACCGCCGCCAGCGTATAGCCGTTCCGGGCGAAGGGTTGGCCGCACCAGTAGCCCACGGACCCCATCTGGGCGACCCCGCGGCGGATGTTGGAGAGGGTGATGCCGCCGGTCAGCGCCTCGTCGCCCCGTCGCAGAACGAAGAAGGGATAGGCGGCGCCCAGGTCCCGATCGCGGGCGTAGGCGCTCAGCCGGCGGCGAAATGACGCACGGCTGAGATCATCGGCGGGCCAGGTCGGCTCCCAGGGTTGCAGGAACGCCTGTGAAACCTCCCGCAACGCGCGCCACTCTTCAAAGTCGGACGCCCGGGGCGCGCGCAGGCGCACCTGCTCTCCCTCCAACCAGAGTCCAGGCTCGGGGCTGATCCAATCCAGCAAGGCCATGCCTCAAGCCTCGCGCGTTTCGCGCGCCCGTCAAGAGCCGGATGTCTCGCCGAACAGCGTCCGGCTGAAGGTCTCGCCCGCGGCCTTCGCCGATCGGGGCCCCAGGATCGCCACTGCGCAGCGGCGATCCGCCAAGATCCGCTCGCCCAACCTCATGACGTCTTCGTCGGTGACGGCGTCAACCGCCGCCGCGAGCTCGAGGGGGGTCAGCACGCGCCCAAACAGCAACACCTGGCCCGCGGCCTGTTCGGCTCGAGCCAGGGCCGATTCCCTGGCCATGAACATCGAAGCCTTCAATTGCGCCTTCGCCCGCGCCAACTCCGCCGGTTCCACATGGCGGGACATGCCGGCGATTTCACCGGCCGACACCTTCACCAGTTCGGCGGCGTCGCGCGCCGAGCACCCAGCGAATATCCCCAGGACCCCTACGTCGGCATAAGTCTCCGCATAGGCGTCGATGGCGTAGGCCAGGCCCCGCCGCTCCCGCGCTTCCTGGAACAGGCGTGAAGCCATGCCCCCGCCCAGGATCTCGGCATAGATGCGAAGGACGAAATAGTCGGGGTCGCAGGCGCTCACCGCCGGCATCAGGATCACCACATTGGCCTGCTCCAGCGCCTTTGTCGTGACCTTGGTCCCGCCCACGAACCTGGCCGGACTTGGCGTCGGTGCGGCCTCGGCCGCCGCCGCGCCGCCGAAATCGCGGTCCGCCAGGGCCAGGAGCTCCGGCACGTCGACCGCGCCCGCGACGCTGATCACCAGCGCTTCAGGCGCGTAGAGATAGCGGCGCCAAGCCTCCAGGCTCTGCGGCGTCGCCGCCTCCACGGTCTGCCGCACGCCCAGGATCGGGCGGCCGAGCGCCTGATCCATGAAGGCCTCGCCTTGGGCCAATTCGAATACCAGGTCGTCCGGCGCATCGGCGGCCTCGGCGATCTCCTGGATCACCACCTGTTTTTCGCGGGCCAGATCGCCCGCTTCAAGGCTCGGACGCTGGATCAGGTCGGCGGTGACCGCCAGACCCAGGTCCAACCCGCCCTTGAGGGCCCGAACCTGATAGCTGGTGCGTTCATAGCCGGTGGCGGCGTTGATCGAGCCCCCCGCGGCCTCGATGACCTCCACGATGTCGCGGGCGGAGCGGGATCCGGCGCCCTTGAACACCATGTGCTCCAAGAGGTGCGACCAGCCGCCCCGGGCCGGGTCCTCCGACCGGGCGCCATGTCCGGCCACCACGGACAGAGCCAGCGTCTCCAGCCCTGGCATCGGGTCGCAGATCACCCGCACCCCGTTGGCCAGGGTATGGACCTGAGGGGGCGCGGGCTCAGGATTCGGCAAAGGCGCGCACATAGGCCTTGATGGCCGCGGCATCGGCGGGCAATCGATCGAACCGCTCCGGCTTCTTCGCCAGGGCGGCGACACTGCCTGGCAGGGCCGGCGTCTGACCGGTGGCGGCCTGGACGGCTTCCGGGAACTTCGCCGCATGAGCGGTGGAGAACGCAATCACCGGCGCGCCCAGATCGCCCACCATCTGAAGCGCCGCCACGCCCACCGCCGTGTGCGGGTCGATCATCTGGCCGGTTTCATTGAGGGTGGCGGTCATGGTGCGCGCGGTCTGGGCCTCGCTTACCGCGACGCCGGTGAACAGTTCGCGCATGGTCGCCAGCGCCTGGGGCGGAATCTCAATGGCGCCCATTTCGGCGAAGGCGGTGAAGGCCCGCGCGGTCTCCACGCCGTCGCGCCGAACGCATTCGAAATAAAGCCGCTCGAAATTGGAGGCGCTCTGGATGTCCATGGCCGGCGACTGGGTGGCCGCGACGCCGCCGCGGGCGTAACGGCCATCCTGGAACGCGCGAGCGAGGATGTCGTTGGAATTGGTCGCCGCCACGATTCGCGTCACCGGCAGACCCATGCGGCTGGCGGCATAGCCGGCGAAGGCGTCGCCGAAATTTCCGGACGGCACGCAGAACGCCACCGACCGGTGCGGCGCGCCGAGCGCCACGGCGCTGGTGAAGTAATAGACGATCTGGGCGGCGATCCGCGCGAAGTTGATGGAATTGACTCCCGAGAGGTCCACGGCCTGACGCAGCACGTTGTCCTGGAAGGCGTCCTTCACGATCGCCTGGCAGTCGTCGAAGGTGCCGGCGACGGCCACGCAGGCCACGTTCTTCTCATCCGCCGCAGTCATGAACCGGCGCTGCACCTCCGAGATCCGGCCTTCGGGGAACAGCGCCACCACGCGCACATTGGCGCGCCCGCGGAACGCCTCCACCGCCGCGCCGCCGGTGTCGCCGGACGTGGCGCAGAGAATCGTCTGACGGCGCTTCTGACGGCCCAGGATGTGGTCGTACAGGCGCGCCAGCAGCTGCATGGCCACGTCCTTGAAGGCCAGGCTGGGACCATGGAACAGTTCGGCGATGAACGCCCCCGGTGCGATCTGTGTCAGGGGGACGACGGCGGGATGGCTGAAGGTCGCATAGGCTTCGGCGCACATCTCCGCCATGTCCGCGTCGGGGATCTCTCCCCCGGTGAAGCGGCCGATCAGGTCGGCGGCCACCTCAGCGTAGGGCCGGCCTGCGAAGGCGGCGATGGCGTTGGGCGCGAGCGTCGGCCAGGCGTCCGGAATATAGAGCCCGCCATCCGGCGCCAGCCCCGCCAGGACCGCCTCGGTAAAACCGACGGCCGGAGCCGCGCCGCGGGTTGAAACGTACCGCATCAAGCCTTCCATCTGCGCCAGAGCAGGGCCGCATAGACGCAGCCAAGGGCGCCGGCAAGGCCGAACCAGGTGAACGCGTATTCCAGGTGCCGGTTGGGAATGTCCCGGGGCAGCGGCGCCGGGACCAGCGCCTTCCATTCGGGATTCGTCGAGACTTCCGCCATCAGGAAAACCGGCGCAGGGGCCTCCACGCCCAGGGCCCGGGCCATCGCCCCCACGTCGCGGGAGTACCAGTGGTTCGCGGCGGGTTGATTGGGGGGAGTCACGAAGGTGGCCGGGTCCGGGCTTCTGATCACGCCCGACACGCGCAGGGGCGCCCGCCCGGCGCCGTCGGCGGGCGGACGGGCCGAGATGGTGTCGGCGACGAACCCGCGATCCACCAGCAAGCTGCGATAACCGCCCGCCGACACGGCGCAGGCGGAAATCAACCGCGAGCCGGCCTGGCCGTCGCGCAACCCATAGAGCTCCAGCGCACGGGCGCCGCCGAGCCCTGGGCAGTCGGCGACGACGCGGGTGTAATCCACGTCCGCGCCCCGAGCCCGGCGGGCGAGGACCGTTTCGACCGGCTGAGGAGCCGCCGTTTCCAGCGCCGCGACTCTGGCCAGGAGGTCGGTCTTCCAGACAAGCCGCCGAAGCTGCCAGCTACCCAGCGCGATCAGGATCGCCAGGCTGATCAGGGTTGCGATCGTCAGGCCGACCGGAACCTTTCGGGCGTCACTCATCGCGGCGGGCTTCGGAGGCCTTGTTCATGAACTGAGCGGCCAGCAGCACACCCTTGAACGGTCGCAGCAGGCCCAGGCAGATCACGAGGGTAAGCGGCAGCCAGATGGCCAGCAACACCCAGACCGGCGGTCGAAAAGCGAACAGGGTGAACAGGGCGCCAAAGGCGGCGATGAAGCCGCCGATCAGGGTCACGAATACGGCTGGCCCATCGCCGGAATCGGCCTTGGCGAGACCGAACCCGCAGGCGTCGCAGACGGGCCTGACGGTGAGGAAACCCTGGAAGAGCGGTCCGCGCCCGCAATTGGGACAGCGTCCGATGAGGCCCGCGACCAGCGGGTAGCGGGCCCCCAACGCGGCTTAGCCCTGCGCGCCGAAGATCACGTAGATGAAGGCGAACAGGAACAGCCACACCACATCGACGAAGTGCCAATACCAGGCCGCCGCCTCAAATCCGAAATGCTGCTTGGGCGAGAAGCCTTTCCCCATCAGGCGGAACAGGCACACGGTCAGGAAGATGGTCCCGATGAGGACGTGGAAGCCGTGGAAGCCCGTGGCCATGAAGAAGGACGAACCGTAGAGGCCGGAATTATCCGCGCCCTCGCCGCCGAAGAAGAATTTGTGGTGCAGGATGTGGTTGTATTCATAGGCCTGGATCGAGGTGAACAGCATCCCAAGCAGGATGGTCAGGGTCAGCCCGATCTTGGCGCTCTTGCGGTCGCCCTGCTGAAGCGCGTGGTGCGCCCAGGTCACCGTGGTGCCGGAGAGCAGCAGGGTGAGGGTGTTGACCAGCGGCAGCTCCCAGGCCGGGACGGCCTCGACGCCCTTCGGCGGCCAGGTGGCCCAGGCGGCGGCGACGTCCTCCATCGAGGAGAGCGTGCGATGGCCATGGAACAGCGCCATCTCGAAGAAGATCCAGAACCACGCCACGAAGAACATCACCTCCGAGGCGATGAACAGGATCATGCCGTAGCGCAGGCCGATGCCCACCACCGGGGTATGATCACCGGCGTTGGCTTCGTTGACCACGTCGCGCCACCACACCGCCATGGTGTAGAGCACCCCGGCCAGGCCCGCGTAAAACAGCCACGCCGTGCCCTTTTCCAGACCGAACAGGCCCTTCATCCAGGCGACGCCGCCCATTGCCATGACCATGGCGGCGATCGAGCCGATCAGCGGATTGGGGCTCGGATTGACAAGGTGATAGTCGTGTTTGACGTCGCCTGCGGACATTTCCGTGGATACCCCTTTCGTCTTGATCGACCGCCCTGTCCGCGCCGCGGCGCAGGGCATCTCCTTTAAGTGTCGCTATAGCCCCGCCGAAGGTGTTCCGCCAAGGGCCGAAACGGTCTTTGTGGACGTCGATTCAGCACGATCAGCGGTTCCGGCCGGATTCGCCGCCGGGAAGAAGGTGTAGGACAGGGTTATCTGGGTCTCGCCCTTGGTTTCGAAGTCGTCGGCATACTTGGGATCTACGAAGTAGAGCACCGGAAATTCCACCGTCCTGCCCGCGCCGATGGTCTGGTCGGTGAAGCAAAAACATTGCAGCTTTCGGAAGTAGGCCCCGGCCTGTTCGGGCGAGACATTGAACGCGGCATGGCCCGTCACCGGCGTGGCGGCGTGATTGGTGACGCGGAAAAACGCCAGGCCGGTCTCGCCGATTCGGACGGTCTGCGACGTCTGCAAGGCGGTGAAGGTCCAGGGCAGGTCGCGGACATTGGCGTCGAAGCGGATGTCGAGTGTGCTGCCCAGCACCTGGTCAGGGGCGACTTCGGCCCGGCGCACGGCGCCATTGAAGCCGGTCAGCTGACAGAACATGCGGTAGAGCGGCACCGCGGCGTAGGCCGCCCCCACCATGACGGCGAACCCCGCGCCGCAGATCAGTCCTACGACCAGATTGCGCCGTCGCGCGGCGGAAGGATCAGATCGACCGGTCAAGGACATGAGCGCCCATCCTGATCAGGGTGACGACGAAGATTAGAATGACGAAGGCCACAAGACCCAGGGCCAGGACCAGATTGCGGCCACGGCGGGCGCGGGCGGAGGCCTCGTCCTCGATGATCGGGTCGGTCATGCGAACACCCTCAGCGGCGCGAGACCCGCCACATGCTCCACCAACAGGGTGGCGAACAGGACGGCGAGGTAGAGGATCGAGAAGGCGAACAGATTGCGCGCCGCCGCCGCCTGGACCTTGACGTCATAGAGTCCGTCCATCCGATCGTCGGGGGCGTCGCCGGCCCGGCTGCGGAACACCCGCCAGGCCAGGAGCACGAAGACCGCGCCGCCCAGTGCGGAGACGGCCAGGTAGGCGCCGCCGCCCAGGCCCGTGAAGGCCGGCGCCACGGCGAGCGGCGCGAGCAGCAGGCTGTAGACCAGGATTTGACGGCGGGTGGAGGCCGCCCCGGCCACGTTCGGCATCATCGGCACGCCGGCCTTGGCGTAGTCGTCGGAAGTGTAGAGCGACAGCGCCCAGAAATGCGGCGGCGTCCAGATGAAGATGATGGCGCAAAGAAGCCAGGCATTGAGCGGCGCCGCGCCGGCCGCAGCGGCCCAGCCGATCACCGGCGGCAGGGCGCCGGCGAGGCCGCCGATGACGATGTTCTGCGCGGTCGAGCGCTTCAGCCACATGGTGTAGACCACGGCGTAGAAGACAATGGTGAAGGCCAGCAGACTGGCGGCCAGCCAATTCAGCGCCATGCCCATCAGCATCACCGAGAACAGCGACAGCACGACACCCAGCGCCAGCGCATCGGCGCCTTGCACCCGTCCGGCCGGCACCGGGCGGCCACGGGTGCGCCGCATCAGGGCGTCAATGTCGGAGTCGTACCACATGTTGAGCGCGCCGGAGGCGCCGGCGCCGACCGCGATGCACAGGATCGCCACCGCCGCCAGGATCGGATTCACCGGCGCGCGGGCGCAAACCAGACCGGTAAGGGCCGTGAACACCACCAGCGACATGACACGGGGCTTCAGGAGTTGAGCAAAGTCCTGCCACCGGGCGGGGGCGGCGCTGGTAACGGCGGGGGTCATGGACATCACTCTATTCCCAAAACGCGCGGGGCGCGCGCCGGATCATCTCCGCCGCGCGCCCACAGATTGCGTTCCTTACAATATCAGTGGTGATCGTCCGCCTGGATCACCGGCAGTTCGTTGAACTGGTGGAACGGAGGCGGCGACGACAGCGTCCATTCCAGGGTCATGGCGCCTTCGCCCCAGGGATTGGCCTCGGCCTTGCGGCGGAAGATCATGGCGTCCAACAACATCAGCAGGAAGACGCACAGGCCCGCCAGGGTGATCGCATAGCCGATCGAAGAGACATGGTTCCAGTAGGCGAAAGCGTCCGGGTAGTCGACGTAGCGGCGGGGCATCCCCTGCAGGCCCAGGAAGTGCTGCGGGAAGAAGATCAGGTTCACGCCGACGAAGGTGACCCAGAAGTGGGTGACGCCCAGCCATTCGCGGTACTTCACGCCCCACATCTTCTCGAACCAGTAGTAGAAGCCGGCGAAGATCGCGAACACGGCGCCCAGGCTCAACACATAGTGGAAGTGAGCGACCACATAGTAGGTGTC
>CANJLH010000010.1 GCA_947475415.1 Caulobacteraceae bacterium
CACCGCAACGCCGCCGGCCAGCTTGGCCAGGCGTTCCTGCAGCTTTTCCTTGTCGTAGTCGGAGGTGGTGTCCTCGATCTGGGCCTTGATCTGGGCGATCCGGGCCTCGATGCCGGCGCGTTCGCCGGAACCGTCGACGATGGTGGTGTCGTCCTTGGTGATCGAGACCTTCTTGGCCTTGCCGAGCATGTCGAGAGTGACGTTCTCGAGCTTGATGCCCAGGTCTTCGCTGATCAGCTGACCGCCGGTGAGGATGGCGATGTCTTCCAGCATGGCCTTGCGGCGATCGCCGAAGCCCGGGGCCTTCACCGCCGCGACCCGCAGGCCGCCGCGCAGCTTGTTGACCACCAGGGTGGCCAGGGCTTCGCCTTCAACGTCCTCGGCGATGATCAGCAGCGGACGGCCCGACTGGACCACGGCTTCCAGCACCGGAAGCAGGGGCTGCAGGGAGGCCAGCTTCTTTTCGAACAGCAGCACCATCGGCTCTTCGAGCTCGACGGTCATCTTTTCGGCGTTGGTGATGAAGTAGGGGCTGAGGTAGCCGCGGTCGAACTGCATGCCTTCGACGACGTCGAGTTCGGTTTCCAGGCTCTTGGCCTCTTCCACCGTGATCACGCCCTCATTGCCGACCTTTTCCATGGCCCGCGCGATCATGTCGCCGACTTCATTGTCGCCGTTGGCGGAGATGGTGCCGACCTGAGCGATCTCGGCGTTGGTGGTGACCTTGCGCGCGGTGCGCTTGATTTCCTCGACGACCTTGGCGACCGCCTTGTCGACGCCGCGCTTCAGATCCATCGGGTTCATGCCGGCCGCGACCGACTTCAGACCTTCGACCACGATGGCTTGGGCCAGGACCGTGGCGGTGGTGGTGCCGTCGCCGGCCTTGTCATTGGTCTTGGAAGCCACTTCGCGGATCAACTGGGCGCCGAGGTTCTCGAAGCGGTCGGTGAGTTCGATTTCCTTCGCAACGGTCACGCCGTCCTTGGTGGAGCGTGGCGCGCCGAACGACTTTTCGATCACCACATTGCGGCCCTTGGGACCCAGGGTGACCTTCACCGCGTTGGCGAGGGTGTTGACGCCCCGCAACATGCGGTCGCGGGCGTCGGAGGAGAAATATACGTCTTTGGCAGCCATGGTTTTCTAGCTCTTCAAATTTGAGGGGAGGGGGAAGGCGGAACTAGGCGAGCACGCCCAGGACGTCGCTTTCCTTCATGATCAGCAGTTCTTCGCCCTCGAGCGTCACTTCCGAGCCCGACCACTTGCCGAACAGGATGCGGTCGCCGACCTTCAGGTCGAGGGGCTGTATCTTGCCGTTGTCGTCGCGGGCGCCGGGGCCGGCGGCGACGATTTCGCCTTCTTGGGGCTTTTCCTTAGCAGTGTCGGGAATGATGATCCCGCCCTTGGTTTTCTCTTCTTCTTTGACGCGCCGAACGAGGACGCGGTCACCTAGGGGACGAAAGGCCATATGTTATCTCCGTTCGAGATTCTAAAAATTGATCGACGTCGGCGCATCGCCGCGCGCTGTTAGCAGTCGCAAGCCTTGAGTGCCAACGCCAAGCGGGAGGTAGGGGTTGCCTCCGTGAGAGTCAAGACGACGGCGGCGAGGTTTATCCACAGGCCCTGACGAAAGGACCAAGTCCATGCTCGATCACATCACGCTGAAGGTCGCCGATTTCAACCGCGCGGCGGCCTTTTACGACGCGGCGCTCATTCCGCTAGGCATCTCGAAGCTGTGGGGCGAGGCGCAGTTCTGCGGCTACGGCTCCAACGGCAAGCCCTATTTCTGGATCGGCGCCGGCCCGCGACCCACCAGCGCCGCCCACGTTGCCTTCGCCGCCAAGGACCGCGCCACCGTCGCCGCCTTCCACGCCGCCGCCCTCGCCGCCGGCGGCCGCGACAACGGCGCGCCGGGCCTCAGGCCGCAATATCATCCCACCTACTACGGCGCCTTCGTGCTGGATCCCGACGGCCACAACATCGAGGCGGTGTGTCATG
Source organism: Caulobacteraceae bacterium (assembly GCA_947475415.1). Lineage (GTDB taxonomy): Bacteria > Pseudomonadota > Alphaproteobacteria > Caulobacterales > Caulobacteraceae > Phenylobacterium. Next base: position 1,996 of record CANJLH010000010.1, read on the forward strand.
GGCCGGGGTGAGGGGGGGCGAGCAAAATCCATACTTGGCCCGGTTCCCCGGGTTTTCGGTTGCAGCGTTAGGGCCGACATTTCAGCCGCGCCGTCGCGGGCGCCTGCCTTGGCGCGCCGATCAGGCAAGAACCGGCTTTGAAATCGCCCGAATGCACCGCGGCGGCATCGGGTGACGCGACAGCGATCTTCCACTAATCTGCGGCTCAAAAGGGCGCTCGAGGTGCGTCCGCACAACCGATCTGGGAGGGTTATCATGAAGCGGTTCTACGCCTTGATTCTCTGCGCGAGCGCACTCACGCCGGCCTCGATGGTCCACGCACAGGAGGCGTCGGGGGGTGAGGTCGCTGAGGTGGTCGTCACCGGCTCGCGGATCGTGCGCAACGGCAACGACGCGCCGACGCCGGTCACGGTGGCCTCGGCCGAGCAACTGCAGACCGCATCGCCGCGGAGTTTGACCGAAGCGTTGAACCAGCTGCCGCAGTTCCAGTCGCAGGCGATGTCCCGTGGGGGCAACCAGGCGGCCGCGTTGGTGACCGGCACCCATGGCAACTTCATCAACCTGCGTAACCTGGGCATCAACCGCACTCTTGTGCTGCTGGACGGACGACGCGCGCCACCCACCACCTACAATGGCCTCGTGGACGTGGATGTTATCCCGGAGCTTCTGGTCAGTCGGGTGGAGGTGGTCACCGGGGGCGCATCCGCGGTGTACGGTTCCGACGCTGTTTCCGGCGTGGTCAACTACGTCCTGGACCATAACTTCGTCGGGGTGAAGGCGCACGCCCAGTACGGCGTTTCCCAGTATGGTGACGGAGCCACGCAGAAGTATGGCGCGGCGTTCGGGGCCAAGTTCTCAGACGGCCGCGGACATGTGATGTTGGCGGCGGAGCGGTTGACGCAAAGGCCGGTCTATCAGCGCGACCGGCCTTACCTGCTGAAAAGCCCGTTGTTCGTGCCGACCAACCCGGACACCAGGGCCATCGCCCTGGGCGGCGCAGGACCCGGCGGAACGCGCACCAACCCGTACAAGATCGCCTTCAACGTGGTCGACGACGCCCGCAACTATCTGGGTAAATTCGTCAGTGGGCCCGCGGGCGTACTCAACCAGACCATCCAGGCCAATGGCGCGCTCCGCCCCTGGGATTCCGGACTTCCCACCGGGGTCTCCGGCGTCCAGATCGGCGGCGACGGCGTGCCTTCCAGCCCGGACGTGTTCGCGATCGGCGGTTTGCACACCTCACGGTTCTTCGGCGAAGCCAGCTACGACGTGACGCCCGACATCAAGGCAACCGCCCAGGTGGGCTACACCAAGAACATCGCCTTCACGAACGCCTCCGGCATCACGGCCACCCGCTTCACCATCTTCAGCGGAAATGTGTTCCTTCCGAGCGCTATTCAGCAACAGTTGACGGCAACCAACACACCTTCGGTGCTCTTCTCGAAGCGGATAGCCGGATCATTCCCGCTGCTTGGCCAGGAAGTCACAAAGGACTGGAACTTCACCGCCGCGCTGCAAGGCAAGCTTTTCGCCGACTGGCGGTTCAACGCCTATTATATCTACGGCGACGTCAAGGGGCATGTGCAGTCGGTCGGCCAGTACCAGAACCAGCGCTACTTCGCGGCGGTGGATGCCGTGGTGAACCCGGCGAACGGCCAGACGGTCTGCCGCGTCACGCTGGTCAACCCTTCGCTATTGCCGGGCTGCGTCCCCTACAACCTATTCGACCCCAACGGCGCAAGCCAGGCGGCCAAGGACTGGGTGCAGGGCGGCTTCACCTTCTTCGACACCCGCAACCGCACCGACGAGTTCGGCCTCGACGTTTCCGGCGACCTGTTCAATCTGCCGGCCGGACCTGTGCGCGCGGCCATGGGCTTCGACTACCGCAAGAACCACGTCACACTGACAAGCAACAGCGACCCCGCCACGGTCATCGACTACACGGGCATCCGCGGACAGCCGAACCCGCCGCCTTCGAAATGGAGTCTGAGCAATTTCGGTGCGCTGGACGGGACGAACAAGGTGAAGGAAGGATTCGTCGAAGTCGACGTACCCCTGCTGAAAGATGTTCCGCTCGTCTCGAGCCTGGATGTCACGGGCGCATACCGGTACACCGACTACAGCCAGAGCGGCAAGATCGACAGCTGGAAGGGTGGATTCTCCTATGCGCCGTGGTCGGAACTCCGGCTGCGCGGCACCATTTCGCGTGACATCCGCGCGCCCGTGATCACCGAAATCACCGGCCAGACGCGCCAAGTCCAGGTCTTCACGGACATCCACACCAACACCTCGACCGGCCAGATCCCGGTCTTTGGCGGCGGCAACCCGAACCTGAAACCGGAAAAGGGCGACACAAAATCATTCGGTTTGGTCTACATGCCGGGGTGGCTGCCGCGCTTCAGCCTGTCGGTCGACATGTACGACATCAAGATCACCGACGCGATCCAGTCCCAGACCTTCCTGGGAATCGTCGCCGCTTGCGAGGCGTCGAACGGGACCGGCGAGGAGTGCGGCCTGATCACCCGACCGCTGCCGTTCAGCGATCGTTCGCCGGCGAACACGCTGATCGCGTTGCGTGTGGTGCCGCAGAACCTGTCGAAGCTGCGCAACCGCGGCCTGGATATCGAAGCCGGCTACAACGTCGACCTCAAAACTCTGTCAGAGGGTCTGGACGGCTCGCTCGCGCTCCGCGCCGTTTTCAATCACACGATGAAGTACAATACGCAGTTCAGCGCCACGTCGCCGGTGATCCACCTGGCTGGCTACACCGAGGGCGAGGTCGCTACCTCGACCGCCGGCGCCGTACCGAAGTGGAAGGGTCAGGTCTCGGCCCAATACAAGAACGAAGGACTCGGCCTCTACCTTGGCATGCGATACATCAGCAAGCTGAAGGGGGGGCCTCAATTCGTTTATAATCCAGATCACATCAGTCCCGTCGTCTATTTCGATACTACAATCAGCTATGACCTGAATGTCCGCGGCGCAAAGACCGAGATCTTCGCCACGGTCAACAACGTCTTCAACAAGAAATACCCGCTGTGGCCGCAAACTTTGCTTCCCGGCATCACGCTGCCGACGATCATCTCGCAGTACGACGTGATGCTGCGGTACGTCACATTCGGCGTGCGGGCGAATTTCTAGGTCGTAGGTTCGCTTCGCATGCCCAAAACCCAACCCGGAGCGCCAGTCAGTGAGTGAGGAGTCGTAAACCTTAGGGTGACGGGAGCACCGATCCCCAACGGGAACAGCCCACGCCCCAAAACCGCGGTTGATAGCGAGCCTACCCACCCCGGCCGGTTTCGAAGCTCCGGCCGCGTCACCGGAAAGGCCTCCGATCCCCGCCCACGCACCTACGTCAAATCCGGTCGCATCCAAGGTGCATAGGATTGATCCTCGAAAAATTGACCCCCAGGGCTGATTTTCACGCCAAACGCCGTTTTCAGACCCGGCGCGGCTGCGCGCTTCCCCCCTTCCCCCACGTGGGGGGAAGAGCTTTTGCAAACCCCTAGCGCCCCCGCGCCGCCTGGTCCGCGCGGACCTTCTGGGCCAGGTCGCCGTGCTTCGACAGCTCCATCCGCGCCACCGTGCGCGCATGCACCTCGTCCGGGCCGTCGGCCAGGCGAAGCGTACGGATCGAGGCGTAGGACTTGGCCAGGCCGAAGTCGCTGGTCACCCCCCCGCCGCCGTGGGCCTGGATGGCGTCGTCGATGATCCGAAGCGCCATCATCGGCGCCTGCACCTTGATCATGGCGATCTCCAGCCGGGCGACCTTGTTGCCGGCCTTGTCCATCATGTCGGCGGCCTTGAAGCACAGCAGCCGGGTCATCTCGATGTCGATGCGGGCCTGGGCGATGCGCTCCTCCCACACGGACTGTTCGGAGACGTACTTGCCGAACGCTTTGCGGCTCTGCAGCCGCCGGCACATCTTCTCCAGCGCCACCTCGGCGCCGCCGATGATGCGCATGCAATGGTGGATGCGGCCTGGCCCCAGCCGGCCCTGGGCGATCTCGAAGCCCCGACCTTCCCCCAGCAGCAGGGCTTCCTCCACCGGCACGCGCACATTTTCCAGCAGCACCTCGGCGTGGCCGTGCGGGGCGTCGTCATAGCCGAACACCGGTAGCATGCGCACGATCTTCACGCCGGGCGTGTCCATGGGCACCAGCACCTGGCTCTGCTGGGCGTGGGTCTGGGCGCCGAAATCGGTCTTGCCCATGACGATGGCCACCTTGCAGTGGGGGTCGCCGACGCCGGAGGACCACCACTTGCGGCCGTTGATCACATAGTCGTCGCCATCGCGCTCAATGCGGGTCTCGATATTGGTGGCGTCAGAGGAGGCCACGTCCGGCTCGGTCATCAGGAAGGCCGACCGCATCTCGCCGTTCATCAGCGGCCGCAGCCACTTCTCCTTCTGCGCCAGGGTGCCGTAGCGCTGGAACACCTCCATGTTGCCGGTGTCCGGGGCCGAGCAGTTGAACACTTCGCTCGACCACTGCACCCGGCCCATGATCTCGGCCAGGGGGGCGTATTCCAGGTTGGTCAGCCGGGGGCTGTCGAACTCGAAGGTGTCGTCCACATGGGCATGTCCCGCCGACGGCGGCATGAACAGGTTCCACAGGCCGGCGGCCCGGGCCTTCGGCTTCAGGTCCTCGATGATCTGCAGGGTCTTCCAGCGGTCGCCCTCGGCCTGCTGGGCCTCATAGACCGGGACCGCAGGATAGATGTGCTCGTCGAAGAAGGCCGAAAGGCGCGCGATCAGGTCCTTCTGTCGCGGGGAATATTCGAAATCCATGGGCGGCCTCCTGGGGTTCAAACGCATGTTTGAACCGGTTTTCGCATGCGCCCGCGCCCCCGGCAAGGCGGGCATGGCCGCGCGCGCCGGACCGTGCGAAATTCGCTGCAAACGGGGGTGGGAACATGACCGGCACGGCGGAGGTTGCGACGACCGAGGCGGGCGTTTTGCGCAAGGTGGCGTGGCGGCTGATCCCGTTCATGAGCCTGCTTTATTTTGTGGCCTATTTGGACCGGGTGAACGTTGGCTATGCGGCGCTGACCATGAACCAGGATGTGGGGCTGTCGGCGGCGGCCTATGGCCTGGGCGCCGGGATCTTCTTCATCGGCTATTTCCTGTTCGAGGTGCCCTCCAACCTGATCCTGGAGAGGGTCGGGGCCCGACGCTGGATCGCGCGGATCCTGTTCACCTGGGGCGCGTTGTCGGCCGCCATGGCCCTGGTGAACGGCCCGACCAGTTTCTATGTCGTCCGCTTTCTGCTGGGCGCGGCCGAGGCCGGCTTCTTTCCCGGCATGATTCTCTATCTCACCTACTGGTTTCCCTGGGAGCAGCGCGGCCGGATCGTGGCGATGTTCATGCTGGCGATCCCGATCTCCAGCGTGATCGGCGCCCCTATCTCCACCCTTCTGCTGGGAACGTCAGTCATGGGCCTGCGGGGTTGGCAGACCATGTTCCTGCTGGAGGGTCTGCCGGCGATGGTTCTCGGCGTGGCGGTTTGGTTCTGGATGACCGACCGACCGTCTGCGGCGCAATGGTTGAGCGCGCCGGAACGCGCCGTGCTGCAAGCCGCGCTCGACCGCGACCATGACGGCGACGCGCGCCAGCATGTCCACGGACTCACGGCGGCCCTGGCCAATCCCCAGGTCTGGCTTTGCGCCCTGGTCTATTTCGGCGTCATCATGGGCAACTACGGCCTCGGCTTCTGGTTGCCGCAGATCGTCAAAGGGTTCGGCGGCGTCACCAATGTCCAGACCGGCCTCCTCACCGCCCTGCCCTATCTGCTGGCCGCGGTGGGCATGTACCTTTGGGGCCGACACGCCGACGCGACCAATGAGCGGACCTGGCATTTCGTCGCGCCGGCCGCCGTCGCCGCCATCGCCTTCGCCATCGCCGCCGCCAACAGCGAACCCTCGGTCCGGTTCGCCGCACTCAGCGCAGCGACCATTGGCGTCTGCGCCGCGGCGCCGATGTTCTGGGCCTTCCCGACCCGGTTCCTGCGCGCCTCAGCGGCGGCGGGGGGCATCGCCCTGATTAATTCGATCGGCAACCTGGCGGGCTACGCCGGCCCCTCCCTGATGGGATTCCTGAAGGAGCGCACTGGCGTTCACGCCAGCGGTCTCGCCGCCTTGGCGGTCTCACTTGGCCTGGCCGCCGTGCTGGCGCTTGCCCTGCGCGGGACCCCGGCGCCGGAGACCGCGTCCTGAGCGCCGCCGTCGCCGCCTTCATCGTGGTGATCAGCTTCGTGACGGCGATGCTTTCCGGCGTGTTCGGCATGGCCGGCGGCCTGGTGCTGATGGGGGCCCTGGCCCTGGTGCTGCCGGTGCAGGCGGCCTTCGTCACCCACGGGGTGCTGCAACTGGCCGCCAACGGCTGGCGCGCGGCGCTGCATCGCCGCCATGTCCGTTGGCGCATCGTGGCGCTCTACGCCCTGGCCTCCCTGATCGCGGGCGCCGTGGTTGCGACCATCGCCTTTGCACCCTCGAAACCCTTGCTTTTCCTGCTGATGGGCCTGGTCCCGGCAATCCTGTGGCTGCCCCGGGGCTGGTTGCGGCTGGACGCGGCGCGGCCGGTTCACGCTTTCGCGTCGGGCCTGCTGGTCACCGGGGTCAACCTTACGGCCGGCGTCGCCGGCCCCCTGCTCGACATCTTCTTCGTCCGCACCGAACTTCCCCGCCACGCCATCGTGGCCACCAAGGCCGCCACCCAGGTGTTCTCGCACCTGGCCAAGATCATGGTCTATGGCGCGCCGATCCTGTTGCGGGACAGTTCGGAGCTCCCGCCCGCCTGGGTGTTCGCCGCCGGAGTCGGGGTGGGCCTGGCCGGGACCGTGGCGGGCGGGCGGATCCTGGATAGGATGAGCGATCGCCGCTTCCTAAGCCTCACCCGCTGGATCGTCACCGCCATCGGCGCGGCCTATCTGGTCCAGGCTGTACGCCTGTTCGCCGCGCCCTGACCAAAAAAAGAGCCGCGCACATCCGGCGCGGCTCAGTTCATAGGGAGGAAACGCCCAGGTTGGGCAAGGCATCAGATAATGTGAAGCTTCCGGGATGCAAGACCCCCAGCAGTATTTTTTGAGACGCTATGCATATAGCCGCACGCCCCCTCCGCAACGCCTGGGTATCCTTGGAGCCGATGGCTGAGAAGCATCGCACCGACTTGCGAGCGGCCTGCGACGCGGACCCGCGGACCTTCAATGAGCTCTATCCCTACTCCATGGCCGGCGAACACTTCGAGTCCGGCTGGACGAATCTCCGCGGCGAAGCGGCCGCCGGCCGAATGATCCAATACGCAGTCGTCGTACAGGGACGCTGCGTCGGCATGACCAGCTTTATCGGCCCAGACGCCACCAACCGCCTGGTGGAGATCGGCGCAACCTACTACGCGCCCGACCGGCGGGGCGGCCCGGTCAATCCGGCCGCCAAGCGGCTGCTGCTCGCCGAGGCGTTCGAGGCTGGCGCGAACCGGGTCTGGCTGAAGGTGGACGCCATCAACGCCCGCTCCCGCGCGGCCGTGCTGAAACTCGGCGCCCGGCAGGAAGGGATCCTGCGGCAGGATCGCATCACCTGGACCGGGCGCGTGCGCGACACCGTGGTGTTTTCGATCCTCGCCGCGGAGTGGTCCGCCGTCCGCGACCGGCTGGACGCGCGGCTGGCGGCTATGACCGCCGCGCCCTGAAGAACCCGCGCAGCAGCTGCGCGCTCTCCGTGGCGAGAACGCCGAACGTCACCTGCGGCCGCCAGTGGCAGGTGGGTTGATCGAAGAAGCGCGGGCCATGCATCACCGCCCCGCCCTTTTCATCCGCCGCCCCGATCACCAGCCGACCGATCCGCGCATGGCTGATTGCGCCGGCGCACATGGCGCAGGGCTCCAGCGTCACCACCAGGGTTAGGCCGCTCAGCCGGTAATTCCCCAGCTTGCGCGCCGCCGCCCGGATGGCGACGATTTCGGCGTGGGCGGTGGGATCATGGGACGCGATGGGTCCGTTTGCGCCGGTGGCGATCACTTCGCCCGTGGTGGGGTTGACGATCACCGCGCCCACCGGCGTCTCGCCTGACGCGGCGGCGGCTTGCGCCGTCGCCAGGGCGATGCGCATGTTGGCGAGGTCATGATCCACGATCCCCAACGAAGCGACGCCGCCACCCCAGGTCAAGTACAACCGGGCGCCGAACGTGTGGCCAAGGCGCTCGCCCGGGCCGGCGTGGCCTCTCGCCGCGATGTGGAGCGGCTGATAGAAGCGGGGCGGGTGGCGCTGAACGGCAAGGTATTGACGACTCCGGCAGTGAAGGTCGAGCCGGGCGATATTCTGACCGTCGACGGCGCTGTCGTGAACGATGCCGAGCCCGCGCGCCTGTTCCGGTTCCACAAGCCGGTGGGTCTGGTGACCACCCACAAGGACCCGCAAGGGCGCCCCACGGTGTTCGACGCCCTGCCCAAGGTCCTACCCCGGCTGATCTCGGTGGGCCGCCTCGACCTTAATTCCGAGGGCCTGCTGCTGCTGACCAATGACGGCGGCCTGGCCCGCGCCCTGGAGACGCCCAACGCGACCCTGGTGCGCCGCTACCGGGTCCGCGCCCGTGGGCGCACCACCCAGGAAAGGTTGGACAGGCTAATGGACGGCGTCATCGTGGAGGATGTCCGCTACGGCCCCATCGAGGCCACCCTCGATAAGGCCAAGGAGGGCCCTCAGGGGGCGAACCTGTGGCTCACCGTCGCCCTGTCGGAGGGCAAGAACCGCGAGGTCCGGCGAGTGCTGGAGTCCCTCGGCCTGACGGTGAACCGCCTGATCCGCCTGGCCTATGGGCCGTTGGCCCTTGGCGCCCTTCTGCCGGGTGAGATCGAGGAGGTGGGGCCCCGGGTCCTGCGCGAGCAGTTCGCTGATCATATCGCGCCGGCCAACCTGCCCAGGGGCGAGCGCCCCTTGTTCGGCAAGGCCGCCACCATCTCCGGCCAGAGCGCAACGGGCCGTCGCCGTGAGGTGGGCGCAGGTGGCGCGAGCCCGGCACGGACCGCACCGGCCAAGCCCAAGAAGATCTACAAGTCCGGCTGGGCCAAAGCCAAGCCGCCGAAACCCGGCGGCCTACGCACACCCAAGCCCGTCAGCCGCCGGAAACCGCCGCCGGCGCGCGGCTGATCTACGCAGCAAGCCGCCTCGCCAAGGCGCGCGTGCGGCGTGCGACAGTCGCCGCGGCGCCGATGACGATGACCGCCAGGCCGAGCAGAAGGCTCTCACCGGTCCAGCCCCACAGGGGCTCAAACGCTGCAACGGCGCAGGTGACGGTCAAGGCCGCCATTCTGTGAGGCTTGGCCATGGGACCCGAAAAGTCGGCTGGGTACCCCAGTCCCCGGCCAAGTTCGCGAACATAGGCGGTGAGCACCGCCAGCCACGCCGCCACCCAGCCCAGCGCCGGCCCGCCCGGCAGCGCCGCCGCATAGCCCGCCGCCACCAGGAACAGGCCATCGGCGATCCGGTCGGGAAGTTCGTTCCAGATCGGCCCCGCCGTTCCGCCCCGGCCGTGCTCCACCGCCACCATGCCGTCCAACAGATTGCATAGCAGCCGCAACTGAATGCAGGTCGCCGCGGCCAGCAAGAATATCCAGCGCCATCCGCCGCCGATCAGCCCCGCGCTCAACAACGCCGTGGCGCCGAGGCCGGCGCACACCACGCTCATCGCCGAGATTTGGTCCGGCCCGATACCGGCGCGCGCGCAGCCGGCGGCGAGCGCGCGAGCCCATGCGGTCCCACGGCTCTTCAGGGGGCGGCGATTGTCAGCTGCGGGATCGCTCATGGGGCCTTGGCCTTCTGGCGGACCAGCGCCGCCGCATAGAGGATGGCGTAGAGGGTCGAGACCGTCCACGGCACAGCGATTGTGCGTGCGATCTCGGGGGTGCCGATCAGCCGATGGACGCCGATCAGCGTTACGAGGATCACCGCCGCGGTGATCGCCGGGGGGGCGGTATAGGCCAGGAGCCCTGACATGCGCGCAGTCATCGCCTCCAGCGCCCGCTTCAGGAACAGGGTGATCAGTCCCGATACGGCGCCCTGAGCGATGGCCGGGCCGATTGCTGCGGACAACCCGTGCCCACAGTTGGCGAACAGCGCCCAGCCCCCCATGGCCAGGGCGGCGAAGGCCACGTGGACTACGGTGGAGCGCGCCAGCCGGTGCATGGGGATGAACCTCGCCGCGGCCGCCCGGCCGGTCAAGCGCAGGCTTGACCATTCGTGCGCGGAGGCCATGGTCGTCTAGTGATCGACACCGCAATCCGCTTCTTCTCCGCTCAACCGCCGGCCCTGATCTGGGGCCTGGCCGGCGTTCTGGGCGTATTGACGCTGGCGGTGGGCGTCAGCGCCCTGCTGCCGAGGCTGCATCCGCAGAAGGATTACGCGAACCTGCGTCAGCGGATCGGCTCCTGGTGGATCATGATCGTCCTGCTCGCCACGGCTTTGCTGGCCGGTTGGCCGGCGGTGACCGCCCTTTTCGCCGTGATTTCCTTCATCGCGCTTAGGGAGTTCCTGTCGCTGGCCCACATGCGTCCGGAGGACCGGCTGATCGTACTGGCCGCCTATCTCACCATCCCGATCAGTTATGGCTTTGTGGCCGCGGACATCTACGGCTTCTACCTGGTGTTCATGCCGGTCTACGTCTTCATGTTCCTGCCCTTCGCCATGGCCTGCATCGGCCAGACGCGGAACTACCTGCCGGCGGCGTCGACCTTCCACTGGGGTCTGATGACCTGCGTCTACAACCTGGGTTTCGTCGCCATGTTGATGCGCGCACCCAACAGCGAGGCTCTGCCGGCGGGTGCGGCCGGGGCGGTGTTCCTGCTGCTTGCAGCCACCGAGGCCAATGACGTGGCCCAATACGTCTGGGGTAAGCTCACCGGACGGCACAAGATCATGCCAAAGGTCAGCCCGAACAAGACCTGGGAGGGTTTCCTCGGCGGCTGGGCGACGTCTGCGGCGCTGATCTGGTTCGCCGGACCGTTGTTTACACCATTGTCGGGCATGGGACTCGCCATCCTGGCGCTCAGCCTGCCGGTGGCGGGCTTCGCCGGCGACGTGACCATGAGCGCGGTCAAGCGGGACCTGGGGGTCAAGGACACCTCGGCCCTGATTCCCGGACATGGCGGCCTCCTGGACCGGGCTGACAGCCTGATCTTCACCGCCCCGCTCTATTTCCACCTGCTAGCCTACTATGGCCTGGAGCATTTCTGATGCGCTGGCTGCGGCGGTTGGCCATAGTGGCGCTGTTTCGGCCGCTCGCGCGCGTGTTTACCGGCGCAGATATCGTGGGCCGTGAGCGGCTGCCGCTAAAGGGCCCGGCGATCCTGGTGGCCAATCACGCCAGCCATGTGGACACACTCCTGCTGCTCACCATCTACCCGTCACGGGCGCTGGACCGAGTGCGCCCGGCGGCGGCGGCGGATTATTTCCTCAAGGGTGCGCTGATGAGTTGGTTCTCCCGCAGCATCCTGAACATCGTGCCCGTCGCCCGCGACCGGGTGGCGACCGGCGAGGATGTGCTGGCGCCGGCGCGGGCGGCTCTGGCGGCCGGAGACATACTGTTGGTGTTTCCGGAGGGCACCCGCGGCGATGGGGAAGCCATGACCCGATTGAAGAACGGCGTCTCGCGTCTGGCGGCGGCCTTTCCGGACGCCCCTGTGGTCCCGATCTGGCTGCAGGGTGCGGCCCGGGTGCTGCCCAAGGGCGCCGCGGTTCCCGTGCCGATGAATTGTACGGTGCTGGTGGGCGAACCGCTGAAGTTCGGCGGCGACCGCGCGGAATTCATGGCGGCCCTGAAGGCGGCCCTCGAGGCGCTTCACGCACAAGCGCCGCCCCAGCGGTGGGCCTGATGCGCATTGTCGCCGGTGAGTTCAAGGGCCGTTCGCTCTCGGCCCCTCCGGGCCAGGCCACCCGCCCCACCTCGGACCGGGCGCGGCAGGCGATTTTCAACATCCTAGAGCATGCGCCCTGGTCACCTGGCGTGAGGGGCAGGCGCGTCATTGACCTGTTCGCCGGGTCCGGCGCCCTGGGGTTCGAAGCCCTGTCCCGCGGCGCCGGCTTCTGCCTGTTCGTCGAAACTGACGAGGCGGCTAGGGGGGCCATTCGGGAGACCGTCGACGCCTTCAGCCTTTTCGGGCGCACCCGCGTCCACCGCCGCGACGCCACCGATCTGGGAATGAGGCCGGGAGCCGACGGCCCGGCCTTCAATCTAGCGTTCCTGGATCCCCCCTACTCCAAGGGCCTTGGCGAGATCTCGCTGCAGCGCCTGACCTCCGGGGGTTGGCTGGCGGCCGACGCAATCATCGTCTTTGAACGTGGCGCCGCTGAGCCGCCGTTGGCCGTGGAGGGGTTCGAAGTCCTCGACACTCGCGACTATGGCGCCGCGCGGGTGTGGTTCCTGAGGGCCGCCGGGTAGCGGCTCTGGTTGTTATGAAGGCTCCGAGCCGGCCACCGCCAGATCGTCTGCGTGGATCATCGGACCGGCCGTATAGCCGATGGCGGCCTCGATAGCGGCGGATTTCAGGCCGCAGATGCGAGCGGCGTCGGCAGCTTCATAACGCGTAAGCCCGCGGGCGATCTCTTGGCCGGCTTCATCGCGGACCACCACGGCGTCCCCTTTGTCGAACCGGCCTTCGACGGCGCGCACACCGGCGGCCAGCAGGGACTTGCCCTGTTTGAGCGCCGTGGCGGCGCCGGCGTCGACGACCAGGGCCCCGGCAGGCGCCAGGGACCCGGCTATCCAGGCTTTGTAGGCGGCGGCCGGGGTGGTGGCGGGCTCGATCACCGTGGCGCGTTCGCCGGCCTCGACGGCGGCCAGCGGAGCGGGTCGGGTTCCCAGTGTGATAACGGTGGCGCAGCCGGCGGACTGGGCTATACGCGCAGCCTCCAGCTTAGTGGCCATGCCGCCGGAGCCAACGCCAGCGACGGCGTTTGCGCCGCCCGCCATGGCCTCAATCTCGCGGGTCAGGCGTCCGATGCGGGGCTGGTGGCGGGCGTCAGGGTCCCGGCGCGGATCGGCGGTGTAGAGGCCGTCGACGTCGGAAAGCAGCACCAGGACGTCGGCGCCGATCATTTGGGCCACCCGCGCGGCCAGGCGGTCATTGTCGCCGTAGCGGATCTCCTCGGTGGCCACGGTGTCGTTCTCATTGACCACCGGGATGGCGCCCAGGTCGAGCAGGGTCTCCATTGTGGCCCTGGCGTTCAGCCAGCGGTGGCGGACCTCGGTATCGTCGCGGGTCAGCAGCACCTGGGCGGCAGCGAGGCCCTGAGGTTCGAAGGCCTCTTCCCATGCGCGCATCAGGGCAGCTTGGCCAGCGGCGGCGGCGGCCTGCTTCTCCGGCAGGCTTAAGGGACGACGGCCAAGGCCCAACCGCCGGCGGCCAAGGGACACCGCGCCGGAGGAGACCAGCAGCACCTGCTGGCCGCGTCCGCGCAGGCGCGCTGCGTCGGCGGCCAGGGCGGCGAGCCAGTCGCGGTGCGGTGCGCCGTCTTCGCCGGTGACCAGCGCCGAACCTACCTTGACCACGATGCGACGGGCCTGGGCGATGCCGCTCATGGCGCCCAGGCCTCTGCTTCGCTGGATGTGGCAGCGGCCGTCCGCGCGGCCAGAACCTGTCGCCAGGCCGCGCGCAGCAAGGCGGTCACGCCCTGGCCGGAGACACCGGAGACCAGCATGGGGGCGACGCCCGCGGCGGCCTCGAGCTCGGCGGCGCGCTCTGCGCGAGTCTCGGGGTCTAGGGCGTCGATCTTGTTGAGCGCCAGGATTTCCGGCTTGTCGGCCAAACCTCCGCCGTAGGCCTTCAGTTCCTGACGAATGGTGCGCCAGGCGGCGGCCACGTCTTCCTGTGTTCCATCTACCAGGTGGATCAGCACGGCGGTGCGCTCCACATGACCCAGGAACCGCGTTCCCAGGCCCGCGCCCTCTGAGGCGCCTTCGATCAGGCCGGGGATGTCGGCGATCACGAACCGCTCGTTTGTCGACAGATCAACTACGCCGAGGTTGGGGACCAGAGTGGTGAAGGGATAGTCGGCGATCTTCGGACGGGCCGCGGACGCCGCGGCCAGCAAGGTGGATTTGCCGGCGTTGGGCAGACCGGCCAGTCCCACGTCGGCGATCAGCTTCAGCCTCAGCCAGATGGTGCGCTCGGCCCCCGGGAGGCCGGGATTCGCGTGGCGTGGCGCCTGGTTGATAGGTCCCTTGAAGTAGGCGTTGCCGAACCCACCATTGCCGCCTTTGGCCAGGCGCACCCGGTCACCCTCGTGAGCCAGGTCGGCGATCAGGGTCTCCTTGTCCTCTGCCAGCACCTGGGTGCCGACGGGGACCTTCATCACCACGTCCGGCGCGTTGGCGCCATGTCGATCGCGGCCCATGCCATGACCGCCCGTGCCGGCCTTGAAGTGCTGCTGGTAGCGATAGTCGATCAGGGTGTTGAGCCCTTCCACCGCCTCGATCCATACGTCGCCGCCCCTGCCGCCGTCGCCGCCGTCGGGGCCCCCATGCTCAATGAATTTCTCGCGCCGAAACGACACTGCGCCGCCACCGCCATCGCCGGAGCGGATGTAGATCTTGCACTGGTCTAGGAACTTCATTGGGAGTGGCGGTCTCGCGTGAACGGTCAAAGCATAGCACGAAGCAAGGAAATCCTCCCCCGCCGTAACGGCGCCGGGAGGAACGTGTTCAGGCCAGCCAGATCATCATGCGGGTAGGCACGTCCCCGGCGCGTGCGCGGGAATAGGTGCGCTGGACTACGCCGGTGTATAGGAAACCCGCCTTGACCAGCACCCAGCCGGAGGCGTCGTTGTCGGCGTGGTGGCCGGCGGCGATCTGGCGGCGGCCCCAGACGTCGGCCGCGTAGCCCAGGGTCGCGCAAGCGGCCTCGGTGGCGTAACCCTGGCCCCAGTAGGGCCGGCCCAACCAATAACCCAGCTCAGCGCGACCCTCAGGGTTGTGCGAGAGACCAATGGTCCCGATCAGCCCCTCCTGCGGGTGATCGATGGCGAACAGCGCTTCGCGGGAGGGATCGTTCTCGCTGGCGTGCGAAAGCAGGGCCTCGGCGTCAGCCAGGCCGTAGGGCAGGGGCATGGAGCCAGTCATCCGCACAACGCCCGGATCGTTCGCCAGCATGGCGATCCGGGGGGCGTCGTTACGCCGCGTCGGCCTTAGCCGCAGGCGCGCCGTCTGCAAGACAGGCGAAGGTGAATACACAATCACGGAGTACCTCCCGGCTCCTCTGCGGGAGCCTGCAAAAACAAAAGGCGGGGAGCCCGGCTGACCGGACTCCCCGCCTGAAGTGCTGTCCGGTCCGCCTGATTGTCTGGCGGACCCGGTTTTAAGAGGTTCGCCTTATTCCGCCGCCGGCGCCATCGGCGCCACCACATTCACATAGGTGCGGGCGTTCTTCTTAGTTTCGAACTTCACCGCGCCTTGCGCCGTCGCAAAGAGGGTGTGGTCCTTGCCCATGCCCACATTGTCGCCGGCGAAGAATTTGGTGCCGCGCTGGCGGACGAGGATGTTGCCGGCTGCGACCGCTTCGCCGCCATATTTCTTCACGCCGAGACGGCGGCCTGCGGAATCGCGCCCGTTGCGCGAAGAACCGCCTGATTTCTTGTGCGCCATGGCGCTCTCCTAAACTTTACAGCCGGACCTTATTCGTCCGCCGCGTCCTTCGCAGACTTTTTCGGGGCGGCTTTCTTGGCCGCGGGTTTCTTTTCCGCGCCTTCGGCGGCGGCCGCCTTGGGCTTGGGAGAGGCCTTGGCCTTGGCGGCTTGCGCCGGCGCGGCGGCCTCAGCTTTGGGCGCGGTCTTCTTCTGGGGCTTGGCCGGGGCGTCGCCGACCACCGTCTCCGGAAGCTTGAGATTGCGGGCGCGGGCGTTGAGGACCGCCTTGGTGGTCAGGTCAACAGTTCCCTCCCACTTGGCGGACTTGCCCTCGCCGTCGATGCCGGTGACACGCAGCACAGTTTCGAACTGGCGATGACCGCGAGTGCGGCGATAGCCCTGACGGCGGGTTTTCTTGAAGATCTTGACCTTCAGGCCCTTGCGGGTCTCGATCAGCGTCGCGCTCACCTTGGCGCCGGCAAGCATCGGGGCGCCAACGAACACCTGTTCGCCATCGCCCAGCATCAGCACGTCGCCGAAGCTCACCGCCGCGCCGGGATCACCGTCCAGCCTTTCGACCACCAGCACGTCGCCGGGCTGCACCCGGTACTGCTTTCCGCCGGTCTTGATCACCGCATACATGGTCGTGGCCTTAACAGAATGGTCTTTGCAAAACGCAGCGCGCCCGCGAGCGGTCCCGCGGGCGAGAGGGGGGGTCTTATACAGACGAGCCCTTGCAAGTCAACGCGCTGGCGCCGCCTCATTGGCTGGTGGCCCGGCGACGCGGCCGGTGTCGGCCTCCCACTGACGCACCACCGCGGCGGAGACGCCTTGCATAAGGGCGAAACGCGCCGGCATGCGCGTTATCGATCGACCCACCAGCACCGCCACGGCATAGGCCCGTCCGTCCGGCGCGGTGATCACACCAACGTCGTTGTAACCCACCACCTTGTCGCGCCAATCCTGGCCGGTGCCGGTTTTGTGGGCGATCTTCCACCCGGCTGGCAAACCGCCCTTCAGGCGGTTGGGGCCGGTGGTGGAACGACTCATCACCTCGATCAACCGTCGGGTGGACTGCGGCTTCAGCAACCGGCCGGCCTGTAGGGCGGCCAGGGCGCGCGCCACGCCCATCGGTGTTCCGCGGTCGGGCATGTTGGCCATGTACCGCGCCACCGCCGCGTCACGGACCTCCTCGGGCAGATTCTCCCGATCAATCTTGAAGGACTTCCCGTGTCCATAGGCGTTACGCCAGCGCAGACCGGCGATGGCCGATTGCAGGTGGCGCTCCTCGCCCCCGGCGCGGATACCCGCCAACCCTTTGGCGTCCAGCACCGCCTGAATCGCAGCGGCCCCGCCCAGGAAACGCACCAGTTTGTCGGCCGCGGCGTTGTCGCTGTCGATCAGGGCCCGCGCCATCAGGTCGTCCAGGGTGGTCCGATAGCCGTCTGGGCCATATTCCTTGGCGATGGGCTGGTAGAATACCGACAGGTCCTCGTCGCGCATGACCACAGGGTCGTCCAGGGACCAACGATCGTGGTCGGCGCCGTCCAATAGCGCCAGCGCCACCCACAGCTTTGATACGCTCTGCTGTGGGAAATCCTGTTCCCCGGCGACCGCGGCTGTCTTGCCGTCCGTCAGGTCAATCACTGCTATGCCCACTGGATCGGCGAAGGCGCTCGCCAGTGTTTCCAATTCAGACTGCAGGCGAGGAACCTCTGATTTGCTGGACACGGTGATGGCCGGGGATAGCGGTACCGGCGGTGCGACGGCCGGCGGCGGGCTGCGGAGGGCCAACCCAAGGGGGGCTGTGATGAATGCGGCCAGGAACGCGGCGGCAAGCCAGGCGGCCCAGGCCTGCGCCCGGGGCCATCTCATACCGCGCGCCTGACCTCGAGGATCACGTGGCTTAGACCGGCGAGATCGGCGAGCCGAGCGCGGTAGACCTGAGGCGACTGCGGATCGGAGGCCACTATCAGCGCCATCGCCGCATGGTGGCCCGGACCCAGCCGCCACAGGTGCAGGTCCGCGACTCGCTCGCCGCCGCATTCCAGCCGTGTCCGGACTTGCCTGGTCAGTTCCGGGCTGGGGTTGACGTCAAGCAGGGCCGGGCACGCCCGTCTGAGCAGACGCCAAGCGAACTGAGCGACTAGGCCAGCGCCGATGAGCCCCATGATCGGGTCGGCCCAGGTCCAGCCCAGTCGGCGTCCGGCGATGAGCCCAGCGATGGTCAGCACGCCCACCAAGGCGTCTGCGGTGAGGTGCAGGTGGGCTGCCGCAATATTGAGATCGCCGTCCTGATCGTGGTCATGGCGGTCTCGGCTGGCCGGCTGCAACAACCAGACGCAGACCAGGGTCACCGCCAGTCCGGCGACGGCCAACGGCAGGGCGGAACCGAAGTCCACGGCTTCCGGCGCGATCAGGCGATGGAGACTCTCCGAGGCGATCGCCAGGGCAGTGACTCCGAGCACCACGGCATTGGCGAATCCCGCCAGATATCCCACTTTGCCGGCGCCGAAGGCGAACCTCGGATCGTCTGCGTGGCGGCGTGCATAGGCATAGGCGAACGCCGACACCGCCAAGGCGGCCACATGGGCGCCCATGTGCAGCCCTGCGGCGGTGAGCGCCATGGAATGAAACAACACCCCGCCCGCCACCTGGGCCGCCAGAGTCGCCGCGCAGATTCCGGCCACGATCCAGGTGCGCCTTTCATTGCGAGCATGGTCGGCGCCTAGATAGACATTGTCGGCGCGGAACTGGTCCAGGGGGGCGTCCGGCGAGTCGCTGGGATCGGCGATGGTCAATGGCGGCCTCGTGGCGACTGGTGTATGTTATTGTATAACACTTCAGTTGGCGGCAAGCCATCTGGGGATTGACCATCTGAGGTTTGAATGTCTGCGCAGGCGGACTAGATGTAGGCGCATGAGCGAAAAGACACCCGTGACCGTGCTGACCGGCTACCTGGGCGCCGGCAAGACCACCCTGCTGAACCGCATCCTCTCGGAGGATCACGGCAAGCGCTATGCCGTGATCGTCAATGAGTTCGGCGAGATCGGCATCGACAACGACCTCATCGTCGGCGCCGACGAGGAGGTGTTCGAGATGAACAACGGCTGCGTATGCTGCACCGTTCGCGGCGACCTGATCCGGGTGCTTTCCGGCCTGATGAAGCGCAAGGGCAAGTTCGACGCAATAATTGTGGAGACGACCGGTCTGGCCGACCCGGGGCCGGTGGCCCAGACCTTCTTCGTCGATGACGACGTCCGCGCCCGCACCGAGCTCGACAGCGTCACCACTGTGGTGGACGCCAAGCATCTTCCATTGCGGCTGGCGGATTCCAAGGAAGCGGTCGAACAGATCGCCTTCGCCGACCAGATCGTGCTCAACAAGACAGATCTAGTCAGCGAGGCGGAGTTGGCGTCGGTGGAGGCGGCCATTCGCCGCCTGAACCCGCTGGCGCCCATCCACCGGGCGCAGCGGTCTGACGTGAGCCTGGACAAGATCCTGGGCCGCGGCGGATTCGACCTGCAGCGGATCACCGCCCTGGAGCCGGAGTTCCTGAATCCGGGCCACGGCGAGCCGGGCCATGTTCACGACGACCATTGCGATCATGACCACGGTCACGGCCACGACCATCATCACCACGAAGCGGTGATGGATCACGTCGCCGCGGCGGGCATCCGCGGGATTTCGCTACAGGTGGACAAGCCGCTGAACGCCAATCGGGTCACCGCCTGGCTGAACGGGGTGCTGGAGGCGCAGGGGCCGGACATCCTGCGGGCTAAAGGGATACTCAGCGTCGCTGGCGACGACCGCCGCATGGTGTTCCAGGCCGTGCACATGATCCTTGAGGGCGACTACCAGGGTGAATGGCCCGCGGGCTCGGCGCGGACCAGCCGACTGGTGTTCATTGGCCGCAACCTGGATGAAGCGGCGCTGCGGTCAGGCTTCGAGGCCTGCGCGGCCTGAACCTGGCAAAACGAAGCCCGCCGCGGTTTCCCGGGCGGGCTTCTAGATTCTCGCGATGTGATTGATAGGCTCAGAGCTCTTCGTTGATCAGGGCCACCTGATAAAAGCCGCCTTCTTGCAGGGTGTTCATCACTTCCATGAACTTGCCGTAGCGCACCTGCCGGTCGGCGCGGATATAGACCCGCGCGTCGGGACCCATCTCTTCCTTGAGCGTCAGCTCGCGGGTGACGTCTGTGACCAGGGTGTCCACGCTGGTGGGCTTGTCACCGATGTAAAGCGCGCCTGTCCAGGCGATGTTGATCAGCGTCGGCTCCTTGGGCTTCGAGCCCGGGGGCGGCGGTATGGCCGGGGGAAGGTCGAGCTTGATCGACACCGTGGCCGCCGGGATCGACACCATGAAGATGATCAGCAGCACCAGCATCACGTCCACGAACGGCGTGACGTTGATGTCGGCGTTCTGGCCTAGGCTGAAGCGGTCGCCACCGCCGCCCGACATCTTAGCGCCCATTCGGACTTCCTTCCCTAAATGCGCTCGCGCGCCTCACCACTTGCGCCAGACCATTGGCAAGCCGCATGGCGAAAGTAAAGTCCCAACCGGCGCGGCGAAGGCTCAGATCTTTTCCGCCACCAGCCCCACGTGGTGGAAGCCGGCGGCGTGGAGGGCATCCATGACCGTCACGAAATCACCATAGGGCGTCCTTCGGTCGGCGCGAACGTGGATGCTTGCGCTGTCCAGCCTCTCGCTGCGGCAGGCGAGCTCGCCAGTCACCTGGGCGGCGAGGGTGGCGATCTGAGCCGGCGTGTCGCCTACGAAGACGCCTCCGCCGGCCTGGACGCTGATCACGAGGGGCGCGTGCGGATGGTCCTGCGCCCGGGAACCGGCCTGTGGCAGGTTGAGGCGTATGGAAGTCTGGGCGGCCGGAATGGCCACCATGAAGATGATCAGGATCACCAGCATCACGTCGACGAACGGCGTGACGTTGATGTCGGCGTTCTGACCCAGGGCGTAGCGGCCGTCAGAGCCTCCACCGCTGGATATCTTGAGTCCCATGGTTTCCTCCTCTGGTTTAGCCAGCTACTTATGTTGCGAGTGAGAAACAATATCACAGTTTTGATAAATATCAAGCGGGGGGCTGGCGGGGCCGCGGCGCCGGACGCTAAGTAGGCGACATGGATTTCGCCTTTGACGCCTATGTCACCGCCGCCCTGTTCGACCGCACTGCAAAGGCCGCCTTCGCCCTGGGCGACGGGTCGGTGCGGTTCGAGACCGGCGAGACCGTCCAGGCCCATGACGGCGCGATCCTGTCGGCCTGCCTGCACCCCTCTGGCGAGGGGTTGATCACCGGCGGGGATGACGGCCGAGTCGTCTGGGTTCGGGCAACCGGGGCGCAGGTCCTCGCCGAGGTGCCCGGCCGCTGGATCGACGCGGTGGCTGCCAGTGCGGAGTCCGGGCTGATCGCCTTCGCCGCCGGCCGCGAGGTGCTGGTGCGCGACACCGCCGACGCAAGCTTTGAGCGCACCTTCGCCCATGAGCGCACCGTGGCCGACCTGGCCTTCGACCCCAAGGGGCGGCGGATCGCGACGGCCACATATGGCGGCGCGGCGCTCTGGTACGCCCGCATCGCCCAACAGAAGCCGGTGTTCCTGAAGTGGGCCGGAAGTCATATCGCCTTGGCCTGGAGCCCCGACGGCAAGTTCCTGATGTCGTCGATGCAGGAAAACCAGCTGCACGGCTGGAAGGTGGCCGACGAGAAGAACATGCGCATGGGCGGCTATCCGGCCAAGGTCAGATCGCTGGCGTTCCTGTCCAAGGGCCAGCTCATGGCCACCTCGGGCGCCGCCGGCGCCGTGGTCTGGCCCTTCACCGGCCCCGCTGGCCCCTTGGGAAAAGCCGCCGCCGAGGTGGGCCATGAGGACGGCGCGCATGTGGTCCGGGTGGCCGCCACACCCGCCGGCCCCCGAGTCGCCGCCGGCCTGGAGGACGGACGGGTCTGGGCCCTGGATGTCACCGGCTCGAAGGTCCTGCGCATCCGCAATGAAAAGGGCGCGCCGATCTCCGCCGTGGCGATCACCCCCGATGGCCGCCGGGTCGCTTGGGGCGATGAAGCGGGCGGCGCCGGTGTGGCGCAGATCGAGGGATAGGCCGATCCGCTTGACGCGATTCGGCGAGCGGACGTAGCAAGATGCTGTTGGGTCAGGCCAGGGACATCCTTTGAACGCCAGAGCCGCACCACGACCGTCCCGCCCCAAGCCCAGGCGCGGCTTGTTCGGTCGCTTGTTTCGCGGGCTCTTCGCCCTGGTGGTGACCTTCGGCCTCGTGCTGCCGGTGCTGTTTACCGCCCTCTACCGCTTCGTGCCGCCGCCGGTGACCTATCTGATGGTCGAGCGGACGGTCCAGGGCCGTGGGTTCGAGCGCCGCTGGCGGCCGATCCAGAAAATCTCGCCGGCCCTGGTGCGCGCGGTGATCGCCGCTGAGGATGCCCACTTCTGCGACCACCACGGCTTCGACTTCGCGGCCATGGAGAAGGCGCTGAAACACAATGCCCGACGGCCGGGCAAGGTGCGCGGCGGCTCCACTATCAGCCAGCAGACCGCAAAGAATGTGTTCCTGTGGCCCGAGCGGTCCTATGTGCGCAAAGGCCTGGAGGCCTATTTCACCATACTGATCGAGGTGATGTGGGGAAAGCGCCGGATCATGGAGGTTTATCTGAACTCGATCGAGTGGGGCCCCGGCGTCTATGGCGCGGATGCGGCGGCGCGCAAAAATTTCGGCGTCGGCGCCGACAAGCTCAGCCCCGCCCAGGCCGCCCGCCTCGCCGCCATCCTGCCCAGCCCGCTCAAGTGGCGCGCTGCAGCGCCCGGCCCCTACGTCCGCACCCGCGCCCTGCGCATCGGCCGCGCGGCCGGTACGGTGCGGCGCAGCGGGATGGAGGCGTGCGTGTTGGGGTAGGGGGCCGAAAGGCGCTGTTTCAAAGTCCGTCGCTTCAGCTCATCCGGTGGATTGCACAGAGCTTGTTGCCATCCGGATCGCGCAGATAGGCCAGATAGATCTTGCCAAAGCCACCCTCGCGCACGCCGGGCGGGTCTTCACAGGTGACCCCGCCATTGGCGACGCCCGCGGCGTGCCAGGCGGCGCCCTGTTCCGGCGAGTCACAGGTAAAGGCGATGGTGCCGCCATTGGCCGCGGTGGCAGGCTGGCCGTTGATCGGACGGGTGACAGCGAACGTGCCGGTGGGCGTCCGGTAGAAGATGCGCTCGCCATTCACCGTCGCCGGCTTAACGCCCAGCGTGCCGAGCACGGAGTCATAGAACACCTTGGCTTTCTGAAGGTCGTTAGTTCCGATCATGATGTGGGAAAACATTCCACCCTACCTCTCGTTGCGGCGTCGGCGGGGCTTATGCGTGACGGAGGCGGCGAGGACAAGGCCGCGGCGGATCGGACGGCCGCGCGACACCCCCTCCACCTGCATGCCAATACCAACGGACGGCGCGCACAGCGCTTGCAACGCATTTGAAAAGGAATTGGCGTGTCTCAGTGACGTATAGCCTTCGGGCGGTCGTCGCGACTCAGTGTGTAACAGGTCCGCGCTCGCCCCCTACGCCTTCGGCGCGCCCAGCACGGAGACCACGCTGGGCCGTTGGAACACCTGGTTTCGCCAGCGGGTGAGGCCGGTCAGGGTGGCGGGGATCTCCATGTCGATCCGGCCCAGCATGTTGCAGGCCATGATGGCGGTGATGTCGGCGACGGTGAATTGGTCGCCGGACACAAAGGTGTGCCGGCGGAGCTGGGCGTCCAGCAGGTCCAGGCCTGCGGCCACCCGGGGGCGGTTGAGCTCCGCCCACGGGGCGAGCTGCACCGGCTCCAGGGCCTTCACGAAGGCCACCGAATGGCGAAACACCTCCCGGGCCGGGCCATAGACCAGGAACTCCACTCGCCGCTGCCACATCTCCACCACCGCTTCGTCCAGGGGCCCAACCCCCATCAGCGGTGGCTCAGGGTGCAGTCGCTCGAAGTAGCGGCAGATGGCGATAGTCTCGGAGAGGCAGGTTCCGTCGTCCAGCTCCAGCACCGGCACCTGGGCGGTAGGGCTTTTGACCAGAAAGTCCGCCGCCCGATGCGCGCCGCCCATCAGGTCCACCGGCTCGAACGGGATGTCGATCCCCTTCTCCTCCAGGAAGATCGCCACCCGCACGGGATTGCCGCCGTTCCGGGCGCCCCAGATTTTCATCAGGCCTGTGTCCTTATTGGAGGGTCGGGCGGCGATCTTAACGGAGGGGCCGGATCGGCGCCAGGACGGGGCGCCGGCGCCCCGTCCTGGCGCCCAGGGCCGCGGCGTGGTCCACTCCGGCGGATCGGATCCAAGGAGACTTCCTATGCGTGTCGGCGTGCCCAAGGAGATCAAGCCGGGTGAATACCGTGTCGGGCTCACCCCCACAGCGGTGCGGGAATATGTCACCCATGGCCACGAGGTGCTGGTCCAGGCCGGAGCGGGGTCAGGCGCTGGGTATACGGACGGGGCCTTCAAGCGGGCCGGCGCGCGCATCGTCTCGGGCGCGGAGGAGGTGTTCGCCGAAGCCGAGCTGATTGTGAAGGTGAAGGAGCCGCAGGCGGCGGAATGGAAGCGGCTGAGGGAAGGCCAGATCCTGTTCACCTATCTGCATCTGGCGCCGGATCCGGATCAGGCCGAAGGGCTGCTGGCGTCGGGCGCGACGGCCATCGCCTATGAGACGGTGACCGATGCGGCGGGCGGACTGCCACTGCTGGCGCCGATGTCTGAGGTGGCCGGGCGGATCGCGGTGTTCTCAGCCGGCGAGACTCTGCTCAAGCACAACGGCGGAATGGGTCTGCTGCTCTGCGGTGTGCCCGGTGTGCCGCCGGCGCGAATCTGCGTGCTGGGCGGGGGCGTGGTGGGACTGAATGCGGCGCGTATGGCCGCCGGCTTGGGCGCCGAGGTGGTGGTGTTGGAACGCTCCATCCCGCGCATGCGGGTGCTGGATGACATGTTCCTTGGTCGAATCCTTACCCGCTACTCCACGCTGGACGCCGTGGAGGAGGAGGTGCTGAAGGCTGATGTGGTGATCGGTGCGGTGTTAACGGCGGGGGCCGCGGCGCCCAAGCTGGTCAAGCGCGAGCACCTGTCGAAGATGAAGCGTGGTTCGGTGCTGGTGGATGTATCCATCGACCAGGGGGGCTGCTTCGAGACCAGCCGTCCCACCACCCATGCGGAGCCCACCTATGTGGTGGACGGCGTGGTCCACTACTGCGTGGCCAATATGCCCGGCGCGGCGCCGCGCACCTCATCGGAGGCGCTGGTGCACGCCACCCTGACGTTCGGCCTGGCGCTGGCCGACAGGGGTCTGGAGGCCCTGAAGACCGACCGCCACCTGGCCAAGGGGCTGAACGTCTGGGCCGGCAAGATCACCCATCCGGCGGTTGCCCAGGCGCTGGCCAGGCCGTTCGCCGACCCGTTCGGGGCGTGGGGTTAACCGGTCAGGCGGCGGCCCACTGACCTGGTTCGAGAACCGTCGGGTCGTCGATGGCCATCTCGTCCCAGTCCAGGTCCGGGGGCGGATTGGCGGCGGCGGCGACTACGGCGCTCATCTCGGCGGCGGAGCTGACCCCCACCAGGACGACGGCGGCCTCGGGCCGGGAGAGCGCGAAACCCAGGGCGGCCTGCAGCGGGTCGGAGCGGCCTTCGGCGATCAGGCGCCGGGCGCGGGAAATGCGACTGGCGGCGGACTTCAGATGGCTGGGCGCGCGGTCCGGCGGCAGGAACAACAGGCCGTTCAGGAAAATCGCGCGCAGGTGCACCTCGATGCCGACGCCGGCCAGGCGGGCCAGGGTGCCGTCCAGGAGCAGCCGTTGATCCAGAAGGCTCGCCGGCGCCTGGACAATATCCGGGCGGAACCGGCGGGCCAGCCGGACCGGGTCGTCGGAGGCGTAGACACTCATGCCGATCTTTTCACACAGGCCCGCGTCCCGAAGCGCCTGCAGCCGCTCCCAGAGCGCCATCCCATGCACCCCGAACAGCTCGGAGGCGCCTGGAGTTAGGACGGCGTGGACTCGATCCACACCCAGTCGGCGCATCTGGGCGCGTAACTCGGCTTCCACATAGTCCGGCCCCCGGTCGGCCCGGGCGGTGAACAAGGTGATGCGGAACGGATTCGGCCGCGGCAGAAGCGTGTTGAGCAAAGTTTCCGAATGGGGCGAATAGCCGGCGATCTCCAGCGCCGACAGATTGGAGCGGGCGGCGATCTGCAGGATGTCGCGGGCCTCGGCCTCACGCGACCGGGTGCGGTTGGTAGGCTGGGGCTGGTCGAGGCCGAGTTGGCCCGATGTTAGTCCGAGCTTGACGAGGGGCGAGGTCATGAGGGACGCGGGCTCTTTGGCGAGAGGAACTTTTCGCGACCCATGGTGGCGCAGAAGCCTAAAGAAGCCGTATCCGTAACCTTGATGGGTGGTTAAGGACGAAATCATGCGCGAGCCCCTTCCCGACTGGCCGCTCTTCGGAATGACCGACGATGTGCGCCCGGCCCTGGCCGCAACGTCGGCGGCCGGCGTTCCCTCGGCATTGGCGACATTAACCAAGGTGGAGGGAGGCGGGCCGCGGCCAGCGGGGACCCAGATGGTGTTCGCCGATGGCGTGACGGCGGGCTATTTCTCCGGCGGCTGCGTGGAAGCGGATGTGGCGAGCCACGCCTGGGACTGCCTGTCCGACGGCGAACCGCGCCGCCTGGTCTATGGCGAGGGTAGCCCATGGCCGGACATCCGCCTGCTGTGCGGCGCCCGCATCGAGATCTTCGTGGAGAAGGTTGAGGCCGACGATCCGGCCTTGGCGGCGCTGCTGGCCGCCAAGGCGGCGCGCAACTCGGTGGTTTGGATCAGCGACGGGCATAAGCGCGCCTGTGTCGCGCCGGGCTCAGCGCAGGCTTGGGATGGCGCGATCAGCCGCAGGCACGATCCGGTGACCCGCCTTGTGGTGTTCGGCTCCGACCCAACGGCGCTCGCCATCGCCCAGCTCGGCGCCCAGTCGGGCCTGGAGACCACCCTTGTGCGGCCCAAGGGGCCCGACTCTTCGCCGCCGATTCCTGGATTGGGCTATCGGCGCGAGGCGCCGGCGGCGGCGTTGGCGGCTATCGGGGTCGACCCATGGACGGCGATCGCGGTGGCGACCCACGACCTGGAGACCGATCAGGCCGCCTTGCGCGTCGCCTTGCCGTCGCCAGCGTCCTATGTGGGCCTGCTGGGCGCGCGGGCGCGGCTGCCCGAGCGGGTGGCGCGGTTGAAGGCGGCCGGTGTCACTGATGCGGCGATCGGCCGCCTGCACGCCCCGATCGGCCTGCCGGTGGGCGGCAAGGCGCCCTGGGAGGTGGCGGTGTCAGTGATCGGCGAGGTGATGGCCGAACGGCTGAAGGCGCTGGCGCCGGTCATCCCCGGCTGAGCGGCAGCACGTCGACAAGGTCGCCCGGCGCTGCGGCGGGCGCGCCCGCCGGACGCCGCAGTAAGGCGTTGGCGGCGGCGAACACTGTCACCAGGGAGGAATCCTGGTCGCGGTAGGGGCGCACGGTGACCGCGCCTGCGTCGAAGTCCAGGCGCGCGCGCATCCAATGTTCCCTCGGTCCGTTGGCGCCTAGCGGCTCGGCGACGCGGGCGGAGGTGAGGCGCGGGGCCAGGTCGGCGCCCTGATAGGCGGCGAGGATAGGTTTCAGAAACAGCTCGGCGCAGACGAAGGCCGACGCCGGATTTCCGGGCAGGCCCAGCAGGCGGCGGCCGTCGCCGAGCACGCCGAAGAAGGTTGGCTTGCCGGGGCGCACATTGACGCTGGCCACTTCGAGGGTCAGGCCCAGGGCCTCCGCGGCGAGGCGTACCAGATCGTGATCGCCGACGCTGGCGCCGCCGACGGTCACGATCAGGTCGGCGTCGGCGGCGCTGAGGGCGGCGATGGTGGCGTCCAGGTCGTCGCGCACGGGCTTGGCCTTGGTGGCGAAGCCCCCCCAGGACTCGACCATGGCCTTCAACGCCGGGGCCCCGGAGTCATAAATCTGGAACGGGCCGGGGACGCCGGGCGCCTCCACGATCTCCTCGCCGGTGCCCAGGAGCGCCACCCGAGGCCTGGCATAGACGCGCACCTCGGCGCGGCCGGCGGAGGCGGCCAGGCACAGCCGCCAGGGATCAATGCGTTCACCCCGCGACAAAAGCGGCTGACCGGCGCGGAAGTCACCGCCGGCGGGGCGAACGTTGGCGCCCGGGGCGGAGGCGGGAACGCTGACAGTTTCGCCCTGGCGCTCGGCATCCTCCTGGATCACCACGGTGTCGGCGCCGGCCGGGACCGCCGCGCCGGTGAAGATGCGCACCGCCTCGCCGGGGCCAAGCGCCGCCGCGTAGCCTTGGCCGGCGGCGCTCTCACCGACGATCCGCAAGGCGCCCGGGGCGTCGGCGGATCGCAGGGCCCAGCCGTCCATGGCCGAGGCCCGGAACGGCGGCTGGTCGCGGGCCGCGGCGATGTCCTCGGCCAAAACACGGCCGATCGCCTGGGCCAGGGGAACGTCCTCCTGCCCCAGGGCCTCGATCTTGCCGAGCATCCGCGTTCGAGCCACGTCGACCGGAAGCAACTTCATGACGCGCGCCAGTCCCCAGAGGCGCCGCCGGACTTCTCGAGCAGACGCACTGCCTCGATAACCATGCCCTTCTCGGCGGCCTTGAGCATGTCATAGAGTGTGAGGCAGGCCACGGAGACGGCGGTGAGCGCCTCCATCTCCACTCCGGTCTGGCCAGTTGTGCGCACCTTGGCGGTCACCGCCATGCCGCCATCGGCCGGCTCTACCGAGACCTCGACCTTGGACAGCGCCAGCGGGTGGCAGAGTGGGATCAGGTCAGCGGTCCGCTTGGCGGCCATGACGCCGGCGATCTCGGCCACCGCGCGCACGTCGCCCTTCTTGCCCTGGCCCGATACCGCCAGCGCCAGGGTCTCAGGGGACATCCGCACGAAACCCGCGGCGATAGCCTCGCGGGCGGTGATGGTCTTTTCGGACACGTCCACCATGCGGGCGCGGCCGGCCGCGTCGATGTGGGTGAGCCGGCTCACCTTTCCAGCAGGCGGGGCATCAGCTCCACCATGTTGCAAGGTCCATGGCGGCTGTCGAGTTGGGCGGCGATGACCTTGTCCCAGCCGTCCTTCACCGCGCCGTTGGAGCCGGGCAGGCAGAAGATGAACACGCCGTCGATGATGCCGGCCAGGGCCCGAGACTGCAGGGTCGACAGGCCCACTGACTGGTAACTGACCAGATGGAACACCACCGAAAAGCCGTCGATTTCCTTGTCCAACAGCGGGCGCACCGCCTCCGGCGTCACGTCGCGGCCGGTGATGCCGGTGCCGCCGGTGGTGACGATTGCGTCCACTGTCTTGGACGCAACCCAGGCCTTCACCTGGGTGCGAATGGCGCCGATGTCGTCGGTGACGATGGCGCGGCCGGCGAGCTCATGGCCGGCGCCAGTGACACGGCCAGCCAACAGATCGCCTGATGTGTCGTTTTCCGCATCGCGGGTGTCGGATATGGTTAGGACGGCGACCCGTACGGGCACGATGGGCATGGTGTCGTCGATCTTGCCGCCGGGGGTCAGGACTGGGGCGTTCATGGGTTACTCCGTTCGTCGCGGTCAATCTTAGCGCGGGGGACGGGGGTGCGGCCAGCCTTCAGGGCGTTACGTCGGCCCGAGTTTCGAACAACTTGGATTTGCGCCACCCGCCCCAGCGGTAGAAACTGAAGGCGAAGATCGCCGAAGCCAAGGCGCCGAAGGGAAAACTCCACCAGATGGAGTTGGCGCCCATCCACGGCGCCAGGGCCGCGGCGAAGGGCACCCGCACCACCCACATGCCGATGGTCATGCCGATCAGCGGCGCCCAGACCGCCCCGGTGGCCCTCACCACACTGGTCAGCACGAAGGTGATCCCGAAGGGGATGAACCCCCACAGGACGATCGTGTTGATGTGAAGCGCCAGTGGCGTCGCGGGACTGGCGGCGGGCAGAAACAGCCGCATCAGCCAGGGCTCAAAGAGATAGATCACAACGATCGGAAGCGCCGTGGCTATGCAGCCGGTGATTGACCCCACCCAGGCGATCCGGGTCACCCGGTCCATGCGCCCAGCGCCGACATTGATCGCCGCCATGGACGATACCGACGCGCCCAGGGCCATGGCCGGCATCTGCACATAGACCCAGAACTGGTTGGCCGCGCCATAGGCCGCGGCCATGTGCGAGCCGTACTTATTCACTAGGCCGATCATCACCACGGCGGAGCTGGACATGACGATCATCTGGATCCCCATGGGAAAGCCCTTGGCGACCAGGGCGCGCACCAGGCTCCAGTCGGGAGACAAGAGCCGCCAGTCCTCACGCTTCAGCACCAGCAGGCTTTCGGTGCGGTGGAGGTAGTAGATCATCGCCGCCAGGGTGATGGCCTGAGCGATCAAGGTGGCCACGCCGGACCCCATGATGCCGAGGCGCGGCAGCGGCCCAACCCCCAGGATCAACAACGGATTGAGGCCCACCCCCAGGATCACCGAGATCAGGGAAAACCAGAACGGCGTACGCGAGTCGCCGACCGCCCGCATAGCCATCATCAGGAAGGTGAAGAAGAACATGAACGGCACCGACACGAAGACAATGCGCAGGTAGGCGATTGCGTCGGCGCGCACGTCCGGAGGCGTCTGCACCATGTCCAGAACGGTGGGAGCAGCCAGGAAGCCAAACAAGCCCATGCCCAGGGAGACGACGGCGAAGAAGGTGGTGGCGGTGCCGACGACCTCCTTGGCCAGGGTGAGGTTTTTCGAACCAAACGCCTGGCCGATCATCAGGTTGGCGGCCATCGTGGCGCCAAAGCCCGCACCCAGCACCAGGAACAGGATCAGGTTGGCGCTGTAGACCGCGGCCAGCGCCGCCTCGCCCAGGACGTGGCTGACGATCGCCGCATTGGCGGAACCGTTGACGGACTGAAGCACGTTCGCGCCAAGTACCGGCAGGGAGAACAGCAGCAGCGTTCGCCCAATCGGTCCGGTGGTGAGGTCGGGTCTGACCGGGGCCTTACGCCCGGTCGGGGGCGGCGAATCCGATGCGTCGTTCGATGCGGCGTCCACGCATGGCCTCCTTCGGCGCGGTGGCGCGGCTTGGCGGTGCGTTCATAGGCTTGCGGCGCTCTGGCCTGCAATGCGAAATAACTACGCAACACCTGCAGGCGTGGCCTCCATCGCACGGAACTCAGGTAGAGCTGATCCTGGGTGTGCGGGGTTCACGTCTGATGCCCTTCCCCTTCTCCAGGGCGAAGGGGACTCGACAACGCCGCCTGAACCTCCGCCACTTTTTGAAGCGGCGGCCCCATTTCGCCGGCGCGGCGTTCAGCGCCGCTGACATTGTAATGGAGTTTCCACTGAAGCTGGTGGCGCACTTGCCTCGCGGAGCTGCGGATTATCCCCACCTTCGCGCCCGTCTTGACCGCATATAAGCGCGCCGAGACTGCGGGCGGATGATCACCTCGGTGCTGCCCAACGGGCCAACAGTGATCTGACAGCGGGGCGGCCGAGACCAAACGACGCCTTGAGGCGGCCCAGATTCAGGCTAAGAGGCGCGTGCTCTTCAATTCAGCCCAAAAGGCCGCATGAAACTCCTGATCACTGGCGGGGCCGGGTTCATCGGATCGGCGGTGGTCCGCCGCGCCATCGCCGATGGGCACGAGGTGGTGAACCTCGATGCGCTGACCTATGCGGCAAGCCTGGAGAATGTGGCGAGCGTCGCGCGCTCCGCCCGCTACGCGTTTGTGAAGGCCGACGTGGCCGATCTCGACGCCATGAACCGGGTGTTCGCCGAGCACCGGCCGGACGCGGTGATGCATCTGGCGGCAGAGAGCCACAATGACCGGGCGATCGAGGATCCGCTGATCTTCGTGCGCACCAATGTGCTGGGCACCGCCGCCCTGCTGGAGGCCGCGCGGCGATATTGGTCGGGACTTGAAGGGGCGGCCAAAGCGGCGTTCCGATTCCATCAGGTCTCCACCGACGAGGTGTTCGGGGCGCTGGGCGAGGAAGGCGCGTTCCATGAAACCACCCCCTATGATCCCAACTCCCCCTATTCGGCGTCCAAGGCCGGGGCGGATCATCTGGTGCGGGCCTGGGGGCGGACCTTCAAGCTGCCGGTGGTGCTGACCAACTGCGCCAACAATTACGGACCCTATCAGTTTCCCGAAAAGCTGATCCCGATGGTGATCCTGCGGGCGCTGGAGGGCAAGGACATCCCGGTCTACGGTGACGGCCGCCAGGTGCGCGACTGGCTGCATGTGGACGACCACGCCGAGGCCCTGCTGCTGGTGCTGGAAAAGGGACGTCTGGGGGAGACCTATCTGGTGGGGGGCGATTCCACCCAGCGTAACATCGAGGTGGTGCGGACTTTGTGCGCCAACCTGGACGAACTCGCGCCGGCCAACACGCCGCATGCGGACAAGATCACCTTGGTCACCGACCGGCCCGGTCATGACTTCCGCTATTCCATCGACGCCAGCCGGCTGCGCGACGAGCTGGGCTGGTCGCCCAGGCGCGACCTCGCCGACGGACTGAAAGACACCGTGCGCTGGTATGTGGAGAACCGCGACTGGTGGCAGGGGATCCGCGACCGGGGCTTCCACTCCGAACGGCTGGGCCTGGTGAAGGGGTGAGCGGCCGGATCCTGATGTTCGGCGCCACCGGCCAGCTGGCCCGGGAGGTTCTGGTCCGGGGCGACGGCAGAGTGCGCGCGCTCTCGCGGGCTGATGTGGATCTTGCCGATGCGTCTGCGGTGCGCCGGGCGGTTGAGCGGGCGGGGGATGTAGACCTGGTGCTCAACGCCGCCGCCTATACAGCCGTAGACAAGGCCGAGAGCGAGGCGGATCAGGCCTATGCAGTCAACGCCTATGGGCCAGAGGCCATGGCGCGGGCCTGCGCCGCCCGCGACCTGCCGCTGATCCATATCTCCACCGACATGGTGTTCTCCGGCGCCAAGGCTGGCGCTTATGCTGAGGATGATCCCGTCGGGCCGCCGCATGTCTACGGCGCCTCCAAGCTGGCGGGGGAAGAGGCCGTTCTTGCCAACGCCCGACGCGCGGCGGTTATCCGGATTTCCTGGGTGTTCTCCACCCACGGATCAAATTTCCTGCACCTGATGCTGCGACTGGCGCAGACCAATCCGACTCTGAAAGTGGTGGATGACCAGCGCGCCCGGCCTACGGCGGCCGGCGACGTGGCGGACTTCATACTGGGTCACGCCGCTAGGTTCGCCGCCGCGCCGGCAGGCGCGCCGGAATGGGGCCGACTGCATTTCGCCAACGCCGGCGTGACCAGTCGCGTGGAGATGGCGGCGGCGATTTTCCAGTTGGCCTGGCCCGATCGGCCGGCGCCTGAAATCGAGCCCGTACCCACCAGCGCCTTTCCCGCCGCGGCGCGCCGGGCGCTGAACACCGAACTGGACACCAGGCGACTAGAGCAGGTGTTCGGTCTGTCGCCTAGGCCCTGGCGCGAACCCCTGGCCGAGGTTATCAGCCAACTGCAATCCGAGCCGAGGGCGGTGGTGTGAGAAAAGGTATCGTTCTGGCCGGCGGGTCCGGCACCCGTCTGCACCCGCTGACGCTGGCGGTCTCCAAGCAATTGCTGCCGATCTACGACAAGCCGATGATCTATTATCCGATCTCGGTGCTGCTGTTGGCGGGAGTGCGGGAAATCCTAATCATCACCACGCCTGAGGATCAGCCGGGGTTCCGGCGTCTCCTTGGCGATGGTTCGCAACTGGGCGTCTCGTTTGAATATATCATCCAGGAAAAGCCCGATGGCCTAGCTCAGGCCTATATCCTGGGGGAGGACTTCGTGGGCGGCGAGCCTTCGATCATGATCCTGGGCGACAACATCTTTTTCGGTCAGGGCTTCGGCGGCCTTCTGCGCGAGGCGTCGCAACAGACGAACGGCGCAACGGTGTTCGGCTATACCGTTCAGGATCCGGAGCGCTATGGCGTGGTGGAACTGGGTCCGAACGGGCGCGCCCTCAACATCGAGGAAAAACCCGCGAAGCCGAAATCGAACCACGCGGTGACCGGGCTCTATTTCTACGATGGGCGCGCCAGCACCTTCGCCCGCGAGCTCAAGCCCTCGGCCCGCGGCGAACTGGAGATCACCGCACTCAACCAACGCTACCTGGAAGAGGGAGATCTGCAAGTTCAGTTGCTGGGCCGCGGCTTCGCCTGGCTGGATACCGGCACCCACGACAGCCTGATCCAGGCCGGCGAACTGATCCGCACGCTGGAACAGCGCCAGGGGCTGCGCATCGGCTGCGTCGAGGAGGTGGCGTTCCGCAAGGGTTGGATCGACCGCAGCCAATTGGCCGCGCTCGGCCGGGCCCAGGCCAAGAGCGAGTATGGCCAGTATCTGGTGCAGTTGGCCGAGAGCCCGCTCAGCCCGGAGGATCCGGCAGAGTAGGCCGTTGCCGCTATCCGTGCGGCTTCAGCATGAACTTCTCGCCGGTGGCCAGGGCGGCGTAGGCGGCTATGTTGGCCGGATCCAGCATTTCCGCCGGGGCCAGCGAACGGGTGAAGGCTGTGGCGAAGGTCGTGCGCAGCTCCGCGACCATGCGCTGGCGCAGACGTTGGGCCGCGTCCTCGCCGATCCTGCCGGTGAAGGCCGGAATGGACCATCCGCCTAAGCTCCAGGCCCAGCCGAAATCGCGGGTGAACACTGTCGGCCCGTCATCGAGCGCGCCGTAGATATAGACCTGCTTATGCACCGGCGAGCCGTAGCGGGCGAATTCGGGGGTGCGGGCGTTCACGGCCGCCTCCATGGCCGCGAGCATCCGGCCGGCCATTTCGCCGCCGCCGATCGCATCGAAGGCGACGGTGGCGCCGGTCTCCGACAGGGCGTGAATCAGCGCCGCTTCGAAGCCGGGGTCACTAGAATCGCACACCCAACGCGCGCCTTGCGCGCGCAGCAGGGCTGCCTGGGCGGGGCGGCGCACGATGTTCACAAGCTCGACGCCATCGGCCTGGCAAAGGCGATGCAGCATCTGGCCCAGGCTGGAGGCGGCTGCGGTGTGGACCAGGGCGCAATGGCCATCCAGGCGCATGGTCTCCACCATGCCCAGCGCGGTGGTGGGGTTGACAATGGCCGCGCAGCCCTCCTGCGCGGTGACGTCGCCGGGCAGCACGAGGCAGTTCGCGGCCTTCACCACCCGGTATTGGGTGAACATCCCACCGACTCCGGCGGCCACGGTGCGGCCGATCAGCGCCTGCGCCTGCGCGCCCGCCGCCACCACAACGCCTGCGCCTTCGTTGCCGGCGGTGAGGTTCAGGCCGACGCGGCCGGCGGCCCGGGCGATGGCCGCTTCCGACAGGGGCCCGCGGACCACCGGCCGTTGGGGCGTTCCCTCCGCCCGCAGGTCTTCGGGGTTCGCGCCGGCCAGGAAGAGCATCAGATCGGAGGGATTGATGGGCGATGCATCCACCCGCACCAGCACCTGGTTCGGCTGCAATTGGGGGATCGGCGTTTCGGCAAGCGACAGCTCAAGCTCGCCCTGCGCCGTCACGAGGCTGCGCACCTGCAGATATTTGTCTGGCAAAGATTCGATCATGGCCCATCTTGCGGTCTCTGGGCGCGATGGGAAGAGACTTCTCGACCGGGGGGGTCCGGGGAACAGGAGCAGGCCATGCGCGCGCGCCAGGGCGGATCTGCAAAAAGCTATCGCCTGAAGCGGGTCTATGCGCCGGCGGCGCCCGACGACGGCTTGCGGGTTCTGGTGGACCGGTTGTGGCCGCGGGGACTGACCAAGGCCGAGGCGGGGGTGGATCTGTGGCTGCGTGACATTGCGCCCAGTCACGCCTTGCGAAGGCAGGCTCACGGGGACCCGGACGGCTGGGAGGCGTTCACCGCCGCCTATGCGGAGGAGCTGAAGGGCGAGGCGGCCCAGTCGGCGCTTGGGGCGCTTGCGCAGGCCGATGCGGCCGTCGTCACCCTGCTGTTCGCCGCCAAGGACGAGGCGCGCAACAACGCCGTGGCGCTGCTGGACTGGCTGCGGGTGCGGTGAGGCTCAGCGCCCCAGGCTCTCGACGAAATCCTTGGACTCAGCGAGGCTGAAGCCGTGGATCTTCCGCGCAAGCCGGATGGCCGTGAGGGAGTCGCCGGCCTGGACGAGGTCGATGAGGCGCAATCGCTGGTCTTGAGCGGATAGGCTATCGATCCAGTCGAAATCGGTGTTTGTGACCCTGGACGGCTCGACAATGGCGTGTGATCCCAACGCCTGTAGGAATCGCTCCACGCCGGGGGTGACGTCCCAGCGCACCTGCAGCGCCGCCTCCGCCGTAATTCGCAACGGATAATCGAGCCACAGCCCGCCGCGGGCCGGCCGTCGTCTGTGCTCCTCCGCCAGAGCCTCGCGCAGAGCCGTCAGGTCGCCCTGTAGGCGCAGTTCCGCCCAGGTGAGGCGCCGGGTCACTGTTCCGCCGTCGCTGTCCGGCGTGCGCCGGGTTTCGCTCACCCGCCGGGCGGCGCGAATCTCGGCGAATGGCAGGAAGACGACGGTGCGGTCCTGCGGCGGCAGGCGGTGGTTCAGGTAAGAGCGGTATTGCAGATAGACGCCGCTTGGGCCCACCCGGGCGAGCCAGTTGGTCGGCTGGTAGCGGGCCGTCACCATCCTTCGGGTGACCAGCAGCATCACGGCGATAACGCCGGCGATCCACCAGCCAGGGGGAAATTCAGCTTGGGCGGCGAACCAG
Organism: Caulobacteraceae bacterium; assembly: GCA_947475415.1. Classification (GTDB taxonomy): domain Bacteria; phylum Pseudomonadota; class Alphaproteobacteria; order Caulobacterales; family Caulobacteraceae; genus Phenylobacterium. The sequence continues at coordinate 38,344 of CANJLH010000010.1, forward strand.
GCAGACGCCATTCCCGCTGCTGCGAAAGCCAGGGCGATAGCCGCCGCCGCCCCGCGCGGGTGGACGAACGCCAGATCGTCGGGCCGGATCTCGACCTCACCGACCGTCATCAACCGCATGGCGAACTCCCCACTGGTTCTTGAGGGGAATATTGGATCGACAGCGCTAATTCCGGGTGAAGCCGCAGCGCAGGCGGTCCATAGGCGAAGCCAACCTGAGGAAATGGTGCCGCTTAGGTGACTCGAACACCTGACCCCATCATTACGAATGATGTGCTCTACCAGCTGAGCTAAAGCGGCCCGCCTGCGTGTTTTGGCAGGGGGCGGCCTATTTAGCGGAGGTCGAGGCCCGAGCCAAGCGTCCTAGTCGTCGCCGGGTTCCGGTTCGGTTTCGGGGTAGAGCACCGGAGCGGTCTCGGCGGCGGCGGCGAAGCGAGCGCTTTCCAGGGCCTGGGCTGGGAGCGCCGGCAATTGCCCCAGCATCCGCTCCTGGCGCTCCAGGCGGGGATGGATGAGGTTTCCCGATTCCGCGAAGGCGCTGATCAGCCGAGCCCAGTCGGCGGGCTGGTAGGCGAAGGCGCGGCCTTCAGGGTCGAGGTCAGACCAGTCAGGTTCGAGGGGTGCGTCATGGGCTTTGGCGGTCCACATGCGCGCCTCGTCCTGGGACCCGGCGACCTGGGCAGCGCGGGCGAACAGCGCGGCAAGCCGCGCGGTGAGGGGCTCAGTCTCCAGCGCCTTTACCGCGCTCCGGGCGGCCGCGGCGTCGCGGGCGATCAGTGCGCGCTCCACCTGCAGGATGCGGCTTTCCCGGCAATCCGGGTTCTTTGCAGCCAGCGCGGCCAGTCGCGCGCCGCGCTGGACGGGTGTCTCGTCCCCGCGCAGATCACGGTAGGCCAGCCATAGGGCCGGGTGGGGCGCGGCCTTCCAGGCGCCTTCCAGGACTCCGGCAGCCCGCGCAGCCTTGCCGTCGGCGGCCAGCAAGCGGGCGGCCATGACCACGCCCGGCGCGAAGCCCGGCTGCAACTTGGCCGCTTCGCTCGCCTGATCCAGGGCCTGGACGCGTAGCTTGGGGTCGGCGGCGCCGTCGACAGCCGCCGCCGAGGCCGCCAGCAGTGCCGCACGGGCGCGCTCGGCGACGATGGGGGCGATCACCTTGCGGTCCAGCGCCTGTTTGGTGAGCGCCAGGCCCGCGGCCCAATCCGCGGCGGCGAGTTTAGACTCCAGCACCGCCCGCCAGGCCCAAAAGGCCGTGTGGGCGAGACCGAAGGCCGCTTCCGCGTGGTTGGCCGCCGCCGCGGCATCGCCCTGGTCCCGGGCCAGCAGCATCAGGCCGCGGTGACCGGCAAGACGCATCTCGGGAAAACCCAGCATGGCGGCGTAGGCGGTCTGGGCGGCGGTGCGATCCCCGGCGGCTTCGGCCGATTGGGCGGCGAGTACGCGCACGAGGCCGGGGAAATCCTCTGCGAGGCCGGCAGCGACTTGGGCCAGCCGGCGCGCTTCGGGTCCGTCGCCCGCCGCTACCGCCAGGAAGCCCCGACCCAGAACGTCGGCGGCCTCACGGCGGCGAGTTTCCGCCCTGGCTCGGGCAGCTCTGCGGGGCGTATCGGCCAGCCAGAGAATCAGCCGCCAAAGAATCATGGCGACAAGGGCAAGGGCGCTGGTGATCAGGACAGCGGCCGCTGCCGAAGTGTCGATCCGCCAGCCCAACCACACGAGGCTGGCGGTTCCCGGTACGCCGAGCAGCGCCAACGCGGTGACGGCGATCGCCGCCGCCAACAGTACGACCAGGGCGGCGCGGATCATCGGGGGGCCCCTGCGGTGGCGGGGAGGTCGGCCAGCACCCGATTGCGCAGTTCGCCGATCCGCCGATCCGCCTCGACGCGCCGCGCCGCCTTGTCCCGCCATGGCGCCATGGCGTCGCGCGCAGCCGGCGGCAGCGCCTGCAAACTCGCAAGCGCCGCCTCGACGTCCCCATCTGCGGCCAGCGCCTCGGCGCGTCCAAGCACCGCATCGAGGCCGCCGCCCGGCGCGGGGCCGACCTGGCGCACGCTAATGATACGCCCGATGGCGTAGCGGGCCTGACCCAGCAGGCCGGCGTTGTCGGCCGGGAGGCGGCCGGCGCCTGCTGCCAAAGCCGCGTATTTTGCAAAACCCGTGGCGAGGGCTGCGCGGCTGGGCGCTCCGGTTGCGGCCAACGGCCTGAGCGCAGCGATATCCGCGGCGAGCGCCGGCCGTCCAGCCAGAGGCTTAAGGGCCTGGGCGAAGGGCTGGGATCCGCGGGCGGCGTCGGACAGAGCGGCCACTGCCTGCAACGCCGAGGCGGTGTCAGCCAGCCGCGCTTCTGTCGCCTCGAGCCGGACCAGACGCTGCGCCAGGTCAGAAGAGGCGTCAAGGATCACGCCGCCGGCGGTGTTCGCCGTTTGTGTCGAAGGCGCAGGCGGAATCGAGGGTTGCTGCGCGAACGGCACGGCGGGCGGGTTGAACAGGCCGACACCCTTGGCGGCGGGCGTGCGGCTCCTGAGGTCAGCGAACAGCCTGGGCCCATAGACAGCCACCACCGCACCAGCAGTGACACAGACGAGGCTGAAGATGATCATGAGCCAGAAGCCCGGCCCCAACAGCCGCTTCTTGCGGTAGGCCTTGGAGTTCGGCGGCGGCGGGTCTGCGGTTGCGGTCATGGCCGGTGGTCAATCAGCTCGAGCAGCGCCGCTTCGGTGGGGCGCGGCGCGGCCAGCTTGACGGCTAGATGCGCGTTCGCCAAGGGCCGCAGGGCCGCGGGCGAGATTCCCAGAGCTACGAGGGCAGGCGCAGGGTGGCGTTCAATGACGCCGGCAAGCGCCCGCCCCCCTTTGGCGGAATGGACAAGGACGATGTCGAGGCCGGACAGAGTGGCCAGCAGGTCAGCTCCCGGATCCATGACGCGCGTGGCGTAAATTGCCAGCCGTCGGGCCTCCATCCCGCCCGCCTGCAGCTCGCCCGAAAGGTCGCCGGCTAGTTCGACGGCGCCGGGGTGAAGCACCACGCCCGGCAGGCTCCGTTTCCGCCCCAGGATCAGTCGAGCCAGCGCCGCGACATCGCCGTCGGATGCGTTGACTTGTGAAAATCCTGATTCCCGCGCTTCGCGGGCCGTGGCCGCGCCTACGGTGAACACCGGTAGGGCGCGCGTTTTGGACCGAGCGGCGAAGGCCGCCACGCCAAGGGCGCTGGTGAAGGCCAGAGCGGCCACGCCGGAAAGGTCGATCGGACCCTCGCCGATGGGCGCTGCGGCGAGCAGCGGCGCGATCACCGGCTCATGGCCCAATGCGCGCAGCCTCGCCGCGGTGGCGTCTGCGCCAGGCTGGGCGCGGGTGATCCAGACGCGCTTCATGGCGCACAACTTGGCGTGATGGCGGCCCGCGTCAATCGGGCAGGGCGATGGCGTCGCCGGCTTCTGCGCCGATGGCGGCGCCCAGGGCCGCGCCAAGGTCATGGGCGGCGGCGAGCGGATCGACTGCGGTGGCGATCTCGGCGTCGGCTTCGCGACGGAAACATAGGCGCCCGTCGGGGGATAGGGCCTCGACGATCAGCTTCAGGCGACCCGCTTCCAGGCGCGCATGGGCGCCGATCGCCGTGCGGCAGGAACCTTCCAGGGCGGCCAGGGCGCCGCGTTCGGCGGTGACGGCGAGCGCCGTAGGGGCGTCATGCAGGGCGCTGATCCAGTCCGCGCCGCCCTGTGCCTCTCGGGTCTGGATGGCCAGTGCGCCCTGGCCCGGAGCCGGAGGGAAGAGTTGAGGATCCAGATAGCTCTGCGCCAGATGACCGAGGCCCAACCGGTTCAGGCCCGCGGCGGCCAGCAGGATGGCATCGGCTTCACCGGCGGCCAGCTTGGCGATGCGGCTGTCCACATTGCCGCGCAGCATCCGCACAACCAAGTCCGGGCGGCGGTGCAGCGCCTGGGCTTGCCGCCGCAGGGAAGCGGTGCCGAGAATTGCGCCCCGAGGAAGATCCTCCAGGCGTTCGGCCTGGGGCGAAAGGAAGGCGTCGCGGGGGTCTTCGCGTTCCGGGATCGCGGCGATGCACAGGCCCGGAGGCGAGGCGGTCGGCATATCCTTCATGGAGTGGATCGCACAGTCGATGCGGCCGTCGAGCAGGGCCTCCTCGATCTCCTTGGTGAACATGCCCTTGCCGCCGATCTCCAGCAGCCGGCGGTCCTGAACCCGGTCGCCGGTGGTGGTGATGATCACCAGGGGCGCGACGCGTTCGGCGTCCTGCGGATCAGCGCCAAGGGCCATGGCGATCCGGCGCTGCATAAGGCCGGCCTGGGCGCGGGACAGCTTGGACCCGCGGGCGCCGATCCGGACGGGCGGTTGCGTGGGCACGGCGCTCGGTCTACCTCGATGCGGATGAGGCTCGCCTGCTACAGGACCCGGAGCCCCCCGGCAACCGGAGCCGCACCCTGAGCGCCCAACTGATTCTTGGCCTGGAGACCAGCTGCGATGAGACGGCCGCAGCCGTGGTGCGCCGCTCCGCCGACGGCCGGGTGGAGGTGCTGAGCTCGATCGTCGCCAGCCAGATCGCCGATCACGCCCCCTATGGCGGCGTGGTGCCGGAAATCGCCGCGCGCGCCCACGTCGAGGTGATCGACCTCGTCACCGCTGAGGCCATGGCGGCGGCGGGCGTCGAATACGCCGACCTTACCGGGATCGCAGCCACCGCTGGCCCCGGACTGGTGGGCGGGGTCATGGTGGGTTTGAGCTTCGGCAAGGCGGTGGCCCTGGCCAGAGGTCTGCCGCTGGTGGCGGTCAACCACCTGGAAGGCCATGCGCTTTCGGCCCGACTCGGGGCCGACCTGCCCTATCCGTTTCTGCTATTGCTGGTCTCCGGTGGGCACTGCCAACTGTTGGCGGTGGCGGGCGTCGGCGCTCACCGGCGGTTGGGAACCACCATTGATGACGCCGCCGGCGAGGCCTTCGACAAGATCGCCAAGGCCCTGGGACTGGGCTATCCCGGCGGGCCGGCGCTGGAGCGGCTGGCGGAAGGCGGTGATCCGGGCCGCTTTGAGTTGCCGCGGATGTTGCTTGGGCGGGCGGGCTGCGATTTTTCGTTCTCCGGTCTGAAGACCGCAGCTGCACGGCTCGCGGAAACCGTAATCAGCGATGTTGAGCGCCGCGACCTAGCCAGCGCCGTCCAGGCCGCCATAGCCCGCCAACTGGCCGAACGCACCGACCGGGCGATGGTACAGTACGCCCGAGATCACGAAGGCCGCGCGCTGCGCTTTGTCGTCGCCGGCGGCGTGGCCGCAAACCGCGCGGTGCGGGCGCGGCTGGAAGAGACGGCCGCGGCGCGCGGCTTTTCGTTCACCGCGCCGCCGCTGGCCTATTGCACCGACAATGCCGCCATGATCGCGCTGGTGGGTGCGGAACGGCTGGCGGCGGGCATGGTGGATGGGCTTGACGCGGTAGCCCGGCCGCGCTGGCCCTTGGACGAAGCGGCCGCCGCGAACCGGCCCACCCATCCCGCCGGGCGCAAGGGAGCCAAGGCATGAAAACAGCTGGCGTCATCGGCGGCGGCGCCTGGGGTACGGCGCTGGCTCTAGTCTGCGCGCGGGCCGGGCTTTCCACTATCCTCTGGGCGCGGGAGCTGGAGGTGGTGGCGGCGATCAACCGGGATCGGGAGAATCCGACCTTTCTGCCGGGCGTGAAGCTGGACGCCGGCGTCGCTGCTACGGGCGAGTTTGGCGACCTGACAGCCTGCGACCTGATCCTCAATGTCTCGCCGGCGCAGCACGTGCGGTCGAGCCTTTCCGCCTTTGCGCCGCACGCCCGGCGGGGCGTTCCCATGCTGCTCTGCTCCAAGGGCGTGGAGCAGGGCACGCTGAAACTCATGAGCGAGGTTTTAGCCGACGTACTTCCCTCGGCCGCGCCAGCGGTGTTGTCGGGGCCGAGCTTCGCCGGCGAGGTGGCGCGCGGCCTGCCTACGGCGGTGACCCTGGCCTGTGCGGACGCTGGTCTCGGCCAGACCCTCGCCAAGGCGATCGCGAGCCCCGCCTTCCGCCCCTACTGGGCTCCGGATCTTGTCGGCGCCGAGGCTGGGGGCGCGGTGAAGAATGTGCTGGCGATCGCCTGCGGCATTGTCGAGGGCCGCGGCCTTGGCCGCAGCGCCCATGCAGCCTTGATCACCCGCGGTTTCGCCGAACTCACCCGCCTGGCCCTTGCCCTAGGCGGAAAGTCGGAGACCGTGGCGGGCCTCTGCGGCCTGGGCGACCTGGTGCTCACCTGCTCCAGCCCGCAATCGCGCAACATGAGCGTCGGCCTGGCGCTGGGCCGTGGCGAAACCCTGGAACAGGCGCTGGCCGGCAAGTTGACCGTCGCCGAGGGCGTCGCCTCGGCGCCAGCGGTGCGCGCGCTTGCCGCTCGATTGGGCGTGGAGGCGCCGATCTGCGAGGCCACGGCGGCGATCCTGGCCGGTGAGGCCGATGTCGACAGCGCCATCGAGACGCTGCTATCGCGGCCCCTGCGCGCCGAACGCTGAGAGGAATTCCGGATGCCCGCCTTCACCATTTCCTGCAACGACAAGCCCAATTCGCTGGACCTGCGCATGACCACGCGGCCGGCGCATGTGGCGTTCCTGACCGGCCTGGGCGAAGCGGTGCGCGTGGCCGGGCCCTATCTGGACGACAAGGGCGACATGTGCGGCTCGCTGATCGTGCTGGAGGCCGTAGACATCGAGGCGGCCAAGGCGACCGCGGCTCAGGATCCTTACGCCAAGGCCGGCCTGTTCGCCTCCGTCGAGGTGCGGCCCTATCGCCTGGCGATCGTGCGGTCCTGAGGTCGGTCTTGCAGGACAATCCCGCAAGACCCGCGGTTGGCGTGCGACTTTGCGCGGTCGCGGATCTTGCTGATCCCGGCGCCAAGGGGTTCCGGTTTCGGGCGGGCGACACTCTGTTCGCGGGCTTTGTTGTCCGGATGGGCGATCAGGCGTGGGGCTATGTGGATTCCTGTCCGCATGCGGGATGGCCACTTTCGGTGATGGACGACCGCTACTTGGTCCGTGGGGGCGACAAACTGTTGTGCGCTGGTCATGGGGCGCTGTTCCGCCCCCAGGACGGGGTCTGCATCGTCGGCCCTTGCGAAGGCGACCGGCTCACGCCCTGGCCAGTGCGGATCGTCGAAGGGGCGGTACTGACCGCCTGATCGCGCCTATGGGGCGACTTCGGCCGCGAACGCTTTCACATCTTCCAGCAGCGCCTCGGCTGCCATCTTCACTAACTCGCCGCCCTTTTCCGGCGTCGCTTGGCCGGGGTCTGATCCCATGCGGCCGTCAGGATAGCGGGCGCGGAAGTCTCGGGCCTCGCGGATGGGGCCCGTAGGCGCGATCTGCGGGGCATAGTTTGCGGCCTTGATATGGTCCGGATAGGCCCACTGGGTGATTGCGATTTCCGATGGTGTCGCGTGACTGCCATGGCCGGTGGGGAACTGGCGCTGGGCAAGGGGCATGACGCCTCTTAAATCCCACCAGTTCTTCAGGCGGCAGGCGAAGCCGCGCGGCTGTCGAGCGAAGCTGGCCTCGGCGTAGAGTTCGGAGAAGGCGGCCTCGATGGTGGCGACGTTTCCCCCGTGGCCGTTGAGGAAGTAGAGTCTGGTGAAGCCATGGGCCGCCAGGCTGAGCGCCCAGTCGGCGATCGCCGCCATGAAGGTTGAGGGTCTGAGTGCAATTGTGCCGGGAAAGCCCAGGTGATGCTGCGCCATTCCGATATTGAACGTGGGCGCCACCAGGATGTCCGCGGACTTTTCCGCGTGATGGGCGATGATCTCGGGGCAAAGCCAGTCGGTGCCTAACAGGCCAGTTGGACCGTGCTGTTCATTTGAGCCGATGGGAATGACCACCGTCTGCGAGGTTTTGAGAACGTCCTCGATCTCTTGCCAGGTCGACAGGTGAAGCAGCATGGGCGTGGTCCTTTCGCGGGTCAGGACGCCTGTAGCGCCGGTGACGTCACCTCAGGCGCGCGTACGCCCACTAGCTTCCAGGCCCTGTCCTGGCGGGCAAAGGTAAAAAGACAGTCGCGCCTGTCTGGGCCGCGCAGGCAGATCCGCCCCGCCGCCAGAACCTTCAGCCGCGACCGGATCGCCCCCAGGTCTCCGGGCTGCGGCAGTAGGCCATTTCGGACACCCAGCGCCTTGAAGGCCTCTGGCGAAAGCATGCGGTCAATGGTCGCTTCGCCCACCGATCCGCCCAACTGCTGTTCAAGGGCGCGCACTTCCGGCAACCGCAGCAATTGACCCTTCAGGTCTGCGCGCAGCGACAGACGGTCGATGCGGGCCTCCAAGGCCATGGGTTCCTGGCCCTGCAACGCCCGCAGGAACGTGGCCACGTCCGCTACGGCTTCCTTGGGCGGTGCGCCACAGCCGCCAAGGCTGATCGCAACCGCTGTGGCGATTCCGGCAAAGGCTGCTGTTTTCATGGAGCCTCCCCAATTCGAGGCCGCTAGTAAGCTGATCCGCAGGGCTTGTGAATCGCTGACGGTTGCGCGACGTCACCGCAGTCGCATACTCAGCAGCAAGTTATGTCAGGAGCGAGCTTGTGAGCGACGGCGATGTGTTTCCGGTTCCGGCCGAATGGGCGAAGCGCGCCCACGTAAATGCGGCGGGCTACGAGGCGGCCTGGCGCGAGGTTGAGGCCGATCCGGAGGCTTACTGGCGCAGGATCGGTCAACGGCTGGACTGGATGACGCCCTTCACCAAGGTGAAGGACGTGAGCTTCAACCGCGAGGACTTCCACATCCGCTGGTTCGAGGACGGCGTCCTCAATGTCAGCGTCAACTGCATCGACCGCCACCTGCCGGCGCGCGCCAACCAGACCGCTATCATCTGGGAGAGCGACGACCCGGAGGTCTATGACGTCATGACCTACGCCCAGCTCAAGTCCGAAGTCTGCCGGATGGCGAACATCCTCAAGGCCAAGGGCGTGAGCAAGGGTGACCGCGTCACCATCTACCTGCCGATGATTCCACAGGCGGCGGTGGCGATGCTGGCCTGCGCCCGGATTGGGGCGGTGCATTCGGTGGTGTTCGGGGGCTTCTCTCCGGACAGCCTTGCCGGCCGGATCCAGGACTGCGATTCGAAGGTCGTAATCACCGCCGATGAGGGCCTGCGTGGTGGCAAGGTGGTGCCCTTGAAGCTGAACGTCGATGCTGCTCTGGCGGAATGTCCGGGGGTCACGGATGTCATCGTCGTGCGTCGCACCGGGGCGGGTGTGCCGATGACGGCGGGCCGCGACGCCTACTACGGCGAGCTGAAGGCTGGCGTCTCCGACGACTGCGAACCCGAGCCGATGAGCGCCGAGGATCCGCTGTTCATTCTCTACACCTCCGGTTCGACGGGAAAGCCGAAGGGGGTGCTGCACACCACCGGCGGATATCTGGCCTGGGCGGCCTACACCCACGAGGTGGTGTTCGATTACCGGCCTGGCGAGATATTCTGGTGCACTGCCGATGTGGGCTGGGTCACCGGCCATTCCTATGTGGTCTACGGACCGCTTGCGAACGCCGCCACGACCCTCATCTTCGAGGGCACGCCCAACCATCCCAGCGACTCCCGGTTCTGGGAGGTGGTGGACAAGCACAAGGTGGAGATCTTCTACACGGCCCCCACAGCCTTGCGATCCTTGATGCGTGAGGGCGAGGGGCCAGTACAAAAGGCGTCGCGCAAGACCCTTCGCTTGCTGGGCACCGTCGGCGAGCCGATCAACCCGGAGGCCTGGCGATGGTATCACAGGGTGGTGGGCGAGGGGCGCTGCCCCATCGTGGACACCTACTGGCAGACGGAGACCGGCGCCTGCCTGGCTTCGCCGCTGCCGGGCGCAACGGCGATGAAGCCCGGCTCCTGCGCCAAGCCGCTGCCAGGGGTGAAGTTTGAACTGGTTGACGCGGAAGGCCGCGCCCTGGACGGCGCGATCAGCGGCAATCTGTGCCTCACCGATTCGTGGCCAGGTCAGATGCGCACTGTGTACGGCGACCACGAGCGGTTCATCACAACCTATTTCACCACCTATCCGGGGAAGTATTTCACCGGCGACGGCTGCCGCCGCGACGAGGACGGCTACTACTGGATCACCGGGCGGGTGGACGATGTGATCAATGTCTCAGGTCACCGCCTGGGCACCGCCGAGATCGAGAGCGCCCTGGTGGGCAATGAGAACGTCGCAGAGGCCGCCGTGGTCGGCTATCCGCACGAGATCAAGGGCCAGGGGATCTACTGCTTCGTGACCCTGAAGGCGGGGGTGCCCGAGACGGATATCCTGATGGCCGAGCTGAAAGGTTGGGTGCGACGGGAGATCGGACCCTTCGCGGCGCCGGACGTGGTGCAGTTCGCGCCGGGTCTGCCCAAGACCCGCTCGGGCAAGATCATGCGCCGCATCTTGCGCAAGATCGCCGAGAACGACCTGTCCAACCTGGGTGACATCTCCACCCTTGCCGATCCGGCGGTGGTCGACGACCTGGTCCGGAACCGCGAAGGCGCGGCCTCCTGAACGGCGGATTGCCGATCGAGCTGGCCGCCGCGATCGGGCGGGAACTGGAAGGACGATCCCGCCAGGGCCTTGCCGAACGGGCCGCGGCGATCTCGCAGACCTACCGGGCTGGCGGGACATCGGCCCGTGCGATCGGGGGCGACGACGACGCGCTGGCCTATGCGCTGGTGCGGATGCCCGCCACCTTTGCGGCATGCGCCGCAGCCTTCACCCACACGGCGCGTCGGGCGAGCGGGTTCGCGCCGCGGCGGCTCACGGACGTCGGCAGCGGCCCGGGGGCGGCGAGTTGGGCCGCGCTGGAGATCTGGCCTGGAATTGAAGCTGTGACTCAGATGGACGCCAGCGCCCCCTTCCTGACGCTGTCCCACCGACTGGCCGAACTGGGTCCGACAGTATTGCGCGGCGCAGAGGGGCTGCGCGCCGATGTGGCCGCCAAAATGGAACTTCCGGCCGCCGAACTGGTGACGGCGAGCTACCTGTTGGCCGAAATCGCGCCGGCGGCGCAGGAGGGACTGGTCGCGCGCCTATGGGCGGCCTGCGAAGGCCTGCTTGTCCTGGTGGAGCCAGGAACGCCCGCCGGCTTTGAGCGGCTGCGCGCCGCGCGGATCCAGCTGATCGCGGCGGGCGCGGAGATCCTTGCGCCCTGTCCCGGTCAAGCGGCCTGCCCGGTTCAGGCGCCGGACTGGTGCCACTTTTCTCAACGCCTGCCGCGCGCGCCGGATCATCGGGCGGCCAAGCAAGCGCGCCTATCCTATGAAGATGAGAAGTATGCCTATGTGGCGGCGGCCAGGCCAGGCGTTCGCGAAGGTCAGGCTCCGGGCCGGGTCCTGTCGCCGCCTCGCCGCGGCAAGACCGGTGTGGCGCTTCGACTGTGCTTGCCTGAGGGCATTGATCCGCAGGTTCTCGTCCGACGTGGCGATCCGAAGTTCGCCGCGGCGCGGCGGTTGGAATGGGGTGACGCGACAAACGACGGCTCCGCCACATGACGATACCGTAAGCTGGCTCAGAGACCTGCTGGTGCTATGGCAATGTCTCGCCATCTTCCCAAAGGGGTCCGAATGATCCGCTTCACCCACTTGGCCATCGTCCTGGTCGCCTGCCTGGGCTTGAGTGTCCCGGCCCAGGCCGCAGATGCCGTGCCGCCGATCGTCTTCAAGCAGAGCACCCTGCCTAATGGGCTGCGGCTGGTCACCTCGCTGGACCGCACCACGCCCAATGTCACCGTCCAGGTCTGGTATGGGGTGGGATCCAAGGACGACCCGCAGGGGCGTTCCGGATTCGCGCACCTGTTCGAGCACATGATGTTCAAGGCCACGCGCGACCTGCCGGCCGAGAGCCTTGACCGTTTTACCGAGGACGTGGGCGGGTTCAACAACGCCTCTACCTACGACGACTTCACCAACTATTTCGAGGTGGTCCCGGCCAACCATCTGGAGCGACTGATCTGGCTGGAGGCCCAGCGGATGGGCTCTCTGGTGGTGGACGAGGCCAACTTCAAGTCCGAGCGCGATGTGGTCAAGGAGGAGCTGCGCCAGCGGGTGCTGGCCGATCCCTATGGCCGGCTGTTCTCGTTGATGTTGCCGCAAGCCACCTACACAGCCCACCCGTACAAGCGGCCAGGCATCGGCAGCATAGAGGAACTGGATGCAGCCACCCTTGACGACGTGCGCGCCTTCCATCGCGACTACTACCGCCCAGACAACGCTGTGCTGATTGTCGCCGGGAATTTCGATGAGGCGGCGCTGGCTGGCTACGTAGGAAAATACTTTGGCCGACTGTCGACGCCGCGCCAGCCGATCCGGCGTGTGACCACGGTGGAGCCGCCCCGCAAGGCCGCTGGCGTCTTTGAAGGATATGGCCCCACAGTTCCCCTGCCGGCCGTGGCGATCACATGGCTGGGCCCAAAGGCCGCGGATCCCGATGCGCCGGCCCTGACCGTGCTCGACGCCATTCTGTCCGGCGGCAAATCATCGCGGCTCTACGACGCACTGGTATATGACCAGCAGATCGCCGTGCAGATTTATTCCTCTGCGGATTTGCCACAACAGCCGGGCAGCTTTGTCGTTGGCGCGGTCATGTCGTCCGGCCACGATCTCGCGGAGGGTGAGGCGGCCCTGCTGGCGCAGGTTAGAAGGCTGCGTGACGCGCCGCCTGACGCTGCCGAACTTGAGGAGGCCAAGACCGAGCTTGTGGCCGACAAATTGCGGTCCCGGGAAACCATCGACGGACGCGCCTATTCACTCGGCTATTCGGCGATGATTGAGGGCGACCCGGCCCGCGCCAACAGCGAGATTTCCGACCTGCAGGCGGTCACCGCCACCGATATCCAACGGGTCGCTCAGAAATACCTCGCCGAGGATCGGCGTATGACTATCCGCTATCGATCCGAAAGCGAACGCCCCGTCGATGTCACCGCATCCATTGCGCCGACGGCGAGCGTGAAGTCCGCGAAGTACAGGGGGCCGATCGTCGCCCTGGCGGCGGAAGGCCGTCGCCAACCGCCGCCGCCCCTGGGCGCACCGGTCACGCCGGTGCTGCCGCAACCGGCCGAGCGAACGCTCGCCAATGGCCTGCGGGTGATCGTGGCGCGGTCGTCGGACCTGCCATTGGTGACCGCCGACCTTACGGTCCGGACCGGCGCCTGGGCCGATCCGGCCGGGCTTGCAGGCGCCGTCGCCATGACCGCCGGCATGCTGACCGAGGGAACCAAAACCCGTTCAGCCCGGGTGATCGCACGCTCAACCGAGGCGCTGGGGGCGACGTTGGAGACCGGCGCGGGACTTGAGTCGTCGTCGGTCACTCTCAACGCGCCGAAGTCCAGTCTCACCAACGCTATGTCGATCATGGCGGATGTGACGCGAAATCCGGCTTTCGCCGCCGAGGAACTGGAACGCCAACGCCAACAGGCGCTGGACGGGTTGCAGGTGTCCTTACAGGAGCCGGGCGCACTGGCGGGCTACGTGGCCGGTCCGGTGGTGTTCGGCGGCACGTTGTTCGGTCATGTGCCCTCGGGGACGCCGGCCTCGATCGGGCGGATCAAGACCAGCGATCTGGCGGCCATTCACGCGGCCTGGTTCCGCCCTGACAACGCGATCCTGGTTCTGGCTGGCGACATCACGCCCGAGGCGGGCTTCGCCTTGGCTGAGGCCGCGTTCGGCGACTGGGCGCGCCCACCTGCGCCCTTGTCGCCGCAACCCGGGGTAACGCCGCAGGCCGCCCCCCGCGCTGTGGCGATTGACATGCCCGGGGCCGGCCAGGCGGCGGTCATGGTTACGTCGCGCGCCATTGCGCGGTCCGACCCCGACTACTACCCGGCCCTTGTCGCCAATTCGATTTTGGGCGGCGGCTATTCGGCGCGCCTGAACGCTGAGATCCGCGTCAAGCGGGGGTTGTCATACGGGGCGTCATCAGGCCTGACCGCCCGACGCACAACAGGCGTGTTCGCCGCCCGGGCCCAGACCAAGAACGAGTCCGCGGCGCAGGTGCTGACGTTGATGCGCTCCGAGATGACCAAGCTGGGCGCGGAGCCGGCGGGGACTGATGAACTCAAGGCCCGAAAATCGGTGTTGATCGGCGCCTTTGGACGCCGGCTGGAGCGGTCTACAGGCCTTGCCGACACACTGGGCGATCTGGCGCTTTATGGCGTGCCGCTGGACGAAATCACCCGCTACACGGCTAGGGTCGAGGCTGTCAGCGCCGAACAGGCCCGAGCCTTCGCCGCTCGCGCCATGCGGCCCGAGGACGCCAGCGTCATCGTCGCCGGCGACGCCAAGGGATTTGGCGCAGCCCTCAAGACCTTGAATCCCGGTCTGGAAGAAATCTCCCTGCGAGATCTGGACATGGACCAGTTGAGCCTCAAGGCGTTGAAGTAGGGCCTTGCTCCCCTCCCGCGCCTGGGGGCAGGATCGCGGGGTTCGCTGGGAGGACAGGATGAAGAACGCAATATCGGCGGCGGGTACGCTCGCCGCGTTTATGTTGGCGGGCCCTGTCCACGCCGCACCGCTATCGGTGGCCCGCACGGCTCAGGGCGAAGTCTCCTCGGCGCCCGCCGCGCGACCCGGCGTGGCGGTGTTCAAGGCGATCCCCTATGCGGCGCCCCCGGTGGGCGAACTGCGCTGGCGGCCTCCACAGCCGCCGGCGGTCTGGTCGGGCGTGCGACCCGGCGACCGCTATCCCGCCATGTGCATGCAGTCGTCCATGACCGTGCCTGCGCCCCCGGGCATGAAGGATAACAGCGGCTACTTCCTGCCGGTCGCCGCGGACGGGATGAGCGAGGATTGTCTCTACCTCAACGTCTTCACCCCGGCGCAGTCTGCGCAGCAGCGGCTGCCGGTGATGGTCTATATCCACGGCGGCGGCTTCCGCACGGGGGCGGGAAACACCCCGATCCAGGATCCCAGCCGACTGGCCGCCAAAGGCCTGGTGGTGGTGACCATCAACTATCGGCTGGGCCCCTTTGGCTTCCTCAATCACCCCGACCTGCGGCGTGAGGGCGGCGGGAGTTCCGGCGACTACGGCCTGCTGGATCAGGTTGAGGCGCTGAAGTGGGTGCAGGCGAACATCGCCGCCTTCGGGGGCGATGCCGGCAAGGTGACGATTTTCGGTGGTTCAGCGGGTAGCATGTCGGTGAGCCTGCTGACCGCATCGCCGTTGGCCAAGGGCCTGTTCCATCGAGCGATCGCCGAGAGCGGCACGGCCTTCGGAGGACGGGCGTTACAGGCCCGGGCGCCGGCGGAGATCGCCGGCGCGAACCTGTTCCAGGCCCTGGGGGTCAATGAACTGCCCCAGGCCCGGGCGCTGTCCGCCGCGGCGGTGCTTAAGGGCGCGGGCGCTTTCGCCGGCCGTCCGAGCCTGGGCGGCGCCTTCATGCCCAAGAGCCCCGCCGAGATATACGCCGAGGGCCAGCAGAACCCGGCGGACTTCATCGTCGGCTGGAACGCCAACGAGGATACCATCCTTGCGCCTCATCTGCCGGGCGGCGGAACGGCGGCGGGATTCAAGGCGATGGTGGTCAAGCGCTTCGGCGCCTCCGCGCCGCAGGTGCTGGCGGACTATCCGGCGACCAGCGATGCAGTGGCCGCCCGCTCGGCCGGCCTGTTCTTTTCGGACGAGGCCTTCGGCGCCGGCGCGGCGCAATGGGCCAAGGCTAACGCCAGCTCCAGCAAGGGCCGCGGCTATGTCTACCATTTCACCAAGAACGCGCCCATCGCGCCCGGGGTGACGATGTTCGGCAAGACGGGCGGACAGCTCAAGGCCACCCACGGCGGTGAGATGTACTACGTCTATGACGTGCTCGACGACCTGCCGTGGCGCTGGACTGCGCGGGACCGGGCGCTAGCGGCGACCATGCAGGGCTATTGGGTCAATTTCGCCAGGACCGGCGACCCCAATGGGCCCGGTCTGCCCAAATGGACGCCGGTGGCCGCGACGGGGACACCCCAGGTCATGGTGTTCGGCGAGACTAGCCGTCTTGCGCCCCTGCCCAGGGCCAAGGGCCTGGACCTGCTGGCGGAAACACCGCCCGCGGCGCCCTGACGATCACGTCTGTTCGGTCCACGGGCTGAGGTCGCCCTCGCGGCCCATCATCGCTAACCCCGAGGCGATGGATTCCAGTTCGGCTCCGGTCTCGATCCTGGCCGGATCGAACCTGTTGGCGAACAGGCGCCGCACGGCGGGCGTCAGGGATGAGCCGCCGGTAAGGAACACCTTGTCGATGGCTTCGAACTTAAGTTCGGCGTCGGCGAGAGCCGCATCGATCGCCCGTTCGATCTGGGTCAGCTCCGGCTCAATCCAGCGCTCGAAATCCGCCCGCGTCACCTGGCGCGTGATGCTGAGCGACCCGGCCTCGAAATGGAACTCGGCGGCGAGCTCCTGGGACAGGGCCACCTTCAGGCGGGAGACCGATCGGTAGAGCGGAAAGCCGAGGTTCTCATCCAACACCTGCACCAACCGGCCGATCGCGTCCGGATCGACGGCCTCGCGTTGCAGCCGGCGGATCTCGGCCATGTCCCGCGATCCGCGCATCAGCGCCAACTGGTCCCAGCGGGCGAAGGCTGAGTAGTAGCGGTTGGGAACCGGCAGCAGCTTGCCGATGGACTGGTACTCGCCGCCCTTGCCCAGGTGCGGCGAGACCAGATTATCGATGATCCGGTAATCAAAGGCGTCCCCCGCCACCCCTACGCCGGACCGGCCAAGAGGGCGGGCGCACATCGCCCCATCCTTTTGTTCAAATCGGATGACGGAGAAATCACTGGTGCCGCCGCCGAAGTCACCCACCAGCACTGTGGCGTCACCATCAAGCCGGCGCGCGAAGAAAAACGCTGCTCCTACCGGCTCAAAGGCATACAGAATCTCCTGGAAGCCCAGGCGCCGCAACGCTGTCTCGTAGCGCGTCAGGGCCAGGGCCGGGTCCGGCGCCGCGCCGGCGAACACCACAGGCCGGCCGACAATCACCCGGGTCGGCAGATCAGCCAGCCCGGGCCCTGCATGGTCGCGCAGCTTCAGCAAAAAGGTCGAGAGCAGGTCTTCGAAGCGGTAGCGCCGCTCCAGAATCCGCGTCTCAGTAAATGAGCTGCTGGCGGCGAAGGCCTTGAACGACTGTATGAAACGCGTTTCACCTGGATCTTCGACATAGGCCTCGACCGCCCAGGGGCCGGCTTCGATAACACGGTCGCGGGGCCGGCCCGGCGGAGCCTGGAAGGACAGCGTCGAGCGAAAGGCGAACAACTCACCTTCGGGCGCAGGGTAGCGAAGCAGCTGCACGACACCGTCATCGCCGGCAAGGGCCGCGACAGTATTGGTGGTGCCGAAATCCAGGCCGAGGCTTAAGGTCGCGGTCATCGGCGCGCTCCGATTTTCGGGACAGGCGGCGGATCGCCGCCCCCCGCATGGCGCGACCCCTCAGTTCAGAGCGGCGGCGCCAGGGCGCATCAGCCGTGACCCTCCGCCGCGGCGTGGGGCTCATAGGCCGCCACGGTCGCCATATGCAGGATGCGGGAAACCGACGCCGATAGCGGACAGATCTGCACCGACTTCGACAGGCCCAACGTCAAAGGTCCGATTACGGTCGCGCCGCCCAAAGACTGGACTAGCTGCGTGGCGATGGCGGCCGAGTGGATGGCCGGCATGATCAGCACATTGGCTGGTCCGGTTAGGCGCATGAAGGGGAAATTGACGCGTTGCTCGGGCTCCAGGGCCAGACTGGGGGGCATTTCGCCCTCGTACTCGAAGTCCACATCCATGTCATCGAGCATGGCCACCGCTTCGCGCACCTTTTCGGAACGCTCACCCATAGGGTTGCCAAAGGTGGAATAGGACATGAACGCCACCCGTGGGGTGAAGCCCAGAGCCCGCACCGTCTTGGCGGTCTGCAAGGCGATCTCCGCAAGGTCCTCAGCTTCCGGCAGCTCGGTCACGTTGGAGTCGGCGATGAAAAGGGTGTGGCCTTTGGCCAGCACCACCGACATGCCGAGCACGCGGCCGTCCGGCGCCGGGTCGATCACGCGCAGCACCTCGTCCAGCGACTGGTCGTAAGAGCGGGTGACGCCGGTCACCATGGCGTCGGCGTGGCCCAAGGCCACCATGCAGGCGCCAAAGGAATTGCGATCCTGATTGATCAAGCGCTGGACGTCGCGGCGCAGGAAGCCCTGTCGATCCAGCCGCGCATAGAGGTAGTTGGTGAAGGCCTCATTCCAATGCGAAAGCCGCGCATTGACGACCTCAAGACCGGCGTCGGCGGCGTTAATGCCCGCCAGCCGCATGTTTTCATGCACCAGTTCCTCGCGGCCCACCAGGATCGCCTTGCCGAGTCCGGCGTTCTGGAAGGCATAGGCGGCGCGGATGACCGTGGGCTCCTCGCCCTCGGCGAACACCACGCGCTTGGAGGGGCGTGACAACACCGCGCCCTGCAGTTTCTGAACGAAGCTGGCCGAGGGGTCGAGCCGCTGGGCGAGCTGGGCGCGATAGGCGTCCATGTCGGTGATGAGCTTGCGCGCGACGCCCGTGTCCATCGCAGCCTGGGCGACGAAGGGCGGAATGTAGGAAATCAGCCGCGGGTCGAACGGCGCGGGAATGATGTACTCGGGACCGAACTGCAGCTGCTTGCCATAGGCCGCGGCGACTTCATCGGGGACGTCCTCGCGGGCGAGCTGGGCAAGGGCGTTGGCGCAGGCGACCTTCATCTCCATGTTCACCCGCCGGGCCCGCACGTCCAGCGCCCCGCGGAAGATGTAAGGGAAGCCCAGGACGTTGTTGACCTGGTTCGGATAGTCGGACCGGCCAGTGGCGACAATGGCGTCGGGGCGCACCGCATGCACCTCTTCCGGGGTGATCTCCGGGTCGGGGTTGGCCATGGCGAAGATGATCGGCTTGGGCGCCATGGTCTTGACCATCGCCTGGGTTACCTGGCCCTTGACCGACAGCCCGATGAATACGTCGGCGCCGTCCAGAGCCTCTTCCAGGGTGCGCTTGGGCGTGTCGGCGGCGTGGGCCGACTTCCACTGGTTCATGCCCTCGGTGCGCCCCTGATATATGACGCCCGTGGTGTCGACGGCGATGACGTTCTCATGGCGAACGCCCATGGCCTTAACCAGGTCCAGGGTGGCGATGCCCGCGGCCCCGGCGCCGCAGAGCACTACCTTCACGTCGGCCATCTTGCGGCCGGTGATCTCGCAGGCGTTGATCAGGCCGGCTGCCGAAATGATCGCCGTGCCGTGCTGGTCATCATGGAAGACCGGGATGTCGAGCAGTTCCTGCAGCTCGGTCTCGATGCGGAAGCACTCGGGCGCCTTGATGTCCTCGAGGTTGATGCCCCCGAAGCTGACGCCGATGTTCTTGACCACCGTGATGATTTCATCGGCATCGGTGGCGGTCATCTCGATGTCGATGGAATCGACGTCGGCGAACCGCTTGAAGAGCACGCTCTTGCCCTCCATCACCGGCTTGGAGGCCAAGGCGCCCAGGTTGCCCAGGCCCAGGATAGCGGTGCCGTTAGAGATCACCGCCACCAGATTGCCCTTGGACGTGTAGTCGTAGACCTTGTCCGGATCGGCGGCGATATCCAGCACCGGCACCGCGACGCCGGGCGAATAGGCGAGCGAAAGGTCGCGCTGCGTGGCCATCGGTTTGGTGGGTACGATGGCGATCTTCCCCGGTTGGGGATACATGTGGAAGCTGCGGGCTTCCTCGTCGGTGAAGGTGCGGCGTTCGTCGCTCATGTGGCGGCGGTCCTTAAATCTCATTCTGTCAGGGTGTGGCCTACTATAGTCGCAGGCCTACGGGAACAACTGTCAGGCCGGTACGGCGTAATCTTTCAAGACGCCCAGGGGCACTATGGCCAGGGTTTCCTCATGCGTCGCTTCCAGGACGACCTGGGGGGCGGCGCCGGCATCCAGGGCTTCCTTCCACCGCGGGGCGCAAAGACACCAGCGGTCGCCCGGATTCAGACCGGGAAATGCATATTCCGGAACCGGCGTCGACAGATCGTTGCCGACCCGTTTGGAGTAGGCCAGGAACTCGGCGGTCAGCACCACGCAGACCGTGTGCAGGCCAAAGTCCTGCGGCCCGGTTTCGCAGCAGCCGTTGCGGAAGAAACCAGTGACGGGGGCCAGCGAGCAGCTCTGCAGTTCGCCACCAAGGACATTGCGCGCATCGGGGTCGTAACGAGTGGTCATGAAACAATCCTAACCGCTAAGATGGCGCAAACTGAAACGCAAAAAGGCGATTCTCCGTGCCTCATCGCCCCCGTCGAAGCGCGCTCTACATGCCGGCGGCCAACGCCCGCGCCATCGAGAAGGCCCGAACGCTGGCCTGCGACGTGGTGATCCTGGACCTAGAGGATGCTGTGGCGCCCGACGCCAAGGCGATCGCGCGAGATCAGGCCGCCGCCGCGGTGACGGCTGGCGGCTTTGGGAATCGCGAGGTGGTTGTCCGGGTGAACGCGCTCGACACGCCCTGGGGCGCCGAGGATCTGGCCGCCGTTTCGGCCGTCCAGCCGGCTGCGATCCTGGTCCCTAAGGTCTCCACGCCCCAGGACGTGGGCGCCTATGACGCGGCGATTTCCGGTAAGACCCGGCTATGGGCGATGATTGAGACCTGTGCGGCGGTGTTTAACCTCGACGCAATCGCCGCCGCGGCGGAGTCGAACCGGCTGGACGCCTGGGTGATAGGAACCAACGACCTCGCCAAGGAGATGCGGTGCCGCCAGGGCGTGGCTCGCACGCCGCTCCTGCCAATCCTGTCGCTGGCGGTCGCCGCGGCGCGGGGGCGGGGCCTTGCAATTCTGGACGGTGTGCTCAACGACATCGACGACACCGAAAGCCTGGCGGCCCAATGCGCTCAGGGGGTAGAATTCGGCTTCGACGGCAAAACACTCATCCATCCCTCCCAGATCGAGGCCGCCAACCGCGCCTTCTCACCGGACCCCGACGAAGTGGCCTGGGCGCGAAAAGTCGCAGAGGCTTTCGAAACACCGGAGAACAGCGTTAAGGGCGTATTGAGGATCGATGGGCGAATGGTGGAGCGCCTGCATCTCGCCGAGGCGCTGCGACTCATCGCAGTGGCCGACGCCATCGCCGCCCACGAGGGTCGAGTCCGATGATGACCAGGGAAGGTCTTCGTCTCCTGACGGTCCTGGCCGCGGTCGCGACCGCGCCCGCCGCCGTGGCGCAAACTCCGTCACCGTCCGCGGCCTCGGATCCCATCGGGGCGATCCTGGACGCATCGCCGGAGTTGTCCACGGACTTGGATGAGGATGACGCGTCCCCCACAGTCGTCACCCCGCCGGCTCCGCAAGCGCCCGAGAATCCGTCTGCCGACAGTCCGATGCCCACCGCGGAGGCAAATCCCGGCGGTTCCCCGGCCGCTGCGCAACCCCTCGCCAGCGCACCATCGGCTGCGCCTACGATGGCGAGTCCAACCGAGACCCCACCCGCGCCGGACCCTTCACCTGCGCAACCGCCGAGCGGGTTCGCCATAACCCAACCCCCGAACAGTCCACCGCCCGAGTCGCCGGCCGTTCCGCAACCGGCGCCGACCTTCGCCGGCGCGCCAGTGCAACCCCCCGCTTCCGAACTTCCCCATGCCCCGCCGTCGGCGCCGACCTATGGGGCAACGGCTCCCGTGGCGACGCCCTACGCACCCTATGCGCCCGGACCGCAGCCCTACCGGGCGCGGGCCACGATTACGCCGGATCCGGCGCCGCAACCCTATCAACCCTATCAGCCCTATCAGCCCACAACTCCAAACGCGCCTGCGCCGCAGCCGTATGCGCCGCCGTCCGCAATCGCCTCGGTGGGCCAGGCGCCCGGGTCGCCGGTCCAGCCCTTGCCATATGCTTCATTGCCATCCTCCGGCCTGCCGTCGCCTCAGATCAAGCGGCGGCGCAGCGACTCGCCGGTTCATATCGACGAAATCGACGCGACGCCCGAGGGTTTTCCAACCGCCAGCGAAGTTGCCTACGAACAGCGGCTGCGCAGCTCCTTCGCCTCTGCACAGGGCCTGCAGGGTCCGCTCGACGGGAGCTGGATCGTCAGCGGCGATGGGAGTGGCGATCTCTATTCTTTGCAGCTCGTGGAGCGGTCGAATGGGCTTCTGGAAGGCGCCTGGCGCGATCTGCAGCGTCCGGGCGCAATGGACGCTTCCGGGTTCATTGACGATATCCAGCGCAATGGAGGCCAATTGACGCTTCGGTTCGTCAACCGAGGCGAAATGGCCAGTGCGAACTTGGTAGCGGGCGTGGACGGCGCCTGGACAGGCGAGATGATTCGCGGTCGGGAAAAAAAGTCCATTACTCTGCGCCGGAACTAAACGCGGCGCGGGCGGCGCCGATAGCCGTCGTCAAGTGACCGGATTGGTAGGGTTCAGGAGTCCCCACACCCCAAACCGGACCGGGCCAGGCGGCGTCGTCGGTGCGGCGACCGATCACATGAACATGAAGCTGGGGCGTAATATTGCCCAGCGCGCCGACGTTAAGCTTTTCCGCCGGTCGCCTCAACGCAACGCCAATCGCACGCACAATAGCGCCGGCCTGCACGATTTCAGACACCAGCCTTGCGCGTTCGGCCTCCGGCAAGTCCTCTAACTCCCGGGCGTCCGGCCAGCGCGGAACCAGAACTAGCCAGGGAAAGCGCGCATCGTCCTGCAAGCGCACATGACAAAGCGGCCATTCGCCCAGGGCATGGGAACTCGCCAGGATCGCCGGGTGGATGTCCATTAAGGCGGCTGAGTAGCCGGCGCGGCGGGTTCTGTCACGGCGACGACTTGCCCAAGCCGGGCGGGGGGGCTAGACCGCCGCCCTCAAAACCAGACCCGGAGACCCATTCCATGGCCCGCGCGAAGATCGCCCTTATTGGTTCCGGCATGATCGGGGGCACGCTCGCCCACGTCTGCGCACGCGAAGAACTCGGCGACGTTGTGCTGTTCG
Organism: Caulobacteraceae bacterium; assembly: GCA_947475415.1. Lineage (GTDB taxonomy): Bacteria > Pseudomonadota > Alphaproteobacteria > Caulobacterales > Caulobacteraceae > Phenylobacterium. The sequence continues at coordinate 61,270 of CANJLH010000010.1, forward strand.
ACATCGCCGAAGGCCTGCCCCAGGGCAAAGGCCTGGATATCGCCGAGGCGACCCCTGTTTTCGGCAAGGATTCATCACTGAAGGGCGTCAACGACTATGCCGGGATCGCCGGCGCAGACGTCTGCATTGTGACCGCCGGCGTGCCACGCAAGCCAGGCATGAGCCGGGACGACTTGCTGGGCATCAACCTGAAGGTCATGAAGGCGGTGGGCGACGGTATCAAGGCGCATGCCCCGAACAGCTTCGTGATCTGCATCACCAATCCCCTGGACGCCATGGTCTGGGCCCTGCGCGAATTCTCCGGCCTGCCGCACAACAAGGTCGTGGGCATGGCCGGCGTGCTGGACTCGGCGCGCTTCCGCCACTTCCTTTCCGAAAAACTCGGCGTGTCGGTGGAAGACGTTCACGCCTGGACGCTGGGCGGCCACGGCGACGACATGGTGCCGATGGTCCGGTATTCCACCGTAGGCGGCCTGCCCTTGCCGGTGCTGGTCCAGCAGGGCGCGCTCAGCCAGTCCGATCTCGACGGGATCGTGCAGCGCACCCGGGGCGGCGGCGCGGAAATCGTCAACCTGCTCAAGACCGGATCGGCCTACTACGCGCCGGCCGAAAGCGCCATCGCCATGGCCAAGTCGTTCCTGAAGGACAAGAAGCGGGTGCTGCCGGTGGCGGCGCACCTGACCGGACAATATGGCCTGAAGGATGTCTATGTCGGCGTGCCGGCGGTGATCGGTGCTGGCGGGATCGAGAAGATCATCGAGTTCCCGATGGATGCGGGCGAAACCGAGATGTTCAAGAAGTCGGTGGAGTCGGTGCAGGGCTTGATCGCCGCCTGCAAACAGATCGACCCGAGCCTCGGGTAGGGCGTGTCACCATCCGCCGGGCGGCGGGTGGTCAACCATGTCATCCAACTCGCGGATTCGCTGCTCGTAGGCCTGCGCAAGTGCGTTTGCCGAGATCGCCGCGCCGTCCTCGCGGACCATTCGCCAATCCGCCTGCTGGCTAGCCAGCAAATCGCGCGGCGCGCCGGCGCTTAGCGCACGCCGGTAGCTGCGGTCCAGGTGACGGTCCAGAGCCGCAAGCCGCGCATCGCTGCAGACCATGATCTCCGCCCGGCCGACGGGGGCGTCGCAATCGAAACTCGGCGGCGCGGCGACGGCCTGCGCGGGATCGCCGCTCCCTGGGGGCGATTCTGGCGTCGCCTCGGACTGCTCGGGCGGTGGGGCTTCCAGCGGGCGTGGCGCGGCCGCGGCCATGTCGGGCGGCAGGACTTCAAGTGGACCGGCGGCGCCTTTAGGCAGTGGCGGCGGGGGCTTCTCCGGGGCCATCTGGATGCGCATTTCGCCGGTTGAGGGCGCCGAGGGTCCTGCCGTGGGTTCAGACCACAAGCCCGGCGGCCCGCCCCGCTGATAAACAATTAGGCCGATCCCCGCCACGGCGGCGACAACGAGACCGATAAGCAGAAGGCCCCGAAATCTGCGGCCCCGCTGTTGGTCGCCTGCCGCCATCAAGGCGACCAAGTGGGTTTTGCACGGTTCGCCTGGGCCAGGCGATCCGGCTTGCAGGCCCCGACGCCGTGCGTCTTCGCCACGCCGCATGTCTTTTCTGCAGCCTTGACCGGTTTGGCTGGATTTGACCGCAATTGTTTGTCCAGAGTTCCGTTGGCGGCAGACCGCAATTCCTCGTCGGCCCGGGGCGGTTTGATCGGCGCCTTAGGCTTCGCCGTCGTTCCCGTCGCCGGTTTGGCTGGTTTGACCAGGTTCACCTTTGCCTTCGGCTCGGCGTTGACCTGTTTTTCGCTCATCGCCGGCACGCCATCGGTGTTGGACCTGGGTTTGGCGGCTGGCTTATCGATGATATCGGGCGCTGCCACGGCGTTTACGCGTATCAATTGCGCTTCCGGCGGAGGAACTATGCGCAATGGAACCGGCGGTTCGCCGGGCGCGCGCAGGGGAAAGGGGTCGGGCTCAGGCAATGGTTCGTCGATGACCACCATCAGACGCGGCTGTGCGGCCACAGTTCTGGGAGGCTGATCCGCCTCCGCGTCTTCGGGCTTAACCCAGCCGCCCAACACAAGACCAGCGGCCATCGCCGCAAGACCGCCAGCGCCGAACACCCGCCATCCGCCGCCGGGCCGGAAAGCGCGAAGCGCAACGTGTGCGCGATGGAATGTAGGCGGCAACTGGTCCATGGGCCCTCACGCAGGCGCGGCGAAGCGGCGTGATCTCGCCGTCGGATCGGGGCTTCTTCCCGGCGACAGCTTCACCGAAATAAGGTGAATCGGTTCTAAACGCCGAAGCGGTTGGCGGCTTCGAGGAGAGCGCTTTCCGCATAGCCCGTCTGATAATCGGATCGTGGTGCGCCCGACGCCTGTTTTCTGTGCTTCCGGATCACTTGCGACCTATTCGCGCCGCACCGGTTGCCACGCTTGGAGCCGGCGCCTATAAGCGCGCCACTCGCCGCACGGGCGAGGATTCCCCTTGAGCGCGCGACCTCATGAACATTCACGAACATCAGGCAAAGGCCGTCCTCGCAGAATTCGGCGTGGCGGTTCCCCGCGGTTTTGCGGCCTTTACAGTCGATGAGGCGGTAGATGCCGCCAACAAGCTTGGCGGACCGGTGTTCGTGGTCAAATCCCAGATTCACGCGGGCGGCCGCGGCAAGGGTCGTTTCGAAGGCCTGGGACCCGATGCCAAAGGTGGTGTGAGGGTGGTGAAGTCAGTCGATGAGGTGAAGACCAACGCCCAGGAGATGCTGGGCCGGGTGCTGGTGACGCATCAAACCGGTCCCAAGGGCAAGCAGGTCAACCGCCTCTACATCGAGGAAGGCGCGGCCATCGCCAAGGAATTCTACCTGTCGCTGCTGGTCGATCGCGAGACAAGCCGGGTTTCGGTGGTGGCTTCCACGGAAGGCGGCATGAACATCGAGGACGTCGCCCACGAGACGCCCGAGAAGATCACCACCTTTTCCATCGACCCGGCCACCGGCATCTGGCCCCATCACGGCCTGATCCTGGCCAAGGCGTTGAACCTTTCCGGCGACTTGCAGAAGCAGGCCAGCAAGCTGCTGGGCCAGCTCTACAGGGCCTTCTGCGAGAAGGACATGAGCATGCTGGAGGTCAATCCGCTGATCGTCACCGCTGACGACCAGCTTCGAGTGCTCGACGCAAAAGTGTCTTTTGATTCGAACGCCATGTACCGCCATCCCGAGCTTAAGCCATTGCGCGACGAGAGCGAGGAGGACGCTAAGGAGATCGAGGCCTCTAAGCATGACCTCTCCTATATCGCCCTGGATGGCGACATCGGCTGCATGGTTAATGGCGCGGGTCTGGCCATGGCCACCATGGACATCATCAAGCTCTATGGAATGGAGCCGGCCAACTTCCTCGACGTGGGCGGCGGCGCCACCCAGGAGAAGGTCACCGAGGCCTTCAAGATCATCATGGCCGACCCCAATGTGAAGGGCATCCTGGTCAATATCTTCGGCGGCATCGCGCGGTGCGACACGCTGGCTGAAGGCGTGGTTGCGGCGGTCAAGGAAGTCGGCCTGAAGGTCCCGCTGGTGGTGCGGCTGGAAGGCACCAATGCGGAGTTGGGCAAGAAGATCATCCGTGAATCTGGCCTCAACGTTATTCCGGCCAACGACCTATCGGACGGCGCCGAGAAGATCGTCGCCGCGGTGCGAGCCGGCTGATGCGACGTTTCGGCGCCTGGCTGGTCGGCGCGGCGATCCTGGCCCTGACGTCGGGAGGCGCGGCGCAAGCCAATCCCACGTTCGAGACCTTTCGGGATCTCTGCGTGACCACGCGCGCCGATGCGTCCGCGGCCCTAGCTGCGGCGGACCGGTCCGGCTGGACCGATATGCCGGCCATGTTCCAGGACGAGATCGCCAAGCAGGGTTTCGGCCAAGGCCGGGGCCGGGCGAAGATGTTCAATCGCGCGCTGATGCTCATGTACGCAGGGAATGGCGCGCCAGTTGTCGATGGCGAACCCATAGCTGTGAAGGTCTGCGCCCTCGGTCTGCGCACCAGCGCCGGCGAGGCGTTGCGCAAGGCCGCTACCGACTGGGCCGGTGTGCCGGCTAGTCCCGAATTCCGTAAGGGCCAGGCGTTCGCTTTTCTTGACGATGGCGGCGTGCACCGCGCCTTTTCGGTCGCTGAATTCAAGACTCCGCGCGGCAAGGACCTGATTCGTCAGGGCCGGGTCGCCATGCTGTTCGTGGCGGGCCAACCCGCCGCGCCATTCATCGTCTACGCCATTCCAACGCTGTGAGCCTGACCGCATGTCCATTTTGATCGGTAAAGACACCAAAGTGATCTGTCAGGGAATCACTGGCAGCCAGGGTACGTTCCACAGCGAGCAGGCGATCGCCTATGGGACCAAGATGGTGGGCGGGGTCACGCCGGGCAAAGGCGGAACCTCCCATATCGGGCTGCCAGTGTTCGACACCGTCGGCGAGGCGGTCCGCGAGACCGGCGCAGACGCCAGTGTCATTTATGTGCCGCCGCCTTTCGCAGCCGATTCCATCCTGGAGGCCATCGACGCCGAGGTTCCGTTGATCGTCTGCATCACCGAGGGCATCCCTGTGGCGGACATGATCAAGGTTAAGCGCGCTCTGTCCGGCTCGAAATCGCGGCTGATTGGGCCCAACTGCCCGGGCGTGCTGACCCCCAACGCCTGCAAGATCGGCATTATGCCCGGTAGTATCTTCAAGAAGGGTTCGGTGGGTGTTGTATCGCGCTCTGGCACCCTTACCTATGAAGCAGTGTTCCAAACAACGCAGGTGGGTCTTGGCCAGTCAACGGCCGTGGGTATCGGTGGAGATCCGGTCAAAGGCACCGAGTTCATCGACATGCTGCAGATGTTCCTGGACGATCCGGAGACCGAATCGATCATCATGATCGGCGAAATCGGCGGCTCGGCTGAAGAAGATGCGGCGGCCTTCATTAAAAGTTCAGCAACCAAGAAGCCTATGGTGGGTTTCATCGCGGGACGCACCGCGCCGCCCGGTCGGCGCATGGGTCACGCGGGCGCGATCATTTCCGGCGGCAAAGGCGGCGCCGAGGATAAGATCGCGGCAATGGAGGCGGCGGGTATCCGCGTCTCTCCTTCGCCGGCGAAGCTGGGCGAGACAATGCTCGAGGTGCTGAAGGGCGCCTGAGAGCCGTTTAGGCGTTAGGGCGGTCCGCGCTCGGCTCCGGAGCCTGCGGCGGCCCGGAGGGCGAGTGACATGGCGGATGACGCAGGTCTGATCAACGAGGTCCTTCGCGAGACTTCCTTCCTCTATGGCGGCAACACCGCCTATGTGGAGGATCTCTACGCGCGATGGGCTAAGGACCCAGAGGCCGTGGAGCCCTCCTGGCGCGTGTTCTTCGCTTCACTGCGGGATCGGGCGGACGAGGTGGCGCGAGCCGCTGCGCAACCCACTTGGACGCCGCCGGCGAGACCCGCCCCTCGGCAGGACTGGCTGTCGGCAATCGACGGCATGTGGCCAGCTGTGGAGAGCAAGCTCCAGTCCAAGATAGCCGAGCGCGCGCCAGCGGTCTCTACCGAAGCGGTGCGGGCCGCCACGCTGGATTCTCTGCGCGCCATCATGATGATCCGCGCTTATCGCATGCGCGGCCACTTGAAGGCGAACCTCGATCCCCTCGGAATCGCGACCACGCCGGGCGACGCCAGCGAACTTGATCCTGCGACGTATGGCTTCTCGGAGGCCGACTACGATCGGCCGATATTCCTGGATTTTGTGCTGGGCCTGGAGACCTCTACGGTCCGTGAGATTCTGGAAATATTGCGGCGCACCTACTGCGGTAATGTCGGCGTGCAGTACATGCACATCTCCGATCCGCGTGAGAAGGGCTGGCTTCAGGAACGTATCGAAGGCCGCGACAAGGAGATCACCTTCACCCGCGAGGGCAAGATCGCGATCCTGAAGAAGCTGATCGAATCGGAAGGTTTCGAGCGGTTTCTGCATCGCCGCTTTCCCGGTACAAAGCGGTTCGGTCTCGACGGCGCGGAATCTATGGTTCCGTCCCTTGAGCAGATCATCAAGCGCGGCGGCGCGCTGGGCGTCGCCGACATTGTGATCGGTATGCCGCACCGCGGGCGCCTGAACGTATTGGCGGCGGTGATGGGAAAGCCCTACCGCGCCATTTTCCACGAGTTCCAGGGTGGCGCCTCTCTGCCGTCAGACGTGGAAGGGTCGGGTGACGTGAAGTATCACCTGGGCGCATCGTCGGACCGCGCCTTCGACGGCAACAACGTCCACCTGTCACTCACCGCCAACCCCAGCCACCTGGAAATCGTCAATCCGGTGGTGATCGGAAAGGTGCGCGCAAAGCAGGCCTTCACCTTGCGCGAGAAGCCGGACGCCGGCCGCGGTCACGTGCTGCCGTTGCTATTGCACGGCGATGCGGCCTTCGCGGGCCAGGGTGTGGTGGCCGAGTGTTTCGCACTCTCCGGCCTGAGAGGCTATGGCGTCGGCGGCACTGTCCACTTCATCGTCAATAACCAGATCGGCTTCACCACCAGCCCCAAGAATAGCCGTTCATCGCCCTACCCTTCCGATGTGGCGTTGATGGTGGAGGCGCCGATCTTCCACATGAACGGCGACGATCCAGAAGCTTGTGTCTATGCCGTCAAGGTGGCCACCGAGTTCCGACAGCAATTCGGCAAGGACGTGGTTCTCGACATGTTCTGCTACCGTCGTTACGGCCACAACGAGGGTGACGACCCGACGATGACCCAGCCCTTGATGTACGCCAAGATCAAGGATCATCCCTCCACCCGTGATCTCTACGCCCGCCGTCTTGTGGGCGAAGGCGTCGTGTCACAGGGTGAGGTCGATGGGTGGATTCAGGATTTCGACGTGTTCCTCGATGCGGAATACGACGCTGCGAAAACCTACAAGGCGGACAAGGCCGACTGGCTCGACGGCAAGTGGGCCGGCATCGAGATCACCGGCGAGGAGCGCCGCGAAACCGGCGTCAAGACGAAGAAGCTCCTGGAACTGGGACGCAAGATCACAACAATTCCAAAAGGGATCGCGATCCACAAGAACGTCGAGCGGGTGATCCAGAACCGCCGCGAAGCGTTCGAGACCGGTACGGGGATCGACTGGTCCACTGCCGAACACCTGGCCTTCGCGACCTTGCTCGACCAAGGGTTCCCTGTGCGCCTATCCGGCCAGGACAGCGTTCGCGGCACCTTCACCCAGCGGCATTCGGCGATCATCGACCAGAACACCGAAGAAGCCTATTTTCCCCTCCGCAACCTGTCGGAGACCCAAGCGCACTTCGAGGTGCTGGATTCGGCCCTCTCCGAGGAAGCCGTTCTGGGCTTCGAGTACGGCTTCTCGCTGACCGACCCGACGTCGCTTACCCTCTGGGAGGCGCAATTCGGCGACTTCGCGAACGGCGCCCAGGTGGTGATTGACCAGTTCATCTCGTCGGGCGAACGCAAGTGGTTGAGGATGAGCGGCCTCGTACTGTTGCTGCCGCACGGATACGAGGGACAAGGTCCCGAACACTCCACGGCGCGCCTCGAGCGGTTCCTGCAGCTCTGCGCCGAAGACAACTTGCAGGTCGTCAACGTCACCACGCCGGCCAACTATTTCCACGTTCTGCGCCGCCAGATGCTGCGCGAGTTCCGCAAGCCCCTCATCGTCATGGCGCCCAAGAGCCTGCTGCGTCACAAGCGCGCCGTCTCCAATCTATCGGACATGACCGAAGGCTCGTCCTTCCATCGGGTGATGATAGACGGCGCCGAGGCGAGCTGCGACGTAGGCGGCGTGGAATTGGCGCCTGATCAAGAGATCAACCGCGTCGTGCTTTGCTCGGGCAAGGTCTATTTTGATCTGGTCGATCAGCGCGCCAAGAGCGGACGCAATGACGTCTATCTGTTGCGCCTGGAGCAGTTCTATCCCTGGCCTCTCAAGTCACTGACAAATGAATTGCGCCGGTTCGTCAACGCCGAGATCGTCTGGTGTCAGGAGGAGCCCAAGAACATGGGCGGTTGGACCTTTGTCGACGCTTGGCTCGAACTCACCCTTCACCGCCTGAAAATCAGGGCCAAGCGGGCACGCTATGTAGGCCGCCCAGCCACAGCCTCGACCGCCGCCGGCCAGATGAGCCGGCACCAGAAGGAACTAGAGGCGTTCTTGACCGAGGCCTTCGCTTAGCGGTCCGGCCGAACCAGACGAGAAACAGGACACACCCCATGGCCGATATCACGACGCCGGCGCTCGGCGAGTCCGTCACCGAGGCCACCGTGGCGCGCTGGGCGAAGAAGCCAGGCGACTCGGTGCGCAAAGATGAGATCCTGGTCGAACTGGAGACTGACAAGGTCAGTCTTGAGGTTGCCTCGCCCACCGATGGGGTGCTTTCGGAGGTCGCGGCCGAAGAGGGCGCTACGGTGACGCCGGGCGCGTTGCTCGGGCGGGTTACAAATGGCGCGGCCGCGGCGGCCCCTGTTGAAAAACCCGCGGCGACAGTGGTTGCGGTCAAACCGGAACCTGCGCCCACTCCGCCGTCGCCGTCGCCGTCGCCGGTTATGGCGCCGTCGGCTCAGAGGATCGCCACTGAGAACAACCTAGATCCCGCCGCGATCGCAGGCTCGGGCAAGGATGGCCGCATCACCAAGGGCGACGCGCTGGCCGCCCTTGAGACCCGCGCCAATGTCCCGGCGCCGCCGGCGACGCCGGCCGGCACGCGCGAGGTGCACGCCCGCGAAGAGCGTGTGCGCATGACCCGCCTGCGCCAAACGATCGCGCGCCGGCTCAAGGAAGCGCAGACCAACGCCGCCATGCTCACCACATTCAATGAGGTGGATATGAGCGCGGTGATGGCCGCCCGCGCCCATTACAAGGACGCCTTCGAAAGGCGCCACGGCGTGAAGCTGGGTTTCATGGGTTTCTTCGTGAAGGCGGTGGTCGCGGCGCTGAAGCAGATCCCCGACGTCAACGCCGAGATCGACGGCGCCGACATCATCTACAAGAATTATTACGATATCGGTGTGGCGGTCGGCACGGAGCGCGGCCTGGTGGTGCCGGTGCTGCGCGACGCGGACGCATTAAGTCTGGCCGGGGTGGAGAAGGCGATCGGCGACCTCGGCCGCAAGGCCCGCGATGGGACCCTGGCCCTGGAGGATTTGCAGGGCGGCACCTTCACCATCTCCAACGGCGGGGTCTACGGCTCGCTGATGTCGACGCCCATCCTGAATGCGCCTCAGTCGGGGATCCTCGGCATGCACAAGATTCAGGATCGCCCCGTCGCGGTAGGGGGTCAGGTGGTTATCCGGCCGATGATGTACCTGGCGCTCTCCTACGACCACCGTGTCGTCGACGGCCAGGGCGCGGTGACTTTCCTGGTTGCGGTCAAGGACGCCATCGAGGACCCGCAGCGACTGTTGCTGGATATCTGAGGGCGGAATTGCAAGGGCGGTTTCCGACGCAATAGGTTCTGGTAGCCTGCTGAGGCTCGCCTCTTAGTGTATTCCGGCGTCGTCCGGCGCGGATTGAGGAACATTCACCAATGGCCACCTACGACGTCGTCATCATCGGAGGCGGCCCCGGCGGTTACAACGCCGCCATCCGCGCCGGCCAGCTGGGGCTGAAGGCCGCGGTGGTGGAGAAGGGACCGACGCTGGGGGGAACCTGCCTCAACGTCGGCTGCATGCCCTCCAAGGCGCTGCTGCACGCCTCGGAAATGTTTGACGCGGCGGCCAATCATTTCGCCGAACTGGGAATCGAAGCGGTTGCAAAGCTCAATCTGCCCCAGATGATGAAACAGAAGGCCGATTCGGTGGGCGCGCTCACCAAGGGCATCGAGTTCCTGTTCAAGAAAAACAAGGTCGACTGGATCAAGGGCGCTGGCAAGCTCGCCGGACCCGGTAGGGTCGAGGTGACCGCCGCCAACGGCAGCCTATCCAGCCTGGAGGCGAAAAACATCGTAATCGCCAGCGGATCGGAACCATCGCCGCTGCCTGGCGTAGCGGTGGATCAGCAGCGCATCGTCGATTCCACCGGCGCGCTCTCACTGCCAGAGGTTCCGAAAAGCCTGATCGTCATCGGCGCTGGAGTCATCGGGCTTGAGCTGGGCTCGGTGTGGCGCCGGTTGGGCGCTGAGGTGACGGTGGTGGAGTTCCTGGACCGCATCACGCCGGGCATGGACGCCGAGGTTGCGAAGACCTTCCAGCGGGCGCTGACCAAGCAAGGGATGGCCTTCAAGCTGGCGTCAAAGGTTACCGGCGCCCTGGCGTCCGAGACCGACGTGTCCCTTACGGTTGAGCCGGTCGCAGGCGGAGCGGCGGAGACGATGGCAGCTGACTACGTACTGTTGGCCGTCGGCCGTCGGCCGTTTACGGAAGGGCTGGGTCTGGACAGCGTCGGGATCATGCCGGACCGGCGCGGCTTTATCGAGACCGACCACTGGAAGACCTCCGCCCCCGGCGTCTGGGCGATCGGCGACGTCACCCTTGGCCCCATGCTGGCGCACAAGGCCGAAGAAGAGGCGGTGGCCTGTATCGAAACCATCGCCGGCAAGGCGGGCCACGCGGATCTGAGGTTGATTCCGTCCGTCGTCTACACCGTGCCGGAAGTGGCTTGGGTCGGCCAGACCGAAGAGGAGCTGAAGGCGGCTGGACGTGCCTACAAAGTCGGCAAGTTCCCGTTCAGCGCCAACTCCCGGGCCAAGATCAACCACGAGACCGAGGGCTTCGTTAAGGTGCTCGCGGACCCCGCCACCGACGAGGTGCTGGGTGTCCACATGATCGGCCCCAGCGTATCGGAAATGATTGGCGAGTGCTGCTTGGCCATGGCCTTCAAGGCCGCCAGCGAGGACATCGCGCGCATCTGCCATCCGCACCCCACCCGTTCCGAGGCCTTGCGTCAGGCCGCCATGGGGGTTGAGGGCTGGACCATGCAGGCTTGAGCGAGGGGCTGGTCATTCGCCTGGCGACGGCGGACGAATTGGCGGCCTGCGCGGCGCTTTACGAGGCGGTCCTGCGTGAAACTTTCACCTGGACGAAGCCCGATACCCACAGGGCGGCCGATTTCCTGCGCCACGCCCGCGACGAAGAGATTTACGCCGCATTCGAGGGTGGACGCCTGGCCGGCATCGCCGCCTTTTACCGGCCGGCCAACTTCCTGCATTCGCTCTATGTCGCCGAGCGGGGGCGGGGGATCGGCCGGGCGCTCCTCGATTACGTAAGCCAGGCGGCGGATGGACCGCTATCCCTCAAGGTGCAGACAGCAAACAGTCGCGCCCAGGCCTTTTACATCCGCGAAGGATTCCGAGTGGTGGAGGATGGCCGCGATTCTCCCGGCGGCATCGCCTGGCGACGCCTGATCCGCACTGCGAACCCAATTTAACTATCGATGGGGTTCGCCTGGGCGTAGCCTTCCCGTCAGAATGGGAGGAATGCATGAGTATGATCGCGGTTCTGTTCGCTGATCTGCCAAAAGCGCATCACACCCTGACCGTCCTGCGCGGCATCGACAGTTGCGCCGTCTCCTCGCCGGTGCGCTACAACGTCGAAGGCGACGGGCGCGCCGCCGCCGGGCGTTGAAGATCAAGCGTGCGGGTGAGCATTGGCGTAGGCGCTGAGCAAGGCTTGGGCGTCCACAGCTGTGTAGCGTTGAGTCGTCGACAGCGAGGCGTGGCCGAGCAGCTCCTGGATCGACCGCAGATCCGCCCCGGCTCCGAGCAGGTGCGTGGCGAAGGAATGGCGCAGCGCATGCGGCGTGGCGCTGTCCGGCAGGCCGAGGCGTCCGCGCAGGGCCTGGACGGTGGCCTGGACGTGCCGCGGGCTGAGCGGACCGCCGCGCCTGGCCCGGAATAGAGCTTCGTCGGATTCAACAACGAACGGGGCCAGTGCGATATAGTCAGCTACGGCCGCGCGAACCGCGGCCAGTACGGGTACAATTCGGGTCTTGGTCCCCTTGCCGACTATCCGCAGCGTGTCCCCAAGGGGCGCATCGGCGCCTCGCAGGGACAAAGCTTCTGAGATCCGCAGACCACAGCCGTACAGCAACGTCAGGACGGCGGCGTCGCGTGCAGCTTCCCAATCCTCGAGGTCAGGATCCAGACCGGGCTCGGCGATCATTCCCAGCGCCTGGTCTTCGCTGACTGGCCGTGGGACGCCGGGCCGGACGCGTGGGCCGCGCACCACGGTGATTCCGGCGTTTGGCGTGTCGAGGCGCAGATCGCAAAACCGATGAAAGGCGCGCACCGCCGATAACGCCTGGGACATGGATCTCGGCGACAATGGCCGTTCCGCGCCTCGTAGGTTGGCGAGCCAGGCGCGGATCTCGCCGGCGGAAACGCCGCCCAAATCGCCGAGGCTAACGGCCCCGCCTCGATGGCGCTCCAGGAAGGCGATATAGCGGCGTCCCGCAAATCCATAGGCCTCTAGCGTCCGCGGAGAGGCGCGACGCTCGTGGCCGAGGTGATGCAACCAGGCGCCGATGGCTTCCTGCGCGGAGCTGAGGGATTTGTTTAGAGGATCGGCCATCGCTCGGCCGTGCGTTCAATCACTCGGGCGATGAAACTGACCAGTTCGGCGCCCATGTCCGCAGTGAAGCCGAGCGGGTCTTCAGAGCCAAAGGCTAACAATCCTTGACGCGCAGGTTCCCAGATCGCCAACCTGACCAGGGCCATGGAAGCGACCTGCTCAGCCTGGTCGCCAAATAAACTGAGCGCAGGTGCATGAAAACCCATCCGCTCCAGGCTCTGGCTCCCGTCAAGGATCAGGTCCACCTGGCCTTCCACCAGCGGCCGCCATCCGGCGGGGGCGCGGGCGGGCCCCTCAAGGGCCACAACCCCGGCGACGAGCCCAAATCTAAGGTGGGCGAGGTCCATGACGCGGCGGGCCAAGTCGGCGTGGTTTCGCGCTTCCAGCAGATCGATCACTGCGCCATGGGTCTGGGCCTGGGCGGCGAAGTTCTCCTGCGCCATGGCCTCAAGCTGGCGACGTGCCGCCTGCTCTTGTTGATGGGCGGCGTGGACGCGGACCAGCGCCGCCGGCGCGAAGGCGACGACATTACCGCCCACCGCATGCAGACCCAACTCGGCGAGGAGTCCCTCCTGCTCCAGCAGGAAACCGGGATTGTCGCGCAGAAAGCGACGGATGGCGTCCGGCTCCAGCGCGTGAAACTTCGCCTTCGCCGCGTTCCCGTCCATCCCGCCCCCTTCAGAGGATCGACTGGCCTGTCTTCGCCCAGTCGCTCAGGAACTGTTCAAGACCCTTTTCAGTTAACGGGTGCTTGAAGAGAGCGGCGAATACGTCGGGCGGGATAGTTGCGCAGTCCGCGCCGGCCAAGGCCGCTGAAGTCACGTGGGCCGGGCTGCGGATCGAAGCCGCCAGGATTTCCGTATCGAAGTCAAAGTTGTCATAGATCGCCCGTATTTCGGTGATCAGGTCCATGCCCTGGGCGCCGTGGTCGTCCAGCCGGCCGATGAACGGGCTGACATAGGTTGCACCGGCCTTCGCCGCGAGCAGGGCCTGGGCGGCGGAAAAGCAAAGAGTCACGTTTGTCTGAATGCCCTCGCGGGCGAAAACCCCCGTTGCGACCAGGCCTTCGCGGGTCAAGGGAACCTTAACCACCACATTGGGGGCCACAGCGGCCAGCTTTCTGCCCTCGGCCAACATGCCGGCGGCGTCGGTAGCGACGGCCTCCGCGCTAACGGGCCCCTCGACGAGGCCGCAAATCTCGGCGATGACCTCCAGCATGGGTCGGCCGGATTTGGCGATGAGGCTCGGGTTGGTGGTCACACCGTCGACCAGGCCGGTGGCGGCCAGATCCTTGAGGACGGCAGTGTCGGTAGTGTCGAGAAAAAGCTGCATGGACTGGGCCTCGCCGAAAAGGGTGGCGGGCCTTTTAGCCGTTGGCGCCCGGTTAGGCCACTCGGGCGTGATCGCATGACGCGGATCGCCTCTGTCCTGCTGCCCCTGCCATTGCCGGAGGCGTTCGACTATGCCGAGCCCGAGGGGATGAACCTGGTCCTCGGCGACGCCGTTGCGGTGCCGCTGGGGCCCCGGATCGTGCGCGGAATCGTCGCCGACCTGCGCGACGGCGCTGGTGTGAACCGGCCGTTGAAGCTGGTTGCCGAGCGGCTGGAGGACCCGGCGATTCCGGCTGGTGCGCTGGCATTCGTGCTTTGGGCCGCCCGTTATTCAGTAGCTGCGCCGGGTCAGGCTTTGGCCATAGCATTGCGGGGCGCCCGCGCCCCTCGGCCGAGGCCTGAAAAATCGTTGGCATTGACGGGGATCCAACCGGCGAGGGTGACTCCGGCCCGAGCGCGGGTCCTGGAGGCGGCAGCGTCCGGGGGATCGCCGTCCGAGGTGGCGCGACGGGCGGGCGTATCCGCGGGCGTCGTGAAGTCCCTTGTCGATGAGGGCGTGCTGACCGTCGAGGTGCGCCCTTTAGACCTGTCGTTTGATCCGCCGGATACCGGTCTAGCGGGCGCTGCGCTGAATCCCAGTCAGCAGGCCGCGGCGGACGCCCTGAGGACTATGCTCGCCAACGACGGCTTCCAGGTGGCGCTGCTCGACGGCGTCACCGGTTCCGGCAAGACCGAGGTCTATCTTGAGGCGGTCGCAGCCGTCCTATCGGCGGACCCGAATGCTCAGGTTCTCATCATGCTGCCGGAAATCGCCCTGACCCAGGCGGTGATCGCGCGGGTCACAGCGCGGTTCGGCGCGCTGCCCGGGGAGTGGCACTCCGATGTCGCTCCGGCGCAGCGTCGCCGGGTTTGGGAGGCGGTGGCCGGTGGGCGCTGCCGGATCGTGGTTGGCGCCCGCTCGGCGCTGTTCCTGCCCTTCGGCGACCTTAAGCTCATCGTCGTGGATGAAGAGCACGACAGCTCCTACAAGCAGGAAGAAGGCTTCATCTATCAGGCCCGTGATCTGGCCGTGGCCCGCGCCAAGATCGAGGGCGCGGCGGTGGTGCTGGCCTCGGCGACGCCCTCTTTGGAATCCCTGCGCAACGCCGAGACGGGCCGCTACAAATGGCTGCGACTGACGGCGCGCCACGGGGTCGCGCGCTTGCCCGAAATGCGGCTGATCGATCTGCGCGAGACGCCACCTGAGGCGGGGCGCTGGTTGTCGCCGCCCCTGGTGGCGGCTATGGCCGAAACCTATGGGCGCGGCGAACAGTCCCTGCTGTTCCTGAACCGGAGGGGCTATGCGCCCCTGGTGCTATGCAAGGCCTGTGGCGAGCGGCTCACCGCGCCGGATACAGATTCCTGGCTGGTCGAGCATCGTTACACTGGCCGGCTCGTCTGTCACCTGACTGGTTTTTCCATGCCCAAGCCGGAGGTATGTCCCCTCTGTGGGGCGACGGGATCGCTTACCTCGGTTGGTCCTGGTGTGGAGCGTGTGGAGGAGGAGGCCCGCGGTCTGTTTCCCGACGCGCGCATCGCCGTGTTTTCCTCCGACACAGCCTACGACCCTCGCGAGGGTCGTCGATTGATAGAGGCCATGGAGGTCGGCGACATCGACATTCTGGTGGCGACCCAGGCGGCGGCGAAGGGCCACAATTTCCCCAACCTGACCCTGGTGGGAGTGGTGGACGCCGATCTTGGTCTTCGCGGCGGTGATCTGCGCGCGGCGGAGCGCACCTTTCAGTTGCTCGCGCAGGCGGCGGGCCGGGCTGGGCGCATGGATCGTCCGGGCCACGCGTTGCTGCAGACCTGGGCGCCGGATCATGCGGTGATGCAGGCGTTAGCCGCCCAGGACAGGGACACCTTCGTCGCCGCCGAGCTGGCCGAGCGCGAACTCGCCGGTTTGCCGCCGTTCGGGCGCCTCGCCGCCGTGATCCTTTCAGGTCCCGACGCCGAGGCTTTGGAGGCTTTCGCGCGCGAGATGGCGCAGGCCGCACCCAATGCATCGGATGTGGAGGTTTATGGTCCAGCAGATGCGCCTTTGAGCCTGGTGCGGGGGCGCCGCCGCAAACGCTTCCTGGTGCGAGCGGACCGCAGCGTGGACATCTCGGCCTACATGGCAGCCTGGCGCGCGCGGGTGCGGCCGCGCGGCGCTATCCGGTTAGTCATCGATATCGACCCCTACAGTTTCCTTTGATCGGGGTCCGCCGGCTTCGAGCGTTCCCGGAGCGGCGCGACAGGAATGCGCAACATCAGCAGGAACCCCAGAACCTGGGCGCCGAAAGCGAACCATAGGCAATGCGACATGGCCGCGGTGAAACTTACTCGCAAAACCTTGTCCTGGTCTGCAGACTTTGGTGATTGTATGCCGGCCTTGCGGTTCAGGTCCCGCTCGACGGCGATGCGCTGCAGGTCGCCCAAATCGAGTTGGCGGACCACAACGCCCGGCTCGCGAGCGGGCAATCGCGCCAGCTCGCCGGCCAGGTTCGCGGTGAGAAGCGCACCGAAAACCGCTACCCCGATGGTGGAGCCGATCTGGCGCACGAATTGGCTGGACGCGGTTGCGACGCCCAGTTGATGGACGGGCGCACTGTTCTGTACGGCCAGGCTGAATAGGCTTTGGCCCGGACCGACGCCGATCCCGATGATCAGAAGTCGCCAGGCCAACCCCCAGGGCGGCGTGTCAGGCTTGACCGTGGCTAGCAGGGCGAGTCCTAGCAAGAGCACGACGCCGCCGCCGATCATGAACGGCTTGTAGTGTCCAGTCCTGGTCACCAGATGGCCCACGATCGTCGAAGATGAGATCAAGCCCACCATCACCGCGACCATGGTCAAGCCGCTGGTGGTGGCCGGAGCGCCCTGGCCGACCTGCATGAACAGAGGCATGAAAGTCGACATGCCCATGAAAGCCATCGAGTAGGTGAAGGAAGCGCTGTTCGCCGCCAGGAAGGTGGCGTCGCCGAACAGGGTGAGCGGCAATATCGGGTCCCACACCGCCCGTTCCACAATGAAGAACGCCACCAGAGCCGCCAACGCCAGCACAAGCAGTCCGACGATCAACGGCGAAGTCCAGGCGTGTCCGCGCCCCCCCCAGGTTATAGCCAGTAGCAACGGCACAAAGGCGACCACAATAAGCGCGGCTCCGAGATAATCGATGCTACCGCCTTCTCGGACCGGGACGGTGGGCATCTTTCTGGAGATCATCGCCACGGCGGCGAGTGCGAACGGGATGTTGACGTAAAAGACCCACCGCCAACCGTCCACCATATGGCCGAACAGGCTGACCGTTCCATGGTCGGTTAGAAATCCGCCGATCACGGGGCCAATTAAGCTTGAGACGCCGAACACCGAACCGGTGATACCCGACAACCGTGCCCGTTCGCGGGGCGGATAGAGGTCGGCGATGATGGCGAAGGTGATAGTGAACAGCGATCCGCCGCCAATGCCTTGAATGGCCCGGAAGACGATCAACTGAGACATGCCGCCGCCGAGCAACGGCAGGTTACCGAACTCGCCGGCCAGTCCGGCCAAGCAGGACCCGGCCATGAAGACTCCGATTCCGATCAGCAGAACGGGCTTTCGTCCATGGATATCGCCGAGCTTGCCCCAGATCGGCACCGAAATGGTCGAAGTCAACAGATAGGCCGTGCTGGCCCAGGCATAGAGGTGCAGGCCGGCGAGTTTCGACACGATCTGCGGTAATGCGGTGGCGATGATTGTCTGGCTCATACCCGCCAGCAGGAACACGATGATCACGCTGATGAAGGTCAGTCGCCGGTCTTCATCCGAATAGACGTGGGGTTCGTGCAAGACGGCGTTTCCGGCGGCGCTACGGCCGCAACTGTTGGACCTGAAGGCGCTGCGCCGACGGGATCAACCGATCCGAAGCAGTCCCTGCAACGCCACTCTAGTCGACAGCAGGCGCCTTGCCAGCCTCACGCGCGCAATTGCGTCGGCGATCCGCGTTTCGCGACGCCATGTTCAAACCCTCAACCAGGCCGGAGAAAGCCATCGCGGCATAGATGTAGCCTTTGGGTACGTGGACGCCGAAGCCGTCAGCGATCAGCGTAGCTCCGATCATGAGTAGGAAGCCCAGGGCCAACATCACCACCGTGGGGTTGTCTCGTATGAAATTAGCCAGGGGATCGGCGGCCAGCATCATGACCGTCACGGCGACCAAAACGGCGGCTATCATGATCGGCAAGTCGTCGGTCATGCCCACTGCGGTCAGAATGGAGTCGACTGAAAATACCAGATCCAGGAGCACGATCTGGATGATCGCCGCGCCAAAACTGGCGGCGGCAGGCGCCTTCCTGTCGAGCAGGTCGTCGGTGGGCCTCGGATCTACGGCATGGTGCACCTCGTTGGTCGCTTTCCAGATCAGGAACAGACCTCCGGCTATCAGGATCAGGTCTCGCCACGAGAAAGATAGGTCGAACATCGGATGGCCGCCGGTGTCATGCGGGGCGCCTAGGTTCAGGACCGGCTTCGTAAGTCCGACGATCCAGGCGATGGTCGAAAGCAACACCAGCCGCATGACGAGCGCCAGCGTGATGCCGATTCGGCGGGCTCGAGTCCGCAATCCTGGTGGCAGTTTGTTGGACAGGATCGAAATGAAGACGAGGTTGTCTATGCCGAGCACCACCTCCATGACGATGAGCGTGATCAGCGCCGCCCAGGCCTGAGGGCTGGCGGCGAGGGTCATCAGGCTATCCATGTGGTGTGGTTCGTCCCTGGCGGCTTTGACTTCACCCCATTTGTGGACGCCTTGGCCTTACCGCAAGCGGTCGGCCGTTGCGCGTCGTGTCGGCATTGCAGGTGATTTAACGAAGCGCTGGCATGGTCGACCGCGTGGCGCAGGAATTTCCCATGCAGGACGGACAAAATATCCGGCAGCTCACCGGTCTGCGGTTTTTCGCGGCCTACTGGGTGGTGCTCTATCATTACTGGCCGCACCTGCAAGGGCCGCCCAGGCCGATGTTCGTGGAAAAAGGCTATCTCGGGGTCGAGCTGTTCTTCATTCTGTCGGGCTTCATCCTCTGCCACGTCTACCGTCAGTCTGTCGCCGATGGCCAATTCCGCTATGGCGGGTTTCTCTGGAACCGGCTGGCGCGGGTTTATCCACTGCATCTGGCGACCTTGATCGGCATGGGCGCAATGGCGGTCGGCGCACTGGCCATGGGATTTTCCGTCGATCCCCACATCCTGTCCTGGCCGTCTCTGCCGGCGAATCTTCTGCTGCTGCACGCGTGGGGTCTGGCGGACACAGCCGGATGGAACCATCCTTCCTGGTCAATTTCCGCCGAATGGTTTGCGTATCTGACATTCCCGGTGTTTGCCTGGGGCGCCCTTAAAGCCAGCGCGCGGCCGATCGCCGGAGTGGCGTTCGCCACACTTTTCCTGGCCGGGCTCTACGGCGCCTTTGAACGGATCGCGGGATTTCCTCTCACCCAGGCGACCATCGCCTGGGGCGCGCTCAGGATCGTGCCTTGCTTCGCATATGGATGCGCGCTTCACGCTTTCTGGAAGGCGCGGCCGGCGCAAAATCACCTCCTGGCCATGGCGATGACCGTGACATCCGTGGCCGCCACATCGCTGGCGGCCGGATTTGGGGCGCCAGATGCCGCAATTGTGCTCGGTCTCGGAATTGTGATCTTGGGCTTTGGGCGGCTTGCGCAGTCTGGATCGACAATTTTCGCGGCGCCGACGCTCGTCTACCTGGGTGAGATCAGTTACTCGGTCTACATGATTTGCATCCCCTGGATGATCATTTTTGTTAATCTATCTTTAAGGATGATACCATCGGATAATGAGAAATTAACGATTGTGGCATGGTTGGTCATGTTGATCGGTGTCGTTCCACTCTCGGCCGCCACATTTCACCTAATAGAGAAGCCCGCTCGACAGGCTATGAAACACCTGTCCGAGCGCAGGACTCTGCGTCGACCTGTCACGCTTCAAGCCTGAAACAGTCTTTTCATCACCGCCTGAGATGTTATCCATACGGCGAGTTCGTACCGGGGGAGCGCCTCAGACATGCTGAAGCGGACAAGAGCCGTCATCGGTTCGGCGGCGGTTGCGTTGGCCTTGAGCCTTGCGCCGTCGAGCGGAGCCTTCGCAGACGCCTATTGGCAGTGTGTGCCTTTTGCACGCTTGGCGTCCGGCATCCAGATTTTCGGTGACGCCTGGACGTGGTGGCGCCAGGCTTCTGGTCGCTACGAAACGGGAGTTCAGCCAAAGGCGGGCGCCGTCCTGTGCTTCAAACCCTTCGGCAAAATGCGCCTCGGCCACGTTGCGGTGGTGAACCAGGTGCTTACCGAAAGGGTGATCCAGATCTCACACGCGAACTGGTCTCGAATCGGGGGCACGCGTGGCCAGATCGAGCGGGAGGTAACGGTCATCGATGTCTCGCCGCAGGGCGACTGGTCGAGCGTTAAGGTCTGGTACGATCCGGTTCGCGACCTGGGTGGATCGACCTACCCGACCTACGGTTTCATTTATCAGGACAATGCGGCCACGGGCATGGCGGGCTCCGGGCTTTCCATCGCCCAGAACACCGCTATCACCATGGCTCAGTCCGCCGCATCCATGGCCCAATCAGCGGCGAACCAGGTGGTTTCTGCCGCCAGGCCTGGATCCAGCCCATTCCAGATGCTGAACCAGGCCGCGGATTCGAGCGATCGCATCTCCATGCTCCTGCAAGCCGCCGCGGGCCAGGAGCCCGACAGCAAGCCCACGCCAGAACGTTGAGACTGGTTTCGGCCCGCCGAGTCGGGGGTTTGGCGGGTTCCGCATGTTGAGAGTGTTGCGGCGTGACCGGCCGGGGCTTGAAGCCTTTGAACCTGACGCGGACTGGAGATTACCCGCGGACGCGGTCTGGGTGGATCTCGAAGAACCAACACGGGCAGAGGAACTCGCCGTTGAACTGGCGCTAAAGGTCAATTTGCCGACCCGCGAGGACATGCGGGCGCTGGAGCCCTCCAGTCGTCTCTACAGGGAAAACAGCGCCACCTTCATGACCGCGACGCTGTTGTCGCAGTCACGCCAGGAATGGCCCGAAGAAGCGCCGGTAACCTTTGTGCTCATTGACGGCGTCTTGGTCACCATCCGCTATGCCAGCTTCCGCGCCTTCACGGTGTTCATGGGGCGGGTCGAGGAACCGCCAGCCTACTCGTTGGGCGGTAAGTGCTTTGTGGACCTCCTTGACGCCGTGGTCGAGCGCGTGGCGTCGATCCTTGAGGATACGGCCCAGACAGTGGAGACCGCGTCGGTTGAGACCTTCAACAGCGACGCGTCCGCCAATTTCAAGGCGCTTCTGTCAAACCTGGCCCACGCTCAATCAATGACCGCCAAAGCACGGACCAGCTTAACCAGCTTGGCTCGCGCCTTGAGCTTCGCAGCCCTGGCGCCGGAGGTGGAAAATGATGGTGAATGCAAACGTCACGTACACGCCCTGCAGCGGGACGTGCAGTCGCTGACTGAACACGCGAGCTTCCTGTCCGGCAATGTCTCGTTTCTGTTGGACGCCGCGCTCGGTCTGATCAACATCCAGCAGAATGGCATCATCAAGTTCTTCTCGGTGGTGGCGGTGGTTTTCTTGCCACCCACGCTCTGCGCCTCGATATGGGGCATGAACTTCCAGCACATGCCGGAACTCGCCTGGCCCTTTGGCTATCCTATGGCCGTAGCGATCATGATCGCGTCAGGCCTGCTCCCCTATTGGTGGTTCCGCCGGAAGGGCATGCTGTAGGGGCTATTTCCCGACCGCCACGCCCGGCTATATGGGCTCCGCTTGAGGAGCAAGAATATGAACGAGGCGCCGGAAAATCTGGCTGCAATGGCGCCGCGCTTTGGCCGCCTTGCATTGTCGGGACGCGGCGGAACCGTAGCGACCCTTGAGTTCGGCCCGCCGGATCGCCCGGTCGACGTAGTGTTCTCCCACGCCAACGGTTTCAACGCGCTAACCTACCGCACCCTTTTTGAACCGCTTGCTGGACGGATGCGGATTTTAGCCTACGACCTGCGCGGCCATGGCGCCAGCGACCTGCCCGCGGTGGCCGACGGGCGAATGGACTGGGACGACTATGGTGACGACCTGGCGATGTTGCTGAACCAACTTGATTTGTCCAATGTCGTGCTGGCCGGTCACTCCATGGGCGCGACCACTAGCCTGCTGGCGGCCGCCCGGGCGGCGGTACGGGTGGCAGGGCTGGTGCTGTTTGAACCGGTGGTGATGTCGCAGGAGGACCGCGCGCAGGCCCAGGCCGGCGAAAGGCAGCCCACGTCCCTGATCACCGACACCCTGAAGCGCCGCGACGTCTTTCCCTCCAAACAGGCGGCGGTGGACAGCTATCTGGGCCGGGGCGCTTTTCGGACTTGGACGCGGGAAATGGTCGCCGACTATGTGGAGGCCGGTTTCCGGCCTGATCCCGGCGGCGGAGTGACGCTTGCCTGCACAAAGGTCTGGGAGGTTTCCAACTACGCCGCCCAGGCCCACGATACCTGGGGCGCGTTCGACCGCGTGACCTGTCCAATCCACATCCTTTGCGCCGAATACGCATCGACATCGCGATCGGCGCTTCAGCGCGGCGGGTTGGCCGGAGCTAACATCCGTCTGGATTATATCTCCGGCGCCAGCCATTTCCTGCCCATGGAGCGGCCTGATTTGGTCGCAGATGCCTTGATGCAAGCCGTGGAGGCGAAATGACCGACACGCCCGCCCTATTCGCGAACCTGCGGCTTCCATTGCTCTGCGCGCCGATGTCCTTCGCGTCGAGCCTGCCGCTCACCCTGGCCTGCTGCTCCGCCGGCATCATCGGTGGCTGGCAAGGCGGCAATGTACGCACTATCGAGGAATTCCGGTCATATCTGACAGCCCTCGACGAGGGTCGACGCAAGGCGGAGGGTGAGGGGCGGCCCTTTGGTCCGCATGCGGTTAACATGCCAGCCGCCACGGTGCGCGATCGTGACCTCGGCGCGGAGAAGCTGAAGGTGCTGGAGGCATTCGCCGCGCCGCTGGTCTTCTCCAGCGTGGGCGACCCAACCGAAATCGTGAAGCGCGCCCACGGCTGGGGCGGCTATGTGATCCACGATGCGATCAGCGTGCGACATGCAGAAAAGGCGATCAGCGCTGGGGTTGATGGCCTGATGCTTACCTGCGCGGGTGCGGGCGGCCACACCGGATTCCTGACGCCCTTCGCCTTCGTGCCAAGGGTGCGCGCGATGTTCGACGGGCTGCTGGTGGTGGGCGGAGGTCTGGCCACGGGCGCGGGGATCGCCGCGGTTCTGGCGCTGGGTGGTGATATCGCAGCCATGGGAACCCGCTTCATCGCCACCCTTGAAGCTGGCGCAGTTGATGGCCACAAGCAGATGATCACCGACGCGGGGATGGAGGACATCTTGGCCTCCGACGCCATGAACGGCATTCCCGCCCATTGGATCCGCCAGTCTCTAGCAGCCGTCGGTCTGGATCCCGACAACTTGCCGCCCAAGCGCGGACCGATGCGCGGGGCCGAGATGCCCGAGGGTGTCCGCCCCTGGCGCGATATCTGGAGCGCTGGCCATAGCGCAGGCCTGATCGGTGACATATTGCCCGCACGGGAGGTGGTTGAGCGCCTGATCGCCGAATTCGAAGTGGCGGCCCGACCCAGCGACTGGCGCAAGCGTATCGGGGGGCGCATGACTTGAGGCGCGCTGCGACGGGCGGCGTCACTGCAAGTGAAAGGGGTCCTTCATGCCCGAGCTCACAATGCCTCGACGTACCCTGATGCTCGCCGCCGCCGGCGCGGCGACAGCCATTGTATCCAATCCAGCCGCCGCAGCGCCTGAAAAGCCCACGCGCAAGCCTCTCCCCTTCGATCCCAAGGCGGTCTCATGGTTGTCGGAAAAGTTGCTCACCAATCACTTCGAGACCAACTATTCGGGCGCAGTGAACCGGCTGGGCGCCATATCCGCCGAGTTCGCGGGTCTCGATCTGGCCGCCACCCCCGGCTATCGGATCAACGGCCTCAAGCGCGAGGAGCTCATCGCCTGGAATTCCATGATCCTGCACGAAACCTACTTTGCAGGCCTCGTCGCCAAGGAGGCGCCCAGTGCTCCGCTGGCGCAGACCATCGAGCGAGATTTCGGAAGCCTTGACCGGTGGGCCGCGGAATTCGCGGCCATGGGTAAAGCGCTGGGTGGCGGTTCGGGCTGGGTGATCCTGGCCTGGAGCCGGCATGACTCGCGGCTGGTCAACACCTGGGCCAGCGATCACACCATGACGCTCGCCGATAGCGCGCCGATCCTGGCCTTGGACATGTACGAGCACGCCTATCAGTTGGACTTCGGCCCCAAGGCGGCCGCCTATGTGGATGCATTCATGCAGGCGGTCTCCTGGCGCAACGCCAACGTTGCATTCCACCGCGTTGCGACTTGACCGCTAAGGCCGCCCTGAGTGAGGCTGGCGTCCTGTAGCGCTCTGCGGCAGGAGGACAGGTTTGGCGGACCAAACACGGGTCAGCCAGAAGCGCGCCGATGTGGTGCGTCAAGTCTATGCGGCCTTCATCGCCCGCAATGAAGCGCTGTTGCGCGAACTGATCGCGCCCGACGTGGTCTGGCACACCAATGGCTCCGATGGATTGGGTGGCCACGGCCCGATGGTGGGGATCGAAACCTTTCTGAGCGGCGCCTTCGGCCACATCCCCAATTTCGAGTCCTGGGCCGTGATACCCCTAAAGGTGCTTACGGACGGTGAGATCGTCATGACCCGCCAGCGCGATGACGTGGTGCGCAAAGACGGCACATCCGCGAGCTACCTGTTCAATAACTACTACGAATTCAACGAGACCGATCAGATCAAGGCGGTCTGGGAGGTCACGAGCTCTAACGAGCCGTTCCAGTAGATCGCCACCGGACCCATTCGCGCATCCGCATCCACCTCGCGCCCGTATCGCAGGTGTGGCAGGTTGCGTGGGACAGGAGAGGCGAGCGCCATGAGCGACAAACGGAAACCTGCTAAAATCCTGGTCCGACGGCATAGCCTGATCACACGGCTGACCCATTGGGTGAACGTGGCGGCGATCAGTTTTCTGCTGCTGTCGGGACTGCAGATTTTCAACGCCCATCCCGCGCTCTACTGGGGATCGACATCCACTTTCGCCGCGCCTTGGGTATCTATGACCGCGAAAAACGAGGGCGCGGGCATGGTCGGCGTCACCACTGTGGCGGGGCGTCGCTTCGACACTACAGGCTTGTTCGGCTATTCGGGCAAACAAGGCGCACGCGAAGCGCGTGGCTTTCCCTCATGGGCCACACTTCCGTCTTACAGATCCCTGGCCGCCGGACGGTTGTGGCACTTCTTTTTCGCCTGGGTATTCGTGACCAATGGTCTCCTCTACCTGGCGGCCACCCTGCTGGGCGGGCACTTGAAGCGCGATCTCCTGCCAACCCGCGACCAGCTCAAGATCGGCCATATCCTGCACGAGATCGCCACTCACGCACGTTTCAAGTTTCCGAAAGGCGAGGCGGCGCGAAGTTACAACGTCCTCCAGAAGGGAACCTATTTGGCGGTGATTCTAGGGCTGTTGCCGCTGATGCTGCTGACTGGACTGTGCATGTCGCCTGGTTTCAATTCGATTGCGCCGTGGCTGGTGGAGGGATTCGGCGGGCGCCAATCGGCGCGCACAATTCATTTCCTTTCGGCTTCGGGGACCGTGTTGTTCGTCGTTGTGCATTTGGTGATGGTGGTGGCCTCCGGGACCTGGAACAACATCCGGTCGATGATCACCGGTCGCTACGCGATCGACGTTGAGGGAGGGGCGTCATGACGGTTCGCAATGGAACCCGCCGCAATTGGCTACGTGTCGCCGGCGGCGGCATTGCAGGCCTTTGGCTTGCGGCCTGTGACCGCCTGAATAGCGATCAAAACGTTCAGGCCACGCTTGGGAAAGCCGAGGGCTGGACCATGAAGGCGCAGCGCGCGCTGATGAAACGCACCACCGCCTTGGCGCAAGAGTTCACCGAGGCGGACATCTCCAAGGACTTCCGCGCCAACGGATCGATCAGTCCGGCCGATGCGGAGTACCGCGCGCTGTCGGAGTCTGGTTTCGCAAATTACCGGTTGGTGGTGGATGGCCTGGTGGAACGACCGCTCTCGCTTAGCCTCGCTGAGCTCCGCGCCCTGCCAGCCCGGACCCAGATCACCCGTCACGACTGCGTCGAGGGCTGGTCCAGCATCGGAAAATGGACCGGTGCGCGGCTGGGGCCACTGCTCGAAAAAGCCGGCCTGAAGAAAGAAGCCCGCTACATCGTCTTCCACTGCGCCGACTCTCTGGAGGAGACCCTGGACGGGACCGGCCGTTACTATGAGAGCATCGACCTGTTCGACGCCTTCCATGCCCAGACCATCCTGGCCTACGCCATGAATAACGCGCCGCTTCCCGTGGCGCACGGCGCGCCCCTGCGCCTGCGCGCCGAGCGCCACCTTGGTTTCAAGCAGGCCAAATACGTCATGCGGCTTGAGGCGGTGGCGGACTATGGCCAGATCGGCCGGGGTAAGGGCGGCTTCTGGGAGGACCGCGGCTACGACTGGTATGCAGGGATCTGACCCAGATTGAGAGGCGGTTCAAAAAACTCCGATCAGTGCCATGCAAAGTCGGATTGAGCGCTAGCTTGGGGGATCAGTAGGGCGTCGCCATGAGCTTCGGGTCGGTGGCGCAAGCTGCGGAATCGAGCTTGAAGGCCGCGTCATGGCCGGCATCGGCGACCTTCCGGTCAGCGGCGAGTTCGCGGCGGGCGACCTCCATCTCCTGTCGGAAAGCTTCCGACCCATGTAAAGCGGCCACGACCACTGAAGCGTTGGTCCGGCCGGCATCCACGGCGCTCAACGAGTGGACGCCGCAAACCAGGCGGCTGTCGCCGTAGGCGCGCGCGCGGGTCAGGATCGCCGTTGCGCGGTCCGGGACCAGTTCGGCAAGGATCAAGCCAACTGCCCAGCCGTACGTGGCGTGGCCGGAAGGATAGTCGGGGCTGGCCAGTAGCGATGGCGTCTGGGCGACACAGGTCGGGCCTGCATCCACCAGATATGGCCGCTTGCGCGCATAGAAGTCCTTGGGCCTGTCCACAGCCCGCTTGATGTCCGTGCGCCTGATCCGCTCGATAAGGGCGACGGTGTGCGGCGCACGCGCCTCGGTGAAAGGAAAACCAAGCACACAACCGAGTTCATCGAGCAGTTGGTCCTTTTCGGCATCGCGGGTCGCCAGGTTCCAGCGCGGGGATCCCTTGAGCCCGCGGGTTTCGCGGAAGATCGCCCGGTCAATCTGGTCTCGCTCTGATCCCGCCTTGGGCGCCGGCGGCAAGATTGCGATCGTGTCCGGCGCCGACGCGCCTAGAAACCCTTCCGGCTCGCCGCGAAGTAACGCCGGCGCGGCGACACCCACCGCCACCGCACTCAGGATTCCGACAGCTGCGCCTGCGACTTTCCGCTTCATGCGGTCGGTCTTAGCCGGTTCACGCTGTGGCGAAAAGCTTCGCCCAACGCGGGCGCTCCCGCGCCTTCCAACCGGCCCTGTGCCAGGCGTCGGAGGCGATCAACGGGACCACGGTGGTGGCCTCGGCGAAGACCATCTGCTCCCACGTGACATCCACCTTGCCCCAGGAGCAGGCCTCCTTCAGCGTCGAGGAAGAGCAGGCGCCGTCGCGCACGTCGGCCACGGTGATCTGGACCGCATATCTGTGCATCTCAGCCTCGACGCCGAGGATTTCGGCGCAGACCACGGTGTCCTGGGCGAAATTCTTCGGCACGCCGCCACCGACCATGAACAGGCCCGTGGTTCCGGCGGCGATCTTGATGTCGGTGAGTTCGCGGAAGTCGGCGACCGAATCGATGGTCAGATAGGGCCGTTTAGCCTTCATTCGCTCCACTTGGTGTTTGACCAAACCAAAACCGGCTGATGAATCAGTGAACGCCGGACAGAAGATCGGAACGCCTTCATGATAGGCGGTCTCGATCAGCGACCCGGGCTTCTTGGCGTTTCCGGCCGCCAGCCACTTGCCCATCTCAAAGATGAACTCCCGGCTGGAATAGGGGCGCGGCTCCAGGGCGTCGCAAATATCCTTGATCGTCGCGTCGCAGCTCTGCAGCTCCTCCTCGTCGATGTAGGTGTCATAGATGCGGTCGATGTAGAGAGCGCGCAGGTCACGGTCATCGACATTCGACTGCGCCTGATAGTGTTTGAAGCCCAGGGCTTCGAAGAAATCCATGTCGACGATCGAGGCTCCGGTGGAGACCACTACGTCGATCATCCCGTACTTCACCATGTCGCGGTAGATGTGCATGCAACCGCCGGCGCTGGTGGACCCGGCCAGAGTTAGCCAGGTGGAACAGCCCTTGTCTTCGATGGCCATGGACAGGATGTCGGCCGCCCGGGCGGTGTCGCGGCTGGTGAAGCTCATCTTGCGCATGGCGTCGATCACCGGCCGGGCGTCGTATTGATCGATCGCCACATGTTCGACAGTGTCAGCCAGCAGTTCGGCCTTGCGGTTGGTAGGGGCGGCGTCAGCGTTCATTCCCTCATCCTTCAGAGTTTGAGCGCCCGTCCATAGGAATGCGCATGACCCGGACGGAGCGACGGGCCGTGCCAGCAGCGCGAGAATTGGCGGCCTAGCGCCGCCGACGCTTCCTGCCCTTGGCGCGTGGCAGTTTGACGACGTTTTGGGTGTCCGCCCGTGGCGTCGGGATCGAGCGACGGGCAAGGCCGAACATGGAGGCCATGGGAGCGTCCTCCACCGCCACGGTCTCGGCGTCGCCGAAGCCATTGAAGCGGGTGTTCATGGCCACGCCATAGGCCCCGAGCATGCCGATCTCCACGTAGTCGCCCTCTCGGACGTCTTCCGGCAGCCAGAACGGACCCGGCATGTGGTCCAGCGAGTCACAAGTGGGGCCGTAGAAGCGGAAGGGCTTCAACGCGCCCTCCACCTCGAAGGCGTCGCCAGCCTCGGCGCGCATGAGCTTGACCGGGAAGGGCCACTTGGTGTGTGCGGCGTCGAAAAGGCTGCCGTAGGAACCGTCGTTCAGATAGAGCGCGTCGCCTTTGCGAAGTTCCACCTTGGTCAGGATCGAGGAGGCTTCCGCCACCAGCGCCCGACCGGGTTCGCACCAAAGTTCAGTGGTCTCGTGCACCATCATCTCGGCGAAGCCGCGGTCGATGGAGTCGAGGTAATCAGACATGTCAGGCGGAACCATCCCCGGATAGACGGAAGGGAAGCCGCCACCCACGTCCACCACATCGGCGAACACGCCGGCGCTGACCAGGGCGCGGGAGGCCTGGGCCATGGCCGCCTGATAGGCGGTGGGTCGCATGCACTGGCTGCCGACGTGGAAGGCGACCCCCATCAGATCCTGGGTCGCCCGGCGTGCGGCCATCAGCAAGTCGGGCGCCTGGTGGGCGTCAACGCCAAACTTTCCGGAAAGGGAGTAGGCGGCGCCTTCCGTCGTCACGGCGAGGCGAACCATCAGGTTCAGGTCCTTTGCCGAGCCGGTAGCCTCAAGGATCTTGGCCAACTCCTCATGGGTATCGAGGGAGAAGGTCCTTACGCCATGGTCGAAATAGGCTTGGGCGATCGCCGCCCGGCTCTTAACCGGGTGCATGAAGGCCATACGCGCGCCCGGCGCAAATTTCGCGACCAGCTCGATTTCCGGCACGGAGGCGACATCGAACGCGTTCACCCCGTTCTGGGCCAGTGTCTCGATTACCCACGGCGAAGGGTTCGCTTTGACAGCGTAGAAGACGTCGCCTTTAAAGTTTTCCTGGAACCAGCGCGCCGCTACGGCCACCGCACCCGGCCGCGCAAAGGCGACAGGGCGTTCGGGCGACCGCTCACGGACCAGGTCCAGGGGCATATGATACGTGTGCAATTCACGTAACCCCCATCGGATTGTTGAACCCAGGCCGGCGTTAGCAGCGCTTGTTAGGACATCGGGTCCGCCGGAGCGGTGCGACATAGGGGACTTGCCCCGGGTTGTAAAGAGTTTTGGACTCGGGGCTTTGACCTCCGCCGCCCGTCGCCCGCGCTGGACCGGAGCGCGCCAACCGTGCGATGAAACAATCAGGGGTGGGGGGCGACATCGTCGCCTGCGCGCCCGTTGGGGGAATCTTCGTCGCTCATGTCCGAGGCCGCCGTTCTGTCCTTGCGGAATGTCTCGAAAAGCTTCGGTCAGCGCCGGGCGCTCGACGGGGTGTCGTTCGAGGTGCGCAAGGGTGAGATGATCGCGCTCATCGGACCGTCCGGCTCAGGCAAATCGACCCTGCTTCGTTCGATCAGCGGGCTTACGCCCATCGATCCCGGCGCGGGTGAGGTGGAGGCTTTCGGCGGCGTCGTGCAAGCCCGCGGGCGGATCGGTGATGGCGTGCGGGCCGCACGCATCCGAATTGGTTTCATTTTCCAGCAGTTCAATCTTGTGGGTCGGCTCAGCCTGTTCACAAACGTCGCCCTTGGTTCCCTGGGACGAATATCCAGGCTGCGCGGCGTGGTGGGCTGGTGGCCGGCGGAGACCAAGTCTGCCGTGATGGCGGCGCTGGCGCGGGTCGGTGTCGCCGATCATGCGGCGCAGAGGGCCAACACCCTGTCCGGCGGCCAGCAACAGCGCGGCGCCATCGCCCGCGCGCTTGTTCAGCGGGCCAAGATCGTGCTCGCTGATGAACCGGTGGCCTCACTTGATCCGGTGACCGCGCGCCGGGTCATGGAAATCCTGACTGATCTAAACGCCAGCGATGGACTGACCGTAATCGTCACTCTGCACCAGGTGGACTACGCCCTGCGCTATTGTCGCCGGATCGTGGCTCTGAAGGCGGGTAAGATTGTCTATGACGGCCCCGTCGGCGGACTTGACCGCACTCGCCTGATCGACATTTACGGCCCAGAATTCGAGGACGTGTTTTGGGAAGGAGCCCCGAAATGATCCCCCGACGCCTAATCATCGGTCTGATCGCCTGCGCGGCGCTGGGCGCCTGCCAGCCAAAGGCCCCTGAGGCTAAGTCCGCCGTCAAGGAGATCAACTTCGCCATCCTGCCGGCGGAGGGTCAGAAGTCCATGGGCCCGCTATGGGAGCCGCTTCTCGCCGAGCTGTCGAAGCAAATTGGCGTCAAGGTGAAGCCCCACTACGCCTCCAGCTACACGGCGATGATCGAAGCGATGCGGTTTGATCAAGTTCAGGCGGGCTGGTTTTCAGCCTTGCCGGCGCTGGATGCCGTGCGCCGCGCCGACGGAGAAGTGCTTGGGCGGATCGTCAACGCCGAGGGCGCCGACTCCTATCAGTCGGTGTTGATCACTCAGGTCGGTAGCGGCATCAACCTCGAGCGGGTTATGAAGTGCGACAAGTCCCTGACGTTCGGCATTGGCGACGCCAAATCGACGTCGGGCTATCTGGCCCCGATGACCTACCTGTTCACACCAAAAGGGATCACGCCGGCCGATTGCTTCAAGGTCGTGCGGACGGCGAGCCATGAGGCCAACGCCAATGCCGTGGCCAACGGATTGCTCCAGGTGGGCACTAACAATTCAGTCGGGCTGGTTTTCTTCCGCCGTCAAAGGCCTGCCCTGGCCGACAAGCTGGAGGTGATCTGGAGTTCGCCGCCGCTGCCGGAATCGTCGATCGTAGTGCGCAAGAGTCTGGACCCGGCGATCCGGGAGAAGATGCGGACCTTCTTCCTGACCTATGGGACCGGAACCGGACCTGACGCCGATCGGCAGCGCGCCGTTCTGAAGGGCCTGACATACGGTGGGTTCAAGGCCGCCGATGACAGCTATCTCGACCCGATCCGGGAGATGGAGGCGGCGGAAACACTCGCCGCGGCGCGGCGCGGTGGCGACAAGGCGCGGATCATCGAGGCGCAGAAGAATTTCGACGAGGTGCAAACCAAGGCCTCCCAAAGGCGGGCTGTGAACCCGGACGGCGGATGAGCGAAACGCTGCAGCCGCCGCGTCGCACCCTCATCCAGAGTGCGCCGGACATCCTGATCTGGGGTGGCCTGCTGCTCCTGCTCGCGCTTGCGTTCAAGCCGGTGGAGATGGATCGGCTTGTGCTGCTGTTCACCAAGTCGGAGAACATGCGCCAGTTCGGCGCCGACCTGACGCGCCCCGATTTCACCCGTTGGCGGCTCTATGTCTCGCAGATGTGGGTGACGGTGCAGATCGCCATGTGGGGCACCGCATTGGCCGTAGTGATCGCCGCGCCCTTTGGCCTGGCTTGCGCGCGCAATATCGCCCCCTTCTGGATCCAGCAGCCCATGCGCCTGGCGATGAACCTGTTGCGCTCCGTGCCCGATCTGGTGATGGGCATGCTGTTCATAGTCGCTACCGGCTTGGGTCCCTTCGCCGGCGTGATGGCGATCGCCTTGAACACGGGCGGCGTGCTGGCCAAGCTGTTCTCGGAGGCGGTGGAATCCATCGAGAAGGGTCCAGTAGAGGGCGTGCGCGCCACAGGCGCCACACCGTTGCAGGAGGTGATCTGGGGCGTGGTGCCACAGGTGGCCCCGTTGTGGACCTCCTATGGCCTCTACCGCCTGGAATCCAACGCCCGGTCGGCCACGGTCCTGGGATTGATCGGCGCGGGCGGTATTGGCCAGACCCTGTTCGAGACTCTCAACACCTTCGACTACGCCAGTGTCTCGGCGATCGCATTGGTGGTGGTGGGCGCCGTTTCGCTGATCGATTTCCTGTCCCAGGCGATCCGCTCGCGGCTGATCTAAGCCGCAATTCCTTCCGTAGGCAGAGCGCCCCGGCGCCGTCGCGGAACCGTCACATAAGCGTGGCGAGACTGTCACGCTACGCCGCTAAGTCGGCCATGACCGGTCCAAAATCGATCGGGCCTGGGGACAACAGATAATGGAAATCAAGATGACGAAAATGACCTCGCGCTTCGGCGGGGCGGCGCTGGCCGCGTTGGCGACAGCCAGTTTCGCCGGCGTCGCGCACGCCCAGGACACCACCGTAGCCTGGAAAGGCGCGCCGCAGTGGACCAATGACGACGTCCAGTTCAAGGTCCGCGGCCGGTTGCTGGTGGACTTCGTCAGCCAGAAGGTGGATCGCATCGCGCCGCTTCCGGATTACAAGACCAGCAACATTCGTGGCCGGCAGGCGTTTCTCGGTGTTGAGGGCAAGTTCAACAACTACATCGCCTACAAGGCCGAAGGCGGCGCGGTGAACGGCGGCGCCTGGGCGTGGGATGACGTGGTCCTGGAATATAAGCCCAACGACTTCACCTCGATCATGGTCGGCAATATCAAGGCCGCGGGTCTGGAAAACCTCACCTCCACTCGCTTCACCACCTTCATGGACCGCGGACCCTACGGCGACATGGGCCCGGACTCCTACGTCTTGTCCCTGGTCGCCAAGGCCAACGGTCAAAATTGGACCGTGACCGGCGCCGTTCAGGGCGCCAGCCTGAATAACGGCGATGTGAACAACACCGCCACCGCTAACCCGGGCAGCAAGGAGCGGGTGGGCTGGACCGGTCGGGTCTCCTACGCGCCGATCCTTACGGACACGACCAAAGTGCATCTGGCCGGGTTCGCGCGCTACCGCAACCACGGCGACGAGGGCTCGTTCGCCTATGCCGGCCGCCCCAACACCAACTACGGCGACTCCGGCCGATACTTCACGACCGGAGGGATCGGCAACACGGACAAGACCTATGGTCTGGAAGCGGCCTTCATCTACAACCAGTTCTCGCTGCAGGGTGAATACGCCGACATCAAGGTCAACCGCCAGAAGAACATCTCCGGCGGCGGAACCGATCCGAACGTCAAGGTCGGCTATGTCTTCGCCTCTTTCTGGCCGACCGGAGAGACGCGCAACTACGACCCGATGAAGGGTGAGTTTGGTCGTCCAAAGATCATGAACCCGATCACGGCGGGCGGCTTCGGCGGTGTCGAACTTGCGGTGCGTTACGACTATGCAGACCTGACCGACGCCTATACCACGGCGGCCACGGCAGCTGGCCGGACGCTGTCGCAGGACGCCGGTAAGTACAAGGCCTGGACCTTCGGCGCCAACTACTATCCCACCGGCTACGCTCGCCTGATGGCTAACTACACGCGTTCGAAGATCAATAATCCGGGACCCGGCCGAGACGTGGATGTGAACACCTTCCAGATGCGCGCGCAGCTCGACTTCTAGGCGCGTCAACCCAACACTTCGGAGACCAATCATGAAAAAGCTTATGGGATGCGCCGCAGCCGCGGCCATGATCCTACCCGCCTCAAGCGCTTTCGCCGCCCGCGACTATGTCTGGGCTGCTGGCTCATCGACCGTCTTTCCCTTCGCCACCCGCGTGGCGGAGAACTACGCCAAGAAGTCCGGTTCCAAGGCGCCGAAGGTCGAAAGCCTCGGCACCGGCGGTGGCATCAAGCTGTTTTGCTCGGGCACCGGCGACGCCTTCCCGGACATCGCCAACGCATCGCGGCCGATGAAGAAGACCGAGTTCGACGCCTGCGCCGCCAAGGGTGTGAAGGACATCGTCCAGATCAAGGTCGGCTTCGACGGTATCGTGATCGCCACCGACAAGGACGGCCCTGACTACAACTTCAAGCTTGAACATCTGTTCCTGGGGCTGAGCTCGAATGTGCTCCGCGCCGGCAAGTTCGTGCCCAATCCCTACAAGACCTGGGACGAGATTGGATCCGGCCTGCCGGGCAACCGTATCCTGGTTTACGGCCCGCCGCCGACCTCAGGCACCCGCGACGCCTTCGTCGAACTCGGCATAGAAGCCGGCGCCCGCAAGTACCCGACGGCCGATGAACTACGCTCCAACAATGAAAAGCAATTCAAGGCGATCGTGGATCCGCTCCGTAAAGACGGCTGGGTTGACGCCGGCGAGAATGACAACGTCATCGTTCAAACGCTCACCAAGACTCCGGGGTCTCTCGGTGTGTTCGGTTACTCCTTCCTCGAGGAAAACGGCGACAAGGTGAAGGGCAACCCCATCTCAGGCATTCGCCCGACCGCCCAGGCGATCGCCGACGGTTCCTACCCACTGTCCCGTTCGCTCTACATCTATGTGAAGAAGGCCAATGTTGGCGTCACAAAAGGCCTCCAGGAGTTTGTCGATGAGTTCGTCTCCGATGCCGCCTCCGGCCGCGGCGGCTACCTGCAGGGGCGTGGCCTGATCCCGCTGCCCCCCGGCCAACACGATTCCCAGAAGGGCGTCGCCAAGACGTTGCCGTCGATGGCGCGGCCGGTGTCCTGACCGCTTAAACGGTTTAATCCCCCAAACTTGCCGCGGCTTGTCAGCAGGCCGCGGCTTTTTCTTTGCTCGGTCAGCGTGTTTTGTTACGCGGCCGCGGGCCTGGGCCGCCTGCGCACACGCGCCAGACGCCGCAGCTTTCGCCAGAACCGTGTCTTTTCCGGTTCAGGATAGGGCTGCAGGTGGCGCACGAAATCCTCGGCGCAGGCGCGCCATGAGAATCCCTCTGCGAACGCCCGAACCGTCTTGCGGTCGAGCTTGAGCGCGTCGAGGCAGGCTTCGCGCAGGCCTTCGGTTGCGCTGTGGGCCAGAACGCCTGCGCCTGATCCAGGCAGGATATCGATGGGACCTGGCGCAGGGTAGGCGGCGACGGGAACGCCCGCGGCCATGGCCTCCAGGATCACCAGTCCGAAGGTGTCGGTGAGCGATGGGAAGACGAACACATCAGCTCCGGCGAAATAGCTGACCAGTTCGGCATCGAACTTCGCGCCCGGGAAGACGGCCTCGGGGTACTTCTCGATCAACTCTTCGCGCTGGGGTCCGTCTCCCACCACCACCTTGGTTCCGGGCAGATCGATTCCAAGGAAGGCTTCGATGTTCTTCTCCACCGCCACGCGGCCGACGCACAGGAAGATTGGCCGCGCCAGACCTTCGTAGACATCCGGATCCCCGGGCCCTCGCGGGCGGAAGATGTGGGTGTCGACGCCGCGGGACCAGGCCGAGATATTGCGGAACCCATGACGGGACAGCTCATCGCGCATGGTGGGCGTGGCGACCATCAAACGCCCCGACGGCTTGTGGAACCATTTCATGTAGGCATATCCCGCCGCCAACGGCAGCGGCAGGCGGGCCGAGACATATTCCGGAAACCGCGTGTGGTAGCTGGTGGTGAAGGGCAGCTTCCACTCCACGCATATGCGCCGCGCGGCGAGGCCGATCGGTCCTTCCGTGGCGATATGGATCGCCTCGGGCTCAAAGGCCTTGAACCGCTCCTGCACCGGCTCATAAGCCCCCAAC
This sequence comes from Caulobacteraceae bacterium, assembly GCA_947475415.1. Lineage (GTDB taxonomy): Bacteria > Pseudomonadota > Alphaproteobacteria > Caulobacterales > Caulobacteraceae > Phenylobacterium. The sequence goes on from CANJLH010000010.1 coordinate 97,389, forward strand.
GCCACTTTGATCTCGGGGTAAGTGGGCAAGGGGAAGGTCTTGAATTGGTCCGGGCTGACCACATCAACGATGTGACCCATGTCGCGAAGCTCCTGGACGACGCGGGTAAGGGTCCGCACCACGCCATTGACCTGAGGTTCCCAGGCATCGGTGGCCACCAGGATGCGCATGGGCTTCTGGGCGTCGCGCGGCGCCATGACAGCTTCACGCAGGCGTGCGGGTGATGGCTTGGCCGGCGTCAGCGTCTGGACCTGCAGCCAGGCCCAGAACGCACCGAGCAGGGCTTCCTTGGTCGGGTAGTGACGATAGACGGTCCGCTCCCCCAGACCAGCCTCCGCCGCAATATCGGCAAAGCTGAGGTCGTCGAGCGCGCCGGCCTCCAGCTGGCGGGCGACGGCGCGCAGAATCTGCTCGCGGGTCGCGGCCTTCTGACGGTCTCGCAGGCTGATCGGGCTCGGCGGGATCATGGCAGCGGCACTGTCAGGAAATCCTCCGCCATGTCAATTGGAGGTCGATACGGAGTGCTGGGCGACAGCGGCGCTTAGATCGCCAGCATGTCGGTTTCGTGAAGCGCAGGGGCCAAGCGCCTGCTAGAAAGCATTCCCATGAGCGAACGCATCTCCCCGGCCAAGGAGACGCCCAAGTCCCTGCGAACCCGCGCCGCCATCCTCAATGCGGCGATGCGCCTGTTCGCCGAGATCGGCTATCACGCGGCGACCAACAGCCGGATCGCCGAAGCGGTCGGCATCACCCGCGGCGCAATGCTTTATCACTTCCCGGACCGCGAGGCGCTGTTGGACGCGGCGGTCGCCCATATCGACGCCGAGCGCGTCAAACTGTTTGATCAGGCAGCTCTGGCCAAGCCCGCTCCGGGCATCGATGCCGCCGAGCATGCTGTGGACGCCTATTGGGACCTGCTGCATAAGCCGGCGTTCATGGCCTTTGCGGAACTCGAAGCCGTCGCGCGTCACGATCAAATGTTGGCCGCCCGGCTGGCGGGACCGCAGAGCGCCTATGATCACGCCCAGGTGGGCGCGCGCTTCCTCGCCCTGGCCCAGGCAGGGGACGACCCGCGCTTTCAGACCAGCCGCGACCTCGGGCGTTTTCTACTCGAGGGGTTGGCGCGTGGCGCCTTAACCTATGACCAAACGGCGCGGACGGAGCGCCTGCTTGCGGTGGTCAAGCGCGCGGTCCGTATGTTGAACCGGAAGGGCGACCTGCACGATCTGTGGTTGGACTAGGCCTGCCCGCGCCGTCGGGCTAGACCGTTGGCGACACAACGGCGGGGCAGACATGGCGGACGACGGCGAGCACCTCCTCATCCAAATCGCGGACGGCCTGGCCGAGATCCGCCTAAATCGACCCGAGCGGCTGAATGCGCTGTCGCAAAACATGCTGCAAAGCCTCTACCAGCGGGTTCCCGAGGTCTGCGCCGATCCGACCGTGCGTGCGATCCTGATCACCGGGGCAGGCCGCGCTTTCTGCGCCGGCGGCGATGTCGGGCCGATGGGGCCGCCGGACCCAAACCGGACCCTGGGCGGGATGTCCGCCGCGCACTATTGGGTCAAGGCGCTGCGATTCTGCGAGAAACCAGTGGTCACGGCGGTAAACGGGGCGGCTGCCGGCGGCGGATTCGGCATCGCCCTGGTGGGAGATGTGGTGCTGGCCTCCGACGCCGCTTTCTTCAAGGCGGGCTTCACCGATCTAGGCGTGGCGGCGGACTACGGCCTTGCCTACACCCTGCCGCGGGCGTGCGGCGAACCGCGGGCCGCAGAGATCCTGTTCAGCGACCGGCGGGTGCCGGCGGAGGAGGCGCACAGGCTGGGCATCGTTAGCCGGCTGATCCCTGCGGCGAGTTTTGAGGCCGACGCCAAGGCCTTCGCCCGCAAGCTGGCGGGCGCCGCACGGGGCGCGCAGCTGACCAAGCGGCTCCTGCGCCTGGGCGAAGTCCAGAGTTTCACCAGCTACCTGGCGGTGGAGGCCACCACCCAGCTGGAGGCGTTTCAGTCGCAGGACTTCCTGGAGGGCGTCGCCGCATTCAAGGCGAAGCGGCCGGCGGTTTTCCGCGGGCTCTGAGACCCCGGAGGCGGCTCAGAACAGTTCCGGCCGCCGGATGCGCAGGGCCTGCAGCAGTGCAAGGGTCTTCAGGTCCTCGATCCCCCCCGCCTCGGCCATCGCCCAGAGCTCGGCCAGGGGAACTTCCATAACCGTGATCGCCTCGTGCTCATCCGCGACACCGCCACCTGCGGCGCGCCGGTCTGCGGCGGAATAGGGCGCCAGGAATAGATCCATCTTCTCGCTGGAGATTCCCGGCATCGGCCAGACCGAACCAATGGGCTCCAAGGCGCCGAGCGACAGGCCAGTCTCCTCCAGGGCTTCGCGCCGCGCCGCCGTCGGCGGATCGTCTTTGTCCAGCATCCCGGCTGGCGCTTCCATTAGCTCGTCCGGGCCGCCCTGCCAGATCACAGGCGCGCGGGGCAGGCGGATCATCATCGCAACCCGCCGCGCCGGATCATAGGGTAGCACCGCCGCGGACCGCCCATGATGCTCAATCTCGCGGCGCACCTCGGTCCCCGACTCGTCGACCAGGGTGGCGAGGTAGAGCGTCGTCCAGCCCTGATAGACGGTGTCGAGCTTAAGGAGCCGCACGTGCTCGCCCCCGCGTTACCGCTTGAAGTCAGCGAAGCCCTTGCCCTCGGCGGCGAGCTTTTCCAACAGCGGCGCGGGCTTCCAGTCGTCGCCCAGCTTGGCCTGATATTGCTTCAGCTTTTCGACCACGGTCTTCAGGCCCAGCTGATCAGCGTAGTACATCGGCCCGCCCCTGTAGACCGGCCAGCCGTAGCCATTGAGCCAGATGGTGTCGATGTCGCTGGAGCGGATGGCGATACCTTCCTGCAGCACCTTTGCGCCTTCGTTGATCACCGGCAGCAGGCTGCGGTCGAGGATTTCCTCTTCCGACACCGCCCGAACGGTCGCGCCCTTGTCCTTGCGGAACTGCTCGACAATCTTCACAGCCTCGGGAGAAGGGGTCTGGTTGCGGTTGGCATCATAGTCGTAGAAGCCGCCAATCCCCTTCTGGCCCAGGCGTCCTGCCTCATACATGGCGCCGCGCAGGGAGCGCTCTCCGGGCTGATCCTTGATCACGTCCATGCCTACCACGTCCATCATCTGGAACGGCCCCATGGGAAAGCCGAAGTCGTAGAAGACCTTGTCGATCACGATAGGGTCCGCGCCCTCAAGCACCAGGGCCTCGGCCTGTTCGCCCCGCTTGCGCAGCATGCGGTTGCCGATGAACCCGGGGCAGACGCCCGCCACCACCGGAACCTTGCCGATCTGCTTGCCCACTCTCATCACCGTGGCCAGCACGTCCTTGGCGGTCTTGGCGCCTCGCACGACTTCCAGCAGCTTCATGATGTTGGCAGGAGAAAAGAAGTGCATGCCGATCACGTCGCCGGGCCGGCTGGTGGCGGCGGCGATCTCGTCCACGTTCAGGTAGGAGGTGTTGGAAGCCAGGATCGCGCCAGGCTTGCAGATGGCGTCCAGCTTCTTGAACACGTCCTTCTTGACGTTCATGTCCTCGAACACCGCTTCGATCACCAGGTCGACGTCCTTGAAATCGGCCATGTCCAGCGACCCCTTAAGGTTTGCAAGCCGCTGCTCAACCTGTTCTTTGGTCGCCGTGCCGCGTTCAGCGTCGCGGGCGATAGTGGCGCGGATTATGCCCAGACCCCGCTCCAGGGCTTCGGGCTTCATCTCCACGACGGTCACCGTCAGTCCGCCCTTCAGGCAGGAGATGGCGATGCCGCCGCCCATTGTGCCAGCGCCCAGAATGCCGACAGTCTTGACGGCGCGCAGTTGCGTGTCGTCCGCCACGTCGGGGATCTTGTTGGCGGCGCGTTCGGCGAAGAAGGCGTAGCGCTGGGCGGCCGAGTGGGGGCTCGCCATCACCTCCTCGAACAGCCGCCGTTCTTCGGCGATACCCTGGTCGAAGGGCAGGTTCACCGCCGCCTCAACGGCGCGGATATTATGCTCCGGAGCCATGAAGCCGCGGAACTTGCGCGCATTGGCCTTGCGGAAGTTGGCGAAGATTTCCGGATGGCCGCGGGCCGGGGCCACCTTGTCGTCATTGTCGCGGACCCGGCGGAGTGGCCTGCCCTCGGCCAGCACCTTGCGCGCGAACGCGATCGCTCCGGCGCGCAACTTGCCTTCCTCCACCAGTTCGTCGACGAGGCCCATGGCCGCGGCGTCCTTGGCCGGCACATGCGCGCCTGACGTCACCATATCCAGGGCCTTTTCGGCGCCAACGATGCGGGGCAGGCGTTGCGTGCCGCCGGCTCCGGGGATCAGGCCCAAGTTGACCTCGGGCAGGCCGACTTTCGCCGAAGGCACCGCCACGCGGTAGTGGGCGCAAAGGGCGACTTCGAGCCCGCCGCCCAGGGCGGTGCCGTGGATGGCGGCGATCACCGGCTTGGGTGAATTCTCCATCATGACCTGCACATCGGCCAGGCTGGGTCCGACCGGTGCGGATCCGAAGCCCGCGATATCGGCGCCGGCGATGAAGGTGCGACCTTCGCAGACCAGTACGATGGCCTTGGCGGAGGCATCGGCGCCGGCCGCCTTGAAGCCCTCATATAGGCCCTCGCGTACGGGCGCGGACAGTGCGTTCACCGGCGGCGAGTTGAGGGTGATGACTGCGACGTCCCCGTCTAGGTCAAGGGTGGTCACGGAATTGATGACGGTCATGTTTGCAGCCCCGCTGTCAGAAGGCGGGCCGCCCGCGCAATTGCGGGGCGGCCCAGGATTTCGGAGCTTGTTAAGGCGCCGTCGCGCCCCGCGCCAGCCCGGAGCTAAAGCGCACGGTAGGCTTGCAACGTCAGAAACTCCTCGAAACCCTCGCTGAAGCAGAGGTCTGCGAACAGGCGTAAGGCATCCGCGAACCGACCGCTCGACCATCCGCCGTTCAGATCGGCCCGCAATTGCGCCATCTCCTCTGCCAGCAGCTCGCGCACCAGGGCCTCGCTGACCGTGCGACCATCCTCCAGACGCGCGGCATGGCGAATCCACTGCCAAACCTGCGCCCTGCTGATCTCGGCGGTGGCGGCGTCTTCCATCAGGTTGTTGAGTGGAACCGCGCCGCGCCCCGAAAGCCACGCCTCCAGATAGCGCACGCCCACCCGCAAATTCTCCCTCAGGCCCGCCTCGGTCCGTACGCCGTCGTGCACCGCCAGCAGGTCTTCGCGGCTCACCGCCACATCTTCACGCAATTTGTGGAGCTGGTTGGGTTCCGGTATCATCCGGTCGAACACCGCCATGGCCACAGAAACCAGGTCCGGGTGCGCGACCCAGGTGCCGTCGTGTCCGTCGCTGGCCTCGCGTTCTTTGTCAGCACGGACCTTGTCAAAGGCTGCGGCGTTGGCGGCCGGGTCGCCCTTCACCGGGATCTGCGCCGCCATGCCGCCCATGGCGAAGGCGCCGCGCCTGTGGCAGGTCTGGATCAGTTTCAGGGAATAGGCCCGCAGGAACGCCGCCCCCATGCCCATCAGCGCCCGGTCCGGCGTGAGCGCCTTGGCGTGGTTTTTCAAACGTTTAATGAACGAGAAGATGTAATCCCAGCGCCCGCAGTTCAGCCCGGCCATGTGGTCGCGCAGTTGGTATAGGATCTCGTCCATCTCGAAGGCCGCCGGCAGGGTTTCGATAAGCACCGTGGCCTTGATGGTCCCGATCGGCAGGCCCAGCGCAGCCTGGGCGTGGATGAACACATCGTTCCACAGCCTGGCCTCCAGATGGCTCTCCATCTTCGGTAGGTAGAAATAGGGACCGCTGCCCGCAGCGACCGCTGCCTGGGCGTTGTGGAACAGGTAGAGTCCGAAGTCGAACAACGATCCGGACAGCTCCTCGCCGTCCACGATCAGATGAGCCTCATTAAGGTGCCATCCGCGAGGGCGCACGATCAGGACGGCGGGGTCGGCGTTTAGCGCGTAGCTCTTGCCGGTCGCGGTATCGGTGTGGTTCAGCCGGCCGGCCCATCGGTCTGCCAGATTGACCTGGCCCTCAACCAGGTTACCCCAGGTCGGGCTGGTGGCGTCCTCAAAGTCGGCCATGAACACCTTGGCCCCGGAGTTCAGGGCGTTGATGATCATCTTGCGATCCACCGGTCCGGTAATCTCCACGCGGCGGTCCTGCAGGTCGGCCGGTATCGGCGCCACCCGCCAGTCGCCAGCGCGAATATGCGCGGTCTCGGCCAGGAAGTCTGGCGCCTCTCCAGCGTCGAACCGCGCCTGTCGCAGCGTGCGCATCGAGAGCAATTCGCGCCGCCGAGCGTCAAAGCACCGGTGTAGCCCGGCCACGAATTCCAGCGCCGGACCGTTGAGGATCTCCGCCGCACGGCCGGTGACTTCGCCGCGCAGTTCGATTGATTGCGCGGGTGCGAGGGCGACAGACATGGGCGAGCTCCAACAATGTCTCCCTTCCCCCGGTTCGGGGGAAGGGACTTGAGATTATGGGGAGGATTGCCCCGCCTATTCCGCCGCTACGGACTCAGGCCGGAACTGCGCGGTTTCAGTGGAGTGGGCCATCGCCGTAGTCGACGACGCCCCGCCGCTGATCGCCATGGCCACCTCGTCGAAGTAGCCGGTGCCGACTTCGCGCTGGTGGCGGGTGGCGGTGTAACCGTGGGCTTCGGAAGCGAACTCGGCCTCCTGCAGTACTGAATAGGCCGCCATGCCGCGATCCTTGTAGCCGCGGGCCAGTTCGAACATGCCGTGGTTCAGGGCGTGGAAGCCGGCCAGGGTGACGAACTGGAACTTGTATCCCATTGCGCCCAGTTCGCGCTGGAACCTGGCGATGGTGGCGTCGTCCAGGTTTGCCCGCCAGTTGAATGAGGGCGAGCAATTATAGGCCAGCAGCTTTTCAGGATGATCGCGATGAACGGCCTCGGCGAAGGCGCGGGCCTCGTCCAGGTTTGGCCGCGAGGTCTCCCACCACAAGAGGTCGGCATGACGGGCGTAGGACAGGCCGCGGGCGATGCAGTGTTGCAGGCCCGTGCCCGGCTTCAGGCGGTAGAAGCCCTCCGGTGTGCGGTTGTCGCGATCTATGAAGGGATGATCGCGTTCGTCGATGTCCGACGTGATCAGCTGGGCGCTTTCCGCATCGGTGCGCGCAACCACCAGAGTGGGAGTTCCCATTACGTCGGCAGCCAGGCGCGCGGCATCCAGGTTTCGGATGTGGGCCTGGGTGGGGATCAGCACCTTGCCGCCCAGGTGGCCGCATTTCTTCTCACTGGCCAGCTGGTCTTCGAAGTGCACGCCCGCAGCGCCGGCTTCGATGAAGGCCTTCATGATCTCGAAGCTGTTCAGCGGTCCGCCGAAGCCGGCTTCGGCGTCGGCGATGATCGGCACGAACCAGTCGCGCTGCGCGCCGCCTTCGGCGTGCTCGATCTGATCGGCACGCTGCAGGGTGCGGTTGATGCGCCGGCAGAGCTCCGGCGCGGCGTTGGCCGGATAGAGTGACTGGTCCGGATACATGGCGCCCGCCGTGTTGGCGTCGGCGGCCACCTGCCAGCCGGAGAGATAAATGGCCTGCAGGCCGGCGCGGGCCATCTGCATGGCCTGGTTGCCAGTTACCGCGCCCAGCGCATTGATGAACGGTTCGTTGTGCAATGCCCGCCACAGGCGGTTGGCGCCGCGTTCGGCCAGGGTGTGGCTGATCGGGAATGAGCCGCGCAGGCGCTTTACGTCGGTGGCCGCATAGGGGCGCTCAATGCCGGCGTAGCGCCCCTGGGGCGCGCTGGGGATGAGGTCGGCGAACTCGTTCATGACTAGGCCTCTTCGGTTTGGCGCGTCGGTTTGTGACAACCAGATGCGGTCAGTAACGCCCTATTCACAAAGGGCGCCAGGGGGGTCGCCGGCGCCAAAAAGCTTTTTTGTCACAGTCCGACATTGTAATATTTGTCAACATTTGACATATGTCCCTGATGGCTTCACCATCTCCTGACCGAAAGCTGTTCCTCGGCGCGCGGATGAAGCGGCTGCGGCGCGACCTGGGCCTGACCCAAACCCGCATGGCGGAGGACATCGGCGTTTCACCCAGCTACCTGAATTTGCTTGAACGCAACCAGAGGCCGGTGACCGCCCAGGTGCTGTTGCGTCTCGCTGAAGCATATGACCTCGACCTGAAGGGTCTCGCCGGCGACTCTGAGGCGGCTGACGCAACCGGCCTGGCGGAAGTGTTCGCCGACCAAATGTTCCGCGACCTGGCCATCCCGCGCCATGAACTCACCGAGGTGGCCGAGAGCGCGCCGGGGGTCGCCGAGGCCATGACCCGACTTTACCGCGCCTATCTGGACCAACGCCGGCTCACTGACCTGGGCGCAATCGGTCGACCTGAGGAGGGCGGGGTGGCGCACGCGCTTAGCATGCCGTCTGACTGGGTCCGCGACATGATCCAGTCCAACCGCAACCATTTCCCGGAGCTTGAGGAGGCCGCCGCCGCCCTGTCGGCCGATCTAAAGTCGGAGCCCGCCGACTTCGCGGTCGCCGCCCGCGCACGACTGGCGGAACGCTTCGGGGTGCAAGTGCGCACCGCGCCGGTGGACGTGCTCTCTGAATCGGTGCGCCGATATGATCCTCACCGAAAACGCCTTTTGCTGTCCGAGGTGCTGACCGGGTCAGGTCGGGCGTTCGCGCTGGCCTATCAGCTGGTCCTGCTGGAGCACGGCGTGCTGCTTGACGCCATGGCCGACCGCGCCGGGCCGCCGGACAGGCCGACCCGAAGTCTCGCCAAGGTCTCCCTCGCCAATTACCTCGCCGCGGCCGTGCTGATGCCATACGCCGCCTTCCATGAGGCCGTTGAGCGGCTCAACTACGACATCGAACTGGTCCGCGCGCGCTTTGGCGTCAGCTTCGAGCAGGCCTGCCATCGGCTCACCACGCTGAATCGCCAGGGTGTGCGGGGCGTGCCGTTCTTCATGTTGCGAGTGGATTCGGCCGGCAATATCTCGAAACGGTTCGCCGCCGCCAACTTTCCGTTTTCCCGCTTCGGCGGCACCTGTCCGCGCTGGAACATCCATTCCAGTTTCCGCACGCCCGGCCGGATCGTCACCCAGATCGTCGAGACTCCGGACGGCGAGCGCTACTTCACCATCGCCCGAACCGTGAACCGCATCGCCGCGCCTCATGGCGGTGAGGACTCCGAACTGGCCATCGGACTCGGCTGCGAACTGAAACACGCCGGGCGGCTGGTTTATTCCCGTGGTCTCGACCTGCGCGAACCCGTCGCTACCGCCATCGGCCCCGCCTGCCGTATCTGTGAACGACCTGCCTGCCCGCAACGCGCCGCCGAACCAATCAACCGTACTCTGACGGTGGATGACTTCACCAAATCGATCTCGCCCTATCCCTTCGCTGGCGGCTGAGCCGACAACAGGTTCGCCAGCCTGATCTTCAGCGCCGCCTCGTCGCGGATCGCGCATTCCCACAGCGTTTCCACCCGCCAGCCCGCCGCGATCAGGGATTCTGCGGCGCGGCCGTCGCGGGCGCGGTTGCCCGCCACTTTGGCGGTCCAGTAATCGCGGTTTGTCTTGGGCGTCCGCGCGCCCCGTGCGCAGTCGTGGCCGTGCCAGAAGCAGCCGTGCACGAAGATCGCCAGCCGGCGCCCCGCCATCACGATGTCTGGCCGGCCGGGCAGGTCCTTGCGATGCAAACGGTAATGCGCGCCCAGTCCGGTGAGTATCTTGCGCACCTTCCTCTCCGGCGTTGTGTTTCGCCCCTTCACCCGCGCCATTACCGCCGAGCGCTTCTGCGCGTCATAGACGTCAGTCATGGCCGCAACCCCGGTGGCGCACGGCCGAGACGCATGACACCGGTCAACACGATCGCCGCCATCCATCGTCCGCCTGGGAGCCTGGACATGGGTGCGAAGATCAGGTCCCGGAACAGCGGCCCTAACCGCCCGGCTGACTGGAAAAGGGGCGTCAGGAACCGGGAAGCGAACTGGTAGGGGCCAGTCTGGCGTCGCCGCGACGCCTGCCACCCCTTCAAAGTCCTTGCGGCTGGGGCCTCAAGACGTTGGGCGAGTTCCACGGCGTCGATCAGCGCCAGATTGCCGCCTTGCCCCAATTGTGGGCTGGTTCCATGGGCGGCATCGCCGATCAGGCTCACCGCGCCCCGTAACCAGCGCCCCACCCGCACATCTCGATAGGTGGCGACGGCGAAGTCCGCGGAATCGCCGAACTGGGCGACGATTGGCTCGGCCTGAGGCCAGAGTTTGATCACCTCAGCCCGCCAGGTGTTAAGGTCGCCGGCCATGAACTCTTCCAGCCTCGGCGTCGGCAGCGACCAGAAAAAGCTTACGAGGTCTCCCTCGCCGTCGGGGCCCCGGCCGATGGGCAGGATTCCCGCCATCCGGGATGCGCGGTGATAACGCTGAGACAGGGCGCCGGCGAAGGCGCCGTCCGGGTCACGGGCATTGGACCATACCGCACCGAAGGGATAGACCGGCGCTCTTGCGTCAGGTCGAACTTGCGCCCGCAGGGTGGAGCCAGCGCCGTCGGCCACGATGGCCGCATCGAAAGGTCCATGGGCGCCGCCGCGCGCATCCTTCAAGATCGGCTTTTCCCAAGCTTCAATCCCGGTGATTTCGCAGCCGGTGCGCAGTTCGACCTCTGATCCCAGGACCGCGTCGTGCAACACGCCGAACAGGCTGGCCCGGTGCACGCCCAAACCGAAGGCCCCATTCCGCCAGTCGGCGTAATACATGTCCAGGATCGGCCGCCCCGCCGGATCGCGTCCGTCAAGGCGGGTGATCTTCGCACCCAATGCAATGATCTCATCATCCAGACCTAGCGCCCGTAGCGCCGAAAGGCCGGAGGGTTGGATCAGCAGGCCGGAACCCAGCGGCTTCGGCGTCGCAAAGGCTTCAAACAGGGTCGCCGAATGACCGCGCCGCGAAAGCGCCAGCGACGTGGCCATCCCGGCGACGCCGCAACCTATGACGGCGATCCGCACCTCTGAAACGCAACGACGCCTAAAGGCCCTCGAACAGGGCCGTGGACAGGTAGCGTTCGGCGAAGGACGGAATGATCGCCACTACGATCTTGCCGGCCATGTCTTCGCGTCCGGCCACATCGAAGGCCGCGGTCAGGGCGGCGCCAGACGAAATGCCCACCGGGATGCCTTCCTCCGCCGCCACCTTGCGAGCCATGGCGAAGCTGTCGTCGTTTGAGACCTGGATGATCTCGTCGATGACGCCGCGGTCCAGGATCGAGGGGACGAAGCCCGCGCCGATGCCCTGAATCTTGTGCGGACCTGGCTGGCCGCCGGACAGCACCGGTGAGGCTTCGGGCTCCACCGCCACCATTCGCATAGTGGGCTTGCGGGCTTTCAGCACATTGCCAACCCCGGTGATCGTGCCGCCGGTGCCGACACCTGAAATCACCACGTCCACCCGGCCTTGGGTGTCGTTCCAGATCTCCTCGGCAGTGGAAACCCGGTGTATCAGCGGATTGGCGGCGTTTTCGAACTGTTGCGGCATCACCGCACCCGGCGTGGCGTCGACGATTTCCCGCGCCCGCGCCACCGCGCCGGCCATGCCGCGCTCGGCCGGCGTCAATTCCAGCTTGGCCCCCAGGATCAGCAGCATCTTGCGCCGCTCCATGGACATGCTCTCGGGCATCACCAGGGTCAGCTTATAGCCCTTGGCCGCGGCCACGAAGGCCAAGGCGATGCCGGTGTTGCCGCTGGTGGGTTCGACGATGGTGGAGCCGGGTTTCAGGAGGCCCTTGGCCTCCATGTACTCGATCATCGCCACTCCGATGCGGTCCTTCACCGAGGCCAGCGGATTGAAGAATTCCAGCTTGGCCAGCACCTCGCCCTTTGGCCTGAGGGCTGCGGTCAGTCTCGGCAGGCGCACCAGCGGCGTGTCGCCTATGGTGTCGAGGATGGAGTCGAATATCTTGCCGCGTCCGGAGCGCTTGTAGCGGGCGGCGTCGTAGGCCTTGTCGGGGGTGGTTTCCATAGGGGATCTCTGACGCTGAAATTGCTGACGTAACCTAGGCCCATCGGCGAATTATTTTAAGCAGAGTTATTCTGCGGCCAGCATAGCGTTTCGCTGCAGGAGAGGCTCGAGGATATGATTTGAGAGCCAGCGCACCACCGGGACCGCCACCCCATCGCCGGTCACGTGCAGTGCTGCTGTCGCGGCAGTCGGCAAGGCATAGCCCTCCGGCAGACCCATCAGCCGCGCGGCCTCGCGCGGTGACAAAAGGCGCGAGCGGACCAAGCCCGCTTCGATGACAATGATCGACTGGCGCGAGGACCCGCCCCGAGGGGTGCGCAAGCACCCCGCCAAGCCGTCAAACCGCACTTCCGCCCGCTGCGTGCGCCGCCCGTTTTCCATCCGCGTGCGCCGAAAGACCGATCCGACGGCGCGCGCGCCTGACGCCGCAACCGCCGTCACCCTGGCACGATGCAGCGGCGCCATAAGCTCCAAAAGTCGCGCGGTCTGCGCCGCGTCATGCCAGTCTACGGCCGCGTCGGGCTCGAGCATGGCGGCCAAGTCCGTGTTTCGGCTCGGGGGCGCCGGCAGGCCCCACCAGACCCAGCGCCTCGCCAGTTCCGCGGGCAACTTGGCGTGAGCGGCCGTAACCAACCGCGTGTGGAACGGGCTCTCGCCCAAAAGCGGTCCCGGTGTCGGGCCCAAAGTCGCCACCACAAACACCCGCGGTCGCGATTGGGGCAGGAACCGAGCCGCATCGATCTCAAGCGCCCCGAACCGGTAGTTCTGCGCCGCCAATGCCGCGCACAGGGCCGCGAAATCGCGCCCGTTGTTGGCGGTGAACAGGCCGGTGACGTTCTCGATCACCAGATTTCGCGGCGCCCGCCCTTCCGCCGACAGCGCCTCTATCAACCGCCAGAAGCCGAAGAAGGCTCCCGAGCGCCCGCCGGCCAGTCCGGCGCGGGCGCCGGCCAAGCTGAAGTCCTGGCAGGGGCTGGACGCCCAGGCGAGGTCCGCGCGACCCGGCAGGTCGGCGGCCTCAAGCGCCCAGACGTCACCCTCGCGGAACTTCCGATCATCGGCGAAGTTCGCCCGCCAAGCTCGCGCTTTGACAGGATCGAAGTCGTTGGCGAAAGCGCAGCTCCAACTTTCGCCCAGCCCGATCCGCGCCATTCCGCCGCCGGCGAAGAATTCATAGAGGGTGAAGGGGGCGGACACAGGACGGAGTTTAGCGTTGATTCGGGCTCCAAGGTCGCCAGGGTCGGGCGTTTCCACTTTGTGTCGTTACACATCCAAACGATTCCTAAGTCGACACAGTGGGCGGTTGGATGAATCGCTGACCCTCTTCTGTTCGCCCAAGCCGTCGCGGTCGGCGCCGGACTTGGAGAGAAGGCCTGGCTCGAGCGTCTGGACCCGACAAAGATGTACGCCTTCCGCGGTATATATGGCCCAGATTCCACCCCAGGATCATCGAACCGCCGCGAATGCGTATCGCCGAGTTCGACAGGTGCGGCTATCACAGGCTGGCGAAACTGGTCGCAGACCCTCAATCCGGTTGGTGGGCCTGGTCCGCGGCTTCCACGCGCACGGCGATCGCCCTGAACTGACAACCGCGCCTACGCTTTCACCTCCACCACAGGCGCGAACCCGCCATAAATCATCCGCTTGCCATCGAAGGGCATAGGGTTGGCCTTGGGGTCCATGCGCGGGTCCACAGAGATGTCGCCGGCCATCATCGCCTGCATTTTCGCGCTGGCCGCGTCGCGAGTGGCCTTGTCGGGCCATTCGATCCAGCTGAACACCACGTCCTCATCCGGCTCGGCCTTCACCGCCATGCGGAAGTCGGTTTGCTTGCCGTCGGGCACGTCGTCGCCCCAGCACTCCACCACCCGGGTCGCGCCCATTTCGATGAAGATCGAATCCGACCGGTTGGCATGGTCGATAAACGCCTGCCGGTTCGCCTTCGGGCAGGCGATCACGAATCCCTCTATACAGGCCATCATACATCTCCCTCTTTCTTCGCGCCCTTCAGCAGGGTGACGATGGCCATGGCGTGGCCGTGGCCGAGGCTGAAGTCCTGCTTCAGCCAGGCCACGACCTCACCAGCCTTCACGGTGGGTTTCAACTTGCCGTTGGCCAGGTAGCCCCGGGCGTCGGCGAGCTTGCGAAAGCCCGCCGGATCAACGCCGGTCTTGGCCTGGATATTGTCGAGATAGGCCTGGAATGACATGGCTCAGCCCTCCATCGCCTCGGTCAGCGCCTCGCCATGCACCGGTGGACCCTTGGGCGTGGCGATGGACCAGCGGTGGCCGAAGGGGTCCTCGATCACCCCATAGCGGTCGCCCCAGAACATGTCGGCCATTGGCATGATGGTCTTGGCCCCAGCCGCCACCGCCCGCGCGGCCCAGGCGTCGCAGTCGTCCACCTGCAGATGGATCACCACGCTGGTGCCGCCCAACGTCGGCGGCGCCGCGTTTCGGTGCTGCTCATCCACGTCGCCGAACTCGTCGGCCAGCATCACCATGCAGTTGTTGATCTTGACGCTGCCGTGCATCAGCCGGCCGTCGGGGCCGGGCAGGCGTACCATCTCGGTGCCGCCGAACGCCTTCACATAGAAGTCGAGTGCCGCGCCCGCGCCCTTGCACACCAGGTGCGGTGCGACACCGTACATGCCGTAGTCGGCGGGGTTGAAATTGCCATCGCTCATGGGGTGTTCCTTTCTTTCCGATGGAAACTGGGTTTGTCAGTCCTGGGCCTGATCGGCGGCGGCGCGCATGGCGGCTAGGTCGAGCCTGCGCATGCCGAACATGGCCTGCAGGGCGCGATTCCTGCGGCCAGGATCAGGATCGGCAATCAGGTCGCTCAGGCCCTTGGGAACCAATTGCCAGGAGACGCCGAACCGGTCCTTGCACCAGCCGCACTGGCCTTCCTCGCCGCCATCGGCGGTGATGGCGGCCCACAGCCGATCGGCCTCGGCCTGGCCCTCGCAGGACACCGACAAGGAAAAGGCCTCGCTGTGTTGGTATTGCGGGCCGCCGTTCAGGGCCTGATAGGTCTGGCCGTCCAGGGTGAACTCCGCGACCAGGGCGGTCCCGGCCGGAAACGGCGCGCCTTCGCCATAGCGGCTCACCGACAGGATGGCGCTGTTCTCGATCAGGGAGACATAGAAGTTCGCGGCATCCTCGGCCTGGCCGTTGAACCAAAGGCAGGGGGATATTTTCGACATCGGGTTCACTCCTTCTTGAACAGCAGCTCGAAATAGCGTCGCAGGTGGGCTGCGCTCTCCCGGGCGATCTGCGGGCCACCGGCGGCCTTGGCCAGGATGAAGCCGCCCTGCAGAACCGCCTGGGTGTGAAGCGCCAGGCTGCGCGCCGTTGTTCCCGAAACGCCGTGCATTTCCATCGCCGCGGCGAGATCGGCCTCAAGTGTCGCCGCGTGCCCGAAGATCGAGGCCTCGCAGGCCGCCCTGATCGCGTCGCTGGAGCCAAACGCCTCCTGCACCATGGTTCCGGCCAGGCAAGTGAACTCGGCCGGGTCGCCGTCCAGCAGCAGGCTGCGGAAATCGATATAGGCCAGCACCCTGTCCAGGGGATCGTCCGGCGCGTGATAGGGCGCGCCGGCGAACAAGGCCCCTGTGCTCTCGGTCCAGAACTGCGCCGCCGCCACCCCCAGGGCTTCCTTGGAGGCGAAGTGGTGGAAGAAGGCGCCTTTGGTCACCCCCGCGGCGCGGCAGAGTTCGTCCACCGAGGTGGCCGCGAACCCCTTGGCCCGGATCATGTCCCGCGCGGCCTCAAGAAGGCGGGTGCGCGCGGTGGGAGACTTGGCTGGCGCAGTCGTCATGACCAAAACATACCAACCGGTCGGTATGTGTCAAGCCCCGATTCGGCCTTCCTCCGAATCCGCACGCCCGCCATAAGCCCTGCCTATGACCGCTTCGCTTGACGAGGCGCGGGAGGTCCTGCGCCACACCTTTGGCCATGCCGAGTTCCGCGGCCTGCAGGGCGCAGTGATCGCCGAGGTCCTGGCCGGCCGCAGCGCCATGGCGGTGCTGCCCACCGGCGGCGGCAAGAGCCTCTGCTACCAGATTCCCAGCCTGCTGCGGTCCGGGGTGGGCCTGGTGGTCTCGCCGCTGATCGCGCTGATGACCGACCAGGTGGCGGCTCTGGCGCAGGCCGGCGTAGCGGCGGCCCGGCTGGATTCGGCGGTCGATCCCCGAGACCAGGACGAAACCTGGAGCCAGCTGGCGGCGGGGAGCCTTGACCTTCTTTATCTGTCGCCGGAGCGGCTGATGCAGCCGGCGATGCTGGAGCGGCTGGCCCGTCTGCCGCTGGCCCTTGTGGCTATCGACGAGGCCCACTGTGTAAGCCAGTGGGGCCACGACTTCCGGCCGGAATACCGGATGCTGGGGCGGCTGGCGGAGATCTTCCCCGAGGTTCCGCGTCTGGCCGTCACCGCCACCGCCGATGCGCGCACCCGCGACGACATCCGCGCCGAGCTTCAGCTGAAGGAAGCCGCCGAGTTCGTGGCCAGCTTCGCCAGACCCGAGTTGCAGCTTTCCGCCGAGCGCAAATCGGGCCGCGGCCGCAAGCGGGTGCTGGAGCTGGTCACCGAGCGACCCGGTCGGGCCGGGGTGATCTACGCTGGCTCCCGCGACGGGGTAGACGAGCTCGCGGCGGACCTGCGCGCCGTCGGCGTGCCGGCGCTGGCCTACCATGCCGGCCTGGACAAGGCCGTGCGGGCCGCGCGGCTGGAAGAGTTCCTGGAGGCGGAGACCGGCGTGATGGTGGCCACCATCGCCTTCGGAATGGGAGTGGACAAGCCCGACGTCCGCTTCGTCATTCACGCGGATCCGCCAGCGGCAATTGAGGCCTACTGGCAGGAGATCGGGCGCGCGGGCCGGGACGGCGAGCCGGCCGAAGGGATCACCCTCTATTCCGCCGCCGACCTCTCCTGGGCGCTGCGCCGCATCGAGAGCCGCGACATGGAGGACGAGGTCAAGCAGGTGCAAACCCGCAAGGCCCGGCAGTTCTACGCCATGCTGAACGGGACCGGCTGCCGGGCCGCGGCGGTGCGCCGCTACTTCGGCGAGGAGGGCGTCGAGGCCTGCGGTCAATGCGACCTCTGCCTCGCCCCGCCCCACGCCCATGACGCCTCCCTGGCGGCACAGAAGGCGCTGTCGGCGGTGCACCGTCTGGGCGGCCGGTTCGGGCGGGGACGGCTGGTGGACCACCTGCTGGGCAAGACCAAGGAGCCCTCGGACTTCGAGGCGGGCCTCTCCACCTTCGGCATCGGCCGCGAGTTTAGCCCGGCCGGCTGGCGCGACCTGGTGGAGCAGCTGATCTTCGAGGGCCTCTTGAAGGAGGACCCAAACGATAACCGCCCGCTGATCGGGCTGGGCGACGCCGAGGCGGTCCGCGCCGTCTACCGCGGCGAGCGCAAGGTGGCGGTACGCCAGGCGCCCGAACCCCTCGATTCCGCCACCCGTTCCGGCCGCCCGCGGCGCAAGTCCCGCGACGCCGCTCCCGCTGTGCCGCCCCACGACCAGCCGCTGTTTGAGGCCCTGCGCGCCTGGCGGGCCGCCGAGGCCAAGCGCCAGCACGTGCCCCCTTACGTCATCTTCCACGACCGCACCCTGGCCGAGATCGCCGTGCGCAAGCCCGCCCGCCTGGAGGCCCTCGCAGCCGTCTCCGGCGTCGGCCAGGCCAAGATCGACCGCTATGGCGCGGCGGTCACCGACCTTGTGGCGACCTTCGATTCCTGAGCCCGCCCGCGCCAAGCCGGTTGAGCCCGGCCGGATCTGACCCCATTCTCCCGGCCGTCATCACCCCGCGAGAGAAAAACCCGCCATGGCCAACGTCACCGAGCTTGAGACCATCACCATCGAACACCGCGGGGAGGTCGACTGGCTGACCCTCAACCGTCCCGATTCCCTTAACGCCATCAACGCCCAGATGACCAAGGAGCTCGGCGAATATTTCGACCGTCTGTTCAATACGGCCGAGGTTCGGGTGGTGGTGATGAAGGGCGCGGGCCGGGCGTTCTGCGCCGGGGCCGACCTGAAGCAGCCCCAGGTCACCGGGGGCGAGCCCAGCGGCTATCCCTTCGGCGGCGGCTACGCCACCCAGGGCGCTATCGCCGACATCTATGTGAAGATGCGCCGCTGCCCACAGCCGATCATTTCCCTGGTTCACGGCCCGGCCTGCGGCGGCGGCTTCGCCTTCGCCCTTGCCTCCGACATCCGCATCGCCGGCGAGAGCGCGCGGATGAACGCCGCCTTCATCCGGGTGGGCCTGTCGGCCTGCGACATGGGGGTCAGCTACTTCCTGCCGCGTCTGGTGGGCGCCTCTCTGGCCGCCGAACTCATGCTCACCGGCCAGTTTATCGAGGCGCCCCGGGCGCTGGCCATAGGCCTGGTCTCCCGGGTGGTGCCGGATGCGCAGATGGAGGCCGCCGCCCAGCCGCTGATCGACGACATGTTGTTCGCCTCGCCGCTGGGCCTGCGGCTGACCAAGGAGGGCCTGTGGGCGGCCATCGACGCCAACAGCCTGCAGGGCGCCATGTCCATCGAGAACCGCAGCCAGCGCCTGTGCGCGCACACGCAGGAATGGGCCGAAGGCCGCAACGCCTTCATGGAGAAGCGCAAGCCGGTGTACGGGATCCCGCAGCCGGTTTGAGGCGTGTAGACAGTTCGTGAAATGCGCGCGCTTCCTTAGCCCCCCTTGAAGCTAAGGAAGCATCGTATTTTCAATGGACTGATTACCGGAAGGCGGAGACGCCGGCTTCGGCGACTCCGCGATTTTCGTGGCGTGAACCGCACCTCGGCAACCTGTGCGCGCGAACGGAGAGGTCCACCGCAGTCTAGGGCGGGGGCGGCTGAAGGGTATGAACCCTCGGCAAGCTCAAATACCAACCGAAGTCGTTTCATCCACTGTCGCCGCAATTCCCTGAAGAAGTGCGGAACCACCAAGGCCAAGCTGCGTTGAATGAGGTGTATCTGGAAGGACACCCAATGAAGCGGATTGCCCTCGCCGCCACCGCCATCGCCTTGACCGCGTGCGCGACGGGCGGAAACTATAGCGATACCTCCCGGACTTGGCGGCATTACGATTACAATCGCCCTGACCCCTCCTACGGTGGTTATGACGCTGGCCGCTACTACCGCGAAAACGGGGCGCAGCGGGAGCGTAGCATTTCGCCGAACGAACGCGTCTATCGTGGGCAGGACGGTCGCTACTACTGCCGCCGTTCCGACGGAACGACCGGCCTGATCGTCGGCGCAATCGCAGGCGGGGCCTTGGGCAACATGATCGCGCCAGGTGGATCAGAGACCTTGGGAACTATCTTGGGCGCCGGCGCGGGCGCCATGGCGGGGCGGGCGATTGACCGCAAGGACGCTCGCTGCCGGTAGGGGCCTGAGTTCCTTGGGCGGGATTCCGGCGACAGGATATCGCGCCCCCATGCAGCTACAGAAATGAGCACCCCAAAAGGGGAGAAGCCCCCGACGTTTCCGGCGGGGGCTTCATGGTGGAGCTAAGCGGAGTCGAACCGCTGACCTCTTGAATGCCATTCAAGCGCTCTACCAACTGAGCTATAGCCCCGAGGTCTTCGGGTTCCCGGATGGCCGAGGCTGGCCGGGAAGGCGCGGAACCTATTGAACCCGCAGCCCTGGATCAAGCCCGAAGGCGGGTAAAAAACCGATCAGGTGTCGTCGTCGGCGCCTGGAAGGCCATCGATCTCGGATTCATCGAACTCGTCGTCGTCATCCTCCAGGAACGGAACGTCGGAGTCCTCCTCCTCGAGTTCCTCATCTTCGGAGAAGCCGGCCAGTTCGTCTTCTGGCGGAGCGACCACGCCTGGTTCGCCGTCCTCGTCGTCGACCACCAGCAGAGCGTCTTCGTCCACGCCTTCGTCCAGGGCGGGGGCGCCGGCGTCCTCCTCCTCATCATCGTCGTCGATGATCGGGGGCGTATCGGCCTGATCCTCGCGCTCTTCCTCGACCTCGGGGGCCACGGCGCGGATGCGGGTGCGCCGGGTGCGCACGGCCTCATCGGGGTCGAAGGCATGCTGGCATTTCGGGCAGACGGCAGGGCGGCGAGTCAAGTCGTAGAACTTCGCCTGGCAGTTCGGGCAAATCTGTTTGGAGCCCAGCTCGGGTTTGGCCAAAGGGGGTTCCTCTGAAGGCGTCTAGGAATGTCCGGCGCGCGGGAGGCGGCTCCCTTGCCACGCGCGGGGGCGGCTGTCAAAACCTTCGCGGCCCGGGTTCGGCGGGCGAATCCGGAGGCGCGATTTCCATGACCGCGGCAGGACTGAGCGCACGCCGCGGCGGCCCCCTGAAAGGGGTGGTGCGCGCGCCCGGCGACAAATCGATTTCCCACCGCGCCTTGATCCTTGGCGCGCTGGCCAATGGCGTCACCGAAATCGAGGGTTTGCTGGAGGGCGACGACGTTTTACGCACCGCCGCGGCCATGCGCGCTTTCGGCGCGGCGGTGGAGCAACTGGGCCCCGGCCGCTGGCGGGTTACGGGACAGGGCGGGTTTTCCGAACCCGCCGATGTGGTGGACTGCGGCAACGCCGGCACCGGGGTGCGTCTGATCATGGGGGCGGCGGCGGGCTTTGACCTGGCGGCGGCGTTCACGGGCGATGTGTCGCTGCGGGGGCGGCCGATGAACCGGGTGCTGAAGCCGCTGGGTGAAATGGGCGCCTCCTGGGTCTGCCGCGCCGGCGGGAGGTTGCCGCTGATGTTGAAGGGCGGCGGGTTGCGGGGCCTCCACTACCGCCTGCCGGAGCCTTCGGCGCAGGTGAAGTCGGCGGTGCTGCTGGCCGGGCTCAATGCGGCGGGGGAGACAGTGGTGATCGAGCCGGAGGCCACCCGCGACCATACCGAGCGGATGCTGCGAGCCTTCGGCGCACGGGTGGAGGTGACCGACGCCGCTGGCGACGGGCGCACAATCCGGCTGGCGCCCGGCCAAAAGCTCACCGGTGCGGACATCATGGTCCCCGGAGATCCGTCCTCGGCGGCCTTCCCCATCGTGGCGGCGCTGATCACCCCGGGTTCGGAGGTGACGGTGGGGGGCGTGCTGCTCAATCCCCTGCGCACCGGCCTGTTTGCGACCCTGACCGAAATGGGGGCGGACCTGAGGTATGCGAACCTGCGCGAGGCGGGCGGCGAGCCGGTGGGCGACGTCACCGCGCGCTTCTCGCCCCTTAAGGGCGTCGATGTCCCGCCGGAGCGGGCGCCCTCGATGATCGACGAATATCCCATCCTGGCGGTGGCCGCGGCCTTCGCCGAGGGGCCGACCCGGATGCGGGGCATCGGCGAGCTGCGGGTAAAGGAAAGCGACCGGATCGCCCTGATGGCGGCGGGGCTCGCCGCCTGTGGCGTCGCAGTGGAGGAAGAGCCGGCGGGGCTGATCGTGATGGGCGCCCAGCGCGCCAATCACCCCGTGGCCGGCGGAGGAAAGGTCACCACACACGGCGATCACCGCATCGCCATGTCGCATTTGGTGCTGGGGTTGGCGGCGGAGGGGGCGGTGTCGGTGGACGAACCGGGCATGATCGCCACCAGTTTCCCAGGATTCATGGACCTGATGCGCGGACTGGGCGGGGACATCGGGTGACCACCGCCTTCGTGATCACCGTCGATGGGCCGGCGGCGTCGGGCAAGGGGACGCTGGCGGTGCGGCTGGCGGCGGACTACGGCCTGCCAATGCTGGACTCCGGCCTGCTCTACCGAGCGGTGGCGGTGAGCCTGCAGAGGGCGGGTGGCGATCTCGACGATCAGGATGCAGCGGCGGCGGTCGCGCGCGGGCTCGACGCTGCGGCCCTGGATGATCCGGCCTTTCGCAGCCGCGCGGCCGGTGAGGCGGCCAGCCGGGTGGCGGCGCATCCCGCGGTGCGTGCGGCCCTGCTCGACCTGCAGCGCGCGTTCGCGGCGCAGCCGGGCGGGGCGGTGCTGGACGGCCGAGACATGGGAACCGTGATCTGCCCACAGGCGCCGGCGAAGCTCTTTGTAACGGCCCGGCCCGAAGTGCGCGCCCAGCGTCGCTGGCGCCAGCTGGCGACCCAAGGCGAGGGGGTGAGTTTCGAGGACGTGCTGGCCGATATCGGGGTGCGCGACGCTCGGGACTCCGGCCGCGCCGCCTCGCCGATGCGGCCGGCCCCAGACGCCGTCTTGCTGGACACCAGTGAAATGACTATAGAGCAGGCCGCCGATGCGGCCCGCCGCATCGTTGAGGCGGCGCGCGCCGGTTGGGTGAACTCCTAGGCCGGCAATCCCAACGCGCCATTCCCTCTGACGGCTGCGGGCGATTCACCCGCGCGAGGTCCGCCCCGCGCCTTCGGTTTGCAACCCCTAACCTGACGCCAGGACTCCCGGCGGCCGTGATGCGGTCGCGGGTCCCGCGTCGCTCGACAAGAAAGAACCCAATGGCTGACGATATGAGCCTCAACCCCACACGCGACGATTTTGCAGCATTGCTCGACGAGTCCCTCGGCGGACGCGACTTCATGGAAGGCCAGGTTGTCCACGGCAAGGTCGTGGCGATCGAAAAGGACTTCGCCATCATCGACGTCGGCCTGAAGACCGAAGGCCGCGTCCTGGTGAAGGAATTCGGTGTCGACGACGCCGGAAAGGCCACCATCAAGGTTGGCGATTCCGTCGAAGTGTTCCTCGAGCGGGTGGAGAACGCACTGGGCGAAGCGGTGATCAGCCGCGACAAGGCCCGCCGCGAAGAGGCCTGGACGCGTCTGGAAGGCGTTTATGAGAAGAACGAGCCGGTGATGGGCGCCATCGTCGGCCGCGTGAAGGGCGGCTTCACCGTCGACCTGGGCGGCGCTTCGGCCTTCCTGCCCGGTTCGCAGGTGGATATCCGTCCGGTGCGCGACGTGGGTCCGCTGATGGGCAAGGAGCAGCCCTTCGCGATTCTGAAGATGGACCGCCCGCGCGGCAACATCGTGGTTTCCCGCCGCGCCATCCTGGAAGAAGCCCGCGCCGAACAGCGCACCGAGCTGGTCAGCCAGCTGCAGGAAGGCGAAGTGCGCGAAGGCGTGGTCAAGAACATCACCGACTACGGCGCGTTCGTGGACCTGGGCGGCATCGACGGCCTGCTGCACGTCACCGACATGAGCTGGAAGCGCGTCAA
>CANJLH010000011.1 GCA_947475415.1 Caulobacteraceae bacterium
ACCTTGATGTCGAGGTGCAGCTCGCCCATGCCCTTCATGATCGTCTGGCCCGACTCCTGGTCGGTATGGACGGTGAAGGATGGATCCTCCGCCACCATCTTTGCCAGAGCCACACCCAGCTTCTCCTGGTCGGCCTTGGTCTTGGGCTCGATGGCGATCTCAACAAGCGGGTTTGGGAGAGCCTGCGCCATAGCGCGACTATAGCGCGAGCGGCCTAGTCCGCCAATGTTGGCTTATCATGCTGATGTTGGAATTGGGGAAACCGGCCCCCGTCCTGGTCAGAATTGGCGCGCGGCGCACGTAAGCTTCCGGATCATCCAATGGACTACGCTCACACCGTAAGAAACCATCCCGACGGCGCGCCATTTGACCTCGACGCAATTTCATTCAGTGTCTGCGTAAGGACCAATAAGGGAGGCGCCGCCATGGCCTGGGACTTCCAGACCGACCCCGAATTCCAGGCCAAGCTGGATTGGGCCCGGGACTTTGTCCGCGATGAGATCGAGTGGCTGGGCTACATCGATCCCGACGACCACGAGCATCCGACGCCGGAGTTCACCCGGCTGTTCCTTGATCCGCTGAAGCAGCGGGTGCGCGAGGCGGGGTTGTGGGCCTGTCACCTGACCCCGGAGATGGGCGGCCATGGTTATGGGCAGCTCAAGCTGGCGCTGCTGAACGAGATTCTCGGCGGCGTGCGTTTCGCCTCCATCGTCTTCGGTTGCCAGGCGCCCGACACCGGCAACGCCGAGATCATCGCCCACTATGGCACCGAGGCGCAGAAGGAGCGGTATCTCAAGCCGCTGCTGAACGGCGAGATCTTCTCCTGCTACTCCATGACCGAGCCCCACGGGGGCGCCGACCCGAAGACCTTCCGCACCCGCGCCTGGCGCGAGGGGGATGAATGGGTGCTGGACGGCGAGAAGTTCTTCTCGTCCTTCGCCAAGAGCGCCGCCTTCCTCATCGTCATGGCGGTAACCAGCCCCGACGCGCCCGATCCCTATAAACGCATGTCGATGTTCCTGGTCCCGTCCGACACCCCGGGGATCAAGATCCTGCGCAACGTGGGTTCCTACGGCGAGCCGATGAATGAGGGGATCCACGGCTGGGTGCGCTACGACAGGGTGCGGCTGCCGGCCGACGCCGTGCTGGGCGGCGAGGGCCAGGCCTTCGTGATCTCCCAGACGCGCCTGGGCGGCGGGCGCATCCATCACGCCATGCGCACCATCGCTATGTGCCGCAGGGCGCTGGACGCCATGGGCGAGCGGGTGCTGTCGCGGGAAACCCAGGGCGAGCTCCTGGCCAACAAGCAGCTTGTGCAGGCCCAGATCGCCGACAGCTGGATCGAGCTCACCCAGTTCAGGCTGATGGTGCTCTACACCGCCTGGCTGATCGACCAGCACAAGGCCTATACCCCCGACGTGCGAAAGCACATCGCCGCCTGCAAGGTGGAGACCGCCCGCATCGCCGACGCGGTGATCCGCCGGGCCATGCACCTGCACGGTGCCCTGGGGGTCACCAATGAGATGCCCTTCGGCCGCGACCTGATGAGCGCCCAGATCCACGGCATCCACGACGGCCCCACCGAGGTCCACCAGGTCACCGTCGCCCGCCAGGTGCTGCGCGGCTACAAGGCCGCCGAGCATGTGTTCGGCAGTTCATGGATACCGCCGAAGATGGAGGCGGCCCGGGCGCGCTACGAGACCGAACTGGTGAAGCGCCGGGCGGCGGCCGGGTGAGGTGACCCCATAAGAACCCCGGTCCCGACCCGCCCGCCAGATCACCGGCGGACGGGCTCGTCGTCTCAATCAGCCAAAGCGCTTGGAGAACGACACGCCGATGGTCCGCTTCGGTTGCGGCAGCACGGCGCGGTAGCCGGAGGTGTTCAGGTCCTGGCCGGGCAACAGCACGGTCTTGTTGGCCAGGTTGGTGCCGTAGATGGCCACGACGGCGTCCATCCAGTCGAGGTTGAGGCTGATGCGACCGGACAGGTCGTCATAGCTGCCCATCCGCTCGGCCTTGGTCGGGTCCGCGATCACGTTGCAGCAGGGCGTCGAGTTGGGGGTCAGCGGCTGACGGAAGGTCACCATATCGTCCTGCCAGCGGTAATTGAGCTGGAAGGCCAGGTCGCCCGTCTCCAGGGGCGCCACATAGCGGACGCCGAGGGAATAGGTCAGCTTCGGCACGCCGTTGGTGCCGGTGAAGGGCTCATTGGTGCGATCGATGTTGCCGTCGATGTACTTGTCGTAGGCGGCGTGCACATAGCCCACGGTGGCGTTCAGGGTCAGGTGCTCGACCGGCACCAGGGTGGCCTCCACATCGACGCCGTAGATGGTCGCCGCCGCGGCGTTCTGGGTGACCGTGGCGTTGCCGCTGGGGGTCAGCACGATGACCGACTTCTGGATGTCCTTATAGTCGGTCCACCAGCCCGACGCGTTGATCCGCGCCCGCCGGTCCATGAAGGTGGACTTCACGCCCACTTCATAGGCCAGCACCGATTCCGGCGCGAAGGGCAGGAAGCTGGCCGGGATAGCTGAGCCGCGAAGCTGCTGGCCGCCGGACCGGAAGCCCTTGCTGGCCTTGGCGAACACCAGCACGTCATCGGTGACCTTGTAGTCGGCCGAGGCCAGCCAGGAGACGTCGGAATAGCTGTTGCGCAGCTTGATCTGGCAGACCCCCGGCGTACCGCCGCCGCTGAGCGGGTTGGGCAGGGTGGTGAGCAGGGAGCCAGGCAGCGAGCAGGCCGTAAAGGGCGCCGCCACGGTGGTGGCGTTGCCAACCACGGTGAGTACCGGCACCAGGGCATCGCCGCGCGGGCCGCCGGCATGGTTGCGCGAGACCAGCTGCCGGGTCTCCTTGGTGTAGCGAAGGCCGCCGGTGAGGGTGAGTTTCGAGGTGACCTCGAAGTTCACCTGTCCGAACGCGGCTTCACTCTTGTTGTTCACCGCGCCGAAGACTGTGGTGACGGGGGCGTTGACCAGGGGTGCGAACGCGAACTGCGGGCCGTGCTCATAGCCTTTTTCCCAGTTGGCGAAGCCGCCCAGGACGAAATTGAAGCGGTCATAGGAACCCAGCAGCTGCAGTTCCTGGCTGACGTTCCTGTCGACCTGCTCGTTGTTGGAGACCAGGATCGGATAGGGCGTGCCGTCCAGATCCTGCAGCGCGGCCCGGTTGGTCTTGATGTAACCGGTGATGGATTTGAAGGTCAGTTGGTCGTTGAGCTTGTAGGCGCCCGTCGCCCCCAGCCGGATGGAATCTGACGCGCCAAGGTCGAACCCGGTGCCATAGGTCAGGTAGGGATCGCCTGAGGCGTAACCGAGCAGTTCGGCGTTGGCCGCCGCGATGATCGTCGGCGCATTGACCGGGCACCCGCCAACCCCGGCTGCGTTGGTCCGGCACGACACCGGCAGGCCTCGGACTGTCTCGGCGATATAGCGAGCCGACAGGGCGCCGATGTAGGGCGGGTTGGGCGTCTGGCCGGCGGCGGCGGTGTTGACCAGCGCCGCGCAGTTGATCCCCGTCTGGCCGCAGAGTTCATGCATCCGGAACAGGTTGGACGTCTCGCTGCGCTGGTAGTCGGCGGAGAAGTCCAGGCTGATCGGCTTGTCGGTGTCGAGCGCAATGCGGGCGTGGACGGCGTCGAGATTCAGCGTGCCCACTTCACGGCCGTCGGAGGCCAGGCCGATGCCGCCTTCCTCACGGTGAACGCCGCCGATCCGCATGGCCAGGCCCTCGCCGAGCGGCAGGTTGATCCCGGCCGTGGCCTCGCGGGTGTCGCGGCCGCCCACGGCGCCGGTGATGTAGGCGCCGAAGTCCGGCTTGGGCGCCACTGTGGTGACGTTCAGCGCCCCGGCGGTGGTGTTGCGACCAAAAAGGGTGCCTTGCGGACCCCGCAGGGTTTCGACCCGGGCCACTTCCTCAGGGTTCTGCAGCAGGCCGCGAAGGCCCACGGTGCGGGGAAGGTAGACGCCGTCGATATAGACGCCCACCGAAGTGTCTGTGGTCAACAGGGTGTCGGCGGCGCCGATGCCGCGCATGACGATGGTGGATCCGGCCGGGTCGGACGTGCCGCCGCGGATCAGGATGCCCGGCGTGAAGTTCTGGAGCGAGCGCAGATCAATGACATTGTTGGTGCGCAACTGCTCGCCGGAGGCCACGGAGATCGAGATCGGGATCGACTGCGCGCTTTCCTCGACCTTACGGGCGGTCACGACCACCTCTTCGATGGCGGAGCCATCCTGGGCGAAGGCGGCGGGCGCCGACAGGGCGGCGGCGACCGCGACGGTCCCCATAAGCATGATACGGCGCATAAAAATCCCCTATTACACAATGATTGTTGGGGATTTGCTTCGGCTGTTTTGCGCCTTCTGACCAATGCGAAAAAATCTATGTCGATTCTGCTGTTCGCAATGGCGTCGGTTGAAGGCTTCACAGAACCTGCGTGGCGCGGGACAACAGGCGCGATGCATTCGCCGGAGAAATTGACATGACGGAAACCACGCAGGTCGGCTTTATCGGTCTGGGCAACCAGGGCGAGCCGATCGCCTTGCGGATCCTGGGCGGGGGATTTCCGCTGCACGTTTGGGCGCGGCGGGAAGAGACGAACGCGGCCTTCGCCGCCAAGGGCGCGACGCCGGCGGCGACGCCCGCCGAGCTGGCGGCGCGCTGCGACATTATCGGCATTTGCGTGCGGACCGACGATGACGTCCGCGATGTCCTGCTGCGCGAACCGGACGGCTGCTTCGCCGCGGCGCGGCCGGGCGCGCTCTTCCTGCTGCATTCGACTCTGAGCCCGAAGACGGTGGCCGAGATCGGCGCTGCGGCGCAGGCGCGGGGCTTAAGGGTGCTCGACGCGCCGGTGAGCGGCGGGCCGCAGGGCGCGGCGGCCGGCACCATGTCGGTGCTGGCCGGCGGAACGTCCGAGGACCTGGCGCGCGCCCGGCCGGTGCTGGAAACGTTCGCCACCAAGATCCCGCACCTGGGCCCGCTGGGGGCGGGTCAGATGATGAAGCTGCTCAACAACAACCTTTGCTACGCCAATGTGGTGACCAGCATTTTCGCCCTGCAGCTCGCAGAGAAGCTGGGCATGGATCCGGCCGTGGCGGCCGAGGTCATGCGGGTGAGCTCTGGCGCCAGCCAGGGCCTGGAGATCATCGCGTCGCCGGCGACCCTGGAGAAGATCACCGGGCCCACGAGCAACGTGTCGAAGGATGTGGGCCATCTGGTGGATTTGGTGGCCGCGCGCGGCCTGGGGGACGAGCCGCTGACGGCCATGTCGGCGACCACCTGGGACCGGGTGCGGGCCTACGCGGCGGAGCGGTCGAGCGCGGCGCAGGGCTAGACGCGCGTCCGCGCGAGGGGAGGGCCAGATATGGTCGAAGGTGGGGCAAAGGCGTCGGCGGCCGGCGAAGACTATGGAAGCCCGGCCTATCGCTGGTACGCGCTCTTCGTGCTGATCCTGGTGTTCGCCTGTCACGCCATGGACCGCGGTCTGCCCGGCGTGCTGGTCGAGCCGATCAAGGCGGACTTCGGGCTCAAGGACTCGCAGATCGGGCTGATCACCAGCTCCAGCTACGGGATCGCTTTCGCCCTGGCCGTGGTTCCCATGGGCATGCTCAGCGACCGGTTGAATCGCCGCAACCTTCTGGCCGTCCTGTTGATCGGCTGGAGCCTGTGCACCGCGTTGGGGGGGTTCGCCCGCAATTTCTGGCAACTGGCGGCGGCGCGGATCGGGGTCGGCATCGCCGAATCCGGCGGCATGCCGATCTCCATGCCCATGGTCACCGACATGTTTCCGGCAAGGTCTCGGACGACGGCGATCGGCATCTACTACATCAACTCCAGCCTGGGCGCGTTTCTGGCCGGCGCCCTTGGGGGATGGGTGGCCCAGCACTATGGGTGGCGCATCGCCTTCATGCTGGTGGGGGCCCCGGGCGTGCTGCTGGCCATATTGCTCCTGCTCACGGTGCGCGAGCCGCGCCGCGGCGGATATGAGGCGCCGGTCGATGTGGAAAAGGAACCGGCGCCCCCGCTGAGCGAGGTGATCGCCTTCCTGCTTCGCTCGCCGGGGTTTCTCTGTATCATTGTGGGCAGCGCCCTGGTGTCGCTGGTGAGCGTCGCCAGCGGCATGTGGGCCGGCTCGTTCTTCATCCGCATTCACCATCTGAGCCTGACGGAGGTCGGCCTTATCCTTGGGCTCGGGGGCGGACTGTTCGGCGCGTTCGCGCCGCCGATCTCAGGCTATATCGCCGATCGCCTGGCGGGGCGCGACGAACGCTGGACCCTTCGGGTGGTTTGGATTTCGTTGCTGGTCTCGTTGTCGGCGGGCCTCGTGATGCTGTTCAGCCCCTTGGTCGCGCTGTCGATCGCCGGCTACATGCTGATGGACTTCTTCCGCTCCAGCTTCGCCGCGCTCACCTTCGCGGAACTGATGGGCCATTCGCCGGTGCGGATGCGCGGTACGATCATGTCGTTCATCCAGATGATGTCGGTGTTCATGGCTTTCGGGGTTGGTCCGGCGCTTGTGGGCGTCCTGTCAGACCTGCACGGCGGCGGCGCGGCGATACGCTATGCCCTGCGTGACGCCGTCATGCTGCTGCTGGTCAGCGTGGCGCTCTACATCGTCGGATCGCGGTTCCTGTATGGCCGAAGGGTGAGGCCAGCTTAGGCTGGGCGGTTCAGTCCGTCGTAGAGCCGGATCAGCAACTGGTGCTCGTCGTCTTGATCGGTCAGTTCGAGCATGCGTTCCACATAGCCAGCGGCGTCCTGGCGGCCCATCACCTGGTCCCAGTTGTCACGGACGTCCTCAGGCGTGAGGTCTGGATTGAAGTAACCGTCCGGGGTCGCCACCACTACGCGGGCGATGCGGCCGCCGGCTGAGGAAAAATACTGGCCGGTCTCCGGGAAATCCTCATGCACAAGCCAGACGACGCTGGCGGCCAGAGGCTCCATGGCCAGGTGCTTCTCCTGCCATTTGAGCAGTTCCGTGCCGGCGATGCGGCGCATCTTCAGCGGCGTGATCGCCCGCGGCAATAGCAGGTTGACCTTGACCCCGTGCGGCCGGGCCACGCCGGCCATCTGGCGGGTCAGGCCGGTGACGGCGGCCTTGGCCGTGGCGTAGCCGGAGTTCCAGCCGCGTGGCCCCTCATAGCCCACGAAAGTCATCGACCCCACGTTCAAGACCCGTCCAGCGCCAGCGGCTACGAGGTGCGGCCAGGCGTCGCGGAACATTTTCATGGCGCCATGAACATGCACGGCGATCTGGGCGTCGAAACTCTCGTCAGGACCGCAGGGCAGGTTGGGACCGTCGGAAAACCCGGCATTGTTGACCAGGATGTCCAGCCGGCCCCAGGTCTCGATCGCCTTGGCCACGATGCGGCCGGTGGCGTCATCGTCTGTGACGGAGCCGTTCACCGCCACCGCCTCGCCGCCGAGCCGACGGATCTCCGCGGCGACCTCGACCTCCGGTCCCTCGCCGGACGGGCGATGGTTGCCGTTGACGACAACCTTCGCCCCGCGTTGGGCGAGTTTCATGGAGATGCCGTGACCAATTCCGACCGCGCCGCCGGTGACGATCGCAACCTTGCCGTCCAGTCTCAGTTCCGACATCGCGGTTCCCGGCCCGCCACTCCCGCCGAACACCTACACCGCCGCCTTGAGCGTGATCGGCGGCAGGCACAGGGGGTCTGACCGCTCGATATAGAAGGCGCCGGTCTCGCCATCCCAGTTCACAGGGCCATAGTTGAGGACGTAGGTGAGGCCATTCTCCGACCGGTCGATGCCGACGGCCTGCTGTTTGGCCATGGAGGTCCACATGGACTTGTCGGTGATCATCTTCAGTTTCGCCTCGCCCTTGGCGTAGCGCAGGGTGCAGGTGAGTTCCTCGCCGCGGAAGATCAGGGCGCTGACGCGCGGCGGGTCGATGAAGGTGGCTGAATAGGTGGTCCCGTCCTTTTCGGTGACCTGGGCTCCTTCCAGGGTGATAAGTCCGTCGGGACGCCAGTAGCAGGAGAAGATCGCCGAGCGGCCGGAGTTCCAGACGCCGCCGGCGATGATGTGGCCGCCCCAGGGCTGGCCTGTGCCGCCGCCGCGCGGACCGCGGGAATGGTCGCGCCAGCCCATGCCGTCGAAATCGTAGGTCTTATCGTCGACGCGCACCGTGCCCCTGGCGCGGTACATCTGCTCGTAGTGCTCTTTGGCCCACCCCTGGGTGGTCATGTCGCCCTTGCCCTCTTCGGAGTGGGCGCGGCTCTGAGCGTCCCACACCGGGCAGACCATTTCGGTCTCCAGGTCGATGACCAGGCGACGGCGTCGGGTGCAAGGCGCCGAGAGACCGCCCTTGGTCATCTCCGCCTTGGTGATGTAGTCGGCGAAGCCGTCGAACTTGACGGTCCAGCGCTTGAACGGCTCCACGCAGCGCATGACGAGGTTCGCGCCCGCCGGCTTGCTCTCGTTCGGCGTGGGATAGTAGGCCCACATACTAAGCATGCCCTCGTCGCCGGGCAGGGCGATCATCACCCGGTCCTCCCACAGGTACCAGTCGTTGGGCACGCTCCCCAGGTGCAGCCACATTCCGATGTCGGATTTGGGGTCATAGGGACAGAACAGCAGGTTCTCGCACCAGAACGGCTCAGTGGGCGCAGTGAGGGTGGAAGCTTCCTTTTCAGGGGACAGTCCGCTGGACCAATCGATAATCGCCATATGGTTTCGCCTTTCCGGAGTGTGTTTCCTCGTGGACTCCAGTCGGCCCTATCCGGGGTGGTCTTGTCCAGCGTCGACGGCATGAAAGTTTTGTTCAATGCTGAGAGCTAGCGCCCGAATCCGGCCGCTCAACGATCGCGAACGGAGCCTGCCGACTTGGAGTTCCTGACCATCACGCCATCACCGGACAATGCGCCCTGGCTGCTGCGGCATGCGTCCGAACGGCGGCTGACCCGTGAGGACGCTGTTGCGCGCCTGCGCCACCTGCCTCCGCCGGGCCACGTGGTGGGGTTCGCCGGCGTGGTCAATCCGCGCTATTCGGCGGTGCTTATTCCGATTGGCGACCTGGACGGCGAGGCGGCGGTGGCGGTGACCCAACGCCCGCAAACCATGCGCAATCACCGCGACATGTGGGTTTTTCCCGGCGGCCGATTCGACCCCGGCGTCGACGCCTCCACCCGCGACACCGCCGTGCGGGAAGGGAGCGAGGAGCTGGGGTTTCACGCCGACGACATACGCATTGTGGGCCAACTGAACACCCGCGGGCCTATCTCCTCGGGCTTCATGCTCGATGTTTATGTGGCGCAGGTGGACTTCGCCCAGCTGTCGCCCGACCCCCGCGAGGTCGCCGACTGCGCCGTTGCGCGGATTTCGGCCCTGGCGTCGGAGGCCGCCTACAGCGAATCCCATGACTTGCCCGAATTCGATGTTGGCCCGACGGCCGAGGGCGTGGTGCTGCCGTCGGGGCGGCTCGACAGGCGAATCCGATTTTTCCAGGTGAAGCCAGGCGTGCAAATGTGGGGCTTGCAGGGAGACATGCTGCACGAACTCCTGTCATGCCTATTGCCTGCGCCTTGACTTCGCATACAAGTTAAAATCTATGCGAAGTCGCCCATCAGGGGCAGCGCCTGCCGGAGGTGGCTATGAACACGCCAGACATCGACACCGAAGCTCTTGCGGCGCGCTATCGCGAGGAACGCGACAAGCGCCTGCACCGCGGGAATCTCGGCGCCTACCTCACGCCGACCGGGCGTTTCGCCCATTACCTGGAAGATCCCTATGTGGATCCGGAGCCGCCGCGCCCGCCGATCCAGGAGGATGTGGAGGTGCTGCAGATCGGGGCCGGTTTCGGCGGCATGCAGGTGGCGGTGCATCTGCTCAAGGCGGGCGTCGAGGACTTCCGAATCCTGGACCGGGCGGGTGATTTCGGCGGGGTCTGGTACTGGAACCGCTATCCGGGGGTGGCCTGCGATATCGAGTCCTACATCTATATGCCGCTGCTGGAAGAGATGGGCTACATGCCCAGCGAGAAGTACGCGCGCGGACCTGAAATCTTCAAATACGCCCGAGACCTGGCGGAGAAATTTGACCTTTATCGGCGGGCGCTGTTCCGCACCGAAGTTTCGGAGCTGCGCTGGGATGAGTCGGCGGCCCGCTGGGTGGTGACCACCGACCACGGCGACGTCATCCGCGCCCGCTTCGTCAACCTGGCGACGGGCCCTCTGCAGCGGCTGCGGTTGCCGGCGATCCCGGGCATTGAGACATTCAAGGGCCATGCTTTCCACACCAGCCGCTGGGACTACGCCTATACGGGCGGTGACGCTCACGGCGGGCTGGAGAAGTTGAAGGACAAGCGGGTCGGCATTATCGGCACCGGCGCCACGGCGGTGCAGGCGATCCCGCACCTGGGCGAATGGGCGAAGCACCTTTATGTCTTCCAGCGCACGCCGGCCCCGGTGCCGGTGCGCAACCACAAGCCCACCGATCCGGAGTGGTTCAAGACCCTCAAGCCGGGCTGGCAAAAGCACCGGATGGAGAACTTCAACATCCTGCTGACCGGCGGCGAACAGGACGAAGACCTGGTGGCCGACGGCTGGACGGAACAAAAGACCAGTGTCGGCATCGCCGTCGACTCCCTGTCGCCGGAAGAGGCGGCCGAGCGCCAGCTGCGGGACTTCGAGTATATGGAAGGCCTGCGCCGCCGCATCGACGAGACGGTCAAGGACCGGGCCACGGCCGAGGCGCTGAAGCCCTGGTACAACGCCGGCTGCAAGCGGCCCTGTTTCCATGACGAATATCTGCAGACGTTCAACCGACCGAATGTGACGCTGGTGGACACCGGCGGCCTCGGAATCGAGCGGATCACCGAAACCGGGGCGGTTGTGGGTGGGGTCGAGTACGAGCTGGACTGCCTGATCTACGCCACGGGCTTCGACTTCAACGCCGGCAACATGGCCAGCCGCAACGGCTTCGAGATCTATGGCCGCGGCGGGGTGAGCCTGACCGACAAGTGGAAGGGCGGGATCGCCACCCTGCACGGCTTCACCAGCCGCGGATTCCCCAACCTGGTGATCCAGGCCAACGCCCAGGGCGCGGTGGCCTCAAATATCACCCACGGGCTGGGGGAGGGCGCTGTCCACTTCGCCCAGATCGTCAAGCATTGCCGCGACCATCAGGTGCGCACCTTCGAGCCTTCCGAGGCGGCGGAACGCGCCTGGGTGGAACGGGTGACGTCCCGCACCTATCGGACCAACCATGACCAGGAATGCACGCCTGGCTATTATAACAACGAAGGCGCCCCCACCGAAGGCGCGGGCATCAACGCTTTCTATCCCGGCAGCTCCCAGCGCTTCTTCCAGATGATGGAGCGTTGGCGCGCCAATGGCATGCCGGACTTCGAAGTTTCCTAAAGCGGGATGTTTAGTTCCTGAGGGATCTTCCAGATGTCGAACCTGAACCTCGGCCCAGTGATCATCGAGGCGGCGGTGTCGCCCTTCCGGTTTGGGGAGCCCGCCCACCTGACCGAGGAGACCATCGCCGAGGCCGACGCGTGCGTGGCTGCGGGGGCGGGAATAATCCATCACCACCACGACATGCGCCTCGATGAGGCCGCGGCGATCGCCCAGCTGGTGGCTATCGGACGAGGGATCCAGGACCGCCACCCGGGGACGCTGGTTTACACCGACTATCTCGCCGGCAAGCGCGCGGTTGAGGAAAACGCCCACCTGGCGCCGATGGCCGACGCCGGGGTCCTGACCATGTTCGCCCTGGATCCGGGGATCACCACTTTCGGCATCCTCAACCCCAAGACCGGCCGGCCGACCCACACCTACACGGACGGGCTCACCTTCGCGGAAATCGACGAGATGGTGGAATACGCCAAGGCGGTGGATCGGCCTGTGTCTTTGGGGGTGTTCGAGCCTGGCCACCTGCGCTGGATCGTCGCCTACGCCCGCACCGTGGGTTTCTCGAAGGGCTCCATGATCAAACTCTACTTCGGTGGGACCCACGCGGTGGACAAACCGCAAGCGAAGGCGATCAACTTCGGGCTGCCGGGAACCCCGGCGGCGCTGGACGTCTATCTCGGCATGATTGGCGACTGCGGCCTACCCTGGACCGTCAGTCTCTTCGGCGACCCGGTGCTGCAAAGCCCGCTGGCGCGCTACGCCATGGAGAAGGGCGGCCACCTGCGCGTGGGCGTCGAGGACGCGGCCATCGACACCGGAATGGGCAACGCGGAGATGGTGGCGGCGGCGGTGAGACTGGCCGGCGAGGTGGGCCGTCCGGTAGTCAAGGGACCGGCGGCGCTGGAGGTGTTGCGGGGGGTTGCGGCCTAGAGCGGCGGACTGGCGAGCGGATTTGCATGGTGATTTGCAGCGCCCCCTTGCCGTTCACGGGCGCTTGCGGGCAACATCCTTGCGCACCCGCCAGTAAACGGAGACCATCCATGCAGGTCAAGGCCCTGGGTCACGTGGTGATCCGCGTAACCGACCGTGTCCGCGCCGAGGCGTTCTACAGCGGGGTTCTGGGCATGCCGGTCTGTGCTCGGCTGGATGACAACGGCGTTCGGATGTCATTTTTCAGCCTGGGCAATCACCATGACTTCGCGGTGATGGAAGTGAGCGGCGAAGGCGGCGCCACGGGCCGCGCCGCTGTGGGCCTTGACCATGTGGCGTTCAACATCGGAACCGATCTGGACGAATTGCGCGAGGCCAAGGCCAAGCTTGAGTCCGCTGGGATCCGGATCAATCCCATCGATCACGACGTCACCAAATCGCTCTACATCCGCGACCCCGATGGCAATGGCGTTGAACTCTATGTGGATGTCTCCGACGCCTGGCGTCAGGAGCCACAGCGCATCACCACCGGATTACCCCTGGCGCTGTAAAGTCACGGCGGGGCCGGTCTCGGCAAATGCAGGGACAGGAACGGCGCCCCCCTCCGGCGCTGTTTTCGCCTTTCGGACGGTCACCTGCCGCCATCGTCGCTTGCCTGCGTGACCGGGGTTGGTGTCATACTCGTCCGCCGGTCACAGGAGACGCCGATGAGCAACCAATCCGTCGCCGAGGAATTCGGGCTCGGCCCGATTGATCAGGTCTCATTCGTGGTGCGCGACCTGGCGGCGGCGTTGCCGGCCTATGAGGCGCTGTTCGGCGCCTTCGAGGTGCGGCCGGCGCATCTGGAAACCTACACCTATCGGGGACGGCCGGCGGGACCTGCGTCGTTGAAGCTGGCGTTCGGCCGGTCCGGCGACCTTGAGATCGAACTGGTGGAGGTGGTCAGCGGTGAATTTCCGCAAGTCGAGCACCTGCAGCGGCACGGCGAGGGGCTGCAACACGTCCGCTACAAGGTCGAAGACCTCGACGCGGCGCAGGCGCGCATGGTGGGGGCCGGCTTTACGCCGGTGATCGAAGGGCGAAGCGACGCCGTGCGGTTCAGTTATCTGGAGCATCCCGACAAGCTCGGCCACACCATGATCGAACTGCTCTGGTACGCCGAATGAACCGGTACTGGACCTTGGCGGGCGGACCGCTTGGCGGACTGCCCGAGCCTGGCGATTTCAGGCTGCGCGAGTCTGTCATGCCGGCGCCCGGGCCCGGCCAGGCGCTCAGCCGCACCATCTATATCTCGCTCGACCCCTACCAGTGGGGCTACCGCAAGGGCGGGCTCGAGAAGCCGGGCGAGGTCTGTCATGCGCGCACGGTCTCGCAGGTCGTGGAAAGCCGGATGGATGGGTTCGCGGCCGGCGACCTGGTGTTCAATGTCAATGGCTGGAGCGAATACGCCCTGATGGGGGAGGGGGTCCCGCGGCCCGCCTATATGATTCCACGCAAACTGGACCCGAAGCTGGGACGGATCTCCCAGGCTGTGGGGGTGCTGGGCATGCTGGGCCTGACGGCCTATTCGGGCATGACCTTACTGGGCGCGCCCAAGGCCGGTGAGACGGTGGTGGTGTCGGCGGCCTCCGGCGGCGTGGGCCAGATCGCCTGCCAGCTGGCGCGCATCGCCGGCGCGCGGGTGGTGGGCATCGCCGGCAGCGCCGAAAAATGCCGCTTCGTCACCGAGGCGCTAAGGATCGACAAATGCGTCTCCCACCAGAGTCCCACCCTGGCGGCGGAGATCGCCAGGGCCTGTCCCGACGGGGTCGATGTATATTTCGAAAATGTCGGCGGGGCGGTGTTCGACGCGGTCACGCCGCGGCTTAATCCCGCCGCGCGGGTGACAATCTGCGGCGTCATCGCCCAGTACCATGATGGGGCCGAGCAGGAAGGCAAGGCGGGCCTGGTGCGCCGGCTGGCGCCGCTGGTTCGCGAACGGGACGTGGTGGTGCACGACCTGTTCGTGGGCGACTTCGTGGCCGATCATCAGGACCGGTTCTTGAGCGACATGGGCGCCTGGGTGGCAGCGGGCGAGGTGACTTACCGGGAGGATATCCGGCAGGGATTTGAGTGCGTTCCGACGGCGTTCGGAGAAATGATGCGGGGCGGCAACTTCGGCAAGACCCTGGTCCAGGTCAGCGACGACCCGACGCTCTGATCAGGCCAGGGCGCGGGCGAGGTCTCCGATCAGGGCGACCGAGCTCAGGTCGGCGAAATCGAAGTTCTGGAGAAACAGCCGATCGACGCCTTTCGCCTCGAAGGGTTTGATCCTGGCTGCGACGCTGCTGACCGAGCCGATGAAGCCACTCGCCCGGGTGCGTTCCAGGAACTTGTGCATCGGTGCGTCGGGAGCGAGCCGTGCGACCAGACGGCGGGCGCGGCCTTCGGCGTCCTGGTCGCTCTCGCCCAGGATCGCGGTGATCATGGTCGACTGGATGAGGGATTTGGGGTCGCGCCCTGCGGCGGCGCAGGCGGCGTCAAGAGCTGCGCGGCGCTCGGCGGCTTCCTCAGGTGTCGCGCTGAAGGCGTTATATTCATTCGCAAAGCGAGCTGCGAGCGCAGTCGACTTCGGTCCGGCGCGTCCGCCGAGGATCAGCGGCGGACAGGGCGTCTGCAGCGGCGACGGTTGGGCCTGCTGGCCTTTGAGGATGAAGGCCGGTCCCTGGTGGTCGAACCGGGCCTCGCGCCAACTGCGCACGATGACTTCCACATGTTCAGCCAGCAGGCGCGTGCGCGCTCCCATTGGCGGGAAGGCGAACCCGTTCTGCAGGTGCTCGAGCTCATACCAGCCGGTCCCCAGGCCCAGTTCGACCCGGCCGCCCGATATCTGGTCCACGCTGGCGGCGATGCGGGCCATCAAACTCGGATGACGGAATGTAATCGGCGAGACAAGGGTGCCCAGGCGCAGCGTCCGGGTCAGCGGCGCCAGGGCGGCAAGTGTCGTCCAGGCGTCGAGCGCACCGCCGGGAAGGCCGTGGATCATGGTGTAGTGATCCGAGCGGAACAGCCCGTCCAGCTTGGCGGTCTCGGCGGCCTCAGCCAGGGCCGCCCACTGCGGCCAGGTGACGCCCTCCTGGCCCTCGATCATCATCGCCACGCGCATCAGGGACTCCCGTTCACCAGCCTGGGCGATGATGGGCCTTCGAGTCTTGGGTGCAAGCCTTGACGTCGGTTTGGATCAGGGGAAGGGCGGCGTTCGCCGCAACACCAGAAATCCCAGGGTAGCAAGGCCGGCGAGCGAGATCGCCACGCCGTAGGGGACGCCAGCCGCGCCCTTGCCGCGCATCTGCCACATCACCGCCGCCCTTGTGGGGTTCGCCGCCAGGGTGGCGAGGGCTACGGCGCCCCCGGCCAGCAAGGTCGCCACACCGAAGAACGGCAGGTCCGCCAGGCCCGCGAACAAAGCGAAGGCGGAGAACAGCTTGGCGTCGCCCGCCCCCCAGATCCCGAAGACGTAAAACCCGAAGGTGACCGCCAACGAGAGGCCGCCTGCCGCGAGGGCAGGCCCCAGCCCTGCGCCGCGGCCCAAGGCTGTCCAAAGGACAAACAAGGCAAGCAGACTGACCACGGTCCAATTGGGTATTCGGCGGGTTCGGATATCGCTGATTGCAGCGATGATCAGAATTGCGGCTACGGCCGTCGCGAGCAAAAGCCGCAGGATGTCACTGAACTGCATCCGAGCCGCCCTTTTCGCGGGCCGACAGGCCGCGTACGACGTCGAGGTTTTCAGAGGCGCGGCCGTAGTACTCGCTGCGGGCCTTCATGGCGCGATCGAGAAGCTCCTTGGCCTTTGCGTAGTCGCCCCTGAGAGCTGCGGCGAAACCGGCGTTGTTGAGCAGCGTCGCCTCATCGTCGCTGACGCCCGCGGCCGTGGCGCGCACATAGTCGCCCTTCATAGCCAGCGCCAGCCGCAGATTGGTGCGTGCGGCGGCCAGATCCGGCTTCTTCTGCAGGGCGGCGACGAAATCAGGGGCGGCTTCGTCCGGGCGATGCTGTAGCAGCCGCGAATAGCCCCGGTTGTTCAGCACGATGGCCGCGCCGCCCGAGGCCGCGATCGCCTGGTCATAGGCCTGAGCAGCGCCCGCCCAGTCCTGGCGCAGGTCATACTCCGCCCCAAGGGCGTTCCAGGCGCGCCAGGCCTTCGGGTCAGCGGCGACGGCCTGCTGCAATATAATGAGCGCCTTGTCGGAGCGGCCGAGCATGGAGAGCGCCAATCCCTGGCCTTGCAGCGCCGCCGCGCGAACACCGGGATCCGCCGAGGCGCGTTCGAACGCACCTAAGGCCGCGGCATAGTGATCACGTGCGAGGTCAAGCTCCCCGGCCAGGAGTATGAGCCTTGGATCCGCTGCGCCGGCCAGGGCGAGGGCGTCCAGTAGCCTGTTCGCATCAACGTAGCGCTGTTCGTCCAGGGCACGCTGAACCTCCGCGATGTTGGCTTCCATCGAATCGGATTTTGACGAAGCACCCTGTGATTTGCCCAGTATGCCGGCCTCAGAGGGCACGGCCTGAACCAGCAGAAGCCATCCAATGGCTAGGAGCTTGAGCCAGGTCCTAGAGCAGGGCATGCGCAGGCCGCTCGGCCTCGTCCAGCTGAGCTCTCTGCCGCCCTTGGCGGGCGTCTGCGCCGACGACAAGGCTGAGGCCGCGGCAGTCCAAACACTCCACCAATCGGGCCGGCAGGGGCAAGGTTCGGGCCAGCGCCTGAGCCTCAATGACAAATTCCGCGGGGTAACGGATCGTGGTCTGGTCGGCTCTTGGGGCGTTTCGAATGGCGGACTTGGGAGCGGACCAACCGAGCTGAGCCAAGTTCATACGCATAGAATCTGCGCCGCCCGCCTGACCGGAGGCATTGATCACCAGGAGCACGCTGCCGGTCAAACCACGGGGAAGCGTGCGGGGATTCGATTTGGCGTAGTAGGAACTTGGGCCCCGCTGGAGCGGCAATTCGGCGTCCTGCAGGAAACCCAGGCGCACAGACGTATCACTCGACGCAGATTCCATGACGGCGACCGCCCGGGTCTGAGCCTGCATCCGGGCGGACATGGCCAAGTTGTTGGCGACAATCGCCGAGCCGGGATCCTGCGCCTTGGCCAAAGCGTAATACCGCGCGCTCAGGTCGAACCGGCCGAGTTTATCGTAGACCACGCCAAAGGCGTCCAGCACACGCACGTCGTCCGGCGCGCTGGCGCGTGCTACCTGCAGGAGGTCCAATGCGTTGGCGTAGTCGCCCCGCCGGATCGCAGCCGCTGCGATCTGGTAATTGCGGTCCGCGGCAGACAGGCCGCTGGAGGCGGGCGCAGTCACCACCGGTCGCGCGGCAGCCCACTTCGCCTTTTCTGGAACGTGCGCGCATGCGCCGAGGATCATCAGGAGCGCGACGAGAAGGACGGGCCTTTTGTGCAAGGACATCGGCATGGCCTTAGGATTGCCCGCGCAGGGCGGGGATGAGGGTGCGTATAACGTCAATAATTCCCGGCAGCAGCAAAGCGGTTACAATTACCGGGAGAATGCAGGTCACCAGCGGGATGGTCAGCAAGACCGGAATGCGCATCGCCTTTTCCTCGGCCCGAAGCAGACGGGTCTGACGCATTTCAACAGAAAATGTCCGCAGAGTCTGGGCGATGCTGACGCCCAGCGCATCGGTCTGGATCATGAGCGCGACGAATGATCTGATGGATTCCGCTTCCGTCCGTTCGCCCATCCCCCTCAAGGCGTCCGACCGGCTTCGGCCCGCGCCCATTTCAAACGATACATTGGCGAACTGCTGAGCCATGAGCGGATGAGAATGGCCGACCTCCTGGCCTACCCTGACGAACGCCCCCTCAAGGCTCAACCCGGCCTCAATGCAGACCACCAGTAGATCAAGCACGTCGGGGAATTCGTTCTCAAGCTCCTCTTTCCGCGAGCTTATTCTTTGGTTGAGCAGAGCCCTTGGGAGGATCATTCCCGCGCCGCAAAGCAGCAGCGGCACGATGACCGGGCCAGCCCCGGCCATGGGCTTGGCGGCCAGCGTCTGGTTGATGGTGAACAGGATTGGCAACCCGATGGCGAGCCCGAAGCGAATGAGCACGTAGAT
Source organism: Caulobacteraceae bacterium (assembly GCA_947475415.1). GTDB lineage: Bacteria > Pseudomonadota > Alphaproteobacteria > Caulobacterales > Caulobacteraceae > Phenylobacterium. The sequence continues at coordinate 18,433 of CANJLH010000011.1, forward strand.
CATCGGCGCAGCAGGTTGGGCGAACCCCGCCATCCTCAGATCGCGGCCCAATTTGTTGCGTTCCTGGGAGTCATTCAGCGATGCTGTCTCGACCCACTTTAAAAATGGGTTGGCGACTGAATCCGCCTTCAAAAGGTTTGATACCGTCGACGATGAGGACCGGTGTTCGTCTCCGAGTCTTCGACGGAGAACCAGGGTCTTTTCAGCACTACGCAACGCAAAAATGGTAAGAATGGCGATGCCGAAGAATACGATAAATTGAAATAAAATCAGCAGAACTTGATTCATGTTCCACCAACCTAATATTTAGAGTTTACAATTCGCTGGATTATAAGCCAGCCAATTACGTACATGACCAGCACACCCGCGACGGTTGGCCAAAATATCGGGTCCGGAAATTTACTCGTGTAAAAGGACGGGTTGGTCGAGAATTGAAATGAAATCAGTAAGACGGGCAAAACGCTCAAGACGTAGGCCGAAGCGCGTCCCTCGCTGGCAAGCGAGTTTACCCGTTTCACCAGGGTGAGCCTTTCGCGAATGACCCTGGCGAGCCCTTCAAGGATCTCTGCGAGGTTGCCGCCGGTTTCGGATTGAATGTTGATCGACACAGCGAGGAAATGTGCGTCCTGAGACCCTGTCCGCTGAGCGAAATTGCCCAATGCCGTCCTGAAGTCGGCGCCATAGTTGGTTTCATCAACGATCAAACCAAGCTCGGATCCAATCGGATCGCCGAGTTCCGTGGCAGAGAGTTGAACCGCTGCCAGCACAGGATGACCGGCGCGCAAGGCCCGGGTCATGACATCCAACGCCAGCGGCAATTGTGTCGAAAATTGCTTGATCCGTTGCTGCCGGGCGCGCCGCACCCAATACAAAGCGCCGAGCCCGGACAAGGTGCAGGCTCCGATCAACGAAAGGACGGCGTTCAGGAAGATCGGCTCGCCCCGCGCCGTGATCAGAGCGATCCCTGCGAGCCATATGGCGGCGGCGGCTCCGCCGGCGACAGCCAAGACCTTCAATGGCGATACGGTGAGGCCCGCCTGGCGGAAATAAAGCTGCGCCCGGGCATAAACCGAGGCGAACGTCGCATTTTCGAGCCGGAAACCCTGCGACTGGCGAACCAGAGCAGAATAGACGGCATTTGGGTCCATCCCTGAATCCAACATCGTAAGACGCCGGTTCACACGAGTCGTCTTGTCCCGGGATTCCAGGAACACGCCTGCAAATGTCTGCACCAGCACAACGACGGCGATGAACGCCACCACATAGATGAGCGGAACAAAGGCCGGATTCATGACGCCCCCGCTCGCTGTGGCGCCTTTTCGCCCGCGTCGTCACGCAACTGGGTGCGCGCTTTCTGCATCAGACCGACTTCCGGCCCGCCGTGAAGGGGAACGGCGGCGGTTCAAGCCCTCGACCCGCCAGCATTTCAAGGAACCGCGGCCTTACGCCGGTGGTCTCGTAATCGCCCACGACAACACCGTCATTGCCGCGGCCCCGGCGCCGGTACTTGAAGATCTCCTGCAAGGAAATCACTTCATCTTCCATGCCGACCAGTTCGGCGATCGACGCAATGCGCCGGCGCCCGTCATCCATCCTTTCGACCTGGACGATGACCTGGACCGCCGAGGCGATCTGCTGGCGTATGGAGCGTGGTGAAAGTTCCAAGCCGGCCATGCCGATCATCTGCTCCAGACGCGACAGGGCGTCGCGCGGGGTGTTGGCGTGGACAGTGGTCATGGAGCCGTCATGGCCCGTGTTCATGGCTTGCAACATGTCGAACGCTTCGCCGGAGCGAACCTCGCCGACGATGATCCGGTCGGGCCGCATCCGCAGGGCGTTCCGCACAAGGTCGCGCTGAACAACTTCGCCGCGCCCTTCGATGTTCGCCGGGCGGGTTTCCAGACGGCCCACGTGGGGCTGCTGGAGTTGAAGTTCCGCGGAGTCCTCAATGGTGACGATGCGTTCGTCATCCGCAATGTAGGCCGACAGTGCGTTGAGCAGGGTGGTCTTGCCGGAGCCCGTACCGCCGGAGATCAGGACGTTGCGACGCGTCTTGACGACCATCTGCAGTAACAGAGCCATTTCGCCGGTAAGGCTTCCCAGTTCCACAAGGCGCGCCATGTGGATCGGAACCTTGGAAAATTTGCGGATCGACACCAGCGGGCCATCGACGGCAAGCGGCGGGATAATCGCGTTGACCCGGCTTCCGTCGGTCAGGCGGGCATCCACCATGGGCTGGGATTCGTCCACGCGGCGACCGACGGCGCCAACGATCTTGTTGATGATGCGGATCAGGTGGCGGGTGTCCTGGAACTTCACGCCAGTGAGTTCGAGGCGTCCCGCCCGCTCGACATAGACGGTCGTGTGAGTGTTGATCAGGATGTCGTTGACGGTGTCGTCCTTGAGGAGCGGCTCCAGCGGGCCGAGGCCCAGCAGTTCATCCAGGACGTCATCGATCAGCCGGTCGGTCTGGGGCAGGGTGAGGAAGCGCTTTTCCTCTGCGAGCAACTGGGTGACGGCGCCGCGGATTTCCTGGCGAAGCGTTTCCCTTGGCGTCTTGTCCAGGAGGGAGAGGTTCAAGAGCTCGATCAGGCGCTGGTGTATCCGCACCTTCAGGCCCACAGCGCCTTCAATTTGCTGGCCTTGGACGCCGCTCTCGGCGCCGCCGCCATCGCGACTCCAGAGCATTGTGGTCATCGTTTCGACCTCAGGGGCGCCGCGGCGATGTTCTCGCCAACCCTATCCGCCAACAGCTCCATCGCCTTTTCAAGTTTGGTGTTCCGGCGGACCGCCGAAAGCTCCAAACCATGATTGACGGCCGTATTCATCAGGCGGCGATCCTCGGGGATAACGATATCGAAGCTGCGGCCCAGGGCGCGCTCCGCCGCCTTGAGAGATACTGAGGCCGATTGGTCCGCGGATGGGGCGTTGCAGACCAGAATAACTGGCTTGTCACCTAGATTTTGCATCGCAAGCGTGCGGAGCTGGCGCTTCACCAATTGCATGTGCGGGACAGACAACTGCGTCACCAGGACGACGCGATCCGCGTGCGTGAGGATCTGATAGGTCCAGGCGGTCCACACCGATGGAAGGTCGATCAGGGTCAGGACGAAATCCCTGCGAAGCCCCTTAACCACCGCATCCGCCTGAGACGGAGATACCGTTTCCAGCGCGACGACCTCCTGTGGTGCAGCCAGGACTCGGGCGCCGGTGGGGTGAACACCCAAGGCGGTGGCGAAGGGCGTGTCCTCAAGATCCTCGCCCGATGCGAGCAGATCCTGAAGTGTCACCGTGTCGGGCATATCAAGGTAGAGGGCGGCAGTCCCGAACTGGATGTCCATGTCGGCGAGACATACTCCGCCACCGTTGCGGATCGCCAAGATCGCAGCGACCTGGGTCGCGAGCGCGGTTGCGCCGACACCGCCGCCGGCCTTGAGGAATACGACGACCTCGCCCCGACCGTGCTTGCGCTGACCGCTGACGGCATCGTGGCCGATCAGTCGCTCCAGGCTGAGTGACAATGCTGGTTCTGTGGCGGGATGCAGCAGGACATCGGCGGCGCCTTCGCGGATGAGCCGACGCGTGGTCAGGACGTCCGCGTTTTTCAGAATGACAATGACACGCGTGGTCCTTGGCGCCGCCTTAAGGCGCGGCAGGACGGCCTCCACTTCCGAAGCGTCGGCGCCGACGATCATGATATCGAGCGGTTCGCTCAGCCGTTCCGGCCACGCTTCCACGAGGGGAATAAACCTGGCGGCGGGAAATAACGCCGCAAGGGACGCGAACTGCGCCGCCCCGCCGAGGGTTCCTTCCGCGACACCGATGCGCTGCACGTCTTCGCTCCCCCCAGGGCCGCGTTCGCCGGCCATTGGATTTCTCAATCCGAGAAGCATACGCTCAACTCGCTTTCTCGCTCCGGGCGCCTTCTGCGCCGGGTTTTACTGGAGGGGCAATTTACTTACCAGTGGTGGCGGCCGCCTGAGGTGTGGCGACCTCGCCGGCTTCATAACGTTTCTGGGCGAGGCCCACGCGCCCGCCATCGGAGCCTGGGGCTGGTACGCCGGTGTAACTTGCATCAGGGTCGGCGATCTGCGCCGCCACTTCCTGCCGGACAGCCTGGCCGAAATCAGCTGAAATATGGTGCGCTGCGCATCCGCTCAGCAAAGCTGCGGCGAGGATGGCGGCTGGGATAATGCGGTTGTGCTTCATGGCGGTGATCTCCTAGTGCAGCACATGACCGTGCGGGCCGTCGATTCCGCCCTTGGTGGGGTCCGCCGACATCAGCACGCGATCCTCTGCCTTCACCGATGAACTGGCGTGCTGCGCGCCGAACAGGAAGAGCTCGAAATCGGACGGCGGAACAAAATTATCCGCCGGCGTCGCGGACCGACCCTTGTGCGGCACAGCCAGGTGCGGGGTCACGACGATCACCAGTTCGGTCTCTTCCTTCAGGTAACCGTTGGAGCGGAACAGGGCGCCGATGACCGGCAGGTCGCCGATGAACGGGTATTGACGAATGGAGGTCTGGTAGTCGTCACGCAGGAGGCCGGCGATCGTAAAAGACTCGCCATCGCGCAATTCCACGGTTGTGTTTGCGCGGCGAACCTTGATGCCGGGGATGCGGATAAGCCCAATGTCGATGGATGTCTCCGGATCAATGCTGGAGACTTCAGGCTTCACGGCGAGGTTGATCAATCCGTCGCTGAGCACGGTCGGAGTGAACGCCAGGGCGATGCCGAATTGCTTGAACTCGACCGTTATGGTTGGCGTGTTTCCCTGGCCGCTGCTTTGGGCCACCGGGATGGGGAACTCGCCGCCGGCGAGGAAACTTGCCGTATCGCCCGACATGGCGACAAGAGTTGGCTCCGCCAGGGTTTTCACCAATCCCTTGGTTTCCAGGGCGTCGAACAACAAATCCAGGTTACCCCCCGTAGGGTTGGGCAGGCGCCATAGAATCTGGCCGAACGTACCGGCCAGGACGTTGCCGCCACCCGCGACATTCTGACCGGTGACAACCTGAAAATTGGGGTCCGCCGTACTGCCAAGAGCCGGCCGTTGGACGTTGATGCGCAGGTCCTTGGCGACCCTGCGCTGCATTTCCACGAACCGTACCGAGAGCATCACCTGCTGTGTGCCCTCGACGCCCAGCATGTTGACCACCTTGTCGGGCGCGAAGGACTCCGCCAGCGCCAGCACCTGTTTCAGCGCCACGGGGCTGGACACCGTGCCGGAAACAATCAGGGACTGATTGGCCGCCCGCACGGCGACGTCCTTCTCATTGGGCAGAATCTCATTGAGGCGGTTCTTCATGGTCTCGATATCGACTGAAACCACCACGTTCACGGCGGCCAGCAGGCGCTTGCCGGGGCCATAGAGCGTGAGCGCTGTGGCGCCCATCGACTTGCCGACCACATAGACCGAGCGGGTGTTCAGGGGCAGAACGTCAGCGATCTTGGGGTCGGCGACCATCACGTCGGTGTAGGCGCTGGGTAACTCGATCACCTTGGACTTGCCGACACCGATGACCGCCTCGACCGTGGCGGACTGGCGGTAGTCGTTGCCGGCGCTCTGCGCCAGTACGGGTGTCCCCAGAATGAACGCGCCGGCAAATACGCACAGGGCGCCCGCGCGCAAAATATTCCGTTTAATGTCGAGAGCTAAATGCATCGCCCCAACTTCCCCACAGGTTCGCTTCATTTCGCGAACTAATAAGCCTTGACTGGATAACCAGAGATTTCAGTTCCACGCGTGACATGTATTTCCACCATCCCCGGCGCCGAAGCTGCGGGTTTGGGCGCCGCCGCCGCGGGGGCCGGCCCGCCGGCCAACGCCGGTTGCGAGCGGGCGCCGAAGCGACCCAGGTCGGTCACCGTCGTCGCCTTGCGGACGAGGGCGGAATCGTCGGCCACCTGACGCAAGGCCAGGCTGATGGATCCCACCGATTGCGCCAGGGCGATCGCCTGGGCCTGTTCCGGCGTGACTTCGACCGTCACCGCCTTGGCGACCTGCGGCTTGTCGGCTTCGGTGTCGTCGGACTGGTCGATGCCCAGCACCCGGACATTCTCAGCCAGGGCCTGGGTGACGGTCTGGGCTGTCGCGCCTTCGCCGATCTGCCGCGTCAACAGGATATCGACCCGGTCGCCCGGCAGCACGAACCCGGCGACGCCGGCGACGTCGCCGGAGCGCAGGCTGATCGCCCGCATGCCGGTGGTGACCACGCCGGAAAGTGTTGAACGACCGCCCGGCCCGCTAACCTTGGAGGCCTGGATGGGTTCGTTGGCGGCGATGGCCCGCAGCGCGATCCGCGCGGTGGGCCCTGAACCCGTGAACTGCGACAGATCGGTAAAGGCGCCGGCAGGCACGCTGTCGGCCGGATAGTTCACGACCTTAAGCAGCGAGGGTTGCAAGAGCGCGCCGCGCTCGATCGTCTGGACCGCCACGACCACCGGTGATCCGCCGGCGACAGCCTTGGCGCCGCCCGCGTCATGGGTTGCGCGCCCCAGATAGCTGCGCACCATCACCACGGCGACCAGGCCGAGCAGTATGGCGATGGCGAAGGAGGCGATCGTGCGGATGTTCATGAATTACGCCTGCGGATTGAGAGAACCCTCACCGGTCTGAGGAGAAATCCGGATGCGCCTCATGCCCACCAAACTTCAGCGCGCCCGGATTTCAGCCACAAATTTGCAGCCGGTCGCCTGAACTCAGGATGCCGTGTTGATCGTATTTGACGCGGTGTTCATCGCGCCCGAGATGGCGTCCTTCAGGGTGCCGGCCGCCGCCACGATGCCCACGCCGACAACCGCCAGGATGATCGCATATTCAGCAGCGGAGGCGCCGGACTCGTCCGCCAGGAAAGAAATGAGCTTGCTCATCGGTGATGTCCTATTCGTCACATTTTCTACAACAAGTTGTCTCTCTTTGAAACAACATTCGAAGTGAAGTTTTTGAGATGGCCCCCCATCCGTCACACCTGAGGTTGAGAAAAACATGAAGGGAAGATTATGTAAAGCTAAATGAAGGGTTAACTCACGCAAAAGGTTAACTTTAATGTATATTTAATGGGGGACAAGCGCCGGACACTTCAAGTCAGGCGGAGATTATAGTTAACAACTGGGGGATGTTTGCGCGCGGTGGAGGCCGGTTCGGCGCCATTTGCCGAAATTATGTGCTGGTGACGTGGGGCAATGGGCGAAATCGTGGCGGCGCCGGGGATGATGGCAACGCCTTACAGGGCGCCGAAAACGAAGCTGGGCGCACCTCAAATCATTGAGGCGCGCCCAAAAATTCCTTGAACGGGCCGAGGCCCGCGACTGAGCTCAGGAAGCCGTGTTGATCGTATTTGACGCGGTATTCATGCCGCCGGAAATCGCGTTCTTCAAAGTTGTGGCCGCCGCCACGATGCCCACGCCAACGACAGCGAGGATAATTGCATATTCAGCCGCTGAGGCGCCGGCGTCGTCCCTCAGGAAGGAAGCAAGCTTGCTCATTGGATTGTCCTTTCGTCACATTTCCACAAGAAGTTGTCTCACCATGAAACAACTCTACGAAGAGCAGTGTCGGAGATGCCCCCCATCCGCCACACCTGTGGTTGAAAGATACCTAAGATAAATTTTATGTAAAGCTAAATGAGTAGTTAACCTTGCGAATGAACCGAATTAAATTTTAATTTAATGCCTTGGTTTGCTTTATGCATGCGGCGCGAACATTAACCATAGTTAACAACTCAGAGGCGTTGCAGGCCGCTCGATTTCGCCACTACAATACCTTGCCGACCCGCCTCAGAGGCGACGCTAGGCCCGGACGGCCTTTAAGGCGTGCCTCACCGTCCGCCAGAACCTGGGCTGAGCGGGCGCGATCTGCAGACCATGCACGGCGAGGGAGCCCGCGGCGGCGGCGGTGACGGCCACCAGAGCTGCGCCGGCCAGCGCGATCCACGGCGAAGGCTGGGTCAGCAGCAACAGGAAGGGGGTGAACGGCGGCGCGAAGGTCAGCCAACCTACGCCTTCCGCCCCGCTGGCGGCGGCGAGGGACGTGAAGAACACGGCCAGCAGCACCGCGAAGATCGGCCGCGACCAGTTCTGGGCCGCCGCGGTGTCCTGGGCGGCCGCGCCGACAGCGACCACGGCCAGGCCATAGAGCACATAGGCCAGCAGGTAGACCCCCACGGCGCCGGCGATGGCCGCCGGGTTGGCCAGGTCTGCAAACAAGCTTCGCATCAGGTGTGCGCCGCCTGGCGCGGCCGACCCGGCGATGGTCGCGGAGCCGATCCAGCTCGCCAGCACGAGCAATGACACCGCGCCGACGCCGCTGAGCTTACCCAGCACGATCTGCCAGGGCCTGGCGGCGGCCAGCAGGCATTCCAGGGCCCGGTTTGCACGTTCCCGGGCCACCGCGACCAGCAGCATGCCCAGGGATCCCGTGAGCGTCAGCCAGAGCATGATCACCAGGACCAGGCGGCCGGCCATCGGCGAAGTCCGCGCGGGGGCCGAAGGCGGCGGAACCAGGCGTACGGTGAGGGTGGCGCGCTCTGCGTCTGCGCGCGCCGCGTCCCGCTCCAGGGTGCGCAGCACCAGCGTCTGGCCCGCGCTCGTCAGAGGAAAGCCCGCGCCGAACCGGGCCTCGATGCTCTGGCCGCCGACGCGCCGCAGTTCGAGGCGCGGCGCCGGGCGAGGGGAGGCCGCCACGATGAAGGCTCGGCCCTCCAGCTTGCCGGCTGCAACCAGGGCTTCGATCGCCTGGGTCCGCAGGCCGGGATCTGACGCATCGATGGCGATCTGCGAAGGCGCGTCCGGCTTCAGCGTCGCGGGGACCACGAAACTCGCGCCCAGCATCAGCGCCGGACCGATCGCCAGAGCGATCCAGAAGCTCGCCGTAGCGACATAGAACTTGAATTCGCGCTCGGCGATCAGCCAGGCCGGCCGCAGGGCCGCGAGGCGGGTTAGAATACCCATGGGATCAACCTGAAACGCGCTTGCCGCATCAGAGCGGCGTATTGGGGATCGCCGGCCAATACCCGCTCCTCCGCAAGGATGCGCCAGATCTGGCAGCCGAGGGTCGCGGCGTAGAGGACGGCGTTCAAGGCCAGGGGATTCAGCAGCAGGAACCCCAGGTGGACCAGAACATAGCCAGCGTACATCGGATGGCGAACGAACCGGTAAGGGCCCGCCTGAACCACGCCCCGGTTGGCCGCCGCCAGCCCGAAGCTGCGCCGCAGGGCCAATTTGGCCCAGATCGCCAGGCCCAGCCCCGCGAACATCAACGCGGCGGCCAGGTCCGGCGGCACAAGCGCCACGCCGCCCGGCCGCACCAGCAGGGGCAGCATGGTGCCCATCAAAGCCGCTATCCAGTCCTGCGGCCGTGTGGTCACCGTCTCGCTGTAGCGGCGGAACAGGATGAACAGCACCACCAGCGCCTCGGAGATCAGCGCCAGGATGTTCTGGGGGTGCAATTCCATCCCGCGGATGACCCGCACGGCGAAGCCTGCAAACAGCAGCAGCGAAATGCTCCGCTCGCCCAAGTCGAGCAGGCGCAGCAGGCGAGATTCCGTGGCGGGTCGCATGGGGTTGATCATGCCGCGATCCGCGCGGGCGTCGCGGCCAGGTCCCAGAACGCCCCCTCGAGGTTGGCCTTGATCGGCTCGAACGCCAGGATCGGGACGGAGAACTCTGCGAGCGCGCGCACCAGGGCCGGGTGGTTCACCTGTTTGGGCAGCACCACCCGCCAGCGGCCGGCCTCGCCGATGCCACCCGTCATGGGGCGCACCTCGCCGCCGACGCTGCGCGCCGCGGCGATCAGCGCCGCCTCATCGGAGGTGACCACCACCGCGCCGTGCGGGGCGAGGTCCGAGGCTTCCGCCAGCGGGCCTTCGAACACCGTGCGCCCGCCCGCCAGCATCACCACCCGGTCGCAAAGGGTTTCGGCGGCGGTCATGGAATGGGTGGAGAACAGGATCGCCCCGCCGCCGGCCCGAAATTCCGCGAACAGCGACAGCACCTCGGCCTGGGCGATGGGGTCGAGGCCGGAGAGGGGCTCGTCCAGGATAAGCAGGTCGGGGCTGTGGGCCAGGGCGCAAAGGATCTGCACGCGTTGGGCGTTGCCCTTGGACAGTTCGCCAATGCGGGCCCGCTCGCGGCCGGCCAGGCCGATCCGCTCCAGCAGCCGGTCGGCGGCGCGCAGGGCGTCGCTGCGGCCCATGCCCTTCAGTCGCGCATTAAAGGCTATGACGTCACGGGCGCGTTCGCGGGGGAACAGGCCCCGTTCTTCCGGCAGGAAGCCGATCCGTCGGCGCGCGGCGTGATCGGCGGCGGCGCCGAACAGTTGGATCGTCCCGGCGTCGGGTTGCATGAGCCCCATGACACAGCGAAGCGTCGTGCTCTTGCCGGCCCCATTGATGCCGATGAATCCGGTGATCTCGCCCGCCGCAACCGAGAGGGAAACGCCGTCGATGCCCGCGCCGCTGCTGAAGCGTTTCGCGAGACCATCAACCTTCAGTAAACCATATGAATTATCGTTGACCACGCCGCATATGCACATGGTCAAGTTGAGGTTTCCCTAACCTCGAAGAATCATCCCGTCGAAGATGGATAACAAGAGGTTGCCGACATTGGTAAATTGATTCTTCCAAGTCCAGTATTCAGGGAGAATGTTCCGGTTCCGACGACCTTATTACCGCAGTCTGTGGCGGGTGCGGCGGCGGCCGCGGTGAGAGTAAAGGTTAGGGAGGAAAGGGTTGGCCCTTTGTACTTTCCTTGTCCATAGGACTGGATATTTCCGGCGGTGCAGATTGTGGTCTTCACCGAGGCGCAACGGGCCGTGTCCTGCGTCGCGAAATGAAGGGAGACGATCGCGTTGATCGCCATGGCCATATAGATCGCACCTATCGTCAGCAGCGCCAGCAACGGGATGACCAGGGCGAACTCAACCGCCGTCGAACCGCGTTCAGAGCACCATGGGTGTAGTCCGCGCCGGATTTGGGGTCTGCCAGGCATCTATCTCAGCCTAATCCAGGCGGTTTTCGAAACCGATGTGCCGAGCAGGCTGGCGACCGACAAGCCGCTGAATATCGGGGTGTAGGTGTAGGTCGTGGTGGCCTTGATGTATTCGCCCGCCTTCGTCGTTGAACTGGGACACGTGGGGGCGGAGGTGGGAGACAGGCTGCCGCCGATCGTAGCGGTCGAGCCTTGCAAGGCCAGATCGCCGGACCCATTGCGGCAATACCACCCGTCGGTGATGTTGGCGTTGGTGAGTGTGATGTTGGTTCCCAGCGAGGTGTTCTGGGCAGCGCGGCGCATCCTGACGACCAGGGTCTCCGCGCCAGTGTAGCAGTTCTGCACCGCCGGAAGCTCCGCTCCGGTGTCGCAAAAGCGCCAGGCCGCGGCCACGGCGGCCTGAGCGGCGGCCTCCACCTGCATCTTGCGGTAGGTGTAGACTCCAATGTCCACGGCGCTGAAAACCGGGACCACGATGACGGTCGTCCAGATGGCGATCTCAAGAGCCGCCGCGCCGCGGGCGTCGCGCGCAAGCCGCGTCAAAAACCAAGATTTTGGATTCTCAACTAACTTGCGCCTCATTGCACCAATCTCTGGCGGCCACCGGTTCCGGGAACAGTATTGAGGTCGAGGCCGGCCTGATAACAGTCAGTCGTCGTGGCAAGGATGTCACCGCCACCACCAACAAGAATGTCATTAACCATTATTCCAAGGCAGTTTAGGCCGCTAGTTTGGTGGTTGATGGCGCCTCTAATTGTTAATGATAGGTGTGGGCCGTAAATCAAACCTGTAATTCTAAAATCGAGAGCGTTAATCCCATTGCCTCCAAAGGTCAGGCTGTTGGCTCCGCTCATGCGGGAGTCTTGATAAAGCGCAATTCCAGACCAAGTTCCTGTAGTCGGAGCACCCATATCTATATAGGGCGTGCCGCCGTTGCCGCTTCGCGTCACGAAACCAGGCGCACCGCTGCTAGCGGATCCCGTACCGGCAAACACGACAGTGAGACCAGCGTTTGTTGGTCCTGTGAATGAAGAGCCCCCACTTAGGACCAAATTCGCGCCATTATAAAGTGTGATGACACGATTTGCGCCACCGGTATCTACAACAACTGGACCACTAATTGTGAGATTGCCGGTGTAGCAGCGGTTTCCAGCGCTAATATTAAATGTGCCGCTGGAAATTGTAGTGGCGCCCGAACATCCACTGGGCGGCGGAATGTTCGCAGCTGTGGACAAGGCAGCGAACTTATCGAGTGGAGTTGGGGCGACTTGTGAACCTTGTTGGTCTTGGCCGCAGCTAGACGTTCCCACAGCCCATCCGTGTGGCGCGGACGGCAATCCGTGGGCATTGCAATTTAGATTCCCATTCGAGAAGAGGCTACAACCCGACAAGTTCGCGCTGGTAGCCCCGTTTGTTCTGAATGAATCACCAGTGCCAAGCGTCGTAATGCAAAAATAGTCGTCCACGCCTTTGGGATTGGCGATCGCCAGGGCGGACACCACCTGTCCGCGGCCCGAGCCCACGGCGGTGTCGCCGTTGAACCCGACGGCCCGCATCAGATAGATGGGAACAGCCTTTGTGATCACCACCTTGTAGCACTTGTCGCTCGCCCCCGCGCCGGGCAGACAATTGGCGTGTGAAAGCGTCGTTGTTACAGTGGTCGTACTGCTGGCGGTGAACCCATAGCCTTTGGCGACTGCGGCGGCCTCCTGGACATAGGTTATCCCCGTGCAGGCCGGACTGGCCGAGGGATCGCAAGCGTTTGCCGCCGCCGCCAGGGCCGCGGTATCGGCGGCGTTCTGGGCTGATCGTTGGGTGAAGTACCAGTTCGACGCCTCGGCGGCGAAGCCGAGCAGGCCGACGATCGGTACGATCATCACCGCCATGACCGGGCTGACCGCGCCCAGGCGCGCGCGGGCGAAACGGGCGATCCAGGGGCGCGGCGCACGAGGAGGGGCCGAGGCCCGATGTTTGACTTTCAGCACGTCCGCACCCTTTCGCGCCGCAGGTTCGCCTGACGGTGGTCGCCTGGGCGTCCATCGCCGCTAAGCGACCTCAACGCCCAATTGCGCATGGGCGGCCCCGAAGCGCACGCTAGCTCAACCCTCGGGAGAAATTCCTGAGTGTCCATGCGTATGGTGCGGCGAAGTCGCCGGGTCAACACAAGCTGATCTCTGCGCGAACCTGCATGCAATTCTTGACAATATGTCGCCAAAATAAGCATTCGCGCCCAGGCCAAGCTGCGAATTCCGGCGAAGTCAAAGTGTAGACTTCGATCCTCGGGGAAGACGCCGTGGCGCAAGCCTATCCTGCGGCGGCCTCACAGCAATTAAAATTTAATTACAATCACCCCTAGCCGCCGCCGGTCGCCTCCGGCGTCACCGCCAGCCGGTAGCCCAGCCCCTGTTCGGCGATCAGGTATTTGGGATTGGCGGGGTCGGGCTCGATCTTGCGGCGCACCTGCCAGGCGAGCACGCGCAAATGCATGACGTCGGCGTCGCTGCCCTTGCCCCAGATGCCGGCCACCAGTTCGCGATGGGCGACCACGGCGCCCTGGGCGGCGGTGAGCACGCGCAGCATCTCGGTCTCGCGCATGGTCAGGCGCTTGGGCGCGCCCTCGACGATGGCGATCCGGTTCTTGAAGTCGAATTCGATATCCGAGAACTTGGCGTTGCCGGCGGCGCCCGCTCCGAAGGGTGGGCGCACCGCAACACGGATGCGCGCCAGCAGTTCCCCCACCGAGAACGGCTTGGAGATGTAGTCATTGGCGCCCCGGTCCAGGGCCTCGATCTTCTCGCCTTCAAAGGCGCGGGCCGAGAGCACCAGGATCGGCGCGCGGCTGAAGGCGCGGGCCGAGGTGATCACGTCCTTGCCGTCCATGTCGGGAAGCCCCAGGTCGAGCAGCACGGCGTCGAAAGGCTCCGCCTGCAGCGCGCTCAGCGCCGCCTTGCCGGTGCGCGCCGTGGTGGTGTGATAGCCCGTCGCGTTCAGCGTGGACTCCAGCACCCGAAGCAGCTGTTCCTCGTCCTCGACGAGCAGGATGTTGGCTGCCGGTTCGCTCATGATCCCGCCCCCGCCAATGGCAATCTAACCCGCATGGTGACCCCCGTCGTTCCGTCTGTGCGGTTTTCGGCCTCGATGGTTCCGCCCATCATTTCCACGAGGCTTTTGGTTATGTAGAGGCCGAGGCCCAGGCCGGTGGCCTTGGCCTGTCGGCTTCGATAGAAGCGGCCGAAGATGTGGCCGATGTCGTTGGGCGGCACGCCGGCCCCCTGGTCGGTGACCTCCAGCACCATGACGCCGCCTTCCGGGCGGGCCGTCACGGAGACGAGCGTATCTTCGGTGCTGTATTTGATGGCGTTCTCAAGCAGGTTGCCCAGCACCTGTTTCATCTGTTCCGGGTCGACCTGGACCTTTCGATCGGTGATCTGGACCTCAAGATAACGCCGGGCGCCGCCAGCCTCGCCGAAGGAGTCCCAGACGTCATTGACGATCAGCTCCAGGTCGGTCGGGCGGGGCTTGATTTCGATGGATCCGGATTCCAGCCGCGCCACGCTGAGGAAATTCTCCACATAGCGGTTCAGCCGGTTCGCCTGTTCGCGGATAATCAGCAGGAAGTCATGGCTGGCCTTGGCGTCATGCTGGCCGCCGTGGTCGAGCAGATTGGTCACCGAGCCCAGGATGCTGGACAGCGGCGTGCGGAAGTGGTGCGAAACCGCGTCGAGCAGGATGGTGCGCAACTGTTCGGTCCGCGCCACCGATTCCATCTCGGCCTTCTCGAACTTCAGCCTCGCGCGCATCAGCGCCGCCGCACCTAGGTCGGCGATCATGCCCATTGCGCCATCGACGGCGGCCTGGTCATCGCGGAAGAACCGGCTTGTCCGCCACCTCAGTTCACCCACGTCCCGGCCGTCGGCGACGAGGCGCCGGCTTCGCCAGTCGCCCTGATTGGCGTCGGCTTTCGGACGCGCCGCGCCGTGAAGGACCTGGCCATTGGCGTCAGAGAGCTGCACGTAGCCGCCAGCGCAGGCCTCCCGCGCGGCGGCGAAGACGATGCGGCGGATGTCGTTCTCATCCTCCAGTCGCGAAAGAGCGCCGCCGGTGACCAACAGGCCCTGCAAGGCCAGGTGCCGGCGCTGGGTCTGGGCGGAAAACACCCCGATGATGAGGCCGACGCCGCCAAACAGCATGATGTCGCCCAGGACATCGCCCGACATGGGCGCCAGACGAAGAGGGGACGCTGCGGGCAGCCACGCCTGAAGCAAGCCCGCGGCCAGGCCAGCGAGCGCGCCGGTCCAGGGACCATACATCGCCCCGGCCGCAACCACAGGCGCCATCAAGATAAGCGTTTGCACCATCAGCGCGGGCGGCGAGGCGATCTCCCGCGACACCACCGCCATGGTGATCACCAGGGCGATACTGGCGCCCGAGGTCAAAATTGTCTGCAGGGCGTGGTGCGCAAATCCCAATTGGCGCCCACCAATGAAACTCTCCGCCACCAGCGCCGGCAGCGCCTGATCCGGTTGTGGTCCGCTGACGCGAAGGACCTCTCGGATGGACTCATCCTGCCGGCGCTGCCGCAGGCTGCCGGCATAGACGCCGCCGGCCCAAGCGACGCTGAAATAGAGCGCCATGACCAGAACGCTCTTCGTTGCGTCCATAGTGAGGGGCTGCGGGGTCAGCGGCATGAGCGGTCCGAGCAGGGCCACGGCCAGCAGGCTCGCCGCAAATCCATACCAGACGCCGTAGATGCAGGCGGCGAACAACAGCGGCGGCAGGAAGACCGTCAATGACAGATCCACGCCGAGCCACTGGTAGCCGGATATGGCGATCAGGTAGGCCGCGAGGACTCCGCCCAGGACAACCGTCAGCCGCTCGGTGAGCTTCTCGATCATCGGTCTCGTGTGCGTCCCAACGTCTACAGCGGAGGACATGGCGCCCGTACCAATCCGGAATGCGCCCTGCTGTGCGCGCTCATACATTCAAAACTCCCGCCACGGACGCGCAAGCGCGCGCCTTACCGCGCGGCGCGGTGTCGCGGACGCCGGCTCTCGGGCGGCGCAGACATAACGAAAATTAAATCGACCAGGGGTCATTGCGCGTGCGTACTGCGACGAGGCCTTTAGAAAATGTTCCGTTGACCGGCAGTGTAAATTAAAAACAAGCGCCCTCGCAACAGATATTCCGCAGAACAAAATATATAAAAGTCGGATATCTTGCGCATTTCATCGCTACAGATTCAAATAATCTCTAGTGTGTGGCGAATTTAGGCTCAATTACACCTGATATAAATTAGATGTGCGGGCGAAAATGGGTGTTTCGGTGATGTGAATGGCCTTGTGATCTTGCGCGGACAGCGCGAGAATTGGGCCTATGCTTCGGCATTTTGTGTGGCGCGACGCATGGGTGATGCGCGCTGCGCCCGCATGGATGCGAGAAAACACGCGCTCAGGGAGCGGCTGGAATGTCGGACTGGTCAGACGGCTATGTAACGGACGTTCAATACACCAGCGGATTCTACCGTGAACTTGCGCCGAGTTATCTGGCGTTCACGTGCCTGCTGAGGGGGGTCCAGCCGCCCCAATGTGGACCAGGCGCCCGCTACCTGGAGCTGGGCTGTGGCCAAGGGTTCAGCACGAACCTGTTGGCGGCCGCCAATCCCGAAATGGACTTTCTGGGTGTTGATTTCATGCCAGGCCAAATCGCCAACGCCCGGCGGCTGGCGACCGAGGCAGGCCTGCGCAACGTAAGTTTCGAGGACTACAGTTTTGAACATATGGCGCAGATTGCGCCTGACCGGTTGGAGCCATTTGATTTCATTGTGCTGCACGGAATCTTGTCGTGGATCAGCGACGAGAACCGCGGTCACATCGTGCGCATTCTTGATCGGTTTCTGAAGCCGGGCGGCGTCGCCTATGTTTCCTACAACTGCCTTCCCGGGTGGGCGCCACTCGCCCCGATCCAACATTATCTGCGCGAATATTCCCTGCGGTTTCCGGGGCAGCCGGTAGAGCAGGCTGCGAAAGGGCTCGCCGACGCCAAGGTATTGGCGGCAGGCGGCGGCGCCTTCTTCGCACAAAATCCTCACGTCCGAAAAAGGATCGAGGCGGTCGAGTTACAGAATCCAAGTTACCTCGTGCACGAATACCTGCATGCGCATTGGCGAGCATTCCACCATGCCGATTTGGCCCGTGAACTCAATGCGGCCCGCCTGGACTTCGTCGGGTCGGCGACCCTGGCGGAGAATTTCGTCGAATTGTCGGTCCCCGATAATCTGATCGAGAAGGTGCGGTCGGCCGGCGATGCGGCGTGGCGCGAGACCCTGCTTGACTACGCGGGCTTCAAACACTTCCGGCGCGACATCTATGTTCGGGGCGCTAGCCCGCTTGTGCCGCCCGCGCGCAAGCGGATGCTGGATGCGACACGGTTCGCCCTGACCGCGCCGGCGGCCGAGGTGGGCCTGCGGTTCAAGACGCCGATGGGCGACGTCGACGGGATCGAGTCCCTATACCGGCCGATCGTGGGCCTGTTGTCCGAGGCGAGCGCGACGTTCCGGGAGATCGTTCAGCTCCCAGCCCTTGCCGGGGCGACGGCGGCGGCGATGGAACAGGCGGTGGCCCTGCTGGTCGGCGCCCAGCAGGTCGCGCCACTTGACGGGGGCGCGCGGGATGAGGGGCCGGCCCAAAGATTCAACGCCGTGGTCGCCGGGCGAATCGAGGATGGCGAGACGCTGGGCTACCTGGCCTCGCCCAGGACGGGAAACGGCGTCCGCGTTTCGACCGCAGATTTGCTGGGCCATGTCGCGCTGCTCAGAGGTGTCAGCGATCTGGAAACAGTCGTCGAATTCAGTGGTCTGGTCCTGGAACGCGCCGGTCGACGACTGATGAAGGATGGGAAAGCCCTGGAGGCCGGCGCGGAAACTGAGTCGGAATTGCGTCAGCAATTGCATCGCTATTTTGAGCAGCGCGCCAAGCTATACCGCGGGTTGGGCGTGCTGCCCGAAGCGAACGTCCTGAATCTGTAAATTAAAAAATCATAAAGTGTGGGAAACCGGAAGAATAACATGGTTAACATTATTAAAAATCAATTAAGCGTTGCGCCAAAACAGGACAATCTGTAGGAACAACGATTGTGAATATTTGATGTTACATGCGAAACCAATTGCGGGCGGCGCGACGCGGGCCTAAGACTGTGTTTGAGCCAGTTCGCGCCAGTTTTTGGCCGCGTTTGGCTCAGCTGGAGTTCGCGGCGATCGATTCGCCCAGTACGGGTATTGGCCGGCGCCCATCCGGGGAGGGCGACGGCCGGTCGGGCGCGGCGGCTCCTGGCTCAGCAGGAGGGCTAGGCAATGACCGTATTCAATCTCGAGACCGCAACCGGCGATTCCGCTTCGGACGGCGCGGCCGCCAACGGCGTCGAACTCATCAATGGGGCGTACTGGCAGTTCGCCACGCCCGGCAATTCGGGCACGGGGCAGTACTTCACCTTCCTGGCCGTCCAGGACAAGAGTGTCGAAGAGGGCTACAACACCAACGCGACTGGGGTCCTGGACAACGATGATTCCAAGACCGATGCCATTCCAGTCTCCGCGCTTGTAACCGTCACCAATCCCGGCAACGGCATCCCTAACGGTTCCTACTTCGTGTTCCGGATGGACATGAACGAACCGAACAGCGGCCAGCAGGGCGCGCTGACGTTGGATGCGTTCAAGATTTTCACATCGGCGAATCCGGCGCTGGCGGGCGCGAATTTCTCCGATGCCAACGAGGCCGACCCTGCCGGCTTTACTCTGCGCTACAACCTTGATGGGGCGGGTGACAACAGCATCCTGCTCATGGACCACTCGAGCGGCAGCGGCACCGACGACTACATTATTTACGTTCCAACGTCGCTGATCCCGAGCGGCGCCTATATGACGGTGTACACCCGCTTCTCGAACGTCGATTCCGGATTCGAAGAAATTCGCGTCCGCGCGTTCGAAGGCGCCCCGGTCATCGGGATCACCAAGACGGTCACCTCGGTGACCGGCGGCGTGGGCGCCGGCAACCTGTCCGCGGACAGCCCCGGCGACATCATCAACTATCAGGTCAAGGTCTCCAACACCGGCACGGTAGGCGCGACCGGCGTCCAGGTGACGGACAAACTCGAGAGCGGAGCCTTGACGTCCGGGCTGACGCTGACCTCGGGTGACACCAATTCTGACGGCATACTCGATGTGGGCGAGACCTGGGTCTACACCGGTTCCTACACCGTCACCCAGGCCGACCTGAACACCAAGGGCGGCGGCGACCTTGATATCGACAACACCGCCTCGGTGACGACGGCGCAGACCCCGACGCCGCTCAACGCGTCAACATCCTCGCCTCTGGTCTACAACCCCAGCTTCACCATCGCCAAGACGGTGACCTCGGTGACCGGCGGCGTGGGCTCCGGCAGCCTGACGGCGGACAACGCCGGCGACGTGATCAACTACCAGGTGGTGGTCAAGAACACCGGCAACATCGACCTGCACGGCACAATCGCCGACAAGCTGGAGAACGGCGCGCTTTCCAGCGGCCTGACGCTGACCTCCGGCGACACCGACTTGGATAACGTCCTGGATGTGGGCGAGACCTGGACCTACACGGGGTCCTATACGGTCAAACAGGCCGACATCACCGGCAAGGGCGGCGGTGACGGCGACATCGACAACACCGCCACCTTCACGACCACAGAGGCAGGCTCAGCCAGCGCGACCACTGCTTCCCCGCTCCTTTACAACCCCAGTTTCTCGATCCTCAAGACGGTGACCTCGGTGACCGGCGGCGTGGGCTCCGGCAGCCTGACGGCCGACAGCGCCGGTGACGTGATCAACTACCAGGTGGTGGTCAAGAACACCGGCAACATCGACCTGCACGGCACAATCGCCGACAAGCTGGAAAACGGCGGCTTGACCAGCGGTCTGACGCTGGTGGCGGGTGGGGACGTTGATGCCGACGGCGTCCTGGATGTGGGCGAAACCTGGACCTACACCGGATCCTATTCAGTCAAGCAGTCCGATCTGAACGGCAAGGGCGGCGGCGACAGCGACATCGACAATACCGCGACTTTCACGACAACCGAGGCAGGCTCGGCGAGTTCGTCAACGTCCTCCCCCCTGGCCTATCTCCCCAGTTTCTCGATCCAGAAGACTGTGACGTCGGTGACTGGCGGCGCAGGAACTGGCAGCCTCTTCGCCGATAACGCTGGCGACGTCGTCAATTATCAGGTGGTGGTCAAGAATACCGGCGACATTGATCTGACCGGGACTTCTATTGTTGACAAGCTGGAGGGCAATGGCCTCGCACTGACCGGGCCGACTGGGGACGGCGGCGTCATTGGCGTGCTCGAGGTCGGCGAGACCTGGACCTACACCGCCTCCTATGTTGTCACCCAGAACGATCTGAACACCAAGGGCGGCGCCGACAGCGACATCGACAACCTGGTCACCTTCACGACCAACGAAGCGGGTTCGGGCAGCGCCTCGACCTCATCACCGCTGATCTACAACCCGAGCTTCTCGATCGCCAAGACGGTGACCTCGGTGACGGGCGGTGTTGGAACCGGCAGTCTCTATGCGGACAATGCCGGAGACGTCGTCAACTACCAGGTGGTGGTCAAGAATACCGGCGACATCGACCTGACCGGAACCTCCATTGTAGACAAGCTCGAGGGCAACGGCCTCACGCTGACCGGCCCGACCGGCGATACAGACTCTGACGGCGTTCTGGATGTGGGGGAAACCTGGACCTACACAGCGTCTTATGCCGTCACCCAGGCCGACCTCAACAACAAGGGCGGCACCGACAGCGACATCGACAATCTGGTGACGTTCACGACCAAGGAAGCCGGCTCAGGCAGCGCGACGACATCTTCGCCGCTGATCTACAACCCGAGCTTCACGATCGCGAAGACGGTCACCTCGGTGACCGGCGGGGTCGGCGCCGACAGTCTGACCGCGAACAACGCCGGCGACATCGTCAACTACCAGGTGGTGGTGAAGAACACCGGCAACATCGACCTGAATGGGACTATCTCCGACAAGGTCGAAAACGGCGCGCTCACCAGCGGTCTCACGCTGACCTCCGGCGACACCGACAGTGACAACATCCTGGATGTGGGCGAGACCTGGACTTACACGGGCGCCTACAGCGTCAAACAGGCAGACCTGAACAACAAGGGCGGCGGCGACGGCGACCTCGACAACACGGCGACCTTCACCACCAAGGAAATCGGCTCAGCCAGCGCCACGACGTCTTCGCCCCTCGAATATTCGCCGAGCTTCACCATCGCCAAGACCGTGACATCGGTCACAGGCGGCGTCGGCGCCGACAGCCTGACGGCGAACAACGCCGGCGACATCGTCAACTACCAGGTGGTGGTGAATAACACCGGCAACATCGACCTGAATGGGACTATCTCCGACAAGGTCGAAAACGGCGCGCTCACCAGTGGTCTCACGCTGACCTCCGGCGACACCGACAGTGATGGCGTCCTGGATGTGGGCGAGACCTGGACCTACACGGGCGCCTACAGTGTCTTGCAGGCAGATCTGAACAGCAAGGGCGGCGGCGACGGCGACCTCGATAACACGGCGACCTTCACCACCAAGGAAATCGGCTCAGCCAGCGCCACGACGTCTTCGCCCCTCGAATATTCGCCGAGCTTCACCATCGCCAAGACGGTGACCTCGGTAACCGGCGGGGCGGGTCTCACCGCAGACAGCGCCGGCGACCTGATCAACTACCAGGTCGTAGTCAAGAACACCGGCAATATCGACATCCATGGAACGATCTCGGATAAGGTCGAGGGTGTCTCCCTGACCAGCGGTCTGACGTTGGCTTCCGGCGACCTCGACTCGGATAACGTCTTGGATGTGGGTGAGACTTGGACCTACACCGGCGCCTATTCGGTCCTGCAGTCGGACTTCAACACCAAGGGCGGCGGCGACGGGATCATCACCAACACCGCGACCTTCACGACGACGGAAGCCGGCTCGGCGAGCGCCACCACCTCATCGCCGCTGACCTATACGCCCAGCTTCACGATCCTGAAGACCGTGACTTCGGTCACAGGCGGGTCAGGAAATTCCGCCGACAGCGCCGGTGACGTGATCAACTACCAGGTGGTGGTCAAGAACACCGGCAACGTCGACCTCACAGGCACTTCGATCACCGACAAGCTGGAAGGCGGTGGCCTGGCATTGGCCGGCCCCAGCGGCGACATTGATTCCGATGGCGTGCTCGATGCGGGCGAGACCTGGACCTACACCGGCTCCTACACGGTCACCCAGGCCGATTTCAACGGTAAGGGTGGCGGTGACAGCGACATCGACAACGCCGCAACCTTCACCACCAAGGAAGCGGGCTCAGGGAGTTCGTCGACCTCGACCGCTTTGACCTACACCCCCAGTTTCTCCATCCAGAAGACCGTGACGTCGGTAACCGGTGGCGTCGGCACTGGCAGCCTCTACGCAGACAATGCCGGCGACGTGATCAACTATCAGGTGGTGGTGAAGAACACCGGCAACATTGACCTGACAGGCACGTCGATCTCCGACACGCTGGAGGGCGGCGCCCTGACCACTGGCCTGACGCTGGCGTCGGGTGATACGGATGGTGATCAAATCCTGGATGTGGGCGAGGTCTGGACCTACACGGGCTCCTACACGGTCAAGCAGTCGGACTTCTCCAGCAACGGCGTCACTGGCGATGGCGACATCGACAACACCGCGACCTTCGTCACCAAAGAAGCCGGATCTGCGAGTTCTTCGACCTCGTCGCCGTTGTTGCTTGTTCCAAGCTTCTCAATTCTGAAGACGGTGACGTCCGTGACCGGTGGCGTCGGCAATTCCGCCGACAGCGTCGGTGACAAGATCAACTATCAGGTGGTGGTCAAGAACACCGGCAACGTCGACCTGACTGGCGGCCTGATCTCCGACAAGCTGGAAAACAATGGCCTGGCCCTCACCGGCCCCAGCGGCGACACCGATAGCGATGGCGTCCTGGATGTTGGCGAGACCTGGACCTACACGGGTTCCTACACGGTCACCCAGGCGGATCTGAATTCCAAGGGCGGCGGTGACGGCGATATCGACAACACCGCCACCTTCACCACCAAGGAGTCCGGGTCCGGCAGCTCAACCACCTCGACCTCACTGGTCTACGACCCGAAGTTCACCATCCAGAAAACGGTCGTCTCGGTGACGGGCGGCGTCGGAACCGGGAGCCTTTACGCCGACAACAAGGGTGACATCATCAATTACCAGGTGGTGGTGAAGAACACCGGCAACATCGACCTGACCGGCACGTCGATTTCCGACAAGCTGGAAAACGGTTCGCTGACCACTGGCCTGACATTGCTCTCCGGCGACACGGACGGGGACAAGATCCTGGATGTGGGTGAAACCTGGACCTATACAGGCTCCTACACGGTCACCCAGGCGGACCTGAACACCAAGGGCGGCGGCGACCTGGATATCGACAACACGGCCACCTTCACGACCAACGAAGCCGGTTCGGCCAGTTCGTCGACGGCGTCGGGCCTCGTCTACAATCCCAGCCTTTCGATCGTGAAGACCGTCACCGACGTCATCGGCGGTTCCGGCAACATGGTCGACAGCGCCGGCGACGTGGTGAAGTACCAGATTGTCGTCAAGAACACCGGTAACATCGACCTGACCAACGTCTCCGTCACTGACAAGTTGGAAGGGACCGGGCTTTCGCTCACCCAGACCAACAACGGCAACGGCGACGCCATCCTTCAGGTTGGTGAAAGCTGGACCTACACAGCCTCCTACACGGTCGTGGCGGCCGACATCACCGGCAATGGGGGCGGTGATGGCGACATTGACAACATCGGCTACGTCACCAGCACCGAGGCGCCGGGACCGTTCAGCTCGGCTGTCTCAACTGATATCCGCGTCGGTCCCGGCGTTCGGACGCCGGGCTTCTGGCTCAGCCCGAACGGTCTGACCTTCTGGGATGGCGTCGCCAACAACCAGACCAAGTCCGGCCCGAACTTCGCGACTCACGAACTGCTGTACTCGATCCAGGGCAAGGGAACCGGTCTGCTGGTTGGCGACTGGAATGGGAACGGGCAAACCGATGTTGGCGAATCCACGCTTTACATCAAGCTGTCGGACGCCCTGACGATCCTCGACGCCTCGCAAAAGCAGCAGGGCGACGGCCGCTACGTGCTGGGCCGCGATGTGATCGCGACCTGGCTGAACTACCTGGCCGGCAACGGCACGGGCGCCGCAAACGATCCGACCAGTCCGCACCACCTGATCGACGACGCCGTGTTGTGGTTCAAGGATGTGACAGCTGACCACAGTGCGGATCTGACCGTGGCCGAACTCGCGACGGGAGCGATTTCGACCAATAGCGCTCTGTGGAAGTCGCCGATCGTCGCCAACCCGCCGAGCCTTCCCTATGCGGTCGACCACCCGGCCGCGACGCTGCACACCTGGCTCGACGCTTACAACAACACCGGCATGATCGCCGGAAAGACCTACGCAAACGACGGCGATATCTGAGCCGACTTGGCATAGACTTTGGCGGCGTGGCTCAACCGGGCCACGCCGTTTCCATTTTGCGAGGCGGCCTTGCCCGAAAAGAAAATTCTGCTGGCGATGCCCTGCGCCCATAGCATCGTGAAGATGGGCGCGATGAAGACCATGACGGAGGTTTCCGTCGCCCTGGCCAACGCCGGATTCGCGGTCGGCCTTGCGACCGTTTCGGTGAGCGATCTCGTGCTTGCGCGAAACTATCTGGCCTCCGTGGCGCTCCGGGACGGTTGTTCTCACATCTTCTTTGTCGACTCCGACATGTGCTTTCCTGGCGACGTCGTGCTGCGGCTCCTGAATGCCGACAAGGACGTGTCGGGCCTGATCTACACCCGACGGATGCTAGACCTCGACGACGTGGTGCGACTGGCGCGCGAAAAGCCGGACGCGACCCATGGCGAAGTGATCTCCAAGGCGTTGGACTTCGTGGTCCGCCTGCCGACCGAGGCGACTTTCAACAGCGGATTCGCCGAGGTCGAAGGCCTGGGCATGGGCGGCACGCTCATCAAGACCAGCGCCCTGCAGATAATGGTGGACAAGGGAATGGCGGAGCCGCGGGGAATGCCCGTGGCGCTGACCAAAACGGCGCTTAACCTGTATGGCTTCTTTGACCTCTGGATAACGCCGCAGGGCGAACGCCTGAGCGAGGATTATTCATTCTGCTTCAGGTGGCGTGAGTGCGGTGGAACCGTGTGGGGCTTGGACACCGGGCAGGTCGAACACGTCGGCGATTTCACCTACATCGGCAGCCTTCGCGAGCGGACGTCCTACTGACGGCGCCAAACGGGCTGGCGCTTTGCAGCCTCCACCCATTCTAGAGTCCACTCGCAACAAGCCCAGGATTTCAATCAACGGAGTTATGGGCGAGATTCCGAGCTGAAATGACGCCAAGCCCAGATCCTAATCGGCATCCATACGATGCCTGCCCGCTGTGCCGATCGGCTCAGATAAGCCTCTTCGTGCGGGCGGCTTGCACACAACATCCCAATTATCAGCCAAGCCTTGCGCAGGTCATCGAATGGATGCGGTGCGCAGACTGTGGGCATGTTTTCACCAGCGGGTACTTCAACGACGCGGCCTTGCGGATATTGTTCGGCCACACGCAGGAACAACAGACCGTCGGCCACGATTTCGAGCGCCATCGCCATGTGTCGGCGCGAATGATTGGCCGAGTCGCCCATTATCAACCGGACGGGGCGTGGTTGGACGTCGGTTTCGGTAATGGCTCGCTCATCCTGACGGCGGCGGAGTGGGGCTATCGGGCGGTTGGCATCGACTTACGCAGCGCCAATGTCGCCGCCCTCCGCGGCTTGGGATGTGAGGCGCATGAATTGAGCGTCGAGGCGCTCGAGGGCGAGGCGACTTATTCGGTGATCAGCATGGCCGACGTTCTCGAGCACATGCCGTATCCTGAGACGGCGGTTGCGGCGGCGGCGCGACTGTTGTCGGCGGATGGAGTGATATTCATCTCACTGCCTGCCTATGCCAGTCCGATCTGGCGTCTTCTCGATAGCTCCGGCGCCAACCCCTATTGGAGCGAACTGGAGCACTATCACAATTTCAGCCGGGCGCGGCTTTGCGACCTGCTGGCCGGCCATGGATTCCAACTGCTCGAATACGGCGTCAGCGAGCGCTATCGCGCCTGCATGGAGTTGATCTTCCGCCGAACCCCTTTGGCCTGACTGTGGCCCGGCCACTGCATCGCTCTTCGCAACAATGACCTGAGAGGTGCGACCATGGGCGTTTCAAATGTGGGGACTCAATCACCACAATCTATTGTTCCACAAAAGAAAGCCGCTCCGCCCGCCGGGCCAGCCGCGGACGTGATCGACCCGGCGAATTTGCCGGATGCCTGGAAGAAACTGCCGGAACAGGCAAAAGGCGCCGCCAAGGGTCATCAGGTCGAGCGGCTGATCGCGCGCTGGGACAAGGACGGTGACGGCAAATTGTCCGCCGACGAACTGGGTCACCGTTGGGGCAAGGGGATCCTGGCGGCCCTGTTGAAGCTGCAGGAGGCGTCGCCGGCTGCGCAGCCGCCGGCCGGAGATCCGCCGCCGGCCGGTGATCCCCCCCCGACGCCGCCGGCGCCTGCCACCACTTAGGGCGAGCCCGACGCAAGTCGACCGGATATGCTGGTGGCCTCCAATCGCCAGGGGGCCGTAGGATGAGCATCGAACTGACCTACCCTGACGGCTGCGCCCTGGTGGCGGGGGGCGCGGGCAAAGTCGGCGTTGGCGTGACCCGCAGACTGGCGGAAGCCGGGCTTCCGGTCGTCTTCACCTATGTGAGCGGCGCGGAGCGCGCGACTGCGATCGAGGCGGACCTGCGCGGCCGGGGCTTGAAGGTCTGGGCCCGCCAGATGGACATGCGCGACCCGGCGTCCATCGACGCGGCCATCGACTTCTCCCGCGAGGTCGGCGGTCGCTTGCATACCGTAGCCTGTGCGGCCGGCGCCCCGGTGCCCTTCGACAATCTGGCCGATTTCGACATCAAGACGGTCGAGGATTTCGTCGACGCTGACGGAATGGCCTATTATCGGCTGGTCAATCGCGCCGTGCCGGTATTGCGGGCCGGCGGGGGCGGCTCGATCACCCTTTGCACGACCATCGCACTCTTTCGGGTGATCGCCTTTGATGGCATTTCGCCCTTCTCCAAGGGAGCCGTCGACGCGATGATGCGTCAGATCGCGTGGGAGGAAGCCGCCCACGGAATCCGGTGCAACGCCGTGCCGATCAGCTGGATCATGCCGGGTGATGGGAGTCAGTTCGACACCTATATCGCCACCCTGGAGTCGCCTCGGCGCGAGCGACTCTCCACTCTGATCGGACAGGTCAAGGCGATGATGCGGGTCGCTGGCCCCGCGGCGCCGGAGGAGGCCGGCGACCTATTCGCTTTCCTGGCCTCAGACCAGGCGCGCTTCATCACCGGTCAGTCCATCGCCATCGACGCCGGCGCGACCCTTTAGGTGACATCATGACCAGCTACAATGCGATCACCAACCTACTCTATCGCTACGCTGAGCACATCGACAGCGGCAACCTGGAAGCGGCGGCCGATATGTTTCGCCACGCCCGTATCAAGAGAGGACCGGGAATCCTCTTGAGTCACAGTGATATTCTGGCGTTCTGGCGTCAGATTGTGGTGATTTACGCTGACGGAACGCCACGCACCAGGCACATGGTCACCAACCCAATTGTCGAGATTGATGAGGTCGCAGGCGCCGCCGCCTGCAGATCCTGCTACACGGTCCTGCAGCACCTGGACGATTTCCCCCTGCAGGTGATCGCCGTCGGCCGCTATCATGATGAGTTCGAACGGGTCGATGGCGAATGGAGGTTCAGTTTCCGCGACTATTCGTTCATGGATTTCCGCGGCGATCTCAGTCGTCACATTCCCTCGACACTGCCGGGCTTCGCCACGCGGATATAGGTTGTTGACCTGACGCGGTTCATGATGGCTGAACGGCGCGCCCTGCGACACCCGGAAGCGCCCGCACCGAAACCGGAGCTGCGCTCATGAGTGGCATGGCGTTGATCGACTCCACCGGAAGCGGCCCACCCAGTAGTCGTGAGGTGCTGGCGCCTACCCGCTCGTAGGCCTCATCTTCGCCTGGCAGGGCGCCCCAGCCATGGGTCATGGAAACCGCGCCGCGACGCACCGTGGCGTCGGCCTTGACGATCGCCGGTATTGAGCCCGGCCGGCGAGCGGATCTCGACCCGGGCGCCGTCTACGAGGCCAAGTTCGGCCAGGTCCTGCGGATTCATCCACGCGGGATTGTAGGCCACACGGGCTCGAATGGTGGTGATATCCTTGCCCAGCGTGTTCATGAGTTCGCGTGAGCGCCGCGCGATCAGGCGGAAAGGGTAGGCGGGCGTCGGATCACCCGGGTCACGCTCGAGTTCGGCGATGTCATCGGCGACGTCAGGAGGCAAGACCTCGAGGCGCCCTGAGTGGCCCTCCCGCGCTGGCTGCACATAGGCGGATGGGACTTCAAACACGTTGCCGCCGGGATGGCGCTTGACCTCGTCCAGGCTGATGACGCCGCGGCCGGCCAAGTTAGCGAGAAGTTCCTCGGCCGTCGGTGGTGTCTGCATATCCACCGCCCGACCACTGATATTAAGCTGCAACCCCAAGCGCTTGGCCACCGACCAGTAGAAATACCAGTCGTCCACCACGTCGGCGCCTGCCTCCGGCGAGATCACCGCCGGCGTATATTGTGCGAACGGCAGCCACATATTGGGCTCATGGCCGCGGGTGTGATCCGGCCGCTCCAGGGCCTGGGTCGGCGCCACCACATAGTCCGCCAGTCGCGCGGTCTCCGAATAGCGCGGGTCGATGGTCACCAGGAGGTCGAGCGCGCGCAGAGCCTCCACGACGCCGAGTTGATCGGGAATGGCCGCGGCGGGATTGCTGCCGGCGCAGATCAGCGCCCGGATCTGGCCTTCGCCGGGGGTCAGGATCTCGGCGGCCAGCGTACCGGTCATCTTCTCACCCATCAGGGGTCCGGCGCCGGCGATGCGGCTCTTGGGCCCGCGCTCCCATTCCCGTCCCGGCGACACGGCCTCTTCGAACACCGGCCGCGCGCTCGACAACACGCCGGGATTGGCGATCCGGTCGCCGGCGCGCCCATAGCGGCCGCAGATGGCGTTCAAGCTTTCAATGAGGTGTTCGGTCAGGTTCGAGCGTGGCCCCATGTCCGGGCCCGTGCCGCTGGCGGCCTGGCCGCGCCGGGAGTCCCGAGCGAACAACGCCGCCGCCGCATACAGTTGATCGACGGGAACTCCGGCGCGCGCCGCCGTCCGTTCCGGGGTGAAGGGCCTGACAGCCGCGGCCAGGTCGTCGACGCCGTTCACATGGCGCGCGCAGAAGTCGCCGTCCTGCCAGCCCTCGCTGAGGATGATGTTGATCAGGCCTGCGAACAGGGTCGCGTCCTCGCCGGGGCGGATCTGCAGGTGCAGGTCGGCGTTCCGCGCGGTCTCGCTGGCGCGCGGGTCTATGACGATCAGCTTCAGGCCCCGCGCACGGGCGTCGCGCAGGCTTTTCATCGGATTGTAGATCGGAAATCCGCTCAGCAGGCCGCCCTGCAGCGAGACCAGGGGATTGGTGCCGACCAGCATCCAGACGTCGGACTCGAAGAAGTTCTGTCGGCCCGACGCGAACACTCCCAGCCGGGCGCTGGCCACCCACTTGGCGGATTGGTCGATGGTCATGCTCGAGAATTTCGAGGGCGATCCCAGGGCCCGCATGAACGCGCCGGCGAAAAGTCCATGCAAAATATTGTAGGCCGCCTGGGTGCCCTGGTAGAGGCCGATCGCCTCGGCGCCATGACGCGCGACGATCGACTCGATCCGTCCGGCGACCTCGTCGAACAGGCGCTCGGAGGCGATCTCCTGGTGCTTGCCATCTGCCCCCCGCGCCAGGCTGCGCTTGAGGCGGCCGGGTCCGTGGTGCAGTTCGGGATAGCTGAGGCCTTTGATACAGGCGTATCCGCGGGTCAGCGGATTGTCGTGATCGCCGCGCACCGCGGTGACCTTGCCGTCTTCCACGGTCGCTACGAGGCCGCAGTTGCCGTGGCAAAGCCGGCAGTAGGTGCGAACGTCCATAGGCGCCAGGCTCCTGAAAGTTTGGGTGGCCTGGCGATTTCCGGCTCAGATCGCCTTCGATCCGTCCCAGACCAGCGGCAAATTGCGCAGGCTGAGCAGGCCGTCGGTGAAATAGGTGGGAGTCACGCCAGGCTCGATGCCGAATTCGGGAATGCGGCGCAACCATTCGGCCAGGCCGATCCGCAGCTCGCGCCGGGCGAGGTGGGAGCCCGCGCAACGGTGAACCCCGCCCCCGAAGGCCAAGTGTGGGTTGTTCGCGCGATGGAAGTCCACTTTGAACGGATCGGGGAAATCCTTCGGGTCCCAGCAGGGCAGTTCAGCGAGCACGACGACGCGGTCGTCCTTCTTCATCTCCACGCCATGGAAGTCATGATCGCGCTTCAGCACCCGGGAAACGGCGATCCAGCTGTGGGCCCGTAGCATTTCCTCGATCCCGTCGCGGATCAGTTCGGGATTGGCGCGCAGTTCCGCCTGAGCCTCCTTGTGGTCGGCGAGATAGCGCCAGATGTGGCCCAGCCCCCCGTTAACGGTGTCCAGCCCGGCGATGTAGAGCAGGAAACTCAGGTCATAGATGATTTCGTCACTGATCAGTTCGCCGTCGACCCGGGAATCGATCAGGGCCGAGATCACGTCGTCGCCCGGATTCTTGCGCTTGGCCTTGATGAGGTCGGCCAGGAAGCCGTGGATTTCCATCCCGACCTGACGCTTTTCATCATTGGTGCCGTCGTGGAAGAACTTCTCTTCCCAGTAGAAGAACTGCTCCTTCATCTCCAGCGGCATGCCCATCATCATCATGAAGATTGTGCCGGGAAATACCCTGGAGAAGGTCTGCATGAAGTCGGTGCGGCCGGATTTGGCGAACTCGTCGATATGCTCGTTGGCGACGCGGTAGACGTCCTTCTCGATCCGGTCGATGGCCTTGGGCGAGAACAGGGGCGCCAGCAGCGAGCGGTACTTGATGTGCTCCGGCGGGTCGACACCCAGGGGCAGCAGGCGACGGGCGAACACCGCGTCGTCGCTGGAGTAGCGGACCGAGTTGCAGAACGGGTCGGGGTTCTGCAGCACTTCGCGGGCGTAGTCGGCGGTGGTCACCATCCAGGCGCCTGCGCCGATGACCCGATGGTCGCGGGGTGTGTAGAACAGCGGCGGCGCCACCTTCGCCAGTTTGCGGAACACACCGAACGGATCGGTGGCGAACTGCGCGCCCTCACCCTCCATGAAGTCCAGCACCAGTTCGGGCGGAACGTGTGACGGAACAGGCGGTGCGACCGCTGCCAGATCATCCATGGGGCTTCCTCCATCGCCGGCCCGGATCCTAAAGGGCGCGTGCGGTTGCCAGCTTCCGCGAGCCTATCGCCTCACGCAAATGTTTCAAGGCGTCAGCGACCGAGTTATTGGCCCCAGCCCTGATCGCCGCCTTCGCCCAGGTCCGGCGGCAGGCCGGGTTTTCGGGCCGGATGATTGCGGTAGGTGATCGGATGGGTCACCCGTCGGTCGCCCTCCGGTCCGCGGGCGATGACGCCGCGAGCCCAGAAGTGCGGATGCTCGAGCGCCTCGGCGCGGGTCAGGATCGGGGCGCAGGGAATGCCGAGCGCGTCCAACTCCGCCACCAGTTCGTCGCGGGTGCGGCTCGCGAACCTGGCCTGCAGGATATCTTTCAACTCGGCGCCCCGCTCGCTACGCTCGACCATGTTCAGGGCCGCCAGATCGCTCAGGTCCAGATGCCGGCACAGCGCCGCCCAGAAGTGGTCCTCGGAGAAGATGCCGAGGACCACGTGACCGTCGGCGACAGCATAGGTGGAGATGCCCCCGGACCCCTTGCCCTGGACGTTGGAGGCGCGCGACGGATCGATCACCCCCATGGGCGCGGTCCAGGTCATGATCAGGTCAGCGATGGATACGTCAATCTGCTCGCCCCGGCCCGTGCGGCGGGCGCAGAGCACGGCCGCCAGGATCGCGAAGGCGGCCGCCAATCCCGACCCCTGATCGCCGATGAGTGCGCCCGACGCCACCGGCGCGCCGCCGGCGGGCGGGGCTACGAAGGCGCCGGCATAGGCCTGGTAGTTGGCGTCGTGGCCGGTGGAGGCGGCGAGCGGGCCGGTCTGGCCGAAGCCCGAAATCGAACAATAGACCAGGGCCGGATTGACCGCGGCCAGCGCCTCGTAGCCCGCCCCCAACTTGTCGGCGACTCCTGGGCGAAACCCCTCGATCACCACCTCCGCCTCCCTGGCGAGGTCGCGCAGCCGCACCCGGTCGGCCTCCGACTTCAGATTCAGCACCAGGCTGCGCTTGTGGCCGTTGAAATTGACGAACCGGTCCGGCAGCACCCGCATTCGGTCGCCGCCGGGGGGTTCCACCTTCAACACGTCGGCGCCCAGGTCGGCGAGATACTGGGTGGCGGTATGGCCGGGCTGCCACAGGGACAGATCGAGCACGCGCAGGCCGTCAAGCAGTCCAGCCATGAGAATTGCGCTCCTCGCGGTTTCGCTTTGTCCGCGGACATGGAAAACTCTCCGCAAGACTGATGATAGGGAGAGCGACATGGCCGGGACACAGGCTTCTGCGCAAGGGGCGATTCCCAATCACGTGCCGCCACATCTGGTGCGCAATTTCAGTTTCCACACCACGGCGGGGGCGACGGAGGATCCGCACCGGGCTGCCGACCCGATCTTCGAGGGGCCGGACATCTTCTTTAGCCCAATCGGCTGGAACGGCGGTCCGGGCTGGATCGTGACCCGGGTCGATCTATTGCGTGAGATCTACCAGGACCCGCAGACCTATTCGAGCAACTCAGACCAGTTCGCGCCAGGCGAACTCTATGCCGAGGCCGACTCCACGGGGATCGGCGAGTGGAAGTTGGTGCCGATCTTCCTAGATCCGCCCGACCACACCAAATATCGGGTGGTGATCAATCCGATTTTTTCGCCCACGCGCATTGCCCAGCTTGAGCCTGGGGTGCGGTCCACCTGCTTAGAACTGGTGGACGCGGTGCGCGCCGCGGGTGAATGCGAGTTCGTGGAGGCCTTCGCCCGGCCGTTCCCGGTGACAATCTTTCTGCGGCTGATGGGCTTGCCCCTGGAAAAGACCGCCGACTTCGTGGCCTGGGAGGAGGGGTTGCTGCACGCCACCAGCGAGGAACAGGCGATCGCCGCGCGCCTGGCCACCGGCGAATATCTGAAGACCGTCATGGCCGACCGGCGCGCCAATCCCACCGACGACCTCTCCAGCCTGTTGGCCAACGCCCATTTCGACGGGCGGCCCGGAACGGACGACGAAGTCATGGGACTCTATTTCCTGTTTTTCCTGGCGGGTCTCGATACCGTCACCTCGGCGCTGGGCTTCATCTTCCGCGAGTTGGCCCAGCAACCGCAGCTGCAGCAGCAGCTGCGCGACGATCCCAGCCTGATCCCGAACGCCATTGAGGAGCTCCTGCGCGCCTACACCATCGTGGCCTCCCACCGCTGGGTGACCCGCGACGTGGAATTCCATGGAGTTCAGTTCAAGCGCGGCGACCTGATCCTGCTCGGCACCCAGACCAGCGGCCGCGACGCCCACGAGTTCCCCGACCCCCAGACCATCGACTTCAAGCGCGAGAACGTGCGCCACCTGGCTTTCGCCTCGGGTCCGCACCGCTGCATCGGCTCCCACCTGGCCCGGCGCGAGATCAAGATCGCCCTGGAAGAGTGGCTGACCCGCGTCCCGCCCTTCCGCGTAAAACCTGGCGAGGTCACCCGGGCGGTGTCGGATGGGGCCGTGTGGTCGGTGACCTATCTGCCGCTGGTGTGGGGCGTCTGACGACCAGACCTACAGGCCAAGGAGAATCGTCAGCTTCTCCCCCGACATCACTCGCGCCCGCTCATCCGCCGCCTCTTGCGAAAGGATCCCGTGGCGGACCATCCGCTCGCTAACCTTCAAGGCGATGGCCCCCAGGCGGAAGGCGGTGAACACCCGGTGGTAGTGCAGATTGCGCACCTTCCAGCCGGTGAGGTCCTCCCACAGCGCCACCAGTTCGTCGGGCTGGCCCCAGCCGTCCAGGGCCTGGGGCGCGTCTCGCTCCATATGCAGCCACCAGGCGATATCGGTCTCCGGCCCAGCCAGGGAGACGGTGTCCCAGTCGAGAACCGCCTGCACCCGGAAGTCCTTGAAGATCATGTTGCCGACCCGCGCGTCGCCCCAGGAGAGGCCGGTCTGGCTATCGGTGGGCAGGTTGGCGTTCAGCCATTCCCAGCCTAGCTCCAGGGTCTCGAACACGCGGCCATGGGCGGCCCAGTCCAGATAGCGGCGGAAATAGTTGAGCTCCTGGCGAAACCCGCCTTCGCCCAGATGCGGGCGGTCCAGAAATGTCAGGCGTCCCACATCGGCCTTGTGCACCTTGGCCAAGGCGGCGACGGCCTCTTCCCACATCAGGCGCCGGTCAGCCGGGGTCGCCTCGAACACGAAGCCGCCTTGCGAATAGAACGGCAAATCGGGGGGCACGACGCCCTCGATCTTCTCCATCACGTAGAAGGGCGCGCCCAGCCAGGCCGGGTCGGCCTCATAGGCGATCACCGGGGGGACCGGAATGTCGGGTTCATCAGCCAGCGCCTGGTACATCAGGAACTGTGTCTTGATGTCGGCGTCGATCCAGAACGGGTCCCGCGCGGCCAGACGCACGGCGAAGCCCCCCAGCCTGTCCACGCCATCTTCGCGCCACCTGGCGTCGGCGAGCAGGGTTTCATTGGCAACGCCGGTGCCCCCTGGGGTCCGGATGGGAGAGAGTTCCAGGTCACGCATATTCGGCCGGCGCTCTGACAGCCAACGGGTGAGCGCCAGCCGCGCCGCCTCCATATCGCGGTCGTGCTTCATAATCGGCGTCGGCGGGTCTTGAGGTGCGGGCATCGGCGGTTCGCTGCTGACAAGAGTTCACCAGTCTAGACAGGCTGATGGCGGCAGGTCCAAGTTCATTCGAGCCTCAGAGGCAGGGAACGACATGAAAAGCGACGCACCGGGCGATATGGCCGAACTGGATGCGGTCGCCACCGTTGATCTGGTTCGCCGGGGCCAGGTCTCGGCCCTGGAGGTCACCGAGGCCGCCATCACCCGCATTGAGGCGCTGGACCCGCAATTGAACGCCGTCATCCACCGCCGCTACGACCAGGCGCGTCGGGAAGCGGCCGTCGTCGACGGCGGCCAGCCCCTAGCGGGCGTTCCCCTGCTGCTCAAGGATGTCGATCTGGCCGGCGATCCCCACTTTAACGGCTCGCGGGTCTACGCCCGGCTTGACCAGCGCCTTACCTCTACCGACCTGTTCGCCGCCCGCCTGCAGGCCGCGGGCGCCATCCTGCTGGGCCGCACCAACATCCCCGAATTCACCAGCCGGCCGGTTACCGAGTCAGTTCTGCACGGCGCCTGCCGCAATCCCTGGGACCTGGACCGCACCCCCGGCGGATCCTCAGGCGGGGCCGCCGCGGCTGTGGCGGCGGGCATGGTCCCCGCCGCCCAGTCCAGCGACGGCGGCGGATCCTCGCGCATTCCGGCAGCGGCTACGGGCTTATTCACGTTGAAGACCAGCCGCGGCCGTACGCCGTTGGCGCCCTCGGGCGCGGACTGGATGGACATCACGGCGTCCAAGAGCTTCCTCACCAGGACGGTGCGCGATTTCGCAACCCTGCTGGACGTAGTGGCGGGTCAGGATCGCATCGAGACGATCGGCGCTCCGGCGGCCATTCGACCGTTCGCGCAAGAGGTCGGCGCGGATCCTGGTCGATTGCGCATCGGATTCACCACCATCGGACCCGGCGCCTCAGCGCCCCTCGACGGTGAAGCGGTAAAGGCGGTGGAGGACGCAGCCGCCTTGCTCGCCCAACTGGGTCATCAGGTGGAAGAGGTGGCGCCCGACACCTACACCTCCGAGGAAAGTCTCGACATCCTGCGCGGATACTGGCCGATCAAGGTGGCCATGCGTGCGGCGCCGGCGGAACGGGCGCTCGGCCGGCCGCTGGGGGAAGACGACTTGGAACCCCTCACCTTGGCCATGCTTAACCGGGCGCGGCGCACCACCATGGCCGAGACCGGCGCGCTGTTGTTGCAGATCCGCGACTTCACCTTGCGGTCCCTGGCCTGGTGGGAGGACTACGATCTGCTTCTCACCGCCACGACCGGACAGGCGGCGCCCAGGATCGGCGAGACGGATGGCCGTGGCGAGGCCGCGCAACTGGCGACCTATCGCTGGAGCGTGCTCACCCCCTTCGCCAACATCACCGGCCAGCCCGCCGCCTCGATCCCGCTTCACTGGACGGCGGAGGGCTTGCCATTGGGGGTTCAGCTCATCGCTGACGCCTGGCGTGACGATTTGCTGCTACGCGTAGCCAGCCAGCTGGAAGCGGCGCGGCCTTGGGCGGTGCGCCTGGCGGCCATGCGGTAAGACGTCAGCTACCCATCGACAATCGGATGACCAGACCGGCAAGTGCGCTGCCGGCCAGCAGCGAGGTCATGCCAACCTTGAACCGAAACGCCGCAATCGCAGCTGCCAGCGTCAGCGCGCCGCTCGCCCAGTCAATGGATGTGAGCACCGGCAGCTCCATGGCCAGACCGAATCCCTGCGCCAAAGTCATCTGGCGGAACAGGGTGTGCAGGGCGAACCAGAGCGCGAGGTTCAGGATCACCCCCACCACCGCCGCGCCGATCGCGGCCAGGGCGGCGTTCAGCGCCCGGGCCTCGCGCAGGCGTTCGACGAACGGCGCGCCCAGGAATATCCAGAGGAAGCAAGGGGTAAAGGTCACCCAAGTGGTCAGGATGCCGCCCGCGATACCCGCGGCCAGGGCGTCCATTGTCCCGGCGTTGCGGTAGGCGCCCAGAAATCCGACGTACTGATTGACCATGATCAGGGGCCCGGGCGTGGTCTCGGCCATGGCCAGGCCGTCCATCATCTCTCCCGGCTTCAGCCAGCCATATGTCCCCACCGCCTCCTGCGCCACATAGGCCAGCACCGCATAAGCGCCGCCGAAGGTGACCACCGCCATCTTGGAGAAGAACAGGCCGATCTGGGTGAAGGTGTTTTCCCAGCCCAGGGTGAGGCCGCAGGCCAGCACCGGCGCCAGCCAAAGGATCAGCAGCACGCCGCTGATGGTCAGGCTCCAGCGCAAGGTAGGCCGAGCGTGAGCGGGGGTTTCCTCGCCCAGCAGGGTGTCGGCGTCAGCCACTTCCGACCCGGCCGGTCCACCGTGGCCGCCGCCGACCAGAAAGGCCGTGACGCCCGCCCGGGCGCCGAAGAAACCGATCAGGCCGGCCGCCAGGATCACCAGCGGAAAGGGGACATGAAAGGCGAACAGGGCGACAAAGGCCGCCGCGGCCAGTCCCACCATCGTGGAGTTCTTCAGCGAACGGCGCGCGACCCGCAGCACCGCCTGGATCACCACCACCAGCACCGCCGCCTTCAGCCCGAAGAACAGGGCGGTGACCGCGTCCAACTGGCCGAACAAAGCGTAAAGTATGCTCAAACCCATGATCGCCGCGAAGCCTGGAAGGACAAAAAGCAGGCCCGCCACCAGACCGCCGGCGGTGCGGTGCATCAGCCAGCCGATGTAGATCGCCAGCTGCTGCGCCTCGGGGCCGGGCAGCAACATGCAAAAGTTTAGCGCATGCAGGAACCGGCGTTCCCCTAGCCACCGTTTCTCTTCAACCAGGATACGGTGCATCACCGCGATCTGGCCGGCCGGGCCGCCGAAGCTGAGCGCGGCGATCCGAGCCCAGGTCCCGGCCGCTTCACGCAGGGTGGGGAACTTGGAGGCGGCCATGGTCAGTTCGCGGCCGCCAGGGCGCGCGCCAGGGCCGGCGCGTCTTCCAGAGAGCGAAGGACGTCATTCAGGTGGGTGCAGCCAACAGTGCCGGGCAGGCGTTCGATCACCTCCAGGCGAAAATCAGACAGCGAGACGCCAGCGAGCCTTTCGGCGTTCGCGGACGCGGCCGGGCACTCCGGATAGGGCAAGATTCGAGGCTCCACCTTGATCGAGATGACGTTGAAGGACACGGGATCGGCCGTGGCGCTCAAGCGGTATTCATGCAGGCCGATCCGCCCGCCGGGGCCTGCGGCGCTATCCTGAAAGCCCACGTCAAGATGGATCACCCCGTCCAGCCACAAGTCCATCCGCCGGGCGCGGCGGAAACCAACGCCATCCTGTGCGGTGAACTCATGCCAGCCCAGCGGATCGTCCGGATGAGGCAGTGGCGGGACTGGCGCATTGCTCTGACTAGCCGGATTGTGGACGCCGTCGGCGAACAGGGCGGAAGAACCCGGACGGAATCCAGCGCAGATACCCTCCATGCGCCCGCCACCGGGTCGGGCGCGGGCGTCAGCGACCATCCGTTCGCGCCAGTCCGGCGTCCATCGCGTCCAAGCCCAGCCCGCGACAAGGCTCGCGCCGGAGTAGTCATCGAGTAGCAGGTGCAGCGGCGTGGCGTCAGCATGCTCTGCGGGAAAACGCGTGGCGATCTCTGAACGCAGATGGCCGCCGCCACGCTTGCCGATCAGGCCTTGCGCGGCAGCTTCCTCTCGGCAGGCGCTGAGGGCCAGAATCTCACGCAGGGGCGAGGCCGTGACCTCAAGGCTGTCCTCTGCCAGCACCACGGCGGGCCCGCCGTCAACTGGGGTGAACAGATCTCGCGCGCGCGCCCGCATCCGCTGGGGTTCGCCGCGGCCTGCCGGCCAGTCGGTGTCGAAACTGGCGGTGCGGCGTATCGAGCCCGGCCTGCGCAGGGGCGATGGACCGTCGGGGGTGTTCGGCGCGGCGGCCGTGACGACTTGGTTCAAGGTGGTGACCGGTCGAATGCGGCGCGGCGCCATGGGTGGGCGTCCAAGAGAGCAGGGCGGTCGCGGCGGGGCAAGTCCCCTTGGGCCGTGTGCGACGCCTACAAGCGTAAGCGCCTTAACCGCAGGGCGTTGCCCACAACGCTGACGCTCGACAAGGACATTGCGGCCGCGGCGATCGCGGGACTTAGCAGCCATCCGAATGCTGGATAGAGCAGGCCCGCCGCTAGGGGCACGCCGGCGATGTTGTATGCGAAGGCGAACACCAGGTTCTGGCGGATATTACGCATCACGGCCCTCGACAGCCGCCGGGCCCTGACCAGTCCCTGCAGATCGCCGCCGAGGAGGGTGACGCCGGCGCTCTCGATCGCCACATCGGCGCCGGCGGCCATGGCCACGCCCACGTCGGCGGCGGCCAGGGCGGGAGCGTCATTGACTCCGTCGCCAGCCATGGCCACTCGGCGGCCCTCGGCGCGCAGCCGCTGCACGACCGCGGCCTTGTCCTGGGGCAGCACCTCGGCCTCGACCGCATCGATGCCAAGGCGCCGGGCGACGGCCTCGGCCGTGGTGCGGTTGTCGCCTGTCAGCATCACCAGCCTAACGCCCTCGGCCTTCAGTGCGGCCACCGCGGCGGCGGCGGTGGGCCTGATCGGATCAGCGATGGCGAGCGCCGCCGCAGGCCGACCATCGACAGCCATCAGGATCGCTGTCGACCCATTGGCGCGCAGCGCGTCGGCGTCGACTTCCAGCATCGCGGCATCCACCCCCTGCTCGACCAGGAACGTCCGGGAGCCGATAACGAGGCGGCGGCCGCTCACAGTCCCCACCACGCCCTTGCCCACGGGGGAGTCAAACCCTGTCGCATCCGTGAGCGCCAGGCCGCGAGCGCCAGCCGCCTCCACGATGGCGCGGGCGAGGGGATGTTCGCTCGCCCGTTCTAGGCTGGCCGCCAACTGAAGCACCTCGTCCTCACCGAACCCTGCGGCGGGACGAATGGCTTCGAGCCCGGGTCGCCCCGCCGTGAGGGTGCCCGTCTTGTCCACCACCAGGGTGTCGATCGCTTCGAAGCGTTCCAACGCCTCGGCGTTCTTGATCAGCACCCCAGCCTGCGCGCCGCGGCCCACGCCGACCATTATCGAGAGTGGCGTCGCCAGGCCAAGCGCGCATGGACAGGCGATGATCAGCACCGAGACCGCCGCCACCAAGGCGTAGTTGAGCCGCGGCTCTGGTCCGATTGCGAACCAGACGGCGAAGGTCGCCCCGGCGGTCAGGACCACGGCGGGTACGAACCAGCCGGAGACCTGGTCAGCCAGCCGCTGGATCGGCGCCCGGCTGCGCTGGGCCTGACTCACCATCTGCACGATCTGCGCAAGCACGGTGTCGGCGCCCACCCGATCCGCCCGCATCACGAAACCGCCGGTGGTGTTGAGGGCGCCGCCGATCACCTTGTCGCCCGGACCTCGGGTGACGGGCATGGATTCGCCGGTCATCAGAGATTCGTCGATGGCGACCCGCCCTTCGAGGACCAGGCCGTCAACCGGGACCTTCTCGCCGGGCCGCACGCGAAGCCGGTCGCCTGGCTGAACATGGCACAGCGGCACATCTTCATCGGTTCCGTCGGCGCGTATGCGGCGGGCTTGCTTGGGCGCCAGGTCCATCAGGGCGCGGATAGCGCCGGAAGTCTGCGCGCGCGCCCGAAGCTCCAAGACCTGACCCAGCAGCACCAGCACGGTGATCACGGCGGCGGCCTCGAAGTACGCCGGCGCCGCGCCGCCGTGACCGCGCAGGCCGTTCGGGAAGATCTGGGGCGCAAGTGTCACTGCGATGCTGTAGAGCCAGGCGACGCCGACCCCTAGGGCGACAAGCGTGAACATGTTCAGTTGGCGCGTTACCAGCGAGCGCGCGCCTCGAACGAAGAACGGCCAACCTGCCCACAGGACCACGGGTGTCGACAGCGCCATCTGGACCCAGGTGGAAGTGCGGGGCTCAAGCCCGAAGCTGATCCCGGCCAGGTGTCGGCCCATCTCCAAAGCGAAAACTGGAACGGTCAGCGCCAGCGCCACCCAAAATCGGCGCGTCATGTCGGTAAGTTCTGGATTGGTCCCGTCGCCTGTCTCCACATCGGGCTCCAGGGCCATGCCGCAGATCGGGCAAGAGCCGGGTCCGACCTGGCGCACCTGGGGGTGCATCGGGCAGGTATAGGTTGCGCCTGGCGATGTCTGTGCTGCGGTCGGTCCCGAGCCCGAGGCGGGATGGTGATTGTGCGGGTGATGGGGTGTCGAGGCCATGGGAAACGCCTTCGCAGGATGATTGGCATATACCCTTATAGGGTATCTTGGAAAATACCTATTGGGGGTATATAGGCGCTTGTCGGAGACCAACGTGAACCACAACGACAAGCCAAAACTGCTCAACCGCCTGGCCAGGATCGAGGGCCAGGTTCGCGGCGTCGCGAGGATGGTGGAGTCGGACCGTTACTGCATCGACGTACTGACCCAGCTGTCCGCTCTACGCGCGGCGCTTCGCCGGGTTGAAAGCGAGATTCTGAGGGACCACCTCGACCATTGTGTCAGCCACGCCATGTCTCATGGCGATGATGCGGGCCGGCGCGCCAAGGCCGAGGAACTGATCGACGTCTTCCAACGGGCAATGAAGTGAGCCCCGGCAATTCACGCGTAACCTGGAGTGACCCCATGCGCATCTTCCTGATCTCGGCGCTGTTCGCCGCCCTGTCTGCAGGCCCGGTGCTTGCCCACGAGCATCATAGTTTTGCCGCCTCTATGCCAACTTCGGGCGCAGAGCCGACCCATGCAGAGTGTCACAATATGATGGCTGGAAAGAGCGAACCACACGCCGGCCATCAGCATATGGCCATGACTGAGGCGGAGAAGGCTCGCATGGCTGAGGTGCACAAGGCCTGCGCGGTGATGATGGCCGACCATGTGGACGACGCCGACGACATGGTCACGGCGCCCACGCCTCCGGCGCAGCCTGTAGCCCCGCCACAACCTGAGCATCAGCATTAGGCGCGGACAGGCCGACGTCGAATGCATCGCCGCAATCTGCTCAAGGCCGCCGCCGCGTTGGCGCTGGCGCCGTCATGGGCGCGTAGCGCCGCGCCAGGATTGGCAACCCTTTCGGGCGACGACATCGCGCTGACCATCGGCCATGCGGCCGTGCGGCTCGAGGGGCGGACGGGGCACGCCGTGACGATCAACGGAACCCTGCCGGGGCCATTGATCCGACTGAAGGAGGGGCAGACCGCACGGATCTCAGTGACCAACGCGCTGGATGAGGACACTTCGATCCACTGGCATGGCGTCCTGGTCCCCCATCAAATGGACGGGGTTCCGGGGCTGAGCTTTCCGGGGATTCGGCCGGGCGAGACCTTCGTCTATGAATTCCCGGTCCGCCAGGCGGGGACCTATTGGTACCATAGCCATTCAGGCCTGCAGGAGCCGATGGGCCACTACGCCCCGATGGTCATCGAGCCCGCTGGCGCTGAGGCCGCCTCCCATGACCGTGAACATGTGATCGTGCTGTCCGACTACAGCTTCATGCACCCGCATCAGATCATGACGCGGTTGAAGCAACAGGCGGGCTATTTCAATCGGCGCAAACAGACGATCGCCGGCCTGCTGGCTGGCGCAGACCAGCCGCTCAAGGAGCGGCAGGCATGGGCGGCGATGCGGATGGATCCCACCGACATCCTCGACGTCACCGGGGCCGCTTATCGCTTTCTAATCAATGGCCATGGCCCCACCGACAACTGGACCGGGCTGTTCACGCCCGGCGAACGGGTGCGGCTGCGGTTCATAAACGCGGCGTCCATGACCCTGTTCAACGTCCGCATCCCGGGACTGGCCATGACCGTAATGGCCGCCGACGGACAGGAGGTGCGGCCTGTAGAGGTGGACGAGTTCCAGATCGCCAACGCCGAGACCTATGACGTCATCGTGCGACCTACGTCCGATCAGGCGTTCAGCATTATCGCAGAGGCCGCCGACTCCTCCGGCATGGCGCGGGCGACGCTGGCGCCGCGGGTGGGCATGAGCGCGGCGGTTCCGCCCCTGCGGGCGCGACCGCTGCTGACCATGAGCGACATGAGGATGGGGACCATGGACATGGGCGTGGCCGACATGGCGATGGACGCCCGGACGATGCTGGACTCCGCCAACGCACCGCAGGTGAAGATGGGTCCCGGCGTGCAGATGATCTCGCCCAGCCCTGCCGACCGCACGCGGGAACGGGGTACCGGTCTGGCGAACGCGCCGGGCCGGGTACTGGTCTATGCGGACCTGGAAGCCCTTGCGCCGAACCCGGATTCGCGTCCGCCGGCGCGGGAACTGGAGATTCACCTGACGGGCAACATGGAGCGCTTCATGTGGGCCTTCGACGGCGAGCGCTATAGCGAGGTGCTCAAGCCGGTAGCGTTCAAACGGGACGAGCGGGTCCGCGTCACCCTGGTCAATGACACCATGATGAATCACCCGATCCACCTGCACGGCCACTTCATGGAGCTGGTGAACGGGCATGGGGCGCGCAATCCGCGCAAGCACACGCTCAACGTCATGCCGGGCGCGAAGCTCAGTTTCGACCTTACCGCCAGCGAACCGGGTGACTGGGCGTTCCACTGTCACATGCTGCTGCACATGCACGCGGGGATGTTCAAGGTGGTGAGCGTGCGGCCACTGGACGGGGCTGCGGCGTGAAGGCGGCGATTGCTTGTCTGCTGCTGCTGGTCTGCGCGTCGCCGGCCCTGGCGCAGGAGCATGCGGCGGAGGCGATCTATCCCGCGGACCGGATGGCAGCCGCGCGCCGGCAGCTGGCCGAAGAGCACGGCGGCATGCCCTGGTCCAAGGCGGAGCTGGAGCTGGCGGAGGCGAATCCCGCCAGCGGGGGCTACGCCTGGCAGGCGCGGGCCTCGATCGGGGGCGATATCAACAGGTGGGTGGTCAAGTCCGAGGGTTACGGCGACCGGCAGGTCGACCATGCTGAGGTGCAGGCGCTCTATTCCAAGGCCATCGGTCCCTATTTCAACTTCGAGGCGGGTCTGCGCCAGGATCTGGAGGCCGGGCCGCGGCGGACCTATGCGACGCTCGGCCTTGAGGGGTTGGCCCCCTATGGGATCGAGGTCGAGGGGGCGGTGTTCCTGTCGCAGAAGGGTGAGGCCTTTGCGCGCCTGGAAACCTGGACCGACTTCAGGCTGACCCAGAGGCTGATCCTGCAGCCGCGCGTCGAGGTCAATCTCGCCGCCCAGCGGTCAGCGGAGCTGGGCCTGGGCGGCGGACTAAATGACGCCGACGCGGGCCTGCGGCTGCGCTACGCCGCCAAGCCGGAACTGGCGCCCTATGTGGGCGTCACCTGGCGGCGCAAGTTCGGACTGGCGGCGCGGACCGCGCGCGCCGGGGGCGAAGCCGCCGCCGACACGCGCGCCGTGGTGGGCCTTTCCGCTTGGTTCTAAACTGCGGCGAGGATCTTTTTGATATCCCGCGAGGTGACGGGACGGCTGG
Organism: Caulobacteraceae bacterium; assembly: GCA_947475415.1. GTDB lineage: Bacteria > Pseudomonadota > Alphaproteobacteria > Caulobacterales > Caulobacteraceae > Phenylobacterium. Next base: position 62,910 of record CANJLH010000011.1, read on the forward strand.
GGTCGAAGTTGGGGTTGAGGCCGCCCAAGTGGCTCTGCTCGGCGATGTCCACACCGCCGGCCTGGGCTCTGAGCGCACCGACAGTGCAGTTCTCGCGGCCTAGGATCTTGATCGGGTCATACCCGAAGTCGCGCATCATGTTCAGGTGGGTGATTTTGTCGATCACGTCCCTGGGCAGATGCTTGACGCCATTCCAGATGCTCTCTGGCGACTTGGGCCACATGCAGTCGGAATGCGGATAGTCGCACTCCCAGGTGACGTTATCGACGCCCACGGCGTCCAGGTTCTTCAGCCCGAAATCATCCTCGATGAAGCAGGTGATGATGTGCTTGCGGAAGACGTCGCTGGGCTTCTGACCATCGCCGAAGTCGAAGTTGGTCCAGGCTCCGTGCTGTTGCTGAACATAGTCGGCCCGCTCCAGGAAGTAAGGGATCCAGCCGATACCGCCCTCGGACAGCGCCATGCGCAGTTTCGGATGCCGCTTCCAGAAGGTGGCGAACAGCCAGTCGGCCGCGGAGTTGGCGATGGAGATCGGCATGGCGGTGATCCATGAACCGATCGGAGAGTCGTCGGAGGGGTATTCCGCCCGCGCCCCGGTGCCGATGTGGCAGCAGATCACGATGCCGCGCTCCTCGCACAGGCTCCAGAAGGGTTCCCAAACGGGATCGTGGATCGAGGCCAGGCCCAAGAGGGCGGGATTGTCGCTGAACGAAACCGCCCGGCAACCCAGGTCGGCCATTCGCGTCGTTTCGGCGATGGTGAGGCCCACATCCCACATGGGCAGCAGCGCCAGTGGGATCATCCTCCCTGGATAGGGCCCACACCAGTCCTGGATGTGCCAGTCGTTGTAGGCTTGGATGGTGGCCAGAGCGAGGGCCTTGTCCTTCTGCTGGATGAATCGGTTGCCGGCGAAACCGGGGAAGGCGGCGAAGTTCAGCGAGCCCAGCACGCCGTTGACATTCATATCGCCAATGCGGGCATGGATGTCATAGGTGCCCTTGCGCATCTGGTCGTAGGAGGTGGGCTCGTGGCCATATTCGGTCTTGGGCCGGCCGACTACGGCGTTGAGCCCGAGGCCGGTGACCTTATTGCCCTCGATCACCCAGGCCTGGCCGTGTTCGGTGACCGCCACATGCGGCTCCTGACCTTTGAACTTGGGCGAGATGTGGCGTTTGAACATGTCCGGCGGCTCGTTCACGTGGTCGTCCACGCTGACGAGAATCATGTCTTCGAGTTGCATCGGCGGTTTCCTTCAAAGGAGAGAGCTTGCTCTGGGCGGAAGATAGTCCTCCGCAACCTAATTCGCCAGCGTCGCGCCGCCCTCGTCGACCCGCAGCCGCTCCTGGCGCCGGTTGGCGATTAGCCAGCGGCCGTCGCGGCGGACGTAATCCACATGATAGAACCCCAGCCCATGGCGCTTGATGTCGCCAGTAGGCCGGCGGAACAGGGTCATAGCCTCATAGGCCCAGATCACATGCGCCTTGTCGGAGCCGTCGAAGCTGAACTCCGGCCCGTGGCAGTGATGGATGCTCAGCGCATCCTTGAGCTCATTGGCCAGCCAATCGATCATGGCGTCGACGCCGTTGAGCGGCTGGTCGGGCGACGAGTTAGAGACCAGTTCGGCGACGTGGATGGCCCGGTAGCCGGCCCAATCCTTGGTGTCGAGCGTCCGATTGCGGGCGGCCTCCACCTGTTTGATGTCCTCGATGGCGATCAGGCGTTCCAGGGGGTCCATGGGGGCTCCGGGGTTGCGAGGCGACGGGATTGTTCAACCCCGAACGACAGAAAATCTAGAATGGGTCGGGAGTATCGTCGGTGGCGCGATTACGACACGATACCCGTTCCAACAAGGTCCGTCTGCGCGACATCGGCGACCGCCGGCCAGCTAGGCCTATTCTACAAAAATGGGCGATTGCTGCTATCCCCGGAGTTCCGTCCAACGTCTTTGTTATCTGCGACCGTGTGCGCGTGATGCAGGGTGGAACCAATAGACTTTGAAGGTCGTTTGCCAATGATGAGACATGGGCTGTTGGGGTTGCTGTGCGCCTTGTTCTTGTTTGGAGGGGTGGCGATGGCGACCGAAGAGCCGGCATTCGTAATTGTGAGTCACGAAGGTAAGTTCGAGGTGCGCGACTATCCCGCGCTTGTCGTCGCCGAAGTCAGCGTCACAGGCAGTCGCGACGACGCCTCGAACGCGGGATTTCGATTGCTTGCCGCCTACATCTTCGGGGCCAATACGCGCCGTCAAACGATCGCCATGACAGCGCCTGTCGTGCAAGAGCGCGCGGGCGGAGAAACCATTGCGATGACCGCGCCGGTCACCCAATCTGGCGGGGACGGGGCATGGGTTGTTCGCTTCACAATGCCGAGCAAATATACGCTTGGGACGCTGCCGGCCCCGAACGACGCCCGCGTGCGCCTCGTTCCCATCCCGCCGCAGCGTTATGCCGTGGTGCGCTTTTCCGGATTGGCGCGACTGGACGACGTCGGACGCCAAACCGAAGACCTCAGGGCGTTCATGAAGCGCCAGCAGCTCCGCGCTATCGGAGCTCCTTCACTCGCACGCTACAATCCGCCCTGGACGCTCTGGTTTATGCGGCGCAACGAGATCTGGATTCCGACACCGGGCGCAAGATGACGTCCGGAGGTTGGAAATGGCGACCATCACGGCTCACTTGGGGACCTATTGCACGGGAAGCCACCTGGCGTGCTTACTTGCATGAAGGCAGTTAGCTTCCGTGCCGCGTGGTGGATTGCATCGCGACGCTGTCAAAGGGGAATGTACAGTGCGGCGACCCTTGTATTTCGCGACAGCCGCGCTTGGCGCCGTCTTCATCGGCGTCATCGCCTGGTTTTTTCTGCGGCCGCCGCAGATAGCCGTGCTTGAGATTCACCCTAGAAGCGTTGAGGTGGCCCTGTCCGTCGTGGCGCGGGTTCGGCCAGATAGTCTGATCGATGTCCGCTCACCGAATGCTGGGCAAGTCGTTCACCTGCTGCACGACGACGGCGATGTTGTCGCACTCGGCGCACCGTTAGCGATTATCCGCTCCACGGTGGAGCAGGCTAAAACCGAAGCAGGCAGTGCGCGTGTGGCGGCGGCGCGCGCCGAGGTCAACCGCGCCCGGCTCTCATTCAACCGCACGCGCGCTCTGGCGGATCGCGGCTTTGCCTCGGCGGCGGCGCTCGATGAGGCGCGCGCCGCGCTGCAATCTGCTGAAGCCGGCCTCGCCGCCGCCGCTGCTGATCTGCGCGCTTCCGCCGCGCAGACTGGCGAGTTCACGATCCGGGCGCCAACAGCGGGCGTCGTGCTGGTGCGCCCAATCGACAACGGTCAGGTGATTTCGCCGGAGACGACACTTTTTCAACTTGGCTCGCGCGATGGCGTGGAACTGCAGGCGGACGTAGATGAAGCTTACGGTGACGCTTTGCGGCCTGGCATGTCCGCGCGTGCGGCGCTGTCCGGAACCGACGCGATCTTTGCGGCGCGCATAAGTGAGGTGTCGCCGCGTGTGGATCCAATGACTGGCGGGCGTCTGATCAAACTCGTTCCGGTCGAGGCAATGAACATTCCGTCTGGCCGTTCCGTGGATGTCACAATCATCGTCGCACGGCGCGAGGCGGGGATCGTCGTGCCGCGGCAAGCCGTGATCGACGCCACGACAGCGCCGAAGGTCTATGTCGTCGATCAGAATGGAATTGTGCGTGCGCGCACTATTGAGATTGCCGATTGGCCGTCGTTGAATGCGATCGTCGAACGAGGTCTGGCCGCTGGCGACCGCGTTGTCCTGACGCCCGCCGAGGTCAGGCCGTCTGCACGGGTAAGTGTTCGCCTGCAGCCAGGCGCTGCACCGAGGGCGTAAGTAGAATGTTCGCATTAAGCGTTGCGCGCCGCTATCTCTTATCCAACCCCGCCCAAACCGGCTTGCTGATCTCAGGAGTCGCTTTGGGCGTGATGGCGTTTGTCTTCATCACCGCGCTAATTCAAGGGCTGGCGATACGTCTGACCGACGATGTGACCGCCAACAGCGCACACGTTTCCTTAGAGCCCCCGACGCGGGTCGCGCGCGTCCTGCCCAGTCCCGACGCTGACGTTGAATCCACTGCAATCGTGTCGACGTTTCAACGCCGGCAGATTCGCGCTTGGTCGTCGACGGTGGCGCTCTTGCGCAGCGAGACGTCTGTCTCGGCGATCAGCCCGCAGATTTCCGGAAGTGCGTTTCTAGTGAAGGGGGAAGCGGTGGCGCCAGTCGCCGTGACAGCGATCGATCCCTTGGGTCTCGACGCGATCTCGCCGATCAGCACGGAAATTGTCAGCGGCGACTCTGGCCTTGGCGCGGATGGCATTCTGATCGGCGTGCGGCTCGCGGAAAATCTGGGATTGTCGGCCGGTCAGCCAGTGCTGTTTCGAACTGATCGCGGCGTCGATCGTCTGCTCATTGTGCGCGGCATTTTCCAGACCGGGCTACAAAGTCTGGATGAGCGCGTAGCCTATCTCTCAATTCAGACCGCGCGTCCTTTGTTTCTGCTGCCAGAAGGCGTGACCAATATCGAAGTTAAGCTGGTTGATCCCGCGCGCGCGCGGGAGTTCGCAGCCTTCATGGCCGAGGCCACCGGCCTTCGCGCCACGTCGTGGCAACAGAAAAACGCTAACCTCGAAGGTGCGTTGGCCGCCCAGGCGCAGACCGGGACACTCATCCAGATATTCTCATTGATATCCGTGCTCATTGGCATCGCCAGCGCGCTCAGTCTCTCCGCCAATCGACGACGAGGCGAGGTCGGCATCATGCGCGCGTTCGGCGTGTCGAAGAGGTTCATCGCCGCTGTCTTCGTTTTGCAGGGGCTGCTCATTGGCATGGTCGGCGCGAGTTTAGGCTGTGTTGGTGGCTTTGCGCTTTGCTCCTGGCTGGCGACAATGACAAAGCCAGACGGAACCACGGCGCTCCCAATCGCGCCAAACGAAGGCGGCTATGTCGCAGTTTTCCTGCTCACAACCCTTGGCGCCGTGCTGGCGTCGGTCATTCCCGCCCGATCGGCCGCGCGGCTCGATCCCCTGGAGGCGATCCAGCAATGAGCGCGGTTCTTGATGCGCGCGGGATTGGCATGACTTTCCGCAACGGTGATGAACTCACCGAGGTTCTGAAAGGTGTCGATCTCAAGCTGGAGCCTGGTGAACTGGCGGCGCTCCTGGGCGCCTCGGGATCAGGCAAGTCGACTCTGCTGTCGATTGTCGGGCTTTTGCTTAGGCCAACCTTGGGAACCATCATAATCGGAGGCCAGCATGTCGAGGGCCTGTCAGAATTGGAGCGTGCGCAGTTTCGCAACCAACGCCTCGGGTTCATCTTTCAGTTTCACCATCTGCTTCCGGATTTCACAGCGACCGAAAACGTCGCATTTCCGGCGGCGGCGCCGGCGGGCGGGATTACACCTGCAATGCGGAGCCGAGCGCGCGAATTGTTGGTCCGCGTGGGTCTATCGGACCGGATGGACTTTCCCGCGACGCGTCTGTCTGGCGGACAGAAGCAGCGCGTCGCCATTGCGCGCGCGCTTATGAATAAGCCAGACTTGGTCCTGGCTGACGAGCCGACGGGAAGCCTCGATCGCGTCGCCGCCGAGCAAGTCCTGGACTTGATGCGCGAGGTCAATCGCGAAGACAAAACGACCTTCCTGATCTGCACGCATGACGAACACGTCGCCGCCCGCTGCACCCGCCGGGTCACGCTGAAGGACGGGCGGGTGGAAGGCGTTCTTGCGAGCCAGTAAGGCCTGTGTTCGATCTGAGAAACCGGCACAGGTACCGATTTTGCTGCATTCAGAAGCGTTTGAGCGCACGGCTGAATGAGACGGGAAAACTGAGGGCGGGGGTAACGCCGACATTGGCTCATTGCGCGGTCCCCGACCGGGTCGTCTCACCGGCGGGGGGGCGGTCCACGTACGTGTCGCGGTTTTCAGGGCCGGGTTTGCATCTCGATCAGTTGTCCCATGAGGAAGGAGCCGGAGACAATTACGTCCTGATACAGGAAACCCTGGATGACATTTTCGCCGGCGGCGTCGGCGTCCTCGGGTCGGAAGATACGAAGGTGCAGGCGATCCTTCAGTTTCGGCTTCAAGGACGTATTGATCCGCTCAGCGGCGTCCTCGACATCGCGCCCGGATAAGTAGCGCAGGGCGAAGTGAGGGACACCAAACGGCTTGGTGCGGGCGGCGACGCGATAGTTCTCCAGCAGCCGGGCGAAGTCCGATTCCTCCTCGCTCAACCGCTTCAGGCGGGCTTCCACCGCCAGCTGTTCGGGTCGGATCTGCGACATGTAGAAGACGTTGTTCTGTGAATTCTGGTCTTCCGGATTGGGGTGGACCGCCAGGAAGGTGTCGACGCCATCACCCTTGAAACCGGTGTCGGTGATCGCGCACCCCAGCGCCAGCGCCAGTTCGATGGCCAGCTCGCGTTCGCCGGGCCGGTAGAGGGTCTCCACGTGATTGAGGAGTTTGCCCTGGTACTCCATGATCGACTTCATTGTTCCGCCTTTCCGGAGATTGTCTGGGGGGCGCGAGGGCCGCGATCGTTCCTCGATCCTATCGCGCCAAGCGCCACCACCACTATCCCCAAGTCAAGGGCAGGTAGTCGACGCCGAACACGCCGGTGGCGTGGGTGACGGCGCGCTCGCCGGGGGTGATGCGGAAATTGGGCATGTGCTCAAGCACCAGGTCCAGCGCGATGCGCAGTTCACGCCGCGCCAGGTGTGAACCGATGCAGCGGTGCGGACCGACGGCGAAGGTGGTGTGGCGGATGTTCTCACGGTGGAAGTCGATGCGGCGCGGATCTGAGAATTCGCGATCATCCAGACCTGACAGCGCCCAGCAGACCGTCACCCGGTCGCCAGCCTTCATCGGCGCGCCGTGGAAGTCGATGTCGCGGGTCAGCAGCCGGTGAGAGGTGGTCGCCGAGAACGCGCGCAGGCACTCCTCGATGGCCGCCGGGCGCAGGGCGGGCTCGTCGCGCAGCAGCCGCTGATTGGCCTGATCCTCGGCCAGGTGCTTGAATACGAAGCCAAGGGTGGAGGCCACGGTGTCGAGCCCCGCCACGAACAAGAGGTAACAGATACCCATGATCTCCTCATCGTCGAGGGGGCGGCCATCCACCTTGCTGGTGACAGCGAAACTGACCAGGTCGTCGGTGGGCATACGCCGGCGCTCGGCGATCACACCGGTCAGGTACTGCTTGATGGCGATCGCCGCATCGACCCGATCCTCAGGGGTCTTGCCATGCAGCAGGCCGTCCTCCCAGCCGAGGAATTGGGGGGTCAACTCGGCGGGCAGCCCCATCAGGCTCAGGAACACCGAAACCGGAAATGGCCGCGCGAAACCGGCCATCAGGTCGCCCTGGCCCTGGGCGGCGAGGGTCCGCACCAGGCGTTCGGCCGTGCCGCGCACGCTGCCCTCGATCCGAGCCACCTGGCGTGGCGAGAACAGGGGATTCATCAGGGTGCGATACTTGTCGTGGTCAGGCGGGTCCTTCTCCAGCGGAATGAGATCCCAGTCCTCGCCGATCAGCTGCGAAAATCCGGACTGGTAGGTGCTGGAAAAGGTCGCCGGGTCCTTGGCGATCTCGCAGATCAGGTCATGACGGGTAACCACCCAGGCTGGGGCGCCGAACCGCACGCGGGGCGTCCAGAAGATGTCCGGCCCATCATAGAGCACGGACAGGGCCGAGAACGGGTCCTCAAGCGCGCCGGGCGCCGTGGCGAAGGCCCAGTCTCGGACCATGTGCGGCGGAACATGGCCGGGGACTTCGAAATCCGTCACTTCCGTGGGCTGGGCCATGCCGTGTCCTCCCTGCGCCGTCTGGGCTCGGCGTCTCATCCACGCAGGGTAGCTCGATTGAGTCTTTCGCCAATCGAAATCCGGAGGCGCGGCGCCTAGAGTTCTGTGATCCAAATCCAGACGGGCCTGGAGTCCGGGCGCCGCGTCGATACAATCGCCTCGAACAGCAGTGACGGCGCCGCAGGCGGCCAGGGAGGAAGAATGACGGTTCGGCTCGATGGCAAGGTCGCCGTCGTCACCGGGGGGATCTCCGGCATTGGCCTTGGGATCTCCAGGACGCTCATGGCGCGCGGGGCGACGGTGGTGGCGATGGCGCGGCGCGAGGCGACGGGACGCGAGGTGGAGGCGGCCCTGGTGGGCGAGGGCCTGCCGTTCAGCTTTGTGCAAGGCGACGTGGTCAAGAGCGCGGACTGTGAGCGTGCGATCGCCGCCGCGCTCGACAGGCACGGCAAGGTCGACATTCTCATCAACAACGCCGCCACCACGCTGCCGACACCGGCCATCGAGCAGGTGACCGAGGATCAATGGGACGCCGCGCTGGACCCAAATCTGAAAGGCGCATTCCTGATGACCAAGGGGGTGCTGCCGCACATGAAGGCCAGAGGCGACGGGGTGATCATCAATATCGCCTCGTTTGCCGGCGTGCAGGCGCTGTTCAACCACGGACCCTACGGCGCCTCGAAGGCCGGGCTGATCCATTTCACCAAGGTCACCGCGGTGGAGAATTTCGGGACCGGGGTGCGGGCCAATGTGGTGATCATGGGTTCAGTGGCCACCGAGGGCAACGCCCGCTCCCGCGCGGAGGCTAGCGGCGGCAAGTGGAAGGAAGGCCAGTCCAGCGGCGGAGTGTTCGGCCAGGCGCGCATGCAGCCCGAGGACGCCGGCCGGGCCATCTGCGTCCTGTGCAGCGACGACGCGCGGGAGATCACTGGCTCGGAAATCGCCGTCGATCGGGGCTTCGCCGCCGGATGGATGAGCGCCACCCTCATCCGGTTGGCGATCAGCGGCCAACTGCCCGAGGGGTGAGAGGCGGACTCGTTTTTCGATCAATCCGGTTCGCCACCAAATTTTGGGAGTAGGGCGAAATATACCCGCCCGCGCCGCCGCCGTTGAACCGGCGACGGATTGGGCCGCCTGAGCCGTGGAAGCTTCAGATGGGCCGCCCGCGCCAGCAACGACGGGTAGCTTCGGTCCGGTGGCGGGGGGCGACTTTGCAGGGTATCGCTGGCTGGTTTCTGACGGCGCGGAGGCTTTGGGCCGCGCCGGTCCTGTCGGCCTTGTGCCTGACCGCCTGCGGCGGCGGCGACGGCGGCGGCCCCACCACCAGCGCTTCAGGCGGGACGACGGTTGCTGTGACACGGCCCGGCGCGCCCACCATCGGTAACGCCACCGCCGGCGACGGGTCGGCGTCCATCGCCTTCACCGCGCCCGCATCCAACGGCGGCGGGGCGATCAGCGGCTACACGGCGACCTGCAGCGCAGGGGCGGCTAATTTGATCGCGAACGGGGCGGCGAGCCCGATCACCGTGACCGGACTGACCAATGGGACCGCCTACAGCTGCACGGTCACCGCCACGAATTCGGCGGGCACGGGCGCCGCGTCAGGCGCAACTTCAGTGACGCCGGCGGCCTCCGCGCCGTCTGCCGCCATTGACCCGGCCCGGATCCCCATTGGCGATGGCAAGCTTTCCACCACGATGCCCAGGGTCGGTTTTGTCTTCTCCTGCACCAACCCGAGCAGCCCCAATCCGCCGGGCAAGTCGCCCTGGGTCAGCGCCGACGGCCTGACGTGGGATTCAACGGCGAAGCTCGCCGTTCAGGGGGCGGTGACCTGGGCGTCCAGTTTCGTCACCCAGATCGCCGGCAATTCGCGTCAGGTCGACGGCAACGGCTTGCCGAGTCACGTGACGGGCAATTTCCCCATCGCCGCCACGGATCCCGCCCGGCAATACGACGCCAATCCGAACCGCATCCAGAGCGTCGCCATCGCCTGGGGCCTGCCGGCCAATCCGGTTGCAGCGCCCAATCCGACCTGCACGGGGTTGGGGGCGATCGGGGTGCTGCTGTCCGGTGCGCGGATATTCAACGCCCTGGACGCCGATGGCCGCGACGCGGTGGCCCATGAGGTGCAGGACAGCTGCGACGGCCACCCGCAGGGCGCAGGCATCTATCACTATCACAATGTCTCGCGCTGCCTGCAGGCACAGGATGATCCGGCGGCGCATTCGCCGCTGGTGGGTTATATCGCCGATGGGTTCGGCCTTTACGGCCTCCGCGGCGAGGGCGGCAAACCGCTCACCAACGCCGACCTGGACGAGTGCCATGGCCATAGCCATGCGCTGACCATCAATGGCGTTCAGACGGTCCAGTACCACTACCACGCAACCAAGGAGTACCCCTATACGGTGGGTTGTTATCGCGGGACGCCGGTGGCGATCCGCTGACGCACGCAGGTGGGTTGCGCCGCGCCCCGGGGTGCGGCTCAATGGGTCGAACGAAAGCCAAGGGGGGGTAGATTATGCGTCAGGCGGCATGGGCATTGGCGGTCCTTGGGGCGCTGGCGGTCTGGACGCCGGCGGCGGCGCAGGTGGGGCTGGAGACGCCGCCACCAACCACGCCCGGTGGCAAGCGGTACGACCAGCTTTGCGCCAGTTGCCACGGGCCGGGCGGCCGCGGCGCGCAGGCGCCCAACCTTGTGGACCCGGTTTGGAAATACGGCGGCGGCGACGCGGCCATCGCGCTAAGCATCGCCAAGGGCCATGCTCCGCAGATGCCGGCCTTTGAGGGCGTTCTGGACGCCCCGGCGATCGGCGAGCTGGTGGCATATCTGAAAGAGTCGTCCAAGGCGGTGGCGGCTGACGCCAATGTATCGGCGCCGGAAATTCCGTCCCTGGGGCCGCCCAAGGGGATTGTGCGCAGCGCCGTCGCGGATTTCCGCGTGGAGCATGTAGTCAAGGTCGGCGTTCCCTACGGCTTCGATTTCCTGCCGGATGGCCGCATTCTCATCACCGAGATCGCCGGCGCGCTGCGGATCGTCGACAAGGGCCGGCTCGCGCCGGATCCGGTAAGGGGCGCGCCCACGGGAGATGCGGCCAGCCTCAACACCTATTTCAAGCGCGGCCTGCTGGACGTGGCGGTGCATCCGGACGCGAAGTCCAACGGCTGGGTCTATTTGGGCACTACGCGGCGAATTGCCGTCGCGGGGGGTGAGCCTTTCGTCCAGGCGCGGATTTCCCGCGGGCGGATCGTGGGCGATCGTTGGTTGGACGACAGAACGCTGCTGGAATTCCCCCTGCCGCAGATCAACGCCATGCGCATGGCGTTCGACAAGCAGCGCCGGCTCTATCTCAGCACGCCCTGGTCGGATCACGACTACGCAGGTACGGCCGCGGCTGCGCCATCTCAGGATCTGGGCAGCCCGCAGGGTAAGATCCTGCGAATGACCGACGACGGGCATTATGCGCCGGATAATCCCTTCGTCGGCCGGCCGGGCGCCTATCCCTATGTGTTCAGTTACGGCCACCGCGAGCCCCTCGGCTTCGCCTTCGACGCCGATGGCGAACTGTGGGAGGCCGAGAACGGACCGCGGGGGGGCGATGAGCTGAACCATGTGCGGGCAGGCCGCAATTACGGCTGGCCGGCGATAACCTGGGGCCATCGATATGACGCAAGGCCGATCGCTTCGAATCCGGATCAGCCAGGCATGGAGCAGCCGGTGGTGAGCTGGGTTCCGTCGCCGGCGGTGTCTGCGGTGGCGGTCTATTCGGGCAAGGCGTTTCCGCGCTGGAAGGGCAGCCTGTTCGTTGGCTCCTTAAAGCAGAAGACCCTCTACCGGGTGGTGGTGCGCGCCGATCGGGCGGTGCTGCAGGAAACCATTCTCACCGATGTCGACCGGATCCGCGACGTGGCGGAAGGACCGGAGGGCTACCTCTATTTCCTGACGGATTCCGGGGACCTGTTCCGGATCGTTCCGGCGAAGTGAGCTAGCGTTCGAGGGTCAGCTGACTACGGTAGCTCGAGCGCTCGATCATGCCGTAGGCGCTTTCACCGCCCAAGCTGTAGAGCGCCGAACCCTGCTGCTGCAGCAAGGGATCGGCATCCCCGTCGGCGGCGGAGCGGACGGTGGAGAAGTTGGTGGGGCCGGTGACCGCATCGATGCGGACGTCGCCGTTCGCCGTGCGCAGGGTGAAGCCCACGTCCTGGGCGTTGGGGGTCGCCACCCGCATCCACGGAACGTCCACCGGTTCAGCCGGAATCATCTGGCGGCCATCGAAGAAATAGCCCTCGCCAAAGGTCGGCGCGCCGTCGGGCAGGGGCGGAAATATGGTGTAGCCGAAGCCCTTGCCGGAGGGGAACACCGCGGACTGCCAGACATGGCCGCGGAAGCCGGCGGAGATGCGGCTAGAGCGACGGTGCACCCGCAGGCCGCGGCCGGAGAAATCAATGCGGGTCTCGTCGCCGATCTTCACCCAACCCTCGGCCTGCACAAGCTGCTCGTAACGGAAACCGTTTCCGGTGAAGCGGCGGGCCTCGGAATCTTCGGCCATCATCTGGGCGCCCGCGGTGGACATGCGGCCATGCACCCATAGCGGAACCACCGAGCGGGTTTCGATCTCCACCTGCACGGGCACGCGGGGGCCGGCGGGGGCGGCGAACATAAGGTCGGCCGCGCGGGTGTCGAACATCTCGCCGGAGTACTCCGCGCGCCAGCGATGGAAGGGTTCAATGCAGTGGAACGCCATGCCGCCGGCGCCATAGACGGTAGGCCGCCCGTCGGCGCCAGCCATCGGCCGGGCGGGCGCCTGGCCCCACTCCACCAGGGAGCGGCCGCCGGGAAAGGCCAGATTGAAGAAAGTAAGTCGCTCGTCGCGGCGTCCGGCGATGTCCTCCACCAGGAAGCGTGGAAGCTGGATACGGTTGGCGTCGTCGAAAATCCACATCGACACGCTCTCGCGATAATGCGGGTCGTCAGCAGGGACGTCAGGTGACATCAGGTCTTCGGCCGGGGCGAAACCGCCGGTGAGATCGATTAGCGACGCGGCGACCCGCACATCAAGATCCATCGCCATGGGAATTTCCTCCATCCGCAGCCTTCGTCGGCCTGACAACTTTAATTCGATACTCTATAAGTTACCAGACGCGGTCCTATTTGGCCGCCATTCGAGACCGCTTTTCAAGCCCAGGAATTGCCAATGTCGCACTTTGTCTTCAGCGCTGACGGACACATCGTCGAGCCCGCCAACCTGTTTCTCGACGGTCTGCCGCCTTCTTTGCGGGAACACGGCATCCATGTGGAGGTCCGCGACGGCTTCCGCTTCATGATGTACGGCAAGAAGGTGGTCAGCAAAGCCGCCCTGAATACGCCGCCGCCGGTGACTGATCCCAACGTCGAGCAGTTCGGCCGGTCCAACCGAATCGGAGTGCGCGAAATCCCGGGCCGGCTGGTCGACATGGAGCATGAGGGCATAGACGCAGAGATCTGTTTCCCCAGCCAGGGCCTGTTCCTGACCAAGATCGAGCATCCGGAAGCCGAACTGGCCAGCGCCCAGGTCTATAACGACTGGAACAATGAGTTCCTCGGCGGTCACCTGGACACCTTCGTGCGCTGCGGCATCCTGCCGGTGCACGACTTCAAGAACACCGTGAGCGAGATCAAGCGCCTGGCGGGCCTGGGCTTCACCGCGGCCATGCTGCCGAGCCTGATCGAAAACGGCCAGGGCATTCCGTTCTACAACGACGAGGCCTGGGACCCGGTGTTTGAGGCCGCCCAGGAACATGGCGTGGTGATGGTGCTGCACACCGGCACCGGCCGCGAGGACGTGCGCGCCCAAAAGGGGCCGGGCGGGGCGGTGATCAACTACACCATCCAGGCCTGCGACGGCATGCACTCGATCATGCACCTGGTGGCCGGCGGGACCCTCGATCGCTTCCCGGGCGCCAAGGTCGCCTGCATCGAGTCGGGCGCCAGCTGGCTGGCGGCGCTGGCCGAACGGATGGACGAGGTCTACGAGACCCACCACATGTTCGTGCGGCCGAAGCTGTCGCTGACCCCGCGGGAGATCATCGCCCGCCAGGTTTCCTGCTCGTTCCAGTACGACCGGGCCTGCATCATGAGCCGCTCAGTGACCAGCCCCAAGGCGCTGATGTGGGGCGCGGACTATCCGCATAACGAGGGCACCTGGCCGAAATCCAAGCAGGTGGTGGCTGAGCTGTTCGACGGCATCGACATCAGCGAAGAGGACAAGGCCGACATTCTGGGCCTCAACGCCGCGCGCCTGTTCCGCCTGCCTCGGCCTGAATTGGCGAAGGCGGCCTGACGATTGCGGGGCGCGGGGCGTAGACAAACGCCGCGTGTCCCGGCATTCGCTTTTGGCATGACTGACAGCCGCATTCTCACCACCCACGTGGGCAGCCTGCCTAGGCCCGCCCATCTGCTTTCGCTCATGCAAGCCCGCGCTGCCGGGGACCCGGTGGACGTCGCCGCGTTGGCCAGGGAGATCACTGACCAGGTGGCCGCGGTGGTGCGCCGACAGGTGGAGATCGGAGTCGATCTGGTCAGCGACGGGGAATACTCCAAGCCCAGCTATGCGACTTATGTCTCCGAACGTCTGACCGGTTTTGGGGGCTCGTTTCGCGGCCATGTGGCGGCGGACCTGGGCGACTACCGGGAATTCGCCGCGCACCTGGTGGAGATCGGCGGCGTGGTGCCAAAGGCCGGCGGCGAATGCTGCCAGGGTCCGGTGGCGGTGAAGAACACAACCGCGCTGGACGAGGACCTGGCCAACTTCAAGGCGGCCGTGGCCGCAGCCGAACCCGTGGGGGCGTTCATGAACGCCGCGTCGCCGGGCGTGGTCTCGGTGTTCCAGAAGAACGAATTCTACCCGACCGAGGATGCCTATATTGAGGCGGTGGCCGCTGCCCTACAGCCGGAATATGAGGCGATCGCCGCCGCCGGATTTCAGCTGCAGATCGATAGCCCGGACCTGGCCATGGGCCGCCACCTGGCCTTCGCGCACCTGAGCGACGACGATTTCCTGAAGGTCGTAGCGCGCAACCTTGCGGCCCTGAACCACGCCCTGCGCAATATCCCGGCCGAACAGGTGCGGATGCACATATGCTGGGGCAATTATCCGGGGCCGCACCACCGCGACATCGCCCTGGAAAAGCTGACCGACCTGGTGTTGGCCGCAAAGCCCCGGTTCCTGTTGCTGGAAGGCGCCAATCCGCGCCACGAGCACGAGTGGGCGGTGTTCAAGACGGTCAAGCTCCCGGCCGAGAAGGTGCTGGTCCCGGGCGTGATCGATTCCACCTCAAACTACATCGAGCATCCCGAACTGGTCGCCCAGCGACTGGAGCGTTACGCCGGCGTGGTTGGAAGAGAACGGGTGATGGCCGGTTCGGACTGCGGCTTCTCCACCTTCGCTGGATTTCCCACCGTGCACCCCGACATCGTCTGGAAAAAGCTGGAGGCGATGGTCGAGGGCGCCCGGATCGCCAGCGGTCGGCTATGGGGATAGACCTTTCCCCTAGCCGACGGCCACCACCCCTTGCTAGTCTTGCGGCAACGGAGAACCCATGAGCCAAGAAACCCTGATCAGCCCGGAAATGGCCGCCGCCGTCGGACGTGAGTACGAATGGTCGACGTCCTATCCAATCGACCCCGTGTCCATCCGCAACTGGGCGATAACCATGTACTTCCCGGAAAAGCCTCCCCGGATGTACTGGGACGAAGCCTACGCCAAGACCACCCGCTGGGGCGGGTTGGTGGCGCCGGAGGAGTTCAACCCCTTCGCCTGGATGCGGGCGGACCCGCCAGGCAACATGGGGCCGGAGGCCTCGCGGCCGTGGCCGGAGATCAACCTCGGCATCCCCTGTCCGGAGTTCAAGGCCAATATCTTCGCCGGCCTGGTGGTCACCCACACCGGGGTTCGCATGCGGCCCGGGGACGTGATCAAGAGCGCGGTCAATCTGGCGGGCTATCATGAGAAGCAGGGCCGCCTTGGCCTGATGCTGTTCACCACCCGCGAAGACCGCTGGACCAATCAGAAGGGTGAGCTTGTGCGCGTGTCGCGCTCCGACCTCATCCGTTACCTGTGAGCGCCCCGATGACCGAGACCTATGTTCCCTCCGTCTATATCCCCGCAACCGGCGCCGTCGTTCCAAAGCTCGACCCCAAGACCGTGAAGGTGGGCGACGTCGTGCCGCCGCTAACCCGGCCGGGCGACTATCAACTCTGGAACCGCTACGCCGGGGTGAACTATGAGTTCGCCGGCCACCACATGGACGACTCCGTCGGCCATCATGAGGGATTCGAGGCCGCCATCGGCATGGGCCCATTCATCCATGCGCTGCTGCACACCCTTCTGCGGGAGTGGGTGGGCGAGGAGGTCGGCCGGGTGGCGAAGGTGGGCATGCAATCGCGCCGGCCGTGGATCCGGGGCCGCACGCTGATCGAGAGCGGCAAGGTCACCGCTATTCGCGACGAGAACGGCGAGCGGTTCATCAGCCTTGAGGTCTGGGGCGACAACGACAAGGGCGAGCGGCTGGTGATCGGCGAGGCCGAGGTCGCGGTCCCGATCTGACGCGCGACCCCGAGCCCCAACGAAGTCTGCGACTTGCGGCGCCTTCTCGACCTGGTGTCGCCCTATTGCATATACGGCCCGCCATTTTGCGGAGAGAGATTTCATGACGACGGATACGACTGAGGCGGCCCTGGAGGCGTTCCGCGCTGAAGCCCGCGCCTGGCTGGAGGCGAATTTTCCGGCCTCCCTGCGCGACAAGCCAGGCCTGGCGATGGCGATCATGGAAGGACCAGAGCCCGAAGGTGACGTGGCGCTGTGGAAGCAGCGCATGGCCGACAAGGGTTGGGGCGCTGCGACCTGGCCGACGCAATATGGCGGGGGTGGCCTTAACGGACTGCAGGCCCGCGTGCTGCAACAGGAGATGGGGCGCATTAACGCCTTCAACCCGATGTTGGCCGGCATGGGTATCTCGATGGTGGGGCCGACGATCCTGGAGTACGGGACCGAGGCCCAGAAGGACAAGCACATCCCGGCGATCGTCCGCGGCGAGGTGCGCTGGTGCCTGGGCTATTCCGAACCCAACGCCGGCTCCGACCTGGCGGCGCTCCAGACCAAGGCCGAGGACGCCGGCAACCACTGGCGGATCAACGGCTCCAAGATCTGGACCTCCGGCGCGCACCACTCGGACTGGTGCGGCCTGCTGGTCAGGACCGACCCCGCCGCGCGCAAGCATGACGGCATCACCTTCCTGCTGGTGGATATGCATCAGCCGGGGATCGACCCGCGTCCAATCAAGCTGATCGCCGGCGCTTCGGTGTTCTGCGAAGTCTTCTTCACCGACGCGGTGGCGGAAAAGGACGCCGTGCTGGGCGAGGTCAACGACGGCTGGACCGTCGGCAAACGCTTGCTGCAGCACGAGCGCGCCAGCCAGACCGGCGGCGGCCGGGTGGCCGCCGAACCGCCGCCTCTGCAGAACATCGCCAAGAAGTATGCGGGTGTGGACGAGGCCGGCCGACTGGCCGACGTCGACCTGCGCAGCCGCGTCGCCAGCCACCTGATCGATGCGCGGGCACACGGTCTGACCCTGGCCCGAGTAGCGGCGGAGTCCCGCGGCGCCAGCGGGGCGTCCAACGCGGCCTCGATCCTGAAAAACTCCGCCACCCAGGTCGCCCAGGTCCGAGCCGAGCTGCTGATCGAGATCGCGGGCAACCGAGGCGTCGGCTGGGAGGGCGAGGGGTTCACCGAGGCCGAGGTCGAGAACGTTCGGAGCTGGCTGAGCGGCAAAGCGATGTCGATCTATGGCGGATCCTTCGAGGTGCAGAACAATATCATTTCCAAGCGGATCCTCGGTCTGCCTGATATGACCAAGTCTTCTTGAAAATCATTGATTTATCGGGATATTTGATATGGCTCTCCTGACCGAAGAACAGGTCATGGTCCGTGACGCGGCGCGCGCCTGGACCCAGGAACAATCGCCGGTGACGGCCTTCCGTAAGATGCGCGATTCCGGCCAACCGCTGGGCTATGAGCCGGCGGCCTACGCCGAAATGTGCGAGATGGGCTGGGCGGGCGTCGTGATCCCCGAAGCCTACGGCGGGTCTGACCTGGGCTATCTGACCCTGGGCCTGATCCTGGAGGAGGCCGGCCGCACGCTCGCGGCCTCGCCGCTGCTGTCCTCGGCGCTTGCCTGCGCCAGCGCCATCGTGCGCGGCGGGACCGAAGCGCAGAAACAGGCGCATCTGCCGGCCATCGCCTCGGGCGAACTGGTGGCGGCCCTGGCGGTGGATGAAGGTCCGCGCCACGCGCCGGAACGGATCGCTCTGAAGGCGGCCAAGTCCGGCGACGGCTATGTGTTGAACGGCGACAAGACCTTTGTGCTGGAGGCGATGGCGGCGGGCCTGCTGGTGGTGGCCGCGCGCACGTCAGGCAATGTGGGCGACGCCAAGGGGGTGACCCTGTTTCTAGTTGCGGCCGACGCGGCGGGCGTGGATCGACGTCCCCTGCAGCTGGCCGACAGCCGAGGCGCAGCGGACATCGGCTTCAAGGACGTCAAGGTCGGCGCGGAAGCGGTGCTGGGCGCGGAAGGCGAGGGCGCGGCCCTGCTGGAAGCCACTCTGGACCGGGCCCGGGCGGGCCTCTGCGCCGAGATGCTGGGGATGTCGCTGGCGGCCTTTGAACTCACCCTCGACTACCTGCGCACCCGCGTGCAGTTCGGCCAGGTGATCGGCGGATTCCAGGCCCTGCAGCACCGGGCGGCTAAGATGTACGGCGATCTGGAACTGGCGCGTTCCTGCGCCGAAGCTGCGCTCTCTGCCTGCGACCGGGACGCCGATGACGTGGCCGAACTGGTCTCGGTCGCCAAGGTCAAGGTCGGCGAGACCCTGTTCAATATCTCTAACGAACTGATCCAGATGCACGGCGGCATCGGCATGACCGACGCCCACGACGCGGGCCTTTACCTGAAGCGGGCCCGGTCCGTGGAAGCCGCCTTCGGCAACCGCGCCTACCACCGCGACCGGTTTGCGCGGTTGAACGGGTTCTAAGAGGAGTCTCCGCGCCCCTACTTCGGCCCGTGGTTGGAAGCCGCCGCCGCGTCGTAGCGAGTGCGGATGGGTTGGAAGGCGTTGGGGCTGCGGCCCGGGCGCTCCCAGCTGGCGCCGTCGATCGACATGATGGCGCCAGAGAGATAGGCGGCGAAGGGCGAGCACATATAGGCCGCCACCCATGCCACTTCGTGCGGTTCGCACAGGCGTCCGGCCGGAACGGTGACGGCCAGGTCGGACTCCGCCACCGGACCCGCCTCCGCGCCGGCCACAAAGCCGGGAGCGATGCAGTTGACGCGGATATTGTAGGGCGCCCATTCCACCGCCAGTGACTTGGTAAGGTTCATCACCGCCGACTGGGCCGCGGTCATGTCGGCGCGGCCGGCGCCGCCGGTGTCTATGTTGGGGGTGCCGAAGTTGACCACCGAGCCGCCCTTGCCATCGGCGATCCGCCGCGCGCCCAGTTCGCGGGTGCAGTTGAACACCGTGTCCAGCATGCCGTGTGTCACCGCGCGCCAGCGGTCGAGGGCCATCAGCTCCACCGGCAGGTCGGGGCGGGCGCAGATGTGGTTGACCAGGATGGTGACGGCGCCCAGCGCCCCCTCGGCCTCGTCGAAGATCGCCTTGACCGCGACGGCGTCGGTGAGGTCGCCGGTGACGACCTTGGTCTTGCCGCCCACGGCCTCGACGGCGGCGGCGGCGGCCTGACAGGCGGCGGCGTCACGGTCGGCGAGGACCACCACGGCGCCGCTGCGGGCGAGTTCCGCGGCAATGGCGCAGCCGACCGAGTCGCCGGGCTCGGTGATCAGGGCGACATGGCCATTGAAGGTGTCGGCGGCCAGCATGGAGGCGGCGGCGGGATAGGAAGGCGCTAGCGGCATGGTCTTATATCCCCTCAGGCTTTCTTGGCTTCGGCGAGGCGGCGGTCGTAGGACTCGCGGATCGGCTCGAATGGCATCGTATGCCAGCGGCGCAGCCAGTTGGTGCCATCGAGCACCACGATCTGGCCGGTGATGTAGTTGGCGTAGGGCGAGCACAGGAAGGTGGAGAGCCAACCCAACTCCCGGGCCGAGCCAACCCGGCCGGCGGGGATGGTGATGAGCCGGCGCGCGATCTGTTCATCGACGTTGTCGGCGCTGCCGCCGGCCTCCACCGAATGGCTGGAGCGGTCCCGCTCGGGGAAATAGCCAGGGGCGAGGGTGTTGATGCGGATATTGTCTGGCGCCCACTCCACAGCCAGCGACCAGGTGAGGTTGACCACCCCGGCCTTGGCGGCGGCGGAGTGCGAGGTGCCGGGGCCGCCGGTGGCCCAGTAGGGCGCGCCGATGTTGAGCACCGCGCCGCCTTGCTTCAGGGCGATCCGGCGCAAACCGAATTCGCGGGTGCAGTAGAAGGTGCCGTTCAGCACAATGTCGGTGACGGTCTTGAAGGCGTTGGGGCTCATCCGGTCGGCGGGGACCTCGAAGTTGCCGGCGGCGTTGTTGATCAGCACCGAGACTGGCCCCAGCTTGGCCTCCACCTCGTCGAAGCCGGCCTTCACCGAAGCCGCATCGCGCACGTCCATGGAGCCGCCCTCGGCGATGCCGCCGATGGCGCGGATGGCGTCAACGCCGAGCTGCCAGTTCTCGGGCTTCCGGCTGACGACAGCGACCTTGGCGCCCAGGCGGGCGAATTCCAGCGCGATGGCCTTGCCCAGACCGGTGCCGCCGCCGGTGACCATCACCACCACATCCCGGTAGCTGTTCTCAGGAAGCATGCGCGCGCCGAGGGGCGGCGGGTCAGACAAGGGCATGGCGTGGCTCGATGTAGTGGCTGGGGTGGGCTCAAACAGGTTCGGGACACTAGTGGCGCGCGCGGGGCGAGACCAGCACGCAGTTGCGGGGATTTCCGCAGGGATTAGGGACAGCGAGGCGGCGGGCCCCGCCTCAGGCTACCACGCCATCCTTGGTCAAGGTGGCGATCTCATCCGCGCCAAGGCCCAGTTCCGCCAACACCTCGGCCGTGTGTTGGCCGAGCGCCGGGGCGGCGTTGTCCAGGCGGGTGGCGAGGTTTTCGAAATCCCAGAAGATCCCCGGCGCGCGGTAGATCCCGTACTCCGGGGTCGGCAAATCGGCGACCAGACCGCTGGCCAGATGCGCCGGATCATCCAGGAAGGCGTCGCGTTGGTTTTCCCGCGCGGGGACGGCCAGGCCGCCGGCGTCGCGGGCGAGCTTGAGGGCGCCGTCCAGGGAGCAAGCGGCCAGTGCGGCTTCCAGTTGCGTGACATCGGCGGCGCCCGCCGCACGCAGTAGCCGATCAAAGGCGCCGTTGGCTTCGGCCGCCAGGGCCATCCAGCCGTCGGCGCATTTGTACAGCCGCCGCTGGGCTGAGACGCCCAACTGCATCGCGTCGAGGCGCGGGAAGGGGCTGAGCTTGCCGTCCGGGCCCTTCACGGTTTCCAGGCTGAAGGCCGAACCCCCCAGCAGGGAGGCGGCGCAGGCCTGGCCCTCGCCGGTGCGGTCGCGCTCAATCAGGGCCAGGAGCATGGCGTAAAGAGATCCCGAGGCGCAGAGGTGGTCCATCATCCCGAACCGGTGCCACATGGGCGGGTTTCCGGCGCCGGCGCCTTCGTATTCCCAGCCGCTGGCGGCCTGGAACAGCTGGTCGAAGCCCGGCCAGTCCTTCTGGGGGCCGCGGGCGCCATAGGCGCTGACGTGGCAGTAGATCAGCTTGGGATTGATCGCCCGCAGGCTCTCGTAATCCAGGCCCAGCCGCGTGGCCGCGGGCATGCGTAGATTGTGGTGGACGATGTCGGCGCGGCGCACCAGGGCCTCGACGATCGACCGTGAGGCAGGGGCTTTCAGATTGAGCGCCAGACAGCGCTTGTTGCGATTGGCGGCCATGAAGGCCCAGCGGGTGTTGCGCATGGGCTCGGCGGCTGTGGTTTCGACCTTGATCACGTCGGCGCCCAGGTCGGCGAGCATGGACGGCGCCAGCGGGCCGGCCAGGAAGTTGCCGAAGTCGATGACTTTCAGGCCTTTCAGCGGGGTCGATTTCGGGTCGGCGTTCGCCGCCGGGGCGGGGCGGGGCGTCCAGCGGGCGAACAGGTCCGGCGCGTGCTCGTCCAGGCGCGGGGCGGGGCGCTGGACCGCCATCGGCGGGGTGACATCCATGGGCGAGCGGGGCTGGCGGGTGCGGCCCAACACCGCGTCTTCCACATCGATGATCAGTTCGTTGGCGAGGGTCTGCTCATCGTCGTAGAGCGCCCCGAGCGGCAGGGACGGCATCACCGCCACATCGTGCTCGCGCAGCTCCGGCAGCCACTCGGCTGACGTACGGGTTTTGAACACCAGGACGTTCAAATGGAGGTTCGGCATGGTGTGGGTGGGCGCCCGTTCGGCCAGGGCGCGTTCGGCCTCGGCCGGTGAGATCTTCGCCAATCCGGCCTGCATGGCCGGCAGGGAGTCGGGCGAGGACATCAGGTGCAGCCACACCCCGTCCTTGCATTCACAGAGCGAATAGAGGGATCGCTTGCCCCCGGCGGTGAGCAGGGGATCGGGCCGGGCGGCGCGGATCCAGAAGAACTGGGTGGTGACCAGGGCGCCTTGCAGCAGGCTGGTGCGCACCGGTCCGGGCGGCGCGCCGCGCCCGCGGGCGAACAAGCGGGCGACGACGCCGCACGCCGCCAGATAGGCCGCCTGGGCGCTGCCCAGGGGAAAGCGCAGATAGATCGGGCCGTCGCGGTGCGCGGCGCCCTGTTCATCAAGGATGCCGGCCTCGGCGAGCACGATATGATCGTCCACCGGCAGGTCCTGCAGCCGGTGGCCGGCGGGGAAGCCGCCGACGCTGCAGATGATCAGGTGCGGGTGGCTGGCGCTGACGGCGGCCTCGGCGAGGCCCAGGCCTTCGGCTTCGGCGGGCGTCCAGTCGTGCAGCAGCACGTCGGCGCCGGCCAGCAGCTGGTCCAGGCGCGCGCGGCTGGCGGGATCGCCGAACTCGACGGCCAGGCTCTGCTTGCTGCGGTTCCATATGGCGTGGCGCGCATCGCTGCGGGGAAAGCCGCGGCCCTCGGTTTCGGCCTTGACCACCTCGGCGCCGGCTTCCGCCAGCAGCAAACCGGCCACCGAGCCCGCCTGGCCGGCGGACATATCCACCACCCGAACCCCATCCAGAACGCCTGCCATCTGCAGTTCCTCCATTGTTTGTCGCAAGGTTAGCGGATGGCTGCGCTCAGTGCGAGGAACTCCGTGGCCTGACGCCAGGACGCGGTGGCGGCATCGGCGTTGTGCATGTGCGGAGCCGGCGCGCTGAACGCGTGCCCCGCGCCGGGGTGGATGCGGATGTCGTGCGCGATGTTCCACTGCTCCAGCCGGCGGCGAAGCTCGGCCAGGCGGTCGGCGGGCATGATCGGGTCGGCGTCGCCATAGATCACCTGCACCGGGCAGGTGAGCGCCCAGACCAGATCCATCGGGTGGCTGGGACGCTTGGGTGTCAATTCTTCGAACATGGGTTGGCTGGGGAAGAACAGCACCGCCGCCGCCATGCGCCGGTCCAGACAGGCGGCCAGCAGCGAGAGCGTTCCTCCCGTGCAATAGCCCCAGGTTGCCACACGCGTGGCGTCGACGTTCGGCTGGGCGCGCAGCCAGTCGGCGCCGGCCAGGAGGTCGAAGGTGGCGCGGCGGAAGTCGAGGTCGCCGATGGCGGCCATCACCTCGGTGAAATCGGTGTAGTCGTCGGGCTTCGAGGGGCCGGTCCCGCGATAGTAGTCCGGGGTGATGGTCACATACCCCAGCGCCGCCAGGTCCGCGGCCACCTGGCGGCCGAAGGCGTTGGGGCCCATGGCCTCGGCGCCGAACACCACAGCTGGATAGGGGCCGGGGCCGACGGGTTCGGTCACGAAAGCGGGGATTCGCCCGCCGTCGCGACCAGTGAGCTCAATGTCGCGCGTTGTTGTTTCGGCCATTGGAACTCCACCTTCGCAAGATTAGCAGAGCCCCTGGTTAACATGCATATGCTCGCGCGCCACGCCTGCGACGCGCGAGCGCGCGATCAGGCGGCGATAAGCTCCTTGCGTCGCTTCTCGACGGCATCGCAGAGGTTGGCCCGTTTGAACAGGTTCGCCGCGTTACCGCCCAGAACCGCGACGAAATCATCCATCGTCGCGTCGGGGTTTTCACGCATCATCCGCGCAACCACATCCTTCGAGAACGGGAACGTCCCCTCGGAATGGGGGTAATCGGTGGCGAACAGCAGTGCCTCGATACCCACGCCTCGGCGCGTCCCGACTGATCCCACGTCGTTTTGCAGGGCGCAGTGGACCTGGTCGCGGATGATCTGGCTTGGCAGGCGCGACAGCTTCGGATTCACCGCCGGAGCGTGACCGTGGTAAACTTCGTCCATCCGCTCAGCCAGTCCCCAGAGCCAGCCGGCGCTATGTTCGGCGAACAGGATGTGAGCCGCGGGATTGCGGTCGAGGACGCCGCCGGCGACAAGCTGGGTGATCACCTCGACGGCGTCATTCATCTGCCGCACGTAATTGTACATGGCGCTCCCCGGCCCCCTGAGCGCCCGGATGTTGATATCACCTACACCCGTGTGGAACACGATCGGGATGTCCTTCGACGCGGCGAACGCGAAAATCGGGTCCCAGCGGGAGTCGTTGTAGTTGTTCAGGCCCTCCCACAGGCAGAATGCTGCATAGCCCATAGCCGCCGTTCGGTGGCATTCCGCCAGAGCATCGTCAAAGTCCATGCAAGGGATCATGGCCGCGGGAATCAGGCGGTCCCTCACCGGCGCGGTGTAGTCCCAGGCCCAATCGTTATAGACCTTGCAGGCCTCGCGCTGACCGTCTCGGTCGGTGATCCGCGGCAGCATCAGGCCCAGCGACGGGAAGCACAGTTCCGCATCAACGCCATCGCGATCCATGTCGGCGATTCGCAGGGAGAGGTCTCGGGCTCCGCGACGTTTGGTGTCTACTGCACAGTCGCTGACGAAGTTCTCCTTGTCGTCCGTGCAAGAGCGGTCCTCCTGTGGCCCAGCGTCCCCCTGACCGGTCTTGTGTGAGTGGAAGTTGACGCGGACCTTCAGGATTTCCTGGTCGCCAATCTTGGTCACCCTGTATTCTTCGCCCAGCGCTGCGCCGTGAATGGCGAACCGCTTGAGATTATCGGGCATGCCCTGGAGGAACAGGTCAGGCGGCTCTGCGATATGCGCGTCGCAACTGAAGACAAATGGCTGCATCAAAACCTCCAGCATCGCTGCGGGTCGCTCAAGACCCGCAGACGTTGAAATATGCTGAAATTCAATATGTCTTCTGTCGCCTGGCGGCTTGACGTGGATCAAACGTTTCCTAGACCCCGATGCCTTCAGATCGAAGTGATCTGAAGGCTCAATTGGAGTCTACATCATTGAAATTATAGCACGATGCAACGTTCAGGCCGCTCCGTCTGAACGCAGCGCGCTCTAGCCCGCGCCCATGCCCACGCGCGTATAGGGCCGGAAGCTGCCGTCGAGGACGTCGGAATGCCCGATGGTGCGGCCTGTGACCACATTGGGGTCGACCAGGGCCAGGCGCACCGCGGCTTCGGCGAAGTCGGTGTCTGGCGCCGTGTCGTCGAAGTCCTTGGCGTAGTACTGGACCCCAGGTGTGATGATCGCCTTGGAGGGGGACAGGGAATTGACCGCGATGTTGCGCCCCTGAACCTCGTAGCCGGCGCACTGGGACAGGTGTTCAAGCCCGGCCTTGGAGCCGCCATAGCCGGCCAGCACGCCATAACTGCGATCCGGGTAGGGGCCGTCACCGGGCATGCGCGAGGCGCCGGAGGTGATGTTGATGATCGACCCGTAGCCGGCGGCCTCCATATCCGGGACCACAAGTTGCATTAGTTCGTAGGCGGCGAACACCATGTCGAAGTGACGCCGGTAGGCGTGCAGCGGCGTGTTCATGAACGTCGGCCACTCGGCCCTGGGCGCCGCCTGGCCCGGGGCCGCGGGGGCGGGGGCCTTTTTGACGGTCACGGGCGCGCCGGCCTTGGGCGGGCGGCCGGGCGCCGTGAAGGCGGCGTTGTTGACCAGGATTGTGATCGGACCCAGGGCCTCGCGAGCCGCCTGGACAAGGCGCGGACGATCCTCCGGCTCCACCAGGTCGGCTTGGATGGCCACGGCCTTGCCGCCGGCCGCCTGGATGGCGGCGACGGTCTCGCCGATGGTGCCGGGCAGGCGCTCATCCCAGACCTCGACTGTGCGCGCCGAGACCGCAACCGCGGCGCCCTCCGCGGCCATGGCGATGGCGATCGCTCGACCCAGCCCACGGCTTGCGCCGGTCACGATCGCCGCGCGTCCATCCAATCTGCCCATGTTCCGTTCCTTCCACCCAAATTTTCTTGAACCGTAGGCGCCCCGAACGCCGTCGGCAATGGCTTCATCACTGGCGTTCGCATCCCCCCTTGGCTTAAACCCGCCGGCCATGGACACCACCCAGCTTTCCCCTGACGCCCTGATCGCCGGAATCGAGCGCAAGAGCCGCCGCCACGAATCGCCCTGTGGAACCGGCGTCATGGTCTGGCGCGAATGGGGACGCGGACCGCCGATGCTGCTGTTGCATGGGGCGCACGGCGCCTGGACTCATTTTGTCCGCAACGTGGAGGTGCTTTCGGCGCACCGGAGGGTCATTGCGCCCGACATGCCAGGGTATGGGGACTCCGACATCCTGGGCGGTCCAGAGACCGGGGAAGCCTATGCCGAAACCCTGGCGACGGGCCTGCGGGAGCTGGTCGGCGCAGAGCCGGTCGACGTGGTGGGGTTTTCAACCGGCGCGGTGGTGGCCGGCTATCTATGCGCCCATGCGCCGGCGATGGTTCGCCGCCTGGTGGTCATTGACGCAGGCGGCCTGGATACGCCCATGCCGCCACCTGTGCTGATGTCGTTGCGCGGGCTTGAGGGGGAGGCGTTGCGCGCGGGCCTCAAGGCCAACCTGCTGGCGATCATGCTGCATAGTCCTGACAGCGTTGACGAACTCGCGCTGCACCTGCAGGCGACCAACCCGCGCCGGGCCAGGGGCAAGGCGCATGAACTCGTGTTGCCGGATGGCCTCTGCAAGATTTTGCCAAGGGTCACGGCGCAAATCGACGCCATTTGGGGTGTGCATGACAGACCCCATCCGGACCTGCCGTTGCACCAGTCGGTGCTGCGGCGCTTTGATGCTGGTTGCGAGATGCGCGCCGTACCTGACGCAGGCCACTGGTCGATGTTCGAGAATGCGGCCGGGTTCAATGCGGCGCTGCTGGACCTGCTGGACCAGCCGCTCAGAGCGTCAAGCTCGCGCTAAGCCTTATCCGAGGCTCGGCGCAATTCTCCATCGTAGGCTGAATTCCTGGTTCGCCGGCGATCGGGCCCGAAGTAATGCTCGCTGTCGATGAAGGGGCGAGGGTTGAGGATCACGGCCTCCAGGCGTTGAAGGATCAATTTGGCTGTGACCGGTTTGCTAAGAAATTCCGTGACGCCGCGATCTCTGGCCGCGACAATTCGAGGTAAGTCGGAGTGCCCCGAGAGCATGATGATTGGCAAGTACCTCGCATCATGCGACAGTGTGCGGACTGCCGAAATAAAATCTAGACCGTTCATGACGGGCATTTCATAGTCAACGAAGCAAATATCGGGTTGGAACTCGTGTACAGCTTCAAGTCCCCGACGCCCGTCTGCCGCGTATCGAATATTTCCAATTCCAACGCTATTGAGAATGGTTCCAATTATAGAACGCATCTGAGGATTATCGTCTATTATTACTATTCTTAAATTTGGAAATCCCGCAGATATAAAGGTAGACACTGAATTTTCTCAACCATAACAACTGGCATGTAAATTTTCATACTCAATAAATTTTGCCACGGTATCGATATATTTAAACATTATTGTAGAATCTAAGATTTAAAAATTTCATCATTCTGAATTTTAACTTTATAAACACCTCATTAACATTGTGCATTAAGGACCCACAGGCCAAACATCTGTGTTGATGATCAATATCATCGTGTTCATACACAAAAAGTTGCGAGGAATGGCAGGTTTGACAGTTCTCTCGAAGGTGAATCGGATGCTTTGATAACAATCTTCGGAGCATGGGGCCGCAATCCGTCAAGAAGTTTGCTTCGAACCTTCGCGACGATGAAAGCTTACAATCATTAATATTGTGGAAACTTTACAACGTAGAGGCGAATAAATCGCCAGTCTAGCGGGTGCGTGGACCTCAAATGCACATGCAATCCAAGCTCTGCGTCAAATTTTCGCCTTCCAGACGTTCTGTCGAATTGACGATAACTTTAGATCCCGAAGGGCAGGATCGAAGGAGATAAGCCGCACATCTCTCATTATGTTTTTTGACGTTCCGCCAACCGTCGTAACCTGCGCCACCGCGCCAGCGCCCTCCGATTTGGTGGGTGCGGCTCTTCAAGCTCGGCTGACCGGCGATTTCAGAAGGGCGCAGCGGTTGCTTGAAGATGCTGTCGCCGCCCAGCCTCGTAACGCCGATGCCTGGGTGAACTTGGGCCTGACGCGGTCGGCGACCGGAGATGTCGCTGGCGCGCGGGCCGCCTTCCTGCGGACGCTGGAGATCGCGCCGTCCTATGATGACGCCAAGGTGGGGCTGGCGCGGCTGGCCTACCGGGCGGGCGACGGCCGCGAGGCGCAGGTCTGGCTGGATCGTGTGGGCGCGGCGCATGCCCGTGATCCGGATGTCGTCGCGTTGCGCAGCGCGCTGTCGCAGGTCGGTCATGATGTCAACTGGCGGCTCGACGCTGGGGCGGCCTACAGCGATCTTTCCAGGAGCTTGCCGGCCTGGCGCGAAGGATCGGCTTCGATCGCCCGCCGTCAGGGCCGCGACACATTCGGCGCGGGTCTCGAATGGGCCCGCCGGTTCGATCTCTCTGACGTATATGGCGAGGCGCGATATTCGCGGGGGGGACCGCATGGGTACTGGGGCCTATCGCTGGGCGCGGCCACGGAGCACATTTTCAAACCCAAGGCCTCACTGCGCCTGGAGGGCGCCACCGCCGAAGATCAGGACTGGGGTCTCAACGGCGCGGTGACCTTCGCCCGATATGACGCCGGGCCCGTCCGCAAGGCGGATCTGCGGGTATCTCGGAAAGTCAGCGAAGATGCGCGGATCAGCGCCCAGGGTGTGGTGGTCAAGGATGAAACCGGGCAAGTGCGCGCCGGCTACGGCCTGGGCGCCAAGCTGCGCGTAAGCAACAAGTCGGACCTGTCCTTGGGGTGGTCCGATGCGCCGGAATCCTCAGAGGGCTTCACGGTGGATGTGCGCACGGTGTCGGTCGGTTTGTCGGCTGAGGTCGCCCCGGGTCTCCAGATCCGCACCGGCGTGGCGCGGGAAAACCGCAAGGCGTTCGACCGCACCGAGGTGTCCCTCGGCCTGGCGCGGTGGTTCTGACTTGGAAGCAGTTTTGCCCCTCATCTGGATGACCGCGCTGGTGTTGATGGCGCTGTCATTCCTGGTCCTGGCTATGCTGATGGGCGCGCGGTTCCGGCGCGCCCGTGACGAGGCCTCGGACCTGGAGCGCCGGGCGCGGGTTTCACGCGAACTGGTTCGCTACGCACTGAAAGGTGGTGAGGCGCCTCAACTGGCTGTCTCCAGCCGCATTGAACGCAAGGTTATTGTCGAGGTCGGCCTCGACACCGCCAGTATCATCCAGGGCGAGCCCAAGACCCGTCTGCTGGCGTATTTTTCAGAGATCGGACTCGATACCCGCCTCAGACGCCAGGCGGTCCGGGGACCGCTGCGCGATCGGTTGAACGCCATTGAGGCGCTGCGACTGTTTCCCGGCGAGGAGACCGCCGCGGTGCTGCGTAAGTTGCTGAACGCGAAGAGCTTGCGGATCTGGCAGCCGGCGCTCAGGACCCTCATGGAAATCGGGGCGGGGCCGGACATGTTCGGCCTGCTGGACCTCGCCGCACGGCCGGGCGCGCCACAATCATATGTCATCTATCAGGTGATCGCCGCGCGGGCGCATCAGAATCTTCCGGAAGCTCTGAATGCGATGTTGAGCCAGCAGCCGGGTGTGGCGCGCGCGCTGCTGGTTCGCGCGGTGGGAGACGCAGGCGCGGACGAGGCGCTGGCGCCGTTGACGGCGGCGCTGCTCGACGCTGATCCCGAAGTGCGCGCCGCCGCCGCCCGCGCCCTGGGCGGTCTGGGAAAGGCGGAGGCGGCCGACGGCCTGGTTTACGCCACCACCGACAGCGATTGGCGGGTGCGATTGCGCGCCTGCGAGTCCATCGGGCGACTCGGCCTTTGGCAGCAGGCGCTGTCTCTTGAGCCTTTGCTCCATGATCCGGTTTGGTGGGTGCGCTTCAGGGCCGAGGAAGCACTGCGCAAACTCAATCAATTCGGACTCGACTCCTTGCAGGAGGCGGACGGAATGCTGAACCGCGACGCCCACGCCATCAAACCCCGAAACGCGGCGGCCGGCCGATGAATTTTGGCTTACCGTCCGGGGTCGGCGTCATTGTTGCGCACGAATTCGCGCAGTTCGTGATCGGCTTCGGCATCCTGCAGAATGTGTTTTACCTGGCCCAGTTGGCGGTGGCGCAGCGCGCGCTCGCCGCCGAGCCGCCTGAGCCGCGCATGGTGACCCTTTGGCGACGTACGGGCGGAAGCGCACCGCCGATCGCCCTACTGGCTCCGGCTTACAACGAGGCGGCGACGATCGAGAACAGCACACGCTCGCTGCTGGCCCTGGACTATCCGGACTTCGAGGTCATCGTCATCAACGACGGCTCCAAGGACGATACGCTTGAGGTGATGAAACACGCCTTCGGGCTCGAGCCGGCCCAGTACGATTATGACGCCGTGCTGGATCACGCCGCGATTCGCGCGGTCTATCGTTCTCCCGGCAATCCGCGGCTGCTGGTGATTGACAAGGAGAATGGCGGCAAGGCGGACGCGCTCAACGCCGGCATCAATATCTCGCGCTCACCGATCGTCTGTGCGGTGGACGCCGATTCCATTCTTGAGCCCGACGCCCTGTTGCGGGCGGTGCAGCCCTTTGTGGACGATCCGCAAAATGTCGTCGCCAGCGGCGGCACGATAAGGATCGCCAACGGCTGCATCATCGAGGACGGCAAGGTCGTTGAAATCGGCGTTCCGAAGAACTTCTGGGCGCTGTTGCAGTCGATCGAATACTTGCGCGCCTTCCTGTTGGCGCGGCTGGCGCTGAGCAAGGTCGGCGTGCTGACCATTGTGTCCGGTGCGTTCGGCCTGTTCCGCCGCTCGGTGCTGATGGAGATCGGCGGTTACGCCACCAAGACGGTGGGCGAGGACATGGAGCTGATCGTCCGTATCCACCGACATTTCCGGGAGGCGGGAAAACCCTACCGGATCGCCTTCGTGCCGGAGCCGGTCTGCTGGACCGAGGCCCCGGAGAGTCTGGCGGTGCTGGCGCGCCAGCGGGCTCGCTGGCAGCGCGGGGCTTTGGAGACCTTCTTCCGGCATTGGAAGATGCTGGTTCACCCGCGCTATGGACGTGTGGGCATACTTGGCATGGGGCAGGTGTTCTTCTTCGATGTGCTGGGACCGTTCGTCGAGTTAGCCGGCTATGTCCTGATGCCGCTGATGTGGGCGCTGGGCATATTGAACCTGGACTATCTTCTGGCGTTTCTAGCGGTGACCTTTGCGTTGGGTATCACCATCAGCGTGGGCTCGCTGGCGATCGAAGAGGCGGAGTTGCGCCGTTTCCCCCGGGCGCGGGATATTCTGACCCTGGCGCTGGCCGCCGTGATGGAGAATTTCGGCTACCGGCAACTCAACTCCATCTGGCGACTACAAGGACTTTGGCAATGGGCGCGCGGCGTTCAGACCTGGGGTGAGATGTCCCGCAAGGGCTTCGCGCCAATGAAGGCGGCGACAAAAGGGGTGTAAATATCTGCTGGCTGTCGCTTATGGTGTCCTCAAAGAGGACCTGAGGACGCCCGCCGATGACCGCATACCTGGATGATACCGCCACGTCGGCTGTCGAGACCGAACTCGACGTCGCTGCGATCAAAGCCCGTTACCTCGAGGAACGCGACAAGCGGCTGCGTGACGACGGCGTGGGCCAGTATCGCGACCTGCATGGTGACTTCGAGCACATGCTGGACGATCCCTACGCCGATCCGAATTTCACCCGCGATCCGGTCGTGGAGGACTGCGAGGCGCTGGTGATCGGCGGTGGCTTCGGCGGTCTCCTGGCGGCGGCGCGCCTGCGGGAGGCGGGGGTCAATTCCATCCGCATGATCGACCGGGCGGGGGATTTCGGCGGCACCTGGTACTGGAATCGCTACCCCGGCGCAGCCTGCGACGTGGAAAGCTACATCTACATGCCTATGCTGGAGGAGACCGGCGAGGTCCCCACCGAGAAGTACGCCAAGGCTCCAGAGATATTCGCCCATGCCCAGGCGATCGGGAAGAAGTACGACCTCTACAAGAGCGCCCTGTTCCAGACGAACGCCACCGAGGTGCGCTGGAATGAGGACCGCGGCCGCTGGATCGTGAAAACCGACCGCGCCGATGAAATCGCGGCCCGTTTTTTGGTGATCACCAACGGCACCCTCGACCGACCGAAGCTGCCCAACCTGCCGGGTATCACCCGTTTCAAGGGCCACATGTTCCACACCAGCCGCTGGGATTATGCCTACACCGGCGGGGACGGTCGCGGGGGCCTGGTCAACCTGGCCGACAAGCGGGTGGGAATCATCGGCACAGGGGCCACCGGGGTGCAGGCGGTGCCCCATCTGGCGGAGTGGGCGAAGCAACTCTATGTCTTCCAGCGCACGCCCTCGACGGTCGGCGTTCGCGCCAACCGGGCCACGGACCAGGAATGGTTCAAGAGCTTGCAGCCCGGGTGGCAGCGCCGTCGCATGGAGAATTTCAACAACCTGGTGTCGATTTCGGGAATCGAGGAGACGGAGGATCTGGTCGCTGACGGTTGGACCGACGTGATCCGACGGGTGCTGCTGATTCAGCGCAAGCTGCGTGAGGCCGGCCGACCCGCGGCGGAGGCGTTCAAATACGCGGAACTGGCCGATATTGAGCAGATGGAAGCCATCCGCGGCCGCGTCGACGAGGTGGTCAAGGACCCCGCAGTGGCGGCGGCGCTGAAACCCTATTACGCCTATTTCTGCAAACGGCCCTGCTTCCACGACGAGTATCTGCAGAGCTTCAACCGCGACAGCGTCACCTTGGTCGACACGGCCGGCAAGGGTGTCGAGGGTCTCACCGAGACCGGGGTCATCGCCGGCGGAAAGACCTGGGACGTCGACTGCCTGATCTGGGCGACAGGCTTCGACTACGCCGCCCAGCGCAAGGATGGGCCGGAAGTCTTCGGCAGGGGCGGACTGACGCTGTCCGACAAGTACCGCGACGGCGCTATGACCCTGCACGGCCTGCAGAGCCGCGGCTTTCCAAACCTGTTCACCTTCAGCCGCCTGCAAACGGGAGTGACCACCAACATCACCCACATGCTGCGCGAACTGGCTGCGCACGTCGCCTATATCGTCAAGGAATCCAGGGCTCGGGGTGCGAGCGTGGTGGATGTGTATGAGGATGCCGAGGCCGAATGGGTCGAACACACGTCAGGGGCGGCCATCCTGCGCAAGCGGTTCTTCGAGGAGTGCACGCCAGGTTACTACAATAACGAGGGCCAGGTGCGCACCAACCCCAAGAACGCCAACTACGGCGGCGGTCCGGCGAAGTTCATCCAGATCCTCGAGGACTGGCGCTCGGATGGGCGTCTGAGCGGGCTGGAACTCTCATAGGCCGGCGGACGTTCACGCTGAACGTCTCCACTTCAAGGAAACCTGCGATGGCCAAGTACCTGTTTGTCTATCACGGCGGCGGTCCGCCTTCGAACCCCGAAGACGGACAGAAGGTGATGGCGGCCTGGGGCGCGTGGTTCGGTTCGATGGGGGCCGCGGTCATCGACGCGGGCGCGCCGGTGGGCAAGTCCTCGACCATCCGCGCCGATGGCTCGGTCGCCGGTGACGGCGGGGCCAATCCCGCCAGCGGCTACAGCCTGATCGACGCCCCGAGTCTTGAGGCGGCTCAGGCGATGGCGAAAGGATGCCCACACCTGACGTCTGGCGGCTCGGTGGAAATCGCGCCGATCATGGAGATGTGAAAAGGCGCCACGGGCACGACCTGATCGGCCCCTTTGGGAAGGTACGGTTCAATTTCGGCCGCACCCGTGACGAGCGATCATAGCGCTGGTTACGTAAACTCAGGGTGAATTCGCGTTAACCGCGATTTTGGGTTCGTAGGTCTCACCCGTCGCCGTTTATCCCGGCGTAACGGTTCCTCGGAACCGGCAGACCCAGGTGTTCACGCAGGGTGGAGCCTTCGTACTCGGTGCGGAAAAGTCCGCGCTTCTGGAGGATCGGCACCACCATTTCACAGAAATTGGGGATGCCTGTCACCGGCGTACCCAGACCCAGGATGAAACCGTCGCAGGCTCGGGTCTCGATCCAGTGGGTGAGTTGGTCGGCGATCCGCTCCGGTCCGCCCATGAAGTGGGGCCGTGGCGTCGCGACCCGCATGGCGGTCTCCAACAGGCTTAGGTTGTTCTTCTTGGCGTAGCTTTTGAAGCGGGCGGCGGCGGACTGGAACACCTCCTTGCCTGCGCTCTCGTCAAGGTCGGGGAAGGGGGCGCGGGGGTCGTACTGGGAAAAGTCGTAACCGCCGAAGGTCCAGGAGAGGTAGCCCAACGCTTCCTCTTCGCTGATCAGTTCGGCGAAATCCCGGTACATCTGTTCGGCCTCGGCGTCGGAAGTTCCGACGAAGGCGCTGATCGCCACCATCAGCAGTGGCTCGGCGGTTCGCTTATACTGGCGGCTGACTTCCTTCACTTCTCGATAGTAGGCTTGAGCGTCGGCGATGGGCCGCAGACCGCCGAAGATGGCGTCGGCATGTCGGGCGGCGAAGGCGCGGCCGGCGCCGGACGCGCCGGCCTGGAACACCACCGGCTGGCCCTGGCGTGAGCGTTGCACGCCGAGCGGACCGCGCACCTTGAAGAACTTGCCGTCGTGGTTCAGCGGATGCAGCTTTGTGGTGTCGGCGAAAATGCGCCGTTCCCGGTCGTAGACGAAGGCGTCATCCTCCCAGGAATCCCAAAGCCCCTTGATCACCTCGACGGCCTCATTGGCCCGTTCATAGCGCTCGGCGTGGGAATAGCTCTCGTCCAGGCCGAAATTGAGCCCCGCGCCCGGGTCGCCGGTGGTGACCGCGTTCCAGCCGGCGCGCCCGTCGGAGATCAGGTCTAGGGAGGCGATCTGGCGGGCGATGTTGAAGGGTTCCATGTAGGACGTGGACATGGTGGCCACCAGGCCGATGTGGCTGGTCACGGCGGCCATGGCCGACATCAGCGACACCGGTTCCAGTTTGTTCATTCCGTAGGGCGAGGCGTCGGCGCCGGAATAGGGGCTATCGGTGATGAAGAAAAAGTCCAGCTTGGCCTTTTCCGCGCGGGTGGCGAGATCGCGGTAGAAGTCAAAGCTCACTGAGGCGTCCGGACGCAACTGCGGCTGGCGCCAGGTCCAGGCATTCATGCCAGCGCCATGGGTGAGGAAACCCAACCGCATTCGCGCACCGGACATGGACCTCTCCAACTTTTTTGTTTCGGCATGATCATAGGCGTCCGGACGTCAGGACACTACCCGGACGACTACGGAGGCGCCGTCAGGCGCGCCAGCCCTTCAGCTTCGCCTTGAGATCCGTGACCCAGCGCCGCCCTTCGTCTCCACCCCAGAGTAGCCAGGCGATATAGCCCGCAGATGGGTTACGCTCATCGCCCCAGACGCGAGAGCGTACCTGCTTGTCGACCTCGTGCCGGGCGAAGTAGCTCGAAATGCGCATGATGTCCTCGGGTGAGACCTCCTCGCGGGCGGCGAGCTGATGGGCGCGTCGCACGCCGATCTCGGTTCCGCCGCGGCCGAATTGTGCGCGCAAAGCCAAACCCCGCGCTGCGGCGGCGGCTACAGTCTTGGGGGGAGTCAGGTCCAGCGGGATCGGCGGTTCGTTGGTCATCGAAAGCGCCCAACACCGATTTCCTGTGGTTGTCCACAACTCCGTTGTGGCGGCCTCGGCAGGTATGCGCCTGACATAAAGCTGGGCTTAAGGCTGGCTGACTATGCTGCGCGAGTGATGAGCGAGACGCCGACCCTTGGATCCGCCAGTCGGGTGGCATGGCCCGCCCGTGCCCGCCGGACCGCTGGCTGGGGCCGCCAGCCGCTCACGCCAGGTCAATTGGCGATCCTATGCCTGGTGACTTTCCTGTCCATCTTCGCAGCGGGGCTCTTCCCGGCGATCGTTAGACCGCTGTTCCAAGCGGAGCCGACTCGGGACGCCACGTCCTATGTCCCCGAACGCTATTTCGCTAGTTGCCAGGAGGCGCACGCCCAGGGGGTCTACAGCATCGCGGCGGGCGCTCCGGGCCTGGACTGGGACGCCGACGGGATCGCCTGTGAACCCCTGCCCAAAGGACGCCGGGGGCGGCCGCGCTTCGAGACCTGGGGTCAGGCGCGCTGAACCCCTGAGGCGGTGTCAAGCTCTCGCGCTTTGACCGCCGCCGAGCGGCCATTACAGCGCGCGGCGTAGGCGTCGAGGACCTCGGAGTCGGGGAAGGCCTTGCGGGCGAATCCCAGGGCGCTGGCCACCAGGATGTCCGCGCCCGAGAAGCGATCCCCCAGCAGGTAAGGTCCCTTGGCCAGGCTATCCAACAGGTGGCGGCAGACGGTCTCGTAACGGCGCTGTTTCATGGGCGCGGCCTCGGTCTCACCGGCGGCCTTGGCGAACATGGTGAGCTCTAGTTCCGCGCCGTACCAGGCCAGCCAGCTCAAATATTCGCCCCGCTGCGGATCGCCGATCCCGGGACCGATCCCGGCGGCGGGGAAGGCGTCGGTGAGGTAGAGAACGATGGCTGCGGATTCGGTGACCAGCCGGCCGTCGTCCTCAATGGCGGGCACCTGTTTGGTGGGGTTCGGATTGGCCGGGTCGGAGACACCCGCGCCGGTGGAGGGCCGGAAGATGGTCACCGGCTTGATCGCATAGGGACAGCCCAGCTCCTCCAGGAGCCAGATGATCCGGGACGAACGGGTTTGCGGGCAGTGGTATAGGGTGATCATGCCGGGGCTCCTGGCGGGACGCCGGCACGCAATCAACTGGCCGGGGGGTCGTCAAGCCCGGATCAGCAGACGGCTATCCGAAGCGTCGCACCTCGACCCCGCAGTCGGCCAGCGCCTGGACGCCGGCCTCAAGGGCAGCCGCGAACCTTGTCAGAGTGTTGGGCGCGGCGGCGATGTCGCCGAGGATCAGGTTGTAGCGGTGCGCCGGTTCGTGAAAGGGCAGCGCCGCCATCGCTGAAAGCCAGCGGGAAAGCTTGGCGTGGGCGGAAAAGTCGAACAGGCCGGCCCAGGTGAGCTGGGACAACTCCTCATAACAGGCGATGTCAGCCAGGGTGGGTTCCGCGCCGCAGAGAAAGTCGCCGTGGGGGAACCATCCGGCCTCGATCAAGTCCGCAACCTCGAGAACGATGCGTTGTCCCGCAAGGAGTTTGTCGGCAGAGTCCATGGCTGCGACGAGCTGGCTCTTGCCTCTGGCGACCAGCATGTCGCGGAATGCGACGGTGACATGCGGCGCCATCAGACCAAGTGTCGCGCGCCGGGTGAAGTTGTGATGGAAGTGCAGATACTGGTGCATCCGGGTCCGCGCCGCCAGATCGGCCGGCAGCAGATCGGACCACCCATGCTTTTCCGCCAGATAGATCAGGATCGCCGGCATCTCGAAGACGGATATGTCCCCGTCCTGTAGCGTCGGGACCTGACCGCTGGGATTATGCGGCTGCACCGGTCCGCCCACCCCGAGATGTCGCATGGTCAGGTCATGGTAGGCGAAATTCAGGCCCTTGATCAGACAGGCCCAGGCGACCGCCCGCGACGGCTGGCTTGCGGGGGTGCCCCAGAGGATCATGCGTTGTCCGACAGCCATTGTTGGGCTCCGCTCTCGTACGGCGCGCCGGGCTTGCGCGTCCTTGCGCGGATTGACCCGGCGAACCTCAATGTCAATTGGTTCGCCACCTTGGAATGCAACGCGTCCCGCCCCCCAAACGGGGTCTGGCGCGCACCGGATCATGTTTCTATCCTGAGCGCTCGACGTATGAATTTCGGAGGGGAAGCCGGCACATGGCGATTGAGAACGGGATTGGCATTGAACGCCATGGCAGCGTGGGCGTGGCGACGATCTCCAATCCGGAGCGGCGCAATGCGTTTTCGCCGGACATGCGCCGGGAGCTGACCGCCCGGCTCAATGACTTCGCCGTCGAGGACGCCATTCGCGCCATCGTGCTGCGGGGCGATGGGGATCATTTCTGCTCGGGGGCGGATGTGTCGGGCCCCCGCGGGTCCGCGCCGGCGCGCACCATCGTCCAGCACCGGGAGAACAACAAGGAGATCAACCGGCTGACCCAGGTGATCTGCGCCGGGCCGAAGCCGGTGATCGCCGCGGTGGAGGGCGCCGCGGCCGGCGCCGGCATGGGCATGGTCAGCGCCTGCGACGTGGTGGTGGCGGCCAACAACGCCCGCTTCGTCCCGCTGTTCACCCGGCTGGGCCTGGTGCCCGAAATCGCCATTCTCTACACCCTCTCGCAGCGGGTGGGCGCGGCGCGGGCGCGGCGCATCCTGATGTCGTCCAAGCCGCTGAGCGCGCCGGAGGCGTTTGACCTGGGCCTGGTGGACGAACTGGTGGAACCCGGCCAGGCGCTGGCCCGTGCGCTGGAGGTGGCGCACGAATATGACGAATGCGTGCCTCTTTCGGTGGCGCTGGTGAAGGAAGCCTTCGCCTATGGCATTCCCAACATCGCCGAAGCTGGACGAATCGAAGTCGACTTCGTGCCCATGCTTAGCCGCACCGACGACACTCGCGAGGGCATGGCCGCTTCAAGGGAAAAGCGCAAAGCCAAGTTCACGGGCCACTGAGCAGCGTGCTATAAGGCGGCAAATGGGCGGAGAACCATCCGCCAAGGGAGATTGACATGGCAGACGGCGCCATCGACCACGCCAAGACCGAGCCCTTCTTCGGGGAAATCCTCGATGCGGATGGGCACACCTATCTGAATCCGGCGGTGATCCAGAAGGGCGATGTCCCCGACAACTTCATGAACGACTTCCTGAAGCGGTTCACCGTGTCGGACCAGTACAAATCCGACCGGGCGCGCAACCGCGATAACGTGTGGGATGTGAAGGGCATCGGCGCCCTTGGGGCTTATGACGCCCAGGAGCGGATCGACGCCTTCAATATGATGGGGGTGAAAGCCCAGCTGTTGTTCCCGGCCGGGACCAACGACGACGCCATCGCCTTCCAGAAGGCCACCGGCGGGCGCGCCCGCGCGGCCGTGCGCATCGACATGACCGACGTCGACGCCGCCTGCAAGGAGCTGGACCGCTGCATCAAGGCCGGCGCCCTGCACCTGAACCTGCCCTGCGCCGAGCCGCCCGGCGGGGTGTCGCCGGCCCATGAAATGTGGGACCCCTTCTGGGCCCGCTGCGCCGAGGCCAACATCGCCGTCACCATCCACCTGGCATGTTCGGGCATGCTCTCCGGCAAGACGCCGATGCTGCCGGACCGGGCCTGGGGCGACGCCGCCGGCCTGAAGAACAAGCCGGCCGAGCGCGCCGGCGGCGAGGAGGCGATCAGCCCCTGGTTCATGATGATCGCCCACATGGGCGCCGAGGTCTATCTGCAGGCCATGGTCATGGGCGGGGTGTTCGAGCGCCATCCGACCCTGCGCTTCGGGATCATCGAACTGGGCGCCAAGTGGATCGGCCCCTGCGTGGAGCGCATGGACCTGTGGACCGACTTCATGGCCAAGGTGGGCAAATCCTATCCCATGAAGCCCAGTGAATATGTGAAGCGCAACGTCCGCGTCACCCCGTTCTGGCACGAGAACCTGCCGCTGATGATCCAGCGCTTCGGTCTGGAGGAGGTCTATGTGTTCTCCACCGACTACCCGCACCTGGAAGGCAGCCGCGACCCCATCGGAAAGTTCCGCAAGCACCTGAGCCAGTTGCCGGCGGACTACGCGCGGGGGTTCATGGTGGACAACGCCAAGCTGCTGTTCGCCGGACTGTAAAGACGCCGGACGCGGCGGCCGCATCAGGCCGCCGCCAATTGCGCCGGATCAGGCCCTTGGAACACGGACGTGATCATGTCGCGTCCGTGTTTTCACGCGTGCGCGTCTCTGATACGCCATCGCGTGACGATTGGAGGAATTCATCATGGACGACATGTCGGCGATGAGCCCGGTTGAGGCCGCCCGCCACGACCCGCTGTTCGGCAAGCTCCTGGATACCGACGGCCATATCTACATGCCCGTCGAGGTGCTTGAGGAGCTGACCGGCGCGACCGGCCACAACGGTTCGTTGGCGTTCTACAAGCGCTTCGTGCAATCGCAGGAATACCGCGACGGCGTGGCCCGCAATCGCAAGGATCTGTTTGACGTCAAGGGTATGGCCGCGCTGGGCGCCACAGACGTCGCCGGGCGCATCGAGGCGCTGGACCTGATGGGGTCAAAGGTTCAGCTCTGTTTCCCGAACACCTTCGGGGCCGAGCAGCGGGTCGATTCCGACATCGCCCGCGAGGTGAATATCCGGGTCAACGACTACTATCTGGACTGGACCAGGCAGACCAAGGGCCGCGTGTGGCCTGCGCTGCAGATCAACATGTATCAGCCGGAATGGGCCATCGCCGAACTGGACCGGGTCCTCAAGATCGGGGGCGTGGGCGCCATCAACATGTCCTGCGCGGTTCCACCCGGCGGCACCGCGCCGTCCCACTCGCAATGGGACCCCTTCTGGGCGCGGCTGGAAGAAGCCAATGTGCCGGCGACAATCCATCTGGGCGGCGGTGGCCTGATCTCCGGCAAGGATCCGGACCCGATGTTCCCACCCCGGGCCTGGGGCGACGCTGAGACCTTAAAGGGCGCGCCCGCCGAGCGCGGCGGCGGGGAGGAGGCGATCAGCCCCTACTTCCTGCTGGTCGCCCACATGCCCGCCGAGCTCTACATCCAGACCATGATCATGGGCCGGGTGTTCGAGCGGTTCCCGAAGCTGCGCTTCGGCATCTTCGAGTTCGGCACCACCTGGATCGGAACCTGCGTGCAGCGGATGGATTCCTGGGCCGATTTCCAGGTCCGGGTGGTGGGTCGCAAGTTCGACATGAAGCCCTCGGAGACCTTCCGCCGCAATGTGCGCGTCGGGCCCTTCTTCCACGAGCCGGTCAGCCAGATGATCGACCAGTACGGGATGAAGGAGATCTATTGCTACAACACCGACTTCCCGCACCTGGAAGGGTCGAAGGACCCGATCCGCAAATTCCGCGAAAAGCTGGTCGGCCAGCCCGAGAGCTACGCCCAGGACTTCTTCGTCGAGAACGCCAAATGGGTCATGCCCTACGCGGCCTGACGACGGCGGATACATCGGTTAGGCTTACGGCCGTCGCGGATCCCCGCGGCGGCCGTTTTCATGCTGGGGATTGTTGCTCCCGCCACCGGATTCCCCCGATTCCCTAACTCAGCCCAAACCCCACCCCGCTCATTCCCGCGAAGGCGGGAACCCAGGTTTTTTTGTTAAATCCGATACCTAGGAATTCCGCGGTGACGGATAACCTGTCCGCGAATTCCAGGGATGGGTATGGTGACCCCTTATCTCCCGGCGGACCCTACCACCTCACCGGCAGCTTGCCGCGGCCCCAGAAGCTGAAGTCGGGGATGCGTTCGGTCGGACCGGCGAGCTGCAGGTCGGGCATGCGGCGGAGGAAGCCTTGCAGGGCGATGGTCGCTTCGAGGCGCGACAGGTGCTGGCCGATGCAGGTGTGCGGTCCGGCGCCGAAGGTGAGGTGCCGGCGCATCTCGCTCATCGGACGGTCGAGGCGGAAGCTGTCGGGGTCGGTGAACACCCGGGGATCGCGGTTGGCCGAGCCGTAGGACATCTGCACCTTGGCGTGCGCCGGAATGGTCACGCCGTGCAGCTCGAACGCCCGGGTGGTGGTGCGCCATAGGCCCAGGCCCGGCGGATCGAAGCGCAGGGACTCTTCGATGGCGATCGGAATCATCGTGGCGGGATCGGCCTGCACGGCCTCCCAGCGCGTGCGATCCTCCAGCAGCCGCCAGATGAGGTTAGTGATCAGGTTGGCGGTGGTCTCCACCCCGCCCCGGATCACTGTCTGGATCACACGGTGCATCTCCGCCAACGTCGGGCGGCGTCCCTCGACGAAGCCGCAGACCAGGTCGGAGACGATGTCGTCGGAACAGGCCTTGCCCACATGCTCCGGCTGCGGATCGGTGATCTTGGCCGCGGCGAGTTGCTCTCGCCGCTGGGCGATCCAGGTGTCGTAGAGTTCAATCACCCGATCGGCGACCTGTTGCTTGTCCGACCCTTCGCCGCCACGGGAGAAGTACATCATCCGGTCCGCCAGGTAGGCGAGCTCCCTGTGCTCCAGGTCGTTGGCGCCCAGCAGAAAGGCGGTCATCGCCACCGGCAAGGGGATGGCGAACTGGCGATGCAGTTCGGCGCGATCCCCATCGGCCATCATCGCGCCGATCAGGCGATCGACCGTCTCTTCGACGAAGCGGTGGTAGACCTGCATGGCCTTGGGGGTGAACCGACGCTGGATCAGCATGCGGAAGGCCATGTGGGTCGGGCCGTCCTCGATCAGGGCGCCGGGCTCCCAATACTCCGGAGCGGCCCCGAAGCGGGCGGTGTAGCGATCGGTATCTACCTCGGCCTGCTGCACATCCTCGTGGCGAAAGACGATGTAGAAGGGCGTCGCCAGGCCATCGTAGCGCTGGACCGGCGTCACCTCGCGCAAGACCGCGTAGTGCCGGAAGGGGTTTTCCATTACCTCCGGTGAACGAGGGTCGTAGCTCAGCCTATCCATGGTCACTCCGACGTCGGCTGGGGGCCCGCAACGGAACTGAGACAAGTTGCCGTCGGACTGCCAGCACCCCTTGAGAATGTTCCACAGTCGGCGCGACCCAGGAAGGCGGCGTCCCCAGGGCTGGTGTTTTCCGGGTGGGCCGTGTGCTTAGAATCCGCCGACACCTTTCATATTCACTATTTGTTCTCACCGTGCTACGCTCGGCCCATGACCCTTCTCGCCCGCAGTGTTGCGCCCGGCCCGACGCACCCTGTGACGGCGCGGGGCGCCCGGCGTGAGCCGATCTTCTTCGAAGACGGCGAGACGCGCCGGCGCGACACGAATTTCATCAGTGCGCGGGGCCGCAGCATCCGGCACTGTTGGCTTTCATGACCGGCAAGGGAGAGGGCAATGAGCGCAGCGCCGCTGGATCGCGAACAGCTGATGGGCAAGGTGATGGGCGATTTCGCCGGCGCCTTCTCGGCCCTGCTGGTGAGGGTCGGCGAACAGAACGGCCTGTTCAAGGCGTTGGGGCAGGGGCCTGCCGACTCCGTGGTTCTGGCGGCCCGCGCGGGCGCGGCGGAACGCTATGTGCGCGAATGGCTCTCGGCCATGGCCGCGGCGGGCTACGTCACCTACGACCCGGCCATCGGCGCCTTCTCGCTCAGCCCGGCCCAGGCTGCGTTGTTCGCCGAGGAGGGCACGCCCTTCTACCTGCCGCCCTTCGCCGATCTACTGGCCGGGGTCTACTGCGACGAGCCCAAGATCACCGCGGCCTTCAAGAGCGGCGAGGGGATCCCCTGGAACGACCGCCACGGCTGCGTGTTCTGCGGCATGGAGCGCTGCTCGCGCCCGACCACGGCGGCGTTCCTGGTGGACTGGTGGCTTCCGGCGCTGGATGGCCTGACCGAGCGGCTTAAGGCCGGCGGCAAGGTGGCCGACATCGGCTGCGGCCGGGGCGGGGCGGTGATCGCCATGGCCAAGGCCTTCCCGAACGCCACCGTCC
Source organism: Caulobacteraceae bacterium (assembly GCA_947475415.1). Taxonomy (GTDB): domain Bacteria; phylum Pseudomonadota; class Alphaproteobacteria; order Caulobacterales; family Caulobacteraceae; genus Phenylobacterium. Next base: position 106,722 of record CANJLH010000011.1, read on the forward strand.
ACGGCTTCGACCTGCATCCGGGCTCCATCGAGCACGCCCGCGCGACCGCCGCTGAGATGGGGGTGACCAACGTCCGCTTTGAGGTGGCGGCAGCGAAGGCCTTTCCCGGCGACGGCTATGACCTGGTCACCATCGTCGATGCGCTGCACGACATGGGCGATCCGGTGGGCGCGGCGCGGCATGTGCGTCAGGCGCTGAAGCCGAACGGAACCTGGATGGTGGTGGAGCCCCTGGCGGAGGACCGGCTGGAGGACAATTTCAACATTCGCGGCCAACTGGCCTACGCCGCCTCCACCTGCATCTGCACGGCCGTGTCGCTAAGCCAGGAGGTTGGGTTGGCCCTGGGCGCCCAGGCGGGGCCCACGCGGCTGAAGTCGGTCCTGGCGGAAGGGGGCTTCACGCGCATCCGCAGGGTGGCCGAGAACGCCAACAACATCGTCCTGGAAGCGCGGCCCTAGGGTGGCGGCGATGGATTACAGCCTGCGCCTGCAGCCGGCCGACATCGAGTCGATCGACACACTGACAAGGTCGGTGCGGTGGGCCGACGAGATGGGGTTCGGTTCGGTCTGGTCTTCGGAGGCCGGCCACGATCCATTCATCTCCATGCCTCTGGTGGCGGCGGCGAGCCCGCGGCTGCGGATCGGGACCGGCATTGCGGTGGCCTATGCGCGCTCACCGTTCGCAGTGGCGCAGATCGCCTGGGACATTCAGCGCTACGCAGCGGGTCGTTTCCGCCTGGGCCTGGCCACTCAGGTGAAGGCGCACATTGAGCGCCGCTATGGCGCGGCCTGGCCGGGCGGGTCGGCGGCGCTCAGGGAATACGTCGCCTGTTGCCGCGCGGTCTGGCGGAGCTTCCAGACCGGCGAGAAGCCGGCGTTCCGGGGCGAGCGCTATCAATACACGCTCATGAACCCTGAGTTTGATCCCGGGCCGCTGCCCCCGGCGTGGGCGGATATTCCGGTGTGGCTGGCGGCGGTGGGGCCTCGGGCGGCTCGGCTGGCGGGAGAGATCGGCGACGGCCTCCACATCCACGCCTTCCACACGGAAAGCTTTCTGCGCGAGGTGGTGGTCCCGGCTTTCCTCGGGGGGCAAGGCGCCGCCGGCAAGACACCGGTGCTGAATTCGGCCTGCCCGGTGTTCTCAGGCATCGTCCATGACGACAGCCAGGCGCGGAAGCTGCGCGATGTGATGCGCGGCTACATCGCCTTCTACGCCTCGACGCCCGCCTACAAGCCCGTGCTCGACCACATCGGCTGCGGGGAAATCCACGCGCCTTTGCGGGCGCTGTCCCGCTCCGGTGGCTGGGACCGGATGGGCGAGTTGGTCGGGGATGACATCCTGGACCGGTTCTGCGTCTTCGACGCGCCATATCGCCTGGGCCAGCGGTTGGCGGCGAAGTACGACGGGCTGCTCACCGAGATCGCCGTCTATAAGGAGGGCGGGCAGTTCGCGGGCGGGGAGGACTGGGCCCAATTGCTCGAGGGTCTGAAGTCCCCGCAACGCTAGATGTCAGCCCAGCTCCATCCCCGGCATGGTCCCCTCCGCCCGCCAGTCTTCCAGCACCTTCTGAAAGGCGACAGGACCCTTGAAATACTGGCTGTTGCGGCGCGCGCGCATGTCCACCTTGCCTTCGTTGTTGAGATAGCCTGGGGTGCATTCGGCGAGCACCGCCGAGCGCAGTTCCGTCTCGGCGACGACGACATCGACCCATGCGGCCTCCGCCTCGGCGGTGGGCTCCAGCGTGCGGGCTTGCCGCGCCTCGGCCTGGCTGACGATGTAGGCGATGTGGGTCGAGCTCAGGTCCAGGGTGTACTGGAAGTTCACCGCGTGTCCGGCCTGGGTGGCGGAGACGATGAAGCAGTTGGGAAAGCCTCGGCTGGTCAGGCCGTGCAGGGTGGCGGCGCCATCCTTCCACTTTTCCGACAGGCGCAGGCCGCCGCGGCCGGTGATGTCGAACCCGATGATGTCGGTGTAGTCGTCGTTGTAGGTGAAACCGGTGGCGAAGATCAGACAGTCCAGGGGGTATTCGCGGTCGCCTGCGATGACGCCGGTTTCGGTCACTCGCTGCAGGCCCTTGCCGCGGGTGTCGACCAGGGTGACGTTGGGCCGATTGAAGGTCGGGAAGTACTCATCGTGGAAACAGGGCCGCTTGCAGGCTTGGGCGTACCAGGGCTTCAGGGCTTCGGCGGTGGCCCGATCCTGCACCACCCGATCGATGCGTTCGCGCATGCGCTCCATGCGCGCGTCGTCGGCCAGTTGCACAATGGCGGCGGGGTCGTCGATCATTTCGCCGGCCTCAATCCGCCGCTGGGCGGCAAGGCGCACATTGACCACCAGATCCGTCCAGCCGTCATCGATCAGGTCGGCGTCCACCTTCTGGCCGGTGGTGACCAGGTTGAAATTGGCCATCCGGTCTTTCTGCCAGCCGGACGGGAGACTTCTGGCCCAGTCCATGTCGGTGGGACGGTCATTGCGCACGTCTACAGGCGCCGGGGTGCGCTGGAAGACGTAGAGCTCCTTGGCCCAGGCGCCCAGATGGGGCACGGCCTGTACAGCGGTGGCGCCGGTGCCCACGATCCCGACCCGCTTGTCAGTCAGGCCCGTAAGGCCCCCGGTATGATCACCGCCGGTGTAGGCGTAGTCCCAGCGGCTGGTGTGAAAACTCCTGCCTCGAAACGTCTCGATGCCCGGCGCGCCCGGAAGCTGCGGCCGGTGCAGACGGCTGGAGACCACCACCACATATTTGGCGGTGAACGCGTCGTCTCGGTCGGTGCGGATGGTCCAGCGCGCGGTGTCCTCGCGCCAGGTCACATCCGTCACCTCGGTCTGGAACAGCGCCAGGTCATATAGGTCGAAATGCCGGGCGATGGCCTTACAGTGGGCGGCGATCTCAGGCGCGGGAGCGTACTTGCGGGTCGGCGTGTAGGCCAGTTCCTCCAGGAGCGGCATGTAGATGTAGCTTTCCACATCGCAGGCGCAGCCCGGGTAGCGGTTCCAGTACCAGGTGCCGCCGACGTCGCCGGCTTTTTCGATGATGCGGATGTCCTTCACGCCCGCCTGGCGCAGCCGCGCCGCCGCCAGCAGGCCGCCAAGGCCAGCACCGACGATGACGGCGTCCACGTCGTCGTGGACTGGAGCCCGCGTGAAGCCTGGCTCCACATAGGGATCATCCAGATAGCGCGCGTAGGCGCCGGAAGGGCGCAGATATTGCGCGGCGCCGTCGGCGCGCACCCGCCGGTCCCGCTCGGCGCGGTACTTGGCGTCCAGCGCCTTGCGGCGCGCGCGCACCTCGGAGTCCGCCTCATCGTCCATGCCTGCTCCAGTCACTGTTGGTCACTGCTTGCCACGGCCACAGTGCGCGCAAAGCCCTTCGGTCCGTCAAGGTCTGGGTTGCGTCAGGGTAGGCCCTGAAGGGCGTTCACCGTCGTCCGCGCCGTGCTGCCGGCGTCGACGTTGAGGATCGCCGCGGTGATCCAACGCGCCTCGGGACCGCACAGGAACAAAGCGGCCCAGGCTACGTCCCAGGCCGAACCCTCAGTCTCCAATGCGGTGGCTTTGCGGCGCATGGCTCGCTTCTCCAAGTCGTGCGCGCCACCCATAGGGGTCGCGATGTGGCCCGGCGCGATGCAATTCACCCGAACGTCGCGGGCGCCCAGCGTCACGGCCATGTCCCGGGTCATGGCGATCACCCCGCCCTTGGAGGCCGCATAGGCGATGACGCCAAAACCCAGTTGTCCGGCGATGGAGGCGATATTAACGATTGCGCCCTTGGCGGCGGCCAGGGGTTCCACCGCTGCACGGGACAGGCGCATGACGCCGCTAAGGTTGATATCGATGGTGTCGTTCCAGTCGACATCAGTCACCACGGCGATGCCGCCAGGTCGGGCCACTGCGGTGTTGTTGATCAGGAAGTCGAGCGCGCCGAAGCGATCGACGCTGGCGGTCACCGCCGCGGCGCAGTCGGCGTCGGAGCGCACGTCGCCGATGACAAGCTGAGCGCGACCGCCAAAGCGCTCGATGAGGGCGGCGGTGGCCGCGGCGCGTGTTCGGTCGATGTCGAAGACGGTGATGTCGCAGCCCTGAGCCGCGAACAGGATCGCCATCGCCGCCCCTGTACCCAGGACCTCGCCCGCGCAGCCGGCGCCGGATATCAGCGCCGTCTTACCGGCGAGGCGCGCCCCGGCCAGGGGAAGGTGTGCGCCAAAGGCCCTTTCGATGTCAGCGAGGGCCGCAGCATGTTCAGGGTTAGTCATGGGATCGTCCAGCCTTCGGGATGCCCGGTACAAATACACGAACGGCGCATGTATTAAGAGCGCCTGGCGGTCACGGCTTCGCGTTGATGATGACGAACGGGATTGTCCGCTGCGAGCGCGGTGGTCCGGTCAGGCGCCACCCATCAGTGCGGCCTTCATGTCGGCCACGGACTGGCCGGCTGTGAGCACCTGGCCGCCGTCAACGACCAAGGTCTGGCCGGTGACATAGGCCCCGCCTGGGGAGGCGAGGAACACGACGGCCGCTGCGATCTCGTCCGGTTCGCCGACTCGGCTGATCGGGAACGCCCGCACTAGGGCTGCGGTGGCGGCAGGGTTTGAGGTCACCGCCCGGGTGGTTTCGGTGCGGATCGACCCTGGCGCGATGCAGTTCACCCGGATGTTTGAGGCGCCCAGGCTGACCGCCAACGTCGCGGCGATGTGGCGGAGCACGATCTTCGCCGCGCCATAGATCAACAGATCCGCCATCGGGACGACGCCGGCAGTCGATCCGATCAGAATGATGCTGCCGCCGCCACGGGCCGCCAGGTGAGGCGCGGCGCGCTTCACCATCATTGCTGTATTGCCGACGTTGGCATCCAGCCCATCCGAGAATTTCTCGGAAGTGATGTCGTCGAGGCCACCGGGGCAGGGATGGCGGGCGTTGCAGATCAGAATGTCGAGGCCGCCAAACGCCTCGACCGCCCGGTCCACGAGGGCTTCCAGGGTTTCGAGCCGGGTGAGGTCGGCGGCGACGCCGATGGCGCGGCCCGGTCCGTAGCGCTGCGAGATTTCGCCGGCAATCCGGTCGCAATCGGACTGGGTGCGGGCGCTGACCACCACGCTGGCGCCGTGCTCGGCCAGGCGCTGGGCGGTCGCAAGGCCAATCCCGCTGGTCGAGCCGGTGACGATGGCGATTTTGCCATTGAGGTCGAAGAGGGCCATGGCGTTTCTCCTGTCCGGCGCGGCGATCCCATCTGCGGTTCGCACTGCGGACTTGGCAAGTGTTTGAACCGTAAGAGCTCGTTTCACGGCGCCTTACGCACCACCAGTTTCCAGGCCGTCTCGTCCTTGAGCCACGTCGCAGCGGCGCGTCGGACATCGGCCGCCGTCACCCGTTCCGTGCCGCTGATAAGGGCTCGGGTGGCGTCAAGGCGGCGCGGCTCGGCCTGGGCGCCTGAGAGATCGGAGAGCCAATAGCCATTGGTCACACGGGCCTTCTCGATGTTGTCGAGGCGCGGAGTCTTGGCGCGGGCGAGTTCGTCTGCGCTGATATCCTTGTCGCGCAAATCGGCGGCGATCTTGCGGACATCATTGAAAAAACCGTCCAAGCGTTCCGGGGGAATCTCGACGCTGGCGGCGATGTAGCCCCACCCCGGCCAGACGAAGGAGTGGCTGTAAGCGACAGAGGGCGAATAGGTGGCGCCTTGCGCCTCGCGCAGCTCGTCAATCAGGCGCAGGCGCAGGACTTCACCTAGAACCGCGGTTTCCCGCGCTCTCTGGGGATTGGCGAAGAAGTCACTTGTAGGCCAGGCGATATAACCCACCGCCTGATCCGCGCGTCCCTTGTGCGTGAGCACCACGGGTGTTGAATTCGCGCCTGGAAACGCGACCTGCAGTTGCTCAGACGCGGGCGGCGCGGCGGGTAGGCGGGCGGGCAGGGCGCCAAAGGTCCTGGCCACCAGTTCGGTGGCGTTTTCAACCGTGATATCGCCCACGATCACCACTTCGATCGCGCCGGCGGTCAGGGCAGGTCCGATCTGTCCGCTCAGGTCCGAAGGCGTCGACTCGGCGATCTCCGATCGACTGGGGAACGTCCAGCGCCGATCGCCTGAATGTAGCAGACCCGGGAGATCGCGGGCCAGAACGCCAGAGGCGGTGGCTTCATACTGGTCATGCAGGGTCTTGGCTGCGGTTTTCTGGCGCTGGAAGGCCTCAGGTCGCCAACCGGGCTCAGCGAGATAGGCGGTCAGGACCTGCAATTCGGTCGCCAGGTCGTCCGTCCGGGTTGCGCCGCTGAGCACGACGGCGTCGTCCACGATACCGGCCCGCACGCCAAACACCTTGGCGGCGAGGACGCGTTCCATATCCTCAGAGCTGATCTGTTTCAGACCGCCTTCGGTGTAGGCGTCGTCCGCCCAGGCGGCGTTCTGGCGGCCACGTGGAAAGTCGATCAGGCCACGGCCCACATTGACCCTCACCAACACCTCGTCATCGCGGAATTTGGTGGGTTTGATCGTCAGGCGCACGCCGTTTTCGTATCGGATGAATACGGTGTCGAGGTCAGTGATCTCACGGATCTCGGCGACCTTGCCGGGCGCGCCGAACTCCTCATAGGGCCAGGTCAAGGCGGTTTGGCCTTCGGGCGCCGCCACACTGACCTTCCGTGACTGCTCGAAAGCGGCGAGCACCGTGGCGTCGCCACCGGGGATAGGCTTCGGCGAGGTCATGAAGACCAAAGGTCCGGAGCCTTTGAAGGCGCCCTTGAGCCCGCCCGAGACAGTCTCGGCTTTCAGGTCCTTCACCGTCGATTCGAACAGGGCGAGGTCGTCGGCCGGGGTGGTCACCACCGTATCGTCATCGAGCGAGCCCACGATATCGCCGGAAAGCTGGCTTGGACGGCGCGTTGCCGCGCCGGCGACGGCCGCCTTAAGGACGGCGCGAATTTCCTCGATTTCGCGGTCTAGCTCGTCCTGACGCACGCCGTGTTCGACGGCGCGGCGCTGTTCCTGTTCCATTGCGGAAAGCGCCTTTCGCCAATCATCCGTCTCTGTATTGGCCGCGGTCATGACCACGTCGGCGGCGTCATATTGTTCCGACTTGAAAGCGACAGCGCCAATGAACGGCGGTTCCGCTGCGCGGGCCAGGCGGGAATAGCGACGGTTCAGAACCTGGAAGCCCAGTTGTTCGATTATGTCCTTGCGCCGTTCGGCGGTGGTGTCGCGCGCGAGCCTTGGTGGTGAGATCCAGGCGATTTGCAGCGAAGCCGGCGCGCCTGTCTCTACGACGAGCTTCGCGGCCGCACCGCGGCGCGCAACGGCGCCAAGGTCCGGAGCCGCGCCGGGGGCGCCAGCGGACCGCCAATCGCCAAAGCGCGCGCGAATCTTGGCCTCCATGGCGTCGACGTCGAAGTCGCCTACCGCCACCAACACCGTCCGATCCGGCCGGTACCAGGTTTCGTAGAAGGCCCGGATCGAACTGGCGGCGGCGGACTTGAGGATATCCACCTTACCGATCGGCGCCCGTTGCGGTGGGCGTTGGCCAGGCAGGAAGAAGCCCAACCGCTGCATGAACACCCGATAGCCTGGTGTGTCGCGGGTCCGTTCCTCGGACATGACGACACCCCGCTCTCGATCCATGGCGGACTGTTCAATGGTGAGGTTGGATGCGGTTTCCCGCAGCAGCATCAGGCTGGTGTCGACGGTCTCGGCATCGGTGTGCGGCAGGTCGAGACGATAGACGGTCTCGGCGAAGTCTGTGGAGGCGTTGGTGTCGGCGCCGAACGCCAGGCCGAGACGCTCCAAAATCTTGATCATCTCGCCCTCAGGCACGGCCTTGGAGCCATTGAAAGCCATATGCTCGAGAAAGTGCGCCAACCCCTGCTGGTCGTCGGTCTCCATGAGCGAGCCCGCGCCGATGCGCAGGCGCAGCGCCGCTTCGCCTGGAGGGATGGCCTGTTTGCGGATGGCGTAGCGCATGCCATTGGGAAGCGCACCGAAGCGGATGTCGGGGTCTGCCGCGATGTCGCTATGCGCCTGTGGCCATTCGCCGGGGTTCAGCTGGGCGCGCGATTCCGCCGCCGGAGCGGCCAAGACGCCTGGCGGTTTCAACCCTAGCTGGGCGCAGGATGCGAGGAAGGCGGCCGCGACGAGCGCGAGGCTCGTGCGAAGAGGATGAATCATCATCAAATCCCGGAGATCAGACCGCCATTGTCGCCGCCCATGGTGGCGATCACAAGGCGCCAATGGCGGTTCGCGCCGCCGCAAGCCTTCGGATCGCGACGGAAATGGGCTCAGCGGTTGGGCAGGCTCACATAATAGCTGGCCGTGTTGCCGACCGCTGTGGCGACGCCGTTAATTGAACGGCCCGAGGTCACACTGGCCGTGGAGGTGGATCCCACCTGGGCGTTGTTCACCTGGCGGTTGGAAACCTGCATCTGGCCGGAACATTCCGCACAGGCGTATCCGGTGGCTGCGTTGCCGACCGCCGCCGCCGAGCTGGAGCCGTCATACCCGGCGGTCCCGGTGAAACCGGCGATCGCCTCGACCCCGCCGACGTCGTTGAACTGGTCGGAGTCGATGACCACGGAGGTACCGGCGTTTCCGGCGGATAGGCTGTTGCCCACGCCATAGGCCGCCGCCGAGCCCGCGCCGAATTCGGCGGCCGAGTTCACGGCCTGGGCGCGCACATAGGCCAGGTTCTGCTGCTGGGATGTGACGTCGACAATCGGCCCGTCCTGGGCTGCGACGATATTGTTGCCGGTGGAACTCGCCTGGGTCGATGAAATATAGGCGTTGCCGTAGGCGGTGAAGTGGGCAGCCTGGGTCACGGCGGCGGTGTTGGATTGCTGGATGATGGCCCTCTGCGCGGCGTTCTCGCCGGACAGGCTGACATTGTTCGCCACCGAGGCCGCCGAGAAGGTCGAGGTTCCGGTGACAGTTCCCAGGTAACCGCCGCCATCGGAGTTCACCAAGGCGTCGTTGGTCTGGTTGACGCGAACGCCCGCCGCCGCGGAGCCCCCGCGGATACCTTGTGAATTTCCAATGGCCTGAACGCTCGAACTGACGTCGCCAAAGTGGGCGTTCGGGCCTTCCACATGGGTATGGGCGTAGATGGTGCGGCCCGCCATGACGCGCTGATTGTAGACGCCAGTGTGCACGCCACCGGAGACCGCGCCGTCGCTGGTGTTGCCGGTGGCCGAAGTGTTGAGCACGGTGGACGCGCCTGCGCTGCCTGTGACGGTCGGCAAGGTGTTGGCGCGCACATCGGCATCAAGGGTCTGGTTGGCGCGTACGTCCATGTCGCCGCCTTCGACGCTGAAGGCGGCGCTGTTGCCGACGGCGGTGGTGACAGCGGTGGTCTGGTCGGTGACGTCGACCACATCCAGCGTCTGCTCGGAAGTGACGTCGCCAGTCTGAACCTGGTCGGAAAAGACCGTGCTGGGGAGCGTCTGACTAGTAGCGGCCCCGCACGGCAGAATCGCGGCGAGTGTTCCAGCGAGCAGGATCTTCGCGGGTCTGCGCATTGTTGGATTCCGTGTTGTTGTACGCGGGCACGAAGCCGCCGGTCAGGCCGTTGGTCGGATTGGCCAGGGGATCGCCGCGGAGGCAGCCTTCGGGACCGGGCATGCCATAGAGGTTGGCGGTCATCTCCACGACAGCGCGTTCCACCAGGGCGCGCACGGCGAGCTGCATCGGCTCCATGGCGCCCGAGCCCGCGGAGATGTCGAAGACGTTGCCGTTGAAGAAATCGAACATGCCAAGGCTGACCTCGCGGCCAATCACCTGCTTCTGGTAGGAGATGACGTCGACCACCTCGAGGGTGCGGGTATTGATGAGGCGCATATCGAGACCAATGTTCATGACGAACATCCGGCCGCGGATCGTGCCCTTGAAATTCTTCGGATCTGGGTCACCGCCCGCCGCGTCTAGGCCCGCCGAGCGGATATTGTAGTTCAGCTCTGTGATGCCGCCTGCGACATAGAAGTCCGACCCAGGCACCTGGCCCGCCAGAATCTTGCGGTATTCCGCCGGCATGTCTGGCGCCGCGTTGGGGTTGTCGGATATGAGTTTGTTGTTGGCGTATTTCAGTTCCAGCTCGGAAACCGAAGTGTCGAAACGCTCCACCAAGGGCATCCCGGCCTTGGCGAAGGCCGACATGGCCATGAGCGAGGCGCCCTGCGTGATCTTGCGGCCCGAACCGTCGGCCTCGGCCTTGCCGGTGTAGTCGGCGATACGGCCAATGGCGATGCGAGGCGCATTGACCTGATTTGCACGCGCATAGTTGGCCATGCAGACCAGCGCCGGCGAATAGGGCGTCGGATTGGCGGTCACCGTGGCGGTGCCGATCGGCCGGGCGTAGTTGCCGCTGGCGCCGGCTGTCGGCGAGACGCAACCACTCAGCGCCAAAGACGCGACGGCGGCCAGGGCCCCGGCGCGGAACAGGCGATTACGGTCCATTTCCCACCCCTGCGTTCAGATTTGAGGTCGCCGTGACGGCGCCAGTGTTGGTCTGGTTTGATCGCACGATGACGGTGTTGTTGGAGCCTTGCGTCACGACGACGAGGTTGTTGCCGATGGCGCTGGCGCCGCCCCCGACCGCGCCGACGCCCGCAAATGCGTCCGCAGCGCCGCTGGCGCGCGAGAAGCTGGACTGGTCTTCACCGAGCAGGATCAGGCCATCGACAATGACGCGATTGCCGTTGGCGTCCCGGGTGGTGACGTTGACCGGCCAGTTTTCCTGTCCAGCGGCGCGGCCATAGCCAGCGTTATATTCGGCGGAATTGGCGAACATGGATTGTGCGCCAGCCTGGCCGGCGAAGCTCGCTAGCGCCGCCGCGGCGACACCGGCCATGAGTGGCCCCTTGCCTGTAACTGCGACTGTCAAGACTAGCGGCTCCCGCATTCGATTCTTGGCGCCTGGACGTAAAAGGCATCGCTTCTGGCCCGGCTCATGGGCACATAGGCCCCAGCAACTCTCGCGATTTGGTTAAAGCCGAACAGGATTATCCGAGAATTTTAATGATCGTGGACGACGAGACGCCAGAACCCGAACGTCAGCCAATATTTCACGCCCCATGGCCAGTGACGCTCATGGTCGGTGTAATTCTGATCGCATTCCTTGGTCAGGGATTCCTGTCAGAGGCGGCTGTGACGTCCTTGGCGTTCGCGCCGCCCGACCTGAACAGTGGCCGATGGTGGACACTTTTCACCGCGTTGTTCATCCATGTCGGTTGGGCCCATGTGCTGCTCAACGGCGGCGGCGTGCTGGCGTTTGGAACGCCGGTTGTGCGGGCCTTTGGGGGCAGGGCGCTCGGAATTGGCTGCGCGCTCCTATTTTACCTGGGGTGCGGTGTGTTTGCGAGCCTTGGGCATGCCGCGTTTCACCTGGAGGATCCGACGCCGCTGGCGGGCGCCTCAGGCGCAGTTTCCGGTTTGATGGCCGCAGCAGCGCAACTCATCGCGGGCCAAGGCCGGCCGGGCCCGCTCCTCAGCAGGCCAGTGATCGGTATGACCGCCGCCTGGATCGTGGTGAACCTGATCGTAGCGTTCACCGGCATAGCGCCCGGATCAGGCGGGGCGCCGGTCGCCTGGGATGCGCATCTAGCCGGATTTGCAGCGGGTCTAGCGCTGTTCCGACCCTTGGCCTGGCTCAGTCGCCAAGATGACGGACAGTTGCATTGAACCGCGCGTACGCATGCGAAATGCTGCCATTGTAGCAAATGGGGGAAACGCTAAGCACGGGAGGAATCCATAATGCTTGTGTCCCAGATATTGAAGTTCAAGGGCGACCTGGTCTTCACCGCATCCCCTAACGAATCGGTAAGCGCGGCGGCGGCCCTGCTGCATGCGCGACGGGTGGGCGCGCTGGTGATCGTCAACTCCGAACGAGTCGTCGGTATCGTTTCCGAACGGGATATCGTCCGCATCGTCGCCGAATTGGGCGAAGCCGCGCTTAATAAGCCGGTCTCCGAATGCATGAGCCTTGATGTATATTTCGCCGATCCGGCGGAAACCGTCGATACGCTCATGGAACGAATGACTGACCGGCGGGTCCGTAACTTGCCGGTCTGTCGTGGCGAGCGACTGCTCGGAATCGTCTCGATCGGCGACCTTGTGAAGTCTAAGATCTCCGAGGTTGAGGCCGAGGCCAGCGGCCTTAAGGCTTATATCGCCGCGGGTTAGGCTCCGCCGCCCAATTTCCGACGCATCTGGCGGCGAAGTTTTCCAACGCGACGGTTGACACAGGATGGGGGTGCGACTAGTAACGCCGCTCCCCGGTCCGGCGGGGCCTTTCGAGGGTGAAAAGAGGCCGATTGGTCCTTGATTTCTCTCTCAGAGGAGCATAAATTCCCGGACTTCAATCGAATCGCTATGGACTGTGAGGGAAGCCCCTCGGCGGCCCAAAGCGGTTTTTTGCGCCGCAAACGGACTTGTTCCGCGGCGCAAAAGAACCTGAAAGGGGTCGATTGACACGGACTACCGGGGCGACTAGATAGCCGCCTCCGCCGCCGCCGGGCGTTAAACGGCGGGGTTGGTGAAAGCCAATCGGGTCTTTGACATCGTTGATTTGGAAAGAGAAACGCAGGCGGCGGTGTCCTGGCGATGGCCCTAACCAGGCCATCTCGACACTGACGAATCTGCGGTCTCTTGAAGACACCATGAATATGGATATCCGAGGCGCAAGCCTCGGGCATCGATGTGAATGGGAACTCGTCAAGAACTATGCAGACATATGCCAGTCAGTCCTTCGGGACTGAGGAAGCTACGTCAAGGTCAACTCAACCTGAGAGTTTGATCCTGGCTCAGAGCGAACGCTGGCGGCAGGCCTAATACATGCAAGTCGAACGCACCTTCGGGTGAGTGGCGGACGGGTGAGTAACGCGTGGGAACGTGCCCTTTGGTACGGAACAACTGAGGGAAACTTCAGCTAATACCGTATGTGCCCTTCGGGGGAAAGATTTATCGCCATTGGAGCGGCCCGCGTTGGATTAGGTAGTTGGTGAGGTAAAGGCTCACCAAGCCTACGATCCATAGCTGGTCTGAGAGGATGATCAGCCACACTGGGACTGAGACACGGCCCAGACTCCTACGGGAGGCAGCAGTAGGGAATCTTGCGCAATGGGCGAAAGCCTGACGCAGCCATGCCGCGTGA
>CANJLH010000012.1 GCA_947475415.1 Caulobacteraceae bacterium
CTATTTCGAGTGCCTGCACGAAGTGAAGCTGATCGTCGACCTGATCTACGAAGGCGGCATCTCCAACATGAACTACTCGATCTCCAACACCGCCGAGTACGGCGAATATGTCACCGGCCCGCGCATCGTCACGCCGGAGACCAAGGCCGAAATGAAGCGGGTGCTGGACGACATCCAGTCCGGTCGCTTCGTCCGCGACTGGATGAACGAAAACGCCGCCGGCCAGCCCAGCTTCAAGGCCACCCGCCGCCGCGGCTCCGAACACCAGATCGAGGAAGTCGGCGCCCGCCTGCGCGCCATGATGCCCTGGATCACCAAGAACAAGCTGGTGGACACCGCGCGGAACTAGCGCGGCCGACCCGGGAAATTGTTCCCCCTTGGGGGCTCGCCGACTGAGGGGGCCAGCGGCGCCGCAAGCCAGGCGCTGCGGATTTCTGACGGTTCTGGGACAGGCTAAGCGCGCCCAACGCTGAGTTCGGCCGCGCTCGCGGATAACCTGTTCTCGATTTCCCCTGGAGTCGGTGTTGGGGCGCAGGGATCGCTGCACATGTCCCCGCAATCCTCACTGCAATCCTCGGCACTGCCATTGAAGCGCTGATCGGCGATAGCGACTACGGGGACACCGCAAAGCCTGCACCCGCCGACCGCCGGACACGGCGCGGCCCGCCTTCACGCCTCGAACAGCAGTTCGAAGCCATCGAATTACGGTGACGCTGTCTGAAACTCGCGCCCCACGCTGGGTGACGTTCGCATTGATGCCTACCCCGGATACCCGATCCCCCAAATCCCAGCCCCAATCAGACCACCCCCGCCCCCACGTCAATCCCGGACGCACCCCGCAAAACGTGATTTGACGACAAGGTGCATGGGATCGTTCCGCGAAAAATGAAGCCCAGGCCCGATTTTCACCACCAGCGTCCCCCGCAACTACCCCCCCGGCCCCGCCTTCTGCCCGCGGATCAGCCGCCCCGGCAGGGCGCCGGTGGCCTCCCCTTCCCGGTAGGTGGCCTGGCCGCTGACGATGGTGGCCACATAGCCGTCCGCGGCCTGGCGCAGGCGCCGACCGCCGGCGGGCAGGTCGCGCACCACCCGCGGCGGATGCAGGCGCAAGCGCTCGAAGTCGATGACGTTGAGGTCGGCCTTGTAGCCGGCGGCGATCCGACCGCGGTCATTGAGGCCGATGGACTGGGCCGGCTCCAGGGTGAGCGCCCGCACCGCCCGGGGCAGCGCCACCCCCTTGCCCGGGGCGGCGTCGCGCACCCATTGCTGCAGGTAGGAGGTGGGGTAGCTGGCATCGCAGACCGATCCGTAGTGCGCCCCGCCGTCGCCCAGGGCGAGCACGGTGTGGGGATGGGACTCCATCAGCCGCGCCGCGTCCAGGTTGCCCTCGATGTAGTTGGTCACCGGCGACAGCAGCACCGCCTGGCCCTCGTCCTCCAGCAGCAGGTTGTAGACCAGCTCATGGGGCGTGAGGCCCCCCGCCGCCGCCCGGGCCCCGATGCGGTCGGCCAGGGTCGGCTCATAGTTGGGCGGGTCGCCCAGCACGCTGGCGTTGGGGAAGGTGCTGACCAGCCAGCGCAGGTTGGGATTGGGGTCCCAGGGCTCCTCGGCCAGCAGCCGGGCCCGTAGGTCCGGATCGCGCAGCGCCGCCACCTTCTCAGCCAGCGGCAGATCCACCAGCGGCCGAAAGCTCGGGTGCAGCATGAACGGGTGGATCGACAGGTCCAGGCCCATCAGTACGCCGCCGGGGCGCGGATAGACCTGACCCCGGATCTCCAGCCCCTCGGCGGCGGCCTCATGCAGCAGGCGCAGATTGTCGGTCCAGCCCTTGGGCGCCTCGGGGATCTGCATCAGGGTGAAGGACAGCGGCCGGCCGGACTCCCGCGCCAGCCTTCGCATCAGGGCGAACTCGTCGCCGGCGTCGTTCAGGTTGTTGGTGATCATCTGGAACACGCCTGAGCCTGCGTCGCGCAGGCCCTGGGCCAGGGCCATGTATTCCGGTTCATCGGAATAGAGGCTGTAGGCCTTCTGCCCGGCCTTGGTCCGGTGCAGCAGGTGGCGTGAGGTGGAGACGCCGATGGCGCCGGCCTCCACCGCCTCGCGGGTCAGGGTGCGGATGAGGTCGAGGTCCTCCTCCGTGGCCGCCTCGCGCCGCGCCCCGCGTTCGCCCATGGCGTAGACCCGAAGCGCCGAGTGGGGAACCTGGGCGCCCACGTCGATGTCGAACCGCCGCTCGGCCAGGGCGTCCAGATATTCGGGGAAGGTCTCCCAGTTCCAGGGCAGACCGGTGGCCATCACCACCTCGGGGATCTCCTCCACCCCCTCCATCAGCTTGACCAGCATGTCGCGCTGATCCGGCCGGCACGGCGCGAAGCCCACCCCGCAATTGCCCATCAGTACCGAGGTGACGCCGTGGTTCGACGAGGGCGCCATCCGCTCCGCCCACATGGCCTGGCCGTCGTAGTGGGAGTGGACGTCAATGAAGCCGGGGGTGACGATGGCCCCGCGGGCGTCGATCTCTTCCGCGCCGGAGCCTGTGATGACGCCCACCGCGGCGATGCGTCCGCCCACGATGGCCACGTCCGCGTCGCGCGGCTCGGCGCCGGTCCCCTCATGGACGGTCCCACCGCGCACAACCAGATCATAGTCCGCCATGTGGTTTCCTCCGCTGACTCTACCCGGGTCAGATCCCTTGCCCGGGGCGCGCGCCAAGAATGCGCTAAGACCGCGCGGGCGGCTAGGCCCTGCCCCGCGTCTCGACAGCGGCCGGACGCCATGCCATTTCGCCCGCGCAAACTGGAGACCGCCATGGGCAAGGCCAGCGACGAGCGTGCGATCCGCAACCTGATCAACGCCTACACCGACGCGGCCACCCGCCTGGACGCCAAGGCCGGCGCCGAGACCTATGCGGAGGACGGGGTGCTGGTGGCCAACGGCATAGAGCTCAGAGGCCGGGCCAAGATCGAGCGGGCCTTCGCGCGCAACTACGGCGCCAGCGACCTGATTTTCCAGATGATCCAGCCCGGCCCGTTGGAAATCCGCGGCGACCGCGCCTTCGCCCGCTCCTGGATCCGCGCCTGGAACCGGCTCAAGGGCGAGGTGATCCGCGATATCCTCGGTCTCTATCAGGACGAACTGATCCGCACCGCGGAAGGCTGGCGCTTCGCACGGCGCCGCATGGACACCATCCACGTGGCCGAACTGGGCCGGGTGGTGGAGCATCGTGGCTATCCGCCCATGGAGCATGAGTTCAAATGGATCGGGCGCGACCCGGCCGGGGGTTAGCGCCAGAAGCGCCGGGCGCGCTTGACCCCGCCCCCAACTCCACAGATGGGTTTGGGCATTTGGCGCAGCTCAATTGATCTGAAAGCCCCATTTTCCCGCACTTAAGACCAAGGAAACGCCCCATGGCCCTATCCAAAGCCCCGCCCGCCGATACCCCCTTCCTGCCCAAGGACACCTTCAAGAACGACGTGATCCTGATCACCGGCGGCGGCACCGGGATCGGCAAGGGCCTGGCCACCGAGTTCGCCCGGCTGGGCGGCACGATCGTCATCGCCAGCCGCGGCGCCGAACACCGCGCCTCGGGCGTGAAGGCCATCGAGGCGATGGGCGGCAAGGCCGTGGATGTGGAGCTGAATATCCGCGACGCCGCCGCCGTGAAGGCCGCCTTCGATGAGGCGGAGGAGAAGGCGGGGCCGGTCTCGATCCTGATCAACAACGCCGCCGCCAACTTCCCGACGGTGGCGGACGAGCTGTCCCCCAACGGCTGGCACGCCATTGTGCAGGCGGTGCTGGACGGGACCTTCTTCTGCTCCACAGAGTTCGCCCGCCGCCGGGTGGCGGCCGGCAAGCGCGGCGCGGTCCTGAACATCGGCGCCACCTACGGCTGGACGGGCTGCGGCGGCGCGGCGCCCTCGGCCGCCGCCAAGGCGGGGGTGATGAACCTCACCCAGTCGCTGGCCGTGGAATGGGCCCCCGACGACATCCGCATCAACACCATCTGCCCCGGCGTGTTTCCGCACGACGACTTCCCGGCGGCGATGAAGGCCCGGATGCTCCCGCCGGACGAGCTGGCCAAGAACATCCCCGCTCAGCGGGTGGGCGAGATGCACGAGATCGGCTGGCTGGCCTGCTACCTGTGCAGCCCCTACGCCGCCTATATCACCGGCCACAACGCGGTCATCGACGGCGCCAACTGGCATCGGCGCGAGCTGTCCATGCCCCTGTTCCGTCCGGTCCGGGAGTGGGCCAGCACCAAGAACGTGCGCGAACAGGAGCGCGCCAAGGCCGCGGAGTGAGGCCGCGCGCGGGGTGATCGATCCGACCACACAGACCAGGAACGACAACGATGACCGTACAACCGACACAGGCAGACCTCCGGAACATTGAGCAGATCAAGCAGCTCAAGGCCCGCTATTTCCGGTTCCTGGACGAGCACCGCTGGGGCGAATGGCGCGGCCTGTTCACCGATGACGTGCAGGTGATCGTCGACCGCGACCCCACCGGCGCCGACCCGCAGCGGTTCGACGGGGTTGACGATTTTGTCGGCCGGGTCAGCGCCACGCTCGAGGGCGTCTCACATGTCCACCATGGTCACATGCCCGAGATCACCCTGGAGGGAGAGGACCACGCCAGCGGGATCTGGGCCATGCTCGATCACCTGGTCCACCCGGACCGTGTGATCGACGGCTACGGCCACTACCGCGAGCAGTACCGCCGCGGCCCCGACGGCGCCTGGCGGATCGCCCGCCTGCACCTGACCCGGCTGCGGGTGGAAATCACGCCCGCCAGGCCCTGAACGCTGCGCTGATGAATTCCGGCCCGCCGCGGCGCTGTGCGCCATCACCGGGCGGGGTCAGACCGTCAGGCCCAGAGCCTATCCGGCCGATGACTGAATTGTTCGGAGCGTTCGATATAGACCTGCCCAACCTCGTCGTCCCATGAGCAGGGCCCGAAGTTTAGCGCATACATCTGCCCCGGCGGCCGCATGTCGACACCAAGGGCGAGCGCCGGCAGCGAGGTCCAGATCGAGCGGCGGGTCTCCATGGTCTGTGACAATTCTCCCCCAGCCCACTTCAGGCGGATCGCCAGTTGCTCGCCGGCCAGCTGAAAGTTGGTGAGCCGCGGCGGATCCAGCACCTGCGCGTGGTGAAACTGACCGTCCTTGTCGACGACACACGCCCCTTCGAGGGTGATCTTTCCGTCCGGCCGCCAGTATGTGGAGAAGATCCAGGCGCGCCCGCTGGGAAACAGGCAGCCCGCGATCACGTGGCCGCCAAACGGCTCACCCTTGTCACCGCCGCGGGGGCCGCGCGAGTGGTCCCGCCAACCTGTTCCGTCGAACACATAGGTCGCATCCGCGACCCGTACAGTCCCCTTGGCGCGATAGAGCTGTTCGTAGTGCTCCTTCGCCCAGTTCTGTGTGGTCATTTCTCCCTTGCCGCCGGAGTGGGCGGCGGTGTGGGCGTCCCACACCGGGATGGCGCACTCGATATCAAGGTCAATGACCAGCCGCTTGCGCGGCCCCTCCGGCGCCCGTGCGGCCATCTCCTCGTTGGTGTTGTGGTGGGCGAAGCCGTCGAAGGTCACCTTCCAGCGCTTGAACGGCTCGATGCACCTGAACGCGAGGTTCGCGCCGGCCGGCTTGCTGTCCTGCGGCGTGTAATAGTTCGCCCACATCGACAGAACGCCCTGGTCACCAGGCAGCCAGACCAGAACCCGATCCTCCCACATCCCCCATTCCGTCGGGACGGAACCGAGGTGCAGCCAGAACCCCAGGTCGCTCTTCGGATCGTACAGCGCAAACAGCAGATTTTCCGACCAGAAGGGTTCGTTCGGTTTCTCCGCGACGATGGATTCCTTCTCCACCGCCAGGCCATTCGATAAGTCACGCTTCGCCGTCATGGCGTTCCTCCCTATCCGTCCACGCCGGCTCGCTGGCGCCGTCCGTCAGAACGGCAGGTTGTAGAGTTGCACCGCGTTGGTCTCCAGCACCTGCTTGCGCTGCTCCCAGGTGTAGTGGCCGAGCGTTTCCGCCAGGTGCGCCTGGACGCCCGGATAAAGCGACGTCGGATGCGGGAAGTCCGTCTCGAACATCAGCTTGTCAAAGCCGATCACGTCCAGCAGCCGGCTGGGACCGATTTTCTCGAACCAGTAGGTGCACCAGAAATTGCGCCGGTAGTACTCCCACGGGCGCAGCTCGAGCGCGTCCTTGGGCACCATCTCGTCGAACTGGTGCTCCAGCGCCTCCAGCATGAACGGAATCCAACCCGCGCCGCTTTCGATCAGGCCGATCTTCAGCTTCGGATAGAGGTCCAGGGCGCCCGACACCATCCAGTTGCCCAGGGTCGCCGCATTGCCCATGAACAGCATGATCGAGCCAATGGCCAGGTTCCGCTCAAAGCCCATGTTCTGCCAGATCAGCGATGCAGGATCGACGGCGCTGTTCAGGTGGAAATTGATCGGTGTGCTCGTGGCCTCGCACATCTGCAGGAAGGTCTTCCAATAGGGGTCCATGAACCCCGGAATGCCGTAGCGTTCCGGCACGTCAGGCAGCACGAAGCCCTTGATCTTCATGTCGATACAGCGCCGGGCCTCGGCCTCCAGCGCCGCCTGGTCCCAGATCGGCAAATGGGCCAGGGAAAACACCCGTTGGCCGGACTCAACCATCCGCTCGGCCGCCGCGTCGTTGAACATCTTCAGTATGTTGACAGCCAGTTCGTCGTCGCCCAGCGCCAGCAACGAGCCCGCCTGGGTGACGCCTGCGTTCTGGTAGCAGATCTGGGCGTAGATCCCCATGTCGTCCATGGACTGAAGCCGCGGCTTCAGAAGGTGCGAACCGGGATGCCCCTCCTCCAGGGTCTGGAAGGCGAGCCGACCCAGGAGCTTGTTGTTGTCCTTGCGCACCACGTTGCCGCCAACCGAGCCGAAGTCGTGGCCCTGGCAGATCCAGCGGTCGACGCCGTCAATGCGCTCGATGTGGGGCACCTTGTCCTTGTAGGCGGCGGGCGCCCTCGACGTGAACAGGTCCGGCGGCTCGGTGAAATGGGTGTCGGTGTCGACGATCTTGATGCCGGCGAAGAGGGGGTGGGCGCCCTTGTTTTCCTTTGAGTAGTCGACCTCGCGGACCAGGCCGCCTGGGGCGTTGCCGCCCTCCAGCCAATACTTCTTGGCATCCTGCGCGTTGGCGAGTTTGGCGGCGTCATCGGCCATGGCGTTCCTCCCGAGGTTTTGTCTGCCGATTATGCGACCGTTTTGGGCGTTAGGGTATGGTTTTCGTGCTCTCCCGTGGGCGCAATTGTGGGATTGTCGGGCGCGAATGACCGAGGAATTCGACTACATCGTGGTGGGTGCGGGCACAGCGGGAAGCCTGCTGGCCAACCGCCTGTCCGCCGATCCGCGCAATCGGGTTCTGGTCTTGGAGGCCGGCGGCCGCGACGACTGGATCTGGTTCCACATCCCGGTGGGTTATCTGTTCACCATCGGCGATCCGCGCAGCGATTGGATGTTTCAGACCGATGCGGTTCCCGGCCTGGACGGGCGCAGACTCGCCTATCCGCGTGGGCGGGTGATCGGCGGCTCATCGGCGATCAACGCCATGATCTACATGCGCGGCCAGGCCGCCGACTACGACGGCTGGAGTCGGCTTGGGCTGGCCGGCTGGGGATGGGACGACGTGCTGCCCCTGTTCCTGGCGCATGAAGACCACGTCGACGGCGGCCCTCTGCACGCCCAGGGCGGCGAATGGCGCGTCGAGCATCCGCGGATGCGATGGGCGATCCTGGACGCATTTGTTCAGGCCGCGGAACAAGCGGGAATCCCTCAGTCGGGCGACTTCAACGGGGGCGACAACCTGGGCTGCGGTTATTTTCAGGTGAACCAGCGGGCCGGCCGGCGTTGGAGCGCCGCGCGGGGCTTCCTAAAACCCGCGCTCGGCCGGCCGAACCTGAAGCTCGAGACGGGCGTGCGGGTGGAGAAGGTGCTGGTCGAGACCGGCCGCGCCGCCGGAGTCGCCTGGTCAAGGGGGGAATCTCGGTATGAGGCCCGCGCGCGGGCTGAGGTGGTTTTGGCCGCCGGCGCAGTGGGCACCCCGCAACTCCTGGAACTGTCGGGGATCGGCGACGGGGCGCGGCTCCAGGCCCTTGGGATCGAGACCCATCGCCACCTGCCCGGCGTGGGCGAGAACCTGCAGGACCATCTGCAGATCCGGCCGATCTTCGCCGTTTCCGGCGCGCCCACGATGAACACCCTCTACGCCTCATGGTGGCGCAGGCCGCTGATGGCGCTCGAATACGCCGCCCTGAGGCGAGGACCGCTTTCCATGGCGCCGTCGCAACTGGGCGCCTTCGCCCGCTCATCGCCAGAACACGTGACGCCCAACCTTCAGTTCCATGTGCAGCCCCTGTCGCTGGACCGGTTCGGCGAGCCCTTGCACCGGTTCGGCGCGATGACGGTCAGCGTCTGCAATCTGCGCCCAACGAGCCGCGGCTCGATCCATGCGGCCAACCCTGACCCGGCCGCGGCGCCGACGATCCAACCAAACTACCTGAGCCATCCTGTAGACGAACAGATTGCGGCGGACTCGATGAGGCTGGTCCGCGCGATCATGGATCAGCAGGCCATGCGCCGGTTTTCGCCCAGGGAACTGAAACCGGGCCCGCAGGCAAGCACACACGAGGATCTGGTGGCCGCCGCCCGCGCCATTGGGACCACCATCTTTCACCCGGTGGGCACGGCCAAGATGGGCGTGGACTCCGATCCCACGGCGGTGACCGACGCGCGCCTGAGCGTGCGCGGCGTCGCGTCCCTGCGAATCGCCGACGCCTCGGTGATGCCCACGATCACTTCCGGCAACACCGCCTCCCCGACCCTGATGATCGCCGAGAAGGCGGCGCGGATGATGCTGGCGAAGTAGGCGGTCTTACGGGTGGGCCACCGCCGCCCCCAGCACCAGCTTGGTCGGCGCGGCCCCTTCCTTGGCGCGGGCGCGGACGTAGAAGCGGATGGCCTCGACCTGATCCGGGGTCAGTTCGTCATACTTCGGCATGCCCCGCGAAAGCAGGCCGCCGCCGCGGACGATGTCGTTGAAGCCTTGCTTGGACACCGACATCGGCGACCAGCGCAGGTCCGGACCCGCGCCGCCGGCGATGGCGTCGGTTCCGTGGCAAAGCATGCAGTTCATCATGAACAGCATCATCCCCTGCTGGGCGCGGGCCATGTCCGGCGCATAGTCCGCATCCGCCGGCGCCACCTGCGGCGTCGGGGCCGGAGCGGCGGGCAGCACGGCCTTGCCGTTCAGCGCAAATGTCAGCACCCGGCGCGGCATGGTCCGGTAGTCGAGATTGGCGGTCCAGGATCCCAGGTTGTTCTTGCCGAACACCCCCAGGCTACCGCCCCAGCCGGTGACGACAGTGACGTACTGCACCCCCCCCACCGAATAGCTAATCGGCGCGCCCTGAACCGGCGCCTGGGTGTCGAAAGTCCACAGCCGCTTGCCGGTCTTAGCGTCATAAGCGTTGAACTTGTGGTCGATTTGGCCCTGGAACACCACGTCGCCGCCGGTGGCGATGGCCCCGCCGCCCCACATGCCCGGTGTGGGCACGGTCCACACCGCCTTCTGCGCCACAGGATCCCAGGCCTTCAGGAAGCTCTTGTCGCCGCCCGGTCTGACGATCGAGCCGTCGATGACGGTGTTCGAAATCAGCGCCGGGTGATCGCTGGTCGGCAGATAGACGAGGCCGGTTCGCGGGCTGAACGAACCCGGCAGCCAGTTGTGCCCTCCGGAAAATCCGGGCCACACCTCCACCGTGCTGTTGGCCTTGGAATAGCGGATGCCGGCCGCCTCTACCGGGCGACCGGTGACCAGGTCGATTTTGGAGGCCCAGGTCACCTTGGCGATCGGTTCGGCTGAGATCAGCTTCCCGTTCGTGCGGTCGATGACATAGAAGAATCCATTCTTCGACGCCTGCATCAGCACCTTGCGCGGCTGGCCGGCAATGGTCAGCGTCGCCGTCTGCATGTCGTTGGAGGCGTCGTAGTCCCACTCCTCGCCAGGGGTCTCCTGGTAGTGCCAGACATATTTGCCGGTGTCGGCGTCGAGGGCGACGATGGAGGCGGAGAACAGATTGTCCCCCTCCGCCTTGCTGCGGACGTTGTGGTTCCACGGCTCGGCGTTGCCTGTGCCGATATAGACCCGGTTGAATTCGGGGTCATAGGTCAGGCCGTGCCAGACCACCGCTCCCCCGCCGAACTTCCAAGATCCGTCCGACCAGGTCTTGGCGGCCATCTCCTGGGCCGGATCCTCAAAACCCGCCTTCGGATCACCGGGCACTGTGTAGAAGCGCCATAGCTGTTTGCCGGTGGCCTGGTCGTAGCAGGTGACATAGCCGCGGGTGGCGCCGACGTCGCCGCCGCCATGGCCGATCAGCACCTTGCCTTTGAACAGACGTGGCGGGCCTGTGATGAAGCGCAGATCGTCCAACTCAGTGGTCTGGACGCTCCATGCCGGCTTACCCGTCTTGGCGTCGATGGCGATCAGCCGCCCGTCCTGGGTGCCCACGAACACCCGGCCGTTGTCATAGGCGAGGCCCCGGATGCCCCAGGCCAGGCGAAGCTTCTTCCCCGACGCCTCCGGCGCCTTCGGATCATATTCCCAGATCAGCTTGCCGGTGGATGCGTCCAGCGCCGTAACCACGCTGTGACGGGTCGCCACATAGACCACTCCACCGGCCTCGACGGGCGCGGTGACGCTGTGGCCAGGCTCCAGGTCATAGGACCAGGCCAGTTTGAGCTTTCCAATATTGCCGGCGCGGATCTGGTCGAGGGGGCTGTAGTGATGCACATCGTCCGTGCGACCGAAGCCCGGCCAATCTGCGGCGGCGGGGTCAACGGGTTTGGCGCGATCGCAGCCACCGGCCAGTAACAATACCGCCGCCGTCGCGACCGCCAATCTCAGCTTTGCTGATTTACCCATGCCCGATTTCCTCCCGGAGATGTCTGGGGTGTTACGCGTTGGTTTGCCGGGGCGCACGCGGCGTGGCAAGTCCCACGCCGTTCGCTTTTGCAGCCGCCGCGCAGTAAGGTGGGCCATGACCAGCCCATCCCTTCGCCGCCTGATCGAGCTGCCCGGCGTCGCCGACCTGGAATTCCGGGCGGTGATGAAGCGCGACTTTGCTGAACCGGAGGCGCGCGCGGAATTCCCCGAGCTCGACGCCTGTTCCGTCGCCCTGTTCGGCCTCACCGCCGATCAGGCCGAGGCGGCGGAGCGGCCGGCGGATTGGGACTGGCCCGAGCGCCTGGCCGGTCACGCACAGGTCGCCGCTTTCGAGGCGGAGGGCTGGGACGTCACCGACGATAAGCGCCGGCCCATGCGCATCCTCGGCCACTTCAATCAACAGCTCTGGCTGGCGCTACGCGGCGTGGCCGGGACCCTTCCGTTCCAGGCCGAGGACAACAAGCCCGAGAAATGGGCTACGGCATGGGCGGCGGACGCGGCGCGCTTCCGTAAGCGCTAAACCCCTCAGAACCCACCCAGCCCCTTCAGGATCGAACCCATGCCGGGCTTCTTCGGCGCCTGTTCGCGCTGACCCGGACGACCCTGCTGGCCCATGCCGCCCATGTCCTCCATGCCCAGCAAGGCGCCGGTGGTGGTGCGGTAGCGGACTTTGACCGTCCATTCGGGCTTCCAGGCGATCTTGGGATTCGAGGGCCGGGGCGGATAGGCGAAGTTGGCCTCATTGCCGTAGCCATGAAGCTGGACCATCGCGCCTTCCACGGAATCGACCACCTCCTTGGGGATCAGGCAGCTGGTCGTATTGGGGCCCATCAGGGCTTTGGCGGTCAGCAACCGGGAAATATCGCCGGTGGACAAATAGGGCGGCAGCATCATCGCGGCGGTCTGAACCTCCGACGAGGTCCACATGACGAATTCGTTCTTGCGTTTTCCCGCCCCCATCAGCGCCGCCAGATAGGCCTGCGCTCCGGCAGCCGGCCGCCAGCCCAGCATCGAAGCGCCGGAACCGGTGACCTTGTTCTGAGTGATGTTGAGCGCACCCAGGAAGTCCTGGTTTTCATTGAGCGCGAACTTGATCGTGGGTGTGTAGTTGCCCTGCACCGTGTGGTCGCCCACCAGCGAGCCGTCCGACGGCACGCGCGTGCGTCCGCGGGTATTGGGCCATTCGCCATAGGTGACGCTTCGGCCAGGCGAGGGCGGGTTCTGGGACGACAGACTCCAACTCCGGTTGAAGTTGGCGAGCTCCGGAGGAATCTGCCCTTTCATCAGATTGGTGGTGTCGATCACCACCGGCTGGCCCTGGCGCGCGTGGTCGCCGCAACCCCAGAAGATCAGGATGCGGTAGTTGGGAATCTCGCCGGGAACCTCGTGGTCCACGTAGCCCTGGGGCTGAGGGGTGACCAGCGGCAGGCTCTGGCCCGCGCCTAACCCTGGCGGCGGCAGATGCTGGGCGCTGGGGTCGCCCGCCGGCTGAGGCTTGCGGCCGGTGCCCAGATCGAGGCGCAGGTTGTGGGAGACGCTGGAGCCGCCGCCCATCATCATGCTCATCATCTGGCGCGACGATGGCGGCTGACCGCCGGAGCCCATGGAAAAACCGGACGCCGTCTCGGCGCTCATCCAGTAGACCGCCGGGCCGCCGGCCTGCTGACCCACCGCCGAACCCGCAAGCGCCGCGGCCGCAGCGCCGAGCGTGACTACATTCCAGATTCGCATGCGACCTCCAATTTCCTCACGTCCGATCCACGCAGTTTGTAGCCTATTCGCGCCCGCCGCCATCCTTGATCTCAGTCAATTGACCATTCCGCCTCGCCACTAGGCTTGGAGCATGGCCATTCCCTCGGATGCTGAAACCCGTCAGCGCACTCCCTATGATGCGCTCGGCGGTGAGGCGGGTTTGCAACGCTTGGTCGACGCCTTTTACGACGCAATGGACCTTGACCCCCAATCAAGCCTGCGCCGGATGCATGCCCACGACCTCGGCCCCATGCGCGCGCGCCTCACCGATTGGCTCGTCGGTTGGACCGGCGGGCCGCCTGTCTACTTCGAGCGTCACCCGGGCCGCGGCTGCATCATGAGCGCCCATGCGCCCTACGCCATCGGTCCGGCCGAGGCGCAGGCCTGGATGGCGTGCATGCGCAAGGCATTCGACGACGTCGGGCTGGAGGGGGAAATTCGCGCTTTGCTGGACACGGCCTTTTCCCGAATGTGCGAAGGCTTCAGCCGGAATTAGTCGCCGGCGCGATTGCGCAAGCCGCCGATGCTGGGCGATGGTGCGGAACGCAAACCTGGAGGACATGATGAGCGCGGAAGGCTGCCCCGTTGGCGCGAAGGTCGTCGAGTGGTTCGACCACAATTCCAAGGCCTATGTCACCGAGCGATATGACTGGTTCGAGAAGATCCGCGAGGAAGTGGGGCCTGTGTTCTGGTCGCCGAACTACGGCGGCTTTTGGGTGGCCCTCGACTACGCCGAGGTGACTGACGCCGCCCGCGACTGGGAGACGTTTTCCTCCCGCCCCCTCGGCTGGCAGCCGCCCGAAGGGACGGACATCACCTACAACGGCCTGTTTATTCCGCCTCGCGGCGCGCGCAACATGCGCCCCGGCGAGTTTCCGCGCAGCGCCAGCCGGCTGCTGCAGGAGGACCCGCCGGATTGGAACATCGCGCGCAAGGCGATCAACCCGCTGTTCTCGGCCACCCAGGCGGAGAAATGGCGCAGCCGCATCCAGACCATCGTCGACGCCTGCATCGACCGTCGGATCGAGACCGGCCGCATCGACATCGCCAAGGACATCACCAACATCCTGCCGCCGATCTTCTCCCTGGAACTGGCGGGTGTGACCTCAAAGAACTACGCCGAGATCGGCGAGATCAGCCACGTCTCCTCGCACCTGCCGGCCGACGACCCCGAGTGGGACGAGCTCAATGAGATTGGGCGCAAGGTGGACCTCCAGGGCCAGATCATGGAAGCCATTGAGGCGCGGCGGAACGACCGCCGCGGTGACGTGATCTCGACAATTCTCAACGCCATCGACGCCGGCGCGCCCTATGACGACGCCGATGTGGCCGGGTTCACCGCTCTGATCATCTCGGCGGGGATCGACACCACCTCGGCGACCCTCGGGACAACGTTCCTAAATCTGATGCAGCATCCCAGGCTGATCGAGCGCCTGAAGGCCGAGCCGGAGATCACCCGCTACACCTTCGACGAGTTCCTGCGCATCGGCGCGCCGACCCAGGGCCTCTGCCGCACCGTTGTGAAGGATACCGTGCTGGGAGGCCAGAACCTGCGCCGGGGCGACCGGATCATGTTGATGTGGTCGGCGGCCAACCGCGACGCCAAGGAATACCCCTGCCCGCTGGAGATCGACCTCGACCGCCGCCCCACCCTGCAGGTGGGCTTCGGCTTCGGCAACCACCGGTGCCTTGGCATGCACTACGCCCGGCTGGAGTTCGAGACCGTGTTCAACACCGTGTTGCGCCGCATGCCCGACCTGCGCATCGAGACCGAAAAGGTCCGCCAGTACGACAATTGCGGCATTGTCATGGGCTATATGTCCCTGCCCGCGACGTTTACGCCAGGCCCGCGTCTGGGGGTGGATGCGGCGATCCCCGGGTGGCGGGCTTGACCCAACCCAAGGGCGAGGCCGCCGAATGACCGAAATTCCCTGGCTGTGAGTTGGCCTGGGACTCCTCATGAACTGCGGGCGCCCCTCACATTTGCCATCTCTTGAATCGGTTCTGCGCACTCGCGCTGCAGTCCTGAATTCGACTTCAACTTTCGGAGTGACCATGACCATGAAACTGCAGATCGTCGCCCCCCTGGCCCTCGCCGCCCTGGCGCTCGCCGTCGGCGCAGGCCTGGCCAAACCAATCGCCCACAGGCCCGCCGCGCCACACACCGCTCCCGCCGCCCCGGTAAAAACCAGCGCCCCCGCCGGCGCCTACGCGCTCGACCCCACCCACGCGGACCTGAGCTTCAAGCTCAACCACCTGGGCTTTTCCAACTACACTGCGCGGTTCACCAAGTTCGACGCCAAGCTGGCCTTCGATCCCGCCAACCCGGCCCGAATGAGCGTCGACGCCAAGGTCGATCCCACTTCGCTCACCCTGCCCGCCCCGCCGGTGGGGTTCACCGAGGCGCTCCTGGGCCCCCATTGGCTGGACGCCGGCCAATTTCCCGAGATCAGTTTCCGCTCCACCGCGGTCGAACTCACCGGCGCCGACACCGCCCGCATCCGCGGCGACCTGACCCTGCATGGCCAGACAAAGCCGATCATGCTGGAGGCCAGGTTCAACGGCGGATACGCCGGCAACAGCTTCGAGCCCAGGGGGCGGATCGGCTTCTCCGCCCATGGCGTCTTTAAACGCTCGGACTTCGGAATTTCCTACGGCCTGCCGCCGCCCAACTCCACCATGGGCGTCGGCGATGAGGTCAGCGTAATCCTGGAAGCTGAATTCACCGGCCCTCCCTGGACGCCGCCCAAGCCTTGAGGCGGCGAATTTCGCTGGCTAAACACCCCCGCGCCGCTATTTCCAGACTCCAACCAGAAAACGACCATTGCACCAGGGAGAACGCCATGGACTTCGGCATCAAGGGTAAGGTCGCCTTCGTTTCCGGCGGCAGCAAGGGAATGTGCCGCGAGGCCGCCGTGATGCTGGGTGCGGAGGGCTGCAAGGTCGCCGTCGTGGCGCGCACACAGGGCCCCATCGACGAGGTGGTGGCCAGGATCCGCGATGCGGGCGGCGAGGCCATGGGGGTGTCCGCCGACCTCACCACCCGGGAGGGCGTGCGCCGCGCGGTGGCGGAAGTGACGGCCAGGTTCGGCGCCCCCGACATCGCCATCAGCAATGTGGTGGACAACATCCCCGGCGACTTCGACGACGTGAAGGATGAGGACTTCGAGCACTTCTTCCGGGTCTATGCCATGACCGTGGTCTATTTGGCCCGCGAGGTCATACCGGCCATGAAGGAAAAGGGCTGGGGCCGCTTCGTGGCTGTGGGCTCCGGCGCGGCAAAGGAGCCGGCCGGGGGTATCCACCACATCCTGGCCAACACCACCCGGCCCGCCGCCGTGGGCTTCATGAAGACCCTCAGCGACGACGTGGCCAAGTTCGGCATCACCTGCAACAGTGTCGCCCCGGGCTGGATCGGTACCCAGAACATGTACGACTATTTGCAGAACAAGGTCGGCGTACCCCCGGAAAAGGTGGGCGAACTGGTCGGCGGCCAAATACCCGCCGGCCGGGTCGGCCGGCCGGAGGAGATCGCCTCCACCATCGTCTACCTATGCTCGCACCTGGCCGGCTACATCAGCGGCGAATGGATCGTGGTCGACGGCGGAAAGCATTCGTCAGCGTTCTGACGGCGCGGCCGGGCTATTTCCGACCTTGCACCGCGAGACCGCCGTATTAGGGTCCTCGGCGACCGCAATTGGATGAAGGAGAAGGCCATGACCTTCGTGTTCAGCTCGGACTCCCACCTGGTGGAGCCCAAGGAGATTTTCGACGATGGCCTGCCCGCCTCCCTGAAGAAGTTCGGCATCCGGTCCGAGCGACAGGGCGACCACATCTGCACCCTCGCCGGCGAGAAGGTGCTGCACCGCACGCGCATCATAAAGCGAGAGGCGCCGCCCGCGCCGGCCGACGACGTAGACAACGAGACCCGCGGCCTCAAGCTCGAAAGCGGCGAGGACGTGGTGCGCCTGCACGCCCCGGCCCGCGGCCACAACAACATCGC
Source organism: Caulobacteraceae bacterium (assembly GCA_947475415.1). Classification (GTDB taxonomy): domain Bacteria; phylum Pseudomonadota; class Alphaproteobacteria; order Caulobacterales; family Caulobacteraceae; genus Phenylobacterium. Next base: position 16,752 of record CANJLH010000012.1, read on the forward strand.
GCTGCGTCTTGAAGACATGAAGCTGGACGGCATCGACGCGGAAATCTCCTTCCCTTCCACCTGCCTATGGGCCTATGGCATCGAACATCCGGAGACCGAGCTCGCCACCGCCCAGATCTACAACGACTGGAACAACAAGCTGTTAGGACCGCATCCTGACATCTTCATCCGCTGCGGCGTGCTGCCGGTGCGTGATTTCAACAACACCCAGATGGAGATGAAGCGCATCGCCAAGATGGGCTTCACCTCGGCCATGATCCCCTGCGTCACCGCCCCGGACATGCCCCGCTACAATGACCCCGCCTGGGACCCGGTGTTCGAACTGGCCGGCGAACTGGGGGTGGTGCTGGTCATGCACTCCGGCACCGGGCTTGAGACCGTGCAGCCCGAGCGCCGCGCCGGCGGCGCGGTGATCAACTACACCAACCAGGCCTGCGACGCCTGGAACTCCATTCAGTACCTGGTGGCAGGCGGCATGCTCGACCGCTATCCCAAGGCCCAGGTGGCGGTGATCGAGTGCGGCGCCAGCTGGCTGGCCGGCCTGGTGGAGCGGATGGATGAGATCTACATCGCCCATGACGCCTACGTACGCCCCAAGCTCTCCCTGATGCCGTCCGAGATCGTCGCGCGTCAGGTGTCCTGTGGCTTCCAGAACGACCGCGCCTGCATCCTCACCCGATCGGTCACCACCACCCGCCCGCTGATCTGGGGCTCCGACTATCCCCACGCCGAGGGCACCTACCCCCGCTCCAAAGCGGTGATTGAGCGCCTGTTCAAGGGAATCGAGATCTCCGAGAAAGACAAGGCCGACATCCTCGGCGGCAACGCCGCGCGGCTGTTCCGCCTGCAACGGCCGGAGTTCATGAAGGCGGCGTGATCGGGCCGGGGCTGGTGAATATCGGGTCCGGTTCGTAGTTCTTTGCGGAACAATCCTATGCACTGTGACGTCAAGTTGCGGGGTGCGTCCGGATCGGACGTGGGCGGCGAGGCATTTTCGACCGTGATCGAAGGGAAGCCTCGTGCACGCCGAGGTATGGCGCCCCTTGTTTGAGATACTGACCACCAGGCCGAAATCGGCGTCCAAGCTTCAAGATGTCGCCGTAGATTGGTCCTATGGAGTTAAGCCCGCTTCACAACGTCCGCTCTAAGCAAGTCGAGGTCATCATCCTGGGCGCGCCGCTCACACAGGAGCGGGCGGCCGAGGTTCTTCGCCGGACGGACCTCTTGTTCCAGTATCTCTCCTATGAGCCGCTCGGGGCCTATGGCCGTGCGGTTCGCGCGCGACTGGGGTTTCCCTGTCAAAAGGAACGTGTCCCTGGCCAAGCCCACACGGCGGCTGAGGCCGGCGCGATCCTTGAGATCAAGGAGTCGATCGCGCGATGGCGTGGCGACTGGGGGGCCCTCGAACTGGAGTGGCTGTTCAACCACCAGGTGCTCGCAGGGCGGGGCTGGGTTCATGGCGACGGGACGATTGCGATGGCCGATGAGTTGGAGGACTACCCCACGGGCGTGGAATTAATGGAGGATTGCCAAAGGCTGGCCGAGACGTTTCCCGATCTGAGCATGGATGTGGCGGTGTGGGGGGGCGGAGAAACCATCCTTGGCTTTCCGTTGATAGACGCGCCGAAGTCGCCTTGGCCTTCGGAGCTATCAGGCGCGGTGAGATCGCCGACAACTGGTTTCCTGATCGGTTCAGGCGCGGTCGAGGTGGTTGATGGAGCCAACCCACGGCTGTTTCAGCGATTCGAGGCGCGACCCGAGACCGCGATCGAGAGGGCGCTCAGCGAGGCGCGCCGCTGTCGCGGCGACGCGCATGGGGGCCATGGCGTTTCAGACGCCGTCATCGAGACCTGGCGCGAGACGTCATTGGCGCTGGGGCTGACCCGGGCATAGCAGCCTAGTCGCCTGGCGACAGGGTGATTGTGGCGACCGAGACAGCCAGGAAGGTCAGGACGAAGCCGATCGCGCCGATCTCCAGCGTGAAGCGACGGCCACCCCGCATGGCGGGCATCAGGGCCAGAGGAGCCACCGCGGAGGTGACGATGCAGCCGGTCTGGAACAGGATCGCCCAGCTCGTCGCCAGGGCGCTCAGGTCTTTTGGGATCAGGCCGAACGGACCGCCGATCCACGAGGCCAGCGGAGGGACGGCGAAGGCCAGGAGCATGGGCAAGCGCCGTCGCGCCCGGGTCTGGTCGGGAGCGGATGCCCGTGGGAAGTGAAGGACCGCGTTCAGGCCTGTGGCGACGAAGAACCCGATCGTCACGGCCATCAATGGGAACGGGACCCAAACAGTCGCGCCAAGCAACCAGACAACGACGAGACCAATCGGCGCCCAGCCCAGGATAACCTGGCCTAGTCTAAGCCACCTGTAACTCGGGGGTGGCGCCTCAGGCCGCGCGCCGGGCGGCCGCGTGTCGTCGATTTTCAGCGGCGGCGGAGGTAACTTGGGGGGCGGCGGACCCTCGATGTCGAGGGGCTCGAGCGCCATCGGCTGAATTGGACCGCCAGCGGCCGATGCGCCGGGCGCCGTCGGGAGAGCGACCTTGCGCAGGCGCGGCATTGCGTCAACGAGGTCGCCTTCGGGGCCGAGGAAGATGAGGCTGATCGAGCGATCGAGGATATTGGCGGCCCGGCGCAGCAGAACCGGTGTGACCGGGGTGGCGCTGTCGACCAGGTGAGCCGCTGCGAAGGCGGCCATAGCGCGGGAACTGGGTGTGAGTTCACCTGCGTCGGCCAGGGGCGACGAGGCGATGACCCGGATCGCAATGCCCTCGCATGCCGCGCGGCCGGCGATCCAATCGGGCCTGTGCGCCAGGCCATCGGCGTCGAAATCAACAGGCTCAAGCCCGCCCGCCATGCAATCCAACGGCGCATCGATCGCCGCCTCCCAGCCGCGCGGTTCACCCACCTGGCAGGCCGTGCGATTCAGGCTTCCGCCGTCCCCCGCCGCGACGCCCAGCGCCACGGGCGCCGCGCAGTCGATCCGGGTGGACTGGCCCAGCATCAGGAGGCCGTCGCGCCCGGCCAGCGTCACATTCAGTCGCTCCCCCATAACCGTCAGAGTGGCCGGGTGGCGATCTGCGGTGGTGAGCATACGCTCTGCATCCAGGAGACCCCGGTTTAGCCGACGAGTATCCGCGCTGAGGGGGATAACCAGGGCGGCCAGACCGTCCCCGGGCCAGGCCAGGGGACGCACGCTTTCGATGCGAACCTCCACCGTCGTCATTGGCGCGATGCCCAGAATCGAAACCAGCTGGGCGTCATTGGCGAGGCGCTCAAGCAGTATCCCAATGCGCCCCTCGCCGGCCGCCGCGTCATGGGCCCGCTCGGCGGCGCGGCGCGGTTCGGCCGCGGCGCGGTAGACAACGCCGCCGATTGTGACAGTCAGGCCGTAGATGACCTCATCCTGCTGGGCAGGCGGCAGGGTCAGGACCGCCTCGATGATCGCGTCGCTCTGGTTGATGAACGTCCGCGTGACGGCGATCCGCGCGAGCGGAGGCAGCAACTCGACGTCGACGCGGGTGATCTCCAGGCGGAGCGGGGTTTCGCCCCGCAGGTCCGGCCGGAACAGGGCGGCAAGCGGGTCAACCAGCATCAGCGGCCTCCCGTGACAGAACAGCCCTGATCCGGGCGTTGAACGCCTCGAGGATCGGGGCCGGGTCGGTCCCGCTGGCGACCAGATCCGGGTCGATGATCATGGTGACGCCGTTGGCGACCGGCACTGGTATGCCCTCTCGGGCATCGAGGAGCAGGCGGATCGCCGCCGGCGGGAAGCCCAGGTCCCGCAGGCGCTCATAGCGGGCGATCGCGGTAACGTGGCTCTGGTCGTAGGTCGCATAGGTTCGACCGCCCGACGGCGGCGGTACGAACCCCTCGGCGATTAAATACCGGATTTGCCGCGGGGCCACGCCGGTGGCGATGACAAGTTCACCGAACTTCATGGAGCGAAACCGACTATCCCTGCCTGATCCAGGCGACAATCAGGGTGATCGGCCAAAGCGCCCCTTCGAGAATCGCCAAAATGGCGCTGTGGCCATTGGGACTCTTGGCGTTCCCGACCAGGAAGGCCATGACGAGATAGCCAAACAGGGATAACTTGAGGATAACGTTCAATAGCTTGTCGGAAAAACTTCCCATCGTTTCCTCGGAGTTTGGTGCTTCGGATAGCGACAAGGCATCCGATCAGTTTCGCCGGAACAATCCGGCGAAGTCAGGAACAGCGATCCGGCGCTTAGGCCTTCACGGCGAAGCGGGCCTGGAAGCGGTCGCCGAACGATGAACCGTTGGGAGCCATCATCTTCCCATTCAGATTCACGGAACGCTCCATGGCGGCATTTTCCACGTAGGGCGTTCCCCCCTTGTGGACTTTTCCGGTTAGTTTTGTCAGCAGCCGGTCCATCCAATTTGGCGTGCTTTCTATTTCACGGTGACCTCGCCAAAATAATTTTAGAATACCCTCATCACCGTCAAAGATCTCCACCCGTTCCATTTCAGCCCACGCAATGGGAGACATGGATCCATTATTGTTCAAATATGATAGTCCCATTTTATTTATTGAATAATAAATCTTTTTTGGCTTCAACATGATCCTGTTAATGATGCTTAAAAATAGAAAAAGTAGAATTATTGGAAGAATAGGATTGAATTGACCAACGATCTGTCCACTTGCGAACGCGGCCCACACAATGAATACGCCGAATACCAATATGACAATTCGTACCCAAGGTATCTTCCCGTAGTCCGGTTCAGGCCCCCAGAATTCTTCCGTTTCGCCGGGTTGCTCGGGCGCGGGCGCCGCCTTGGCGGCCGGAGTCTGCGTTGGCGGGACTTCCGGCGAGGTCGTTCGGGAAGCCGCGTCCTGGGTTGACTGCGCGGCGCCGCACTCGGCGCAGAAATTGGCCCCCTGTGCGTTCACCGCGCCGCAGGACTGGCACATTGGGGGTTCAGCGCCCGTGGATTGGCCGCAGTTTTGACAGAACTTCGCACCCTGCGGAATTACCACCTTGCAGTTGTCGCAGTTCATTTTCCGGTCTTTCTGTTGAATCTAAATTCGATCGACTACGCGCCATGTCTGAAATTATGCCCGCTCTACCTGACAGCCGTGATACCGGGTCACTCGAGGCGGGTGCGTCATCTGTGACTTCATCGTCATCCCGCCTCCGCGCCAATTGGCGCTCCCTACTCTTGGCCGTAGGCTAGACCAGCAATTTTCTTTTGACAACTATTTTGATATAAGAAATTTCGTTCACTGGAAAATGGGCGGCGAGACGCAAGGCGGTCGGACCTGGAACGCCATTGAATGCAGTGGATCCGGGGGCTAAAGGACGTTCGCCCCCCCGCACCGGGACTCAGCACGGCGGCCGCCGCCTCAGTTCCTCGGCACGTCGTCGTAGTAGTGGAGCGCATCGCCGGTCAGGTAGACATACTCCGACCAGATCCCTAGATCAGGGCGCGTGTCCAGGTAGATCAGCTTCAGCTGTCCATCGAAGGCGCTTGACGGGAAACAGGCAAAGCCAGTCTGGTGGGCCGCATCGTTGACTTCCGCCCACTGGGCTTCGTCAGCCACCCGGTAGCCGTGGTGGTGCAGGCGCACGGCTTCGCCCGACTCTGGCCGGAAGCCGCGGTAGATCTCGCGGTCGTCGGTGTTGCAGATCACCTCGACCATCACCGCCCCGGCATAGGCATGGGCGGTCTCCAGGCTTGGGGAGTGACGCTTGCGCCGCCATTTCTCGATGCCATGCCGAGCCGCCAGTTTCGCGGTAGCGCGGTCGAGGTCCACGCCGATGAAGCCGAGTTGATAGAAACCCGTAAATGGAAATCTGGCTGCCATCGAACGTCTCCTAAAGGGGCATGACGATGCCGCCGTTGGGCCGCAGCACCTGGCCTGTGACGAACCGGCTGGCGTCGCTGGCGAGGTAGAGCATGGCCAGGGCCACGTCGGAGGGCTGGCCAATGGTGTTCAGCGGCGTTAGCCCGGCGGCGTGGGCGAACACCTTGTCGCGGCGGACCTCATCGATGCTTCCGTCCGACCGGCGGAACCGGAAGGCCACGAAGGGCGTATTCACATAGCCCGGCGCGATGGCGTTGACCCGGATCCCGCTCGGCCCCGCCTCCAGCGCCAGGTTGCGAGTCATGGCGTTCACCGCCGCCTTGGTCATCGCGTAGACCGTGGCCCCCGCCCCCGGCTGGTCGGCGCTGGAGGAGGAAATGTTGATGATCGAACCCCGGCCCTGATCGGCCATGATCCGCACCGCCGCCAGTGCGCCCCACAGCGGCCCTTTGAGGTTCACCGACACCAGCCGGTCCACATCGTCCTCGGCGATCTCGGCCAGCTTGATGACGGCGTGCACCCCAGCCACATTGGCCCAGACGTCCACGGAGCCTCGGCCCTCCGCCAGCCGGCCCAGCGCGCGGACCGCCTCGCGGTCTCCGACGTCGGTCACCAGGGTCGCCACGTCCGTGGTCCAGGGCGCCACCAGCGCAGCCGTCTCGGCCAGGCCATCGGCGTCAACGTCGGCCAGCACCAGACGCGCGCCGGCCTGGGCGAAGACCCGGGCGGCTTCGCGGCCCATGCCGGAGGCCGCGCCGGTGATCACCGCGCCGCGGCCCGCCAGAGAGAATTGCGCCTCGAGAGCCGGGTCCATGACGGTCTGTCTTAAAGCTCCAGGCCAGGCGTGACGAGACGCTGGGCGGCCGCCAGTTCGTCCGGCGACAGGCTGGTCATCTTGCGGGTGGTCAGGTCCATGGCCACGGCGATGGAGGTCGCCACGCCCCAGGGCGCCTCATCATCCGGGTTGAGCAACCAGTGAATCACGCGCCGCCAGCGCTCAGCGATCTCCGCCACACCGGCGCGGATTTCGATGCGGTCGCCCAGGCGAGGCGTGCGGAAGTAGACCAGCCGGTATTCGAGCACCGCCCCGCCCAGCTTGCGCTCGCCGTCGGCCGGATTGTGCGCCTCGCGGTTGAACAGCCGAGGCATGCCGTCGCCGATGCGGCCGATGAATCCCTCCGGACGCATGCGGCCGAACACATCGCAGTCGCGGTCCATAAGGGCGGTGAGGCCGATCCGCTGCAGGCCGAGCGCCTCGGCGCGGGAGCGGCAGGCGGTGGGGGTGAAGTCGTGCAAGGTCAGCGTGCGTGCGCCGATGCGAGCCGGAACATCGGCGCGCAAGGCCTCGGCGAGGCGGCGGAAATCCTCCGGCCACGGGACACGGGCGCCGTCATCGGGCCTGACATGCTCCACCGTCCACTGGATCGCCGCGGCGGGATCGCCGTTCAGGTGGTGGGCGACGGTCAGAATCCGCGCGTCGCTGTCTCCAACCGCGATCACCTGGCCGGTGGCATAGAGCGAGGCGCCGGCATGTGCCTCGCGCATGAAGCGGATGTACTGCTGGGCGATGCGCAGGGTGGTGGCCCGCTCCGGCGCGAAGATTCCCGGCATGCCCAACAGGGAAAACAGACTGGAGAGCGCCTCGGTGGCCTTGGCCACATGGAAGCGCACATTCAGGTGGCCGTTGCCGTCACACTCCCAGGTGTTGACCCCGCCGCCCCAGATCTCCGGCGGATCGCCCTCCAGCATAGCAAACACTCACATTCTGGCCAGTGGGCCGGCAGCCAAGCCGTCTTCGGCGTTTGGTCCCGTCTAATGCGTCGCCGGCGGCTTGGAAACATGCGGGAACAGTTCGGCGAAGGCGCCCCTGGAAATCCGGTCGACCACATCCGCCGGTTGGCCATCAAAAAGCTCGCGCAAAGTTTCCTGGGTATGGCCGAAGGTGCCCTCCAGGTGCGGGTAGTCCGAGCCGAACATGACGTTGCGATAGCCGGACTTGAGCGTCGGCACCGCCGAGGCCTCATGTTGAAACGAACAATAGACCTGGGTGTAGAGGATTTCCTTCGGCGAGCGCGAAAGATTCGGCCTGACGAACATCGAATGCTGACGATACCCCTCCTCCATCCGGTCGGCCAGGAACGGAACCCAGGAGGCGCCGCCTTCGGAGATCAGCACCTTGAGCTTCGGATGCCGGTCCAGCGCCCCGCAGGCCACCAGCACCATGGCCGCCCGCTGACCGGAATAGGTGGAGTTGGTGTAGTTGAGGATCGCCCCGCCTGGGCCAGTATACATGGTGTGTTCGGAGGCATCGCCGCCGATGTGGAAGGCTCCCACTAGGCCGGTGTCTTCAAGGATCTGCCAGAGTGGCTCCCAATATTCGGAGTTCAGCGGCGGCGTGGAGTCATCCCAGTTGCGCGAATTGGGCAGCGCCGGCGTCGGCAGGCCAACGGCGTACATGCCGATCTCGGCGGCGTGTCTGGCCTCGATCACCGCATCCTCCACATTGCGCATCGGGATGGAAGCGACGGCGACCAGCCGGTCCTTGCCGACGCCCTGCACCTCACGGACCTTCCAGTCGTTTTCCGCCGCGGCGGCCTGGCGGATCAGGTCACGATCCTTGATCATCCCCTCCCAGATGCCGATGGAGGAATAGACCACCTCTCCCCAGATGCCTTCCTGGTCGAGATCGGCCAGGCGGGCGTGCAGGTCCCGCGCGCCCGGCGGGCGGCTGGACATTTCGCTCATGGACAGGCGGCCTTCCTTCTTCTGGGCCACCTTGGGGATCGGGAAATGGTAGATTTCGCCGTCCACATGGATGCGCTCCATATTCTCGCTGACCACCTCGGTCCACGGCATGCGTGCGGCCAGGTCACGGGGCAGGATCTGGGTCCACAGATCGTCCGGCTCAATGAAATGGGAATCACCGGAGTGCGCCCAGATCTTGTTGGTGGCCGCCATGACATCATCCTCCAAAGGGTCCGCGCCAGCTTCAATCCGGCGTCCGTTGGGAGGAATATTATCCGCGCCGGCGTGCTTGCAAAGCCCGGCGGCGCACGCTGCCGCCTAGCCGACGAATATCCAGTCGCCGGTGAGGCTAGACGCCTGGACGCCGACCAGGATCATCTGTGCGCCGCCGGTGATCGAGATCACCGCGTCGGCGCCCACCTGGGCGACTGTGAATTGACTACCGGTATCGAGCTGCACCCGGTCGCCCTGGGCGCGACTGAAATCCAGCACGCGGTCGATCCCGGCGTCGCCAAAACTGTGGAAAATGTCGGCGCCTGTTCCGCCGGTGACAGTGTCATTGCCCCGGTCGCCCGACAGCCAGTCAGCGCCATCGCCGCCGATCAGCACGTCGTCGCCCTGCCCACCACGGATAAGATCCGCGCCGGCGCCGCCGTCACAGGTGTCGTTGTCAAGATTGCCGTAGACGATGTCGTCGCCATTCTCGCCGAACAGCAGGTCGTTGTTCTTACCGCCCACCACCCAGTCGCCGCCCGCGCCCCCGCGCACTGTATCATCGCCGACATTGCCATTGGCGTCGTCGAAGCCTGCCCCGCCGACGATGGAGTCGTTCCCATCGCTGCCGCGCAGATAGTTGTCGCCATCGCCGCCCACCACCGTGTCTGCGCCGGCGCCGGCGATCAGGGTGTCGTTGGCTATGGATCCCGTCAGGACCTGACCGGTTTCTCCGCCAGCCAGGATTGGCGAAGTCAGGTTCAGCGCCGGCTCAACTGAAAGCGCCGTCGTGTTGGTGACGGCGGCGGGGCCGTTGAGGAACTGCATCGCGCCAAAGGTCTTGGTTCCGTCGACTGTGGCCGGCGCGCCCGCTGCGTTCCAAAGTAGCGTGCCGCCGCTCCTGTCGTTCATCACCGTGTTGCCAGACATGGTGATCGTGCCGCCGTCGTAGAGCCCGCCTTCCTCGCCGTATGCGATGATGTTCTGGTTTTGACCGTTGACGCCCTGCTGAATGATGTTGTTGGTCAGGACCGCGTGACCGCCGTTGGGCAGGTCTATGGAATAGCTGGAGGTCCCCGCCTCGTCGTAGATGCGGGTGTTGGTGATGATCGTCTCCGCGGCCCTGCTCTTGATTTCATGACCGACCACCGCATCGCGGAAAAGGCTGTCTTCGATCGTCAGCCGCGCGATCCTGGTGATGTAAATGTTGTGCGTCTGACCGTCGCCGGCCCCATTATGCCGAAACTCACTGTTGCGGATGGTGACGGTGCCGGTGGAATCCGGATTGCCCAGGATGCCGTTTTGGTTGTCGTGGAAATAGCTGTTGGTGACCAGCAGATTGCCGCCCTGATAGCGGATGCCGGCGTCGTTCTGGCTGGGCCCGTGGGCATCCGAGAATTCGAAGTGATCGATGGTCACATCGGTGTTGGTGATCAGGAACCCCTTGTCGTTGGGGATGTCGATCGTGGCGGTCATATGCACCAGGCCGCCCACCCCCTGCAGGGTGATCTTGGTGTTGATCGTCGCGAAATCGTTGACGTAGGTTCCGGCCTGGACCTGGACGACGTCACCATCCTGGGATGCCGCCACCGCTGCGGAGATGGTCGAGAACTGCTGACCTTGTCCGACAGTAAGTGTCGCCACTGTATCACCCTGCAATTGAACTACTTGTCCGCCCGCCGCATTGGCGCAGGATTGCGGCGCCGATGCGACGGTTCGAGCGGCTTGCGCGGCGTCGGCCGCGCCGACCGCCACGAGAACCGCCAGCCATGTTATGACTTTTATGTTCTTCAAGAAATCCCCCGCGACGGAATTCGCGTCGCCATCTCCGGCTATGCCGACCTGACCCTGTGCAGACCAAGGTTGATGCGGCTTTAGGGTTGACTCGGGCGCATGCGCCAAGGGAGCGTAAGGGTGCTCGCGGCCACAAGGGAGGACTTCGCCATGCTCAACGGAAAAAAGGTTCTAATCACCGGCCATACCGGCCAAATCGCCGCGGCCGTCGCGCAGTATCTGGCGCCGCGATGCGAACTGTGGGGCCTGGCGCGTTATTCCAGGCCGGGGTCGATGGAAGCCACCCAGAAATGGGGCGTCAAGCCCGTCAAGGGTGATTTCTGCACCGGCGACATGGCGGGGGTTCCCGACGATTTCGACTATGTGGTCCACTTCGCCGCCAACACCTATCCCAAGACCCAGGATATCGGGATGGTGGACAACGCCGAGGGCGCCGGTTTGCTGATGCACCATTGCAGGAGCGCCAAGGCCTTCCTGCACGTCTCCACCACTGGCGTCTATTCGCGAAACCCCGACCACTACCACAAATATGTGGAGACCGACCGGATCGGCGGCTCCACCGACTATTCGCCGAACTACGGCGGCTCCAAGGCCGCCGGCGAGGGCGTGGTGCGCACCCTGTCGCGGATCCTGAACATGCCGGCCACTATCGCGCGGATGAACGTCGCCTATGGCGGCCCCCAGGACGACGGCGGCCTGCCCGGCGGAATGCTGGAAAAGCTGGCGGCCGGCGAGCCGATCCGCATTCCGGCAAGCTGGCCCTGCCTGCACATGCCGATCCACGAGGATGACATTTCCGAGCAGATCGAACCGCTGCTGGCGGCCGCGCAAGTCGGCGCCAATATCCTCAACTGGGGCGGCGACGACGTGGTCAGCGTCGAGGAATTCACCGACTACATGGCTGGCCTGACCGGCCTGACGCCCAAGTATGCAAAGACCGACGAGGACCCGCTTCCCCAGGGCGCCCTGGACAACACCAAGCGGCTGAAGTTCATCGGTCCCTGCAAGGTGAAATGGCGCGACGGCATGCGGCGGATGGTGGCCGCACGGCATCCGGAACTGCCCCTCAAGGCCGGGTGATCCACGCGGAGCCGGCGCAACTTACGGCATCAGTGTATGAATCGACTTCGGCAAAACGCCGTTTGAGCTCGTCACAGCTTCATTCGCTGTCACCGCGCCCGCCGCCTTCGCTGTTTTCGTCATTGGCGCTTCGGTGGCAACGGGCGCAGTTCTCGATATCCCGGATGCCTTCCTCGCGGTGCCGGGCTTCAATCCGGGTCGCCTGGTGCTCGTGGCAGCCGTAGCAGGTGTACGCTCGGAAGTTCCCGCTGACATGGCAGGTCGAGCAGGACGCATCATGAGGGCTGCTAAGGCTAAAGTAGCGCCTGTGGTCGAACGTTGCGGGCGTCCAGGCCACAGGGCGGTGGCACTGACCGCAGTTCTGCTTGATGTCGCGGTGAAGTTCATCGGCCGGAGCGTTGTGACATGTCGCGCACTGGGCCCGCGCCTCGGGCTTAAGGAGCGCGTGGTTAAACGACCGGACAAGATTGCGAGTGAGCCTGGGCCTGGGATGATCGGTGTGGCAGGCCATGCAATCCTGCGAAGCCAGATCCTGATGGAATGGCGACCGGCGCGATAGACTGCTGATCGGCTCGCCCTTGGTTGTGCGACGGCCGATGTCGGCGACAGTGTGACAGGCGACGCAGCGTTCCGGCGATGCGCTGGCGAACGGCGCATGACAGGCGAAGCAATTCTGCTGAAGGTCGTGGTGGGCGGACTTGAGATTGCCGGGGCTAACCATCTGATGGGGATAGAAGAAGACGAGCGCCACGATCGCGGCGAGCGTCACGCCAAGGCTGATCCATATCCATCTTGGCGTCATTTCCAGCCCCAAAAGACGAAGATGGCGATGATGTGCGCAAGCGCGAGCACCGCGAACGCAAGGGAGATCGGCAGGTGAACCTTGCGCCACTGTTTCACGATGTCGACGGTCAGGCTGTCGCGGTGAAGTCTCGCCTTGATCTCGGAGTCGGGAACGCCCTCTTCCTTCAGATCGGCGCGGGCCTGCTTAAGCCCTGTCTGGGCTCGGCGGAGCAGGTACTTTCCGGCAAGACCACTGACGATATTGACCAGCATGGCGGTCAGGGCCAGCCATGCCAGGACGGCGTTGAAATGGATGCCGGCATGTACAAGCACGAGCAAGGAGCCCGCCCAGGCGGCCCATTCATGCAGGCGCAGGAGGAACACCGGATCACCGCCCTTGATGACGCCTCGTTTGCGCAGGGAATGTCCAAAAGAGGCGAGGATCAGCAGGACACCGGGAATCCCGAGGTAACGGCCGACCCAGACCGCGTCGATCAGGTGCAATCCTGCGTCCACGAGCAGGGTCGCGACGAGCAGGGCCGCCAACCGCAGGAAGAACGGCAGCACTTCACGCAGCAGAAGGTTTGGTCTCACGCCCACGAACTTATCCCTGGCCTATCCACGCGGCGGTGATCGACCTCGCCGCTGGCGTCGACCAGGACCAAATCGAACGCGCCAAACGCGTGATCCGCGCCCAGACGTGCGGTGTTCGCATCAGGCTCTACTGGCGACACAGTCCGCGTGGGTCTCCGGGTGCGACTACGCGCAGTCCTGGCGTGCGGCTGTGCGATGGATCAAAACGACGATCAGCAGCGAAGCTGAATCCGTTGGGAGGACACCCACACCCCTGTTTTTGCGTTCAAATTGTTCTCAACCTCATTCTCCTGACCCTTCTCGACCGGAGAGAGCTCCTACCCTCAGCTTCAAGGGTGATTGCGAGCCATCCCGTAACAGCGTTCGCTTGACGCGGGGGCCGGGTCGGCGGATTTTCCCCCAGAGCGCGAATGGTCGGGAGACTGGCCTATGCGGGCGCACCCGAGGGACGGGGCCAGCGCGCGCTCACGCGAACAGAACATCCCTTGGAGACAATCTCATGCGCCTCAACCAAACCGCCGCCGTACTCGCGGCGCTTTCACTCACCATTCCCGCACCTGCCTCCGCCCAGCTCGGTGGCTTGGGGCGTTCATTGTCCTCGATTTTCGGTTGCGACGCCGCCGGCTCGAAACAAACCACCGGGGCCGTGATCGGCGGCGTGGTCGGCGGAGTCGTGGGCAACCGGGTCGCCGATGACAACCGCACCATCGGCACCGCCATCGGCGCGGCCCTGGGGGCCGCCGCTGGCGCCTACCTCGGCTGCCGGATGCAGAAGTCCGATCAGGCCAAGGCCGAGGCCGCCACCCGCGAGGCGCTGAACCGCAACAGCGCCCAAACCTGGACCAATCCGGAGACCGGCGCCTCGGGCGATGTTCAGGTGATCTCCACCACTGGCGGCGCGACGACGCCCGGAGGGATGCGCCTGGCGAAGGGGGTCGATCTCGCCTCGGGTTACGACACCATCAGCGGTCGCTATGTGGCGCGCGGGGCGGCCAATCTGCGGGCGGGTCCCTCCACCAGCACGGCGGTGGTCGGCAAACTGGCCAAAGGCGCGGCGGTGGACGTGCTGGCGCGGGTGAGCGGGACGAACTGGTTGCTGGCCGGCCGCAACGGCGTTGGGATCGGATACGTTTCCGAGCCCCTGCTGAGCGCCCAGGCGCCCGGCCTGCAGATCGCGGCGACCCAGGTCTCCGCGCCGCAGGGCGGTCCCCTCTGCCGCACCTTCGACCAGACCGTTCGCACCGCCAACGGCGCGGCGGAAACCCAGCGCTACACCGCCTGCAAGTCTCCCAGTGGCGAGTGGGTGGTCCAGGCCTGAACCACGAGCCCTAGGCCTTAAGCTGCGGGAAACGGGTTTCTGGTTGGATCGGGCGCATGGAGAGCGTGCGCCCGATCCGGATCAGACTACTCGGCGGTGAAGTCGACCTGATCACACCCCATGAGGTGATGAACCGGATCGAGGACTGGGTGGTCGCGCGCCGCTCGGCGGTGATCGCCAACCACAACGCCCATAGCCTCTATCTGATCCGCCGCTCGCCGCAGATCCGCGCCTTCTTCGACGAAGCTGACCTGATCGAAGTGGACTCCACACCGATGATCGCCTGGGGTCGATTGCTGGGTCTGCCCATCGGTCCACAGCACCGGTCGACCTATCTGGACTGGCGCGACGACTTCTGGCGGCGCGCCTGCGCTCATCGGTGGCGGGTGTTCTACCTGGGCGGCGCGCCGGGCGTCGCGGCGAGGGCTTGCGACCTCCTGTGCAAGCGTTGGCCGGGCCTGAAACTGGCGGGGCGCGACGGCTATTTCGATATGAATCCGACGGGGCCCGAAAACCGCGCCGTGGTCGACCAGATCGTCGATTTCGCACCCAATATCGTACTTGTGGGCATGGGCATGCCGCGTCAGGAGTTGTGGATCCTGCAGAACCGTATGCGCCTGCCGCCGGTGGTGCTGCTGTCGGTGGGGGCGGCTTTCGACTACGAGGCGGGCGCACAGGTCGCCGCGCCACGCTGGATGGGCCGGATGGGTGTCGAGTGGTTGTTCCGGCTGGTGAGCCAGCCCCGGCGGCTGGGCTATCGCTACCTGGTGGAGCCCTGGCGGCTGTTGCCCGCCGCCTATAGCGATCTGAGGGCGCGCCTGCTGGGCGCCTAGACCCTCGCGGAATCTCTTAGCGCCGCGAGTCGATCGATCTCACGCCAGAAGCCGGACACCGCGTCCTCGATGATCGCGGCCACCGGTTTGACTTCATGGATCAGGCCCGCGGATTCGCCGGCAGACCCCATGGCTATGTCCGTGCGTCCGCCAATATAGAGGTCGGCGACGCCGTTGCGGGAGCGTTCCGGCGGATCCTCTCCGGCCATCATCCTCAGCGCCATTTCGGTCTTGAGCACCCGCCCCATCGCGCCGCGCACCAGGGGAAGTTGCACCGTGCCCGAGGGCGAAGCCGCAACGATGGCGGCCTTGTAGTTCTCATGCACCCGGCTCTCCGCCGAGGCGACGAACCGCGTGCCCATGGCCACGCCCTCCGCGCCCAGGGCGAACGCCGCCGCCATGCCACGCCCATCGACGACGCCCCCCGCCGCGATCATGGGCAGGCCCACCCGCTCGCGCACCGCCTGTAGCAGGACCATGGCATGCACCGGCTCCGACCCGCGGATGCCGGCGCTCTCTCCGCCCTCCACCACCAGGCCGTCGACCCCGGCGTCTTCCGCCTTCAGGGCGCCCTCCAGGGTGGGGACCGCGTGATACACGGTGACGCCAGCGCCCTTGATGCGCTCCACATAGCGGCGCGGATCTCCCGCCGATGTGGTGACGAACTTCACCCGGCCATCCAGGACCCAGTCCAGCACGGCGCGTTCGCGAGCCTCATCGCCCTTCAGGAACTTGATCGCCAGATTGATCCCGAAGGGCCGGTCGGTCATCGCCCGGATCGCGTCATACTCGCGCTTCACCGTCTCCAGGTCCCGGCCGCTGGTCTCGAGGATTCCCAACCCCCCTGCCGCCGACACCGCCCCCACAAGGGACGAGCGCGCGATCCAGGACATGGGCGCCTGCAGGATGGGGTAGGTCGCGCCAGTATGGCGGACTACGGGATTGTTTTCGAACCCAATCAACTTGTGCCCCTGGACCCTGCGCGGGCGCCTCTTGTCCTGGCATCCTGAACGCGATGCAAGTCCGCTCGAACCCTGATTGGCCGCCATTGGCAACCAAACGAACCTCTAGGGGTTAGTTGGAGTGTCGCGGTCGCTTGTGCGACCAATCCGAACGTTGGAGCTGCAAATGTTGCGCATGCTAAGGTCAATTTGTATTCTTTCGGCTCCCTTGACCCTCGCCCTGGCGCCAACCTTCGGTGACGCTCGAACATACCACCACCCCAAACATCGGGTTGCGCACAGCTGCCGTAAAGCTGCGAACACCGGCACAGTGATCGGAGTCGTCGGCGGCGGTCTGCTGGGCAATGCGGTAAGCAGCCATGGCGTTGGCGGCGCGCTGGTCGGCGCGGGCGTTGGCGGGGTCGCCGGCCACCAAATCGCCAAATCGAACTGCCGGCATAGGCGCTGATCCGAATTCAATCGCAGCGGTGACTGCGGTTCACCATGTGTCCAGGAACGTGCGCCGCTGGGCGGGAACCCGTCGCTTGGCGGAAAACGCCGACAGCCCGGCTTCGACCCAGCGGCGGGTGTCAGCAGGATCAATGACGTCGTCGAAGTCATATATCGAGGAATAGCGCAGCGCCTTGCCCTTCTCGTACATCCTCGCCACCAGTTCATCGTAGCGGGCCTTGCGTTCGGCCGGGTCAGCGATCGCGTCCAGTTCCTTCCTGTGGGCGAGCTTTACGGACCCCTCCAGGCCCATGGAGCCGAACTCTCCAGTGGGCCAGACCACGGTGAAAGCCGGGATCCGGTAGCTGCCGCCGGCCATGGCGATCATCCCTAGGCCATACGCCTTGCGCAGGATCACAGTGAACATCGGCACATTGAGGTTGGAACCGGCCACTAGCATCCGCGCCGAATGGCGCACGAGAGCGGTCTTCTCGGCCTCCGGTCCCACCATCACCCCGGGCGTATCGCACAGGGACAGGATCGGCAGGCCAAACGCATCGCAGAGCTTGAAAAAGCGGGTCGCCTTGTCCGCGCCGTCGGCGTCGATGGCGCCGGAGAGATGGCCCGGATTGTTGGCCACGACGCCCAGCGGTTTTCCGTTCACCCGCGCCAGGGCGGTGACCATGCCGCGGCCAAAATCGCGGCGTAATTCCAGTACGCTGCCAAGATCACACAGTATATCGATGGTCTTGCGAACGTCGTAGGCGCGGCGCCGATCTTCCGGAACCACCTGACGTAACAATGCTTGGTCAGCGACCTCTCCGGGAGGCAGGTCTCCCTGAAAATAGGACAGATACTGCTTCACCGCCGCCACCGCGCCAGCCTCGTCGGCGGCCAGGTAGTCGATGACCCCATTAGCCGCCTGCACTGACGCCGGGCCCACGTCGCGCGCCTTGACCTGACCCAGGCCCGCGCTTTCGATCATCACCGGCCCTCCCATGCCGATGGAGGCGTCCGGCGTGGCGATGATTACGTCGCAGGCGCCCAGGAAGGCGGCATTGCCGGCGAAGCAGTTGCCGGACACCACCCCCACCAGTGGAACTTTTCCCGACAGCCGGCCGAATTGGTTGAACGAGCGCCCGTCGCCGCGGGACTCGGTGTCGCCGGGCCTGCCGCCGCCGCCCTCGGCAAAGAACACCACCGGCAACTTCCACTGCTCGGCGAGCTCGAACATCCGCCCGTCCTTGCGGTGGCCCTCATGACCCTGGGTGCCGGCCAGCACGGTGTAGTCATAGGAGAGCACGACGCAGCGGGCGGCGTCAGGACCGAAGCGATCTGCGTTGATCGTGGCGATTCCGGCGATCAGGCCGTCGGCGGGAGTGTTGCGGATCAGGTCATCAAGACTACGGTTGCGACGCTGCGGTGCGACCACCAGCGGCCCGTACTCTAGGAAACTGTCCGGATCACAGAGGTCGGCCAAATTCTCCCGCGCCATCCGACGACCCTGTGCATGCCGGCGCGCCATGGCCTCGGGCCGGGCGGCGTCCTCGATGAACCGGCGTCGCGCCCTCAATTCAGAAAGGTCGGAGCGAACCGCGTCGGTGTCGATTTCATCCTCGCCTGACTTGCCTTCATCAGCGATCTCCGCAGCCTCCAGGAACAGCATCGGATCGCCTTCGTATAAGGCCTCGCCGACGCTGACGGCGATGTGGCGCACGTAGCCGGAAGCATGAGCGGAAACCACATGCTCCATTTTCATCGCGTCCAGAATCGCCACCTGGGCGCCGGCCCGCACGGCATCGCCTACACTGATGTTTATGGATACGACGGAGCCCTGCAGGGGTGCGCGGATAGCCACGCCGTCAAAATCAGGTGTCGGGTCGCGGCCAGACCCCGGCCCTTCAATCGAAGCCTCGACTTCCGCAGGAACATGCGCGACCGCAGCGGCGACCAACTCAGCCATGTGTTGGTCGATGAACTGGGTATGGACCTCACCGGCGCCAACTTCCGAGCGTTCAGCGAGCGCCAGAAGGAATTCGCGGTTGGTCTCCACCGGCCCGATCCGAAACTCCGCAAGCGCGCGGCGCAGCTTGCTCAGGGCCGCGGCATAGCCGCCGGACGCATGCACGATCACCTTTGCCAACAGGGAGTCGAAAGCTGGATTGGTCCGCATGCCGGCGAACCCGTGAGTATCGACCCGCACGCCAGGGCCGTTGGGCGGCTCGAAGGCGGATAGGATGCCGCCGGTGGGTTTCACAACGCCGTCGGCCTGGGCTGTTTCGGTGCAGATCCGGGCCTGGATCGCGTATCCGCGTGGCGCGGGGACGGCCGCCTGGGAAAGGCCAAGATCGCCTAACGTCCGTCCGGCGGCAACGGCCAGTTGGAGCGCCACGAGGTCGAGACCCGTCACCGCCTCGGTGACGGTGTGCTCCACCTGGATGCGGGCGTTGGCTTCCATGAAGTAGAAGCCGCCACCCTGTGGATCGACCAGGAACTCAAAGGTGCCAAGGCCGCGGTACTTCAGGTCGCACGCCAGGCCAACTGCGGTGTCCAGCATGGCGTCCCGAACCGCAGCGTCCAGCGCCGGCGCTGGCGCCATCTCAAGGAGCTTCTGATGGCGGCGCTGCAAGCTGCACTCGCGCTCCCAAACATGGATTGCAGCTCCAGTCCCGTCGCCGATGACCTGCACCTCCACATGCCGCGCCCCTGGGAGGAATTGCTCAACATAGACGCCGTCGTAACCGAAGGCTGCTTTGGCTTCCGAAGCGCAGCGGGCATGGAGTTCCGCGACGTCACCCGGATTGGACGCGATGCGAATGCCGCGACCACCGCCGCCGCTGATCGCCTTCAGCGCCATCGCGCCGCCTTGGCCCAATGTGCGCAGGAACGCTTCGGCCGCCGATGCGTTGACGGCGCGCTCCGATCCAGCCAGCACCGGGGCGCCGCCTGCGATGGCGATGGCCCGCGCTCTGGCCTTGTCGCCGAGGGCCTCCAGAGTTTCACTGCGCGGGCCGACGAAGGCGATCCGGGCGTCCTCGCAGGCCCGGGCCAGCGCGGCGTTCTCACTCTGGAAGCCGTATCCCGGATGCAGAGCGTCACACCCCTGCTCCGCCGCCGCCGAAATCAGCTGATCGATGTCGAGGTACGCCGCGGCGCCCCGACCCTTTAGCGCCACCGCGCGATCGGCGCGTCGGACGTGCAGCGCGGATTCATCGTCGTCGCTGAACACCGCCACCGTCTCGATGCCGAGGTCGGCGGCGGTGCGGGCGATGCGGATGGCGATCTCGCCGCGGTTGGCGATCAGCAGGCGTCGGAAAGGTCTTTGCATGCCCCGCGTTTACGCCACCGGCCCTAGCCAGCCAATGCCGGCGCTGGCGGCGCGGCGGTCCGGTTGCGCGGGATCATGAATGCGAAGGCGAGGCTCACCGCGGAGCAGGCGGTCAGATAGATGAATGTGGTCAGATAGGCCTTCTCATCAGGGAAGCGAGCGCCCGCGGCGTTGGAGACCAGCGAAGTGGCCAGGCACAGCGCGATAAGTTGCGAGCCCACCGCCTGGGAAATGGCCCGCAGCACCGAGGTCATGCCGGTGGCCTCGCTGGTTCGATCCTCGGGCGTGGCCTCGATGATCAGACCGGGCGCGCAGCCGAACAGGATCGTCCCGGCCGGCGCGATCAGCAGCACGGAGGCCAGCACCAGCGACCAGACCGAGTCATGGAAGAAGATCAACAGCACCCAGGCCAGCAGGTTGGCGGCCATGGACCAGATCACCACCGCCCGCATGCCATAGCGTTGGGCTAGAAACCCCGAGCTGATACCGGCGACGCCGGAGCTCAGGTTCGTGGGCATCTTGACCAGGCCAGCCATGGTCGCCGTGATCCCCAGTCCGACCCCGGTCCACAACGGCTGCTGCAGCAGCGGCATCAGCACCTGCGGATAGATCATCGGACCGACGGCGCAGAAGCAGATCATCAGGTTCACCGTGGCGATTTGCGGAATCTTCAGCAGGCGTACGTCGATCATCGGATCGGCCTGCCGCAGCTCGTAGATCACCCAGGCCCCCAGGCCGACGATACCGCCCGCGAACAGACCTAGCGTCATCGGCGAGCCCCAGCCCTCCGCCTTGCCGGAATTGAGTCCCAGCAGCAGGGCTGTGATCGGTATCACCAGGGTGAGGCCGCCGATCAGGTCCAGCGGTCCGCTGACCGTGCGGGGCCGGTCCCGCGGCAATACAGCCAGCACCATCACCAGGGCGATGACGGCGACGCCGGCGCTCAACAGGAACATGTCCTGCCAGTCCGCCCGGTCCACGATCACGCCGCCCAGCACGATGCCGAGGCCGGTAGAGAAGGAATAGGTGCCGCCTAGCACACCCACGCCGACGTTCAGTTGCTTCCGGTCCTCGACGACCTCACGCAGGATGCCGAAGGCCAGCGGCAGCACCGACATTGAGGCGCCCTGGATCGCCCGGCCGAGGATGATGATGTTGAGATCGTTTGAAAGCGCGCTGATCAGCGAGCCCGCCGTCGCGATCAGCAACATGATCACCAGCATGCGGCGGCGCCCATAGATGTCGCCCAACCGACTGCCGATCGCCACAGTGGCCGCAGACGTCAAGCCGTAGGCGGTGATCAGCCAGGTCACCCGCACCGGATCGCCATAGAGGCCGTATAGCTTCGACAGCGCGACGCTGATCATGCTGGTTTCGAAGGCGCAGGTGATCTCGGCCATGACCAATACAACCACAACCAACCAGAAGCGCCGGTTGGCGGAAGATGCGACGCCCTGCGCGCTGTCTTCGGTCATCACCCACCCTCGACAGCCATTGGCCTACTCCGCCGGAACCGGGGCCGGAACAGCCCCCCGCCCCGGCTTTGGAATCATCACAGCGAATACGAAACTGACCAGGCTGCAGACCGCCACAAAGATGAAGGTGGTCAAGTAGGCCCTTTCGTCCGGAAACCGGGCTCCGGCCGCATTGCTGACCATGGAGGTCGCGAGGCAAAGGGCGATCAGTTGCGAGCCCACCGAAGAGGCGATGGCGCGCAGGACCGAGGTGAGACCCGTGGCCTCGCTTGTGCGATCCGGCGGGGTGGCGTCGATGATCAAACCCGGCGCGACCCCGAACATGATCGTCCCGGCCGGAGAAATCAGCAGCACTGAGGCCAGCACCAGAGACCAGACGGAATCGTGCCAGATAATCAGTAGCCCCCAGGCCAGCAAATTAGCCCCGGTGGCCAGGATGACGATCCACCGCAACGTATAGCGGTGGGCCGCGAAGCCCGAAAAGATGCCGGCGATGCCTGAGGTGAAATTGGTGGGCAGCTTCACAAATCCGGCCATGGTGGCGGCCATGCCCAGTCCGACCCCGGTCCAAACCGGCTGCTGCAACAGGGGCATCAGCACCTGCGGATAGATCATCGGGGCCATGGCCGTGGTGCAGATCATCAGGTTGACGATGGCGATCTGCGGCGTCCTCAACAGCCGCAGATCGATCATCGGTTCGGCCAGGCGCAGCTCATAGATTACCCAGCCCACCAGACCTACCGCGCCGCCCAGGAACAGTCCCAATGTCTGTGGCGAGTTCCAGCCTTCAGCTTTGCCGCTGTTCAAGCCGAGCAACAGGGCGGCGATGGGGACCACGACAAAAAGACCGCCGATCAGGTCTAGCTTTCCATCAACCACCCGCGGCTTGTCCTTAGGCAAGAAGGTCCAGGCCAGGGCGATCGCCCCGATCGCGGTGATTGTGGTGACAATGAAAATGGCTTGCCAGGGCGCGTAGTCGACAATTACGCCGCCCATCAGGATGCCAATGCCGGTGCTGAACGAAAAGGTTCCCCCCAGCATCCCCACACCGACGTTTAGCTCCTTGCGGTTCTGGGCCGCCTCCCGCAGGATTCCAAACGCCAGCGGCAGCACCGCGACGGAGGCGCCCTGGATCGCCCGGCCGAGGATGATCACATTCAGATCGTGGGCGACGGCGCTGACCACCGACCCACCCGCCGCGAACAGCAGCATCAGGATAAGCAACCGGCGCCGTCCATAGAGGTCGCCGAGACGGCTGCAAATCGCCACCGTCGCCGCCGAGGTTAGGGTATAGGCGGTGATCAGCCAGGTCACATGGGCGGGATCGCCATAGATGCCATAGAGCTTCGACAGGGCCGAGGTGATCATGTTGCTGCCCAGCGCGCAGGTGAACTCTGCGATCACCAGAGTCGCGACCACCCACCAGAATCGGCGGGAGATCTTTTCAGCGCTGTAGGCGCCGGTTGTATCTGTGGATTCGGTTCCCATCCCCTATAGAAGCCGCAAATCGCGGATCGCGCCAGCTATCCGCGTCGCAAACCGTTCAGGGTTGCGAAGGCCGCCGCGCCACGTGTTATCATGACTCCCTGGGGGGATTGGTGATGTTGGTTCGATGGGCCAGGACGATTGCGCCAGGACGATTGCGCCAGGGCGGTCGCCGCGTCCGCGCGCTGCGGGCCCGCCTTACTGACTTCCTTCGCGCCGCCCCTTTTTCGCCAATCCGAAAGTATAGCGCTTGCATCCAACTTCCCGGCTTTGTCAGCCTTGGCGCGCCCGACCGTTCGGGGCGGGGCTGTGCGTTTGCGCCTGCTTGGCCGCCTCCGCCGCCGCCGCCCAACGCTCGGATGAGAACGCCGTCAAATCCGCCGACGATGCTTTCGGCAGCACGGTGGGTAATGAGCGCACCGGCATCTACAGTGAAACCGACGTGCGCGGGTTCAGTCCGATCCGCGCCGGAAATCTTCGGGTCGAGGGCATCTATTTCGACCAGCAGAGCAATTTCAGCAGCCGGGTGCGCGCCGGCTCGCGCATCCGGGTTGGGATCGCCGCGCTGGACTATCCATTCCCGGCGCCCACAGGAATTGTCGACCACCAGCTTCGCCTGCCTGGAGACAAACAACTCACCAGCTTCAGCGTGGATCGGACCAACTATGGCGGCACGATCCTGGAACTGGACACTCAGATCCCCATTGCGCCGGGCCAGTTCGCCCTCAGCGCCGGCATCGCCTTTGCCCACAACAAGGAAGTCGATGGTTCGCAACTGAAGAACTACGCGGTGGGGATCATTCCGCGTTGGCGATTTGAGGGTGGTGAGTTCAGCCCCTTTCTGGCTCACTTTGGAACTCGCGAGTCCACCAGCAGAATCGTGGTGACAGCGCCTGGCGCTTTCGTGCCAACCCTGCCAAAAGCGCGGGTCTACCTCGGCCAGGACTGGGCCCGAGCCAGCAGCGAAAACACCAATTTCGGCTTCGTGACCAAGGTTGCGCTGTCCGATAGTTGGTCAGTGCGGGGAGGACTGTCGGAATCCCGGCTCCTCAAGCACAGCGGCTACAGCGAGATCTTCACCGTGGCGGACGCGGCGGGCGATGCGCGCCACCGGATCATCGCCGATCCGCGCCAGGAAAACCGCTCAATCGCCGGTGAAGTCCAGGCGGCCTGGCGCATCGACACGGGCCGAATTCGCCATAGCGTTCTGTTTATGGTCCGCGGCCGCGACAAGATCGCGGACTCCGGCGGCTCTGACAGCCGCGACCTGGGGACCGTTCTGCTCGGCGCGAAAGACCCCGAACCGAAGATCGCCTTCAACCTGCGCTCGCCGGACCGCAGCCACGTAAAGCAGGTGACTGCTGCCGTTGGCTACATGGGCAAGCTGGACAGCATCGCCCAGGTCAATCTTGGCCTGCAGAAGGTGGATTATCGCGCCGCCTTCCGCCGCCCCGGCCAACCGGTGACCTCCACGCGCGACCAGCCATGGCTCTACAACGCCACGTTCACGCTCACGCCCAGCAAGACGGTGACCGCCTACGGCGCCTATGTGACCGGACTGGAGGAAAGCGGTGTGGCTCCGGAAAACGCCACCAACCGCAACGAAGTTCTACCCGCCTCCAAGACGGAGCAGATTGACGGCGGCGTGCGGATAAAACTGGGCCCGGCGCGGGTGGTGGCCAGCATTTTCCAGATCACCAAGCCCAACTTCAGTTTTGATGCGGCGGGTCGGTTCGTGGAACTGGGCCAGGTGCGACACCGGGGTGTGGAAGGCTCGCTCGCCGGCAAGTTCGGCGGACTCGAACTTTTGGCTGGCGCGGTGCTGATGGACCCCGTTGTGACCGGTGAGGCGGTAACCCAGGGGCGGGTCGGCCGCCGCCCTGTGGGGATTACCAAGAGCCTGCTAAGGCTGGACGCCGACTACACGACCCCGATCAAGGGGGTGTCACTCAATCTGACCGCCACTCACTCGGGACCGCGCACGGCCTCGGCGCGCACTTATGCCGAACTGGGCGGGCGGCAACTTGAGATCGGAGCCACCACCGTGGTGGATGCCGGGGTCCGATACCGGTTCAGCATCGACAAGGTGAAGCTCAGCCTGCGCGCCCAGATCTCGAATGTGTTCAACGACAAGTCCTGGCGCATCGTCGCCGCCAACAGCTACCAGATGAGCGAAACCCGGCGCGTGGCGGTGTTCCTGGTCGGCGACTTCTGACAAGCGCTTGAAGCGGCGGCGGTCGAACCCGTAAGTTGCCGGCAACCATACAGGAGGAAGCGCGGTGGGTCTGCTCGAAGGCAAGGTGGTGCTGATCACCGGTGGCGGACGTGGGATCGGGCGTGAGTGCGCGATCCTGTCGGCGCGGGAAGGCGCGAGGGTGGTGGTCAACGACCTGGGTGGCGGCATCCACGGCGATGGCGCCGACGCCGGGCCGGCGCAGGAGGTGGTCGATATTATCCGGACCGAAGGCGGAGAAGCCGTCGCCAACACCGAGAGCGTCACCGACCTGGCCGCGGTGAACCGCATGGTGCAGCAGGCCATGGACACCTTCGGCGGCCTGCATGCGGTGAACAATCCCGCCGGCTTCCTGCGCGACCGGATGATCCACAACATGACCGAGGAAGAGTGGGACGACATCTTCAACGTCCACATGCGCGGCCATTTCAACGTGGTGCGCGCCTCGATCAACCACTTCCGCAGCCAGAAGGAGGGCAGCTACGTCATGTGGTCGTCCACCTCGGGCCTGATCGGTAATGTCGGCCAGACCAACTATGGGGCGGCCAAGATGGGGGTGGCCGGCCTGGCGCGGATCGTGGCCATGGAGGGCGAACGGGTGGGTGTGCGCGCCAACACCATCGCGCCGGGCGCCGCCACCCGACTGACAGACTCCGTGCCCAACCGCGCGCCGGAGGTGGTGGCCATGCGCGAGGCGATGCGACACATCAACACGGCCGAGCGGCCGGCCCAGCTGGCCGTGGCCTTGTGCGCGCCGGCCAGCGCTCATGTCTCCGGCCAGATCTTCGGATCAGCCGGCTACAATCTGTCGATCTACCAGCATCCCAGGCCCATCGAGACCTACGCCCGCGACGGCGGCTGGACGGCGCAGTCGATCATCCAGGACTTCTTTCCGCGGGTTGAAAAGCACATGGAGCCGCTGGAACGGCCGGAACCGCAGACGCCAATACAGGTGTAGGGGGCGCCTACAGCCCCTCCATCATCTCCACGGCCATGGGTGCGGCGAAGGTGGCTTCCATCTTGGGCTGGGCGGCCTGGAAGTGGGGGGCGGCGACGTGGGCCTTGAAACCATCCTTGGAAGTGTAGACCTCGAGGATCTTGTAGCTGCCCGGCGCGTTGCGGACCTTGAAGACGTTGAAACCCTTGTTCTCAGGCTCGTCCTTGGCGACGGCGGCGGCCAGGGCGCCGACGACGGCCTCAAACTCCGCGATCTTGTCTTCCTTCACCGTGCAGGTTGCGATGACGCCGTACATGGTTGATCTCCTGGTTTGATGGATTGCGCGCTTCCGCGCAGGTCGGGGGTCTGGTTAGAGCAATGACGCGCGTGGTCAAGCTGGCGCTGGCCGCGTTAGGATGGCCGAACACTAGAAATCCAGGGAGTACCCCATGGCGGCGCCGTTGAAGGTTGGGGTCAACATCGTCTTCGTGCAGCCGGAAGCGGTGGTGCGCATCTCCCAGGCCGCCGAGCAGATGGGCTATGAGTCCGTCTGGTCCGGCGAGCATGTGGCCCTGCCCCAGAAAGAGGACTGGTGGAAGGAGTATCCGGCGGTAAGGGCCGCCGGAGAGGCGGGACATGCCAAGCTGGTCCCCTTCAAGCCGGAGACGCCGTTCCTCGATCCGATGATCGTTCTGGCCTCCATCGCCAGCGCAACCACCAAGATCCGGTTGGGGATCGGCATCTACCTTCTGGCCCTGCGAAACCCGGTCCTGGCGGGGCGCACCATCGCCTCGCTGGACGTGATGTCGGGCGGCCGGCTGGATCTGGGCGTCGGCCTGGGCTGGACGCCGCACGAGTACACCATCACCGAGCAGCGGTGGGAAGATCGCGCCGGGCGGATGGACGAGATGATTGCTTGTCTTCGCGCCCTGTTCGAACAGGAAAATCCTGAGTTCCACGGCAAGGCCTTTGACTTCGACCCCATCGGCTTTCGGCCCAAGCCCGTGCAGTCGCCGTTGCCGATTCACATCGGCGGATCAAGCCAGGCGGCGGTGCGCCGGGCGGCCCGCCTTGGGACCGGATGGTACGGCGGCGTCGACTACATTCCGGCGATCAAGGCGGAACTGGCGAAGGTTGGCCGCCAGAATGAGCCCTTCGAATACTCCTCCCTTTCCATGGCCGGACCGATGGCCCGCGAGGAGCTGGAACGGATGAAAGAAGCCGGCGCGGAGCGGGCGGTGGCGATTCCCTGGAAGAGCCGCAAGCCGGTCGGGTTGGAGGGCATCGATATGCTTGAGGACTACGCCAAACAGATCGGCCTGTTGTAGGCTGCAGGTTGCTAAAGGGAGCGCACGCATGGATTTCTCTGATACGCCCGAAGAGGCCGCCTATCGCGCCCAGGTGCGGACTTGGCTGGCGGCCAACGCGCCGAAGGAAGGCTTCTCCAACACCGATGGCATGACCATCGACCAGGAGATCGCCCGCGCCCGCGCCTGGCAGACCAAGAAGGCCGAGGCCGGCTACGCCCAGATCACCTGGCCCAAGGCCTGGGGCGGACCGGGCGGCACACCGATGCAGCAGGTGATCTATAACCAGGAAGAGGCGAATTACGACGTCTACGCCCCCTACTTCGTCCTGGCGCTGGGCATGTGCGTCCCCACCATCCTGAGCGTCGCTGACGAAGCCACCAAGCAGCGCTTCGCCGGCCCCGCCCTGCGCGGCGAGGAGATCTGGTGCCAGCTGTTTTCCGAGCCGGTGAGCGGTTCGGATGCGGCCGGCGCGCGGACCATGGCGGTGCGCGACGGGGACACCTGGACGGTGAACGGCCAAAAGGTGTGGACCTCCGGCGCCCACCTGTCTGACTACGGCCTGCTGCTCACCCGCACTGACGTGAATGTGCCCAAGCACAAGGGCATGACCATGTACTGGCTGGACATGCGCTCCCCAGGTGTTGAGGTGCGGCGCATCAACCAGATGTCCGGCGGCGGGGGCTACGGATTCAACGAGGTGTTCTTCACCGACGTGAAGATCCCCGACTCCCAGCGGCTGGGCGCGGTGGGCGAAGGCTGGAAGGTGGCCATCATCACCCTGATGAACGAGCGCTTCGCCATCGGCGGCGGCCGCTCGGAGGGCTGGGAACAGGTAATCGAACTGGCCCGCGGCGCCGGAATGCTGTCCGACCGGGCCCTGCGCGAAAAGATCGCCGACTGGTACGTGCAGGCCTCGGGCCTGAAGCACACCGCCATGCGCACCATCACCGCGCTCTCGCGCGGCGAGACGCCGGGGCCGGAGAATTCCATCGGCAAGATCGTCGGCGCAAACCAGGCCCAGTCTATGGCCAGCGAGGCCATCGACCTTCTGGACCAGTACGGCATCATCGCCGATCCGGCGCTGGCGCCCCTGGAGGCGGAGTTCCAGTCGGGTCTGCTGCATGCCCCCGGCGGGCGGCTGGCGGGCGGCACCGACGAGATCCTGAAGAACGTGCTGGCCGAGCGTGTGCTGGGTCTGCCCGGCGACATCCGCCTGGACAAGGACGTGGCCTATAAGGACATCCCGACTGGGCGCTAGGGCCGGTCCGGTGTTTGCGCGCCGACTTGAGCAGAATTAACTGTATTTCTTTGGAGCATTTCTAGCGCTCAACTGCGCTAGGGGTTGTTTGGACGGACGCTGATTTTTCGCCGCGATGTCGGGGCGCGGGCGCCGCCCTCGCGCCAGCAGCGATGCGTGAGGTTGAGGCGTAACCCGGTCGTCCCCCAACCGTCGCGACCCCCACAGCCACAAACCTCGGGCTTGTCCCGAGGATTGTGTTTCGGGCGATCGAGCGGAGGAAGACCTTGCTGAACGGCATCGGACCAGATGCCAGCTCTCTTGGACTGGCAAATAGGTTCCTGTTTTGTTCTTGTTTTTTCCACCCGCCTATGAGACGCTCACAGCAGAGTTCGACGGACGCAACCTCCGATCAGCTAAGCGGGCGACTTTGAAGGATCGACATGGCGGGTTCAAACCCAACACAACGCAGACTGGAGAGCATGGCCGAATTCATGGCGAGGAGGGCTCGGGAAGTCGCCGCAAACGCCAACGCGAGTGCCCGCGCGCTGGTGCACGACGCATATGGTCGAGCGATTCGGCTGGGGCAAGACCTGAACCTGCCGACGGTAAGCGAGGTGGAGGCCTTTGTGCACAGGCTGGCAGATGGCGCCGCCACACGTCCGAAGTCGACGGCTTGTCACGGCTTGAGGGGTACGTGGTACACGCTGGCATCGACAACCACTTTCGAGGCGCGAGATTGCCGCGAAATCTGTCTGCGAAAGGCTGGAGCGCGAAGCAGGCCGGCGTGACACCGTTCTCGGGACTTGAGCGCCTTTGGTATGGAACGCCGGAAGCGACCCGACGCACGGCCGCCGGCCTTGCGGGCGGCGCCGGTGGGCTGATCCATGAGCCCTTGGACGAGGAGGACACCTGGTGAATATCTACCCCGTCGCAGCATTTAAAAGCGGCTTCCCGGACGATTCCGTCGAGGAGGATGGCGATATCGTCATCTTTCCGGGGCGCGGTATCGCCGAGGCGCTGGCCGGGCTTCTGCGCGATGCAGGGCTGAGCGTCGATGCGCCGGAGCATCAGCACGAGCATGGCTGGGACTTCACGGCCCATGTGGACGGCGTCAGGATCTGGGTGCAGATTTCGGATATCGGCGATGTGGTGTTTCTCTCCAGCGAGCCGCCCTACGCATTCTTCAAGAACAGCCGCAAGAAGCGCGCCGCGCACGGCAAGCTCCTGACTCTGCTCGACCAGGGGATGCGCAAGGACAAGCGATTCAGCCGTCTGCGCTGGCTGCGGCGCGATGAGGGTGAAACCGACAAGGGTCGCCCGGCGCCAGTGGAGGCGTAGGCGCCACCCCGGCGTTGCGAGTGGTCGCGCCACGACCGGCTTTGCCCCAAGCCTACCCTTGCGCTAGCTAGGCGCGCGAAAGCCGGCTTCCGATGCTGGCGGGACTTGGGGCCAGCATGGACGACGAAGCTTTTTTCCGCGCTGAGGGTGGCGCCTATTTCGCCAATCCGATCAGCGCCGGCCCCTGGCGCGCCCAGTCGCTGATGGGTCGCTGTGTGACGGGCCTGTTCGGTTATGAGATAGAGCGGCGGCACATGACGGAGGGGTTTGTTCCAGCGCGCCTGACCGTGGAACTCTACGACCTCGCCGATTTCACCGCCATCACCGTCGAGACCCGACTGCTGCGCGACGGCGGGCGGGTGCGGCTGGTGGAGGCGGACCTGATCTGCGGCGGTCAAGCGCGGGCGCGGGCGACCTGCCAGCTCCTGCGCCACACTGAGGCGCCGGGCGGGAATGTGTGGTCGCCACCCGAATGGGACGCGGCGACACCGGACCAGCTGCAGGACGAGGCGACCCGCTGGAAGTGGCATCTGCGCGTGGCCGGCGGCGAGATGGGGACATTCGGGCGCAAGCGGGTCTGGCTGAAGGACTATCGGACGCTGGTGGCCGGCGTTCCCCTCAGCCCGTTCGTGCAGGCGGCGATGGCCTGTGATTCCGTCAGCCCGTTCACCCATGGGGGAGACCGGGGGGTGGAATATATCAACACCGAGGCCACCATGTATCTGCACCGGGCGCCGCGGGACGGATGGATCGGTTTCGACGTCGCCGACCATCAGGCGACCGACGGCCTGGCGATCGGCCAGGCGCGCCTATATGACCTGCACGGTCCGATCGGGTTCGCGTCAGCAGCCGCGCTGGCCCAGCGTCGTCCGCCGGGCATGACGCCAGGTGTCGGGACCTCGGAGAAGTAGCGCTCTGCTCAAAGGGCGCGCGCCAGGGTGACCAGGCCATCAGGACGGGCGAGCGCCCAACGGCCCAGCTCCCGAGCCCAGTAGCTTTCCCCACCGTGGACCAGGCGCCACTGGTGCAGGGCGCCGGTGAGGTGGTGCAGGTGGAATTCCTGGGTCATGCCGATGGCGCCGTGGATGGCGTGGGCGTGGGCGGCCACGATCTCGGCGGCCTGGCCAGCGCGGAGCTTGGCGGCGGCCGCGCGCTGTGGGGAGACTTCCCGCGGCGAGCCCACGAAGGCGGCCTGAGCGGCCATGCGCGCGGCGGTGACCTCCTCGGCCATGATCGCCAGATTGTGCTGGATAGCCTGGAACTTGGAGATTTCGCGGCCGAACTGCTTACGGGTAGAGGCGTACTCCACCGTGGTGGCCAGGATCTGCTCCATGGCCCCGGCCATCAGTCCGGCGGTGATGGCGGCGGCGACGGCGCGGGCGTTATTCCCGCCCAGGGCCGCCTCGATGTCGGCGGCGGCCGTGGTGTCGGGGTTCTTCAGGCGCGCGACCATGGTCTGCACCACGCCGTTGATCTGGGGCCGGGCGCCGGCGGCCAGCACCAGGGGGAAGAAGTCCTCCAGGTTGAGGCCCGCCCCGCCGTCATCCTCGCTGCGCAGCAGGTCGAGGAAGCCGGACTCCTCCAGGGCCGGCCAGGGGGCGGCGACCGGCAGGGTGTCCAGCAGGCGGACGAATTGTTCGAGGATCAGGTCGTCGCTCATCTCAGGCCCATGCCTCTTGCGATAATGCCGCGCAGGATTTCGCGGGTGCCGCCACGCAGCGAATAGGATGGGCTCATGGCGGCGGCGTATTGCAGGGCCGCCAGCAGCTCGCCCGGGACCGGGACTTCGACGCTGGCCAGGTGGTCAGTGATCATGCCGGGGATCGACTGCTCCCAGGTGGTGCCCAGTTCCTTGACCACCGAGGCCTCATTGACGGGGCTTTCGCCGCGGGCGAGGCGGGCGGTGACCGCCAGAGACAGGTTGCGCAGGGCCGACACATTGGCCAGCAGCCGACCGGCCAGCTCGGCCTCGGCGTCAGTGGGCCCCTTGGCGCGGATGAAGTCCAGCCAGGCGTCGATCAGCGCCATACAGGAATAGATCCGCTCCGGCCCCGAGCGCTCGAAGGCCAGCTCGGCGTTGACCTGGGCCCAGCCCTGGCCCTCCTGGCCGATCAGGGCGTCGGCGGGCAGCAGGGCGTTGTCGAAATGCACCTCGGAGAAGTGCTCGTCGCCGCTCACATCACGGATCGGTCGCGCTGTGACACCGGGGGTGCGCATGTCGATGAGCAGCTGCGACAGGCCTTTGTTGCGGTCCTCGGGCGTTCCGGAGGTGCGCACCAGGGCGATCATGTAGTGTGCGCGTCTGCCATGGGTGGTCCAGATTTTCGATCCGTTGACCCGCCAGCCCTCCGGCGTCAGGTCAGCGCGGGTGCGCACGCTGGCCAGGTCGGAACCAGAGTCCGGCTCACTCATGCCGATGCAGAAGAAGGCCTCGCCACGGCAGACCTCCGGCACGATCTTGCGGCGTTGTTGCTCATTGCCGAACTTGAGCAGCAGCGGCGCGGACTGTCGCTCGCTGACCCAGTGGCCCGCCACCGGCGCGCCCGCCGCCAGCAACTCCTCCACCAGCACGAAGCGGGCGAAGTGACTGCGCCCGCCGCCGCCGTATTCCTTGGGCAGGGTGATACCCACCCAGCCCTTGGCGGCCAGGGCCTTTGAGAAGTCCGCGTCGAAGCCCATCCAGGAGCGGGCTTTGCGCTCCGTCGACATGGATTTCAGCTGTTCGGCGAGGAAAGCGCGAATTGGCTCCCTCAGCGCCTCGTCCTCAGGCGGAATCGCCGTGAGCTCCATGGTGTCGAGCACGGTCACCTCTACTATTGTTGGTAGTGTTTCCGCCCCTTCCGCGTGTTCGGAAGGGGCGGAAACTAACTATGCTTAGGCCTGCTGCGCCTGCAATTCGACCTGACGCGCCCACAGGGCGTCCAGATCCTCGGCGTCAGGCTTGGGAAGATCCACGTGCGGACCGCCGCGGGACGGCAGCAGCACCACGGCGTTGCCCGGCGTCACCACCGTGCCCCACTGGTTCTCCACCCACACGTCGACATGGACCTCATTACGGCCCTCGACCTGCTTCTTGGCCACAACGCGGCCCTTCATCCAGTAGGTGTCGCCGGTGTAGACGAACTTGCGGTGCTGGCAGGAGAGTTTCCAGAGCCAGGCGTTGTCGCCCATCCAGTTGGTCAGGATGTTGGTCAGGAAGGTTTCGCGCATGGCGCCGTAGTCGTAGCTGAGCGGGATGCCCAGCTCGGTGGCCCAGTCCTGCTCCCAGTGCAGGCGCTGCACGGTGTCGGGCACGTTCAGCTTGTTGCGGGTGTACATGCCCGGCACCTTGGCGCGGGTCTTGTAGGAGATCTTGAAGGCGCCGGGGGGCGTCAGTTGCATGCCCCAGCCCACGTGCCAAACCACCAGATCGGAGGTGCGGAACGGGCCGCGCACGATGGTCGGGATCTCGTCGCCCTCGTGGACGTCCTCGAAATAGAGCGGGGTGGAACCGCGGATGGTCTCGGCGGCGTAGGCCGCATCGATCTGGTCCAGCTGATCCTGGGTATAGGGCTTGGGCAGTTCGTACTCTTTTTTCTTGGCCGCCGAGGCGTGGCGTTCGGCGCGGATCCAGGTTCCCCGACGTACGGCGGTGATCTCGTTCTTCTGATTGCGGTTGATGTAGCCCTGGACCTCCGAAACCGTGCGGCCGGAGAACTTGGAGTTGTCGTTGACCTTCACGCCGATCAGGCCGCCGCGCACCCAAAGGCGGTCGCCTTCATAGAGGGGCCGGTACCACTCGAACTCCATCACCGCCTGGTAAGAGCCCAGGCCGATCAGCGGGTCGCCTTTCAGAAGCTTCTTCTGCTCGTCGGTGGGGCCGCCGTCGGTCTCGCCCATGGTGTAGTGGAAGTTGGGCGGGCCGATCAGGCCGCCCCAGCGGGTAGACTTGCCGTAGTTCTCGTCGCCCCAGAGCGGGTTGTCGTCGCCATAGCCGTAGGCGAAGTGGCGGGTTCCGTCCCAGGTGACCACGAAGTTGTGCGGTGGGTTCGGGCGCTTGGTGGGAATGCCGATGCGTTGCTTCAGGCGATCAATGCCGGCGTCGGTCAGGATGCCGTAACCGGCGGGAACGTCGGCGGTCTTTGCGTCGCTCATCTTCTATCCTCAGATTCTGGCGGACAATATCGGGAGGGCGCACATGTGACGCCCAGGGTTTGAAATCGCGCGGACCTTAAAGGATCGCCTGGGGCCAAGCCAAGGGCAGATCAGCCGCGCGTTGATGTCAGTCGCTCACCGCCTTGCCTTCGCCAAGATTGGCGCCGGCGCGGTCGAGGTTGGCGCGCATGGGCAGTACGTCGGCCAGGCCCCAGCCGGGCAGCAGCCCACGCTCGGCGCAAAACTGCTGGGCGAAGATTGTGCGGCCGTTGAACTGGGCGGCCTCTGGCGCCGTGACCAGCCAGTTGACCGTGGCGGCGGAGACCTCCGGTGGGGCGCCGTCGGGTTTGAAGCCGTACTTGGCCATGTCCTGCTCGATGCGTTCGGTCCAGGTGAAGCCCGGGTCGACGTTGTAGGCGAGGACCCCCTGCCCTTCGGTCTCCACCGCGATGATGCCGGCCAGACGATGTGCGGCGGATTTCGACGCGCCGTAGGTGATGCCCCATCCGCCATCGCCGGCCGCCTTAGCCGGGCTGGAGACGGCGCTGACGCTGGTGAAGTTGATAATAATCCCGCTCCTCCGGGCCAGCATGCCGGGCAGCACCAATTTGGTGAGCTGCAGCGGGGTGAAAAAATTACCCCGCATCACCGCGTCGATCGCCCACATGGGCGTGTCGATGATCTTGTCCATGTGGCCAGGTCCGGTGTGGCGGGCGCAGTTGACCAGCACGTCGATGCGGCCCCAACGCTCCAGGGCGGTGGTGGCTGCCGCGGCCACGGAAGCCGGGTCGGTGATGTCGGCTGGCAACATCAGGCAACGCGCGCCCAGAGCCTCAATGGCGGCGGCGGTCTCGGCCAGGCTGCCCGGCAGCGGCGACCGGTCCGAGCCCTTGACGCTTGGGGAATGCTCCCGCTCCTCGCCAGGGTTAACCGAGCGGGCGGTGATGATCACATCGAGGCCGGCCTTGGCCAGCCAGATCGCCAGCACCTTGCCGATGCCGCGGCTCGCGCCGGTGACCAGGGCTATCCGCCGCTCCGCCATGCTTCCTCTCCATTGGCTCGCCGAGCACAAGATGCGCGCCCGCGCAGAGGTGGGCAATCAGATGCTCACACGGCCACCGCCTTTTGCCGCGGCGCGGATGGCGTCGAGCACCTGGTGCACGCGCACCGCACGGCCGAAATCCGGCAGGCTGGGATCGCCGGCGGCGAGGCGTGCGTACATGTAGCCGACGTTCTGCGCCGACCCGGCCGGAAGGCCCGCCGTCGGCGGGGCGATATCCGGCGTCAGCACTTCCCAGGCGCCGGCCTCGGCGCGCCAGCCCCGAATGCGGATCGGGGCGTTCTCGATCAAGCCGTCCATTTCCAGAATGATGCGGCCCAGCGAGCCGTCGATCTCTACCCGCGAGGTCGCCGGACAGACCGCTCCGCCCAGGAAGTTGGCGCTGAACACTGCCCCCTTCCGGTAGGCGCCGATCACGGCCAGATGGTCCGGCGCTGTGAAGGAAACCAACTCGCCGGTGGCGCGGACCCGGGCCTGGGCGCGCTTGGATTCCATGACCGCCTGCACGAAGGCCAGCTCATCGCCAAGGATGAAGTCCAGCGCGTCCAGGGTGTGCCCCCCCGGGATGGTGAGCAGATTGATCCCCTGGCTCTCGTCGGCCTGGTGCGGCAGGGTCAGCACCTCACCCCAGAAGGGATAGGCGCCCAGGAAGGCCACCGAGGTCACCTCGCCCACATAGCCCTCGGCCAGCAGGCCCTTTACATAAATCAGCTCCAGCGCCGCACGGGCTTGCAGGCCCACCACCGTTCGCAGTCCCTTTGCGCGGGCGAGGTCGGCCATGGCGACAGCCTCCTCTGTTGTGCGCCCCAGCGGCCACTCGCAGTAAACCGGCTTGCCCGCTTCAAGCGCCGGCATGACCGCGGCGAAATGGTCAGGAACCTTCACCGAGACGGCGACAAGGTCCACCTGGCTTGAACGGGCGAGCTCGCCGGCATCGAGGAAGCCCTGAGCGTTCAGGGCGCCTGCGGCGGCGTCGGCGCTTTCCTTGCGCGTGGTGCAAACCGCGCTGACCAGATATCCGTCCAGAGCCTTGAGTGCTGGAATGTGCGACGCGGCGGCCCAGCCCACCTCCACATTGCCGCCGACGATACCGACTCGGGTAGGTGAGGTGGACATGGGCGGCTCCAGTAGATGTCAATCCGCGGCGGGTGCGGCGCGCATGATCTTGCCGACTTGCAACTGGATCGTCACGGAGATTGCAGCAGCGGCGAGTAGGCAGATCGCCATGGCCGGTCCCAGCATGGTCTTGTCCCCCAGCACATGCTCGGCCACCAGCGGCACCGCCGGGGGGCCGATCAGCGAGCCGATCAGGGTGATCAGCGCCAGGAACACCGCTGAAGCCAGGCCCCGCAACCGGTCGGGGGTGAACATCTGCAGCGCCGCGGCGGCATAACCGACGTAGGGGTAGGTCAGGCAGTAGAACACCGCCTGGCCCACGAAGAAAAACGCAGGATTGCGCGACAGGATCGAGAACGCCAGCAACGGCGCTGAGAACAGGATGCCACAGATGTGGTAGCGGACATGAGCGTCCTTGACGCCGCGACTATAGAGCCAGTCGACAATGGCGGCGCCGCCCAACTGGCCGATAGCTCCGGCGATCACCACCACCAGCCCATAGCGCACGCCCACGACCTTGGCGTTCCAGTCGAAGGTGCGGATCAGGAAAGTGGGGCCCCAGGCGATCATCACATTGGCGGCGATGTTGGTGCAGCCGAAGGCAACCGGAATACCCAACGCCACCTGCCAGTTCTGACGATAGAAGGCCAGGGCCTCGCCCTTTTCCCGCGGCTCAGCGACGGCGCGGGCGCGGCGCCGGGTGTCGCGGATGGTGAACATCAGCGGCGCCAACAGGACCGGCGGGGCGCCGACGATCAGGAACACCGCCTGCCAGGATTTGAGCTGGCCCAGCACCGGCACAATGATTGGCGGACCGTGGGTCACCAGATGGACGACATAACCGGTGAAGGCCAGCGCCAGCCCCGCCCCGATCACCGAGCCCATGGTGAATACAGATATCGCCAACGCCAGCCTGCGCCGCGGGAACCGCTCGCTGATCATCGAGTGGGCGGCGGGAGTCAGCACCGACTCTCCCACGCCAACTCCCATGCGGCCGATCAGCAATTGGACGAAGGATCCCGCCAGGCCGCACGCGCAAGTGGCCGCGCCCCACAGCACGATGCCGAAACTCACCAGTCCGCGGCGGGACACCCGGTCCAGCAGCCAACCCATCGGCAGACCGCACAGGGCGTAGAAGATGGCGAAGGCCGGGCCCTGCAGCAGGCTGATCTGGAAGTCGGAAAGTCCCAGGTCCCGCTCCAGGGGCTGCACCATCATGGAGATCACGCCCCGGTCGATGGAGGAGAAAATGTAGAACAGAAGCAAGACCGCAATCATGTACCAGGCGGCGAACCCGCCGCCCGCCTCGTCCTGTGCGGTCTGCGGCCCAGTCTGCGTGATCGCCATGTTTCCCCCGGACATGCATCGGGCGCGACCAGCTGGCCGCGCCCGAATGGTTGTCCGCAGTGTCGCCGCAATTCGGCGCGGCGCGCAAGCCGCTCCGGATTTCGGTCTATTCTTCGCCGAAGGTCTTCTTGACCGACACGCCAAACATGCGCGGTTCGCCAACGACGCCCACCTGGATGCCGCCCACTGAGCCACCATCGGTGCCGGCGTAGGCGTATTTCTTGCCAAAGGCGTTGTTGACGAAGGCCTGGAAGAACAGGCCCTTATCCTTCATCGCATAGTCCACCGACAGGTTCATTAGGCCCAGGTCGGCTGAGCCGTTGGAGAACTGGGCGCTGGCCGAGGGCAACAGCCGCTTGACCACCGCCTTGTCCAGGAACGGATTGATGAACCGGTCCGAGGGAGTGGCGTGGCCGGTGTAGGCCCAGTTGGCGGTGAAGCCGAGGTCGCCCTCACCCACTTGCCGCACATAACGCGCATTGAGCGAATACATATGCGGCGGGTTGGGCAGCTTTTCGCCGG
The DNA here is from genome assembly GCA_947475415.1 of Caulobacteraceae bacterium. Taxonomy (GTDB): domain Bacteria; phylum Pseudomonadota; class Alphaproteobacteria; order Caulobacterales; family Caulobacteraceae; genus Phenylobacterium. The sequence continues at coordinate 54,858 of CANJLH010000012.1, forward strand.
AGGCGTCCTTGGGCGGGCGACCGCCGAACTGCACAGCGCCCGGGAACCTGTTATATTTGCCGTTGAAGTAGGAATAGGCGGCGCTGAGCGTCAGGCCTTCCGTGGGCACCGCGGTGATCTCGGCCTCAAAGCCTTTGATGGTCGCGCTGAGTGGGGTCGCTGAGCACCGCGAACGGCGTGTCGAGGTTGCCGTTTTCACGCCGCCGGTATTTCTCGAACTTCAGGTCGGCGTGATCGACGGCGCCAACATGAGCGCTGCAAACTCTCAGCCGCCCAACCGCTCGATCAGGTGGTCGCCGACCCGCATGGCGTTGGCCACCACGGTCAGGGTTGGGTTCACCGCCGCGACCGACGGGAAGAAGCTGGTGTCGACAACGTAGAGGTTGTCGAGTTCATGGGCCTTGCACCAGGGGTCAAGCACCGAGCCCGCGGGATCACGCCCAAACCGCACTGTGCCGGCCTGGTGCGCCGTGCCTTGCAGCGGCAACAGGCTATCGAACTGGAAATGGTGCTGCGAGATCGGGTGGGCGTGATCGACAAAGTCGTCGAGGGACGCGTCCAGCCGCTTCACCAACCGCTCGTGACCCTCAAGATTGTTGAAGGTGTAGTCGAGGTTGATCTGTCCGTCGCCGGTCAGATGCACCCGGTTCTGCGGCAACGGCAGGTCCTCGGAGATCACCAGCATCGCCAGCATGCGCTTGGCCAGGCCTTCGGAAATGACGTTCGGCACCAGGCCGGGGGGCAGCCAGTCGGCGATCTGGCCCTCAAGCGTCTGGCCGGACATGTATTCCAGCATCTGGATGTGGCCCATGGGCTTGTCGTAGCCCCCGGCGGCATCCCCCCAGTAGAAATCGTTGACCGCCAGGGTCTTGGGAAAGGCGATGTCCAGGGGCTTGGCCGCCAGGGAGATCATGGCGGTGAGCGTATGGAACATATAGTTGCGGCCGACCTGGTCGGATCCGTTGGCGAGTCCGTTCGGATGGGCCGGATTGGCCGAGGCCAGCAGCACCGCGGCGCTGTTGGCTGCGCCGGCGGCGAGAGCGATAATGTCGCCGGTCCATCGCTCCTCCCCCTCAGCGGTGCGGCAGACCACTCCGGTTGCGGACCGTCCTGCCGCGTCAGTTTCGATCCGCACCACCTTGCGGCCGGGGAGCAGGGTCACATTGGCCATGTCCAGCAGTGGATCGATGGCGATGGACCGCGCGTCGGACTTCGCCTTCAGCAGGCAGGGGTAGCCGCCGCAGGTCTTGCACTTGATACAGCCGGACCGAAAGGGTCGGTCCTGGTCGAGGTCCACGCCCAGGGGCAAGGCGAAGGGTCGCCAGCCAAGTGATTCCCAATGGGTCTTGAGCTGCTGGATACCGGGGTCATGATTGACGGCGCCGAAAGCGTAGGCCGGTTCGTCGCCGCTCTCCGTCGGATCCACCCCGCGCTGTCCGTGCACCCGCCACAGCGTCTCGGCTTCGCGGTAGTAGGGCGCCATGTCAGTCAGGCTTATCGGCCACGCGGGGGACACCCCGCCGCCGTGACGAACTTCGTCGAAATCACCTTTTCTCAGTCGCATGAGGGCCGCGCCATAGAAGCTGGTGTTGCCGCCGACCCAATAGTGAGTGTTGGGAACGAAAGGCTTGTGCGCCTTGTCCAGCCAGGTTTCACGGGTGCGGTAGCGGCGCTCGACGAACACCGCGTGCGGGCTCCAGTTTTCCGGCTCCCGCGGCAGGTGTTGGCCGCGTTCGAGGATTAGGATCTTCTTGCCGGTCGGGGCTAGCCGCTGGGCCAGGGTGGCGCCGCCAGCTCCGCTTCCGATTATGATCACATCGTAGTGGGACATTGCCTCACGCCTTCAGGTGATACTTCGCTGAGCCGCGGCGAATGATCGCCGAGACCAGCGGCTCGGGCGCATAGCGCAGCATCATCGCCGCGAGCTTGTTGAGCGCGCCGGGCACAATGACTGTGCGGCCGCGCGCGACACCGGACAAGGTTGCGGCCACCACCTGCTCGGCGGTCTGAAAAAATCTGCGGGGCGCCTGATCCATCAGTTCCTGGGTGCCGTTGGCGGCGGCGAATTCGGTCAGAGTGAACCCGGGGCAGACCGCACTTACCCTGATCCCCTTTGCGCTTAGCTCTGCGTCCAGGGACTGGGTGAATTTGATCATCAGACTCTTGGCGCCAGGATAGAGGGTGTGTCCCGCTGCGCCTGGCGATAACCCCGCCAGAGAGGCGACATTGATAATCGTTCCCGCCCCACGCTGCTCCATGGCCGGAATGACGCCATAGGCGAGACCGCAGGCGTTCACCACTAGGGTCATCAGAAAGTCCCGCTGACGCTCCCATGCGACGCCAGTGTAACTCTGGGCGAGGCTGAAGCCGGCGTTGTTGACCAGCACGTCCACCGTCCTGCCCCGCGCCGCCACCGCCGTCAGCACGCCCAAATGCGCCTCAAAGGCCGCCAGGTCGGCCGAGTGAGAGAAGGCCTCGACGCCATGGCGAGCGGCCAGTTCCTGGCCCAGGGCTTCGAGGCGGTCGAGCCTTCGGGCGACCAGCATCAGGTCATGGCCCCGGGCGGCGTATGCCCGCGCAAACGCCGCGCCAATGCCCGCCGAGGCGCCGGTGATCAACGCGAGGGGCCGGGGGCTGGAGGGCGGTTCCATGGACATGTTCACTGCTTTGATTCGACGCCGCCGCCAGCCGACGCCGCGCCCCTTGACCTCAATCAATGCTCCGTGGCGGCGGGGGCGATGATAATGATGCCCGTATGGTCGCCCGCATTCGCCAAGGCTCGGAGGACATCTTGCGCCCCCAATTGGCTCAACGCCAAGTCCTGCGATGCCCGTAGGTCGAAGCAGGATGGTGCCCCAGGTCGGACTCGAACCAACACGTCCTCACGGACAACAGATTTTGAGTCTGCCGCGTCTACCATTTCGCCACTGGGGCCCAGGGCTGAGCGCCCCTGCTAGAGAATTCGTCTGGCTGCCGCAAGCGCGAGCGCCCCTGACTCTGGACAAATCGGACATTGAATGATAATAACTCGCAATAACAAATACGGGGGCGCATAGACCAAATGAATGATCCGTCCGCATCAACGTCGGCGGAAGCCGATTTCGGGGCCGTCGCCGTGCTGCCTCTGGGCGAAATGCGGGTCGGACAGGCTGGGGTGATCGTCGAGGTGACTGCGCAGGCGCCGGGCGGCGACCAGAACCTCAGCGCCGAGGAGTTGCACCAGCGCCTGCTGGAGTTCGGCTTTGTCGAGGGCGCGCATGTGGCGGTGTTGCACGAAGGCGCCATCCGGCGAGACCCGATCGCCGTGAAGCTGGACGACATGCGCGTCGGCGTCCGCCGGCGGGACGCCCGGGGCGTCACGGTGCTGCTGGACAAGCCACGCCCGTGAGCGCCGCCGCAATGACGGCGCGGGTCGCGCTGGTCGGAAATCCCAATTCTGGCAAGACCGCCCTGTTCAACGCCCTGACGGGGTCGCGGCAGAAGGTGGCCAACTACGCCGGGGTCACCGTGGAGCGCAAGGAAGGGACTATTGTCACGCCGGGCGGGCGGACCCTGGCGGTTCTCGACCTTCCGGGAACCTATTCCCTACGCGCGCGCAGCCCTGACGAGGAAGTCACCCGCGACGCGGTGCTGGGGCGTTTGGCGGGCGAGGACAGCCCAGACGTTCTGGTGTGCGTCGCCGACGCCACCAACCTGCGCCTGGTGCTGAGGTTGATCCTTGAACTTAAGGCGGTCGGCCGGCCGATGGTGCTGGCGCTCAATATGTACGACATCGCCCAGCGCCAGGGCCTGCGGATCGATGTTGACGGCCTTGCCGGCGAACTGGGCTGCCCCATCGTCACCACCGTCGCCACCCGGCGGCGAGGCATAGACGAACTGCTGAGCAAAGTTGATGAACTGGCGGCGCGCAGCCGGTTCGCCCCCGCGGGCGGGTGGACACCTCCCGACGCGGCCCAGGTCCGCCTGGCGCATCGCGAGGCCCAGCGGCTGCTGAAGACCTATGTGAAGCCGCCGGAGCGGCCGGACACCCTGACCGGCCGGGTGGACGCAGTGCTGCTGCATCCCGTGCTCGGACTGGCGATCCTGTTCGCCCTGTTGTTCACCATGTTCCAGGCGGTGTTCACCTGGGCCGGACCCGCGCAGGACCTGATCGAGGCCAGCTTCACCGCCCTGGGCGAACTTGCGCGCGCGGCCCTGCCGGCAGGCCTTTTCCGCAGCTTCCTGATCGACGGGGCGATCTCAGGCGTGGGGTCGGTGCTGGTGTTCCTGCCGCAGATCCTGGTGCTGTTCCTATTCATCCTCTTGCTGGAGGACTTCGGCTATATGGCCCGGGCAGCCTTCTTGATGGACCGGATCATGGGCGGCGCGGGTCTGCATGGCCGAGCCTTCATCCCTCTGCTGTCCAGCTTCGCCTGCGCCATCCCCGGCATCATGTCGGCCCGCGTGATCGACAACAAGCGCGACCGGCTGACCACAATTCTGGTGGCCCCGCTGATGACCTGTTCTGCGCGGATCCCGGTCTACGCCCTGATCATCTCGGCCTTCATCCCCGAACGGGCCGTCTGGGGGATGTTCAACCTCCAGGGATTGGTGATGTTCGGTCTCTACGCCGCCGGCATCCTCAGCGCGCTGGCGGTGTCGCTGGTGATCCGCAAGGTGTTCTGGCGCGGAGCGGTGGATCCCTTTCTGATGGAGCTGCCCGCCTACAAGATCCCCGACCCCGCGAACGTGGCGCGCAACCTTCTGCAGCGGGTGATGATCTTCGTGACACGGGCCGGCCGGATCATTTTTCCGCTGATGATCGCAGTCTGGCTCCTGTGCACCTTCCCGGGGCCGCCGCCGGGTGCGGCGGGGCCGGCCATCGACTACAGCTTCGCCGGCATGCTGGGCCACGCCCTGCAGCCTCTACTCGCCCCCATCGGTTTCAACTGGCAGATGACAGTCGCCCTGATCCCCGGCTTCGCGGCGCGGGAAGTGGCGGTGGCGGCCCTGGGTACGGTCTATGCGGTGGCGGACCCCGGAGCGGACGGGGCGACCCTCGCCTCTCTCCTGTCACGCCAGTGGTCGTTCGCCGCCGGACTGGCGTTCTTGGCCTGGTACATATTCGCGCCCCAGTGCGCCTCCACCATCGCGGTGGTTCGGCGCGAGACCAACAGCTGGCGCTGGCCCATCGTGATGCTGGCCTACATGACCGCGCTCGCCTATCTGGCGGCGTTCATCGTCTACCAGACGGCTCATGCGCTTGGTGGATGAGCCGGCGCACACGCGTGACGGTTCTTAACCACGCCGTAAGCCGATGGCGCCTAGGTTGCGCGGCATGGGACAGCCAATCTCAGAACGCCGGGGCCGCAGCCTGCCGCGCAGACGGCACGACCTAGCGAAATCGATCCGTGAGACGCTGCTGGCGCTTGGCGGCCAGGCCCACCGCACGGTGGTCATCGCGCAGCTGGCCCGCGAGTTCGGCCATGACGAGCGGCACATTCCCGACGACTTCCGCAACTCGGTCGTGCGCTGTTTCGAAGATATGATCCGCGACGAAGCCAAACGGACGGCGCTCGGATTCCATCTGCCGTTCGGCGATGGCTCCTATCGCTGGGCCGTGAAGGTGGCCAGCCAATCGCGCTCGACCAATACGCACACGGCCAGGCTGGTCGCCTAGGACCCCGCCACCGCCTGCTCGATCGCCCCGAAGATGGACCGGCGGCGGGCGTCGCGCATCTCGATGCGCACCTGGTCGCCGGCGGCCAGGAACGGCGTCACCGCCGCCCCGTGGACAATTGTCTCGACCATGCGCAGCTCCGCCAGACAGGAATAGCCGACGCCGCCTTCTGAGATCGGCCGGCCCGGACCACCGCCGGGGCCGCAGTTGGAGACCGTCCCGGCGCCGATGATCGCGCCGGCGCCCAGTGCGCGGGTGCGGGCGGCGTGGGAGATCAGGGCTCCGAAATCGAAGGCCATGTCGACGCCGGCGTCGGCTCGGCCGATGGGCGCGCCATTCAGCTCCACCTCCAGCACCCCGCTCAAGCGGCCATCCCGCCAGCCTTCCAGTTCGTCCGGGGTCACCGCCACCGGCGAAAAGGCGCCGGCCGGCTTGGACTGGAAGAAGCCGAACCCCTTGGCGGCCTCGCCAGGGACGAGGTTGCGCAAGGAGACGTCGTTGGCCAGCATCACCAGCCGGACCGCCGCAAGCCCGGCGGCCCGGTCGGCCCCGGCGGCCACATCGCCCGTGATCACCGCCACCTCAGCCTCGAAATCCAGACCCCAGGCGGGGTCGCCGAGCGGGATCGGGTCACGCGGCCCCAGGAAGCCGTCCGAGCCGCCCTGGTAGATCAGCGGGTCGGTCTCCAGGTTGGGCGGAAGCTCCGCCCCGCGGGCCTGGCGCGCCAGTCGCACGTGGTTGAGATAGCCCGAGGCGTCGGCCCACTGATAGGCCCGCGGCAGCGGGCTCGCCGCCTCGTGCTCATGGAAGCGGTCGCGGGGCGCGCCGCCGGTTTCGAGGCTATGGGACAGGGCCCGCAGCTGCGGCTCGCAGCGGTCCCAGTCGTCCAGGGCCGCCTGCAGGCTGACGGCCACCGGCGAGGCGTCCACGCACCAGGCGAGGTCATGGGAGACCACCACCAGACGACCATCGCGGCCGCCCTTCAGAGAGGCGAGCTTCATGATCCGGACCTGGTCAGGATGCGCGTCAGGCGCGCGCCCGCCTCATAGCGTCGGGGTTCGTACACGGTGACCTCCACACAGATGTCGTAGCCGGGGTCTTCCCGCCACAGGTAATTGCGCTCGAACGCGACCTCGCGGCCCGCTGGCGTGTAGCCCTCGAATGTGTCGCCCCAGGGCGTCACCTGGGCGATGCGGTCCCAGCCGAGCTCGCAGGCGCGCTCCAGCTCCTCGGCGGCGGCGGCCTCCAGATCGGCAATTAGCTCGGTCTCGCGGGGTTGGGTCATCACGGTTCGTCCCGATAGATCGAGACCACCGGCGCACGCCCCTCGGCGGCCCGGGCCCGGTGCATGCCGCCGGTGTTGAAGCTCCAGGCGATCTGGCCGTCGGGCGCCAGGGCGATCACCCCGCCGTCGCCGCCCATCAGGGTCAGGTCGCGCTGAATCACCTGGTCCGCCGCGGCCTAAAGTTTCAGGCCCTTATACTTGACCAGAAAGCAGATTTCCCGCGCCGCGCCCAGTCGAATGAAATACTCCCCTGTTCCGGTGGCGGACACCGCACAGCCGGCGTCGGCGTAGGTGCCGGCCCCGATGATCGGCGAATTCCCCACCCGGCCCCAGCGCTTGGCGACCACGCCGCCGGTGGAGGTTCCCGCCGCCACGTGACCCTGGCGGTCCAGGGCGACAACCCCCACGGTGCCGTGCTTGCCCTCATCGTGGATCAGGTCGGCGCGGGCGTCGAGCGCCGGCGCGCCCTTGGGCCGGGGCGGAATGGGCAGGCCCTGGGCGGCGAGCGTCCGGGTCAGGTCGCGCCAGCGCGGCTCGGTGAAGAAGAAGGCCGGATCCACCGCCTCCAGGCCCCGGCTGCGGGCGAAGGCCTCGGCGCCCTCGCCGATCAGCATCACATGCGGCGAATGGGTCATCACCTCTCGGGCCAGGGAGATGGGGTGGCGGGTGCGGGTGACCCCGGCCACGGCGCCCGCGGCGAGTGTCGCCCCGTCCATCATCGCCGCTTCCAGCTCCACCCGCCCGTCGGCGGTGAACACCGCCCCGCGGCCGGCGTTGAACAAGGGGTCGTCCTCCAGCCGGCGGATCACCGTCTCGACGGCGTCCATCGCCGCGCCGCCGGACGCCAGCACCTCGGACCCCGCCTGCACCGCCGCGGTCATCGCCTCCCGGTAGGCGGCCTCCTGCTCCAGCGTGAGCGCGCCGCGCGCCATCGCCCCCGCGCCGCCATGCACGGCGATCGCCCAGCGCGGCGCGGCGTCCGCCGAAACGGCCGCCGCCGTCATCGCCGCCGCCGCCGCAAGCACTGTAAGCACACGCATCCGAACTCCATTGGCCCTAACCGGACACTGCGCGGCGGCAATCGCCAGGGCAAGGGCCATGCGGGGTTACAGTGACGCGCCGCCTTAAGCCTTCCCCTGCCGCCATTCCGCCAGCGTCGCCAGTTCCCGCTCCCGCGACCAGCCGGCCTTGATCTTCTGGCCCTCGGGGCGTTTGTCGAACCAGGCCATGGTGTCGCCCACGCTCACCGCCAGCGTCCGGTGGGTCAGCCCCTGGGCGACGGCGCGGTCGGGGCTGGTGCGGTTGGACATGCCTGGATACCAGGCCGGTAGCTCGCGCATGCTGATATTGCGCGCCCGCAGCCACGCCTCGGGCGTCCAGGTGATCCGCACCGGCGCCCCATAGGGCGCGCGCATGCCGCCCAGCATCTCGGCGAAGCTGTAGGGCGAGGCCGGCCCGGTGGCGTTGAACGGCCCGGTCACGCCCCGCTCGGCGCCATGGATCACGAACTCGGCCAGGTCGCGCACATCGATCCATTGCATGGGATCGAGGGGATCGCCGGGCGCCAACACCTCGCCGCCGTTGCGGACCCGATCGATCCAGTAGGTCCAGCGATCGGTCATGTCGCCCGGTCCGATGATCAGCGCGCAATGCGCCACCAGTGTTTTCGGGAACCGCTTCTGGGCCTCGGCGATGGCCACGTTCTTCAGCGGGCCATACACCGCCAGGCTGAACGGCGGATTGGCGAACGGATCGATTGTCCCAGTGTACGGCGCCAAGGGACTGTCTTCGTTCAATATGCCCGGCGTATCACCCTTGTAGACGGCCAGGCTTGAGATGAAGCTGTAGTGGCCGATATGGCCCTCCAGCACGTCGGCCACGCTGCGCACCCAACTGGGCTGGACCACGGCCGTATCGATCACCGCGTCCCACTCGCGGCCCTTCAGCGCGCTCAGGTCCGAGTTGCGGTCGCCGATCAACCGCTCGACGCTGCGGGGCAGATCGGCCTTCGACTTGCCGCGATTGAACACCGAGACCTTGTGCCCGCGGCCCACCGCATAGTTCACATGATGCGGCCCGATGAACCCGGTGCCCCCCAGCACCAGGATCCGCAACCGCCTGGAAGCCTTGCCCGCCAGCGGAACCGCCTGGGCCGCGGAGCCCGCCATCAGCAGCGAAGCGGCGCCCGCCAGGCCAATGGCCCGTTCCAGGATAGTCCTGCGATCCTGCATGCGCGCCCCTCCCGAAGCCCGCCGGATGCTAGCCGAGGCCTGGGGAATGTCCATGACGCCGTCTGGTTGAACGGACACCACCATCACCGCGGCCCGCGCGCGCCTATTCGCTCTCACGCCATGTTGACCCGAAAGGCAAAGGACGTAACTTGGCGTCGCCGGTAGCCTGTATGGTCTATTGAGGCGTCCAACTTGCGGGAGCGATGAATGCGTGGCGGGCCGACACTGAAGCACCTGGACGAAGTTCCGGCGGAGGAGATGACGCGCTACCGGCTGGCCGATGGTCGCATCGCCTCGATCTGGGAGAAGTGGATCGAGATGTCGCCGCGATACATCGCCTTCTGGAACAAGTGGGATCCGGGCGCCTGGAGCCCCAGCCATGGGCATCACGGCGACCACATCAACCTGATCCTCAAGGGCGAACTCAGGTGCGGAAACATTGTCGCGCGAGCCGGCACGCACATCATGCTCGAATACGGCGACATCTTCGGGCCATGGGAGGCCGGTGACGAAGGTTGCGAACTCTATGGCTTCGTGGCGGGCGAGGGCTCGGGTTACCCCGGCGATACGGAATTGTGGAAACGCACTTTGCAAGAGAGGGGCGTCGAAGCGCTCCCTTGCCCCATGCCCACCCGGGCGCCCTGGTGGTGGGCGCAGAAGCTGGCCGCCGGGGGCAGCGTCACCCTTTGGCGCGACGACGCTGAGCCGCGCCAAATGCCGGCGACCAACTGGGCTGCGATCTAGGCAACCGGGACACATACAGATTCCAGCTCTAAACACTGGAATTCACAGTTTAAATGTAAATGTCCGGGCTTCCGACGACTCCCGAAATCAGCTTTGTGACGTCACTTGAAGAAAACCGCCCCGCGGGCTTCCACGCTGTTCCTTGTCGGCACGCCAGGCGGGCAGCTCGGGTCAATAAAGGCGCTGTGGGGCGTGCGGCGCAGGGGAAGTTTGGAATCGTGCTGCTTGAACACCAGCACCTCATCCGGCGCCATGTCGCGAAAGTAATACCAGCGATGGTTCGGGTTATGTTTGAAGAGGGTCACGCCGTGGGTGATGACGCCAAACCGTGAGGTGTTCGTAATCGATTTGACGGCCAACTCATCCGTCGGATCGACGGTCCGCGCGTCGCAGACGGCGAGCGGAATATCCTGAGGCGCCGGTGAGAAGCAACGCCACACGTTGTAATAGGCGTAGCGGCTGAATTCGTTCAGATCGAAATCGACGCCATTGGCTTCCAATTCGTCCAAGACGCTTTTCAGCGGATTCTCAAGAGACGAGGCGTCTGTATTGTCCGCGTGCGCGAAGAGCGCGGGTCTCGCATTTGGCAGGTTGGCGTCCTTGGGTGCGCCATAGCGGGTGGTGACCGAGTTTTGACGCACCACGACCCGCGCCCCCCCCGTCAGGTCCATCAGAAATTGTTCGACTTCCCGGCAATACTGATCCAGCAACTCCGGGTTCAGTTGCAGGTTTTCAAATCGCTCGATCTTGGTTTCCATGCGGCACAGCTGGAAACCGCTCTCTTCAACGGAGAAGGACTCGTTCGCGGATCTTGCGTCGGTGATCGTCACCCGCCGTCCCGGCAACACCTGCATCGTGTCCCGCGCCGGGTCGTCTATATGGAACTCCAGCTCGGGCTCGCCAGGGGCCGGCGCATTCCGGACATAGTTTATATCCGCAAGAACCTCAGTGGGACGGGGATTGAACGTCATCGGGAAGGCTCCCTTCGATAGCAACCGGGCCGCCTGGCGGGTCGCGCCGGTCGCCGCAGGCCCTACAGCACCTTCCGAATGCTAGCCGAGGCCTGGGGAATGTCCATGGCGCTGTCTGGCGCAGAGGCGGCGCGGGACGGCCTTGTCGTAGGCGTCGCAACCTGCGTGGCGATTCACGGAAGAAGCGCCACCCCCCAACGCCGTTCATTCCCGCGCAGGCGGGAACCCAGGCTTTTTGTTGAATCGGCGAGTTATGTGCATTTCGGCGGCAGTTTATGAAACCCCACAGGGCTCCAGCACCCGTCGAGCATTACAGTGACATTGAATGTAATTGAGGTTCCGCGCCTCGACTTGTGAATAATTTCGTACAGCGTCACTGTAAATCCCCGGGGAGCCAGCGCCATGCCCGAAAACCGGGCCACACACACTCTAAGTTACAATCCCAGCCTGGGGCGCTGGAATGTGTCCGTATCCCGGTTTTCGTGACCGCTGGACCACGGCGAGGAGATCGCCGTCGCACTCTCAGATGAATGGTGTGGAAAAGCAGAATATTTGAATTTGCCTTCCGGGTTACATTCCAGCAGCGTGCGCTAACGGACTGATGGCGAGGCGATTTGCATCATGTCGACGGGTTTGTTCGGTTCGATTCTCACAACGTTCTCCGCCCTCATCAGCATAGGTTTGTCGATGTCGACCACAGCGGTTCATGCTCAGAGCGCCTCTCTCTCCGGTCCCGTGCCCGGCGCGATCACCTTGGCCCCGGGCGTGTTCGACAAGCCGCCACCGGGGTATGTGGTCGAGGAACGATTCATATCGGGGACCGCGACATCCTATGCGCTGGCCTCCGGCGCGCCCGTCGCAAGCACGGGGACGCCACTGGCCACAGCTGAATTTCGCAGTCGCATCGTCGTGGCGCGGCCGCAGGACCCGGCCATGTTCAACGGCACGGTCATCGTCGAATGGCTGAACGTCACTGGCGGGACCGACGGGGCGCCCGACTGGACGTATGTGCATCGCGAAATCATACGACGCGGCTATGCCTATGTCGGCGTGTCGGCCCAGAACGTCGGCCTCAACGGCGGTACGTTCGCCATGCCGGGCATCCTGCCGATCAGAAAGGCCAACCCCGAACGATATGGCGCCCTCCTGCATCCCGGCGACGCGTTCGCCTTCGATATCTACACCCAGGCGGGGAAGCTGGTCGCCGATGCCGCGTCCAACGGCGTGTTGGGGGGGCTGCAGCCGAAAAGGGTGATTTCCATCGGGGAATCCCAGTCGGCCGCGTTCCTTGTGACCTACGTCAATTCGGTCGATCCGCTCGCGAAAACCTTTGACGGATTTCTGATTCACTCGCGCTTCCGCGGCGCGGCCCCGTTGGACGGAAACTTCCTGGCCAGCTTCCAGACCAAGCCTGGTCAGGGCATCGCCCCGGTTCCGTTCAGGACCGACCTTCGCGTTCCCGTGCTGAACCTGATCACTGAAACCGACCTGTTGTCACCTGACGTTGGCTATTTTCCGGCGCGCCAACCCGACACCGCGCGGCTGCGGACTTGGGAGATCGCCGGCGCCGCTCATGGCGACACCTACCTCATGGAGGGCGGCATGCTCGACACCGGACACGCTACGGTCGAAGACCTGGCCAGGGCGTTCACCCCGGTCGCTTCGCTTTTCGGACAGCCGACCGTCAAGCCGATCAGCGCCGCGCCGCAGCACCATTATGTGCTTGAGGCCGGCCTGCGAACACTCGCCAGCTGGGTGGAAACCGGCAATGCGCCGCCCCAAGCCGCGCGCATCGAGGTGAACGGCGACACGCCGCCCGCGATGGCGACCGACGAGATCGGCAATACCCGCGGTGGCGTTCGCTCGCCATGGGTGGACGCACCAACGGCGATAATGTCCGGCTTAGGCCAGACGCCCGGGGGGCTCGCGGGGCTGTTCGGATCGACCGTCCCGCTCGATCAATCCACACTCGCGAGGCTCTATCCCAAGGGCCGGGCCGAATATCTCGCCAAGTTCGCCGCCGCCCTCGAGACTGCGATCGATGGCGGCTACATACTGTCCGATGACAAGGCCGAGATACTGGATCTGGCGCGTTTCCTGTACCCGGGCCACTGATTCAGCAGGCCCGTTTTCACTGCGCCGGGCCGGCGCCGACTTGCGTTTCGCCGATTGTGGGCTGATCCGCGAGGGCGCTGTCAGAGTAAATTCAAAACTGGCCTTTCGGCGTGCGGCCACGTCACCACCAACCTGACGTTCTGGCGGTAAGGTGATGTTGTGGACGCCGCCCACGCCATCTCCGCAACCCAAATGTTCCCTATTTGTTCTTGACGCCGCACCCCGTCCCCGATATATTGCGCGGTTGAGCTTTCCCCCGCGCCTGGGCGCGGGGGAGACAGACTCCGCCGCGCCTGCTAGCAGAAAGCTCCGTCTCCCCGCTGGATCGCCGATGCTTCGCAAGACCTACGACTGGGTGATGGGCCTGGCCGCATCGCCCCGCGCGCCCGTCGCCCTGGCCGTTGTTTCCTTCCTGGAAAGCTCGGTGTTTCCGATCCCGCCGGACGTGATGCTGGCGCCCATGGTGCTGGCCAGGCCGCAGCGGGCGTTCGTCTATGCCGGCATCTGCGCGGCGGCCTCGGTGGTCGGCGGCTGCCTGGGCTACGCCATCGGCTATTATCTGGAGCCGGTGGGGACCTTCCTTTTGAGGCTGATCGGCCATCCGGAGGGCCAGGCGGCGTTCCAGGCCTGGTTCGACCGCTGGGGCCTGTGGGTGATCCTGATCAAGGGCCTGACCCCCATTCCCTATAAGCTGGTGACCATCGCCTCGGGCCTGGCGCACTTTGACCTCGTCACCTTCATCTGGGCCTCGGTGGTGACCCGCGCCGGCCGGTTCTTCCTCACCGCCACCCTGCTGAAATACTTCGGCCCGGCGATCCGCGCGGAGGTGGAGCGGCGGCTGGCCCTCTACACCACCATCGGCGTGGTGGTGCTGGTGGGCGGGGTGGTGGGCTGGAGACTACTGCGATGAGGCCAAGTTTGAGATCAGATCGCGGACCATGGCGCACCTAATCGGCCTGATCCTTGATCGCTGGCGGCTGTGGGCGCTGGCGGGCTCCGCTGCGATGCTGGCGATCGCCCACGGGTTCGAGACGTTTGGCGGCCTCGCGCCCTGCACCCTTTGCCTGCGCCAGCGCGAGGTCTATTGGGCGGCGATGGCGGCGGCGGCGGCGGGGCTGATCCTGACGCGGCTGACCCGCGGTCGCGGCTGGCGGATTGGCGCCAACGCCGTCCTGGCGGCGATCTTCGCGGTGGGCATAGGCTATGCGGTCTATCACGCCGGCGCGGAGTGGAAGTTCTGGCCCGGCCCCAGCGCCTGCGCGTCTGGCGGCGCGGGCGCGGTCAGACTTGAGGACCTGAGCGGATTGATGAACGGCGCCAAGGTGAAGCCCCCCGCCTGCGATCAGGCGGCCTGGGTGTTCTTAGGGCTCAGCATGGCGGGATGGAACGCGCTGATCTCCACGAAACTGACCGTCCTCAGCCTCGCCGCGGCGCTGCGCGAGAGGGCGCGGCCATGACCGAAAGGCCCGTTCCTCCGCGTCCCGGCTCTGGCGCCTTAAAGGCCAGGCTGGCCGAGATCCTTCGCGTGGATCACGCTGGAGAACTGGCCGCCGTGGCCATCTATCGCGGACAACGGGCGGTGTTTGGCCAGGCCGCCGGCCATGAGCGCATCGCAGGCCAGCTTGAGGACATGCAGGGGCATGAAGCCGTCCACCTGGCGCGCTTCGAGGCGCTGCTGAATGAACGCAAGGTGCGGCCTACCGCGCTGGCGCCGCTCTGGCGGCTGGCGGGTTTCGCGCTTGGGGCCGGCACAGCGCTAATGGGCGACAAGGCCGCCCACGCCTGCACTGAAGCGGTGGAAACGGTGATCGAGGAACATTACGCCAGTCAGGTCGCCGAGCTCTCGGACCGGGAGCCCGAGCTTGCCGGCGAGCTAGGCCGGTTTCGGGCGGAGGAACTCGCCCATCGCGATCTGGCCCTGGCGGAAGGGGCCCGCGGCGCACCCGCCTACGGTCTGCTCGCCGCGGTGATACGCACCGGTTGCCGGGCCGCGATCCGGATCAGCGAAAAGCTCTGACGCCATGCGAACGCAACCATGGGGGGCTAGCCATACGCAAAAAGTTCTGCTTTTGTTCCGTCATCGGAGGCGGCGATGGCGGACGGATATCATCAGCTTGAGATCGGGGCGCGGCTTGAGCCCGGCGCCCGGACACTCAGCGTACGCTGCGCCTGCGGGCGCCGGGGCTCGATCGACCCCGCGCCCTGGCGGGCCCAGGGTCTGTGCGGTCAACCGCTGGAGAGCCTGGAGCCACGGGTGCGCTGCACCTGCGGGGCGCGGCGCTCGATGCTCGCACCGATCTGTGCGGACGTCGCGCCGCGCGGCGGGTTCTGGATTTTCCGCTGAAGCTTCGCCGTCAGGCCCAGCGCTTGCGAGCCGCGGGTGTCGGGGCGGTTTACGTCCCGCGCCGGGACAGCCGTAGCTTAAGGGGCCGAATATGTACGATGTGGCGGAAGAATTCCCGCAGGCGCCGCAGAACGTCGCCGGCGAGGCGGACTTTCAGCGCGGCGCCTGGGTCGAAGTGCGCTCCGCGACCGAGATCGCCGCCACCCTCGACGCCGACGGATGTCTGGACGGCCTGCCCTTCATGCCGGAGATGGCGCGCCTCTGCGGCCGGCGCCTGAAGGTCCTCAAGCGCGCCGACAAGACCTGCGTCGAGGGTTTCGGCCTGCGGCGGATGCGCGACACCGTGTTCCTGGATGAATCGCGCTGTGACGGCGCGGCCCATGAATCCTGCGCGCGCAACTGCCTTATGTTCTGGAAGGAGGCCTGGCTGAAGCCGGCCAGCCTGGCGCCCGCGCCGCCCAGCGATGCCGATCCGACCGTCGGCCTGCCGCCGCTGCGCACCCGCGAGGGCGACCGGTTCATCTGTCAGTCCACGGCCCTGGCCGCCGCCACGGCGCCGGTGTCGAAATTCGCCATGGATCACCTGATCACCGACCTGCGGCGCGGTGACATCACACGGGGCCGGTTGGCGCACATCATCGCGCGCACCGCCGCCAATGTGGCCCTGCGGTTGATCGGGCTGTCGCCGATCAACTTCCTGAAAGGCCCCGGCGCGGAAAGGTCTCGCGGCGGCCTGAACCTGAAGCCGGGCGACTGGGTTCGGGTGAAATCCGCCGCGGAGATCCGCGCCACCCTGGACGCCGAGGGCAAGAACCTGGGCCTGGCTTTCGAGCCGGAGATGGTCCGCTACGCCGGCGGCGTGCACCAGGTGGAGTTCCTGGTCTCGCGGATGATCCACGAGGAAACCGGCCGGATGGTCAAGCTTCAGCGCACCGTCGCCCTGCGCGGCCTGTCCTGCATTGGCCTTTGCGTGCGCAACTGTCCTCGGGCCAACACTCTGTACTGGCGCGAGATCTGGCTGGAGCGCGCCGACCCGCCGACGGCGCTCGCCAATTGAGCGAGCCCGCCTCGCTCGTGGCGCGAACCTTGCCTCCATTGAGACAACGGCCGAGCCGCCGTTTCAAATGAGGACTGGGACCATGGGAATGTCGATCCAGGAAGCCAACGCCCGCGCCCTTAGCGAAGCACGCCGCCGCCGCCGCCTTGACGGCCGCAACGCGCCCGACCGCTGCGTGGACGAATATCTGTCGCTGTTGGCCGGCGACCCGCGCCGGCCCCAGCTCACGCGGGTGATCGCAGCTCTAAGCATGATCCAGGGCGTCGGCGCCCACTGACTTTCAGCGCTTCGGTAAACTTGCACTTCCCAAGGTAGCGGCCTACTAATAACTGACCAGTCAGTTATTAGTAGGCGCGGATGAACCCGACTTCGAGCCCCAAATTTCGCCGGCGCAAGGCCGACCGACCGCGCGAGATCGTCGCCGCGGCCCTGCAGATCTTCGCCGAAAAGGGATTCGCATCGGCCCGATTGGATGAAATCGCCACCCGGGCCGGTTTGTCGAAGGGGGCGGTCTACCTCTATTTCGAAACCAAGGAAGACGTGTTCCGCGCCGTGGTGGAGCACGCCATCGCCCCCGAAATCGACCTGGCCCGGGCCGCAATCGCCGCCCATCCCGGGCCCCTGCCCGATCTGCTGCGCCTACTGGCCGAACGATTTGTCGCGGTGGTGGGCGGTTCGGCGGTCGGCGGGGTGGCCAAGATGGTTATCGGCGAAGCGCGCAACTTCCCCGAACTGGCCAGGGTCTGGCACGACCGGCTTGTATCCAAGGTTATCGGCGCGGTCGCCTCCGCCGTAGCCGCCGCCCAGGTCCGCGGCGAAGTGCGTCCCGGCGATCCCCGGATCTATGCACTGCAGATCATCGCGCCGCTGCTGGTGGGGGTGATCTGGCGCGAGACATTCGTGCCAGTTGGCGCACCGGAATTCGACCTGTCCAGTCTTTCCGTCCAGCACCTGGACACGCTTCTGGTCGGGCTGCTCACTCCGGAGAGCGCATGAAACCTCAGCGTCTGCTCGTTGTCGCCCTCCTGGCCGCCGCGGCCGCACTTGCGGCGATCCTGTTCCTGGCGCCCCGCCTGAAGGCCCGTCCTGCGCTATCCGGCTATGTGGAGGGAGAGGCGATCTATATGGCCGCCCCTATCTCCGGCGCCGTGGCCTCCATCTCGGTGGCGCGCGGCGACCGGGTTTCGGCGGGCCAGCCGCTGTTCGCCATCGACCCGAAGATATTGACCGCCCAACGGGCGCAGCAGTCCGCCCAGGTCGCGGCCGCCCAGGCCCAGGCCCGCGACGCCCGCCTGGGCCAGCGGCCGACGGAGCTGGCGGTGTTCGAGGCCGAGGCCGCCGCCGCCGAGGCCGCGGCGCGCAACGCCGAGGCGGACTTACGCCGGACCGAACCCCTGGTGCGCCAGGGGATCTATGCGCCGGCGCGGCTGGACAACGCCCGCGCCGGCGCCCAGGCCGCGCAGGCCCGGGCCGCAGCCGCGCGACGGCGACTGGACACCGCCCGCCTGGGCGCCCGCGAGGAGCAGGTCCGCGCCGCCGATTCCAAAGTCGCCCAGGCCGGCGCAGCCCTGGCGGAGGTTCAAGCGAGACTCGCAGACACCTCTCCGGTCGCCCCGGCGGCGGGCCGGATCGAGGACGTATTCTATCAGCCCGGTGAATGGGCGGCGGCGAACCAGCCAATCCTCTCGATCCTGCCAGACGACCGGGTGCGGCTGCGGTTCTTCGCGCCGGCGGCCAGCGTGGCCCTCTACCGGCCGGGCGCCGACGTTAGGTTCAGCTGTGACGGCTGCAAGTCCGGCCTCACCGCGCGTATCACCTATGTTAGCCCGAGACCCGAATTCACCCCGCCGGTGATCTACTCACGTGAGGCGCGCGACCGGCTGGTCTATCTGATCGAAGCCCGGCCCAGCGCGCGACTTAACCCCGGTCAGCCGGTGGATGTGGCCCCTCTAGGGCCGGGCAGGTGAGCTACGCTATCGATGTCGTGGGGCTCAACAAGCGCTTCGGCGACAAACATGTGGTGCGTGACGTGGCGCTGCGGCTGGAGAGCGGGCGGATCTGCGGCTTCCTGGGTCCGAACGGCTCGGGCAAGACCACCACGCTGAGAATGCTTTGCGGCCTGCTGACGCCGGACTCCGGATCGGGAACCTGCCTCGGCTATGACCTGATCGCCCAATCCGGCGAGATCAAGCTGCGCACCGGCTACATGACCCAGCGTTTCTCGCTCTATGAGGACCTGACCATCCAGGAAAACCTGGAGTTCTCGGCTCGGGTTCACGGACTGGACCGCCCACCCGCGCGGGTGGCCGACGCCCTGGATCGTCTGGGGCTGGCAGAACGGCGCGGTCAGTTGGCCGGGGCCCTCTCCGGCGGCTGGAAGCAGCGGCTGGCGCTGGCCACGGCGACCCTGCACGAACCGCAACTGCTGCTTCTGGACGAACCCACCGCGGGCGTCGATCCCAAGGCCCGCCGCGCCTTCTGGGACGAGATCCACGCCCTGGCCGCCCAGGGTCTCACCGTGCTGGTCTCCACACACTACATGGACGAGGCCGAGCGGTGCCATGAGATCGCCTATATCAGCTACGGCCGGATGATCGCCCGGGGCACGGCCGCGGAGGTGATCGCCCAGGCGCACATGGTCACTCTGCATGGCGAAGGGCCGGGCGTGGACCGGCTGGCCCATGAGATCGCCGCCCGGCCCGGCGTGATCGCGGCCGCCCCGTTCGGGGCCGCGCTCAGGGTGAGCGGCGAGGACCGCGCCGCCCTGGAAGCCGCCATCGCGCCCTGGCGGCGCGAGCCGTTCCGCTGGACGGCGTCCGAGCCTACCCTGGAGGACGTGTTCATCCGGCTGATGGCCGGGGCCGAGGACAACTACCAATGAGCGGCTTCTCGCTCCTGCGGGTGGCCGCGGTGATGATCAAGGAATTCAAGCAGCTCACCCGGGACCGGCTGACATACGCCATGATCCTCGCCATGCCGGTCGTGCAGTTGCTGCTGTTCGGCTACGCCATCAACTCCGAGCCGCGCCAACTGCCGACGGCGATCCTGGTGCAGGAGGATTCCACCTTCGCCCGCTCGGCGGTGGCGGCGCTGCACAACAGCGCCTACTTCGACCTCGTCGCCCAGGCGCGCTCGCCGGCTGAGCTGGACGCCCTGATCCGCTCCGGCGAGGTGCAGTTCGCAATCACAATCCCCGGGGACTTCACCCGCCGGGTGGTGCGCGGCGACCACGCCCGCATCCTGGTGGAGGCCGACGCCTCTGATCCTTCCGCAACCAGCGGGGCGGCGGCGGCGCTGGCCGCCCTGCCCAGCCAGATGCTGGTTCACGACCTGAAGGGCGCGCTGGCGTACCGCGCGCCGACCCCGCCCCCCTTCGAGGTGATCATGCACAAGCGCTACAACCCCGAGGCCATCACCGCCTACAACATCGTGCCGGGCCTGCTGGGGGTGATCCTGTCGATGACCCTGGTGATGATGACTTCGCTCAGTATGACCCGGGAGACCGAGCGGGGCACACTGGAAAGCCTGCTGGCGACGCCGGTGGAGCCCTTCGAGGTGATGGTCGGAAAACTCGCGCCCTATGTGCTGGTGGGGGTGATCCAGACGGCGCTGTTCCTGGTGTTGGCCCGATTGCTGTTCGGCGTGCCGATGGTCGGCGGCTGGGGCGGGCTGGCGATCGGGCTCAGCCTGTTCATCCTGGGCTCTCTTTCGCTGGGGTTCCTGATCTCCACGGTGGCCCGCTCACAGCTGCAGGCCATGCAGATGAGCTTCTTCTACATCCTGCCCTCGATCCTGCTGTCGGGTTTCCTGTTCCCGTTCCGCGGCATGCCGGCATGGGCGCAGGGGATCGGCCAGGCGATCCCGGTCACCCACTTCCTGCGGGTGGTGCGCGGCGCCCTCCTGAAGGGCCTGGGCGTCGGCGACATCTGGCGCGAGCTTGTGGCGCTGCTGATCTTCGTCAGCGTGGTCACCGCCATCGCCATGGCGCGGTATCGGCGGACGCTGGACTGAGGCGGCCAGGCCCGATTACGCCGAGCTGCGCCAGGGGGGTTCGGGGGCGAGACTGAGGGGGCGCCCCGCGGGCGGTGCGGCGTCGAATGCCGCGGCGTCCTGCGGGACGGTGCTGTCGGGACGGCTGTCGGCGTCGGGTTCACGCTCGCCGTTCAGTTCCCACGCGCAGTCGAGGCGCTCGGCCTCGGTCCAGCGTGACGCCTGGTTCGCGGCGGGTCGGCGGACCTTGCGCGCGGCGGACTGTTCCCGGCGTTCGCGATTGGCCATGCGGCATTCCCGGTCGAGGCGGGCCTTGAGCGCCAGCGTCTGGCGCAGCGACCGGGCGGTCTGATTGTAGAGCCGGCCGAAAACGGCGGCTTGTTCCGGGTCGTCGGACTCCAGGGCGCGCTGCTGCTGATCGCGGGCGAGCACGAGGGTCATCCTGGCCAGCTCATCGAGATAGAGCTCGTGCCGTTCGATGATGTTTTCGTCTGCGTCGCCCACGAACAAATAGAGAACATTGATCGAGGCGGGAGTCAAGGATTTTGGGGTTTAATCGCCCACGGACGACACGAACAAGGGAGTGATCCTCACCTTTCTCCGCTCGTCCCGGCGCAGGCCGGGATCCAGGTTTCTTGGGTTCAGACAGCGCCACGGGTTGGGGTTCGGCGCAACGAACAAACAAGCCTGGGTTCCCGCCTGCGCGGGAATGAGCGGGGTGGGGGCGGAAAGATCCGCGCACTTCGACCCCATGCGCCGTTGTGGGACCTGAATTGTCGAAGGGCGGCGGCGAGGGCGGATTCTGGCTCAAATGCCGTGTTGGGGGTGAAAAACCTCCCCGGGTTCAATTTTTCGAGGATCAATGCCATGCACCTTGGATACGACCGGAATTGACGTGAGGGCGTGAGGGGGAATCCGGGGCACGCACACTTAAATTTCCAATTCCCGTGTCCGGTGCAGGAATGTGTACGTCTCCCGGTATCTGCGGGGTTCTGCGGGTTTCTCCGGGGTGGGCGCAGATCAGACCATCCCAATACCGGCTCCAAAGTCGCGTCATACACTGGCGCCATATTCCCATGGCTGATGACATTTAGAACGGGAAGGGAACATTGCACCTGTCTTCAGATTGCTCCGTCACCGCCCAAAATCCGCGAGCGGCGTGCGCGCGTACCAGCCTTGGAGTTCACCGGACCGCCAATCCCCCCAACCGAAATGCGCGTGGGTTCGGTCCAGAGTGATGAACGAAACGTCGTCCGTCGCTTGCTGCGCGGGATCAGGCGCCGGAGACATCTGGCTGCTGATCTTGAGCGGCTTGGACACGGTTTTTCCCCCGTCAGAGGAGACAGCCGCCCAAACATCATAGGGAAATGTCTTCGGCGCCGGGGTGCCTGGAGTACGCGCCGCGGGGACACCCATCTCCTCTGGTGTCGCGGCCGAACTGCGCCAAACGATCCCGAAAACGCCGCTCGGCGAATAACCGACCCACTGCTTGAATTGCGCGCGCTTCGGATCGTTCGTCACCGTCTGCGGCTTGATCCAGGTCTTCCCCCCGTCATCGGTGCCAAAGAGTAGGAAGCGATTGCGCTGCGGCGCCAGCGCCGAGTTGACGTAGCGCCCCGCCCGACTGGGATCTGCGGCGATCTGGGCCTGCCCGCCCACCGCCTCGCTGGAAGGCACAACCTGCCGGTCCCAGGTTCGCCCAGTGTCGCGGGTGGTGGCGAAGACCAGGCAGGGACAGGTCCTACCCTCGATGCGCGCCGAGACGTAGGTGACCGCCAGAACCCCATGGGCGGCGGAGATCGAACCGCCGCGCCCTGCCAAGTAGGCTGGCGAGTCAATCGGAACCCGCGGCGTCCAGGTGGCGCCCTTGTCACGGGAAGAGAGGATATAGCGGGTGTTGGGCTCGCAATAGGATCGGTCCGGACTAGCGCAGGAACTGGTCAGGTAGATGGCGCCGTCCGACTGATCGACGCTCATCCATGGGCGATCGATTGGGGTGCCGGTGATGACCGGGTTGGTCCACGTGCGCCCCCCATCCGCCGAACGCGAGAACACCACTTCGCCCAGAGGATCAGGATCCTTGCGTCCCGGATCCACGCCCATCCCATCCGCCGCAGCGTAAAGCGTTCCGTCGGGACCGAATGCGATCATTGGATCGCCGCAGATGGTCATCCGGCTCATCAGGAAGGGATTGTCGACCCGCCGCCAGGATTTACCCCGGTCGAACGACACGGCGAGATAGCAATCAATGAAGCTCTTCTCGGCCCACTTTTCCCCAACCTGTTGGTTGTAGTTATATTTCATCGTCATGACGAAGTAGGCGATGTTGTTGGGGTTCTTCGGATTGACGGCGATTTCGGGTTCGCCCGCGCGAACGTTTGGATCGTTGGTGATCGCGACCTCGACCGTTGCGGCTGAGCTTGTCATCGGCGCCGCGACAACTGCCAGCGATGCCGAGAGGGCGGCGGCGATCCCGTTCCAGGTAAGATGGCTCATATGGGTTCTCCTGCGCAGATTAAGGGTGGATCCCAGACTTGCCCTCCGACCAGGCTGGCCGGAAGCGGACGGGGTCGGACAAAACTCCCCAGGCAAAGATCAACCCGCCAATCCGCTGCCGCGCCTTCGCGCTCGCGCCCAACGAATGTGGATGCGAACTCCCGCCGGGGCAGCTATTGGCCGAACCGATACTTCGCCCCCACGTAGATCATCCGCGGCTCAACGACTTGGCTCAGCAAAGTTCCGCCAATCGTGAAGCCGCCGCCACTTGATATGTTGTACTTCTTGTTAAACAGGTTGGTCGCACCCGCTGTGATGTCGATCGGCTTTCCCGCAACATTACGCCAGTCCAGCCGCAAATCAGCCAGGTATCTTGGCGTATTCAGGTACAGGTTTGTGGGATACAGTTTCGCAAACGTCGGCTGAGTTAGTGGAACATATCCGATGAATTGACTGGTGTTGATCGCATTGGTCATTGTGCTTGAAATATAATACAGGCTCGTGGTGATCCTGATATCTTCCTGCGTCCATGGCTCCAGCTTCAGAGTTGATTCGATGGACCACTTGTATTTTGCGGCATCCGCATAGAGATCGGGTTCGAACGTCACAGCCACACCATTGATTACCCCTGTACCCTTGGCGTGATCGAGCGTGGCGACCGCACCGGCCGGCGCGCCAACGCAATTTTTCAGATAATACAATGAACTGCAGAGGTTGGTGTCTGTGTAGCGCGTGTTGTAGGCGTCGGTGTAAGCAAATGTCCCGTACACCGAGAACCAATCGGTAAACTTAAACGTCGCGTCTGCTTCAATGCCGCGAATGATGGCGTCCGCGATATTATTGGTGGCCGTTGTGGCGGTGCCCGGAATGACGGTGCTCCGTTGGATGTCACCATATTTGTCGCGGAATGCGGAGGCGTTGAACCGGATCGCCGTGTCACCGAGGGAGAACTGCGCCTTAACCCCCGCTTCAATTTCCTTGAGCTTCTCAGGTCCGAACAGCCGGTTCGGCGAGCCGGGCGTGGCATTGTTGTTGACGCCGCCCGGCTTGTAGCCGGTGCGCTGCGACAGATACACCATCACCTCAGGCGTGATCTGCCAGTCGCCGGTCACCGTGTAGGTCGTCGCCTTGTTCTTCGGAACGATCGAGGACACCACTGTCGCATTTGGGAACGGGCTTCGTCCGAGCGTCGTCAGATTGACCAGGGTGGGCGCAGTCCCGGCTGGCTGGCCCGGCGCCAGGAAGTTGAAGGAATTCACGGGTCCCGACGTGGTGTCGGTCTGGCTGGTGAGAACCGATTTACGGATGCCTCCGGTAATGTGAACATTGGACACCACCTCATAGGTGGCCTGACCGAAGATAGCCTTGCTCTTTGACTGGCTTTTCGAAAACTGCGAGCAGGGAGTATTGGCGGGAGCGCTGGTGGAGGCGCAAAAGGCGGCCGAGGCGGGATCGCCCTGCGGCCGGCCGAAGACGATGATGGTGCCTTGCGCCGGGATGAATTTCCGGCTGCCGCTGGTGCGCAGATACCCCCCCGCCTGCCAGTCGAGCCGATCATCGAACAGCTTTCCCACCAACTGAACCTCATGGGCGATCGCGCGGCTTGGCCAGCCGCCTGTCACGCCCTTGGGGCCGGTCGTGAGGGAGGTGGCTCCTGCAGCCCAGACGCCCTCGGATCCGTCGACGACCGGCACATCGGTGCCGTCGATATCGCAGCAGTTGGTCCCCTGGCTCGACGTCCAGTTCATCGAGAAGATGTAGTTCAGCGTCAGGCCGTTATCGGGCACGACATCAACGATCGTCTTGTTGACGACGGCATGATTGATGGTGGTGAGATGCTTGTCGAAGTTGGTGAATTCAACGAAAGGACCCGCCGCGTAGTTCTTGGCCTGGGCCTGCAGGATGAGCTGGCCCCAGGTCAGGCCCGGCGGCGGAATATAACCGGCTGTGAAGTAGAATAAGTTCAGGCCCGTTTGCGCAGGCGTGAGGTTCCTGATTCCAGGATTCATGAAATTTGGATCGACGTAATAGGCCGTCTGACCAGATCCGTTAGAATTAGTCTTCCGGTATATCAGAGTTGTATCGTTTTCAAGAAATGATAGCGGCTTGAAAACGATCGACGCCCGCAATTGTTTCTTATCGACATTGTCAAGATCTGTATTGGCGCCGCCATACGCCGGAACACCGTTTGTGAAGCCATGGCGTTTGCGAAACTGACCCGCAAGGCGGACCATCAGCCGATCGGCGATGATCGGGCCGCTGACTGCGCCCTCGACCTGCACGTACCGGTAATTGCCGGTCTGGACGCTGGCATAACCTTCGAACGTGTTCGTCGGCTTGCGCGGGGTGTAGAGGACGACGCCGCCCGTCGAGACTTCGCCGAACAGGGTGCCCTGCGGCCCTTCGACAATCTGGATATTCGCCAGATCGTATGTCGAGCCCTCGACGATCGGAGACTCGGCGAAGTAAGTCTGAACCGACGCCTGGCCGGTCGCGAACGCGGTGCCCTGGCCGCGAATGACCGGCGGGCAAGTATCACGATTGGAACCGCAGGACGCCGTCTGGAAGCCCGGCGCCAACTTGTTGAGATCCAGGACGGTGTTGATCACCAACTGGTCGATCTTCTCACCGGTGTGCGCGACAACGGCGACCGGAACCTTCTGGATATCTTCGGCGATACGCCGGGCGGTAACGACGACCTCCTCGATTTGCGGTGCGTCGGCCGCTCTTGCGGCGCCCCCAGGAATGACGAACCCAATGGCCGAGCCCAGGACGGCGAGGCCTATCCCCCGCAGGACGAAAACCGGCATCTGAATCATCTCCCCAATATTCAGCACCGGTCTGACAGTTCGACCTGTCGCCGCAGCCTGTGAGGCCAGCAACCGACACTTCTCCTCTTTCGATTCAAAGCGTTCACCGCTGATCTTCGCAATGGGCGGTATCTCAAAGGAAAGAGCCGTCAATCTGCAGTTTCAATAATCGTTCACTAATTTCTCGCGTCTACGACTTCGTCGCTTCGGTCGGTCGGCACTCCCGCGTGGGAGTTCGCTCTCGGACTGGGCGAGCCTGTGCGCCGCGGCGATCAACGAGAATCATGGCCGAAGGGCGGAGTTGCTCTTTATGAATTTCCGCCTCCAGGCGGCATTTTGGGTCGGCGTGGTAGTTGATTGTGTGGTCCGCAACCAAGTCGTCCCCAGAGTTCCCCACCACTTTCCCGGAGACAGGCTTCGTGATTGGCGGCAAGCTAGCCGCAAACAGCTACCACATGACGGAGGCGACGATGGCGAGCGAAGCACCGGTTCAGACGAACCTCGGCGGAACCTGGCCCACCACGGAGCGGCCGGCGCATGTGCCGCCGGAGATGGTGCGCGACACGGTGGTCTATTACCAGCCGACCACGGACGTAGACGTGTTCTCCGCCACCGCCGGCATGCACGAGACCCTGCCGCGGGTGTTCTTCTCGCTCGACAAATTCGGGGGCGCCATGGAGGGGTCGTGGGTGGTGACCCACTACGACGACATCCGCGACGTCTATCAGAACGCCGAGCTCTATTCGTCGCGGGAGACGGCCAACTTCCAGCAGATGCTGGGCGAGACCTGGAAGATGATCCCCATCTCCATCGATCCGCCGGAGCACGGCAAGTACCGGCTGCTGCTCAATCCCTGGTTCTCGCCCAAGGCGATCAACCAGATGGAGCCCCGGATCCGCGCCACCATCAATGACCTGATCGACACCTTCATCGACAAGGGCGAATGCGATGTGGCCTATGATTTCGGCCGGCTCTATCCGGTGCGGGTGTTCATGGACCTGATGGGCTTCCCGGCCGAGAAGCTGGAGGAGTTCCTGCAGTGGGAGTACGCCCTGCTGCACAGTTACGGCGACGTGCAAAAGATGACGTGGGGGATCGGCAGCGCCGTCGCCTACTGCCGCGAGTATATCGAGGAGGTGCGCGCCAGGCCGGCCAACAACCTGACCAGCCACATCGTGCACGGCAAGGTGGACGGCCGGCCACTGACCGAGGACGAGATCATCGGCGCGGTGGCCTTCCTGTGGGTGGGCGGGCTGGACACGGTGGCGGCGACCACCTCGCTGATGATCCGTCGGCTATGCTTCGATCAGGCCCTGCAGACGAAGCTGCGGGACAATCCGGCCCTGATCCCCGACGCGGTGGAGGAATTCCTGCGGCTGCACCCGATCGTCAACTCGCCCAGGCTGGTGACACGCGATCATGAGCTGCACGGCGCGAAGCTGAAGGCCGGCGACTGGGTGTCCTGCTTTAACTCCGCGGGCAATTTCGACGAGGCGGAGTTTTCCGACCCGCGGGAATTCCGGCTGGACCGGCCATCGAACCGCCACTTCACCCTGGCCGGCGGGGCGCACCGGTGCCTGGGCTCACACCTGGCGCGGCGGGAGCTGCGGATCGCGCTCGGCGAGTTCCTGCGCCGGGTGCCGCAGTTCGACTTCAAGCCCGGCTGCGACCGCGCGGCCAGCCCCGGCCTGATCGCCATGCCGCGGCTGCCGGTGGTGTGGAAGGCGTAGAGCCCTGAGGGGTCGGCTCAGGCCGCCGCGTCGCGCTCCAGAAGGCGCATGTTCCGCGCCTGCATCGCCGCGGCGATCAGCAGCACGGGAATGCAGGCGGCCAGGCCGAGGGTCAGGGGCGCCAGGCCAAACGGGGCCCAGGCGTGGGTCTTGGCCATGTCGCTGATGCGGCCCACGTAGAGGGGACCGAAGCCCGCGCCCACCAGATTGTTGACGAACAGGAACAGCGCCCCGTTGACCGAGCGCGAGCCGTTGGCGGAGCGGTTCTGCACGCAGGTCACCGCCGGGGCCAGGAACACCCCGATCGCCGCCACCGGTATGAAGGCGATGGGCAGGGCGAGGCGCCAGTCGGGCGCGGCAAGCACAAGCGCCAGGAACGGGGCGGCGATCAGCAGGCCGGTCATGGGGATCGCCGCGTAATATCGCGCCCCGCGTGGGACGAAGCGGTCGGTGAGCCAGCCGCCGCCCCACAGCCCCAGGCCAAAGGCTATGGCGTAGATCGGCCCGTACCAGACGCCCACCTCCACAAGCGACATACCCTTGATGCGCATCAGCAGGGCCGGTAGCCAGGCGGCCAGGGCGTAGCTGGTGAAGCTGCTCATGCCTGCGGTGATCGCCAGGTTGCGGAACACCGGGTCGGCGAAATAGGCGATCACGGCGCGGCCGAGGGGCGCCTGGGGGACCTGATCCTCCGCCGCCGGCGGCTCCTTCACGGTCAACCATAGCGCCAGAGCCACTACGACCCCGGGCAGGCTAACCGCCAGCAGAGCTGCACGCCAGCCGTGGCTGGCGGCGATCGACGCGGCCGCGAATGTTCCGATGAAGGTGGCGACCGGAGACCCCAGATGCAGCAGGCCAATGGCGCCGCCACGCTTTTCCGGCGGAAAGAAGCTGGAGATCAGCGAGTAGGAGGGCGCCGCGCCGCCGGCCTCGCCGATGCCGACACCGGCCCGCGACAGGGCGAGGTGGACGAACTTGGTCGCCAGGGACCCCGCCGCCGAACAGGCCGACCAGATGGTCGCGGCCGCGAACAGCACCCGGATGCGCCCGAAGCGATCGGCCAGCCAGCCCGCGGGAATGCCGAAGAAGGTGTAGAACAGGGCGAAGGACAGGCCGGTCAGCATCCCCAGCTGGGTGTCAGACAGGTCAAGGTCGCGTTTGATCGGCTCGGCCAGCAGGGAAATGATGTGCCGGTCCAGGTTGTTGCAGATGTAAATCAGGATCAGCAGCGTCAGCGCATAGCGCCCGCCGGTCTGGGTTTTCATGGGCGCCGCAGCCTAACCTTCGGCTTCGCGGGTGATCGCAGCCTCGCCGCCGATGCGCTCGGCGATGCGGGTGAGCCAGCTCACCACCGCCACGGCGATGATCGTCGCCAATATGGCGTAGGTGTAGAGGCCGGCGAGATCGTCACCCAGGCCGAGCAGTTTTAGCGTCGCCTTGATCGCCTCATTCCACGCCAGCGCCGCCACCAGCCCCAGCGAGGCCGAGGCGAGCGCGATCATGGTATGGATGAAAGCCTTGGCATTCATTTTTGGTTTCCCCCGGTAGAATTCGCCCTGATCTTAGGCAGGTTCGGCGGCGGCGCAAACTTCGCGCCCGCACCGGCTTGCCGGACGGCGAATCTCGTCCCAACTTATGCGGCATGAGCGACCGCCCCACCGGCGCGGCGCCGGGCCGCCTGGTGGCGGTGCTGGGGCCCACCAACACAGGCAAGACGCACCTGGCGGTCGAGCGCATGCTTGGCCACGCCTCCGGCATGATCGGTCTTCCGCTGCGGCTGCTGGCCCGGGAGATCTACGACCGCATCGTCAAGCTGAGGGGGCCGCGCGCCGTGGCCCTGATCACCGGCGAAGAGAAGATCGTCCCGCCCAGGCCGCACTATTTCGTCTGCACCGTCGAGGCGATGCCGCTGTCGCGGGAGGTGGAGTTCCTGGCGGTCGATGAGATCCAGCTCTGCGCCGACCCGGAGCGCGGCCATGTGTTCACCCAGCGGCTGCTGCACGCCCGTGGGACCGCCGAGACCATGTTGCTGGGCGCCGGCGCCATGGCGCCCCTGGTGCGCCGTCTGCTGCCGCATGCCGAAATCGTCAGCCGCGAACGGTTCTCCGTGCTGTCGTACGCGGGATCCAAAAAGCTCACCCGCCTGCCCCGCCGCAGCGCCGTGGTTGCCTTCTCCGCCGACCAGGTCTACGCCATCGCGGAACTGATCCGCCGCCAGCGCGGCGGGGCGGCGGTGGTGATGGGGTCGCTCAGCCCGCGCACCCGCAACGCCCAGGTAGCGCTCTACCAGTCCGGTGAAGTGGATTTCCTGGTGGCCACCGACGCCATCGGCATGGGCCTGAACATGGATGTGGACCATGTGGCCTTTGCCGGCCTGACCAAGTTCGACGGCCGCCGCACCCGCTCGCTTCGGCCCGCCGAGATCGGCCAGATCGCAGGCCGCGCCGGCCGCTTCCGTAGCGACGGGACCTTTGGCGTCACCGGCGAGTGCGACGAGATCACCTCCAACGTGGTCGGCGCGGTGGAGGAGCATCGCTATGAATCCGTGGAGTCCGCCGCCTGGCGCAACTCGCGGCTGGACTTCGCCTCACTTCCCGACCTTCTGCGGTCGCTGTCCGAGCCGCCGGACCGGCCGGGCCTGAAGCTCGCCGAAGAAGCGCTGGACGAACAGACGCTGAAGGCCCTGGCCGCCGCGCCGGAGGTGGCGGAGCGTTGCCGCGACCGATCGGCGCTCCACCGGCTGTGGGACGTCTGTCAGACGCCAGACTTCCGAAAGACCGGCCCCGACGACCACCGCCGGATGGTGCGCGACGTGTTCGAGGCGCTGACCGGTCCGGTCGGGCGGGTGCCGGAAGACTGGATCGCTCGCCAGTTCGCCGCCCTCGACCGTACTGACGGCGAGATCGATGCGCTGTCCGCGCGGCTGGCCAATGTGCGGACCCTGGCCTACGCCGCCAACCGCACGGACTGGCTGGCCGATCCGGCCGGCTGGCAGGGGCGCGCCCGGGCGCTGGAGGACCGGCTGTCCGACACCCTGCACGAGAAGCTGATGGCGCGGTTCGTGGACCGGCGGACCAGTGCGTTGATGCGCGGCCTGAGGGTCAAGGGCGACATGCTGGCCGGCGTCGGCGTCGATGGCGCGGTGACTGTCGAGGGTCACTATGTGGGCCAATTGGCCGGCGCGCGGTTCGAGCCCGTCCGCGGCGGCACGCTGCTGGAGGAGAAAGCGCTGCGCGCTGCCGCCATCGCCGCTGTAGGACCGGAAATCGCCCGGCGGCTGGGACGCATGGCCGCGGAGCCGGACGAGGCCTTCGCGCTGACGCCGGACGGCGTGGTGTTGTGGCGCGGCGAGGCGGCCGCGGCCCTGACCGGAGGATCCGCCTTCCAGCCCCGCGTGCGCTTGCTCGGTGAGCACGGGCCGCCGGCGGCGCGCGAGCGGGCGGCGCGCCGACTGGAAGCCTTCCTGGCCGCCGAGGCCGGCCGGCGGCTCTCGGCCCTGCGCCGGCTCGAAGCCGCCGTCACCGAGGGAAGGCTGAAGGGCCTGGCCAGAGGGATCGCCTATCGGCTGATCGAGAATGGAGGCGTGGTGGACCGCGCCCTGGTGCGGACAGAGATGAAGGCGCTGAGCCAGGTGGAGCGGCGCGCGCTGAAGGGCCTTGGCGTGCGCCTTGGCGCCTTTAGCCTCTACCTGCCGGCGCTGTTGCGACCGGACTCGGCGGCGCTGCTGCGGGCCCATGCCCTGCGTGAAGCCGGTGGCTGGCGGCCGGTGGCGGAAGGCCCCTGCCCGGCCCCTGCGGGAATTTCGAGGGGGGTGCTGGCCGCCTACGGCCGACGCGCCGTGGGCGGGATGGCCGTCCCGGTCGAAGCGCTGGAACGCCTGGACGAACTTCTGCGCGCAGCCCCGCGCCAAGGCGGCGGGTCGGCGTTGTCCGACCAGGCCCGCGAGGAACTGGGCTGGAGCACGACTGAGGCCGAAGCGATCCTGCGTGGGCTGGACTTCGTGCGCGCCAACCGCAAGGGCGAGAGCCCGCCGGTCTGGCGCCGCAGGAACGAAAAGCCTCCGACGGGACCCGCACCCGCGAGCGTCACCTCTCCCTTCGCGGCGCTGGCGGCGCTGAAGCCCGCCGCGCCGACCGCGGTCCGCCGCAATCGGCCCCGCCGAAGGCACAAGGCCAGGGCGTGAGCGAAGGGGTCGGATCCTGCCGTGCGGACGTATGGCTTTGGCGGGCGCGATTCTTCAAGACCCGCACCCTGGCCGCCAAAGTCTGCGAGGAGGGCCGCGTGCGCCTGACCCGCGCCGGCGCCGAGAGCCGCCTGGACAAGTCCGCCCGGCCGGTGAAAGTGGGCGACGAACTGGTGTTCGCCCTTGGCGGACGGCTGACCGCAGTGCGTGTGGAAGCCCTAGGTGAGCGGCGCGGTCCGCCGGCCGAGGCCCGCAGCCTTTATTCACCCCTGGAGAAATCCTGAGGGCTCCGACCCGGCTGACGCATTGACATTCGCCGCCTACGCCGTGAAAACCCGCGCCCTTACGGGACCCTGCCGGAGCTCAAGCCTGCGATGACCTACATCGTCACGGACGCCTGCATTAAGTGCAAGTATATGGACTGCGTGGAAGTCTGCCCGGTGGACTGCTTCTATGAGGGCGAGAATTTCCTGGTCATCAGCCCGGACGAGTGCATCGATTGCGGCGTCTGCGAGCCGGAGTGCCCGGTGGACGCAATCAAGCCGGATACCGAGGATGACCCGGACGGCAAGTGGCTTAAGCTGAACACCGACTTTGCAAAGGTGTGGCCAAACATTACGGTCAAAGGCGATCCGCCGGAAGACGCGGCCCAGTTCGAGCGTGAAACCGACAAGCTCGCCAAGTATTTCAGCGACAAGCCCGGCCGCGGTTCCTGACCTGTCTCGGCCAAGCCTTTCATCGGGCTTGGAATTATGATATGCATCTCAGCAGATGTCGGGTCTCTCCCAAGGTGGTCCCGCGTCATTTCGGAAACAGCGCCGTTACGGCCGACGACCGCCCTAGCGGGCGAAGGGTGATTTAGAGGTACCCAGGTTCGGAGACTAGCTTCACGCCGCGCCTTGTCTGCGTCCGGCATCGGCGGTCTCTATCTAATCCGGAACTCTGAACCCGGGGGGCGAACGCCCGCGTCGGCGGTGCAAGCGGCCCGGGTGTCTTATTTGAGAGGAACTTTGAATGAGCAAGAACGGTCTTGAATTCTCGGTTGGAGATCACGTGGTGTACCCGGCCCATGGCGTGGGCAAGGTGCAGGGGATCGAGGCCCAGGAAGTCGCCGGTCTGTCGTTCGAGGTCTATGTAATCACCTTCGACCACGAGAAGATGACCCTGCGCGTGCCCACCAACAAGGCGCGCACCTCCGGCCTGCGGTCGCTGGCCGAGGGCGATGTGGTGAGCCAGGCTCTGACCACGCTGAAGGGCAAGGCCCGCGTCAAGCGCACCATGTGGAGCCGTCGAGCCCAGGAGTATGAAGCCAAGATCAACTCCGGCGATCTGATCTCCATCGCCGAGGTGGTCCGCGACCTGCACCGCGCCGAGAACCAGCCGGAGCAATCCTATTCCGAACGTCAACTCTATGAATCGGCGCTGGACCGCATGGCCCGCGAGGTCGCCGCCATCGAGCGCATCGACCGAGACGCCGCCATCGGCATCCTTAACAAGAGTCTGGTGAAGGTGGTCGCCGCCGCCTGAATTCTTCCAGATCGGACGAGACATCCTGCCCCCGCCGTGGCGACACGGCGGGGGCTTTTGATTGTCTGGGCGCTATCCCAGCGCGCGCCGCGTGCTGGCTTCGACGGCCTCGCGAGGGATCAGGCGAATGGTGGAACTGGCTTTGGCCAGGACCGTCCCCTGTGGATCAAGCAAACGGCCCTCCGCGAAGCAGGTGGCGCGCCCGCGACGTTCAACCCAGCCCTCGGCGATAACGCGCCCGGGACGGGCGGGCGCGAAGTAGCTGACCTTCAGCTCCAGGGACATGGGTGTCATTTCCGGCATCAGGGACATGGCGGCGTGGGCGATGGCCGCGTCGATCCAGCCGCACACAAAGCCCCCCTGCACCACCCCGCCGGAGTGGCACATGGGCTGGCCTGCTTCATATTCGATCACTGCGCGGCCGCCCTCGCAGGTGACGATGCGCACCTGCCCCAAGGTGGTTTCGAGCGTGGGGGCGAGGGCGTCAGCCATGGGGCGCTCCGGGGAGGCGCGACGGCGCCGCGCTGCTAATAAGGCTCTCGGTAAAGCGACGGCGGGGCTTCGTACAGTCCGTCGAACAATTGCGTGGGCGGCGGTGGGCGGCGTGACGGCTGGGCGGCGCGACTGGGCATGATCCCCTCGCGAGCGCGCAAACTGACCATGCCCTCGCGCCGGCCCGTGTAGCTCAAGGGCTGGCGCAGCATCCAGATGACCCCCTCGGCGGCCACCTCGCAGGGCTCCCAGTCGGAACGGTCGGCGCCGGGGGTGTTGGCGATGAACCCTTCCGAGGCCACCGACGTGTCGATTCGAAAGCAGTTGACCGCGATTCGCTCCGGATGAAGCTGGCGGGCCGCGTCCATGGTCAGGTGCTCCAGGGCGATCTTGGAGGTTCCATAGGCCAGGTTGTCGGGAATGGGCATCATCGCCGCCAACGACGATACGTTGAGGATCGCTCCGCCTCCGCGCCTGGCCATGTGCGGCCGGGCAGCAAGGATGGCGACCAGAGGCGCCCAGTAGTTCACTGCGAAAGTCAGGTCATGGCGATGGATCGGCTGGTCAAGGTCGCCGACGAAGGTCACCGCGGCGTTGTTCACGAGGATGTCGACGCCGCCGAAATGCGCGGCGGTCGTCTCCACCATTGCGGTCACGGCGTCACGGTCGGCGAGGTTGGTGGGCACGGCCAGGCCTCGGCCGCCCACAGCCTCAATGCGGGCCACCGTCCGCTCCAGCGTGCCTTCGGTGCGTTGCGGCGCCGACTCAGTCGAACGCGCCGCGCAGGCCACCGCCGCGCCGGCTTCGGCAAGCGCGACCGCAATAGCGGCTCCAACGCCTCGGCTCGCGCCGGTGACAATCGCCACCTTGCCCTTCAGATCCATGACCGTCTCCCCCGAGCTGAAATTCACCAGGAGAGTTTGCGGGAGTTGGCCGCGATGCTCAATCGCTGAAGGGATTGCGCGAAGCGATCAGCGGCAGCGCATGCCGTCGCGGTCGATCTCCCGGCCCAGCAGCGCGCCGCCGGCGGCGCCCAGAATCGTGCCGGTGGTATGGTCGCGGCCGCCGTCCAACTGGCGGCCGACCAGGGCGCCGACCGCGCCGCCGATCACCAGGCCGGTGGTTCCGTTCGACCGGCGGCAATAGTAGTGACCATCACCTCCGCGCCAGACACGGTCCTCGCTGCTGATAGGTTGCGGCTCATAGTAACGGCCATTTCTGTCGTAGCGGGCCTCATCATGCGCGCGACGACCGTGCGCAGGCGCCCAGTGGGGCGGGTCAGCCATGGCCGGGGCGGCAGGTATGGCGAGGACCGCGAACATCGCGGCGGCCAGGGTCTTTCGCATTCATACTTCCGATCAAGGTGATACTTATCGGGTGTTGCCGCGCCCATGTGGCGACAGAATGGCGGCGGCGCGTAAAGTCGCGTTACCGCAGCAAGTCCGGAATTTGCGCGATGCAGTCGCCGATTTCCTCCAGCGAGCGACCTTGCAGGGGAATCGCCGCCTCATCGACGCCGGCGTCACGCAGTTCCCTCAGGCGCGCGGCGAAGGCGGCGCGGTCGGGAAGGCCAAAGGTCGTGGCCAATTCGATACGGTCCGCGTCTTCACGGCCAAGATCGGCGGCCTTGTGGCGAATGGTCGCCTTGATGCGCGCGGCTTCTTCAGGATCCGACAACCGCGCGCCGGCGATGAAGCCGCGGCCATAGCGCGCCGTTCGGGCCAGCGCCGCATCACCGTAGCCGCCAATCCAAATCGGCGGACCGCCGGCCTGCGCGGGCTTGGGATTGCAGTGGATCGGCGCGAAGCTGACGAACTCGCCCTCGAAAGCCGGTTCGGGATCGGTCCATAGCGTCTGCATCGCCTTGACGTACTCGTCGGTGCGCGCGCCGCGCCGGGCAAAGGGAACCCCCAAAGCTTCGAATTCCTCCGCGCACCAGCCGACGCCGATGCCGAGAGCAAGACGCCCGCCGCTCACCAGGTCCAGGGATGCCATCTGCTTGGCGAAAGCGACCGGGTTGCGCTGGGCGGGTACGACGACAGAGGTTCCCATGCCGACTTTCTCCGTGGCCGTGGCGAACAGTGTCATGGCGACCGTAAGGTCGAGCTGCGGCGTCCGGGCGTTGAAGCCGAGCGCCCCGCCGGTGCCCGGATAGGTGGACAGGATCTCGACGGGATAGATGATGTGATCGCCGAACCAGACCCGGTGCAGACCCGCCGCCTCGGCGGCCTGAGCCACGGCGACCAGGGCCTCACGCGTACCGTGGGCGCCACGCGGCAGCAGGATCAAGGACAGGCGCAATGGCAAGCTCCGGCAAACTGACGAACGACAAGAACTATCACCGTCAAGCGCCTATGAACTCAAGGATTTCCGGCGCCAATTGAGGATAGAGGTCGAACACCGTTCCGGGCCGGCGGCCTGTGAACAGATCCATCCAGGCTTCCCGCGGCCAGGGCGAAGGCCGCAGGCGCGCGCCTGGGATCAGACCGGCCACAGCGGCGGCCACCTGTGGCGGATGGATGTCGTCATTGCCCTCGAAGATCAGCGTGGGGAGGCAAAGGCGGCGCAGTTCGTCCGCCGTCGCGCCCACCACAGGGGTGTCTTCGCGATGATAGAACACTTGGTTCCAGCGCTTGAGCGTGGCGATGAATTCGGCGGGGTCGAGCGCCAGAAGACGGTCGCGATTGGCGCGATTGGCGGCGATGCGGGCGGCGAAGAAGGGTGTGGCCGCCACTTCCGCCATACCGCCCCGTTCGGCCGCCATGATGTATGGCACATGGTACTGGAACCCGAGGAACTGGCTGCCGTAGGCGCCGCCCGACGCGGACCAGATGACAAGTCCTAGAGCGGCCTGGGGGTGTCGGATCGCCGCGATCAGGGAGACCCGGAAACCGGCCGATCCGCCGGCGAGCCAAGCCGGACCCAGACCAAGGTGGGCGATGAGATCGGCGAGATCATCGGCCCAGACCTGTTGCTCAGTGCCATCGCCACCGAAGTAGAGGTCGCTGGCCCCGGTGTTGCGCCGGTCCCAGGTCAGCACCCGAGCGCGCTGAGACAGCGCACTGGCGAGGGCGGCGAGCGCATCCTTGCCCTCCCGACCGCCAGGGGTGAGGGCGATCAACGTCCCCGTCCCCGCGATCTCGTAGCGAAGGTTGCATCCGTCACGGGTCACGAAGGTCGCCATGCGCGGCAGTGTGCGGGATTGGCGGTCGATGGCAAGGCCAGCGAGGGCCCTCAGGCGTTGGTCTGGGATATTTGCGCGCTATGCAATGTGCGGCCGAGATGATCGCGGAATGTCGCGGTCATTTCGGAACCCTCGATGGCGACGGCGGCGAATCCCAATTGCGATGCGCAGAATTGAGTGCCCTCGATGGCCCGCACCGGATTTGTGTCGGAGCCAGCACCGCTGCACAGATAGTCTACGCTCCCGCGGCGAATATGCTGCAGGTCGTGGTCATGGCCATTGAAGTAGGCTTGCACACCATGGCGTTCCAGGAGCGGCGCCACCCGTTCCAGCAGGAAGGCCTCGCCGCCGTGAGAACCGGAATAGATCGGGTGATGGCCGACCACGATCTTCCAGGCCGCGCGCGAATTCGACAGCGCGCGCTCAAGCCATGCGAGCTGTCGCTCGCGGCGGTGTAGCCACAGATGGCCGTGGATCACCTGCAGCATAGTCTCGTGCGGCGTCTCAACCAGGGCCTGTGTGTCGATGACGAAAAGGTCTAGGTCCGACGCGCCGAGCTGATGTCCGCCGACCCGATAGTAGCGGCCGGGCATGCGCCAGCGTGGACTGTGGGCGGAATAGGCGATCTGGGCGTGAGGTACGCCTCGGTAGTCGTGATTGCCCAGAGCGGACCACCACGGCGTCTGGAGCGCCGGCGCGGTATAGACATCTTCGAACGACTGTTTCCAGTGCGGATCGTGGACCGAGCTCACCCCGGCGGGATAGAAATTGTCGCCCGTGGCGATGACGAACCGGCTCTGTATCTCGGCGGCGGCTTCACCCATGGCGGCGGCGACCTCACGCTGCGGCTTATCGCCATAACGACCCCAGTCGCCAAGGACCACGAAGGCGGTCGACTGGGCGGCGAAGGCGGCGCGCGCCGGTAGCAGCGGCAGCGCGGCCATGCCCGCCAGCATGGCGCGCCGGGTTGGCGTCCAGACGGTCACGGCCTCACCTCGCTTCGCGCCCGCCCTACCCTCTCAGACCCCCGATGGGGCGCCTGGTCGAGCGCAATGTTCTGGCGAATTCGCGCCAAGACCTCGGCGCCCCGGCGCGCGAAAGCGTCGGGACCGAAGCGATCGAACACACGGGCCCGGCCCCTGGAGCCCATGCCCGCGAGATCCTGAGGCTGCGACAGAAGCCGCACGAGGGCCTGGGCGAGCGCCTCCGGGTCGGCCGGCGGCACGACTGCGCCGGTGACGCCGTCCGCCACGCTGAAGGGCATTTCCCCCACCGCCGACACAATACAGGGCAGACCAGCCTGCATCGCCTCGTGGGCGGCGATGCACAGGCCTTCCCGTCGGGACGGCTGCAAATAGAGGTGGAGCTGG
This sequence comes from Caulobacteraceae bacterium, assembly GCA_947475415.1. Classification (GTDB taxonomy): domain Bacteria; phylum Pseudomonadota; class Alphaproteobacteria; order Caulobacterales; family Caulobacteraceae; genus Phenylobacterium. The sequence continues at coordinate 93,046 of CANJLH010000012.1, forward strand.
GACAGGAACGCCCTGGGCTGATCGGTAAAGCCGGCCAGCCTCACATTGGTCAGGCCCGCCGTAGCGATGGCGGTTTCCAGATCGGCCTTGCGCCCGCCTTCGCCGGCGATCAGCACTTCAAAGGACGGAAGATCGGCGAGAGCCTGAACCCTCGCCAAGGCCGCGATCAGGATGTCGTAACCCTTGGCCGGGTGGAGCCGACCGAGCGTGCCGACCCGGATCGTCTCGCCCTCGCGCCAGGGGGCCGACTGGGGCGCATCGGGATCGGCCGCGAAAAGCGGCCAGGAGATCACGCGCTCGGGCGCCAGGCCCAGCCGTTCGCGGGTCAACTCCGCGACATTCTCGGAATCCGCGATCCAAAGCGTCGACAACCGCCGCCGCGCACGCAGCAGCATCCGGTTCGCAGGCTTCAGGAAGGCGTTGTGCTGCCAACTGGCGACCGGCACGTCCTGCCTGTCCCCGACGATCTGGCCAAGCAAGGTCGCCCGTGTCAGCGAAGTCCAGATCAGGTCGGGCCGCCAATCGGCCATGCTGCGCGCGAGCCAGCGATAGGCGCGCAAATGGTCGGACTCCGCGCCATCACGCACATGTACCTTGAAGCCGGCGGATTCGATCGGCGCTATCGCGCGCCCATTGCGGCGCATCAGCGCGAATATCTCCACCTCGCAACCTTGTGCGCGCAGAAAGCCGGCGACCGCCGGTACCGGCAGGGCCGCGCCGCCGCCCTCCATCGAGTTGATCACATAGGCGATACGCATCCGCGGCCTACTCTGACTGATCCTTGCCACGGTCGCATTCACGCATTTGCGGCCAGAGCTGGCCGTGCGGGCTGCAGGCCCGGCGCATCCAGGCCCGCGAACGCAGCGAGCGCGCGCGCCGCGCGCTGGGCAGAAGGTTCCTGCGTCAAGTCGAAGCTATGCTCGAACAGCGCCGTCTGGACTGGCCGATAGATGTCTTGATGATCCTTGCGCGCCGTCAGAAGAGCTTCACCCAACTGATCGGCCCGTTCGATCACGGGGCCAGCGCGCCAGTGTGTGAAGTTGACGTCGTCGCGCCAGGCATGTCGCTGGGTATTGAGGAATACACAGGGTCTGGGCCGGCGTAGGAATTCATAGACCTGGCTGCTGGCGTCGCCCAGATAGATATCCGCCCGGTCGGTGTATGCCATTGTCGTCGAGGCGCGGCTGCCCAGGTCGAAATGGATGTTGGGCGCGCGCAGGTAGCGCTGGCTGATGTGGCCTGGCCGGTCGATCCGCAGGCGGTCGATGGTGGCGACGAAAGGCCGCTCGAACAGCATGACGTGCGGGGCGAAGATCAGGTGATAGTCATCATGCTCGACGAACCAGTCGAGCACCTTGCGGCCCTGGGCGAACCAGGATGACAGATGCGGGGCCGGGTGAGGATTGTAGAGCACCACCGGACGACCATCATTGACCAGTGGGTGGACATGGTCAGTCGGCGCCAGGTCAAACTTGGGGTAGCCGACCACGGATATCCGTCCGGGATCGACTTTCGCCTCCGTGGTGAGGCGGTCGCGAATTTTCGCGCCCGAGACCAGGACATGGTCAAAGCCCGCACTGGATTTGTCGAACCCGATGGCGCGGTCGCCGGCGCCATGGCGAGTATGGACAATCCGTAGCTTGTCCAACCGATAGCGGGACTTCAGGATCAGTGAGGTTTTTTCCGCGACCACCAGCACATCCAGCGAGCGGAAGAAATCCAGGTTGTCGCCATAGACCATCAGTTTAGCGGCGGGGGCGATCACGCTGAATGCGTTGGCTGCGGCCCTCCGGCCTGCGGACTTCAAACCAAGTTGCGCCAGTTTGATTTCGCGCCCGATCAGGTCGCCGCCCTGACGTGTGACTTCAGCCGTCAGCCGCGGATTGGTGGTCGCAGCGATCACCTCGGCGTCGATGCCGCTCCCGGCCAGGGCGATCGCGATCGGCAGGCTGTGGGCGACCTGATGAATCTGGTCGTGGTTGAACAGAAATCCAATCCGCATGTTTCCTTGACGCCGCCACGAGTGAGTCACCTCAAGGCTAAGCTCGGCGCGTGACATCCTTGCGTCGGTGCGCGACGGCGGACCGGGTGGAATTAAATGATTTCAAGGAAATCGCCCGTCAGGGGAATTGTCGGGCGACGGTTCGCCTGATGCAATAAAAACTTCCGCCAGCATCATCGTTTTTAAATTACGTCAGAACGGTGGCATGGCAAACTCAAGTTAACCTGAGATGTTGGATAAATATTTACAGGCAAAGAAGACTCTGTGCGCTTCACTTGCTGAAATAAAGGACCAATAGATGGCTGCTAAAGCGCAACCCGCTGCCCCGCCCGCCGGCGGCAATGGCAATGCCGGCGTGCACCTACCGCTGGGCAACGGCAACAATGAGCATGGCGGCTGGCGCGTAGATCCGCCGGGTCAGGTGGACAATGAGCACAGCAACCGGCCGGACGCGCCCCCCGGCCAGATCGGCAAGTTCGGCGAAGACCTCACCGGCACGGGTGACGACAACACCATCGTCGGCGGCCTGGGGAATGACACCCTGGACGGCCAAGGCGGCAACGACCACCTCACCGGCGGCAGGGGCGCCGACAAGTTCGTTATCGGTCCGCTGGACGTACAGCCAGGCGAGGGTGAGAACCCCGACACGATCGGCAACATCGACACGATCACCGACTTCAACGCCGCGGACGGAGACAAGATCGCCTTCGGGTTTGTCGGCGACGCCAACTATGACGAACTGACCCTGGATCCGCCTGCGGATCCGCCGGCTGACTATGACCCGTTCGCCGCGGCCAAGGCGGCGGCCGAGGCCAAAATGGGCGCCGACCAGAACGCCGGCTTCGACTACGTCTCAGTTCAGGTCGGCGACGACGTCATCGTGTTCGCGGACCTGGACGGCGATGGGACGGCAGACTCCGCCGTCGTGCTGGCCGGCGCAACGCTGGACAGCGTCGGCGCCGGCGACTTCGTCTAGGTTGATCCAACGGCGGTCCGCGCGATGACGCGGGCCGCCGCCCTGGCGCCTCTAAGACCGCATCACCCAGCCGCCGTCGACGTTCAGCGTCTGGCCGGTCATCCAGTCGCCGGCTCTTGAACACAACATCAGCAGCGGGCCCACCAGGTCGTCGGGTTCGCCGCGGGGCTTGGGCGCCAGCATGCCCACCAGCCTCACCAACGGCGAGTCGTCAGGAGTCAGTGACAATCCAGCCTCGGATTTGGTCATCCCGGGCGCGATACAGTTGACCTGGATGTTGTCAGGTCCGAGTTCCTTGGCCAGCGCGGTGGTCAGGCCGACAATGGCCAGTTTGGTGATCCCGTAGACGCCGCCCGCTGGAAACGCGCCGGCGGAGGCCTGATTGATGATCTTGCCGCCGCCGCGCTCGCGCATGGACCCCACCACCGCCTGGGCGCAGTTGAGCGCGCCGGTGACATTGACCGCCATCACCTTGTTCCAATGGTCGATGGCGGTGGCGATCATCGGGGTGCGCCCCACCTCGACCATCAAGGCGGCGTTGTTGACCAGAATGTCCACGCCGCCGAACTTCGCCTTGACCGCCGCGACCATGGCCTGGGCGGAAGCCGGATCGGTGATGTCGACCCCAAGGCCGATCGCCTGGGGTCCGATCAGGGCGGCCACTCGCGCAGCGCCCGCGCCGTCCAGGTCGGCCACGGCCACCTGGGCGCCGGCTGCAGCCAAGCCCTTGGCGTAGGCCTCGCCGATGCTGTTGGGCCGGGCGCCGGCGCCGGTGACGATGGCCACCTTGCCCTTGAGCGAGAAGGCGTCGAGCGTGAGCGTCATGGCGCGAAGTTCCTTTGGGATTGTTGTGACAGGCTGCGGACATTGAGCCACGGCCGAAGGTGGGCTGTCGAGCGCGAAGGCGGGTCGGACCGTTGTCGAAGTTCTGGTTTCAGGCGCCGCGCAGGGCGCCAAGCGCCGCGCCCAACGCCGCAGGGTCTATTGGCTTGCGGATTAGCGGCGCGTCGGCGAAGCGCGGATCGGAGGCTGAGGCGTAGCCCGTGCAGAAGACGAACGGAACGCCGCGCCGGACAAGTTCCTCAGCCAATGGGTAGACCATCACCCCGCCGAGGTTGATGTCCAGGACCGCCAGATCCGGCGGGGTCGTCTGGGTCGCGAGCCAGTCGAGGGCCCGGTCAAGATCGCCAATGGAGCCGCTGATTTCGTATCCGAGGTCCTGGATCAGGTCCTCCATCACCAGCGCGACCAGCGCCTCATCCTCGACCAGCAGCACGCGGCCTAGACTCATCCGCAGGCGAGCCTCGCGGAGAGCGGTGCGCTGAGGGCGAAAGTGAAACCGGCCGGGCGGAATTCGAGCCGGCTCTCGCCGCCGAGATCGCGGCTGACGCCGGCGGTCAGGAGCCGCAGTCCAAAACCGCTGCGCCGGGACAGGGCCGGGGGCGGTCCGCCATACTCGCGCCAGTTGAGCCGCAGCACCTGGCTGATCAGGTCTGGGCGCCAGACGAGTTCGACCCTGCCGGCCTCGGCGCCCAGCGCGCCATGGCGCGCGGCGTTGGCGCCCAGTTCGTGAAACGTCATGAAGAAGGCCGCCGCGGTCTGCGGCGCAAGCCCCATCGCCGGGCCGTCGATCCGAACACGCCGGCCCGGGCCCGCATGCGGCGCCAAGGCGGCCGCAGCGATCTCCGCCAGGTCGATGCATCCCCAGGCGTTGCGTGTCAGAACTTCGTGGGCTGCGGACAGGGCCTTCAGGCGTCCGTCGAACGCCTCGACAAAGGCCTCCGGCGAGGCGGCGTATCTCAGGGTCTGGTCGGCGATCGACTGGACGTGAGCCAGCAGGTTATTGCAGCGGTGGTCGAGCTCCGCGCCCATTGCGGTAAGGCGTGCATCGCTTGTGGCCTCCGCCGGAAACAAGCGACCAACACCCTGTACCGCCGCGCGTCCCAAGGTGACAACCCCCCGTCGAATCTCTCGCGTTTCACGGAATGGATATGAGCGAATCAATTCGAAGTTGTTAACTACGTTGCCGTTCAGTCCGCTGGCGCCGCGACGGGGGCGGCCAGCATCGGCGGCGGACCCATTTTCAGTTCCGCGGCCAGCCGGTCACGGTCCAGGTCACCCTCCCAGCGGGCGATCGCCAGGGCCCCGACCCCGTTGCCGATCAGGTTCGTCACCGCCCGGCACTCGCTCATGAACCGGTCGACGCCCACCAGCAGCGCCAGAGCCGCGATCGGGATTGTGGGCATCACCGCCAGCGTCGCGGCTAAAGTGATGAACCCTGCCCCTGTGACCCCGCTGGCGCCCTTCGACGTCAACATGGCCACGGCCAGGAGGGTCAACTCCTGGCCAAGCGAAAGGGGTGTGTTGGTGGCTTGGGCGAGGAACAGGGTCGCCAGGGTCATATAGATGTTGGTGCCGTCCAGATTGAACGAATAGCCGGTGGGGATCACCAGGCCCACTGTGGTCTTGCCCGCCCCCAGGCGCTGGAGTTTCAACATCATCTGCGGCAGGGCCGCCTCTGACGAGCAGGCGCCCAGGACGATGAAAATCTCGTCGCGGATATAGGCGAGGAAACGCAGGAGCGAGAAGCCGCAAAGGCGCGCCACCAACCCCAGCACCACCAGGACGAAGACCAGCGAGGTGGCATAGAAGGTGGCGATCAGGGCTCCCAGGTTGACCAGGGCGCCCGTCCCGTACTTGCCGACGGTGAAGGCCATGGCCCCGAAGGCGCCCAGGGGGGCGAGCTTCACCAACAGACCGATGATGGCGAAGAACAGCTTGGCTATGTCATCCAGAACATCGGCGACCTTTTCCCCCAACCCCCCAAGCCGTGTGCAGGCGAAGCCGGTGAGTAGGGCGACCAGAAGCACTTGCAGCAGATCGCCCTTAGCCAGCCCGCTGAAAAAACTGTCGGGGATGAGGTTCAGCAAAAAGGCCACCCATCCGTCCGCGTGCTCGGCCTTGGCCACATAGTCCGCGGCGATGGCCGGATCGAGGGTCGCCGGATCGACATTGAACCCGGAGCCCGGGCGAACCACACGCCCCACCACCAGGCCGATCACCAGAGCCAGGGTCGAGATCACCTCGAAATAGATGAGGGTGCGAACGCCCAGGCGGCCGAACGCCTTCATGTCGCTCATGCGCGCCACGCCGGCGGCGATAGTGCAGAAGATCACCGGCGCCACCGCCATCTTGATGAGCTTGACGAAGGCGTCGCCCAGCGGCTTCAGCGCCGCGCCGAAATGGGGCCACAGGGCGCCTACGGCCACGCCCAGGACGATGGCGATGATCACCTGAACATAGAGAACTCGAAAATGCCGCATCGCGCCTCTCCCCGACCGCCGGCCGGGACGATAGATCAGCCTGCGTCGGATGCGAACCCCTAGGTCTTCCAGCCCTGGCCCATGGCGTTGCTCATGGCCGAAGGCCTGGCGTTGACCAAGGCCTGCAGTAACGCGGCCAGCATTAACTCAGCCTGAGCCAACGCCGCGCCGTTGTCCTGCTGAGCCTCAACGAGATCCTCGCGCACCACCGCCAGGCGATCGGCGGCCGCACGCATGGCCATCACCCGATTGAGGATTTCCAGATCCACGTCCACGTGCTCGCAGATGTTGAGCACCGCCGCATCGATAAAGCGCAGGATGTCCGCGCCGGAAACGTCCGGGGCCAACTGGGCTTCGATCAACGCAATCTGGTCGGCCAGCAGCGGCGGCAGCGCGGGGTCTTCCCCAACGTCAGCTTCCGGCCCCATCCGGTTTCTCCTGCGCGGCGCATCAGCCCCGATCCTTGCGCCATAGCAGGGCCAGAGGGCAAGACCGTGGCGAAGCGGCGCCGGTCGGGCCGCGAGCAGGAGGACGCGGCCCGACCGGCTGGTCCGACTCGAACTCGGTCTGAGTTGGACCGTTTACATCATAACATGATGCGTCCCATTGGTGCGACGGAATTGCACGTTACGAGCGCGCAGGTGAATGACGCCCAGCGCATTCCCCGACGCTTGGCCGGATTGCTCACCGCTTGCCTAGCTTAGTGTACCCTGTTGGCGCCTTTCAGGTCTTCAACGCCTGAGCAACGACATTGCGGGCCTGATCCTGAACCTGGCCAAGGTGGGCTTCGCCGAGAAAGGACTCGGCGTAGATCTTGTAGACATCCTCGGTGCCGGAGGGACGAGCGGCGAACCAGGCGTTCCGGGTCACCACCTTCAGGCCGCCGATCCGCTCGCCATTCCCCGGCGCTTCGGTCAACACCTGAAGGATAGGCTCTCCGGCGAGTTCGCCGGCCGTCACGTCCTGCGGACTGAGCGCGGCGAGACGCGCCTTCTGCTCGCGGCTGGCCGGGGCGTCGACCCGGGCATAGGCGGGGGATCCATGCCGCCCGGTCAGGTCGCCGTAGCGTTCGCTGGGGCTCTTGCCCGTTGCGCCCATGATCTCGGCGGCCAGCAAAGCGAGTAGCAGACCGTCCTTGTCGGTTGTCCAGACTGTGCCGTCGATGCGCAGGAAGGACGCCCCCGCAGATTCTTCGCCCCCGAAGCCGACACTGCCGTCGAACAGGCCGGGGACGAAATACTTGAACCCGACCGGGGTCTCGAACAAACGCCGCCCGAGCGCGGCCGCCACCCGGTCGATCATCGAAGAGGAAACCAGGGTCTTGCCGACCGCAGCCTCACGCCCCCAGGCTCGGCGGTGGTCGAAGAGATAGTCGATGGCGACGGCCAGGTAATGATTGGGGTTCATCAGACCCCCGTCGGCGGTGACGACGCCATGGCGGTCGGCGTCGGCGTCGTTTCCCGTGCCGATGTCATAGGGCGCCGGCGCGCGCATGGTTTCGATGAGGTTGGCCATCGCCGCCGGCGAAGAGCAGTCCATGCGTATCTTGCCGTCGGTGTCGAGCGGCATGAACGCCCAGCGCGGATCGACCGCGGGGTTGACCACGGTAAGGTCCAGCCGATGGCGATCTGCGATCTCGCCCCAATAACCGACGCTGGCGCCGCCAAGGGGATCGGCACCAATCTTCACACCGCCCCGGCGCACCGCCTCCAGGTCCAGGATGCTTGGCAGGTCGTCCACATAGTGGCTCAGGAAATCATACGCGCCGACCTGACGCTCCGCGCGCGCGAAAGGCATGCGGCGCACACCCTTCAGGCCGGATTCCAACAGTTCGTTCGCGCGCGCGGCGATGGCGCCCGTGGCCTCCGACCCGGCCGGGCCGCCCGAGGGGGGATTGTACTTGAGACCTCCATCCCGCGGCGGATTGTGTGACGGCGTGATCAGGATGCCGTCGGCCTGACCGCCCGCGCTGGAGCGGTTCAAGCGCAGAATTGCGTGCGACACCGCCGGGGTCGGCGTGAAGCCGCCGCGAGAATCGATCAGCGCCTCCACGCCGTTTGCGGCCAGCACCTCGATGGTCGTGCGCCAGGCGGGCTCGGACAGGCCATGGGTGTCACGGCCGACCAGGATGGGTCCCGTCACGCCCTGCGCGGCGCGGAACTCGATGATCGCCTGGGTGATGGCGGCGATGTGGTCTTCGTTGAACGCCCCGTCGAGGCTTGAGCCCCGGTGGCCGGAGGTTCCGAAACTGACCCGCTGTGTCGGATCGGAGGGATCGGGGCGCCGGTCATAATAGGCGTCGATCAGGGCGTTTAGATCGACGAGATCTTCGGGGCGCGCGCGCTGGCCGGCTCGGGGGTGCATGACGCCTTCGTAGCGTCGCTTCGCCAGCCGCACAATCAGCGGTTCCGGTCCTTTGGACCGCCGCCCTCGATGCCTATGCGGTCACGGGCGCGCCGCGCCGCGCATGGACATCGGCGATCCCGCCAATAGGTCCACGCCCGTGCGCTGCTTCATCGCCCGCAGCTCCGTATAGATCGCGTTGGCCAGGATTGAGTGGCCCAGCGCATTCACGTGATCGCGGTCCCAAGTCGCGAGCCGAACCTTGGTCGGGTCATAGTCACGCATCACATCCGGCAGCTCCAAGATTACGAAGCCGGCGTCTTTGGCCAGTTGCGTTACGCGCGCCACGTATTGCGGGTTCTCGGCGGCCATGCCTTCGGCGCCGGTGGTGTAGAACCAGATCGGCGTCGCTCCGTGAGCTCGGCAGTCCTCGACCATCAGCTGATAGATTCGCCCCAGAATTTCGTATTTGTAGGGTTCGAGCCGTTCGTTGAGTTTCTCATTGCTCATCGCTCGGTCGAGGCCTGCCCGCTGATAGATTTCGTCCAAGAATGGGAACGGGGTGGGGCGTCCGAGGCGGTAAAGCTCGGCCAAGCGGTCAACTGTCGCATCGCGGCTCCCCGCAATGTGGAACACTGCGGATGGATGGAAGCGCCAAACCTTCTCGTTAAGGGTCATCAGGACCTGGATCGGCTCATAGGCTTCAACGCCGAAATTGAGAAATTCAAATCGGCCCCCCGATGCGCTCTTGGCGGCTTCTTGGTTCAAACGGGCCTCGATCACGGATTCGAAGCGCTTGTTCTGATCCACGCCCATGCCGCTGAGGCGAGATGAGCCTATCATTGCAACCCGCGATGTGTTCGGCGGCGTCGCCAGTTCATAATCCTGGTCGCGCATACCCCATCTGTTGATGTGATACATTACGCCGTTAGAGCTGAATGTCGCACCGGGCGTATACTCGTACTTCATATAATCACGGCGCTGGCGCATGCCCGCCATGTCTTCTGTGTTTTGAAAATTCTTCGGCCGGAACATGAACACTTCCCAGAGCGGCGAATTGAACCGCTGAGCGTTGGACACCTCCTCATAATAACCCCGTGAGGCCAACGCCTGGTCGCGAGCGTTTAACCGGCTGCTGGCGACGTGTTCGAGGAACAGTTGCGTGTCGACGTTCATGAGCGCCTTGATCGGCTGGTAGTGTGGCAGCAGCAGCGCCGCGGCGAGCACTGGCGTGACGATCTCTGACCGCCGCCAAATCGGCGGCTTCTTGACCGCGCCTTTGCGCGCCGCCGGCGGGGCGCGAAGCGGCGCGAGCCCAACCCCCATGGTGACGGCTATCAGGCCGAGGCCGACAGCCAGCCACGCCGCCGTCACCGCCCAGTCCACGGCGCTCGCGCCGGCCCCCGTCTTGAAGGCTGGAAGTACGCCGCCGGCCGCGAGCAGGCCGATCCAGGCCGACAGCGACGGGCTGGTCCACATCGACCAAAGCAGCGAGATCGTCAGGAGCGTGCAGCCCGTGCGCACCACCAGTTCAATGCGCGAGCTAAGCCGCGGCGCGGTCTTGGCGTCCCTTCGGGCCGCCGAGCGGCCGTCTTCGAGAGCGGTCTGGGTCATGAGGAACGCGGCGAGCGCGCCCCAGAACAGCGCATCGGGCGCGTTGAACAGGAGCGATCCCTGGAGCCAGAAAAAGTTGTAGGAATGCAGCGCCCAGGTCGCCAGGAAGGTCACCGCGATCGCCGCGGTCACCGCGAACAGGTGGCTTCGGCCAGCGTTTTTCAACCTAACATAAGACGGGTTGAAAAACATCTTCTGCATAAAGTCCTTCCAATAGATGTTAATGCGCCTCCAGAAATCAATAAAGCTATTGGATAAGTAAAAACTGGTATGCGTCTCGGGCAAATTGTACCCAAATATCAACAACAAACCAATTATGAGGTGAAACGATCCGGAAATTCGAAAATAGAGGCCGAAATTTGTGAGAATGTAACCGAGAAGACTAAGTGGACCAGTCACATCTCCCGGCGCGCTATTGAAAAATAGATAGTCTATCCGGTACACGAGGAGGTGAATCACGCCGCGCAGAATCCACCCAACGCCGCGCTGATAGATCTTGTTCGCATCCTCGTTATAGTAGGAGCGCCCGAAGGTCGCGTAGTCCACGACCGGAAAGAACGGGAACACCGGGTTGGGCGGCAGGAAGAAATACGAAAGCTTCGCCCAGAACCCGGTCGGCCCCTTCTTATTGTGGCTGTCGTAAAGATAGATAGCGAGGCGGAACATGAACACGGATCCCAGCAGCGGGATCGCGATGCTTGCCCAGCCAAAATTGAGCCACCCGACGCGCATCGCTGCAAGGCCAGCGCCGACGATCAGCAGCGTTACGACACGCGCAGTCAGCGGGATCGGTAGGTTCGCAATCAAGAATAGCGCAAGCGAGAGGCCGATAAGTATGACGGTGGCGAGCGGATAGGTTGTTCCGATCAGGGCAACGATCGAGCCGACGCCAAGGAGCACGAAGAACGGGGGCCGCAACTTCTGAGGCAGATGATGGTGCGCGATAAACCCGAATGTTATCAGTAGGATGATGACATCGAAGAAGATCCGGTTGTTGACTTCATAAATACGGACAAGCAGCGCCAACAAACACGCCTGAGCGGCGATCGCCCAGAAGCGAAGCGTCTCGGACAAAGTGCGCCGCCCGGCGCGCACCTCGAGAAACGACCCGGCCAGCATCGCCGTGGCGCCGACAAGCAGACCGAGCTGCTTGTTGCGGCCCAAGGTCGGGCTGAACTCCTCGCTGTAGAAGCCAACGATCAGCGCGGCGAAGCAGAGGACTGCGACGATGGCGGCTTGGCCTTCGCGATCTGCGCGCACCTCCTGGCCTGTGTTGTTCCGATCTGGAAGCACGGGAGCCCGGCGCAGAAGGAGCGATATTTGCGCGACCTTTGTGAAGGCAAGCTGATCGCAGTCAACGGCATGACTGAGCCGGAGAGCGGCTCAGACGCATTCAACATGAAGACGCGCGCCGTGGCGGACGGAGACGACTTCGTGATCAACGGGGTGAAGACGTTCAGCTCCAACGGCCCTGTGGCCGACCTCGCAGTGCTCTATGCGCAGACCGATCCCGACAGGGGCTATATGGGCGGAGTGACCGCCTTTCTAATTGAGGCGGGCACTCCCGGTTTTACGACGGGACAAGTCTTCGACAAGATGGGACTTCGTTCGTGCCCAATCGGCGAACTTGTGCTCGACAACGTGCGTGTTCCGCGTTCGGCGGTGCTGGGCGGCGTCGGCGGCGGCGGCCCAATTTTCAACCAGAGCATGGAATGGGAGCGCGCCTGCCTTGTGGCCGTCCACCTGGGCGCCATGGAGCGCCTCATCGAGCAGGCGGTGAGCTACGCCAAGACGCGCAAGTCGTTCGGCAAGCGGATCGGCGAAAACCAAGCGGTGTCGCACCGCATCGTCGACATGCAAGTTCGCCTCGAAGCCGCCAAGCTCCTCACCTATCGCACGGCGACCCGGTTGGACCGCTTGAAGTCCGTAGGCTTCGACGCGGCCATCACCAAGCTCTACGTCAGCGAAAGCCTTGTGCAGACCGCGCTCGATACTGTCCGCACGCTCGGCGGATACGGCATTATGACTGAGTATGGCGTTGAGCGGACGTTGCGCGATTCCGTGGCCGGAACACTCTACTCCGGCACCAACGACATGCAGCGCAACATCATTGCGCGGTGGCTTGGTTTGTGACGGCCGAACAGCCTAGGCCTTGAGCCAATTGAACTGACTTCGGCAGGCGCGGCCCCAGGGTGGCGGCGTTCCGAATGACAGTGCGGCTCCCGCCGCTTGTCCTACTGCTGGCGCCCGGCCCGAAAGGCGGGAAGGTGGCGCGCCGGATTTCTGTAGAGCGGCATTGGCCGCTGACAAGCCGACCGCGCGTCATGGCGCCCTTGAACAGGTCCCGCTAGCGAGGTACCTCCCCGCATCCGTCAAGGTTGGCGGCGGGCGCGCTTCGCGACCTATCTGTGATCTGAAAGCTGCGACTTCAGCGTCGAGATTTCTAAGTAATTGTTTTTATTGCATGGCCCGGTAGCTCAGCAGGATAGAGCAGCGCTTTCCTAAAGCGAAGGTCGGGGGTTCGAGTCCCTCCCGGGCCGCCACGCAGTCCGCGAAATCGTCTCTGATTTCCCAGATCTGACCCAAGTCGCTGAATTCACGTGCCTATTCCGCCCTAAACCGCCGGTGTCGGCCAGTATTTAGCGGGCGGCTTAAACTTCACAGATCCCTTAAGATGCGATCCTTACCGGAAGGGCGGTCACAGTGTGGGCCATGTTGTTGTAGGCCCATTTGGGTGGGCTTACGACTTCAACCCGCAAATCCCGTTTGAGCATCTCCTCCAGGTAGATGCGCAACTGCAGCTCCGCGACCTTGGAGCCGACGCAGCGGTGAGGTCCGGCGCCGAAGGACAGGTGGTTGCGGGCGTTGGGGCGATCGACCCGCAGCGCGTCGGCATCTTTGAACACCGTCTCGTCGCGATTGGCCGAGACGTACCACATCGCCACCTTGTCGCCCTTGGCGATGGTCCGGCCCCTGAAATCAACGTCCCGAGTCGCCGTGCGACGCTGATAGAGAATTGGCGTCTGGTAACGAAGGATCTCCGGCACCGCGGCGGGAATAAGTGAGGGGGCGGCCTTCAACTTGGCCCATTCATCCGGGTGGTTGTGGAACCCCCAGATGGCGCCGCTCATGGAATTGCGTGTGGTGTCGTTGCCGCCCACTAGCAGCACGGCGAGAACGCTGGTGAGCTCAAAGGCGGTGGCCGCGCGATATTCCTCGCTCCGCATGATCACGGAGATGATGTCGAACCCGGCCGGCGTCTCCCGCCGTGCCTTGGCCAGCCGCAGCATGTAGCGGAAGAAATCGGTGATCGCCGCATGGCGCTCTTCCTCGGTGTGAACCTCGGAGTCCGGATCGTCGAGGTCAGCATTGATGATGTTCGACCACCGGAACAGTTGCGCCCGCTCCTCGATCGGCAGGCCGAACAGGGTCGCAAGCATCATCGAGGTGAGATCGGTGGACACCGCCGGCACCCAGTCGAAGGTCTCGTTGCGCGGCAGACTGTCCAGCACGCGGGCGGTGCGCTCGCGAACCAGGTCCCGCATCCGCGCCAAGTTCGACGGCGACACCGCCGGCATGATCGGCAACCGCTTGGCCGTGTGGCCCGGCTGGTCGGACTGGATCAGGCTCTGCGTCGGACGGTGTTCCAGCGCCACCCCGCCCTGTTCATGGGCTGAGGAAAAGGTCGCGTGATCGGCTTCCACCTGCGCCACGTCGGCATGGCGGGTGATCGACCAGAACGGCCCATCGCGTCCGGTCGGGCAATAGTGCACCGGCGCCTCCGCCCGCAGCCGCGCGAAGATGGGCCTCCAGCAGTCGTCGCGATAGATGGCCGGGTCGCTGACATCGATGGTGGCAAGATCAATCTTTTTGGCGCCGCTCATATCCCCATCCTCTGCGCTAGCCGCAGCGCCACCGCCATCGCGGCGCCGTTGGTGTTGCCAGTCACCAGGGTCGGAAACACCGAGGTGTCGCAGACCCGCACATTGGCGACGCCGCGCAGCCGCAGGTCGGTGTCCACCACCGACTCCGCGTCGCTTCCCATCCGGCAGGTTCCGGCCACGTGGAAGGTGGTGACCCCCTGATCGATATACTGCGCCAGCAGAGCTTCGTCGCTGTCGTCAGTCGGGGGCGGGAAAACCACCTGGGCCGCGAAGGGTTTCAGCGCCGGCTGGCCCACAAACCGCCACGCCCAGCGCAGCAGGCCCACGCCAACCCGGCGATCTTCCTCGGTGTCGAAGTAGTTGGCGTCGATCAGCGGCGCCGCATCCGGGTCGGCCGAGGCGATGCGCAAGGTTCCCTGGCTCTGCGGGCGCGCCGGATAGACACCAATAGCCAGGCCGGGGACGCGTTCCGCCACCTGGCCCTTGCGGGTGTACTGGGTGGAATAGAGGCTGACGCCGATCTGGGCGTCGGCGTGGGCGATCTCCGGGCTGGTCTTCAACACGGCCAGCACCTCCTGGGCGCCATAGGACAACGGTCCGCTGCGGAACAGATAGTAGCGCGCCGCCGACAACAGCAGGCCCGGCCAGCGCAGGCCGGCGTTGTCGCCGCCGTGGCTCAGCCGCACCGTGAACTGCATGTAGCGGTGCTCGCGCAGGTTTCGGCCTACCCCGGGCGAATCCACCACCAACGGAACGCCATGCGCCGCCAGCAGGTCCGCGGGACCGACGCCGGACAATTGCAGCAGCTTGGGCGACTCGATCGCGCCCGCCGACACGATCACCTCGCGCCGGACGCCCAGGGTGCGCTCGCCATCGCCATCGCGCACCACCACCCCGGTCGCGGTGGTCCCATCAAAGACGATCCGCCGGGCCTGGTTCCCGGAAACCACAGTCAGGTTGCGTCGTCCTCGCACAGGTCTGAGGAACACCTCGGCGCTGGTCTGGCGGCGGGCGCTGCGGCTGATGTTGCGTTGAACGTAGCCGATGCAGCCGTCGCGCACGGCGGCCGGGGCGTTGACGTCATCGGCCCGCGTCAGCCCGGACTGAACGCCGGCCTCGATCAGCGCCTCGTGCAGGGGCGTGCGCCGCGGATGGATCGTCACCGGCAGCGGCCCGCCGACGCCGCGGCCGTCCCCTGGTCCGAGTTCATTGTCCTCCAGTTCGGCGAAACAGGCCGACATCTCCCGCCATCCCCAACCGGAACAGCCCGCAGCCTCCCAACCGTCGTAGTCCATCGGGGCGCCGCGTACATAGACCATGCCGTTCACGGCGCTGGAGCCCCCGATGGTCGCGCCCTTGAACCACATCTCCGGCTTGCGGTTGCCACCGCGTCCGGCCTTGTAGAACTTCACATTTCGGCTGCCGGGCCGCAGCAGAACGCCATATCCCCGGGGCATGGGAATGAATGGGCTCTTGCCGTCGGTCCCGGCGTCGATCAGCAACACCGAGACCTTCGGATTCGCCGATAGGCGGTTGGCCAGGACGCATCCCGCCGAACCCGCCCCCACGACGATGTAGTCGTAGATGTCTTTCACGCGCCCCATCGTCGCCGCGCCGGCCCCTCAGATTGAAATATTGTAGAGGCGCGCAGCATTGGCGCCGAACACCTTGGCGCGCTCCTCGAAGGTGAACTGCGCCGCCGCGCCGCGGACATATTCCAGAGGGTCCGGATAGAGGCAGGTCGGATGTGGGAAGTCGGTTTCAAACATCACATTGTCGACCCCCAGCGAGCGGGTGTTTTGCACCAGGTCACGCTGTTCGAACCAGGTGCAGGCGTAGATCTGCCGGCGGAAGGTCTCCAGCGGCGTGAGGCTGGTCTTCACCCCGCATTCGGCCATCTGATAGGCCACCGCCTCCAGCACGAAAGGCACCCAACCGACGCCGCTTTCCACTGAGACGATCTTCAGATTCGGAAACCGATCAAGGAATCCTGAGAACAGGATGTTGGCGATCACCCGAGCGTTGGAGAAGAAGAGCATCACCGACCCGAAACCGAAGCGGGCGTTGGTGGAGTGGCTCGGCCACGACCCGCCGGAAAACCAGGTCATGGACTCGTCGCTGGCGCCCACATGAAAATTCACCGGCAGGCCGAGGCTGGAGCAAGCCTCCCATAGGGGATCCCAATGGGCGTCGCCCAGGGGCGGCAGGCCCACTGTATGCGGGTCGGAATTGGTGTTGACGCCGCGCATCCCCATCCTGGCGCAGCGTTCGGCTTCAGCCACGGCGAGATCCACGTCCCACCAAGGCATAAGCGCCATGGGAAACACCCTATTGCCGGAATCCGCCTGCAATTCGGCCATGGCGTCGTTGAAGATCTGCGTGCTCGCCAGGCGCAACTCGGCGTCAAGCTTGGCGGCGTTCTGCCCCCCGAAGCCGAGGATGTTGCCGTAGGCGATCTGCGCCCGGAAGCCTTCCTTGTCCATGTAGGCGACCCGGGCCTTGGGGTCGTATGCGCCGGGGTGGATCTCATCATGGCGCCAGCGGTGAAAGCCCATGCCGACCGCCTTCGAACCGTCGTTCTTGATCGAGCTCATCCCGGTGCCCAGGAGACCGAGAGGCTTACCGTCAATTATCCAGCCAGGCCTCCCGTTGATGTCGACAATCTGCGGCACGCGATCGCGTAAAGACGCCGGGGCGCGGGAGGTCCACAGGTCCGGCCATTCGGAGACATGTGTGTCCACGTCGACCAACTTGATGCCGGAGAAGATCTCTTTGGTCGTAGGCGCTGTGTCCATGGTCAACTCCTTCGAAAGCCCTTGGGGGTCAAACGCCCAGGATTGCGCCGCTGGTGGGGACGCCCAGACCCGCGGTGACGAGCACGTTCTTGGCACCGGCGACCTGATTGGCCGCGACGCCGCGCAATTGCCGGATGGCCTCGGCGACGCCGTTCATGCCGTGGATGTAGGCCTCGCCCACCTGGCCGCCGTTGGTGTTCACCGGCAGCCGACCGCCCACCTCGATGGCGCCGTCCTTGATGAAGTCCTTCGCCTCGCCGCGCCCGCAGAAGCCGTAAGCCTCCAGCGACTGCAGCACCGTCGGCCCGAAGTGATCGTAAAGGATCGCCGCGTCGATATCCGCCGGCGCGAGGCCCGACTGCTCATAAAGCTGGCGCGCGACGAGCGCAGACTCGCTCGCCCAGCTGATGTCGTCGCGATAGAAATTCCACATGACGCCTTGGTGGTCGCAGATGCCCTGCGCCGCAGCGCGGACGAACACCGGTGTTGAGGGCAGGTCGCGGGCCCGCTCCGCGCTGGTGACCACCACCGCCACGGCGCCGTCGCTCTCCTGGCAGCAGTCGTAAAGCCGGAACGGGTCGGCGATCATCCGCGAGGCCATGTAGTCGTCCATGGTGATCGGACGGCCATAGAAGCGCGCCAGCGGATTGGTGGCGGCGTGCTTGCGAGCCGTCACGGCGATACGGCCGAAATCCTCCGAAGTGGCGCCGTACAGATGCATGTACCGGCGCATCGCCATGCCCAGGCCGGCGGCCGGCGTTCGCATGCCCAAAGAAGTGTGCAGCCAGCCGATCGAGCGCGCCGAACTGCGCCCGCCCGCGGGGTTGGAGCCGGCGCCGAAGCGATAGTTGGAGCGCTCGTTCATGGCCCGGTAGCAGACGACCACCTCGGCGACGCCGGTCTTGATCGCCATGGCCGCCTGTTGGAGCGGCGCGCAGGCGGCGCCACCACCGTAGTCGACGCGACTGAAGAACTTCAGGTCGCGACCGCCAATGCTCTCGAAGACATCGACTTCGGCGTTGTAATCGATGCTGTAGGTGGCCAGGCCGTCCACATCGGCCGGGCGGATCTCGGCCTCCCTGAGGGCGGCGGTGACCGCCTCGACAGCCAGTTGCAGCTCACTGCGGCCGGAGTCCGTCGAGAACTCAGTGTGGCCGAGTCCAACGATGGCGACATCGTCACCCCACCTCATGACCTCGTCTCCGCGGGCTTGAACCAGGGCTGGAAACCGGTCTTGCCGTCCGGCCTGAATTCCAGCTGCACCGGCGCGCCGACGTGCAGAGTGTCCGCCCCTCCGCCGAACGGCGCCATGATGCGCACGCCCTCGGCCATGTCCGCCAGTACGATCGGCAGCGGGGTCTCGAAAGGCGGGATAGGTGGGTAGTGGTGAACGACGAAACTGTAGATCTCGCCAGCACCGGACAGGGGCTGGGCGGACCACTTAAGGCTATTGCACTCGGGGCACATCGGCCCTGGCGGATACCGGGTCGCTTGGCAGTCGTTGCAGCGCTGGACAAGAAAACGGCCCTGCTCCAGTCCATCGAGGAAGAAGTCGAAGTCCTTACTAAGCGCCGGGCGCAATGCGTTTGTCATAGGGCGCCTTCGGCCTCCAGTTCATCGATCTGCGCGTCGGTCAGGCCGAGAATCTGGACCAGGATGTCGCGGTTGTCCTGGCCGTAGCTCGGCCCGTGGCGATCCAGCGGTCCACCGACATAGGGCGGCGTTTCGCTGAACTTGACTGGCACTTCCTTGACCGGCCAGCGGCCGATCTCCGCCTGCTCCAGCTCCACCTGCCAGCCGAGATGGGCCAGTTGCGGATCGCGTTCGCACCGGTCCTGGGCGGTCTGGCAGACGCCGGCGGGAACCCCGCGGGCCTGCAGGGCCGCCATCAGGTCATAGGCGTCCCAACTCCGGGTCGCGGCATCCACCAGCGCCTCGAGCCGCGGCTGATCGGCGAGGCGCGCGGCCAAGGTCGGGTGGCTGGCCGGGTCCAGGCTGAGCACGTCGGCCAGGGCGCGCCACTGACCATCGTCAAAGGCGGCGATGGCGATCCAGCGATCGACGCCCCGGGCGCGGAAGGCGCCGTGCGGGGCGGCGGGCTTCCAGGGTGAGCGGTTGCCGATCCGCGTCCAGCCGCGGCC
Source organism: Caulobacteraceae bacterium (assembly GCA_947475415.1). Taxonomy (GTDB): domain Bacteria; phylum Pseudomonadota; class Alphaproteobacteria; order Caulobacterales; family Caulobacteraceae; genus Phenylobacterium. The sequence goes on from CANJLH010000012.1 coordinate 112,124, forward strand.
ATTGGCGACGTAGTCGAGCATCGAGGTTCCGGATAGATAGATGCCGCACTCCACCTGTGAGGAGTCGATCCAGCATCCCTGGCCTGTCGCCCGCTGCCGATAGAGGCCCGCCATCATCGCTGCAGCCATTTGGTAGGCCCCGAACCAGTCCAGGTAGGAGTAGCCGATGCCGGCGGGCGCATAGGGCTCAGGAAGTCCCGACATCTCGCTTAGGCCCGAGAATGCCTGCGCGGAGGGGCCATAGCTACGCATGGCGGGGTAGACGCCCGCTTGGCCATAACCCGACTGCTGCACATAGACGATGCGAGGATTGAGTTCGCGCAGCCGTTGCCAGCCCAGGCCCATACGCTCCATGGCCCCGGGCGCGAACCCCTCGATGATGATGTCGGCGCCCTTAATCAGATCCTCCAACAACGCCTTGGCCTTGGTGTTCTTGGTGTTGAGGCTGAGGCTGCGCTTGCCGGCGTTGATCTCCATGAAGGCGCCGCCGCGGTTCAGGCTGCGGGTGTATTTCGACTGCAAGGGCGCCTCGGCGGCGTCTCGCTCGTTTCGACCGCCTTCGCTGACCACCGCCACGCCGCGGCGCAGGGCGTCGATGCGGGTCTCATGCTCTACGCGGATGACGTCTGCGCCGAGAGCCGTGAAGAACCGTCCCGCGCCACCGCTGGCCAGAAGCCACGACATATCGATGATGCGGACACCGTCGAGCGCGAATGGCTTGCCATGCTTGCTGAGCCGTCGAGGCGCATCTTGTGCTTTGGGCGTGGGTGCGTCGGGCGCGGGGCCTAGGCTGTCCAGGACCTCACGGGTGTGCTCTCCGAGCAGGGGCGCGCGCCGATCGCCCATCCACGGGACCTCCGCGCACAGCCATTTGGCGTGGACCTGCGGCAGACTGACCCCCAGTTCGGGATAGTCCACCGCCTTGAATGTGCCCCGCGCCTTCCAGTGAGGATCGTCCAGGTTTTCTTCCGGCCGCCGTAGCGGGGCCCAGGCGAGGCCCAGTGCCTGGGCGTCCTTCCAGATATCGCGACTGAAGGGATATTTGCCGATGAAGCGCTCGATGATCGCATTGACGTGCATCGCCACTTCCGGCCGCTGTAAATCCTTCCAGGACTGATACTTCTCATCGCCCAGGTCGAAGTCGCTTCCAGACTTGGCCAGCATCGCCTGGAGGGAGCCGACAGGGGTCGCAAATCCCGGTAGCGCGCTCCAGAACGGATTGATCCAGCGGCCGTCCTTGGTGCGCGCGATGGTTGCGGCCACGGGCCCGCGGGTGATGTTGATGTCGGTCTCACCGGTCACCGCGAAGGAGTGGGCACAGGTCTGGCGCCGGTGGGGTTGGCGAAGATAGACCCAGTCGGGAATATCGATCTCGGTGTTCTTGGCTACCGCATCGTGCACCGAGGTCGAAAGGCGCTGACCGCGCCCGGTGTCGTTTCGATAGATCAGCGCCGCCATCACCTGCACCGCCGTCACTTCGCCGGCCACATGGCAGGACTGCCACATCTGCGGCGCGATCGGCGCGGTGTCATAGGCGCCGCTCGGGTCGGCATCATAGCCGCAGTTCATCATCACCCCGCCGAGCGCGAGGTGGATGAGATCGCTGGCCTTGTGGTCCGCCCAGGGCCCCTCGTCGCCGAAGGGGCTGATCCTGGCGTGGACCAGACGCGGAAACCGCTCGTCCAGAACCTGTGGCGTCAGGCCTCGATCCCTGAGATAGACGCGGTGGCGGGTGTCCAAAAGAACGTCGGCCGAGGCCAGCAGTTCAGCGAATGACGCCCAGTCGGCCGGTTGGTCCAGGTCCAGAACGACTCCGCGCTTGCCCTGGTTGTAGTGCCAGAAATGGAGGCTTCGGTCGGGGTGGGATTCATCCTTGTAGAAGGGCCCGATGGTGCGGGTGGCCTCCCCGCCCGGCGGCTCGATCTTGATGACGTCGGCGCCCAGTCCAGCTAGCACCTTGCCGCAATATTCCCCCAGTTCGTCGGCGAGTTCGATGACCCGCACGCCGTGCAGATAGCCCCGAGGCTCGGCCGCGCTTAGCTCCATCGTCGGTTTCCGCCCTGTGTCTTCCGCATCCGCGACTTGATCTCAGTTACCGACAGGCGCCACTATTTGTCCAATGCATGAGACAGACGATTTCTATGAACCTGGGGAATATGCCGCGTATGGCGTGGCCCCGGTTTTCGCTGGTTCACGCCGATGACCGCACCCCACGCTAGCTCGGGCTTCGAGGACCTGCGCAAGCTGCGCCACGCCGCCGTCCTGGCTCGGGAAGCCAATTTCACCCGCGCCAGCGTGGCTCTTGGGATCACTCAATCGGCGCTTACCCGGAGCATTCAGTCCCTGGAGCAGGAATTCGGGCTTCGGCTTTTCGATCGCACCCACGCCCGCGTCTCGCCGACACCGGCGGGGGTGATGGTCCTCGAGCGCGCACAGTCGCTGCTGTCGCAAGCCGCCAGCCTGGTGGAAGAGGTCGCGTTCATCCGCGACGCAAGGCTGGGCGGCGTCGAATTTGGCGCCAGCCCGTATCTCTGCGCCACCGTGGTCGCGAATGCGGTCGCCGAGATGGGCCGAGCGCATCCCGGCCTGCACATCGGCGTCGTGACCGCAAACTCGGTCGTCCTGCACAAGCAGCTCATCGCCGAGGAGCTGGAATTCTACGTCGGCGACGTCCGCCCGCTCCGTAGTCGGGCTGCGTTGGCGATCCAGCCGCTCATGACCTTGGCCGTTCAATTCGCCGTCCGTCCCGGACACCCGCTTGTCCCGCGCGCGGAGATTACGCCTGCGGACCTGATGGCGTTTCCCCTGGCCCTGCCGCGATTCGTGGCGGAGAAACTTGAGTCCCTCGGCGTGCGAGTCAGCGACACCCCGAGTCCGGCGAACGCTGGCTGGTTCGCCTGCGACGACATGGCCACCCTGGCGTCTGTGACCCGCAACAGCAACGCGGTGCTGATGACCGACGCGCGATCGATTACGCGCGAGGTGCAGGAAGGCGCCCTAGTCACTCTACCGTTGCGCGCGGCGGGGCGGCAGGTGACGACCCGAATGTCTATCGTCAAGCTCGCCGGCCGCAGCCTCTCCCCCACAGCCGAGCGCCTGATCCGCATTCTGCGGCGACACGCGAGGATGGTGTGACTTCCGCGAAGTCGCTGGCTTGGGATTGCAGGCTTTTCATGAGGCGACTGCGCTGACCGTGACGTGACCCCCAACTATCATCCAGTTGCGATTAGAGCCTCGGCATCGTTGTTGCCCACGTGGGCAGGTGAAGCAAGGGGCTGCGTAGCGTAGCCTCCGGCTATGCGGAGCGAAGCAGCCCCTTGCTTTTTCAGGTCGGCAGCGAA